>CAJPOT010000041.1 GCA_905372355.1 uncultured Selenomonas sp. | reverse complement strand
GCAACGCGAGGCGATAGGGGCACTCGTTGCTCATACGCATTGCCGACGATAGAAAGCCCATCTCGCCCAAAGCGCCCCTTCCACCATGCTGCGCATGGTCCCCCTCCCCCGTCGCGACGGGGGAGGCTTGCGGAAACGGCAGATAGCTTCCCCCGCCGAGCGGGGGAAGTGCCGAGCAACGCGAGGCGATAGGGGCACTCGTTGCTCATACGCATTGCCGACGATAGAAAATCCATCTAGCCCAAAGCGCCCTTACCCCTACTTATCCTTCCCGTGGCAGTTCTTATACTTCTTCCCGCTGCCGCAGGGGCACGGGTCGTTGCGCCCGACCTTCTTGCCGCTCTCGTCCTTCTTCGCCGACTTTGCCTCGGCGGGGGCGGACTCATCGCCGTGCGAGGCGCGCGCGGTCGAGAGGTGATCCTCGAGCTTCGAGCGCTCGCGTGCGAGCAGCTGCTCCGCGCGGCGCTGTGCGCCCTCGTCCACCACGGGTGCGGGGCGCGGCGTTCCATCCTCCGACGTGGGAGCGACGGCCGCCGCTCCCTGCGGCGTCACGATGCTCACATGGTACATGAGGGAGGCGATCTGATCCATGATGGACGCCTCCATCTCCTCGAACATGGTCAGCGCCTCGATCTTGTACTCGACGAGTGGGTTGCGCTGACCGTACGCGCGCAGGTTGATGCCCTCGCGCAGCATATCCATGTGGTCGAGGTGATCCATCCATTTCTGATCGACGACGCGGAGCATGACGACCTTCTCCAGCTCGCGCATATTCTCCTCGCCGAACATCTGCTCACGCGCCTTGTAGCCCTCCTCGGCGACCTTCTCGAGCTCCTCTTGGATCTCGTCGCGCGCGAGCTGCTCAAGCTCCGCCTTTTTGAGGCGCCCCTGCGGCGCATACACCTTCTCCGCATCCTCGATGAGCGCGTCGAGCTGCCACTCCTCGGGGTACAGTTTCTCGTTCGCGTACTGCGTCATCTCGTCCTTGATGATGTGTTTTACCATCGCGAGGATGTTCTCGCGCAGATTCTCGCCCTTGAGGATCTTCCTGCGCTCGCCGTAGATGACTTCGCGCTGCTGGTTCATCACGTCGTCATACTCGAGGACGTGCTTGCGGATGTCGAAGTTGCGCGCCTCGACTTTCTTCTGCGCGTGCTCGATCGAGCGCGTGATGATCGCGTGCTCGATCGGCTCGTCCTCCTCCATGCCGAGGCGGTCCATGATGCCTGCGATGCGGTCGGATGCAAAGAGGCGCATCAGGTCGTCCTCCAACGAGAGGAAGAACTTCGACGCGCCGGGGTCGCCCTGACGCCCCGAACGGCCGCGCAGCTGGTTGTCGATGCGCCGCGACTCGTGCCGCTCCGTGCCGACGATGTAGAGTCCGCCGAGCGCCTCCACGCCCTCGCCGAGCTTGATGTCCGTGCCGCGCCCCGCCATATTCGTCGCGATCGTGACCGCACCCTTTTGCCCCGCGTTCGCGACGATCTCGGCTTCCTTCTCGTGGAACTTGGCGTTGAGGACGACGTGCGGGATGCCGTTCTTCTTGAGGACATGCGACATCTCCTCGGACTGCGTGATCGAGGTTGTGCCGATGAGGATGGGCTGCCCCGTCTCGTGGATTTCCTTGACGGCGTTCCCGACGGCGCGATACTTCGCCGCCTTCGTCTTGTAGATGACATCTGCTTCATCAATACGCTGAATCGGCTTGTTCGTCGGGATGACGATGACGGGCAGGTTGTAAATTTTCAGGAATTCGTTCTCCTCGGTCTTTGCCGTGCCCGTCATGCCCGCGAGCTTGTCATACATACGGAAATAGTTCTGGAAGGTGATACTCGCGAGCGTCTGCGACTCGCGCTGAATCTTGACGCCCTCCTTCGCCTCGATCGCCTGATGAAGCCCGTCGGAGTAGCGGCGCCCCTCCATCAGGCGTCCCGTGAACTCGTCGACGATGACGATCTCGTCGCCCTTCACCACATAGTCGCGGTCACGGTGCATCAGCGCCTTTGCGCGCAGTGCCGCCGTGAAGCAGTGGGACAGCTCGATGTTCTCGGGGGCATACAGATTCGTGATGCCGACGATCTTCTCGATCTTCGGCACGGCAGAGTCGGCGGGCGCGACGGTCTTTTGCTTCTCGTCGACCGTGTAGTCCTCGCCCTCCTTCAGGTGGCGCACCGCCTCTGCCATGACGCGGTAGTTGTCCGTGGATTTCGTGCCCGGCCCCGAGATGATGAGCGGCGTGCGCGCCTCGTCGATGAGGATGGAGTCCACCTCGTCAACGATGGCGTAGTGCAGCGGTCGCTGCACCATCTGCCCCTCGGAGAGCACCATGTTGTCGCGCAGGTAGTCGAAGCCGAACTCGTTGTTCGTGCCGAACGTCACGTCCGCCGCATACGCCGCCTTGCGCTCGGGGAAGTCCATGTTGTGTGCGATCAGTCCGACGGACAGCCCGAGGTAGCGGTAGAGTTTGCCCATCCACTCGCTGTCGCGGCGCGCGAGGTAGTCGTTGACCGTGACCATGTGGACGCCCTTGCCCTCCAGCGCGTTGAGGTAGACCGCCGTGGTCGCGACGAGGGTCTTGCCCTCGCCCGTGCGCATCTCGGCGATGCGCCCCTCGTGGAGGCAGATGCCGCCGATGAGCTGCACGTCGAAGTGGCGCATGCCGAGCACGCGGCGCGAGGTCTCGCGCACGACGGCGAACGCCTCGGGCAGGATCTCCTCCATCGTCACGCCCTCTGCCAGCTGCTCGCGGAAGCGGCGCGTGTAGCCCGTCAGCTTGTCGTCCGTGAGGTTCTTCATCGTGGGTTCGAGCGCGTTGATCTGCTCGACGATCGCCGTATAGCGCGCGATCTCCTTGTCATTGTTGTCGCCAAGGAAGCGTTTGAGTATCGAAGATATTCCGAACAAGTAGTTTCACTCTCCTAGTCTGTTCTGTGGATCTATGATGATAGCGTACGCAAAAAAGCCTGCGCCAAGACAGTATTCGTTTCATTATAACACAAAGCCCCTGCCTTTGCATACTAAATGTTGCAGGGGCAGGGGCGGGACAAACGAATCGGAGGCCATGCGGGAGACACATCTTTTTATCCGCGGACAAGCGCCGCATACTTTGCACGCTCTGCCGCGGGAATCTGCAACGCCTCC
>CAJPOT010000040.1 GCA_905372355.1 uncultured Selenomonas sp. | reverse complement strand
TGAGAACATCACGTTCGATGAAACGACTGGCCAGGGAGGCTATGCCTACACGCCGGAAATATCGACCGATCCAATTACGGAGTCGGAGATACTGACCTATGACCGCCAGGCGATAGCGACGAAGGATGCCGCCTATAAAGTGGCGCTCTATGCAGGAAAGTCAGCATACAATCATACAAATCCGATGGTCGTCGATATGAATGGGCACAACCTGTATCTTGAAGCGAACAGTACGGACAGAGGTCCCATTGCGCTTGCCGCCTACGATGCCACGGGCATCCGCATCGCGAACAGCGGTGCAGAGAAGGTGCTGACGCTCAAATCCACGAACACATCGACGAATCTGAGCAGCGGCGCATGGGGCATTTATGCGCCCGGACAGCTCCAGATCGACGCTCCCGTCGTGATTGACGAAGTTCGTTCCAAGGGAGTCTATGCGTTTGGTGTGGCTACGAACGGTAATGCTGGCTCTGCGCCCAGGGTCACGTTCAACAGCGATTTAACTATGAAATCCCTCGTTTCCGAATATGTGGATCCGAATCATCAGTGGGACGACGGGCGCTATCTTGCAGCCATTACGGCGGTCAAGGATGCCCACGTCACGGTCAAGGGCAATGCCGACATCCGGAACGTCAAGGGCAGCATCCTGCGCGTGACAGGCACGGACGGCATCATCGACATCAGCGGCGGCACGCTCAGCACGGCGGAGGACGCCGATCACACGAAGCAGTACTATGTTGTTCAGGCAAACGTGGGAACGGTGCGGCTCAACAGCCCGGACGGCAATGTCGGAAACAAGAAAATGAACATTTCCGGCGACATGAAGGTCATGCGCGAGTATGGAAAGAGCGACAACGCACAGCTCACGCCTTTCGATTCCAAGGGAACGGTTGTCGCAGCGCTGACCACGTCGGACTCCGACTGGACGGGCGCCGCGACCTATGATGTCGATCGGGTGGAATCTCAGCAGCACCCCGGTGCCTTCACGGCGCATGAAGCGGGGCAAATCGACCTGACGCTGCAAAATGGTGCAGCGTGGACGAACATGCTGAAGTCCGGCGCTCCCACATCCTGGCAGGGCAGCCGTTTGACCCATCTGACAGGCGGTTCCTCGGCGGACAGCGCGGGCATGATCTTCCAGAAGAATGACAAGGACATCACGATCGACAACTACAGCGGTCATACGCGCGTGTTCTACGGACACGACGCAGCTGCGCCGAATACGATGGTGGGCGGTGACTTCCACATAAAGAACGCAGCTGAAAACAGCGCCATCACGCTGACGACGGACAATGCCGGGCTCAATACGGAATCGTGGAGAGCGGCGGACAAGAACCTCGTGAGCGAGACGCTCAACGCGCTGGCGAACAAGCTCTACTACACGGCGTATACGACGAACGAGCGCAACCTCATGGGCAAAGCGGAGATCGCCGAAGGCCTTACGGCGTCGTCTGCGAGCAAGCGCCTTGAGAACATCACGTTCGACGAGACGACGGGACAGGGCAGCTACGCCTATACCCCCGCTGTCGATCCGACGCAGACGAAGACGGAGTTCACGACGCGTCTCCTCGGCACGACAGCAGATCAGGAGTATGTCGACGCGAATGTCAGGCAGTCGGACGGCACGTATTTCTTCACGAAGGATTCGACAATCACCTATAACAATGCAGCGGAGAAGGATGCAGGCGTCATTCATCCGTCAGAGGATGTGAAGATCGACGCATCGGATCATGTGCTGTCGGTTGTGACGAATACGGACGATGGCGGCAAAGCAGCCGCAATCAGAAACAGCGGTGGAAACCTTGACATCAAGGCGGGCACGCTCCGCCTGCAGGCGAATGCGGATGACAAAAAATATATCCCGAATGCCTGGGGCATTCGCAGCGAGAGCGGCACAACGACCGTCTCCGGTATGACGGAAATAGGTGTCTCCTCCTATGCATTGACCGCCGCCGTAGAGGCAAAAGAAGGAACGGTGACGCTGGAAGGTCTGAAGGCGAAGGTCTCTGAGAGTGAGGAAGCCATGGCACTCCTCGCAGGCACGTCGGGTCAGATCTCTGTCAATGCCAAGGAAGGCACGGCCGGCAGCCATACCGTGAAGATGTCCGGCAATGTCGGAGCCATGGGTGACGCGAGCCGCATTGATGTCGCCATGGTAAATCATGACTCCGAACTCAACGGTCTTGCCTTCGGCAAAGGGAAGATCAACTTCTGGCTGCAGGACGGCGCTGTATGGAACAATGACAAATACGGCAGATATGAACCGGATCAAAGATACGCAGGTCTGGGCAAGGATTACGACTACACCTTCGAGGGAAGTCGTCTTGCATCCTTGCGGGGAGGCGCGGACGCCGATCATGCGGGGGTGATCTTCCAGAAGAATGAGAAGGATATCACCGTTGACAACTACAGCGGTCATACGCGCGTATTCTATGCGCACAAAGAAGCGACGCCAACAACGATAGAAGGCGGCGACTTCCGCATAAATAACGCCGCTGAAAACAGTGCCATCACGCTGACGACGGATAGTGCCGGACTCAGGACAGAAGCGGCGAAGGCGGCAGAGAAAAACCTCGTGAGCGAAACCCTCGATGCGCTCGCGAAGAAACTTTACTACACGGCGTATACGACGAGTGAGCGCAATCTCACGGGCAAGGTCGAGATCGCCGAAGGTCTGACGGCGTCGTCTGCAAGCAAGCGCCTTGAGAACATCGCGTTTGATGAAGCGACGGGACAGGGCGGCTATTCCCATACGACTGCCGTCGATCTGCCACAGACAAAGACGGGTTTCACGACGCGCCTTCTCGGAAAAACGGCGGATCAGGAGTACGTTGATGCAAATGTCCGGCTTTCGGATGGAACATATCATTTCACGAAGAATTCGAGCATTACCTATCAGAACGCCCCGTCGGATGAGGTGGGCGCGATCAAGTCGCTCGAAGACATCCATATCGACGCAGAGAGCAATGTGCTGACGGTCAAGAGCGGCGGCAAGACGACAGGTGCAGAAGAGGCCGTTGCCGTAGCGAATGACGACAAGGTGCTCGACATCAAGGCGAAGACGCTGAAGCTCATGGTGGACGATACAACGTCGGCGGCACCTCTCAACTACGCCTGGGGCATTCGCACCGGTGGCGGTACGACGACCGTTTCCGGCATGACGGAGATCGAGGTTGGCGGTGCAAAGGAAAGCATAGCCGTAAACGCAGCCGGCGGCAAGGTGACACTCGACGGACTCCGTGCAAAGACGAATGCCGCCGCCACCGAGGAAGCAGCTTCGCTGCTTGCACAAGCGGACGGACATATCGAAGTC
>CAJPOT010000039.1 GCA_905372355.1 uncultured Selenomonas sp. | reverse complement strand
AATATCAAGGAAACTTTTGTCCACGGGAAAAATCTAAAACTCATGGCATTTTCCCCAAAATCTCTTCCTTCACTGTAACAAAGTATAGCATAGAAATATGTCCGATGTCAACCGTGTACATGAGGGCGGTGAGAGCGCTTCGATGCGCAGGATGATGCAGCCGAAGCCACCAGCACTCCTTGTCCGGATGGCACGGCTTATAGTATAATATGAAAAAGTGAGCCGTTCTATGAGGAAACCGCAGCATGCATACGGGGACTCTCTTTTGCGCGACATCTTCAACAACGCAGACAGACTGCTGGAAATACATTTGCGAGTGGCTTTTTGGGGGAAGGATTCTATGACGAAAAATGTTCATGTGATGGTGGCTTTCGTGAGTCAGTTGGCGAATAATCCGACGAACGTCGAATATCGGAGCGTCGATGGGAAAGAGATATTTTCGTGCATGCAGACGAACGAAGCCGCCGTTTGTCAGCTGCAGTCTCTGCTGCGGGCGGAAGGCGGCTTGGCGAAGATCATTCTGATCGAGACAGATCAAGCGCGCGAGAAGGTGACGCGGAATTCGGCAGATTGGCTGGCACTGATGGAGAAATACGGTTCTGAGTCGATGTCCGCCGTCGAGCTTTTGAAGGCGCAGAGCGCGAGGAAGTACCCGGAGCTCGCGCAGGTATTCGAGGACAGCGAATATTCGAAAATGGGCATCGAGGATTCGATGCGCAGCATTGCGGGCATCGCGGAGCGTGTTCGCGCCTTTGCCGAACGCGTGCACGAAAAAGAGCCTGAGGCAGAGCTCGTCCTTCATGCCGATATGACGGGCGGCTTTCGCTATGCGGCGATGATGCTGCTCGTCGTCATGCAGTTGTCGAAGTACATGGGCATCCGCATGGGGCATGTCGTATATTCGGATCTTGTTCGGGGCGGGGAGAGCCGCGTTCATCTGACGGATGATATTCGCCGCATGTTCGACCTCGTCGCGGGTGCGGACGAGTTCCAGAAGTACGGCAGTGTACAGGCTCTGGAGGAGTATTTCAGCCGCAGTCCGCGTCACAGCGAGGATTTTTCCACGCTCTTTGCCGCCATGCGGCGCTTTTCCGACGCCATACGCATCTGCCGCACGAGCGTCATCGAAGACGAGATGACCGATCTCGCCGAGAAGATTCGCGCCTTTCGTCAATCGAAACCCGCTTCCATCGAAGAGGAGATGTTCTCGCACATCCTCGGCGTCATCGAGGGAGAATACGGCTCTGTCATCAAGAATGCGTCGAGCGAGAAATCGGATCGTCGCCTCGACATCATCGCGTGGTGCGTGCAAAAGAAGTTCCTGCAGCAAGCAATGACACTTTGCACGGAGTGGATTCCGGCGATCTTGGTGGAGAAAAAAATCTGCTATACGGAGGATGAAGAGGTCATCGAGCAATGCCAAGAGCGCGGCGATTCCGGCGCGGGAATGCGGAGCTGGCAGCAGGAGTTCATCAATTCGTATGGCCAGGTGACGGAAAGCAAAGAAGTGAAATCGCCGACGACGTCTGTTCCAGAAGGAGATTTCCATAACGCTTCCTTCAAGGAAATGACGAACCTCCTTCGCACGATACTGAGCAGCGGAGTTCGCACAAGAGTCGAGGACTTGCCGCCGGAAATGAAACGAGGCGTGCAAAGTTTTTTTGCCGCTTACGATGAAATCGCCTCCAAATGGCGGAACTATGATTTGCGACAGATGGATTTCCGCACGCGCAATGCCATCATCGACCGTACCATCGCCATTTTGCATCCATCGCCGAAGAAGAAGTTTTTTCATGAAGAGATTTTGCGGCGCTTGGCAGGCAGCTCGAATGAGGATATTTTCACCGCACTGGGCATAGACGGCAAGAAATGTGGAGAGGCGTGCGCCAGAAAAAATCCAACCTCCAGAAAGAGACGCACCGCGAAGAAGCAGCAATCTCCCGAAGAGAAATGGCTGCGCCGGGAAGCTTGCTACCGCAGGATGCTATCGGGCCACGGGAAACTTTTGATGTATACGCAGAAGGCGACGGAGGAAGCCGTCGATTTTTTGCGCGGTTTCTATTTCATCCGCCAAGGTCGCAACGATACGAACCACGCTGCCGAAAATGCGCCTACGGCTCGCAGAAATCAAGGTGCGTCGGAAAACGACCGGCTGGAAGAAGAGATCGCCGCCTACATCGAAAGGCTTAGAAACGCATAGGAGGAAGCTGCATGTTCATCAACCATACGAATCATGCCTCGGCGAAGTGGCCGGCGGCGCAGAAAGAGGCGGCGCACGCCTGGGGCGAGATCGAGGATCTGCCGTTTCCCGACATCGGGGCGGATTGGGACGAGGAGCGCGTCGCGAAGATCGCTGTGGAGAATGCCGCGAAGATCTTGGCGAAGAAGCCTCGCGCCGTATTGTGTCAGGGCGAGTTCACCTACGTCTACCATCTCGTGAACCTCCTGCGTGCGGCGGGCGTAACTGTCCTTGCGGCAACGAGCCGCAGGGAGGCGATCGAGGAGCAGGCGGAAGACGGTTCGGCACGCAAGATCAGCCGCTTCGTCTTCACGCGGTTTCGCGAGTATCGGTAAGCGTCCGGACGAGTCTTTGCCGCGAAGCCGGCCATGAGGAACATCGTGGAGGAAGAAGGATACAGCAAGTCCGGCGAGGCACAGGATCTGAGGCCGCCTTTCGAGGAAGCGCTGTTGCTGCTAGAAAGACATATACACTGCTAGGAAAACTGCATCCATAGACCGACAAAATAAGCCCTGCGGCTTCGCCGCAGGGCTTATTTTCATCCTCTTAGAGATTCTGCACAAATCTGTCCTTTTTCAACACCGCAAGCGGTATGGATTGCATGCAATGAGGAAAGCACTACGTCGCTTTCGAGCGCGATGCAGTTTCAATACCGCAAGCGGTATGAATTGCATGCAATTATTTTATTTGGCGCGACATTACAAGATATTCTTAAGTTTCAATACCGCAAGCGGTATGGATTGCATGCAATGGCTACATGGTTAGCCTTGATGAAATTTTCTGTGGCTGTTTCAATACCGCAAGCGGTATGGATTGCATGCAATCAAAGGTGTTCGAGATGAAGGAGGGAAAGTTTACGGTTTCAATACCGCAAGCGGTATGGATTGCATGCAATACCGTCCCTCACAGCCCTTGGGACAGCTGAACCCAGAAGCGGGTTTTCTAAACGGATCGCTCTTTTTGGCAAATCGCCGCAACCTCGCGGGATTTTTTTGTCGCCAAAATCGGCTGAAAACGTCCGCAAACCCTGTGATACCAAGGAAACTTTTGTCCACGGGAAAAATCTAAAACTCATGGCATTTTCCCGAGAA
>CAJPOT010000038.1 GCA_905372355.1 uncultured Selenomonas sp. | reverse complement strand
CCCGCCTCGAACTTCTGCGGCAGCTCGGCGAACGTCGTCTCCTGCTCCGTGACGTACTCGATCATGTCGCCGCCGCGCAAAAACGGCGGCATGGCATCGAGCAAGGCCGCCTTGCCGTAGAGCACGCCGATGCCCATGGGCGAGAGCAGTTTGTGCCCCGAAAACGCGAAGAAGTCGCAGTCCATATCCTGTACATCGACCGCCATGTGCGCCGCACTCTGCGAGCCGTCGACGAGGATCACGGCGCCGTTTTCGTGCGCGACAGCAGCAATCTCACGGACCGGGTTGATGAGGCCAAGGACGTTCGAAACTTCCGTGACGGCGACAATCTTCGTCTTCTTCGTGATCTTCTTCTTCGCTTCCTCGACGGAGAGCCTGCCGTCCTTTTCGAGGTACATGTACTTCAAGACAGCGCCCTTCGCCTGGGCGACCATCTGCCACGGCACGAGGTTCGAGTGATGCTCGGCGATGGAGATGACGATTTCGTCGCCCGCCTCAACATTCGTGAGACCGTAGCTGTAGGCGACGAGGTTCAGCGCCTCCGTCGCATTCTTCGTAAAGATGATCTCCTGCGGCAGGCGTGCGTGGATGAAGGAGCGCGTCGCTGCCCGCGTGTACTCGTAGATGTCCGTCGCCTTGACGGAGAGCGCGTACGCGCCCCGATGCGGGTTCGCGTTGCAGCCGCCGTAGTAGCCGCAGATCGCCTGAATGACCTCATTCGGCTTCTGCGTCGTCGCGCCGTTGTCGAGGTAGACGAGCGGCTGATTGTTCATCTTGTGCGTGAGCAAGGGAAAATCCTTGCGAATGTCTTCCTCAGTCCGCATCTTCGATCCTCCCTTCAATGGAAGCGGCAATCTCCTCCTTGAGCGCTTCGTCCGAAATGCGCGCGAGCACGGGGAAGAGATCGGCCTCGACGACGAGACGCCGCGCCTCGGCGAGATCGAGTCCGCGGCTCATCAGATAGAAGAGCTTCGCCTCGTCCATCTTGCCGATGCTCACGGCATGATGTCCGTCGACGTCGCCCTCGCCTGAGAGCATCAGCGGCACAGAGCGGTTGCGCACGCCGGGAGAGAGGACAATGACGTCCTCGTTCTCGCGACCAACAGAGCCAGCTGAACCTGCGATGAAGTCGAGCGTGCCGCGAAACACCTTCTGCGCCTCGTCCATCAATGCGCCCTTGACCTGCATATTTGCGTCCGTATGCTCGCCCCTCTGGCGCACGAGATAGTTGAAGTCGAACTTGCGCTTCTTGTCAGCGAAGTAAAAAGCCGCGATATCCGCTGCGGCGTCCTTTCCCGCAAGCTCGACGGAAAGCTTCGATACGAGCTCGTTCGCGCCGACCTCAAAGATCGTATAGGAGAATGCGCCGCCCTCTTCGACGCGCACCTTGACGTCGTCGGCATGATTTTCCCCTTCGGGCACGAGCTGCACCTTGACGAGGGAAAGCGTTCCGCCTGCCTCAACATGCGCCTCGATCTCGGCATGGCCGCCCGCCCGATAGATCTGGACGGCTTCCTTCTTCTCGCCCGCCTTCACATGGATCTTCTGCACTTCGGCGGCATCGAGTCCATCGGGCAGAGCCGCGCCGTTGACGCCGAGCCAGCGCCATGTACGCATGGGAATGGAACTGAAAAGTTCTTGATTCTGCATATTCTTTCCCTCCTTATCCCATCGTGCCTTCAAGCTCAATATTGACGAGATTGTTCATCTCAACGGCGTATTCCAAAGGCAGTTCCTTCGCGATCGGCTCGACGAAACCGCGCACGATCATCGCGCGCGCCTCCTCCTCGTCGATGCCCCGGCTCGTCAGATAGTAGACCGCCTCGTCGCTGATGCGGCCGATCTTCGCCTCGTGCCCAATATCTGCCTCATCGCCCTCGATGTCCATGGCAGGAAGCGTGTCGGAGCGCGAAATGCTGTCGAGCATCAGGGATTCGCAGTTGACCGAGCACTTTGTGAAAGGTGCATTCTTCGCGACCTTCACAGCGCTTCGGTAGATTGCCTTGCCGCCCGCCTTCGAGATCGAACGCGTGTTGATCGTCGCCGATGTGTGCGGTGCCGTGTGGATGACCGTCGCACCCGTGTCGAGCGTCTGCCCTTTCGACGCAAAGGTCACGCCCGTGAACTCGCAGCGTGCGCGCTCGCCGTGCAGAATGCTGCACGGGTAGAGCATGGAGACGTGCGAGCCGAAAGAGCCGGAGACCCACTCGATCAGGCCATCTTTTTCAACGAGGGCGCGTTTCGTGTTGAGGTTCATCATGTTGCGCGACCAGTTCTCGATCGTCGAGTAGCGAAGGCGTGCCCCTTCCTTGACGAACAGTTCCACGCAGCCTGCATGGAGGTTCGTCACATTGTATTTCGGCGCCGAGCAGCCCTCGATGAAGTGTAGGTTCGCACCCTTTTCCACAATGATCAGCGTATGTTCGAACTGCCCCGCGCCCGGCGCGTTGAGTCGGAAATACGACTGCAATGGAATCTCCACATTGACGCCCTCGGGCACGTAGACGAAGGAGCCGCCCGACCAGACGGCGCCGTGCAGCGCCGCGAACTTGTGATCCTTCGGCGGCACGAGCTTCATGAAGTACTTCTTGACCAAATCCTCGTGTTCGACGAGCGCCGTTTCCATATCGGTGTAGACAACGCCCTGCTTCACGAGACTTTCCTGTATGCTGTGGTAGACGACTTCCGAATCGTACTGTGCACCGACACCCGCGAGCGACGTCTTCTCCGCTTCGGGGATGCCGAGTCGATCGAACGTATCCTTGATGTCCTCGGGAACTTCCTTCCAGTTTCCTGTCATCTTCGCATCAGGGCGCACGTAGGTGACGATCTCATCCATATTCAGCTCCGAGAGATCCGGCCCCCACGAGGGAAGCGCTATCTTATTGTACGTCTCGAGTGACTTCAGACGGAACTCAAGCATCCAATCGGGATCGTGCTTCTGCTTCGCGATGTCGCGGATGATGTCCTCCGTCAGCCCCTGCTGCGCCTTGTAGACGGGGACGTCGTGGTTCTTGATGTCGTAGAGCGTGCGTTCGATGTCCTCCACAAAGGTTTTCTTCTTTGCCATCTCGCCCACCTCACTTTGCCGCAGCGTCGTCGAGGATATGCGTGAAGCCGCGGCGGTTCACCTCATCGATGAGTTCCGGACCACCCTCTTCGACAACGCGTCCGCCGATGATAACATGCACGCGGTCAACCTTGAGCTTTTCCAGAATCTTCGAGTTGTGCGTGATGATGAGGCAGCTGTTGTCCGCCGTATGGTACTTCTCGATACCCGAGGAGACGATCTGCACGGCATCGACGTCGAGTCCCGAATCCGTCTCATCGAGCAGCGCGAGCTTCGGCGCGAGCATCAAAAGCTGCAGGATCTCGTTGCGCTTCTTCTCGCCACCCGAAAAGCCCACGTTCATGTAACGTTCGGCATACGAAGGATCGATCTTCAGCTCTTCCATCGTCTTTTTGAGTTCCTTCTTGAATGCCATGATCTTGACCTTCTCGCCCGTCACCGCCTGCTTCGCCGTCCGAAGCATGTTTTCAACCGTGATGCCCGGAATCTCCTCTGGCGTTTGAAATGAGAGGAAGAG
>CAJPOT010000037.1 GCA_905372355.1 uncultured Selenomonas sp. | reverse complement strand
TCGGGGAAGCGGGCAAGTTCGCCATCGTGCTCGCCATGAGCGCCATCGGTCTCAACACGGACTTCGCCGCGCTCTTAAAGAACGGTGTGCGCCCCATCACGCTCGGGCTTTTCTGCTGGATCGCCGTCGCCGTTGTTTCGCTCATCGTGCAGCATTTCATCGGTATCATCTGATACACGTTTATAGAAAAAGACGGCGGGATTGTACACGGGAAGGCGGCCTTTTTTTCAACCGGCACGGACATATCTTGCGCCTGATTCATTATCCACACTGTCCACAATCCTGTGGATAAGTTCTGCACAGAGCGGCTGATGGTTGATTTTTCTTGCGAAAGCAGCGACTTTTCCACAGGGTTTATGCACAAAGTGGACAAATCTGGGGATAAGTTCTAGGGAAGCACTGATAAATTCAGCCCCCCATCTTCGCACATCTGGCGACTTCATTTTATCAGCGCTTCCCTAAGCATATCCATCTTGGAAGGAGGCCCTATGGTATCCGAATGGGAAATACTCTTGCGGCTGACGCTCTCGTGTGTCCTCGGCGGCGTCATCGGCTACGAGAGGCAGTCGCGCCGCAAGTCGGCGGGGCTTCGCACGAACATGCTCGTGTGCCTCGGCTCGTGCCTCGTCATGCTCATCTCGACGGCGATCTATCAGGGCGTCGAAGGCAGGACGAACGCTGATCCTGCACGCCTTGCGGCGCAGGTCGTCTCTGGCATCGGCTTCTTGGGTGCAGGCGCAATCATGAAGGAGGGGCTGACGGTCACGGGACTGACGACGGCCGCCTGCCTCTGGGTCGTCGCGGGCGTCGGCCTCGCCGTCGGCGGTGGCTACTATACAGCGGCTCTTTTGGCGACAGGGCTCGTCTTCGTGACGCTCGGCGCGCTTTCGCGCATCGACGAGTGGGTGCTGCACGATAACCACATCCTCTTGACGGTCTTCACACGCGACCTGCCCGGCCAGATCGTACACATCAACGAGTGCCTGGAGGATATGAGCCTCACCGTGCATACGGTCAAGACGATGCGCTCGCATGACAGCGACCATGCTCTCGTGCTGGAATTCGAGCTTTTCAACCACGCGAAGATCAAGGGCGTCGCGCTCGCCGAAGCCGTCAGCCGCATCGAGGGCGTCACGGGCGTCAATATCGCCTGAGAGAAAGAGTCAGCGTCCTGAGATGCCTCCAAACTAGGCGGTTTGCCCTGCAAGGCGCGGCACGATGGTATTCTCGGTCGATTAGACGCAAGCGGGAGAATTTGCTATAATGAAGTGGCAATAAGACAGTTCCGCGCTTTTCCAAGAGAAAATCTCTTGGAGGAATTGCTCCTAATATCTATATTTTTATGAAAGGGTGTGGAAACCTTGAATCTTTCTGTACGCATTTTCATCTCGCTCATCCTCGCGGTCGTCGTCGGACTTGCCGTGGGAGAAGAGTACATCGGCTTCATCAACTGGTGGATCGCGCCGATCGGCACGATCTTCATCAACCTCATCAAGATGATGATCGTGCCCGTCGTCTTCTCGTCGCTGATCGTCGGCGTCACGAGCCTCGGCGACACGAAGACGCTCGGGCGCATCAGCGCCAAGACCGTCGGCATTTACCTCTTTACGACGGCGGTCGCCATCGTCATCGGCTTCGCCGTCGCGGGCGTCATTCATCCGGGCGTAGGGCTTCAGATGAGCGGCACGGCGCCCGAGGTGAAGGAAGCGCCGTCCATCATGCAGGTCTTCGTCAACATGATCCCGACCAATCCCGTCGCGTCGATGGCGAAGGGCGACATCCTGCCCGTCATCATCTTCGCGCTCTTCATCGGCGTTTCCATCACGCAGGTCGGCGGCGAACGCGGCGAGAAGCTCATCCACTTCTTTGACGCCTGCGCCGAGGTTTGCTACAAGGCGATCGGCATGATTATGTCGTTCGCGCCGTACGGCGTCTTCGCGCTCCTTTTGCCCGTCGTCGCAAAGAACGGGCCGAAGGTGCTGCTGCCGCTCCTTTCCGTCATCGTCTGCTCCTTCATCGGCAGCGTCATCCACGCGGTTCTCGTCTACTCAACGATGGCTTCCGTCTTCGGCAAGATGAGTCCCGTGAAGTTCTTCCGCGGCATGTCGGAAGCGATGATGCTCGCGTTTACGACGTGTTCGAGTTCGGGCACACTGCCGGTCAACATGAAGAACTGCGAGGAGAAGCTCGGCGTCTCGCGCAAGATCTCGTCCTTCGTCCTGCCTCTGGGCGCGACGATCAACATGGACGGCACGGCACTCTACATGGGCGTGTGCTCGCTCTTCATCGCGAACGTCTTCGGCATCGATCTCACGTTCCAGCAGATGGCGATGATCGTCCTCACGGGCACGCTCGCTTCCATCGGCACGGCAGGCGTGCCGGGCGCGGGCCTCATCATGCTCGCGATGGTTCTGCAGGCGGCTCAGCTCCCGTTTGAAGGCCTTGCCCTCGTCGCCGGCATCGACCGCATCCTCGACATGATCCGCACATGCCTCAACGTCACGGGCGATGGCGCTGTCGCCGTCGTCGTCGCGGCATCCGAAGGCGAGCATTCCTCATCGAAGAACTAAGGAGAATGCCATGCGGCATGGTCTTGCAAGGATTCTGACGCGCGTTCTTCTTTTCGCCCTTCTCACGGCGGTTCTTCCTTTGCCTGCAAATGCAGCAGAGAGTGCGGCAGCTTCTGCCGTCAAGGTCGCAGCCAGTGAGAATGCGGCTGCCAAGGCTGCAGCCGCCGAAAAGGGGTCTGACGCAAAATCTTCAGCGGAAAGCGCGGCCGACCCAAAGGCGGCGTCCGGGAAGGAGATGCTTCCCGCGCCGCTCGGCCAGCGTCATATCGTGCTGCTGCGTCCCGTCGTGCCGCGCTCGATGCCGCCCGAGGTCATCGAGGAGATGAAGTCGCGCTTCGTGCGCGACTTCCGCGTGCCGCTCAATGAGACGCTGCGCGCCGTGGTCTATGCAGACGACGCCGGCGTGCAGCAGGCGATGAAGATCATCTACGACGGAAAGGGAAAGCTTGAGGAGCGTGTGCGCGAAGCCGCGAAGGCGACGGATGCCGACTACATCGCGGGTTTCGTCGTCACGAATTACGGGGAGTCCTCCTATCGCAACTGGAAGGGCGATCTCATCCTGCACAGCTACGTCAGTCTGCAGCTCATCGGCTACGACCGCGAGCGCGATCTCGTCATCGATCTGCCTGCTTCGCGCGGCTACAACGGTGAGTATACGAGGAGCGGCACAGCGCGCATCCTCGCGCTCTTCGAGCTTGACCGCTTGATGGACGAGGCGAACTTTTCCTCGACGCTCTTTCCCGTCACGGACTGGATCGACAAGCCGCGCGAAAAGAGTGCGGATGCAAAATGATACAGGAAAAGGGGATGTGAAATAGCACGTCTCTAAATAACAAGGGGCTGTCGCACATAAATCATGTGCGACAGCTTTTTCATGCACAAAAAAGCCTCCGCCCTAGCAAAAGGGGGGAGGCGAGTGCAAAATAGACTTATGCTAAAAAACCGAATCTTACAACCAGATTATACCGCATGGAGCGAAAACTTATCAACCTTGCCTGCCTCTAAATTTTGAAATGCAGATTCCCAAGAATGACCCGGTTCGCCTGCTGCGCCAATCCTGCATAGCCCCGTTTTGCTGGGGGACGTGCCTTTCGCGCACGGTGTCACGCACACGGTTGACAGCAATGCGTTTCCATGCTATACTCTGTTACAGTGAAGGGAGAAATTCTCGGGAAAATGCCATGAGTTTTAGATTTTTCCCGTGGACAAAAGTTT
>CAJPOT010000036.1 GCA_905372355.1 uncultured Selenomonas sp. | reverse complement strand
CCTTCGGGCTTGACTTCTTGGACTTTCATAGTACTATATAAATACAACATTAGTGGGGAGGCTTGAATCATGGGCTTGGAAATGCTGCTCTTCATCTGCATCATGGGCTTCTTTTCAGCGTTCATCGACGCTGTCGTCGGCGGCGGCGGGCTGATCTCCATCCCTGCGCTGATGATGACGGGGCTGCCGCTCCTAGAGGTGCTCGGCACGAACAAGGCGGCTGCCGTCATGGGCGCGTGCACGAGCTTCATCTCCTTCATCAAGAGCGGCAAGGTCGATATGAACCTCATCCGCCTGCTCTTTCCCATCACGCTCCTCGGCTCCGCCGTCGGCGTGCTCGTCGTGCGGCAGGTGCCGCCCGACTTCCTGCGCCCTCTCGTCGTCGTCATGCTCGCACTCGTGCTCCTCTACAGCATATTCCGCCGCGACTGGGGACGCGAGAACAAGTACCGTGGCATGACGCGCCGCGTTCTCCTGCTCTCCGCCGTCGTCGCCTTCACCTTCGGCTTCTACGACGGCTTCTTCGGACCGGGTACAGGCTCCTTCATGCTCTTCGCCTTCCTGCTCGTGGGCTTCGACTTTCTCGGCGCGGCGGCAAACGCGCGCGCACTGAATTTTGCGAGCAACCTCGCCGCCGTCGTGCTCTTCGCCTACTTCGGTCTCGTCGATTTCACCTACGCCATCCCCATGGGCATATCCATGATCGTCGGCGCCTGGTGCGGCGCGCGCCTCGCCATCAAGAAGGGAAGTTCCTATGTACGGCCGCTCTTCATCGCCGTGACGACCGTGCTCATCGGCAAGCAGCTCTTCGACCTTTTTGGCAAATAACGGAGGATTCCCATGATACACGCAATCATCGACATCGGCTCCAACACCGTGCGCATGGCGGTCTACCAAATCAAGGACAGCGCCGTGGAGCAAATCATGAAGAAAAAGGACACGACGGTGGGACTCGCCTCGTTTATGCACGACAACGTGCTCGAAGAGCGCGGCATCAAGCGGCTCGTCTACGCGCTCGAAGATTTCCAAAAGTTCCTTGCGGCGCTGCACATCGAGAACGTCTCGATTTTCACAACGGGCGCTCTGAGGAACGCCGCGAACAGCCGTGAGGCAATCGAGGAAATCAAAACACGCACAGGACTGGATATTTATGTAATTCGCGGCGAAGAAGAAGCGGAGCTTGACTTCATCGGCGCGACGCACGACCTTGCCGCTGAAGAAGGACTGCTCTTCGACATCGGCGGAGCAAGCACGGAGATGGTTCACTACAAGGCGCAAAAAATCGTGCGCAAGACGAGCCTTCCCGTCGGCTCTCTCTACCTGCACACGAAATTCACGAAAGAGCTCCTGCCGTCTCGCGAGGAAGTCGCGAAGATGCGCACGGACGCCGCACGCATCCTCGATTCCGCCGCAGATTTCACGGGGCTTCAAGGACTTCCCGCCTGCGGCATCGGCGGCACTTTCAAGGGCGCAGCGGCGCTCTCTGCCGCTCTCTTTTCCGCCTCGGACGGCCAGGCGATCACACGCGCGGCAATCGATGCGCTGCTCGCGCGCTTCCTGCGCGATCGCCATCTCACAGAAGATGACGCCGTGCATCTCATGCGCACCGTTCCCGACCGCATGCACACGCTCCTGCCCGGCCTCGTCATCGCCGGCCTTCTCACCGAACGCTTCGCACTTTCTTTCATCGCCTACAGCGACTCGGGCGTGCGCGAAGGCTACATCTACGACCGCATTTTGAAGGAATCAAGCAGGAGAACGATATGAATCGAAGGAGAGACATGACCGATGGCAAAAACAGGCAAGGCAGCAGAAGACACGGAAAGCATCCTGGAACGCCTGAGACGCGAGAGCTTTTCGAGTGAAGCGGCGCTCGAAGAAATGCTGCTCCCTTCGGAAAAAGCGAAAGAACCACCGACAGACGACAGCGATGGCTCTGAGGATATAGACGAGCTGGACGAGCTGGACAGGCTGGACGAGCTGGACAGGCTGGACAGACTAGACGGGCGAACCGACACGAACGGCCTTGACACGACAGAGATATCAGCAGAAAGACAGACACAGGCAGAAAAAGACGGCATCGAGGAAAGAACACCGCCGAGCGGCGAAGCGCGGCCGCGCCAAAGTGCCGCCGAACTCTTGCAGGAATTGCTCGCAGACGAGGAAAAGCGCAGCGAGATGGCAGCCGAATTGGAAGAAGAGGTGAAGCCGCCGCCGCGCGGCGGCTTCCTGCAGGGGCTTTTCGAAAAATGGCTCTCGCCCGAAGGCCGCATGGGGCAAAAGCTCTTCGTCCTGCACCTCATCGGCAGTCTCGTCGCGGCGGCAGGCCTCGCCGCGCTCGTCACGGGTGTGACGGCTGCCGTCCTCTCATGGCTCGGCGCAGGCCGCCCCATGCCGTCGGAAAACATCTCGCTCGCGGCCGCTTTCGCCGCCATCCTCCTCATCAGCGTGCCTCTTGCACTTCTACTGATCGTATTCTTGCGCGCGGCCATGCGGCGCTGGCATGACCTCGGCTACGGCGATACAGCATGGCTCATCGCCGTCATCTGCCCGCTCATTATCCTCGCGCTCGCCGAAGAGGGTCGTATACTGCTCCTCTTCCTTGGTCTGCCGCCGCTTTTAGGCGTCGCTCCCGATCATCTGCTGCTCAAGAGCGCCCTGCCCTATGGGGGCGCGGCACTCACCCTGCTCATCCTCCTGCACGTCTATCTGATCTTTGCCGAAGGAGAGTTTTCGAGCAATGCTTCCGGCTCACCCGAGAGCGCCGCTGATTTGCGCCCCTATATCGCGGAGCGCCCCAAGGAGGACTATCCGTTCTTCCTGCGCATGCTCCAACTCAAGGGGCGCATGAACCGCAAGCGCTTCTTACTGCGCCTGCTCTTCCTCCTCTTCTTCGTCTCGCTGCTCGTCTTCGTCGTGCTGGAAACGGCGGAGCGCCTGCCGCAGCCTCTCGGCAATCTCGTCGCTCTCTACGGCACATCGGTCTCCTGCGCCCTCGCTGCCATCCTGCCCATCGGCATCGTCACACAGCGTCTGCACGACATCGGCAGAAGCGGCTGGCTCGCAGGCGTGCCGCTCGTGCTCACGCTCGCTTTCATCGGCTGCCTCGCATTCTTCGGCGGCGACCCTCGCATCCTCGCACGCGAACCGTTCGGTCTCGAAATCATCGCCGCCGCCTTCGCCCTCGAAATCTACGAAGTCTTCCTGCTCGCCGCCCTCGTCTTCGTCAAAGGCTCCGTGACCGTCAACGATTATGGCGAATCGACGCTGGAGCGGCAGTAGGCAAAAAGAGAAGCACAAACCTTCATAAAAAGGCTTGTGCTTCTCTTTTTGCCAACATGTCGCAGATCTCATTATACTTGTGCCCCGCATGACCCTTGACCCAGCGGAAAATGATGCTTCGCCCGGCAATCAGGCCATCGAGTTCCTGCCAAAGCTCCTGATTGAGGACGGGAGTCCCGTCCGCTTTCTTCCAGCCGCGCCGTTTCCAACTGAAGATCCACTTCGTGATGCCGTTCTTCAGATACTGGCTGTCCGTCGACAGCACGATCGGCTCTCGCTTGGGCAGATGACGCAGCGCCTCGATCGCCGCCGTCATCTCCATGCGGTTGTTCGTCGTCGAAGAATTGCCGCCCGAAAGCGTCTCCATCTCCTCACCCGGACGCACGATGCAGACCGCCCAGCCGCCCGGCCCGTTCGGATTCCGAAGGCACGAGCCGTCCGTATAGACATGGCAGAGAGATGCGTCATCCGCCGCTTCATTCGCTCTGCCGCCCATTGCAGCGCTTTTTTTGCGCACGGACGCACGGCGCGTCGGCGCGGCTTCCTCTTCCTCGAAGAGCGCCGACAAAGGCTGCGCCGCCGTAAGCCAGGCGCGGGCTTCCTCCTCCGTCGGAAAGCTCTTGTATCGTGCGCTGCGAAAGCCTTCTACCTGCGCGCGGCAGTCCTCCCATGTAAGAAAGATTCCCGTCGCACGTCCCGCACGCACGGCATAAAATTTTTGAGCCATTTTCTTATTCACACCCAAACCTTTTTTACTATGAAAGTCCAAGAAGTCAAGCCCGAAGG
>CAJPOT010000035.1 GCA_905372355.1 uncultured Selenomonas sp. | reverse complement strand
GTCAGATTGGCGTAGATTTTTTCGTCCGATTGAGGAGGCAAACCGGACGCATAGCAAAAGCTATGTGGAGGATTTGCCGACAAAAAGCGGGCAAAAAAGATGCGCTAAGATGGCGGTGCTGAATTTATCAGTGCTTCCCTGATTCGCCCAAAGGGGAGGGCGTACAGGGGATGGACGCGGAGGGAAAGGGGTATAGAGAAACATGAAGGATGAAATCTTTAGTGTGCTCCAACGCGTCGGGCGCAGCTTCATGCTGCCGGTCGCGATCCTGCCGATTGCAGGTATCCTGCTCGGCATCGGCGCGTCGTTCACGAACCCGACGACGATCGAGACGTACGGGCTCGGCGGTGTCCTCGGTGCGGGCACGGCACTGCATTCACTGCTCTCGATCATGGCAAGTGCAGGCAGCACGATCTTCGGCAATTTGCCGATCATCTTCGCGGTCGGTGTCGCCATCGGCATGGCAAAGGCGGAGAAGGAGGTCGCGGCACTCTCGGCGATGATCGCGTTCTTCGTCATGCACACCGCCTGCAACGCAATGCTGAAAATCGGCGGACAGATCCTGCCGGACGGCTCGATTGCACCGACGGTCCTCGAAGGCACGATTGCCGCCTCCTGCGGCATCATGTCATTCCAGATGGGCGTGTTCGGCGGCATCATCGTCGGCATCGGCGTGGCGTGGCTGCACAACAAGTATCATAAGATCGTTCTGCCGAATGCACTCTCCTTCTTCGGCGGTTCGCGCTTCGTCCCCATCATCTCGACGATTGTCTTCCTCTTTGTCGGCATCGCGATGTACTTCCTCTGGCCGCTCGCCCAGCAGGGCATCTTCGCCCTCGGCAGTCTTGTCACGGGTACGGGCTACATCGGCACGCTGATCTTCGGCATCGTCAAGCGTGCACTCATCCCGTTCGGTCTGCACCACGTCTTCTACCTGCCGTTCTGGCAGACGGGCGTCGGCGGCTCAATGATGATCGACGGGCAGCTCATCCAGGGCGGTCAGAACATCTTCTTTGCACAGCTCGCCTCCCCGAACGTCGCGCATTTCAGTGCGGACGCGACGCGGTATTTCTCGGGCGAGTTCATCTTTATGATCTTCGGTCTGCCGGGCGCGGCACTCGCAATGTATCACTGCGCACGTCCCGAGAAAAAGGCGGTCGCGCGCGGACTTCTGCTCTCGGCGGCGCTCACCTGTATGCTCACAGGAATCACGGAGCCGATCGAGTTCTCCTTCCTCTTCGTGGCTCCCGCACTTTTCGCCGTGCAGGTCGCACTCGCGGGCGCAGCATACATGATCGCGCACATGCTGAACATCGCCGTGGGACTTACGTTCTCGGGCGGTCTGCTTGACTTCTTCATCTTCGGTATTTTGCAGGGTGAGACAAAGACGAGCTGGATGTACGTCATCCCCGTCGGCGTGATCTACTTCTTCCTCTACTATTTCATCTTCCGCTGGATGATTCAGCACTTCAACTTCAAGACGCCGGGCCGCGAGGACGACGACGAGGAGACGAAGCTCTTCACAAAGGCGGACTATCAGGCACGCGAGGGTGCGGGCGGATCTGCCGCCGACGGAGCTTCGGGCGACGCAAAGAGCGCTGCGATCGCGCGCGGGCTCGGCAGCAAGCGCAACATCACGTCCGTCGACTGCTGCGCAACGCGTCTGCGCTGCTCCGTGGCAGACTCCTCACTTGTAAATGAAAAACTGCTCAAGGCGACGGGCGCGGTCGGCGTCATCGTCAAGGGCACGGGCGTGCAGGTCATCTACGGACCGCAGGTCGCCGTCATCAAGTCGAACCTCGAGACCTATCTTGAGACAGCCCCCGATGTCGAGCCGGAGGACGATGCGCCTGCCACAGCACCCACCGAAGAAAAACCGGCAGCGGAGGCAAAGGCAGCGGCTCCCGCAGGCGAGGGACGCACACTTTGCAGCCCCGTCACGGGCACGGTGCATCCGATCACGGAGGCGCCCGACGAGGCGTTTGCGAGCAAGATGATGGGCGACGGCTTCTTCATCTACCCGAGCAAAGGCGAGGTGCTTGCGCCCGACGACGGCGAGGTGGTCTTCGTCTTTGACACGAAGCATGCCATCGGCATGAAGAGCGCGGACGGCACAGAGTACCTGCTCCACATTGGCGTGGATACGGTCGCGCTTGGCGGCAAGGGCTTCAATGTCTTTGTTGAGTCGGGACAGCAGGTGAAGAAGGGCGACAAGCTCATGGAGTTCGACATCGACTACATTCGTGAGAATGCGAAATCCGATGCCTGCCTTGTGATCTTCACAGGACTGCCCGAAGGTACGAGCATCAAGATGACCGCCACGGGCGAGGTCAGCGCACTCGATCCGGTCGCAAAGGTGTGAATTTTTATTGGTTGACGGCTCCCCAACGACACAACTGCCGCGACACAAAAGGACGCCGCTCCCGATCATGGGAACGGCGTTCTTTTTGTATGCTCTTTACTTGATAAACCCGACCTGCTTGCAGATCTCCGCGCACGCTTTTTCCTTGCGTTCGTTGAAGATCACCTTGTTCTCCTCGAAGATGTTGTGCCCGTGACTGTCGATGGAGACGATGAGGGGGCCAAACTCCTTCACCTTGCACGTCCAGAGTGTCTCCGGCATGCCAAGGTCGAGCCAATTCGCATCGACGATCTCCTCGACGCACGCGGCGGCGACGACAGCGCAACCCGCAGGGAATACGCAGTGGAGTGCCTTGTGGTCGCGGCAGCCGCGCATCGTGCCGTCCTTCATGCCGCCCTTGCCGATGATCAGGCGCACGCCCGTCTCCGCGATGAATGCCTCCTCGAATTTCTCCATGCGCATGCTGGTTGTGGGACCGACTGTGACCATTTCATACTTCCCCTCACCGTGCTTGCGGATGATCGGCCCCGCGTGGAGAATCGCGCCGTCCTTTACGTCGACGGGGAGCTTTCGTCCCTCCTCAATGACGCGGCGATGCGCCACGTCGCGGCAGGTTGTGAGATACCCCGTGAGGTAGATCACGTCACCGACGTTGATGTCCGCGAGATCTTCGGGCTGAATCGGGGTTGTCAGAACTTTCTTCTCCATTAGAAATCCACCTCCGCGTGCGAGAGAATCCTATAGTCGAGGTTCTTGTCAAAGACGATGTGACCGCGCCTGTGTGACCAGCAGCCGACGTTCACGGCGACGCCGATCACGGACGGATGGCGCGCGCTGTTCTCGATGTTGACGCCGAGGACGGAGTGCTTGCCCATCAGTCCCTGCGGACCGAGACCGATGGCGTTGATGCCGTCCTCAAGCAGCTGCTCCATCTTGGCGGCGCGCGGGTTCGGATTGTGCGAGCCGATCGGGCGCATGAGCGCCTTCTTCGAATGGAGCGCCGCAACCTCGACCGACGTGCCGACACCGACACCGACGAGGAGCGGCGGGCAGGCGTTCAGCCCGTAGCTCGTCATGACATCGAGAACGAAGCGCGTCACGCCCTCGTAGCCCTCGCCCGGCATGAGCACCATCGCCTTGCCCGGCAGCGTGCAGCCGCCGCCCGCCATGTACGTATGGATCTCGATGTCGTCACGCTCGGGCACGATCTCCCAGAAAATCGAGGGAATCTGCTTGCCGACGTTCTTGCCTGTGTTGAACTCGTCAAACGTCTCCACGGCGTTGTGGCGCAACGGAGCATCCACCGTCGCCTGCACGACCGCCGCGTGCAGGATCTCCGCCATCTCAGCCATGTACGGAAAGTTCGACCCGCATTTGAGAAAGAACTGCGCCGCACCCGTGTCCTGACAGCTCGGGCGGTTCAGCTTCACCGCAAGTTCCTGATTCCTTTCCATCGTCTCGTAGATGGACTTCGCAAGAGGAGCGTCCTCCTGCGCGGCGAGTTCCGCGATCTTTGCGCGCACATCGTCCGGCAGCCGCTTGCCCGTGTACGCCACGAATTTCGCGAGTACGTCCTGCATATGCGCAGAGGCTTCCGCTTTCGTCATAGAAATCTCTCCTTTATCCTAGGGAACCACTGATAAATTCAGCACCATCATCTTAGCGCATCTTTTTTGCCCGCTTTTCGTCGGCAAATCCTCCACATAGCTTTGGCTAT
>CAJPOT010000034.1 GCA_905372355.1 uncultured Selenomonas sp. | reverse complement strand
GCGACAAGAAGAGCCGCGAGAAGAATCGGTCGCCGCCCTTGCAGCCTGACATCCTCACCAGTGCCGACAAGACGTTCGCGCAAGGCGGTAAACCAACCGTCCGCCAAAACTTCACGCACGCCCGTATTCTTCTTCATCTCTTCTCCTGATTTTCTCTCATCCCTTTCCAGCATTCTCTATCACCTCCTTTCAAGAGAATCACGAAAAATTCCCGTTTTCCAAGGAATAAAACAGCCCCGCTTCCTCCTTGCCAGAATCCGCAGAGCTGTTGATCTCGCCTCTTGCGAGTATACGACGGAAACACCGATCCGTCGATGCTCCCTATGTCTTGCGGAAGCTCTCTCCAAGAAGATCCTCGCAGAGCTTCCGTCATTTATCTTCCTTTATGTTCCTTTACTTTGCACCATGCCCCAGCTACTTTTTCGCCGCCTTGAGCGCTTCGAGCTTCGGTCCCATGATGCGCTTGTACGACTCAACGCCGGGCTGATTGAACGCGTCGACATCGGCAAACTCGCCCTCGTAGGCAATGCTCAGAGCCAAGAGATAGAGCAGTTCGCCCAGATGGAAGGCATTGAGTTCGGGCAGCGAGAACAGCGCATTGAAGCGTTCATTCGACGCAAGCGCGTCAGCATTCGACTGACGTGCGACCTCAAGCGCCTCGCCCATCGTCAGCCCCGAGATATCCGCGAGCTTCTTCACATCGGGAAATTCGTTCGGAATCACGAGGTCGTCCGCCCACTTTTCCAAGCGGATGAACTGCACGACCTTGTTGCGCTTTCCTTCTTGATGCTGCTGCGTCTGCGCATGCATGTCCGTCGTGCCAACGGCGACAACGGGTGTCCTGCCGTAGCAGACTTCATTGCCCTCGCGATCGACCTCCTTACCCAAGGACTCCGCCAAGAGCTGGATGTACCACTCGGAGACCGACTTCATATAGTCGCCGTAAGGCATCATGACCTCAATGTCTCGCCCATACTTTTCGGAAGCGATGAACTTTAAGACCGCATTGAGCATCGCTGGATTCTGCCATACGTCGTCCGCCTGGCATGCCTCGTCCATCGCACGCGCACCCGCGAGGAACGATTCGATGTCGAAGCCGATGCAAGCCGCGAGCGACAGCCCGACCTCAGAGAAGATCGAGAAGCGTCCGCCCACGCCGTCGGGCACGGCGAACGTCTGCCAGCCTTTATCTTTCGCAAGCTTTTTCAAAAGCGTCGGCTTCTCTTCATTCGGATCGGTCACCGCGACAACTTCGACCTCGATATCCGCATCGTCTCGCAGTGCCTTGTAGACTACCATGAAGTTCGACATCGTATCAAGCGTGCCGCCCGACTTCGAGATCACGAGGAGCATCACGCGAAGCGCACGCTTCTTGTGACTTCTGGCAATCTTTGCCTGATTCTTGAGCGAACGGATGAGGTCGCCCGTCGCACGCGGGTCAATGTTGTTGCCGCTGAAATAGACCTTAGGAAAGCCGCCGCGCTCTTCTTCCGTCCTTTCGTTCCAGTAGGCGCCGCACTCTACATCGAAAAGCACCTTGTTGCCGAGATAGGAACCGCCGATCCCGAGCGAGACGACGGCGTCCGTATGATTCTTGACATGCGCCGTCAATTCCTTCAGGCGCGCGAGCGAGGCGGGCGAGTTCAAATGCCCGTCAGTGACATACGGAAGCTCAGAGAAGAGCACCTTTTCGGGCGTCCCGTCCTTCGACAAGTGACCGCGAATGACACCCGTCGAGCGCATGACCTTCATCGCTTCATGCGCCTTCTTCATCCTGTCCGCCATCTCCTTGACATCGGCCTCCGTCACCTTGCCCGGGCCATAGAGATTATCGTAGTCAAAAAGGAATCCAGACTTCAACTTCAACCCCATCGATCATCAACCCCCATGCCATCAGCCATATTTGAGAAACGGACTCACATCAGAACTTAATGCTTACAGTATAGCACACCACTGGAAAAAGAACAATCCCCACTTAGGCAATTACTCCGCATCTTCTTCCATCTTTTGTCGGAGCAAAGGCCCAATTCTTTGCACGAGATACGCCATGAAGTCGTCGCGGATCTCGGGCCGTTTCAAGGCCTGTTCCACCGTCGCCTCCAAGAAACCTTCCTTGTCACCGATGTCGTAGCGCCTTCCCTCGAAACGATAGGCGTAGACCTCTTCCTTGCGCGCAAGCTCACAGATGGCATCTGTCAGCTGGATTTCTTCTCCCGCACCCGGTTTTGTATGCTCCAAGATGTCGAAAATGGCTGGCGTCAGCACATAGCGGCCAAGTACGGCGAGGCGCGACGGCGCCTTTTCTGCCTCGGGCTTTTCCACGAGATCGATCGCCTGCCAGACGTTCGGCTTCACCTGACGCGGGGCGACAATGCCGTAGCGCGAAACCTGGCTCTGCGGTACCTGCTGCACACCAAGCACGCTGCCGCCGTAATCCTCATAAACGTCGATGAGCTGCGCGAGGCACGGCACCTTCGCGTCGACGAGATCGTCGCCCAAGAGCACGGCGAAAGGCTCGTCACCAACGAACTGGCGCGCGCAGAGCACAGCATGGCCGAGCCCGCGCGCCTCCTTCTGTCGAATGAAGTGGATCTGGATGTCCGAGATCTCTTCAACCATCTTGAGCATGTCATACTTACCGTGCTCCTTGAGCTGCATCTCCAACTCCAGTGAACGGTCAAAGTGATCCTCGATCGAGCGCTTGTTGCGCCCCGTGATGATCAGAAGCTCCTCGATGCCCGAGGCGACAGCCTCCTCGACAATGAACTGTATGGCTGGCGTATCGACGATGGGCAGCATCTCCTTCGGCTGCGCCTTCGTCGCCGGTAAGAAGCGCGTGCCGAGTCCCGCTGCAGGAATGATCGCCTTGCGGATTTTCTGCTTCGTCATCATTACCCTCGAATGACGGCGAGGAGTTCCTCCGTCTTTTCCTTCATCAGCGTTTCATCATGACGGGTCTCTACGTTGAGGCGGATCACCGGCTCCGTGTTCGACATGCGCAGGTTGAAGCGCCAGTCCGCGAACTCGACGGAGAGTCCGTCCACCTTCGTAACCTTGCCCTTGCTTCCGTAGATTTCCTCGACCTTCTTCATGACGGCGTGCGCGTCGGCAACCTTGCTGTTGACCTCGCCCGAGATCGGATAGCGTGCCATGCGTTCTGCCATAAGTTCGGACAAAGGCTTTCCTGCAGCGCTCATCAGTTCGAGCACCAAGAGCCACGGAATCATGCCGCTATCGCAATAAGAGAAGTCGCGGAAGTAGTGGTGTGCACTCATCTCGCCGCCGTAAACCGCATTGACCTTGCGCATCTTATCCTTGATAAACGCATGGCCGCTCTTGCACATCACAGCCTCGCCGCCAAGTTCTTTGCAGATTTCGATCGTGTTCCAGACGAGGCGCGGATCGTAGATGATCTTCGCGCCCTTGTTCTTCTTGAGGAACGCCTGCGCGAGGAAGCCAACCATATAGTAGCCCTCGATGAAACCGCCCTTCTCGTCGAAGAGGAAGCAGCGATCGAAGTCACCGTCCCAAGCGATGCCGACGACAGCGCCCGACTCGCGCACCACCTTCGCCGTCGCCTCGCGATTCTCTTGCAGGATCGGGTTCGGCACGCCGTTCGGGAAGTTACCGTCCGGTTCGTTGAACACCTTGACCATCTCGAAGGGCAGATGCTTTTCGAGCGCGTTGATGATCGGCCCTGCCGCACCGTTGCCCGTATTGACGACGATCTTGAACGGCTTCAGCGCCTTGACGTCGACGTATGTCAGGATGTGCTTGACATACTCGTCGAGCACATCGACCTCTTCAATCTTACCTTTCGGGCGATCAAGCGGCTTGAAGTCGCCCTCCATCACGGCCTTCTCAATGTCCTTGAGCCCCGTATCGCTCGAAATCGGGCGCGATTCCTTGCGCACGAACTTCATACCGTTGTACTCTTTCGGGTTGTGGCTCGCCGTGATCATGATGCCACCGTCCAGTTCATAGTGCGCCGTCGTGAAATAGATCATCTCCGTGCCACACTGCCCGATGTCCATGACGTCGGCGCCCGCCTCCGTCAGCCCCTTCGCAAGAGCGTCACGAATCGAAGGTCCGGAAAGACGAATATCGTGCCCGATTGCGACCTTCTTCGCATGGAAGAGATCGACGAAAACGCGCCCGATGCGATAGGCAAGCTCCTCATTGACCTCCTCCGGATAAATTCCACGGATGTCATACGCGCCGAAACCCTTGTTGCTAATTTTCATAACTGCCACCTCTTCTTGCTGAATACGTTGCCTTATGACTTCATGGATTACTGAATATTATATTCTTTCGGGAAAAGGCGTCGATTTCCCTGCTTAGCAAAAGGAAAAAATTTAAGGAATCTGCATATTTCCAAT
>CAJPOT010000033.1 GCA_905372355.1 uncultured Selenomonas sp. | reverse complement strand
CGAGAGGACAGCGCAGATGTGTGAAGATGGGTGGCTGAATTTATCAGTGATTCCTATATACAACGCATATACAATTGGGGCTTTCTGCGCGACACAATACATTGTTGCACGGAAAGCCCTGTTTTTATACCCGTCTTGATATCAATTGAACCTTCACGGCACTGCTCGCATACGCTTCAACTTGAATTTTATCATTGACTGTGCTATTATCACAAAAGAATACTATAGGAATCGGGTGCATTTTGCCCCGGCATAACAGCTTCACGTTATGCAGAAAGGTTATGAAAGCAATGTCCATTCGCGTCAAACTCCTCTCCATTCTCATCACGCTTTTTGTCTTCATCGTTGCGCTCGTTGGATTCAACTTCCACACGTTCGACCAGCTCAAAGGCGACTCGCCGATGGTGAACGCCTCCGGGTCGCTGCGCATGAAGGCGTACCAGCTCTCGTGGCTCTCCGCGCGTCTCGTCTCGGCGGACGACACGGAAGCCGGCGCGATCCGGAAGAACATCGAAGAATTTATCGCCCAGTACGACAAGATTCTCAAAGGGCTCGATGCAGGCGATCCCGCGCTGAACCTCACGAAAACGGACGATCCTGCCGCACGCGCGCAGCTCGACGCGGTAAAGCCGCGCTGGGAAGCCTACCGCGCGCAGGTTACCGCCGTGATGGACGCGGACAGCCCGGAGGCGCGCACCGCAGCGGACGCCAAGGTCGCGGCTTCCGTCGCGGACTACGTTGCCGAGGTCAATAAGCTCGTCGGCGCATACGACGCCGCAAGTCAGGAAAAGATCGCTGCCTCCAAGACCGTACAGGAGATCGTCATCCTGCTCGCCCTCATCATCGTGGGCGGCGCATTCTTCGTCATATTCACGCAGATTCTGCGCCCGCTCGCTATGTTGACACACTCTTTTGCAGACATTGCAGAGGGGGACGGCGATCTCACGCAGCGGATGCACGCCGAGCGCGACGATGAGATCGGGCAGATCGTACAGTATTTCAATAAATTTGTCGCGAATTTGCAGACCATCATGCGCGGCGCACAGGACGCCGCCAAGCAGGTCTCCGCCCTCTCGACGAACCTCTCGCAGGCGAGCAGCGAGAGCAGCCGTGCCGTCGAACACGTCGCGCACATCATTACGGACGTCGCGGGCGACGCGAACGCACAGAATAGAGATATGCAGGGGCTTTCCGATCGCGTCACCGCCATTGCGGGCAATATGACGCAGATGCTCGACTATGCACAGCATTCGTCCGATCTCTCGGTCGGATCGAAGAAGCACGCGGAAGCGGGGCGCACGAACGTCAGCAATGTCTCGGCGCAGACGGATCGCCTACGCGGCATCGTTGACGAGATGAACGAAAATGTCCAGACGCTCACCCAATACGCGGAGGACATCAACCAGATCGTCGACATCATCAAGGATCTCTCCGGGCAGACCAACCTCCTCGCCCTCAACGCCGCCATCGAGGCCGCACGCGCGGGAGAGTCGGGGCGCGGCTTTGCCGTCGTCGCCGAAGAGGTGCGCAAACTCGCCGAGAACTCCGGCAACGCCGCGGATGAGGTGACGAAAAAAATCGCCGACATCCGCGGCCAGGTCACGCAGACACGCACGGCAAACGATACGCTCGTGCGCGAACTCGACGAGATCATCGCCGTTGTGAAGGGGCTCACTGGCGCACTTGACACCATCCTGGAGAGCTCGCGCGCCAGTGCCGATGCCGTCGCCGAAATCAGCGCGCTCAGTCGTTCGACTTCGTCCGATACGAAGGACATGGAGACGACGACGCAGGGCGTCGCAAAGAGCGCCACGCATATCGCGAGCCTCTCCGAGGACTCCGCCGCCGCCATCGAGCAGCAAACCGCCTCCATCGAGGAGTTCACCGCCACCGCCGAAAACCTCGCGCAGCTCGCATCGAACCTCGAGGGGCTGGTCGGCAAGTTTAAGGTATGATATCGACGTCCCACACATAGAAAAGAGCGCAGGCAGCAATGCCCGCGCTCTTTTTATATGGGTCGTGACCCAGTTGAGCGCGGCATGAAAATCACGATGCAGGAGATCCTCCGAGATCTGTGCCTGCCGATCTGCTTTTGTGATACCGTTCGACTTATGATTGGGATGGTGACTTACTTGACAAGATCTTCTTCGGTCTTTATACTAAAACCAAAGAGGTCAAAGAACCTTTTACCCTCCAGGGGCAATTGAAGCCCGGCGGACTGGTAAAAGGTCTTGGCCTTTCTTTTCTTCTTCTTTTTGCAGTTTGAACTTGACAAGATCTTCTTCGGTCTTTATACTGTAGTTAATGAGGTTGCCTTTTCTAGCTGCCAGGGGGAATTGGACCCCGGCGGGAGCTAGAAATTTGGTAGCCTTTTCTGTTTGCATGCTTTGTACCAGCTTGCGTTTTCTTATTTTCCATTGACAAAAGCCCTTTCTTTCCTTATACTTTGCATTGAGAGGCAGCTCGTTTCTTTCCCCAGGGAGAATTGCACTCCGGCGGATCGGAAGAAACGGGCAGCTTTTTCTTTATCTGCCGCATCCTGCGTCTTCTTCCCTTTCCTCGGGAGCTGCGCTTTGGGACGCGATTTTTTCTTGCTCGGCGAAATTTCCCGCGCTTTTCTTCTGGTGCGTTTCGAAGGCTTCGTTCACTTCCTTGCGGCTGAAGGCGGCTACGGCGCGGTCGTAACCGTAGCCCGCATCCTGCGAGATCACGCTGTAGGGGCTGTTTTCTTGGATCGCCTTGCCGACGAAATCGTAGATGTTTTCCTTGAGGAGGTCGGCATCCACGCGGCCATCGTCGTACTTGCCGTTTCGGAGCGTGTCGATCAGAAAGCGTGCAGCGAAGTCTTCATCGAGCTTCTGCCAGCCTTTTTCGTCGGTCGGCGTGTAGATGGAAAGGCCTTCCTTGAAGGTGTTCTCGCGGAAATTGCGTGCGTAGTCCTTCTGTATTTTCAGCTCGATGCCTTCCTTCGCGTCGTCCGTCGCCTTGAACGCGCCCGGATGGACGGCGAGCGTGCCGTCGGACTGTGCGCCAATTTTGCCGTCCCATCCTTTCTGCCACGGAATCCGGCTGGCTTCGAGCAGCTCGACGATCTTCTCCGTCGTTTCCATATAGACGTCGCGTTTCGGGTGCTTCATTCTGCTTTCCTTCCTTTCATCGGTAGTGTTTTTCATTTGCACGAAGTCTTCTTCCGGCTTTACTTTTTGGATGTCTTTTGATACAATGAATGTACAAAGAGCGTCCATGGCTGCGGATGACGCGCGAAACTCGTTCGCGTGGGTTCTGAGCCATTTGAGGCTCTTCTTTTTGTTGATTCTTCGCCGCGCCATGCCACGCTTGCTGATAGTAGAAATTCCCATCGGAAGTCTTGACACCGGCGAGCATTTCGCGTATACTAACAGTAGTGGGAGCGTGTTGCCGCGTGTTTATGCTAACCCTATGTTGGGTGGGCATCAACGCGGGATCACGCTCCTTATTTGCGTACTGGATTTGATACAGCTCCACTTGCGCTGTTTCTCCAATAAGGCAGCCGTTTCGTTCCTCCGCAATCAAGACAAGCGTGTTCAGTTGGTTATTGTGCTTGACGGGAAGCATGATGTAATAATACGCATTTACCGTATTTTTATGGTGTTGTGCGCGTTTTTGTCCATCGGACATGCCCGAGAGGTTTCTTCCTGCTTTGCGATTTGGCGCGATCTCGATGACGACAGAACTTTTTATGAAATCTTCCATGTTACTCAATACTTTTCCCGTAACCACAAGATTTTTGCGCCTATCCGTCGCCTTATTGCGAACAACATGCCTCTTTCCATAAGGTCTGCTCGAAATGCCAACATTAGCCGAAGCATCAAGCGTGAGTATGGGGCTTTGATGTGCAAGCTGAGCAATGAACGCCGCTGCTTGCTGATTTGTCATACCACGCAGCCAATTGTCCATGGCATCCATATCGAGCACTGGAACGCGCTCATCGAGATCGACGCCTAAAATACTGCACACTTTCCGACGGGCGTGAATTTTTTTCCGAGGCTTTGCCAAAGGGCGATTTTTCCTGTATACTGGGAGTGAAACAGGTGCTGTGACGGAAAGGAGCGCGGACGATGAAAGAGCAGGCGAGCACGCAGGTGCATGATTTGAACGATCCCGATATGGCGGGCGATGTTCTGACGATGGACGAGGTTGTCGCGGAATTCGGCTATGACTGGGGTCCGCCGAACTTCTGGCCGATCGACGAAACACCGACGCAGGAAGAGCTTCAAGAATGGGGACGCAAGATGGGCGTCATGGACTGACCGGAAAGTAACGAATCCGTGCAGGACATATAGACAGTGAAAAAGAATCCCTCCGACGGGACTGTCGTCGGAGGGATTCTTTTTTGTTCTTCACTTGAACGGCACGAAGCCTTTTGGCTTTTCACGTTCATAGGGATAGCTTTTCTTCAGTTCCTCGCTGTAGGGATCGACGAAGAGCAGTTCGCCTTTTCCGTATTCCTTCTGGCGCTCGATCTCCGTATCGAGTTCTTCAGCTTGCTGATCGCGCCGGAGGTGCGTCCTTGCAGCGAGAAGTGCGAGTTACCCAATCAGTCTGCGCCCTTCGGGCTTGACTTCTTGGACTTTCATAGTAA
>CAJPOT010000032.1 GCA_905372355.1 uncultured Selenomonas sp. | reverse complement strand
GGCGGCCGCTTTCTTTCGGAAGCGCTGATAAGACGGGTGGCTGCATTTATCCGTGCTTCCTTTACAAGATCGGAGGTTTCACATGGCTGCATTCGACTTTGAGAAATTGAAAGATCCGTGCTGCTTCGCAGAGAACCGTCTGCCTGCGCACAGCGACCACGTCTTCTATCGCGACGAAGCGGAGCTTGCGCGCGGCGTGTCCTCATTTTACCGCACGTTCGACGGCATTTGGCATTTCGCCTATGCGCGGAACACCGAGCACATCCCGCAGGGATTCGAGGCGGCGGATTATGACTGCCGCGATTGGGAGACGATCCGTGTGCCGGCGCATATCCAGATGGAGGGGTACGGAGCGCCGCATTACACGAATACGACGTACCCGTGGGACGGGCATGAGAGCATCGTGCCGGGCGAGATTCCCGTGCGCGATAATCCCGTCGGCTGCTATGTGAAGTATTTTGCCGTGCCCGAGGATTGGGAGCGCGTCTATATCTCCTTTGGCGGCGTGGATACGGCGTTCGCACTCTTTCTCAACGGTCATTTCGTCGGCTACAGTGAAGATAGCTGCACACCTGCAGACTTCGACCTGACGCCGTATCTCGTGGCGGGGGAGAACAAGCTGGCGGCGATGGTCTTCCGTTATGCGAGCGCGAGCTGGCTCGAAGATCAAGACTTCTGGCGCTTCTCGGGAATCTATCGCGACGTCCTGCTCTACACGAAACCGCAGCATCACATCGAGGATGTTGCCGTTCGTGCCGTGCCGCTTGAGCGGGATGGCTATACGCACGGAAAGCTTGATGTGCACCTCACATTCGGCGATGCGGCAGAAAAGCATGTCGAGATTCTGCTCTGCGATCCGGAAGGAGATTGCGTAGAGGGGGAAAAGGCGGTCATCACGGAAAAGAGCCATGCGTTTTCGGGAGAGGCTGCCTGCGTGCGTCTCTGGAGCGCGGAGCACCCATGGCTCTACCATCTTATGATTCGCGTGCGTGATGCGGCGGGTGCTTTGCAGGAGGTCGTGCGCGTGCGCGTCGGTTTCCGTGAGTTCTGTATCCGAGATGGAGTCATGCAGATCAACGGCAAGCGCATCGTGTTCAAGGGAGTCAACCGGCACGAGTTTGACTCCGATCATGGGAGGGCGATGGATCCTGCGCTCTTCGAGCAGGATCTCATCGCGCTGAAGCGTGCGAATGTCAATGCGATTCGCACGTCGCACTATCCGAACAGCAGTCGTCTCTACGAGCTGGCAGACATTTATGGCTTTTATGTGATCGATGAGACGAACCTTGAGACGCACGGCACATGGATGAAGAACGGCGCGTGTGTGAAGGACGCGCATACCGTTCCCGGCGACAGCGAGGAGTGGCTGCCCGCCGTGCTCGACCGCGCGCAGTCGATGTACGAGCGCGACAAGAATCATCCGTGCATCCTCATCTGGTCGTGCGGCAACGAGTCCTGCGGCGGCCGCACGATCTACGAGATGAGCGAGTACTTCCGCCGCGTCGATTCCACGCGCCTCGTGCATTACGAGGGCATTTTCTGGGACCGCAGCTATCCTGCGACGAGCGATATGGAGAGCCAGATGTATACGAAGGCGGCGGACATCGAAGCGTTCCTCAAGGAGCACCGCGACAAGCCCTTTATTTGCTGCGAGTATACGCATGCGATGGGCAACAGCTGCGGCGGCATGCACAAGTATACGGAGCTGACGGAACGCGAGCCTCTGTATCAGGGCGGATTCATCTGGGATTTCGGCGATCAGGCGATCCGTAGGCGCGGGCGTTATGGCGAGGATGTATTCCTCTACGGCGGCGACTTCGGCGATCGTCCGTCGGACTACAACTTCAGCGGCAACGGCATCTTCTTTGCCGATCGTCGTCCTACGGCAAAGCTGCAGGAGGTGAAGTATAACTATCAGAATTTCACGCTCCGTCCTTCATGGGAAGGTGTGGAGATCGAGAATAAGAGCCTCTTTTCGGATGCGGGCGACTATGATCTGTGGCTCTCGCTCCTCCTTGACGGGCGCGAGATCTGGCAGGCGTATGCAGGGGAGCATGATGTGCCGCCGGGAGAAACACGCTTCATCAAGAATAGGCTGCCTTACGCGGGCGAAGGCGAGTATGTGCTGACGGCATCGCTCCTTGTCAAGGAGGAGGAAATATGGGCGCCTGCAGGCCATGAGGTCGCCTTCGGGCAAGCGGTCGTCGTGCCGCCTGAGGATGCAGGAACGCACCTTTTGGATGTCCTTGGCTTTGGCGTCGCCGCTCCTGCCCATATGCCGCTGGAAGCGTCGGGCAGCTTGCGTGTGGTGCAGGGAGATATCAACCTCGGCGTGCAGGGGGAGGGCTTTTTCCTCATGTTTTCAAGCGCGCAGGGCAATCTCGTCTCCTATCGCCATGGCGGACGGGAGCTGATCGAGGAACTGCCGCAGCCGAGCTTCTGGCGTGCGCCGATTGACAATGACTACGGCAGCGGACGCATGGCGGATACGGCGCAGTGGAAGCTCGCGAGCCTCTACCGCCGCTGCACGCGCATCGAGTACAGCGTGGACGGCGAAGATTTCGAGACGGTGAAAGGTTTCTTCGGCAGACGTGATGAACGGCATGCCAAGCGCGTCACCGTGCGCTTTACTTATGCGCTTGCCACGGAACCTGCTGCTGCGTGCGTGGTCTCTTATACGGCGGAGGCGAGCGGGGAAGTCGGAGTCACGATGGAATATGAGGCAACAGAGGGGATGCCTGAGATGCCCGACTTTGCCATGATCTTTACGCTAGATGCGGACTATGATCGCATTCGCTTCTATGGCTACGGGCCGAAGGAAAACTACATCGACCGCTGCTGCGGCGCACGCCTCGGTGTCTACGAGAGCACGGCGGCGGACGAGGTCGAGCCGTATCTGCGTCCGCAGGAGACAGGCAATCACTGCGGCGTGCGCTGGATCGAGGTCACGGATCATGGCGGTCACGGAATCCGTCTCGCGGCAGATGTGCCGTTTGAGGCATCGGCGCTCCCGTACAGTCCGCACGAGCTGGAGAATGCGCGCCATGCGTATGATTTGCCGCGTCCGCAGCATACATATCTGCGTGCGTCGGCGGGCATGTGCGGCGTGGGCGGCGACGACAGCTGGGGCGCACCCGTGCTTGCGGAGTATACCTATCCGAATGGGAAGAGAAGCCTCTCGTTTAAGATGAAGGGGATTTGACGGCGGGGGCATCCGTCATGAAAATCTCACAAAAACGCTTGCGTTTCTTTGCGAAAGAGGATAAAATAGGAAGCGGGAAAAGAAAACGTTTACTTTCATACGAGCTAAAATATAGACGGACAAATGAAGATACATGGAGGAGGAGCCAATGGCAATCTTGGATGAGATGAAAAAAGTATTTCGTGAGAAATTCGGTGCGGCTGAAACGCATGCGTATTTCTCACCAGGACGTGTGAATCTCATCGGCGAGCATACGGACTACAACGGCGGGCACGTCTTTCCGTGTGCGATCTCGCTCGGCACGTATGCGCTCGCTGCGCCGCGTGCGGATGATGTGTCGCGCCTCTACTCGATGAATGCAGAGGAGCAGGGCGTGGTGGAGTTCCCCATGCGCGGCGCGGTAAAGAGCGCGGCCTATGGCTGGGCAAACTATCCCATCGGCGTCGTGCGCATGATGGAGGACGCGGGTCATCCTGCAGCGCACGGTTTCGACATCCTCGTCTACGGGACGCTGCCCAACGGTGCGGGGCTTTCTTCTTCCGCTTCCATCGAGGTCTTGATGGGGGTCATTCTGAACGAGGAGCTTGGACTCGGCATCGACATGGTGGAGATTGTAAAGCTCGCGCAAAAGGCGGAGAATGAATTCGTCGGCATGAACTGCGGCATCATGGATCAGTTTGCCGTCGGCATGGGCAAGAAGGACTGCGCGATCCTGCTCGACTGCAATACGCTTGAGTACCGCTACAGCAAGCTCGACCTCAAGGGGTGCAGCATCGTCATCACAAACACGAACAAGGCGCACAGCCTCGTTTCTTCTGCATACAACGAGCGGCGTATGCAGAGCGAGGCGGCGCTGAAAGCTCTGCAGAAGGTCAAGGCGATCAAAACGCTCGGCGAGCTGACGAATGCAGAGTTCGATGAGAATGCCGCCGTCATCGAGGATGAGGTCGAGCGCAGACGCGCACGCCACGCGGTTTATGAAAACCGCCGCACACTGGAGGCAGTGGAGGCGCTTGAGCAGAATGATGTGAAGCGGTTTGGCGCACTGATGAACGATTCCCACGTTTCCCTGCGCGACGATTACGAGGTGACGGGGCCCGAGCTGGATGCGCTCGCGGAACTCGCGTGGCAGCAGGAGGGAGTGCTCGGCTCGCGCATGACGGGAGGCGGCTTTGCGGGCTGCACGGTCAGCATTGTGCGCGACGAGGCAATTCCTGCATTTGAGAAGAATGTTGCAGAGGCATATACGGCGAAGATTGGCTATGCGCCGAGCTTCTATGTGGCGAATATTGCGGACGGCGCACACCGTCTGTAAGAGCGGAGCGAAAGGAGAACTCACATGGCGATATTGGTATGCGGAGGCGCGGGTTACATTGGCTCTCATGCCGTGCACGCGCTCATCGAAAAGGGCGAGCAGGTTGTCATTGTCGACAATCTGCAGACGGGACACCGCGGCGCACTGAATCCGAAGGCGAAGTTTTATGAGGGCGACATTCGCGATGCTTCGGTTCTCGACAAGATTTTTACCGAAAACAAGGTCGAGGCGGTCATTCACTTTGCGGCAAATTCTCTCGTCGGCGAGAGCATGGAAAAGCCACTGCTCTACTTTAACAACAATGTCTATGGGATGCAGGTGCTCCTTGAGGCGATGGTGCGCCATGGCGTCGACAAGATCGTATTCTCCTCGACGGCAGCGGTTTACGGCGAGCCGAAGCGCGTGCCGATTCACGAGGACGATGAAACATGCCCGACGAACACCTATGGTGAAACGAAGCTCACGATGGAGAAGATGATGAAGTGGGTGAGCCGCGCCAACGGCGTGCGCTATGTGTCTCTGCGCTACTTCAATGCGGCGGGGGCGCTGCCGGACGGCTCGATCGGCGAGGATCACAAGACGGAGACGCATCTGATCCCGCTTATCCTGC
>CAJPOT010000031.1 GCA_905372355.1 uncultured Selenomonas sp. | reverse complement strand
ATCCGGGCACGAACCCCGGTACGAATCCCGGTACGGATCCGGGCACGAACCCCGGTACGAACCCCGGCACAAATCCGCAGCCCAAACCTGATTCGAAGATCGAATACGGCGACTACGAGACGAAGCTCATGAGCGGCGTCAAGTCGGCGATGACTGCCTCCACGATGGCGTGGCGTGCCGAGGCGAACGACCTCATGAAGCGCATGGGCGACCTCCGACTCTCCCCGCAGGATGCGGGCGTCTGGGCGCGCGTCTATCGCGGCAAATCCACGAGCAACAAGGACAACGCCAACTTCCGCATGAACTACTCCACCATTCAGGTCGGCTATGACAAACAGGTAAATAAGGATTGGCGCGTCGGTGTCGCGGGCAGCTACATGAAGGGCAGCTCGTCCTATGCAAACGGCAGCGGCAAGAACAAGGAAGGCAACCTCGGCATCTACGGAACGTGGACGGGCAAGCAGGGCGAATACGTCGACCTCATCATGAAGGTCGGACGCCTCTCGAACGAGTACACCGTCTACAACGACTACAACCACTACGTCAAGGGCGACTTTACCACATGGGGCGGCTCGCTCTCGGCGGAGTACGGCAAGCGCATCTCCATGAAGGGCGGCAGCTTTGTCGAGCCGCAGCTCGAGCTGATCTACAGCCACCTCAACGGCGCAAACTATACGGGTGATACGGACTATGCCGGCATGAAGATGTATGTCCATCAGAAGCCGTTTGACAGCTTCATCGGACGTCTCGGCATTGGCGTCGGTCAGGAGACAGAGCGCAGCACCTACTACGCGCGCGTCTCGCTCTACCACGAGTTCGCGGGCAATTTCCACACGGAGTACTCCGACGGTTCCGGCTCGTGGAAGTCCACACAGCAGAATGGGAAAGACACATGGGTCGGCGTCCAGCTCGGCGGCACGATGAAACTCTCTGACCGCACGAATCTCTACGGCAACTTCGAGAAGACCTTCGGCGGCGACATCAAGACCAACTGGCGCATCGACGCAGGTATGCGCTGGAGCTTCTAAAACAGAAAAGAAAAGCAGCAGGGGCGTGGGAGAAATCTTCCGCCCCTATACTGCCATCCGTGTTCATGAAATCAAGGAAAGGTGAAAAGAATGAAGGCATATTTCAGCAGGCAGCGGCGCATGCAGCTCAGCGCGTTGGTGCTCAGCGGATTGTTCTACGGTTCCACGGTTTCAGCGGCGTCGCTCGTCACGGACATCACGACGGATTATACCGACAGCGATGCCGACGCAGTGTCCGACTCGAACGTGATAGCAGGCATTGATACTGAGCCGAACAAGCTCGTATACAAAAATTATCCATACGGAACGCTTTCCATCGGCAAAGGTTTGCTATTGTCTTCCGGCAATGATAACAGCTTCTTTGCAAGTGAGCGGTTACGCTATCGCGCGCCGATGCTTCCGGCGAGCAACGAGCAGACGACGACGGAATTCACGAAGCGTCTCTTCGGTACGACATCGGATCAGCAATACATCGATGCCCATGTAAGGCAGGATGACGGTACCTATCGCTTTACGAAGGACTCGACGATTTTCTATCAAAACGGCACGGATATGAACCGCGGCGCAATCAAGCCGAATGAGGATGTCAATATCGATGCCCAGGATATAGTCCTGACGGTGAAGTCCGGCGGCAAGAGAGCCGCTGTAAAGGAAGCCGCTGCCATTGACAATGAGAACAAGGCGCTCAATATCAATGCGACAGCGCTGCATCTCATCGTCAACGACACGACTTCGACGGCGCCTTTGCAAACGGCATGGGGCATCCGCTCCGCCGGCGGTACGACGACGGTCACGGGCATGACGGAAATTGATGTCAGCGGTACGAAATCCAGCAAGGCGGTGCAGGCACTTGGCGGCACGGTGACGCTCGAAGGTCTTACTGCAAAGGCAAATGCTGCGGCTGAGGATGCGGCAGCACTCGAAGCGCAAAACGACGGCAGGATCGACGTCAATGTCCTCTACGACAGTGCCGGAGACAATACGGTGAAGCTCGATGGCAATATCGTTGCCAAGGATGCAGGGAGCCAAATCAATACAGCTCTTGCGGGAGAGGATTCCTATCTGAAGGGGCTGGCCTTCGGCAGCGGCACGCTTAATCTATGGCTGCAAGACGGCGCTGCATGGCACAACGAAAGTCCGGGCACCGTTCTGCCGAACGGCTATACGGGAAGTCGCCTCAGCAAACTGAGCGGCGGTGGTAGTTCGGAATCTGCCGGCGTAATCTTCCAGAACGATGACAAGAATATCACGATTGACGAGTATGAGGGCTATACGCGCGTCTTCTACAAGCATGATGCTTCGACGCCGAAAAACATCACTGGCGGGGAGCTGCATATTGAGAGTGCTGCCCCAGACAGCGGCATTACGCTGACGACGGACAATGTCGGGCTCAATACGGACTCGGCGGCAGAAGCCGATGTGAACCTCGTGAATGAGACGCTCAATGCGCTGGCGAATAAGCTTTACTATACGGCGTACACGACGGACGAGCGCAACCTCAAGGGCAAGGCGGAGATCGCCGAGGGACTGACGACATCTGCGGCAAGCAAGCGCATTGCAAATATTGCCTTTGATAAACTGACCGGGCAGGGCGGCTATACGCCCGGACAGACAGAGACGGCGTTCACCGCGCAGCTGACCGGCAATGAAAGCAAGGATGAGGAATACGTTGATGCACAGGTACGGCAGGAGGATGGCGTCTATCGTTTCACGAAGGATTCGACGATCACCTATAAAAACAACGCGCCTTTCAAACGGGGTGCGATACTTCCCCAGTCAGACCTCCAAATCGATGCCTCGAATCATGTCCTGACAATCAAGACCGGCGGAGAGCGTGCGAGTGTCACTGAAGCTGCCGGCGTCCGGCTCGCGCCCACGAAGGCGGTAGATATCAAAGCCAGTACGCTGCGCCTGTTTGTGAACGATGATAATTCTGCGGCTCCCCTGAAGCAAGCTTACGGTATCCAGGGAGAGAAGGGCACGCTGAACATCACCGGCATGACGGAGATGGAAGTCAGCGGCACGGAAACCAGCCGTGGCGTCAACGCCTACACGGACGATACGATAGCGTTGGACGGACTTCGTGCAAAGGTGAATACCGCCGCTGCCAATGCGTCGGCACTCCACAGCGGTCATACGGGGCGCATCAGCGTCAACGTCAAGAATGATACAGCCGGCAGCAGTGCGGTTCAGCTGGACGGCAATGTCCATTCGCAGGATGAGCAGAGTCGGATCGATGTGGCGTTTACGGATTCCACATCGTATCTCAAGGGACTTGCCTACGGTGAGGGTACGCTCAATATGTGGCTGCAGAATGGTGCGGCATGGCGCAACGTGAATCAGGGCGCTGCGCTGCCGCAATCCTATTGGGGCAGCCGCATTACATCTCTCGTCGGCGGTACCTCGGAGGCCGGCGCAGGTCTGATCTTCCAGAACGAGGCGAATACCATCGCAGTCGATCAGTACAGCGGCTACACGCGCGTATTTTATGGACGCGATACCGCCGAACCGAGTAAAGTCATCGGCGGCGCCCTGCTGATCAATCACGCGGCAGCAGGCAGCGGCATCACCATGACGACGGACAACACCGGCCTGAATACAGCTGCCTCGGCATCTGCCGCTGAGAAGAAGCTCGTGGATGAGACGCTCGGCGCATTGGCGAACAAGCTTTGGTATCGCGCCTATAAGGACGGCGAGCAGAACCTGACGGGCAAGGTGGAAATCGCCGAAGGCCTGACGGCGAACTCTGCGAGCAAGCGGATCGAGAACATCACCTTTGATGCAGCGAGCGGCAAGGGTACCTACGGCACGCCGCTCGTGAAAGAGCAGGCAAAGACAGATTTCACCACGGCCATTACAGGCGAAGCTTTGCGTGATGCAGAGTATACGGATGCGGGTGTTCGTCAGGAGGACGGCAGCTACGTCTTTACGAAGGACACGACGATCACCGCCGGCGAAACTGAGATCAAGGCAGGTGCATGGCTGACTACGTTCAGCGCGGCGGTTTCAAACTCTGATGTTAAAACTCCCGTGAACATCGATCTCAAAGGGAAGAACCTCACAGTCAATACGAAGACGAATATCAGCACGGTGGGAATCACTGCGATCGGCAACGGTGCGCAGCTGAACATCGACAATGCCGGTGCGATCAACGTCACGGCAGAGAACACGGGCGGTGCCCAGACGGCGGCGGTCTACGCCAACAGCGGCGGTAAGGTTCACATCAAGAACGGCGGCAGCGATCTCGAATCCAAGGTCCTCAAGGTACGCGCCAACAACGTGAGTACGAAGACCAATGTCGCCGTCATCAAGACGATGAACGGCGTGCCGGGTGCAGAATCGAACATCACGATCGACGGGCTTGTCGATGTCCTGGCTGAAGGCGATAAGACCGCAAATCGCGGGGCGAATGAAGCCGTCAGCGCCGTCGCCTCGACGATCGATATCGGCGGCGGCAAGATTATAACCAGGGGAGATACATGGGCGGCAATCCGTGCTTACGGTGAATTTGTCACGCAGAACACGGGCGTGGTCAACTTCAACGTCAAAAAGGATGCAGCCGGCATGGCGATCGATGCCGGCACGAACCGCGCCGTCATCGAGGGAGATTTCTCCACGAACGGCGGCATGGGCACGAAGGGGCGCATCAGCGTGGGTCTTTCGACGCCGACTTCGTACTGGCTTGGCAACTATGTCGATACGCACGGCTACGGTGTGACGCAGGGGCAGTTCGGCAGCGTCAACCTCTTCATGAAGAACGGCTCCTATTGGAAGGGCTTTGCGAGCGGCGTCATGAACCTCGAAATGTCGGGCACTGATACGAAGTGGATTGGCTTCAACGTCGAAAAAGATATGACGCTTACGCTCAATGACGGCGCTACGTGGTACAATGCGGTCACGCCGGAGCAGAAGGGATGGAAGGATGTCGACGCCATCAGCCGGGTCAAGCAGTTCCGCGGCAGTGGCGGCTTCATCGACATGACGGGAGAAAACCGCTTCCTCGGTCTGGGTGACAGCCTCGATCAGACGGGCGTCCCGGGCGCTGCCGTGCAGGGGAAATGCTCTGCCATCGTGGAAAAGGGGCTCGGCGAGACGGGCAATCTCGAAATCGATGAATTCAGCGGCAATACGACCGTACGCTACCGTCACGATGCCGCAGCACCGACGACGATCTACGGCGGTACGACCACGATCAAGAAAGCTGCGGCAGGCAGTGCCGTCACGATGCTGACGGACAACGCCGGGCTCAACACGGAGTCGACCGAGGCTGCGGACAAGAACCTCGTGAGCGCGACGCTCAACGCGCTCGCGAACAAGCTCTACTACACGGCGTACACAACGAACGAGCGCAACCTCACGGGCAAGGCG
>CAJPOT010000030.1 GCA_905372355.1 uncultured Selenomonas sp. | reverse complement strand
TTCGCCGTCTTTGTGCGCGATGTGACGAGCAAGCCGCTTTTGGAACTGAACGTCAAGGGCATCGAAGCGATTTTCCGCCCGGGAAATGCGGAATACGGAAAGTACGGCATGAAGTGCCGCATCACGCTCGCCTATTCGCCGGAGGAAGGCATACGCTGCCGCGACCTTCTCAACGCAGCGAGGAAAAAGGCGCCGCTTCTCTGAGTGTGCAGCAGATCAATATGCAGCAAAAAAGCCTGTCCTCCGAAGAGGTGCAGGCTTTATTTTCATGGTGCGATCGGCGCGATTCGAACGCGCGACCCCCTGCTTAGGAGGCAGATGCTCTATCCAGCTGAGCTACGACCGCAGGCAATGTGTATATTCTAGCAGAAGAAGCGCGAATATGCAAGCGTTAAAAGCGGGCAAAGGAACGGGGCGAGATGTTCGGCATGGTTTTTCTGCTCGGAACAGTCAATCATTTTTCCGAAGTGCGTGGTCGACGTCTTCCTGCTTGCCTGCGACAAGGACGGCGGCATTGGCGGCGAGAATGGTTTGGGCGGAGATATTGAGGTCGATGCGGTCGCCTGCTTTGATGCCGAGGATGTTCAGGTGATGACGGCGGCGGATATCAAGCTCGATGATGCTTTTCCCTTCCCATGCTTTGGGCACGGGCACTTCGTAGATGGCGTATTCGTCGCTGAGCGGGAAGTAGTCGAGGATGTGGTTGGAACCGCAGCGGATGGCCGTCCAAAGGGCGAGTTGGCGCTCGGGGTAGACGGTTTCGTCCGCGCCGTTTCGCAGCAGAAATTTCTCATGAATGTCACGCGAAGCGCGTGCTACGACATAGCGAGCGCCGAACTCCTTGAGGAGCGAGGTCGTTTCGAGGGAGCTCTGAAAGTCATCGCCGATGGCGACGATGCAGACATCGAAGCTGGGGATGTCGAGAGACTGCAGAAAGTCTGCATTGGTGCTGTCGGCGATGAGCGCATTCGTCACGAGCGGCAGTATGCGATTTACACGGTCTTCGTCGTGGTCGACGGCGAGGACCGCATGCTGCATGTCGTGCAGCTTTTCGGCAATGTGGCGGCCGAAGCGGCCGAGACCGATGAGCAGGATGGATTTCATGATGTTCCTCCTATCCGATGGTGATTCGTTCCTCCGGGCGGCGTCCGGATTCGTGCCGGCCGCGCGCGTGTGCCGCAAAGATGACCGTGAGGCCGCCGATGCGTCCGAAGAACATTAAAATCATCATGACGCATTTGGAAAGCGGGCCAAGATCCTCGGTGACGCCGATGGAAAGACCGACGGTCCCCAACGCGGAAGCCGTCTCAAAAGCGCTGTCAATCAAGCGGATGTCGTCGATGAGGTTGAGCAGCACGCTGCCAGAGGCAAAAAGCAGCAGATACATCATGAGGATGGTGACGGCGTGACGCTGGGTTTCGGGCGAAAGACGACGAGAGAAGCAGGTCGGATTCTCTTTGAGCTGAAAGGTGGCGATCATGATGGCGAACAAGGTGAAAGCCGTCGTCGTCTTGATGCCGCCCGCCGTGGAGCCGGGAGAGCCGCCGATGAGCATCAGGACGATGAGAGCGGCGCGTCCCGTCTCGCTGAAGTCTTTGATGTCGATCGTATTGTAGCCGGCAGTGCGGGTCGTGACGGATTGAAAGAGGGAGATCAGGAAGTGTTCGCCCGTGGAAACGCCGGGATCAAGCTCGAAGAAAAAGAAGAAAAGCGCAGGAACAAGGATGAGGACTGCCGTCATCGTGAGGGCGATCTTGCTTTGCAGGCTGTAGGCGCGAAAATTTCTGCGGTTCAGACGTATGTCCGCCCAGGTGGTGAAGCCGAGGCCGCCGGCGATGATGAGGAGCATGACCGTGATGTTTACGACGGGGTCGGCAGCGAAGTCCATCAAGGAATTGCCGAAGAGGTCGAAGCCCGCATTGCAGAAGGATGAGATGGAGTGAAAGACGGCGAAGTAAATGCCGCGCACGAGGCCGACTTTTTGGCAAAAAGAAGGGGCGAGGAAGAGCGCGCCGAGAAATTCGATGAAGAAAGTCAAGCGCAGAATGAAGTAGAGGAGCGGCACGATGCCGCCGAGCTGCGGCGCTGAGACAGCTTCCTTGGAAAGGCTGCGCTGCATGAGTCCGATGCGCTGTCCGGAAAGAGCGGCGAGAGAAACGGCGACTGTGATGACGCCGAAGCCGCCGACTTGAATCATGGCGAGGATGACGAGCTGACCGAAAAGCGTCCAGTAGGAAGCGGTGTCCACGGCGGTGAGTCCTGTCACGCAGCTGGCGGAAACGGCAGTGAAGAGCGCGTCCGAAAGGGAGGCGCCCTCGCCGTTTGCCGTTGCCCAAGGCAGCATCAGAAGTCCTGTGCCGCAGAGGATCAGGACGAGGAAACTCAAGATGATGATGCGGAAAGGCGACAGCCTTCGCAAGAGACCGATGATGTTCATAAGACAGCCTCGCTCTATAATAAAGGAATCCCGGATAAATTCAGCTGCCTGTCTTCGCGCATGTGTTTGCCTGCGTTTTTGAAAAGCACGTCCCTATTGTACGCTCCTTTTCTTGTTTATGCAAGGAAAAATACGGAGGCACAAGAGAGCAGGATTATTCTTAAATAATTTTTATTCTCTTATTATCATATCTTTCGTTTTCTGTGGTATAGTGGAGAAAAGAAAGTGCATTTCATGACCTAGAGGGAGGTACCTATGAAAATTCCATCCTTACGCATCATCTGCGCCTTGGGGCTTGCATTTTGTCTGGGCGGCTGCGGGGCGGCGCCCGCAGCGATGGCTGAGATGCCTGAGGAAATCGTGCAGAAGAACACGCCGCAAGAAGGCGAGGCGGAGATTTACCTCGCGGGCGGCTGCTTCTGGGGCACGGAGCATTACTTGAGCCTTGCGCCCGGCGTCATATCGGCGGAGAGCGGCTACGCGAACGGGCGCACGGCGCGTCCGTCGTATCGCGAGGTATGCTCGGGCAGCGGCCATGCCGAAGCCGTGCATGTCGTCTACGATCCGAAGGTTCTGCCGCTCGAAGAGCTGTTGGAACTGTTTTACGAGTCCATCGATCCGACGGCGAAGAACCGCCAGGGCAACGATGTCGGTGAGCAGTATCGTTCGGGGATCTACTATGTGGCAAAGAGCGGCAGGGCGCACGGGGAAGTCGCTGTGATCGGCGATTCGCTGCGTCGCCTGGAGGAGAGACTGAAAAAGCCTGTCGCCATAGAGACGGGGCCTATCGTGAACTTTTACCGCGCGGAAGAGGAGCATCAGAAGTATCTCGAAAAGCATCCGGACGGCTACTGCCATATCCCGCTTTCGTTGATGGCCGACATGCGCGAGAAGAGCGAAGCGGCGAAAGAAGGGCAGAAGGAGAAGTCTTATGCGAGCCCGTCAGACGATGAACTCAAGGAGCGCCTGACGGCGATGCAGTACAAGGTGACGCAGGAGAAGGCGACGGAAGCGCCGTTTCAGAATGAATACGATCATGAGTTTCGCGCGGGAATCTATTGCGATGTGACGACGGGGGAGCCGCTCTTCGTTTCGACGCACAAGTATGATTCGGGCTGCGGCTGGCCGGCTTTCTCGCGTCCGATCGACGCCTCTCTCATCGCGGAGCACGAGGATACGTCGCACGGCATGGTGCGCACGGAGGTCACGGCAGCCAAGAGCGGCGCTCACCTCGGGCACGTCTTTGAGGACGGTCCCAAGGAATTGGGCGGCATCCGCTACTGCATCAACAGCGCTTCTCTGCGCTTCGTGCCGAAAGAAGAGATGGAAGCGCAGGGATATGGTGCGTATCTGCCGCTGCTGGATGAATGATAGGCTGTGAAAAAGGAAGAGCCGGGCGAAGATGGATTTCATCTTCGCCCGGCTCTTTTCGGATATACAGCAAGAAACTCTAATGGAATAATTCTGCATGAGTTCCTGTATCCATCAAGGTCAATGTTAGAATGTCATCATCGATGCGGTAGACGAGTAGCCAATCTGGTTGAATATGACATTCACGGCATTGGGAAAAATCGCCACTGAGGCAATGATCGGCATATTTCTTAGGCAGTTTCTTGCCACAACGCAGCATTTCCACGATTTCACCGAGAAGCGAAAGATCCAGTCCTCGCTTTTTGGCGCGTTTGTAGCCTCGACGAAAGGCGCGCGTGTACTTCAATTCATACTGCATGTTCGCTCTCCAAGGCTTCTTCTAGTTCTTTCCAGCTCTTGTAAGATGGCACAGATGGATCGTGTGCGATCTGCTCAGCCTCTGCAATGGCCTCAAGCAACTCGGCGGAGCAGGTTCCCGCCTTCACGCTGAATGGCAGGCCGCGATGGATCAGGCATTGGCGCAGGAATACGTTGACGGCTGTGGATAGGTCGAGTCCGAGGCTTTGAAAAAGCGCCATGGAGCGTGCCTTGACTTCGGGATCGAGTCGGATTTGTGCGGATACGGTTGCCATAGTATCATCTCCTTTGCTCTTCAATTATATCACGATGCCACTACAACGTAAACAAGAAATCCCCCGAAGCGGCATTTTGCCGTGTCGGGGGATTTTCTTTGCCTTCTTACTGTACGTTCATCGAAAGCTCGATGATTTTGTTGGCGAGCTTCGCTTTCTGGAGAACCTCTTCGGTGATGTCGCCGCCGGCTTCGACGATGACGACGCCCGTGTCGGTCGTGATGCGGCGCGATGCCTTCTTGTTGAGCAGGAAGCGGCGATGCCTGTCCTCGGTCGCCTTGGCGGCTGCCTTTTCCGCAGGGTCTTCCGCGGTTTCAGGCGCAGCTGCCGGCTCTGGTGCAGGAGCTTCGGCGGGCGTCTCGGCAGCGGGTTCGGCGACGGATTCCGGCGTCGGCTCTTCCGTCGGCTCTGCCGTGGACATATCAGGAACTGCAGGCGTCTCGGGCGCAGGCTCGGGAACGGACTCGGCAGATGGCTCAGCGGCGGGCGTTTCGGCGAATGTCGGGGCAGCTTCAAAGGCGGGAGCTGCAGGAGCTTCGGTTGCGGGCATGGCAGGAGATGCGGTCGCTGTTACGCTGCCGCTGTCGATGACCGTGACCTGCTTGCCGAAGATGGAAATTTGCTCGGCGGAGATGTTGTCGAGGAAATTTCCCTGCGGGTCGGAAATCTCACACTGCACGACCTTGCCGTCGTCGCCGACGTAGATCTCGCTGACAGAACCTTGGATCGTACCTGCCTTTGTGATCGCCTTCGTGCCGATGATGCGCACGTTCTCGTCGAGCAGGTTCTCGAAGTCGACGGCGTCCTCAAGCGTCAGGATGTTCTCGCTGTTTGTGATCGTGATGGCGTCGGCGCCAACGGCGATGACGCTTTCAAATGGGATGAGCTTGACGCCGCGATACCAGTCGTCATCCTCGATCGTGATGGCGGCGACGGCGCCGTTCTTGGCGTCGATGAGCAGGGTCTTGCTCATGCCGAGCTCGCGGCCCTCGGTGATGCTGATCACGGGCAATCCTAAGATTTCTGCACTTGTCTTCATAGATATTTCCCCCTGTGTGTGATAGGTTTTTCTTTCTCTATATCGGAGTTGTATCCTTATGCCTCTTGAGCGGCGCTTTCGATCTCCGCAGAGATTTCAGGCGGTATTTGCGCAAAGGGCGTATGGGCAATTCCGTGGCTTGCCAAGATATGTTGGACGGTGCGCAGGTAGCCGACACTTCGGTGGAATTCCTGCTGCATGGCAACACTTTTTTGCGTTGCTGGAAGCGTGAGCGCCGCCTCGTAGGTTTCGCTTGCAGCTTCATAATCGCCCATTTCCTTGTAGGTATTGCCAAGGTTGATGGCGATGAACGGTGCGTAATCATCGTTCCAGTAGATGCCGAGCGCCTGCTTGTAGGCGAAGACGGCACGACGGGGGTGATGCTCCCGCGACTCCCGGTCTGCATAGTCGAGATAATCATCCATCGAGTGGAGGCGGCCGACGGCTTCGGTGAGCTCCTTAAGCTCGTCCTTGGCACGCCGGCGTTCTTCTTCGCTGGGCAGTACCGCAGGCTCGAGGTCAAGATCTTCCTCATCGACGGCTTCGTCAGCAGTCTCTTCGGCGGTTGCCTCATCTGCCTCGACTTCGTCAGCCGCTTCTTCAGCATTTGCTTCAGCCGCCGCGACTTCGTCGGCCGCTCCTTCGGCAGTTGGCTCAGTTGCCTCGACTTCGTCGGTCGCTTTTTCAGCAGTTGTCGCAGCCGCCGCGACTTCGTCGGTCGCTTTTTCAGCAGTTGTCGCAGCCGCCTCGACTTCGTCGGCCGCTTCTTCAGCATTTGCCTCAGTCGCCGCGACTTCGTCGGCCGCTTCTTCAGCATTTGCCCCAGTTGCCTCGGCCGCCGCGACTTCGTCGGCCGCTTCTTCGGCATTTGCCTCGGCCGCCTCGACTTCGTCGGCCGCTTCTTCAGCATTTGCCCCAGTTGCCGCGACTTCGTCGGTCGCTTCTTCAGCAGTTGTCGCAGCCGCCTCGATTTCGTCGGTCGCTTCTTCAGCAGTTGCCTCAGCCGCCGCGTCTTCGTCGGTCGCTTCTTCGGCAGTTGTCGCAGCCGCCTCGACTTCGTCGGTCGCTTCTTCAGCAGTTGCCGCAGCCGCCTCGACTTCGTCGGTCGCTTCTTCAGCAGTTGTCGCAGCCGCCTCGACTTCGTCGGTCGCTTTTTCAGCAGTTGTCGCAGCCGCCTCGACTTCGTCGGTCGCTTTTTCAGCAGTTGTC
>CAJPOT010000029.1 GCA_905372355.1 uncultured Selenomonas sp. | reverse complement strand
AGGATGGCATGGAGCGTGGAATGCAGCAGGGAATGCAACAGGGGATGCAGCAGGGGATGCAGCAGGGAATGCAGCAGGGAATGCAGCAAGCCCTTGCCTCCTCCATTCGTAATCTGATGAAGAGCATGAATCTCTCCGTGGAAAAGGCGATGGAGGCGTTGCAGATTCCAGCGGCAGAGCGTGCAAAGTATGCGGCGCTTGTCCGAGGGTAAGCGAATGTTTGGAGTAACAAATGATTCTTTAGGAGGGATTTTTATGGCGGACAATGGACGCAGACTTCCGGTGTATCTTCTTCTGGATTGTTCCGGATCGATGGCGGGGGAACCGATTGAGGCGGTGCGGCAGGGGATCAAGGCGCTTCTCTCGGAACTTCGAGGCGACCCACAGGCACTTGAGACGGCGTATCTGTCGGTCATCACCTTCGCGAGCCGCGTGCAGCAGACGACGAAGCTGACGGAGCTGATGCTCTTCAAGGAGCCGCGCCTTGAGGCGGAGGGCTGCACGCTCATGGGCGGCGCGCTGAAGCTGCTCGCCGAATGCGTGCAGACGGAGGTGCGCAAGAATACGGAGACGCAGAAGGGCGACTGGCGGCCGCTCGTGTTCCTGCTGACGGACGGCAGCCCGACGGATGTAGAGGATTTCCGCACGGCAGCGGCCGAGGTGAAGGAACTGAAGCTGGGCAACATCATCGCCTGTGCGGCGGGCGCGGATGCCGACACGAGCTATTTGAAGCAGGTGACGGACAATGTTCTGATGATGAACAATCTGTCCTCCGGTGATATGGCGAAGTTCTTCGCATGGGTGTCCGGCTCGATCAAGATGTCCTCGAAGAGTCTGGACGCGAAACCCGGCGCGCCGATCGAGCTGCCGCCTCCGCCGCAGGGCTTCACGGTCGTTCCCTGACGGGATGTGCTGCGGACATAGGAAGGGGGCAGCGAGGTCTTGATGGACACGCAGGAAACGCAGAAGGAGCCCGTCGCGGCGCAGACGAAGCCGTGGACGGATCTTTCGGATGCAGTGAAAACCGAAACGGCAGAACCGTCGGCAGATATCCCCGCCGTACAGGAAACGGCAGAGGAAGACGCGGCTGCGGAGATGTCGGCAGCGGAGACTGCCGCAGCACCGCCGCCGCAGGAAGCGGCGACACCACCGGAAACGGAGGAACACGTCGCAGAAGTGCCGACGGACGGCTCTGCCGCAGCGGAATCGGCAGTAGCGGAAACGGCCGCAGAGCCGCCCGGTGCGGAGGAGGCAGCGCCCCTCAGCGATGAGGAGGTGCTGGCACATACGGCGGCGCTTTGGGAGTATCATCCTGTCCCCGCAGATGAGCCGGATGCCGCGCCGGAATATCGTTCCGCAGCGATGCAGATCGGTGCAGCGGAGATGATCGCGGCGCGCGTGCGCGGCAAGAAGCACAAGCACGACGGCTCGAACTGCGACGACTGGTTTGCCGCCGTCCACGCAGAGGACATCGCCATTCTTGCCGTCTCCGACGGCGCGGGCTCGAAGCGTCTCTCGCGCGTCGGCGCACATGCGGCGTCCGAGGCAGCCGTCGGCGCGGTTTATGCCGGTCTGCAGAGACTCCTGACGGCGCACGCGGAGCTGCGTGCCGCCTGCGCCCTGCCGATGGAGGAGGCGGCGTTCGGGGATGCGTGCGCGCAGCTTGCCGGCATCCTGCACGAGGGCGTGTGCGCCGCGCGCGTCGCTGTCGAGTCGGCGTTCTATGAGCGCTGTGGCAGGGCGGCTTACAGAGACCTCCTCGGCAGGGATCCCGTCCTTGCGGATTTTGCGGCGACACTCCTCGTGACGCTTGCCGTGCCCGTTCCGGAGCGCACGGAACTGCTCGTCCTCTCCTGCCAGATCGGGGATGGCATGACCGCCGCCGTGAACACGCACGCGGCATATGGCAGCGCGGTGAAGCTCCTCGGCAGACCCGACAGCGGCGACTATGTGGGCGAGACGGATTTTCTCACGAGCGACGGCATGACGGACAGCGCCGCACTGCAGAACAGGACGCTCGTCTCGCGCGGGGCGTACGATCTCCTGCTCACGATGACGGACGGCGTGGCGGACGACTATTTCAATGAACAGGAGCTGCACCGCCTGTACCTCGACCTGGCGCTGAACGGCATTCTCCCCGCAGCATCGGAGCAGACGATGTTCACGCGGGCGGAGGCCTGCCTCCTGCGCAGTCTGCCGAAGCCGACGGCGTTCCCGTGGGTCAACGACAAGACGGAGCAGGTCGCGTTGCAGTCCGCACAGCGTTGCTGCACCGGTGCGGGCTGCACGGCGGAAACGCTCTGGCAAAGCGCGCATGTGCTCCCCCTTGCCGCCGCAGATACGACGCTCGCGCGCGTTTCTGCGCCCGCGCAGCGCCTTGAGATCTGGCTGGACAACTACATGGCGCGCGGCTCGTTCGACGATCGGACGCTTGTGCTGCTCTCCATGGGTGCGGCGCATGTCTAGGCGTGCCGAGGCCGTCCTCAAGGACGGCAGGAGGCTCCCCTACATCATCACGGACAATCCGCCGCAGGGCGGGATGAAATACACCTACTTCGCGCCGGACCGATCCTATGTCGTGCAGTTCTTCCACGATCCCGACGTGGTCGATGCGGCACTGCACGACCGCCTCACGGCGATCATCGGCCGCTACAATCCGACGCTCTCGGAGGAGGAGGGCGGTGCGCGCGGCAATACGCAGGAGGCGGCGGCGTACTTTTCGGAGCTGTTCTGTTGGCCGGTGGCAGTTGTTACTGACCCGGAGTTCGGCATTGTCTGCCCCACCTATCCGAAGAAGTTTTTCTTCGGCGCGGGCGCGTCGTCTGCGCTCGACATTGCGGGCAAGGACAAGAAGGGGAACTGGTTCACGGGGCGTGTGCGTCGGTATCTTGCACCGCAGGAACTTGGAAATTTTCAGACGATGCTGCGCCTGTCCATCTCGCTTGCGCGCGCCGTGCGCCGCATGCATCAGGCGGGGCTGGCACACTCTGACCTCTCGTGCAACAATGTCCTCATCGACCCTGTGAGCGGCAGCTGCGTTGTCATCGACATCGACTCGCTCGTCGTGCCGGGGCTGTATCCGCCCGAGGTGGCGGGGACAAGGGGCTATATCGCGCCCGAGGTGCTCGCCGCGCTGGATCTCCCCCCGGGCGATGCGCGCCGTGCCGCGCCGGGGCTTTTGACCGATCTCTTCGCTCTGCCCGTACTGCTCTATCAGTATCTCCTGAAGCGTCACCCGCTTGAGGGCCCGAAGAACTACGATCTGCCCGCCGAGGAGGCGGATTTCCTGATCTACGGGCCAAAGGCACTCTTTGCCGAACACCCGACCGACCACAGCAATCGTCCTGCCGATCTGCGCGTGACGATCCGCGATCTCGGTCCATATCTCGAAAAGCTTTTCCTGCGCGCCTTTGTGGACGGGCTGCACGACCCGGAGGCACGCCCCTCGGCGCTCGAGTGGGAAAAGGCGCTCGTGCGGACGTGGGATCTCCTGCAGCCGTGTGCGGCGGACTGCAAGGAGAAGTTCTTCGTCCTGCACGACACGGCGCATCCGTGCTGCCCCTTCTGCGGTACGTCCGTCCCCGATCGCCGCGTCCTGCACCTCACGCGTATGCGCCGCGTGCGCGGCAAGGCGGGGCAGTGGATCGCGGCGGGGACGCTGAACGTCTACGATGGGCTGCCGCTCTTCTCGTGGCATTTCTCCGACCACGTATTCCCCGATGAAAAGGCGCAGGACCGCACGGTGCAGGCATATCTCTCGCGGAAAAACGGTACGTGGCATCTCGTGAACAGCGCGATGGATACGCTGTGCAGCGGCACGGGGGAACGGATTCTGCGCGGCAGTGCGCTGCCCCTTGCGCCCGGCACGCTCTTCGGCACATGGACCGAGGATACAGGCGTGCTTTGGACGTGCGAATGAGGGCTTGACCGCACGGAATTTCATGGTACAATGAAAAGGCTTTTGAAGAAAATCAGAAAAAAGAGACAAAAGGAGAACGCGTATGAAGATTCAAGGCCTGTCAGAGGAGGCAGTGCGCGCCGCGCGTGAGCAGTACGGCACGAACGCGCTCACGGAGCAGACGAGCGAGGGGTTCTGGGAGAAGCTCAAGGGGAATTTCAACGATCCCATCATCAAGATCCTCTGCGTCGCGCTCGGCATCAACGTGATCTTTGCCTTCATGGGGCAGGTCGCGTGGTACGAGTCCGTGGGCATCGCACTCGCGGTCATCCTCGCCACATCCGTTGCGACGTACTCCGAATACCAGAACGAGAACGCCTTTCAGAAATTGCAGGAGGAGGCCTCGCTCATCAAATGCAAGGTCTACCGCAGCGGCGTGCTGACGGAGATCCCCATTGACGAGATCGTCATGGGCGACTACGTCCTTCTGCAGACGGGCGACAAGATCCCGGCGGACGGCGTCATCTGCGAGGGAACGATCCAAGTCGACCAATCCGTTCTGAACGGGGAGGCGAAGGAGGCGACCAAGACCCCTGCGGCGGAGGGCGATACGGAGGCGGAGCAGAGTGCAGACTTCCTCCATCCGCACAAGGCGTTCCGCGGCTCTGTCGTCTGCGACGGAAATGCCGTGATGCGGACGACGACGCTCGGCGACAAGACCTTCTACGGGCAGATCGCGGGCGAGCTGCAGGGGGATGACGACCGCGACACGCCGCTCAAGCTCAAGCTCTCGACGCTCGCGGGGCAGATCAGCAATTTCGGCTACATCGGCGGCGTCGCGATCGCGATTGCCTTTATGTTCCAGCGCCTCGTGATCCACAACGGCTTCGAGATGGCGCGCATCATGGCATACTGCTCGAACTGGCTGGTCGTCGTCAACGACCTCGTGGAGGCGGTCATGCTCGCCGTCATCATCATCGTGGTCGCCGTGCCCGAGGGGCTGCCGCTGATGATCGCGATTGTCTCAGCGCAGAACATGGGCAAGATGCTGAAGGACAACGTCCTCGTTCGCAAGATCTCGGGGATTGAGACGGCGGGCAGCCTGAACATCCTCTTCAGTGACAAGACGGGCACGATCACGAAGGGGCAGCTTGAGGCGGTCGCCTTCATTGACGGCACGGGCAGGGAGTATGCTGCCTATACGGAGCTGGGCGCGGGGCTGCAGAACCTTGTCAATCTGAGCGTGCGCTACAATACGAGCGCCGTCATCAACGGCGCTCAGGCGGTCGGCGGCAATGAGACGGAGCGCGCGATCTTCGGCTTCGTCGCGGGCGCCAGCACGGAGATGGACGCGACGGTCCGTCAGACGGTGCCCTTCAACAGCAAGAATAAATACTCCCTGACCGAGGTCACGGGCACATACGATGTGACGCTCGCCAAGGGCGCGCCGGAAAAGCTCCTCGCGCTCTGCGATGCCTACTACGATGAGAGCGGCAGGAAGAAGCCGCTGACGGATACCGCGCCGATCACGGCGACGATCGACCGCCTTGCCGCGCGTGCCATCCGCGTTCTGGCGCTCGCCGTCTACGAGGGGGCGATTCCCGCAGGCGGGACGCTGCCGACGGGCGGGCTTGTCTTCGTCGGCGCGGTCGGGATCCGCGACGAGGTGCGCCCCGAGTCCGTCGAGGCGATCGCGCGCGTGCACAGCGCGGGCGTGCAGGTCGTCATGATCACGGGCGACCGGCAGGATACGGCGACGGCGATTGCGCGCGAGGCAAAGCTCCTCGAACGCCCCGACGATGTCGTCATGACCTCGGACGAGCTGGCAACGCTCAGCGACGAGGAGGTCAAGGCGCTCCTGCCGCGTCTGCGCGTCGTGGCGCGCGCCCTGCCGACGGACAAGAGCCGCCTCGTGCGCCTCGCGCAGGAGATGAACCTCGTCGTCGGCATGACGGGCGACGGCGTGAACGACTCGCCCGCGCTGCGGCGTGCCGATGTCGGCTTCGCGATGGGCGGCGGCACGGAGGTCGCGAAGGAGGCGAGCGAGATCGTCATCCTCGACGACAACTTCAAGTCGATCGGCCGCGCCATCCTCTATGGCCGCACGATCTACAACAGCATCCGCAAGTTCATCATCTTCCAGCTGACGATCAACGTCGCCGCCGTCCTCATCTCCTTTGCCTCGCCGCTGCTCGGCATGGAGAACCCGCTGTCCATCACGCAGTTCCTCTGGATCAACCTCGTCATGGATACGCTGGCGGCACTCGCCTTTGGCGGTGAGCCGGCACTGCGCCGCTATATGGATGAGAAACCGAAACGGCGCGATGAGAACATCATCAGCCGCTATATGGTGTCCTCGATCGGTGTCGGTTCACTCTGGTGCTTCGGCACGAGCCTCTTCTTCCTCATGAGCGGCACGGCACACAGCTATTTCCGCCCCGATGCCGACAATCTCTATCTCCTGACGGGCTACTTCGCCTTCTTCATCTTTATGGCGGTATTCAACGCGTTCAACGCGCGTACGGATGAAAAGAATCTCTTCGACAATATTTCTGAGAACAAGGGCTTTTTGCGCGTGATGGGTCTCATCGTCGTCGTGCAGGTGCTCATGATCTACTTTGGCGGCGTGATCCTGCGCTGCTACGGCCTGACGCTGACGGAGTGGGGCTTCGTGCTCGCCCTCGCGTTCACCATCGTGCCGGTCGATCTCGTCCGCAAGGCGATCGTCGGTAAAGGTTAATTTGGAAGCGCTGATAAGATGATTTATCGGCGCTTTCGTTGTATATGGAACGGAGGATTTGTATGGAGCGCATCCACAAGGGACAGAAAACAGACCTCACCAAGAAGTGGCCGAATCTTCGCCGCGTGCGTGTCGGCATGGGATGGCAGACGGGCGCAGCCCCCGAGGTCGATACCGCCGTCTTCCTGCTTGGCGCAGACGGCAGAGCGGCGGGCGATGAGGACTTCGTATTCTACGGGAATCCGCGCCATCGGACGGGCGCGGTCGAGCATCGGGACGGCACTGCGGGCGGCGATCGGCAGGAGGTGGAGGTCGATCTTGCCGCCCTGCCGGCGGAGATTCAGAAACTCGCGTTCACAGCGACGATCTACGAGGCGGAGCAGAGGCGGCAGAACTTCGGGCAGGTCGCGGGCGCGTACATTCGCCTCGTCGATGCGGAAAGCGGCACGGAGCTGCTGCACTATGAGCTGGGCAGCGATTTCTCCGTGGAGACGGCGATCGTCGTCGGGGAGATCTACCGCTACAAGGGGGACTGGAAGTTCAATGCCGTCGGCGCGGGCTTTCGTGGAGGACTCGCCGCACTCTGCGGGAACTTCGGCATCGAGGTGAGCGCGGGAGAGGGCGCGGCTGCTCCGCCGCATCCCGTACCGCCGCGCCCCGCGCCCGTGCCGACACCTGCGCCCCC
>CAJPOT010000028.1 GCA_905372355.1 uncultured Selenomonas sp. | reverse complement strand
TATGTGCGCTATTTCTGGTCGCACCAGGACGGTATGTCGGTGAAACTGCGCGGCTCGGGCGATGCCTACGACTTCGCCGACGTCGACTCACATCGCCTGCGCCTCGGCCTCCGCTACAGCAGGAAGGACAGGAGCGCGGGTGAGTGCTATGCCGGGCTGGCCTGGGAGCATGAATTGGGCGGAGAGGCGAGCGCGAGCGTCGGCGGTGACGCAGCGCCCAGTCCGAGCCTCAAGGGATCGAGCTATATGCTCGAACTTGGCTATCGCTTCCTGCCGCAAAATAGCCGCATTAGCTATGATTTCCACATCAATGGCTGGCAGGGAAAGCGCAAAGGACTCAGCGGCGGCGCTGCTATTCAATGGACATTCTAGAGCAGGTCTGACGCTCTGAAAAATAAAAACAGCCTCTTGCGACTGGGAGAATCCATGTCGCGAGAGGCTGTTTTTACTATGAAGCCCCAAGAGGTCAAGACGAAGGCGTAGAGCGATTGGCTAGGCTTCTGTAAGGGCGGCGCACAATGTCCACGAAGTGGACGTTTGTGCGTGTAGCTTATACAGGAAAATCGCTAGTCGACGCATCGCAGTGCGCAGGCGTGACGGTCAAGAGCCGCATCCGCGCCCTGCGGCGGTGTGGCTGGCGGCTGTCTACCTACGATTCTTGAAGAGCCATTTGTGTGGGGCGGTGCTTGTCGAACCCCCAGTAGGTCGGCACATCCTGTGCCGCGAGCACGATGTTTTCCTGCCGGACGTTCTGCTGTGCGAGGATCGTGCGCACGGTTTCCTCGACGAGTTCGGGGCGGTTGTTCTCCTGGCTCATGTGCGCGAGGAAAACGGCGCGCGGACGCTTCTTGAGGCGCACGAGCGCCCAGGCCGCCGCGCTGTTCGACAGGTGGCCGCGGTTCGAAAGGATGCGCTGCTTCAAGTGCCACGGATAGGAGCCGCGCTGCAGGAGTTCGCGGTCGTGGTTGGCTTCTAAGATCAGTGCGTCCGCGCCTTCGATGGCGGTCATGACGTCGTTTGTCAAAAAGCCGAGATCGGTCGCGAGCGCACACTTCTCGCTGCCGCAGACGGCGTAGCCGACGGGCGAGACGGCGTCGTGCAGCGTGGAAAAGCTCTTGACCGAGACCGCACCGAGCATGACATTTTCGGTGAGCGGCGTGAACGTGTCCTCGGGCACGGCAAGGCTCTCCCTTATGGCGCGGAGCGTCGCGGGCGGCGCGAAGAGCGGCAGGTGATACTGCTTCAAGAGCGTCGGCAGTCCCTTGATGTGGTCGCTGTGCTCGTGCGTGATGAAGACGCCGTCGAGGGAGGCGGCGTCGACGCCGAGGTCGGCGAGCGAGCGCGTGATGCGGCGTGCGCTGATGCCAGCGTCGATGAGGAGGCGTGTGCCATCCAGCTCGATGTACGCGGCGTTTCCCTTGCTGCCGCTCGCGAGCATGGCGACGCGCAGGCCGCGCTCGGCGCTCTTCGGCACAGTCGCCTGCTGCTGCACAGGCTGCGCTGCCATCGCACAGGCGCGCGCCGCGAGAGACTCGGCGGCACGCAGGAAGCCGCCGCTCGTCATGGCGCCGCTCAAGGGCGCTTGACCCCGTTCGGCAGGATGAGGAAGGAGGCGCTTTTCTTTTCAGCGAGGAGCGAGGGCGGCTCCTTTTGCGCATCTTCCTCGGCGTCCTCGATCATGCCCTGCGTCCGCTGGCTTGCTTCCTGCAGGCGCAGCAGACCTTCCATGAGGCCGATGTCCTGCTTCTTTGCGAGTGTTTCCAAGGCGGTCGCCGCGTGCTGCAGGAACTTTTGCAGCTGGTGCGTCTGCTCGTCCTGCTTGCGCTCGCGCTCCTTCGCCGCCTCGCCGTTGTCACGCTGTGCCGTATCCAAGGAAGCGATGCGTCCCGAAAGCGACTCGTGCTCGCGCTCGATGTCCTCGGCGATCTGTCCGGCCGTCTCCACGAGGCCGATCTCGATGGCGGAGTGACGCTTCAAAAGGTCGGCGAATCCCTGTTCCTGCGTGCTCGCCACATACTGCAGGGTGAGCGCGAGGGAGTCCTTGAGATCCTGCGCGCCCTTTTCCTGCGCCGTGTGCAGCGCGGCCATCTGACGTGCGATCTCCTTCTGCATCATCGTGCCGAGCGCGCTCGTGTCGATGCCGGGACCGCTGCGGAAGGCGGATAGGTCGCGCGGCAGGCTGCGGGCGAGAGCGTTGATCTCGCGCACGAGTCCCGCCTGCATCGCGTCGAGGCGTTCGGCGACCGTGCGCTCCACCTCGTCGATGCGGCTGAGGATGGAGCGCTCGCGCCGGATCGAGTCACGATCCTGCTGGCGGCGCACGTCGTGCATGTCGTCGATCGCCTGCTCAAGCTCTTCGAGCCGCTTTTCCAAGTCCTTCTTGTCCTCCGCGGTGATCAGCCCTGCCCGCGAAAATATGCTCTTGCCCATCGAAATGCCCTCCAAAACGAAATAAACGGGACAGGTGAACCCGCTCTGTGAGAATGTCCGACACGCAGGCACTCCCTAGTTGATAAGTACGATACTATTTTGATGCCTATTACCAAGTGTAACAAAATGTCGCTTTATGTGCAATAAAGTTTTGCAAATGCGCCGAATCGCAGCGTGAATTAACGATATGTATCGCTTGCGCTGCCCGATGTTTGATCTCTATAGATTCTACAGATCAAACATCGGGCAGCTGCCAGTCGATCGGCGTCTGCCCCGTGCTTTCGAGGAACGCGTTGGCGCGGGAGAAAGGGCGGCTGCCGAAGAAGCCGCGGAAGGCGGACAGGGGACTCGGGTGCGCCGACTCGATGACGGCGTGCGGCGGGGCGGCGATCATCGCCTTCTTGCGGCGTGCGGGCGCACCCCAGAGGATGAAGACGAGGGGCTTTTCGCGTGCCGAGAGCAGCTCTATGATGCGGTCGGTGAACTGCTCCCAGCCGTGCCCGTGGTGCGAGGCGGCGGCGTGGGCGCGTACGGTCAGCACGGTGTTCAAAAGCAGCACGCCCTGCTTCGCCCACGGCGCGAGACAGCCGTTGTTCGGTGTCCTGCAGCCGAGATCGCTGGAAAGCTCCTCGAAGATGTTCTTGAGCGACGGCGGCGGCTCGACGCCCGCCTGCACGGAGAAGGAAAGTCCATGCGCCTGCCCCTCGCCGTGATAGGGATCCTGGCCGAGGATCACGACCTTCGTTTCGGCGTAGGATGTGTAGTGGAGCGCATTGAAGATCGCATACATGTCGGGAAAGATGCGGCGCGTGCGGTACTCTTCGATGAGGAAGCGGCGCAGTTCCTGATAGTAGGGCTTTTTCATCTCGTCGGCGAGCAAGCCGCCCCAATCGTTTTGAAAAATCTTCATGGCAGTCTCTCCTTCGTCCATACTTCTTTTCCATCATTATAGCAAAGTCTGGAATTTTATGTAGTGAAAATTCAGGAAAAATCTGCTATACTATAGTCAGTGTCAAACTGTACATTGGGCGGTTCGTCCGAGAACTGCAGGAGAGGTGTTGGAAATGAATCCCGTCATGCGCTGCGGCATCATCTTTTTTTTCGTCCTGCTCATGCTGCTTGCGCCGCAGCGTCTGCTCCATGCGATGGATTCTGCGCCCGTGCTGCGCGTCGGCTGCCTCGATGTCTCGTCCTTTCCCGACGGATCGCCCGAGCGGCTGCTGTTCAACTACGCGAAGCGCTACCTCAATGAGGTGGCGCGCAGCACAGGCTGGCAGTACGAATATGTGGAGATGGATGAGTGGACGGCGCGCGAGATGCTGCGAGAGGGGCGCATCGACTTGTACTTCCCTGCGCGCGAGATGCCCGGTGACGAAGGAGCGTTCTCCTTCAGCGTGGACAGCGCGGCGTATTCGATCCTCTCCCTCTATGTGCGCGAGGATTCCTCCCTTGAGACGAACAATCCCGCCGTGCTCGCCAACATGCGGATCGGCGTGCTCCAAGACGGCCTGTATTCCTATGCGCTGACGCCGCTCGTGCGCGAGCAGGGCGTGCGCGTCGACGTCGTCGAGCATCAGACCGCCGAGGCGCTGCACGAGGCGCTTGCGCGTGGCGAAGTCGACGCCATCTTGGACAGCGCGAGCCGCAAGAAGGACGGGGAGAAGCTGCTCCTGCGCGTGGCGCTCATGCCCGCGAAGTTCATCGCGGCGAAGAAGCGGGAAGGTCTGCTGAAGAACCTCAGCGACACGATCCTTTACACGGAAAGGGTCAATCCGAGCTTCGAGACGTATCTGGGCAAGGCCTTTCTCGATCGGGCGCAGAACCAGCTCGTGCGCTTCAATGCGTCGGAAAATGCCTACCTGGCGTCCGCGCCCGACCTGCGCGTCGTCTACGTCGGCGGACATGAGCCGTTCTTCGGTGACCGTTTGGAAAAGGGCGTGCCCGAGGGCATTTATCCGAGCCTTTTGAAGGCGCTCGGCGAGACGCTTGGCCTGCGCTTTCGCTTCGTGCGCGCCGAGGACAACGAACATGCGCTGAAAATGCTGCGCGAGGGCGAGGCGGACATCTTCTTCTGCGTCTACAACAACCTGCCGTCGATGCGGGATCTCTTCTTCACGGCGACCTTTGCGACGGAAGATTTTTCCTACGTCGTGCGGCGCGGCGCGGGCGACGTGCCGACGGGGACGGCGCGGGTCGCGCTGCCGCGCTGGTTTCATGGCATGCGCACCTATTTGAACATGCAGCATCCGAACTGGCAGATCGTGCCGGTTGATGAGCCTGTCGACTGCCTGCGCATGATTGAGGAGGGCGGCTGTGATTTCGCGCTTCTGCCCTCGCTCTTCCTGCAGCAGAGCAGCCTCCTGTCGATGCACCCGGATCTCGTCGTGCTCGCGAGTCATTCGGCGGAGATCCCCGTGAGCCTCGCGATCTCGGGCGAGCAGCCGCGTGTCCTGCAGTCCGTCCTGACGAAGGGCATCTTGAAGATGGACCCGCGCCGTGTGCAGGAGATCGTCAACGAGCACATGACGGGGCGTCTGACGCTGACCGCCGTCGTCGCACGCTATCCGATACAGACGGTGGCGCTCGCTGTCGTCTTCCTGCTCTCCGTGTTCATCGCCGTGTTCCTCATCGAACGCTCGCGTGTGCAGAGACGCCAGTCGGAGGTGCTGCTCGCGAAGAACGAGGAGCTGGAAAAGGCGGTCGAGGAGCAGAAGAAGCTGATGCGTGCGCGCGACATCTACAAGCAGGAGGCGGAAATCGACCCCTTGACGGGGCTTTTGAACAAGAAGGCGATCCAGTCCGCCTGCGAGGAGATGCTGGCAGGAACCTTGAAAGAAGGGGCGTTCCACGCATTTTTTATCATGGATCTCGACCACTTCAAGGAGATGAACGACACCTACGGCCATCAGGCGGGCGACGACGTCTTGCGCCGCTTTGCACAGGAGGTGCGCTCGATCTTCCGTCAGTCGGATCACATCGGGCGCTTCGGCGGCGACGAATTCACCGTGCTCATGCCGAACGTGACGACCCTCGTCGCCGTCGAGCGCCACGCGCGTCAGCTCATGACGGCGGCGCAGGAGCTTGAGGTGCGCGACGACCGCTCGCTGCTCTCCGTGAGCATTGGCATAGCGCTCGCGCCCCTGCACGGCACGAACTACGACGATCTCTTCATGGCGGCGGACGCGGCGCTCTACGATGTGAAGCGTGCGGGACGCAACGGCTGGAAGATTTATGACGCGAAAGAAGATGGAGGAACCTTATGCCCGAAGGAAGAATGACGGGGAAGATGCGGCGTCTTCTGGCGGGAGCCGCCATGGCGGCGCTCCTCGCCGCGTGCGCGGGAGCGCCACTGCCGTCCGTGGCGCAGGCCGCGCAAGGGACGCCCGCCTTCGCCGTGCAAGGCGCACAGGCGGCGACGGATACGAACGCGAAGAAGGACGCTGCCACGCCCGTGTTCGTCGCCCGCCCGCATTTTGCGGCAGACCTTCCCGCCGAGGTCAACGAGAAGGCGGCGGCAGAGGTGCGCTTCTTCATTGCCGAGCCGCTGACCGAGCCGATCTTGGAGGAGGAGGCGCCGCCCGAGAGCGTCGAGATCCTAGGCGCGGCGGAGGCGACGCAGGCGCAGATGGCGGCTTTCATCCGGCGGCGCAACCCGCAGCCGAAGCTCGCCTGCTCCGTCGAGGAGATCGTGCGACTCTACTACGAGGAGGCAGGGGCGGAAGGCGTGCGTGCCGACATCGCCCTTTGCCAGGCCTTGAAGGAGACGGGATTCTTCGCCTACGGCGGCGATGTCCTGCCCGCTCAGAACAACTACTGCGGTCTCGGCGCGACGGGCAACAAGGCCAAGGGCGCGTACTTCGCCACGCCGCAGGAAGGCGTGCGCGCCCACATCCAGCACCTCATGGCATACGCGACGACCGAGAGGCCGCACGCGCCGCTCGTCGATCCGCGCTACGATCTCGTGCGCCTCTACCGCACCGACATCTACGGCAAGATCAAGCACTGGACGGGACTCAACGGCGTCTGGGCCGTGCCGGGCACCTCTTACGGGCAGGACATCCTGCTGCTCTGCCGCGAAGCGACGACGCCCGACGCGAGCGATGCCTCGCTCGCCTTCGCCGAGAAGAAGCTCGCCGCAAAGAAAAATGCCGCCGCCTACGTCTATCGCGCCATCGTCTTTGCGAAGCGCGGCGAGAGCGAGAGGGCGGCAGCTGACTTGGAGGCGGCTCTTCGGCTCTCACCGAAGAGCGCGGCAGCGCTCTATGATCGTGCACTCTTCTTTACGGCAGCGGGCGATGAAAAACGTGCGAAGGCCGACCTCGAAGCGCTTATTAAGGCGCAGCCCGACTTCGCCTACGCATGGTACAACCTCGGTGTCATGAACCTCAAGACGGGCAGGAACAATGCTGCGATGCGGGACTTCGAGCGCGTGCTCGCCCTCGTGCCGCAGTCGGCGAACGCCCAGAGCAACATCGGCATCGCCCTCGTGCGCGAGAAGAAATACCGAGAAGCGTGGCGAGCCTTCGCGCAAGCCGCTGAGATCAACACGACGAACCCGACGGTGCTGATGAATCAGATCGTCTTCGCCGCGTGCCTGAAAGAATAGGCGCGGCGCTTGACGCAAGGCGCAGCGTGTCGTATAATGAACGTGAAAAGGGTGTTGCTGGTAAACGGTCAGCCCCACTCGTGTTTGGATTTAGAAAACCCGCCTACGTCTGGAAACTGAAGGCGGGTTTTCTTATTTTGCCTTTAAGGTAACGATGCAAATCGTTACGAGGAAAACGAACGACAAAAAATCGTACAGTTCCATGGGCTATACCCCTGCTGAGCCGTCCAAGAAGCAAGCCCGCGGGCGCAGCTGATTGGCAAACGGCTCGTATGCGAAAACGTCCCAAGAGCGTGAGCCGAAGGCGAGACGCGATTGGTTGACGTTGACCGCCATTCAGGGGCTAAGAATCGACCGCCTACCGATTAGAAGCAACACCGTCTATAGTATAGCACATTCAGGCAGCTGTCGCCTGCCTTTTTTTGTACGAGAACCCTCGCCCGAACATAGGTCAAAAATCCCTATTTTTGCAAGGCTGCAAAGAAATAGCTAATATCCGCTAGGAAAAAAGCCCGCATTATGCTAATATATAGCATACAAGTGCGGTTGATACTTTTGGAAGCCGTCGTGAAGAACGATTGTAAGTCATGGAAGGAACGATGCGAATGAAGATGCAGGATGCAGAGAAAATCCGGCACAGGTCTTTCATCGCAAAGCGATGCGGGCGTCTGTCCTTTGCCGTCACGCTTGCTTTGCTCAGCGCTGTGCTCGCCCCTTTTTGCGCTGAAGCGGGAACGGTTTCAGATGCGGCGGGCGATGCGCAGCGTGCCATGGTGCGTGCAGCGGCGGGCGAAGCGCCGATGATGGGCGCGAGCGCCGCCGACGTGCCGAAGACCGAGGGCGCGCAAACAGCCACCTCGCCGAATGTGACGCGGACGGGCGTGGAAGCCCCTGCGCCGCATTCGGCAGAGCAGCAGGCTGCGGAGAGCGCGATCCTCGTGCGCCGCTACACGTTCTCGGGCGAGAACCCCGTGACGGACGAGGAGCTTTGTGCGCTCTTAAAGCCGCACAAGCTCAAGTACGCGCGTCTCGCCGACCTCGAAGAGCAGGCGACGGAGATCACGAAATACCTGCGTTCCGAAGGATACTTCGTTGCCTTCGCCTACCTCGCGCCGCAGGACTTCGCAGACGGCACGGTCGACTTCACGATCGTGCCCGGCCGCTACGACAAGATCATCATCAACAACCATTCTTATCTGACAGAAAATGCTGTTCGCCGTGAAATGGGGCTTTCCTCGGGCGAACTCGTGAAGAAAGCGCCGCTCAACCGCGGCGTCTGGCTGACGAACGACCTCTCGCGCGTCGAGGCGCGCACACAGATCAAGGCGGGCAGTCGCCAGGGCACGTCGGACATCATTATCGACGTCAAGAACAAGGGCAACCGCATGTGGGGCTACGTCGGCGTCGACAACGGCGGCTATCGCTACACGGGACGCTACCAGTACAGCGCCTTCTTCAACTACGCGAGTCCGTTCCGCGAGGGCGACCTCTTCTCCGTCGGCGGCATCGTGTCGAATGGCGGCATGTGGTCGGGATCGGCTTCCTACTCGACGCCGATCGCCAAGCAGGGCGAACGCGTCGGCGTCAGCTACGCACGCTCGCACTACACGCTGGGCGGCGCGTTCTCTGCGCTTGACTACACGGGCACGTCGGAGACCGTGAGCCTTTGGTGGCAGCACAACTTCCGGCGCAGCCGCGACTTCAACCTCTACGGCACGCTGCGCTTCGACTGGAAGGATCTTGAGGACGAAGCGAAGGGCATGGCGTACAAGAATCCCAAGGGAGCGAAAAACTGGGTCATCGGCATCAACGGCGACAACCTCGACCATATCTGGACGGGCGGCCGCAACACCTTCGCGCTCAATTACACGTATGGCGACCTCTCCATCGACGATGAAGTGCAGCGCCGGTACGATGCCGCTACCGCGCGGACGGCAGGTCATTTCGGCAAGTGGAATTTGAACTTGACGCGCCTGCAGCACATAGACGATCGTCTCTCGCTCTACCTCTCGTACAGCCGCCAGTGGGCGAACAAGAACCTCGATTCCTCGGAGAAATTCTCGCTCGGCGGGCCTTACGGCGTACGCGCCTACCCCGTCGGCGAAGCGTCGGGCGACGACGGCTGGCGCTGGACTTCAGAGCTTCGCTGGAACTTGCCGACGCGCGAGGGCGACGAGAATATCTGGCAGCTGATCGCCTTCGTCGACGGCGGTCATGTGAAGCTCTACCACGACGGTTGGCCGGGCTATACGGGCGCGACGAGCCGCAGCCTATACGGCGCGGGCGTCGGTGTGAATTGGAGCAATCAGGCGAACTGGGTCGCGCATCTGCACTACGCTTGGAAGATCGGCCATGAAGAGGCGGTCTCCGACACGGATCGCAGCGGCAGGTTCTGGTTTCAACTGTATAAATTCTTCTAAAACGACAATAGAGAGCTGGGCGGTCGGCATAGCTTGACCTCTCGGGCGTTCAAGACGAAAAGGAGAAATCCCCATGCGCTTCATGAAAAAACAGCGCCGCGCGAGGAAAGAGCGCGGCGAGAACAATCCCTTCCTGCTGCGCCTGCAGGAGAACGTGCGCCGCGCCCTCTTGGGCGGCGTCGGCATCGTGGCGGCGGGCGCAGCCCTCGTTGGCACGAGCAGCCCTGCCAGCGCCTTGCCGCAGGGCGGCGAAGTCGCGGCGGGCGCTGCCGACATCGCCAAGAGTCAGGCGGAGATGGCAATTCATCAGGCGACTGAAAACGCCGTCATCAACTGGCAGAGCTTCAACATCGCGGCAAACGAGCGCGTCAATATCTTCCAGCCGAATGCACAGGCGGCGCTTTTGAACCGCGTGCTCGGGGGGAATCCCTCTGAGATCTTCGGCACGCTCACGGCGAACGGGCGAGTATTCCTCGTCAACCCGGCGGGCGTCCTTTTTGCGCCCGGCGCACAGGTCGATGCGGGCGCGATCGCAGCCTCGACGATGAACATTACGAACGCCGATTTCATGGCGGGCAAGTATGCCTTCGTCGGCACGCCGAATGATGGCAAGGTCATCAATCGCGGCACACTTCGTGCGGCGGATGCGGGCGCAGTAGCGCTTCTCGGCAGGGATGTCGTCAACGAAGGCGTCATCGTTGCCAAGAAGGGCGCGGCGGTTCTCGCAGCGGCAGAGGACGTCACGCTCGATTTCACGGGCGATGGCAAGGTCACGGTCGTACCGACGAAAGCGGCGATGGAAGAGAGCGTCACGAACAAAGGCATCGTCGAAGCGGACGGCGGGCTTGTCTTCATGACAGCGGCGACGGGAGACGCACTTGTTTCTTCCGCTGTCAATCAGGAGGGCGTCGTGCGCGCCGCGAGCCTTGACGGCAAGGCGGGCGCGATCCGCATGACGGCGAACGACGTGCGCCTTGCGGCGGGCAGCGTGACGGACGTGAG
>CAJPOT010000027.1 GCA_905372355.1 uncultured Selenomonas sp. | reverse complement strand
CAAACCGCAGGCGTAGCGGTGCTACGTCGAGGATTTGTCGACGACGAGAGGACAACGCAGATGTGTGAAGATGGGTGGCTGAATTTATCAGTGATTCCCAAGAACAAGGGGTGAATCTATGCTTCGCGTCCTCATCATCGTGCTGACAGCAGCGCTCTTTGCCGCTGTGTTCTTCCTCGTACCGCCCGCAGAAGGCTTGGGCGACTATGTGCGCCTCGTCTTCTTCCATGTCCCGGCGGCGTGGGTCTCGGTTCTCGCCTTTCTTCTGAGCGCGTGGTGGGCGCTTCGCTTCCTGCGATGCCGCAGGGAACGCTTCGATGCGCTGAGCGCACGCTCGGCAAAGCTCGGCTTCTTCTTCGTGATCTTCGCCACGGCGACGGGCGCGCTCTTCAGCCGCCTTTCGTGGGGCGCATGGTGGAATTGGGATCCGCGCCAGACGACAATTTTCGTACTCATCCTCATCTACGGCGCATATCTCACGCTGCGCTCGGCGGTGCCCGAAAACCGCGGACGTGCGCTCGTCTCGGCGGTCTACTCGCTCTTTTCCTTTCTGACCGTGCCGTTCCTCGTCTTCCTTCTGCCGCGCCTCTACTTCTCGCTGCATCCTGAGCCGCTGTTGAACAGCGGCGCACATGTGGCAATGGAGCCGTTGATGCTCGGCGTGCTCGCGCTCGGTCTTGTCGACGCGACCTTGCTCTATTTCGCACTGCTCTTTCGGTCTGTCAAGGAGGACTGACGCATGAAAAAATCGTATGTGCTCTTCGGCCTCATCGCCCTCTTCGTCCTCTATGCGGGCTGGGCGTTCGCCGACAGCATCACGCCCTATGTCGACATCGCTGAGGCGCGGTCGGCGCACGGCTCCGTGCAGGTCAAGGGGCTGCTCGATCCGGATGCTCCCGCGCCCGCGCAGAAGGGGAAGGATTTCGTCTTCGGACTCGTCGATGAATCGGGAGAAAAGATGGAAGTGCATTATCACGGCACAGAGCCTGACCAATTCCGTTCGGCGCATCACATCGTCGCCGTTGGCTCGTACAAGGACGGCGCGTTCGAGGCGGATCGGCTGCTCATCAAGTGTCCGTCGAAGTATGAGAAGATGAAAGGCGGTTCATTATGACAGCCGGCACGGCATTCCTCGTACTCTCGCTCATCTTTGCGCTGGCGGCGGCAGTTTCGTGGGGGCGCGGAAAGGCGGCGGCGGGCAAGGCGCTCGCACTCGCCTCCTTCTTCGCGGCGGCCTTGGCGAGCGCATGGCTCTTCTGGCTGATTCTGCACGATCGCTTCGACATCGACTATGTGTGGAGCTATTCCTCGCTCGATCTGCCGCTCGTCTACAAGGTTTCTGCCTTCTGGGCAGGGCAGCAAGGCTCATTCCTCTTGTGGCTTTTCTTCCATGCGGCGGCGGGCGCGGCGCTTGCCCTTCGCGCACGGCTCGGGAATGCAGGTCAGGCCGTGTTCTTCTTTCTGCAGGCTCTTTTGGCGGCGCTCGTCCTCTTCTACAGTCCGTTTGCTGTGACGGAGGGCTATACGCCTGCTGACGGTGCGGGAATGAATCCGCTCCTGCAAGACCCATGGATGGCAATTCATCCGCCGCTCGTGTTCTTTGGCTACGCGCTGCTCGCCGTGCCGTATGCGGCGTCCTTGGGGGCGCTGCTGTCTGAAAAGGCGGACAGCACGGCGTGGCTCGCGCTTGCGCGAAGCTGGGCGCTCGCTGCATGGGCGCTCCTCGGCGCGGGTATCTTCGTCGGCGCTTTCTGGGCGTACAAGGTGCTCGGCTGGGGTGGTTGGTGGGGCTGGGATCCCGTGGAGAACTCTTCGCTCGTGCCGTGGCTCGCGGCGGGCGTCCTCGTCCACCTGCTCTCTGCCGCTCGCGTGCGCCCGACGAATCTCGCACTCGCTCACCTTTCTGCTATCTTCTCCTATGCGCTTGCGCTCTACGGCACGTTCCTCGCGCGAAGCGGCCTTTTGGGCGACTTCTCCGTGCATTCTTTCAGCGGCACGGGCGTCGGCCTCTGGCTCGTCGCCGTCGATGCGATCGTAGCGCTGGCGGGGCTTTCGCTTCTCGTCTGGCGTGCGGGAAAGTTCCCCAAAGGCTCCCCGTACCCGGTGCATCGAAGCCGCGAATTCTTCCTCTTGCTCGGCTGTCTTGCCCTGACCTTTCTCGCCATCATCGTATTCATCGGCATGTCGATGCCGCTTCTCACAGGGCTTGGCGGCGATTCCGCCGCCGTCGACACGGGCTTCTACGTCAAGACGAGCCTGCCGCTCGCCATCTGTATGCTGCTTGCGATGGCAGTTGGCTCCTTGCTGCACTATGGCGAGGGTCAGGCATCGCTGCCAAAGGCTCTCATCGGTGCTATATTCGCGGGTGCGGCGGCGGCAGGACTCGCAGGCGTCCGAGAAGTCTCCTCGCTCGTCCTCGCGGGCGCTGCGGCTGCCGCCGTCTTCGCGAGTGTTCTCGCCTGGCGCGGCGGTGCACTTCGCCTTGCCGCAGCCGTCGCACACGCGGGCGCGGCTCTGGCTCTTTTTACGATAGCGCTCGCCGCGGCGGGAACGAGCACGACGCTTGAGTTTGTGCCGGATGAGCCGCAGTCCTTCGGCAGAAACTCGATTCTCTACGAGGGCATGGATCTTTCTGAAAGCCGCAGGGAGAAGGAGTATGTGTTCCGCGTCGACGGCGAGGAAGTGCGCGCCTTGACGAAACTCAGTGCGAGCGGCGAGGATGCGGCGAGAGAGCCTGCTATCGCGCACGGCGCGGCGGGCGACATCTACATTGCTCCCTCGCCTGCTGCCGTCGGTCACGAGATCGTGCTGCAGCGCGGCAAGGCCATTTTGGAGGGGGATGTAGCCTACCGTCTGGAGCATGTCATAGAAGAAGAGCCCGATGATGAGGGCCGCCGCCTCTTTCTCGCGGACATCGCCGTCACTGACGGCGAGACCGTCGACCTCGCCGAAGTCAGTTTGACGGCTGCAGGCATGAAGGCGGCGACGGAATCCTTTGCCGTTCTCAATGGCAAGAGGCGATTGCGCCTCTTGGGCATCTCCGAGGACAAGAAGAGCATCATGCTGCAAATACTGCCGGCAATCGAGGAGGAAGCACGGCTGCCGCTGACGGCGTCCGTCAGCAACAAGCCACTGCTCTGGCTTCTGTGGCTCGGTGCGGCATTCACCTTTTTCGGCACATCGTGCGCCCTAAGGAGGAGATGCTAGGCATATATTTTTGAGGAGACGAACCCCTTTGTTTATGGAAAGGAGGGAAGGGGATTGGAAGCAAAGGAATTCTTTCAGAAGAACACGCTGAAGTGCATCATCGGAGGCTTCGCCGCAGGCGTCATCTTTTCCGTCTGCACTTCGGCGGGGCTGTCGTTTTCCGGCTCTCCCACATTTTGTGGACAGTGCCATGCGATGAAGATGGAGAAGGCGACGTTCATGGAATCGTCGCACCGGGAGCGCGAGTGCGTGGACTGCCACCTGCCGCACGACAGCATGACGGCGTACTTCGTCGAGAAGGGACGAAGCGGCATGATCGACGTTTACCACGAGCTGAAGCGCGACTATCCTGCCAAGATCCGCATCTCGGAAGACGCAGAAAAGATCGTGAACGGCAACTGCCTGCGCTGCCACAGCGCGACGATGGCAGTCGTCCACGCAGGTCCGATGGACGCCAATACCGATTGCCTGAAGTGCCACAGGAGCGTGGCACATGGCTCCAATCACCTGGAAGGAGGGATCAAAGTTGAGTAAGCTGCAAAAGTGTTTGCTGGGCGTCATCGTCGTCTGCGTTGCGTTCTTCGGTTTCGTCATCGTGCGCATCGGCATCGCCCAGCCATCGAGTTCCGTCAAGCTCGCTCAGATACCGACGGAGAACAATGCCCATCTCGGCATGGAAGCCTTCAAGGAGGCATATCCGCTCGAATACGAATCGTATCAGATGACGGCGAGCGATTCGCCGACCCCGACGGGCTACGGCAGTTCTGGCGTCCATTCGAGGCTCATGGACGAACCCGAGATGATCGAAAACTGGAAGGGCTATGCCTTTTCCCTGCAGTATGACGATGACCGCGGCCATGTCTACGCGCTTGAGGACGTCAAGAACTCGCTGCGCACGACCAAGGTCAATCAGTCGGGCTCTTGCATCACCTGTAAGAGCGCCTATACGAAAGACGTTTTTTTCGACACGATGGGCTGGGACTACACGCTGAAGGATTTCAAGGAGCTTGCCGATCAAGTGCCGAACGACGCTTCGATCGCCTGCGCGACGTGCCACGACGTCAAGACGATGAAGCTGCGTCTCGTCATTCCTGCGCAGATCGAAGATCTTGAGCGCAACTGGGGCAAGACATGGGACGAGCTCAGCGACAACGACAAGCGCGCCCTCGTCTGCGGCCAGTGCCATACGGAGTATTACTTCGAGCAGGGCAAGAAGGGCCGCGTCGTGTTCCCGCGCGACAACGGCTACACGGCGGAGCAGATGTACGAGTACTACAAGCGCACCGATCTGCCGGGCGGCTTCAAGGGCGACTGGAAGCATCCCGACTCGGGCGCGATGATGCTCAAGGCGCAGCATCCCGACTACGACGTCTGGAAGACGAGCGTCCATGCGGATGCGGGCGTCACCTGCATCGACTGCCACATGCCGTACATGCGCAAGAACGGGCAGAAGTACACGTCGCACTATATTTCCAGCCCGTTGAAGTACGTCGAGGACGCATGCCTCAAGTGCCACGATGAAAGCAAGGAAGTGCTCATCGCACGCGTCAAGACGATCCACGACAACACCTTCAAGCTGCAGAGGACGGCGGGCATCACGTGCGCCAAGGCGCACCTCGCCATCAAGGCGGCGGCGGAAGCCGGTGCGACCGACGAGCAGCTCGCTCCGGCGCGTGAGCTGATTCGCGAAGCGCAGTGGTATTGGGACTACGTCGAAGCCGAAAACGGCGTCGGCTTCCACAATCCCGATCAGTGCATGAGGACGCTCGGCCTCTCGATCGACCTCGCACATCAGGCGATCGAAGCCGCAAATGCCGCCACGCGCGGCGCGTTCCCGATGGACAATCTGCCGGACAAGCCGTTTGATCATCTCTGAGTATAAACTTTTCTAGGAATGCAATCTGACTAACTGTATAATAAAGAAGAGCCCTTTGAAACATATTGTTGCATAGGACTCTTCTTTTAAATTTAACAAAGCACGAATCAGATGTAATCACCAGATTTGCACAGATGAGCATTCGCGGCGGTTTAATCGTTTATAAAACCTATTGACAAAGTATGATATTGTGCTATAATAAGTCTAACCTATGAATCAGGTATGTTTTCTTGTATTGCGGGCAAGCCCGAGGAAAGAGGAGATTTTGATGAGCGACGAGAGAAAGTATAAATTTGAAACCCTGCAGCTCCATGTCGGGCAGGAGGAAGCCGATCCGGCGACGGATTCGCGCGCTGTGCCGATCTACCAGACGACGTCATACGTGTTCCGCAATTCGCAGCATGCGGCGGATCGTTTCAGTTTGAAGGATGCGGGCAACATCTACGGCAGGCTCATGAATCCGACGCAGGACGTGCTCGAAAAACGTGTGGCGGCGCTTGAAGGCGGTGTCGCGGCGCTCGCCTTTGCCTCGGGCGCAGCGGCCGTGACGACAGCGCTGCAGGGACTCGTTCATGCGGGACAGCACATCGTCGCTGAGACGACGATCTACGGCGGCACCTACAATCTTCTTGCGCACACCTTCCCTGATTTCGGCATTGAGACGACGTTTGTCGATCCGGCAGGCGGCGCGGCGGCCTTCGAGGCGGCAATTCGGGAAAATACGCAGGTCATCTACATCGAGTCCATCGGCAATCCGAATGCGAACCTCGTCGACATCGAGGCGGTAGCCGCCGTTGCGCACAAGCACGGCATTCCGCTCGTCGTCGATTCGACGTTTGCGACGCCGTATCAACTGCGTCCCATCGAGCACGGCGCGGACATCGTCGTCCATTCGGCGACGAAGTTCATCGGCGGTCACGGCACGACGCTCGGCGGCATCGTCGTCGACAGCGGCAAGTTCGACTGGGCGGCATCGGGGCGCTTTCCGTGGCTCGTCGAGCCGAACGCGAGCTACCATGGCCTTTCCTTTGCGAAGGACGTCGGCGCCGCCGCTTTCGTCGTTTATTTGCGTGCGCTCCTTCTGCGTGACACGGGCGCGACGATCTCGCCGTTCAATGCGTTCCTTCTGCTGCAGGGCGTTGAGACGCTTTCCTTGCGCGTTGAGCGCCATGTGGAGAACGCCTTGAAGGTTGTCGACTATCTCGCGAAACATCCTCAGGTCGAGAAGGTCAACCATCCCTCGCTCGCCTCGCATCCCGATCATGCGCTCTACGAACGCTACTTCCCGCAGGGCGGAATCTCCATCTTCACCTTCGAGGTCAAGGGCGGCGGCAAGGCGGCGCAGAAGTTCATCGACCATCTCAAGGTATTCAGCCTGCTTGCCAATGTTGCCGACGTGAAGTCGCTCGTCATCCATCCGGCGAGCACGACGCACTCCCAGATGAATGAGGAGGAATTGAAAAAGAGCGGCATCGCGCCTGGTACGATCCGCCTTTCCATCGGTACGGAGCATATTGACGACATTCTCTACGATTTGGAGCAGGCATTCAAGGCACTCTGATGAAAAGGAAATACGGCAGGGGCTTTTGCGAAGCCTCTGCCGTATTTTTTTGCAGTGCGTTTTCAACGTTGCAGCGCCCTGACCTTGGCGATCATGGCGTCGCGCTTCCTCTTCTCTTCGCGAGCGCGCGCGACTGCCCGCGCCTTGAAGGCGGCAAGTTCCTCTTCATCCACCATCTCTACAGCGCCTTCCGTGCGGCGGCACGCGATGTAGAGGAGTGTGATCGTCAGCGCCGTTGCCGTGATCGCGATGAAGGAATGCGGATATCCCGTCGCTTCTACGAAGCGCGGCCCCAAGATCCAGAGGATGGCAACGGGCAGCCATGCGGCGAGCATCGTAAAGGCGAAGCCCAGCACGAACGTGTTCTTCATCTTCCCGGAGGAAAGCACGCGGATGGAATAGCCGAAATGGTGTAGCACCGCCATGACGACGTACTGACCGACGAAAAAACCGATGATCGATATGACGACCCAAGCGGCCTGTGGTATCTCTCCCATGACAAAAGCCTCCCTGCATTATCTAATCGTCTTTTATTATACCATAAGAATTGAATTTTCCCAAGGGCAGGAAGAGGGAAAATATGAGCAAGGAGAAAAATTGGTGCATATTTCTAAAGTATATTGAAAAAAACCTTGAACAATAAAAGTTTTATCAGTATAATAGAAAAAGGTGATAAAACATGATTATTCGTAAGCTATACTTAGATCGACTGCTCGCATTTGTGCGCCAACCCATCATCAAGGTGATCACAGGCATGAGGCGCGCGGGAAAATCCACGTTGCTCACCATGCTGGCGGAGCGGCTATTGCAGGATGGTGTGCGTCAAGAGCAAGTGATTCGCATGAATTTCGAGTCCATGATGTTTGATGACGTTCACGATTATCGGCAGCTTTATCGACGGGTGCAGGAAGAAATCGGTACACAGAAGCAGGTGTATTTGCTGCTTGATGAAGTGCAGCAGGTAGAGCATTGGGAAAAGGCGATCAATTCGCTTTTTGTCGAGGGCGTCGCCGATATTTACATCACGGGGTCGAACGCGAAGTTGCTCTCTTCGGAAATATCTACGCTTCTAGCGGGACGCTATGTGGAGATTCAGATGCTGCCGCTGTCCTTTCGCGAGTACATGGATTTCCTGCCCGAGGGCGAAAAGGATCGGGACGCTGCTTTCGCGCAGTACCTGCGCTACGGCGGCTTGCCCGCGATTCCCGGCCTGCCGCAGCAGGATGAGACGATCGAACTCTTTTTGTCGGGGATTTATCATACGGTCTTGCTGAAAGACGTCGTGGAAAGGAGTGCTGTGCGCGATCCGGCGCTCCTTTCGCACATGCTTCGTTTTCTCGCGGACAATATCGGCAGTCCCGTTTCGAGCAGTCGCATCAGCGGTTATCTGACGAGCCATGGAAGGAAGGCCAGCGCATATACCATCGACAATTATCTGCACACATTGGAGCGTGCGTTCATCTTTTATCGTGCGCCGCGTTATGACATCAAGGGAAAGCTGTATTTGAAGACGCAGGAGAAATATTATATCGTCGACAACGGCATCCGCAACGCTTTGCTGGGCTTTCGTGACGGCGATTACGGGCATATTTTGGAGAACATCGTCTATTTGGAACTTCTGCGGCGCGGTTATACGGTCGGCGTCGGCAGGATCGGGCGGATGGAGGTGGATTTCGTGGCGCAGCGCACCGATCGCAAGCAGTATTTCCAAGTGGCTGCCACGGCGTTGGAAGAAGCGACGCGAGAGCGCGAGCTGCGTGCCCTTGCCGCGATTCCCGATCAGTACGAGAAGACGCTTCTGACGATGGACAAGTCGTACATCAAGGATTTCAATGGAATCCGCAATGTGAATATTCTTGATTTTCTATTGGATGATTTATGATATAATCAAAGGAGTTTGCAAGCAGATTCCTACTATACGGAGGGAGGCATTTACAATGAAATTTGCGATGTTCGGCGCGGGCGGCACGGGCGGGGTGCTCGGCGGCTATCTCGCGCTCGCGGGGCACGATGTGACGTTGATTGCACGCGGCAGGCACTTGGAGGCTCTGCAGAAGAATGGTCTGACGATCGAGTCAGCGCACCGAGGCACGCTCCATATCAAGAACGTGAAGGCGCAGACGGCGGAGGCTTACGATGAAACGCCCGATGTGCTCTTCGTCTGCTGCAAGTACTACGCGCTTCCCGACGCCATCGCCTTCGCGAAGCGTGCGGCAGGCTCCGATACGCTCATCATCCCGATCTTGAACGTCTTCGGCACGGGTGAGGTCATGCAGAAGGATTTGCCGGGGTTGACCGTGCTCGACGGCTGCATCTACATCTTCGGCAATCTCAAGGCGCCGGGCGTATTGGAGCAGCCGCAGAAGATCCTGCGCGTGATCTTCGGCTTCCGTCCCGATCAGGATAAACGCTTGGAGGCGAAGGCGAAGGCGCTCGAAAAGCTCCTGCAGGATGCTGACATTCGCGGACACTACAGCCTCGACATCCGCCGCGATGCGCTGACGAAGTTCGGATTTGTCTCGCCGATGGGCGCGGCAGGGCTTTATCACGACGCGACGAGCGAGGCGTTTCAGAAGGAAGGCGCGGTGCGCGACACGTATCTTGGCCTGATCCGTGAGGTCGAGGCGCTCGGCAAGGCGATGGGGATTGTCTTCGAGAAGGACCTCGTGGCGACGGGCATCGCCTTCATCGATGCGTTCGAGCCAGGACTCAAGACGAGCATGCAGCGCGATGTGGAAAAGGGAGGACTTTCCGAGTTCGACGGACTCGTGAACCGCATCGTCGCTCTCGGCGAACGCTATCATGTGCCCGTGCCGCTCTACAAGAAAATCAGCGACTGGGGCAAGGCGAAGGGCATCAAATGAAATGGGACGGGAAATCATGAAAATCATCGTGGCGATTGATTCTTTCAAGGGCAGTCTTTCCTCTCTTACGGCGGGCGAGACGGCGGCGCAGGCGGCACGCGAGGTGTTTCCCGAGGCCGAGGTGGAGGTTTTTCCGCTGGCGGATGGCGGCGAGGGCACGGTCGATGCGCTTGTCGAGGGACTTTCAGGCGAGGTCGTGCATCTTGCCGTCACGGGCCCTTTGGAAAAGCCCGTCGAGAGCCGTTTCGGCTTCCTGCCCGAGTCGCATACGGCGGTCATCGAAATGGCAGATGCGGCAGGATTGCCGCTCGTGCCCGAAGCCGAGCGCGATCCGCGCCGCACGACGACGTACGGACTCGGCGAACTCATGCTCGCCGCCATCGATCGCGGCTGCCGTGACTTCATCATCGGCATCGGCGGCAGTGCGACGAACGACTGCGGACTCGGCATGCTCACGGCGCTCGGCGCACGCTTTTTCGATGCGGCGGGAAAGGTTGTGGGAAGGACGGGCGGCGATGTCGCCGCCGTGCGGCGCATCGACCTTGCGGGGCTTCATCCTGCGCTTAAGGAGTGCCGCATCCACGTTGCCTGCGACGTGACGAATCCGCTCTATGGCCCCTTGGGCTGCTCGCATGTCTATGGTCCGCAGAAAGGGGCGACGCCTGAGATCGTCGAGGAGATGGATGCGGCGATCCAGGCTTTCGCTGGATTGGCGGAAAAGGAACTTGGCATCGAGGGTGCACAGGTGCCCGGCGCGGGAGCGGCGGGCGGGCTCGGCTTTGCTTTTCACTCGTTTCTCAAGGCGGAGTTGAAGCCCGGCATCACGCTCGTGCTCGACGCTTTGGGCATAGAGAAGGCGCTCGCGGACGCAGACATTCTCCTGACGGGAGAGGGGCGCATGGATCGGCAGACCGCGATGGGAAAAGCGCCGGTCGGCGTCGCCAAGCTCGCCAAGATGAAGAGTCCGAAACTCAAGGCGATTGCGCTGTGCGGCTGCGCCCTGCCCGATGCCGAGGCGGTGAACGAAGAAGGCATTGACGCCTACTTCCCGATTCTCCACCTGCCGATGACGGTCGCAGAAGCGATGGAGGAAGAAACGGCGTGCCGCAATCTCAGGCAGACCGTGCGGCAGGCGCTTCTGCTCTATCGGGCGGCGCAAGGATAGCAAATTGTCGGATATAAAAGAAAAGCCGCTGCGCGAGGCGCAGCGGCGAAGATTCTGGTGCTCATGGAGGGACTCGAACCCCCGACTTCCACCATGTGAGGGTGACACTCTAACCAACTGAGTTACATGAGCAGTATTGGGTTGAACATAAAATGTATTATACACGATTTTTTGTCCTTTGACTAGCCCTGAAAAGTAAAAAAATCGCCGTTATGCACATTTTTTTGTGGATAAAAAAGGTGACACTGTGGATAAACCTTGAAATGCGCTCAATCATTCACTGGTTATCCACAGGGAGTTGGGGGGATTCTGTGGAGAAGCAATGAATTGGTTGTTTTTGCCTAAATGAAAACCAATGTGGGAGATATGTTTGGAGTTGTGAGATGCAAGAGACGGAGGTGAGGCGTGATGGGAAGTTTGGAGAAGAAGGTCGAGCTTTTTTGCGAGGTCTTTCCCAAACTCAGCGACTTTGAGAAGGAGGATTGGGAAGAAAATTTTCTCGTGGAATTTACGCACGATTCGACCTCCATCGAGGGAAACACCCTGACCTTGATTGAAACGAAGATGATTCTTGCCGACAAGATTGTTCCGACGGAAACGACACTGCGCGAATTGGATGAAGTGCGCGGCCACGCAGAAGCGTGGCAGTTTGTCAAGGATTGCGTGAAGCGGCACGTTCCTCTGACGGAAGGCATCATCAAGGACGTTCATGAAAGAGTCGTTCCCGCGCGGGGCGTCGGCGGCATTTATCGCAATATTCCCGTGTATATCCGCGGTGCGCGTCATGTGCCGCCGAATCCGCGCAAGGTGTGGGAGGCGATGAAGGATTTCGCCTATCGCATGGAGCATGACGATTTTGCCGATCCGCTCGAAAAGGCGGCATGGCTTCATGCGGAGTTTGTTAGGATTCATCCGTTTCAAGATGGAAATGGGCGGACGGCGCGTCTTCTTATGAATTATCATTTGCTGGCGCAGGGTTTTCCGCCGACTTCCATCAAGTTGAAGAATCGAGGCGCGTATTTCGCTGCTTTGGAAGAGTATTCCGTGGGCGGGCGTCTTACGTCGTTCTTGCAGTTGCTGCAGCAGAATATGGAGAGGGAATTGGATGCGTTCTTTGCGATGTATTCCCTACACATGGACGTGCCGGAGTTGCAGAGGAGGAAGCCGGAACTTGCGGCTTTGGCGATGTCCTATAGAGAACAGGAGACTGCGAAGTCTTGACGGGACGGCTTTCCGGAAGAAGTGTAAACTACACGCACAAACGTCCACTTTGTGGACATTGTGCGCCGCCCTTAATGAAAGTTACCCAATCAGTCTGCGTCCTTCGGGCTTGACTTCTTGGACTTTCATAGTA
>CAJPOT010000026.1 GCA_905372355.1 uncultured Selenomonas sp. | reverse complement strand
ATGATGCCTTTTCGCCTCTCGCGCATCGACGTCGAGCAGGACGGCACGCAGCTCTTGGAAAAAGCCATCGAAGAACGGACGGCGGCGTATCTTCGCCGCGACATCTCCGAGATCGACGTCAACGACCTGCTCGCCGAACTCACCGACTACGCGCGCAGCCACGGCTACCCTGCGGCAGCCGCCTACCTGCCGGCGCAGTCGAATGCGGACGGCACGCTCACCATCCGCATCCTCGCCGGACGCTACGGCAAGATCAAGATCGAAAACAGCGCCGCCATCAGCGACGCGCAGCTCAAGCGCATGACGCATACCCTCAAAGAAGGCGCACCCATCGAAGGCAAGCCCTTGGAAACCGCCCTATACAACATCGCCGCCCTCGGTGGCATCGAAGCGGCAGGGCTTCTCTCGCCGGGCACAACCTTCGGCACGGGCGACCTCACGATCCGCGTCAAGGACGGCAAGCGTCAGAGCTATGTCCTCTACAGCGAGAACTACGGCAGCGAACCTTCGGGCCGCTACCGCTTCGGTCTGCAAGGGAGCTTTGAAAACCTCACGAAGAGCGGTGACCGTCTGAACCTAGGGCTGACCCTCTCCAACAAAGACCTGCACAATTACGGTATCAGCTACAGCCACCCCGTCGGCGCCGACGGCACCACGCTCGGCATTGGCGTCAGCCGCATGGACTACGAGCTATCGGGAGCTTTCCGCACGCTCGGCGCAGAAGGCACGGCGGACACCTTGAGCATCTTCGGCACGACGCCGCTCTGGCGCACGGCACAAAGCTCGCTCGCCGTCTCCTACGGCTGGGACTGGCGCAGGCTCAAGGACGAGTACAAGAAGGTCGGCATGGAGCTTGAAAAGCACAGCAGCACCTTCCATCTCGGCATCAAAGGGGCAGAGCGTCAATATCGCACCTCGTGGAGCTACGACCTCACGGGCTACTGCGGACATCTCGGCGCGGACTCTGACTGGGCGCGTCGGCAGATGAAGCGTGCAGGTACGGAAGGCAGCTTCACGAAAGCCGTGCTGAACCTCAACCTGCGCCACGAGATCAGCGACCGCTGGAACATCAGCCTCAAGGCGCAGGCGCAGAAAGCCGGAACGAACCTCGACAGCTCGGAAGAAATCTACCTCGGCGGAGCGAATGGTGTACGCGCCTACCCGCAGGGCGAAGCCTCGGGCGACAATGGCGTTCTCGGGAGTCTGGAACTGTCGTATCGGACGGATGTGCCGAACCTCGTTCTCAGCACCTACTTCGACATGGGGCGCGTGCAGTACGCCAACGACGGAAAAGACGGCAGCGAAACCCTCAAAGGCTGGGGCATCGGCATCTCTTACAGCCGCCCCGGCGACTACTTCCTGCGCCTCGACTGGGCGCGACGCATCGGCCTCGCCAATAACGCAAGCGACGACGCCAAGGCAAAGAACCGCCTGTGGTTCATGGTCGGCAAGGTCTGGTAAGAGAAAAGCAAAAGAGCGTGATACACAAAAAGCAACAGACCGCACACAATTCGGCTGCAAAAACAAGCGAAATGGCAGCCGACAGACAGCAGCCCCCTTCTCTTTGCAAGAGAAGGGGGCTGTTTTTCTGCGAGGAAACGATAGTTCGATCATCGGTGATAGCTGCATGAATCTTCTCTTATGACAGAAATCCCGCACGCATCTTCTTCAGCATATAGGCGTGGTAGATGCGCTCGACCTCGCTTTTGCGGCGCGTGGCAATCGACAGCAGCGTGCCGTCGGAGAGCAAAATGCCCTCAGGCGTCAGTTGATGGATCTCGTCCATATTGACCAGCAGACTGCGGTGACAGGAAAGGAACATCGGCATGGCATCGAGCAGCTCCCGTGCGCGGGCGAGCGTCATATAGGGGGAGAGCGTCGTGCCGTCCGTCAGATGAAACGAGCAGCGACGCCCGTCGGCATCGACATAGCGGATGTGCTCGATCGGTATGCGCTGCTCCGTGTATTCGATCGTGAGCGCGATCGTCGGGCGCTCCTTCTTGAAAAAAGGCGTACGCGCCAATGCCTCGCGTACCCCTTCCTCCGTCACGGGCTTGATGAGGTAGTGCGCCGCCGTCACATCGAACGCCTCCACCGCGTGCTCGCGGCTCGTCGTCACGAAGATGATCGCGCAGTTCGCATTGAACGAGCGCAGAATCTGTGCCGTTTGGATGCCCGTGCGCTCCCCCAGATAGATGTCGAGAAAGACGATGTCGGCGCGTGCGGCGGACATGTGCGCGAGGAACTTCTTGTCGTCTGTGAACGCGCGAATCACGGGGCGCGGCGTATGCTCGGCGCAGACGCTTTCGAGAAGATCGCAGAGCCGGTTCAGATCGTCCGGCATATCGTCCAGTACAGCAATATTCATCGTATGACCTCCTCATCATATTCTAGGGAAATCCATGCGGATTTGCAAGCATGGATTTCCCTCTTTTTGCGTTCATGCCATACTTTCGGCGTTTATGACATACTTTGTTGATATTTCTCTCAAATGTGAGAAAATATTGATAGGATCTATAGTCCTTTCGTAACAGTAAAGCGGAGGAAAATGATGGCCTATGAAATTGCGTTTGGTGTAGACACAGGTTATGTAAAATACGCGGGCATCGTCATGACCTCCATTGCCGCAGAGAATGCAGGGGAAGAGATTGGCTTTCATCTTGTCTCGGCGTGCGTGTCGGATTCTAAGAAAATTCATCGGAGGCGGACAGGATGTTTACAAAACAGCAAAAAAACCAGTATTTAGCAATCGCGGTGGCATTGACCCTCGGAGGGAGTCTCTGGGGCGGCGCCGCCTGTACGGAGGCGGCAGATGCCTATACCCTAGACGCGGGGAACCCGACGCCGGACGCGGCTCACTCCGTGCCGGATGAAGGGAATGGCCCCGGTGTTGCCGGCGGCTTCACGAACGCCGCCGCTGCCCTCACGGGAAAGACGCTGACCGTGGACGGCGTGACCTATGCAGGGATTGGGTACGGCGGCTACAATCAAGGCGGCGGTGTGACAGGGAATCATCTCATCATCCAAAACGGAGGCAGGCTTTTCTACCATGCGGGAAACGGCGGCGATGCCTACGGCGGACGCGCCGACCTTGGCGGAGATGCCCGTGGCAATACGGTGATGATCGACGGCGGCACGGTAGACCGAAGCGTGTATGGAGGATACCTGAGCCTGGGCAATGTCAATGGTTCTGCCGCCGGCAACCGCGTGACCATCAAAGGTGCTGCTTCGTCGATAGACAGAAATATCTATGGAGGATACATCCGGGACTCCGACAACACGGGGACAGTCACCGGCAACATCGTGACCATCGAAGACGGCACGGCGCAGGGGGAGATTCTCGGAGGCTATGCAAACAGCGAGAGCAGCGTCACGGACAACAAGGTGTTCATCAAAGGCGGCACGGTGCAGAATGCAATCTACGGCGGCACCTCCACGGGCGGCGCGGCCACCGACAACCACGTGACCGTCACCGGCGGCACGGTGCTGACTGTCTACGGCGGCTATAGCAGCGGCGGCGGCAGCGCCGAGAAAAATACAGTGACCATCGACGGCGGCACTGTGCAGAAGTGGATTTATGGAGGCTATATATATAATGGCGGCAGCGCTGAGGGGAACACGGTGACCATCAAAAGCGGCATCGTGCAGAAGGAGGTTTCCGGCGCTTACACCTACCGTGGCGGCATCGCCAAGGGGAACCATGTGATCATCGAAGGCGGCACCGTGCAGCAGGCTGTCTATGGCGGCTATACAGAACGCGGTGCAGGCAGCGCCGACGGCAGCGCTGAGGGGAACACGGTGACCATCAGCGGCGGCTCGGTGCAGGATGTTTTCGGTGCTTCCGTCGACCTCGGCAGCGCCGCCGGCAACATCGTGACCATCAACGGCGGTACAGTCCATGACATCTGGGGCGGCTTTTCCGCCTCCGGTGAGACCAGGAACAACACGGTGAACCTTGGCGACGGTACGCACGCGCTCGCGCCGGGGACGACGATCGGCAAAATCTACGGCGGCAACCAGGCCGATGTCAGCGGGAACAAGCTGAACGTCAAGGCAAATGCCACCGCAGAGAACATCGGAAATTTTGACAAGGTGACCTTTTATCTGCGTTCCGGGGGCGTAACGCAGACAGAGACAGCTCCCCTCCTAACGCTGACGGACACTGCCGGTACCACTGTGAATTTGGGCAGCATCGGCGTAGACGGCTGGGTCAAGGGCAAGCGCATCCTCATGAAGAACGCGACCGCCGGCCAACTGAACGCCACGGCTTACAGCGGGGGCAGGCATAGCAATTTCGATGACAAGCGAGAGTATCACATCGATACGAATACGGCTTCAGGGACGGCGACGCAAATTCTCTACGAAGGGATGCAGTTCAAAGACGCCACGAGTACCGAGACGGCGACAACGAACGCCGAGATTTATGGCGGACGCTCCCGGTTTGGCAACTCCACCGTGGGCAACACGCTCACCATCGAAAACGGCGCCCATCAAAATGCTTACGGCGGCAAAACGGAAGGAAGCGGCACGAATCTGGAGGAGGGCAATAGCCGGGACAATACCGTGCTCATGAAGAACGGCACCGTGAACAACTCGATTTACGGCGGCTACACCGCAGGCAGCGGCAGTGCCACCGGCAACATCGTGACCATCAACGGCGGTACAGTCCATAACATCTGGGGCGGCTTTTCCAGCTCCGGCGAGGCCAAGAACAACACGGTGAACCTTGGCGACGGTACGCACGCGCTCGCGCCGGGGACGACGATCGGCAAAATCTACGGCGGCAACCAGGCCGATGTCAGCGGGAACAAGCTGAACGTCAAGGCAAATGCCACCGCAGAGAACATCGGAAATTTTGACAAGGTGACCTTTTATCTGCGTTCCGGGGGCGTAACGCAGACAGAGACAGCTCCCCTCCTAACGCTGACGGACACTGCCGGTACCACTGTGAATTTGGGCAGCATCGGCGTAGACGGCTGGGTCAAGGGCAAGCGCATCCTCATGAAGAACGCGACCGCCGGCCAACTGAACGCCACGGCTTACAGCGGGGGCAGGCATAGCAATTTCGATGACAAGCGAGAGTATCACATCGATACGAATACGGCTTCAGGGACGGCGACGCAAATTCTCTACGAAGGGATGCAGTTCAAAGACGCCACGAGTACCGAGACGGCGACAACGAACGCCGAGATTTATGGCGGACGCTCCCGGTTTGGCAACTCCACCGTGGGCAACACGCTCACCATCGAAAACGGCGCCCATCAAAATGCTTACGGCGGCAAAACGGAAGGAAGCGGCACGAATCTGGAGGAGGGCAATAGCCGGGACAATACCGTGCTCATGAAGAACGGCACCGTGAACAACTCGATTTACGGCGGCTACACCGCAGGCAGCGGCAGTGCCACGGGCAATATCGTCAACATCAGCGGCGGTACCGTGAGCGGCGGCGTTTATGGTGGCATGTCCGCGAGCGGCAATGCCACGGGAAACACGGTCAACATTACGGGCGGCACCGTGAGCGGCGTCATTCGCGGCGGCATGTCCACGAGCGGCAGCGCTACGGGCAACACCGTCACACTCGGGGACGGCACGCACGCCCTCCCGGCGGCGGCGCTCGCGAATGCTGACCTCTACGGCGGCACCGAGTTCACGGGCAACGTCCTCAACGTCAAGACCAACGTCACCGTGAAAAGCGTCCAAAACTTTGAAACGCTCCACTTTGAAAAGAACGCCTCCGTCAACGATGCGAATCCCTTGCTGAAAGTGACAGGCGCCACCCAGCTCAAAAGCCTTGCCGGTATCGACATCGCCGACAGTCTCCTGGACAAGTACGGGCACACATACACCCTCATAGAAGGAAACGCCATCAACATCGAGGGCGGCGGCGAGACGTACGGCAAGACCGAGGAAAAAACGGAGCATCTTCTGAAGAAAGTCCAGCTTGGCACCACCGCTCGTCTGCAAGCTGTCGGCTACCGATTCAAAGACGCCGATTTGACCCAAGGCGGCAATACCAGCGGCGAATTCTACGCGGGACAATCGAAGTTCGGCAACTCTGCCGTGGGCAACAAGCTCACCGTCACCGGCGGCACGCATGACGTCATCGGCGGCGGTCACACCGCAGCCCCGAGTGCCTTTGCCGGAGCGGATCAGGGAGACAGCCGGGGCAATACCGTCACGCTGCAAAACGGCACCGTGAGCGGCGTCTACGGCGGCTATGTGGCAGGCGGCAACGGAGACGCAAAGGACAACCAAGTCCGCATCGACGGGGGCAGCGTCGCCAATGCCGTCATCGGCGGCTACACCGCAGGCAGCGGCAATGCCACGGGCAACACCGTGACCGTCACTGGCGGCACCGTGAGCGGCGACATTGTCGGGGGATACGCCAACGTAAAAGATGCCTCGGCAAACATTGTTGACTTAGGAGCCGTCACCGTGAGCGGCAACGTCTTTGGCGGACGCTCCGGCGGCGCCGGCACGACGAATGACAACACGATTCATCTCCGCGGCACCCAGGTGAGCGGCACCGTCACGGGCGGCAGCGCGGCGGCCGGCACGGGCAACACCCTGGCCGTCCATGATTTCAATACGAGCGTGCAGGACTTCTCCAATGTGCAGAATCTGCACTTCTATCTGCCGGAAGAGACGACGGGAAACAGCGACCGGACGATGCTCCGTCTCGGTGTCCAGCACAAGGACATCCGCGGGATTCATCTCGGCGTGGGGATTTCCGGCCAGCAGAGCGCGCTGCAAAAGGGCGATATCGTCAGCCTGATGAAGGTCGCCGCTAACGGCGCTCTGACAACGGATGAGGCACTCGACAACGATGTGTCGGGCATGCAGGGCGTGAGCCTGAAGTACCAATTCGCACTGCAAAAGCGCAGCATGGATGAGCTCGTCGCGATCGTCAAGGGTAATGCGGTGATGAACGAACAGACGAAATCCCTCGTCGAGACGCGATCGGCGGCAAGCGCCTTCCTGAACGGCGGTGCGGATCTCCTGTCGGGCATGGGCATGGATGCTGCCGAGACTGCGGCGGCAGACGGGTCAAATGCGGCAAATGCGGCGATCAGGAGCGGCAGCTACGAGATCTGGGCGGCGCAGGGAGGATCCGGCGAGCGCATAGAGACAGGCTCCCATGTGGACGCGAAGGGCTGGAGCCTGAACATCGGTTTTGCGAAGCAGGACGCAATCGGCAAGGGCAAGCTGACCTACGGCCCCTTCGTCGAATATGGGCGTGGCTCGTACGATTCCTATCTCGACGACGGTACGCACGGCGACGGTTCGTCGAGCTATATCGGCGGCGGCTTTATGGTCAAGGCGACAGGCGCGGATCAAAGCTATGTGGAGGCGAGCCTGCACGCAGGCCGCATCAAGAGCGATTACAGCGGCAATATCTCCGGCACCTCCACGAGCTACGACGCATCGAACAACTACATGGCGGGACATATCGGACTTGGCAGGAAATTTGATCTCAGCGGCGACGCCGCGCTCGAAGGCTATGCAAAGTACTTCTACTCCAGGCAAAACGGCGCGAGTGCCACCCTGGCCTCAGGCGAGAAGTATGATTTCGGCTCCGTGACGTCGAGCCGCGTTCGTCTCGGCATGCGCTATACGAAAAAGCTGATGCCGCGCAGCGAGTTCTATGCGGGGCTTGCGTGGGAATACGAGTTTGACGGCGACGCGACGGCGACGTATGAGGGCTATGCAACGCCCAGTCCCAGCCTCAAGGGCGGCAGCGGGATGCTTGAGCTCGGCTATCGCTTCACGCCGAAGGGGAGCAGCGTCAGCTACGGGGTGAACCTGACCGGCTGGCAGGGAAAGCGCAAGGGCATTACCGGCGGGGCGCACGTCAGCTGGGCATTCTAACATGGCCGCCTCGACTGGGCGCGGCGCATCGGCCTCTCCCGGGACGCGAGCGATGACGCCAGGGCGAAGAAGCGCCTGCTGGTTTATGCTCGGGAAGGTTTGGTAAGAGAAAAGAGGGGCTGTTGCATAAGTCGAATTTGACTCATGCAACAGCCCCTTTTCAGTCTTGACAATATTCACTGCAATGCATACTATGATAGTAGAAGCGTATGGGGAGGGGAGCGAACCTGTGAGAATAATCAAGAAAGATATTCCTGCAGAATATTGTGCATTGATACAGAAATTCCGCTTGATCGATGATGCGTTTTTCAACGTATGTTTTGACAACTATATCGAAGGAATGCAGCTCTTATTGCATATCTTTTTCGGTCGGGATGATCTCATCGTCAAGCATGTTGTCACGCAGCAGAGTGCGGACAATCTCTATGGTCGCGGCGTGCGCTTTGATGTGTTGGCAGAAGACAGTGAGGGGAAACTCTACGACTGTGAAATTCAGCGTGCCAATGAAGGTGCGATTCCGCGCAGGGCACGCTACAACAGCAGCATGATGGATTCGCGGGAACTGGCAAAAGGAGAGGATTTCTCGTCACTTCCGGAAACATGGGTGATCTTCATCACGGAGAACGACATCTATGGAGCAGGTTTCCCGCTGTATCATGTGGAGCGGATCATAGAGGAGCTTCAGCGCCCGTTTGATGATGGGGCGCATATCCTCTACGTCAACGGCGCAAACCGTGACGACACGCCGCTTGGGAAGCTCATGCAGGATTTCTTTTGTGAGAATCCGAAGAAGATGAATTACAAAGAACTTGCTGAACGTGTCGATTATTTTAAGGCAGAAGCAGAAGGAGTGAATACTATGTGTGAACTGATGGAAAAATTTGGTGAGAGGAAACTGGAAGAGGGACGTATGGAAGGACGCCTTGAGGGACGTGCTGAGGGACGTGCTGAGGGACAGCGCAGGATGCTTGATATGGTGCGTTCTTTGTTCGCGCTGAATGTTCCCCTTGAGGTGATCGAGAAGGCGAGCGGCTTGACGCGTGCGGAGATTCTGGCGCTGCAAGATGCGCCTGCCGAATAGTATGGCTGTGCGAAGAGAGTCTTCTTCGCGATAAGATTTTTTGACACTAAGACCGCCGCATCGTTCGATATGCGGCGGTCTTATTTTATCAGCGTTTCCTTTATCACTTTTCAGCAAGTATCGGTCACTTTCTGCAATTTGCTTGCTTATCATGCAGCGACGTATTAAAAGGACGGCAAGCGCCAGAGCTTCGCCCTCTACAGCGAGAACTACGGCAGCGAAACCCTCAAAGGCTGGGGCATCGGCGTCACCTACAGCCGCCCCGGCGACTACTTCCTGCGCCTCGACTGGGCGCGCCGCATCGGCCTCGCCAATAACGCGAGTGACGACGCCAAGGCAAAGAACCGCCTGTGGTTCATGCTCGGCAAGGTCTGGTAAGAGAAAAGCAAAAGAGCGTGATACACAAAAAGCAGCTGAGAGCACGCAATTCGGCCGCAAAAGATGGGGGCATGAATCTTCTCCTATGACAGAAATCCCGCACGCATCTTCTTCAGCATATAGGCGCGGTAGATGCGCTCGACCTCGCTTTTGCGGCGCGTGGCAATCGACAGCAGCGTGCCGTCGGAGAGCAAAATGCCCTCAGGCGTCAGTTGATGGATCTCGTCCATATTGACCAGCAGACTGCGGTGACAGGAAAGGAACATCGGCATGGCATCGAGCAGCTCCCGTGCGCGGGCGAGCGTCATATAGGGGGAGAGCGTCGTGCCGTCCGTCAGATGAAACGAGCAGCGACGCCCGTCGGCATCGACATAGCGGATGTGCTCGATCGGTATGCGCTGCTCCGTGTATTCGATCGTGAGCGCGATCGTCGGGCGCTCCTTCTTGAAAAAAGGCGTACGCGCCAATGCCTCGCGTACCCCTTCCTCCGTCACGGGCTTGATGAGGTAGTGCGCCGCCGTCACATCGAACGCCTCCACCGCGTGCTCGCGGCTCGTCGTCACGAAGATGATCGCGCAGTTCGCATTGAACGAGCGCAGAATCTGTGCCGTTTGGATGCCCGTGCGCTCCCCCAGATAGATGTCGAGAAAGACGATGTCGGCGCGTGCGGCGGACATGTGCGCGAGGAACTTCTTGTCGTCTGTGAACGCGCGAATCACGGGGCGCGGCGTATGCTCGGCGCAGACGCTTTCGAGAAGATCGCAGAGCCGGTTCAGATCGTCCGGCATATCGTCCAGTACAGCAATATTCATCGTATTACCTCCTCATCATATTCTAGGGAAATCCCTGCGGATTTGCAAGCATGGATTTCCCTCTTTTGCGTTCATGACATACTTTCGGCGTTTGTGCCAACTTTTCTTGACCTTTCGTATAAATGTGAGAAAATAGAAAAAATAAGGTCTTTGGTCTTAATGAAAGAGATTATATAAGACAAAGGAGTGTCGCGCCTTTGTTTCCTTTCTGTCTGTGCCGCCGGCGACAGCGGCGGAATGGGAGGATTATGAACGTACTGGAAAAAGCGCTTCATTGGAAGCATACGCAAAAGATCATCACCTTTGTCATCATCCTCAATGCCGCCGTATTGGGCATATTGACGAATCGAACACTGTCCGCTGAAGAAGTCTTGTTTCTCGAAGCGGTCGACAAAGCCTGTCTGGTGATCTTCACCGTCGAGTTGATTGCAAAACTGCTCGTTTATCGGCGAAGTTTTTGGTCAGAGGGCTGGAACGTCTTCGATTTCGTCATCGTCCTCAGCTCCATCATCTTCATCTCCTCCAGCATTTCGGTCATACGAGCCTTCCGTATCTTCCGACTGCTCAAGGCGCTCGCGGAGTTCCCCGAGCTGCAGATTCTCGTATCGTCCATGCTCAAGGCGATTCCCAGCATGACGTGGGCGCTTCTGCTGCTCTTCATCGTCTTCTATATCTTTGCCGTTTTCGGCAGTACGATGTACGGCGATGCGTTCCCCGATCTGTTCGGTGACATCGGCGGCTCCATGTTCACCCTGTTCCAGGTCATGACCTTTGAATCGTGGGCGACCGCCGTGGCAAGGCCGATCATGGCGATGTACCCTTATGCGTGGATATACTTCTTGGTGTTCATTCTTCTCACCGCCATTACGCTGCTGAACGTCATGGTCGGCATCGTGGTCGAGGCGGTCGGCACCATCTCCGCAGCGGTCAAGGAAATGCAGGCGGCGGAGGCGGCGGAAAACGCACCGCCCGAGGAGCGCAGAGCCGATGAAATAGAAGCAGAAATCCGTAAGCATCTTGTGCAAATCGAAGCATTGTTAAACGCAAGAAGGGTTTCCTAATAGAAAGGATGAGTCAAATGAAACAGTATCATGCAAAGCAGCTGTATCGCGCCGTCGCCTGTGCTATTTTCGCAGGCATCGTCGCCGCGCCCTTTGCCGCGCAGACGGCGTATGCTCTCCCCATCGAGGGCGCGAACGCCGCGACGAATGCGGGGGAGGCGAATATCTCCACGAGCGGCACGGTCATGGACATCACGGGCAAGACGGAGCACAATATCCTCAAATGGGAGGATTTCTCCATCGAGCAGAACGAGAAGGTACGCTTCGACGGCGGCAGTCAGACGCGCGACTATCTGAACCTCGTCACGGGCGAGGGCGCGTCGAACATCTACGGCACGATCGAGGGCGGCAGGAGCGTCTACCTCGTCAACCCCCACGGCATCCTCTTCGCCGCAGGTTCGCAGGTGAATACGGGCGCACTCTACCTCTCCACGGCGAATCCCGCCGACATTGCCACAGCGACGAACACATTCAAGACAAACGGCACAAGTCCGCTCTCCGCGGCGACCGCACAGACGGGCGACGTGCTGAACCTTGGCACGGTAAAGGCAAGCAAACTCTACATCGAGGGCAAGAACGTCAAAGTCCTCAACACGGATGCTGTGACGGACGCAAACGGCGCGGCGCTCACGGGCAGCGCCGTCACCATCCGCAGCGAGGATGCGCCGCACATCGGCTACGATGTCGCCAATACCACGACGCGGAACTTTACCGTAAACGGCTCAACTGTCCCGAAGACAGTTTCCGACTATGCGAATGCGAACAACTCAAAATCTGCAACATCGCGCACATGGGATGTCAAGAAGTTGAACGGCACCGATGCGCATACGGACTATGACTATATGCGCGTGCATGACGTCTACGAGCTGCAGAATATGAATGCGAAGTTGGATGGCAGATATATGCTCGCGAAGGACATCGCGGCGAGCGAGACAAAGGACTGGACCGAGGGCTTTCAGCCGATTGGCGATATGGTCGGGTCCTTTTGGGGACGATTTGACGGTGCTCGGCACACGATCACGGGGCTGACCATTAAGCCACTGGACGATATTCCCGGGGAGTTTTCTCGTGGGATGTTCGCATACATCGATCACGCGCTCGTCGAGAATGTCTCCCTGAAGGGTGCATCCGTGTCGGGAACGGAAAGGGTCGGTGGCATTGTGGGATTTGCAGAAGAGTCTGCCATACGGAACGTCTCCTTCAGCGGTGAGGTTCATGGAGGCAATAGCAAATTCACGGTCGGCGGCATTGCGGGAACGATAGACCACAGTACCCTTGAGAACGCCTACAATGAGGGCACGGTCGAAGGGAACAAGACTGTCGGCGGCATTGTGGGAAGTGTGTATAGCCACAGCACCGTTCAGAACGTCCGGAATGCGGGCAAGGTCTTAGGAAATGCTGAGTTCCTCGGCGGCATTGCGGGAGCGCTAAAAGAAAGTACCCTTGAGAATGCCTACAATGAGGGCACGGTCGAAGGGAAAAAGACTGTCGGCGGCATTGCGGGATTGGTAGAGTCTGACAGCAGCGTTCAGAACGTCCGAAATGCGGGCAAGGTCTTAGGAAATGAGATCCTCGGCGGCATTGCGGGATGGGTAGAGTCTGACAGCAGCGTTCGGAACGCCGTGCAGACGGGAGACGTGGAGCAACGAGCGGGACAGACGGATTCGAAAGTCGGCGGCGTTGCGGGACTTTTGCACCGTTCCACGCTCAGCCATGCCGTATGGAAGGAGGGCAGTGTAAAGGCTGGGAGCGGCACTCTGATCCAGAGGGGCGTCGGCAAAGAGCAGGGAAATTTTACAAAGAGTGATGTCAAAGAGCACAGTCTGGACGATATGAAGAAGGCGGAGACATACAAGGATTGGAAGGACGGGAGCGATAAAGCTCTCGTCGCCACCGAGGGCGGCAAGGGTACGCCATGGCGCATCTACGACGGCAAGACCATGCCGCTGCTCACGAGTCTGATGAAGGGTACGAAGCGCCTTGCGAAAGTCTACGACGGCAATGTCTTTGCGACAACGGACCCGCACATCACCCTCGTCCATACGGGGAAGGATGTCGGCACATACGATGCCTACAGTGACCAGTTCGGCTATGACCTCATCGGCGGCGCGACCATTACGCAGCGCGTGCTGACCATGGGCGACGTCGCGGCGCAGAGCAAGACCTACGACGGCACGACCTCCGCAGACGCGTCGAAGTTCAGCGCGACGCTCGGCAATCTCGTCGCGGGCGAGGAGAACAGCGTGAAGGCGACCGCCACGGGTGCGGCGTATAACGACAAGAACGTCGCTGCGGCAAATACCGTGAACTATACGGGTGTTCATCTCACAGGCACGGGCGCGGGGAACTACAGTATCGCGAGTACCGCGCAGGGTGCGGGTACGATCACGAAGCGTGCGCTGACCGTCGGCACAGTCACGGCGCAGAGTAAGATCTACGACGGCACGACCGCCGCAGACACGTCGAAGTTCCAAGCGACGCTCGGCAATGTCGTCGCAGGCGAGGAAAGCAGCGTGACCGCGACCGCTGCGGGCGCAGCATACAACGATAAGAACGTCGCGGCGGCAAACAAGGTGGGCTATACAGGGCTTGCGCTCCAAGGCACAGGCGCGGGGAACTATACCATCGCCAATACCGCAGAGGGGGCAGGTACAATCACAAAACGTGCGCTGACGCTTGCAGCTGCGGCGGGGCAGACCTTTGACAAGGTATATGACGGCACGACCCATGCAGATGCCGCTGCGCTGAAAAAGGGCGGGAACTACACACTCTCGAACTTTGCAGACGGCGAGGGCGCGGGCATCACGCTCACAGGCACGGGCACATACATGGACAAGAACGTTGGCACGCACGCGGTCACCTACACGGGACTGATGCTCACGGGCGAGGGCGCGGGCAACTATCGTCTGAATACAGCGACGCTCACGGGCACAGGCAAAATCACACATCGCACGCTGACGCTCACCGCCGACGCGCGGAGCATTGTGCAGGGAGAGCCGCTGCCATCCTTCACGGGACGCGCGGAAGGCTTCGCCGATGGTGAGGACGGAAGTGTGTTCGGGGCAGACGGCGTGACCTTCACGACCGCTGTCGCCGATACGAACACCCCCGGCAGCTACGCCATCATTGGCAAGGCGGGCGGCGTCACGGACGGCGTCCTCGGCAACTACCGCATCGTGCAGGCGGCGGGCAACGCGACTGCCTTCACCGTCAATGCCGCAGCACTGCCGGGCGGACTTCTTGCCTCGCTCGTGCAGGATGCTGCGCCGCGCTTCGACTTCGGCTTCGGCTTCGGCGACACCGTCTACCTCTATGGCACTGCACGTCCCATCCGCGCCGCAGCGCTCGGATTCTACCGCTTCGATGCGGAACGCGACCTTGAAATTCAGGGCTTGCGTCTTTAATGGCTTAAATCTTTGTGAAAAGGAGTCTTTCCGTTGAAGATGAAAGAAAAACACTCGCACCTCAAACTTGCGCTGCCCCTTGCGGCGGCGCTTCTCCTGCCGGGTACGGCGCTCGCCGCGACGAACCTGCCGCCATCCGATGCGCACCTGCCTGAAAAGGCACAAGAAAACGCGCTCGAAAGCCGCCTGCCGAACCATGCAGGCGGCAGCAAGGCGATGATGCCTTTTCGCCTCTCGCGCATCGACGTCGAGCAGGACGGCACGCAGCTCTTGGAAAAAGCCATCGAAGAACGGACGGCGGCGTATCTTCGCCGCGACATCTCCGAGATCGACGTCAACGACCTGCTCGCCGAACTCACCGACTACGCGCGCAGCCACGGCTACCCTGCGGCAGCCGCCTACCTGCCGGCGCAGTCGAATGCGGACGGCACGCTCACCATCCGCATCCTCGCCGGACGCTACGGCAAGATCAAGATCGAAAACAGCGCCGCCATCAGCGACGCGCAGCTCAAGCGCATGACGCATACCCTCAAAGAAGGCGCACCCATCGAAGGCAAGCCCTTGGAAACCGCCCTATACAACATCGCCGCCCTCGGTGGCATCGAAGCGGCAGGGCTTCTCTCGCCGGGCACAACCTTCGGCACGGGCGACCTCACGATCCGCGTCAAGGACGGCAAGCGTCAGAGCTATGTCCTCTACAGCGAGAACTACGGCAGCGAACCTTCGGGCCGCTACCGCTTCGGTCTGCAAGGGAGCTTTGAAAACCTCACGAAGAGCGGTGACCGTCTGAACCTAGGGCTGACCCTCTCCAACAAAGACCTGCACAATTACGGTATCAGCTACAGCCACCCCGTCGGCGCCGACGGCACCACGCTCGGCATTGGCGT
>CAJPOT010000025.1 GCA_905372355.1 uncultured Selenomonas sp. | reverse complement strand
GCGTCGGTTGAATATAAAGCCGCAACAGTCGGAGCTTAATTCCTGTCATACGGTAAATTCTACACACAAAAGAGATTCCATTCGCTCTACCTAGCGTTTGGAATCTCTTTTTCTTTTGTAAAGAATCATTAGCCATCTTCCCCTATCCTGTGCTATAGTTTTCTTATATTTGAAACGTGGAAGGGAAGGCCGTTGTTTGCAAAGACTTATGGTGCAACGACCCTCGGGATTGACGGACGGATTATCGACGTTGAAGTGGATGTGTCGCCGGGGGTTGCCGGGGTCTGAGATGGTGGAACTTCCTGATACGTCGCTGAAGGAGTCGAAGGAGCGGGTGACAGTCCATCTCGCTTAATCATATTTGCAGAATACAGAAGTGGGATTTTGGTATTCGCCGCAATTTTCCATCAAAAGCAGGATTAAGTCTCATCAATGGAGAAAAATAGTAAACAAAAGAAACACCATTCCAATCAAAAAGAGGTGCAGCTTTGTGTTTGCTAAATCGTATGGTGCGGTGACGTTCGGGGTCGATGGGAGGATCATCGATGTCGAGGTTGATGTTTCTTATGGATTTCCTGCGTTCGACATTGTCGGGCTTCTTGATACGGCGGTGAAGGAATCGCGTGAGCGTGTGCGCACGGCAATCAAGAATACAGGCGTGAAGCTCAAACCTGCGCGGGTGACGATCAATCTTGCGCCTGCAGATATACGAAAGGACAGCTCGGGACTCGATTTGCCGATCGCCGTCGGGCTTTTGGCGGCGTATGGGCTGATTCCAGCAGAGCGCATGGAGCGTGCCTTGTTTGCGGCGGAACTTTCTTTGGAAGGGGAACTTCGGAGTGTGCGCGGCGTGCTCTCCATGACGGTCGGGGCGAAGGAACATGGCTTTCGTGAAATCTTCGTCGCGCCCGGCAACAGCAGTGAGGCATTGCTCGTCGACGGCATCCGCGTGTATGCGCCGAAAAACTTGCGCGAGCTGTACGATTTTCTCTTGGGCAAGGCGGAATTGCTTCCGTTGGAAGCGATGCCTGCTGCGGCCTGTGATACAGAAGTGCCTTCGGATGACTTTGCCGATGTGCAGGGGCAGTTCTTCGCCAAGCGTGCACTTGAGATTGCGGCGGCAGGCGGGCACAATCTTCTGATGGTCGGCGTTCCAGGCTCGGGCAAGACGATGCTCGCGCGACGCCTGCCGTCGATTCTGCCGCCGATGACGCGGCAGGAAGCGCTCGAGGTGACGAAGATCTACAGCATCGCGGGGCTTTTGAAGGACGGCAGCGGTCTCGTCGAGACTCGTCCTTTTCGCAGTCCGCATCATACGACGTCGACGGTGGCGATGATCGGCGGCGGCAGCATCCCGCGTCCGGGCGAGGTGACGCTCTCGCATCACGGCGTGCTGTTTCTCGACGAGCTGCCGGAGTTCGGTAAGTCGACGCTGGAAGTCCTGCGCCAGCCGTTGGAGGATGGCGCTGTGACGGTGGCACGTGTTAATGCGACGCTGACATTTCCCTCTCGTATCATTTTGGTCGTGGCAATGAATCCTTGTCCGTGCGGCTATTTTGGCGATAAGGAGAAGAGCTGCGACTGCACACCGAATGAGATCAAGCGCTATACGCGGAAGATTTCGGGGCCGCTGCTCGACCGCATCGACATTCATGTCCATGTGCCGCGCGTCAAGTACGAGGATATGACATCTGTGGAGAAGGCGGAATCTTCGGCTGCGATTCGGGAGCGTGTCCTGGCTGCGCGTGAGATTCAGATGGAGCGGTTACAGGAATGGGGCATATTCTGCAACGCGCAGATGAGCCATGCGATTTTGAAAAAGACGTGCCATCTTGAGCCAGAGGCGCAGAATCTCTTGGCGCAGGCATTTCAAGTCATGAATTTATCAGCACGCTCGTATGACCGCATCATTAAGGTCGCACGCACGATTGCCGATCTCGACGGAGCGGCGACGATCGAGGCGAAGCATGTGGGAGAAGCCATACAATTGAGGGACGATGTGGGGCTGAGTGTGGAATGATTGAGAAGTAATGTTGATGGAGGAATGTTTATGGCATCGACGAAAGAGTATCTGGAGTTCGTATTGGAACAGCTATCCGGTTTGGAAGATATTTCTTATCGTGCTATGATGGGCGAGTACATCCTATATTATAAGAAAAAAATCTTCGGAGGAATTTACGATGATCAATTCCTTGTGAAGCCGGTCAAGGCAGCTGTTGTGCATATGCCGGATGCAGCGTATGAACTGCCTTATGAGGGGGCGAAGGAAATGCTGTTGGTGGATCGTTTGGATGATAAGGCGTTTTTGAGCGAGTTGGTGCGTGCGATGTATGAGGAACTGCCTGTGCCGAGAGAGAAAAAGAAATGAAATATTGCTCTATCCGTAAAATAGTGATATAGTGATAGCAAAAGAGTCGATGATTACTGTATTCTGGGAGGAAACAGATGTTTAATTTCAAGAACAAGGACTCGGAGTTTTTCGACTTGTTCCTCGAAAGCGCCCAGTATTTCCATAAATGCGCTGTGATGATGGATGAGGTCATGCAGGACTACAGCAAGGCGGAAGCGAAGATGCGCGAGATCATCGATCTTGAGCATGAGGCCGATGCCGTCAATGACAGGATTATTGACAAGCTCAACCAGACATTCATCACGCCGATCGATCGTGAGGATATCTATGCGCTCGCCAACGGCTTGGACGATGGCGTTGATTTCCTGCAGGGCACGCTGCAGCGCGTCGTCATGTATCATATCGCTGGTGTTCGTGACAGCGCGATCGCCCTCACGAAACTCCTCATCGAATGTACGGAGGAGATGATGAAGGCGTTCAAGCTCTTGAAACATGTGAAAAAGAACCAGAATGAGATCTTAAAGTGTACGCACCGCATCAGCAGTTTGGAGAGCGAAGGGGATCGCGTCTATCGCAATGAGGTCGCCAATCTCTTTGAGAATCTCAAAGATCCCATCGAACTCATCAAATGGAAGGATCTTCTGGAATATCTGGAGGATACACTCGATCATTGCGAGAAGGTCGCGGACATGGTGCGCGGCGTGGTGATGAAGTATGCATGAGCTGCAGTTTCTTATACTGACGGTTATCGTGCTTGCCTTGCTGTTTGACTTCATCAATGGTTTTCACGACACGGCGAATGCCATTGCCACGTCCGTCTCGACGCGTGCCATCAAGCCTGCGCACGCCATCGTCATGGCGGCTGCTTTAAACTTCCTCGGTGCGATTTATAGCACGGGCGTTGCAAAGACGATTGGCGGCGACATCGTTGCGAGTGCGGAGATGGTTGATGAGCATATCATCATAGCAGCTCTCATGGGATCGATCGTTTGGAATCTTTTCACTTGGTATGTGGCGATGCCAAGCAGCTCTTCACATGCGCTGGTCGGCGGTATTATCGGTGCGGTGCTCGTTTCCACGGGAAGCACGGGATTGAATTTCATAGGTATAGGCAAGATCGTCCTGTCGTTGATCGCGTCGCCGCTCTTGGCGATTTTTTCCGGCTTCATTGTCATGACAGTGCTCTTTCTGTTGTTTGGCCGCTTCGCACCGTCGGCGCTCAATGGGCGCTTCAAAAAGATGCAGATTCTCTCGGCTGCGACCATGGCTTTTTCACATGGCTCGAACGATGCGCAGAAGTCGATGGGTATCATCACTCTGGCGTTGCTTTCTGGCGGCTATCTGTCGAGCTTTGAGGTTCCCGATTATGTGAAGTTCCTATGCGCGGCGGCGATGGCGTGCGGCACGGCGCTCGGCGGCTGGCGCATCATCCGCACGATTGGCGGTAAGATCTTCAAGCTTGAGCCGATCAGCGGCTTCGCTGCCGATCTCAATTCTTCCATCGTCATTTTTTCGGCGACGCTTCTGCATCTGCCCGTCAGTACGACACATGTTGTTTCCGGATCGATCATGGGCGTTGGCACGGCGAAGCGCATTCGTGCCGTGCGTTGGGGAGTTGCGCAGCAGATGCTCGTGGCATGGGTGCTGACGATTCCGTGTACGGCTGTCATGGGGGCATTGGCATATCAGATTGTTCTTTGGATTTTTTAGGAAATTACTGCTCATGGATTCTTATGTTGCTATCAATGGCTGGAAATGGACGCTTTCGGCGTGCTTTTCAGCCATTTCTTTTTATAGGAATCCCTTATAGTTTGTCGTTTGACTGTACAGGATGGTAGGAGGAAGAGATATGCGCTGGGAGAAGGGAATGGGGCGGGAGATTCCTGCCGAAATGACGCTGTTGGAGCTTGCGCAGGAGGTGCAGAAAAAAGGGGAGCCGCTTATCGTGGCAGCGCGTGTGGATAATGTGCTGCGCGATTTGCAGACGCCTGTCGGAGATTTTCATACGATCGAGCTTGTTGATACGAGGAGCGAGTTCGGACGGCGCATCTATCGCCGATCTGTGGTATTCTTGCTCATCATGGCGGTGCGGGAACTTTATTCCGAGACGGAGGTCGTCGTACAGTTCACAGCGCACAAGGGGCTTTATTGTGCCATACAGTCGCCGTTCGATGTGACAGAGAGCGTGGTGCTTGAGTTGGAGCAGCGCATACGCGAGATTGTTGCAGAGAACCGTCCGATCGTCAAGAAGCGCCTGCAGAGAGAGGAAGTCGTGCAGCTCTTCAAGAAATCAGAGCAGATTGAAAAGGCGAATCTCGTCATGTCTCTTGAGACAGAGAAGGCAAGCCTTTACTACTGTGGCGAGTTTTATGACTATCTGTTTGGCCCGATGGTGTCTGCGACGGGCGTTTTGGATAAGTTCGCTCTCGATGCCATGCCGGGCGGCGTTTTGCTGCGCACGCCGGAACCGAGCGCGCCTGAGATCGTGCCTGCATTCAAGGAGCAACCGAAGTTCGGCAGCATCCTCATGGAGGCGGAGCGCTGGGCGAGTGTCCTGCACTGTGACTATGTATCTGATCTCAACCGTTATATCCGTCGCGGTGAGGTGGCTGACATCATCCATGTATCGGAGGCTCTGCACGAAAAGAAGATTGCCGAGATTGCCGATCATATTGCATCGAACATCAAGGAACTGCGTCTCATCTTGATTGCGGGGCCGTCGTCTTCGGGCAAGACCTCATTCGCTCAGCGCCTGCGCATCCAGCTTCGCGTCAACGGCATCGAGCCGGTTTCCATCTCGCTTGACGACTACTTCCGCAACTGGGAGGATACGCCGCGCACGAAGGACGGGGCGTATGACTTTGAAAATATCGGCGCACTCGATGTCGAGCTGTTCAATGACCATCTTGTGCGCTTGCTGAATGGCGAGGAAGTTATCCTGCCGCATTACAACTTCCTCACGGGGAAACGCGAGGTGGGATCGGAGCATCTTTCCATCGCGCCGACATCGCCGTTGATCGTCGAGGGCATCCATGGCCTCAACGAGGCATTGACCGCCTCTGTGCCGCGAGGCAAGAAGTTTAAAATCTACATCAGCGCTTTGACGCAGCTCAATATCGACGCGCACAACCGCATACCGACGACAGATGCACGGCTTCTGCGTCGCATGGTGCGCGACTATCAGTTCCGTGGCGCCTATGCCTTGAAGACTTTGCGTCAGTGGCCTGATGTGCGTGCGGGGGAGGAGAAGAACATCTTTCCATTTCAAGAGGAGGCGGATGCGATGTTCAATTCGGCTCTGATTTATGAGCTTGCTGTATTGAAGCGCTACGCCGTGCCGCTTCTTGAGATGGTGCCGCGTGATGTGCCTGAGTACACCAAGGCGAACCGCTTGCTCGATTTCTGCCGTTGCTTTTCTGACATCACGGAGGAATACGACATTCCGAACAATTCGCTCCTGCGCGAATTCATCGGTAAATCGATCTTCTTCAAATAGGAGAGGGGAAGTGAAGAAGAGGTTAAATGGCACGGTTCTAAATAACAAAGGGGCTCCTCCACAGACTCGAAAGAGTCTGCGGAGCCCCTTCTGCGATAAGTTATACGCACAAACGTCCACTTTGTGGACAGTCATCGCCGTCTTTAATAAAAATTTGCCAATTAGTCTGCACCCTTCGGACTTGGCTTCTTGGACTTTCGCTGTCAATTTATTTACAAATGATTATATGGGGTGTTCTTATGCCGCGCAGTAAAGCGGAATTAAGAACAGAATCATTCGCGTGCAACGAAGAAGTGACTTCCATGCATCAGGATTTCGCATTTTGTCGCAGTCCCTTGTTCTTTTGCATTTTTGCGTGTTCGTCGAGGATTTTCTGCATGGCGTCCGCCTTTTTCTCGACGCGCTTCTCGTAGTACCAGGCGCCGATGACGAGGAGGACGGCTGCGATGCATACGAGAACGAGGCGCGTCGGGTCGGGATTCTTGAGCACGGTGTCGTGCCCAATGATCGCCTCGATGGCGGTCGAGGGAAATTTGCCGACGAAGGAGGAGATGACGTAGTCCCTAAGGCTGATGGCGCTCAGGGCGCCGAGTGCGTTCAAGAGCGCACTCGGCACATAAGGCACCATGCGTGCGATGAGCATGACGGTGAAGCCGTTCTTGCCGCTGTAGGCGTCGACCTTCTTGAGCCTCGGGTGCTTGGCAATCAGCTGTTCTGCCGAGGCGCGGAAGAGAAAGCGCAGCAGCAGGAAGCTGATCGTGACGCCGACGGTCTCGGCGATGACGGAGAGGACGATGCCCGGCACAATGCCGAAGATCAGGGTGTTCGCCGTGGAGAAGATGATGGCGGGCGGAAAGCCGATGGCATTGACGAAGAACACGAGCCAGAAGCTGAAGAACATCGCCCAAGAGCCGAAAGAGCGGATGTATTCTGCCGTCGCAAGGAGATCGCCGCTCCTTAAGACCTGCCAGAGTTCGGGAAAAAAGGTCGGATTGGCAAGGTGGATTGCATAGAGGAGAGCGCACGAGAGAAAGAGGGCGACGAGCTTGACGATGTTCATGGGATTCTTGAGCATGGACAGCCTCCTTCGATACAATAGAAAAGACGGCTTCATTATAGCAGAGATTCGTTGGTTTTGCACGCGGCAAACCGCGAGCATCGAATGAATAATCCGTGGGAGAAATGCTTGTATTTCCCATTTGAGTATGGTATCATGAATAGTATGGCAAAATGGGATTGCAAGGGGGATGCCCTTGCTTTTGTCCCTTGGAAACCATCGATGAAGGAACATTTAGGAGGGTATTTCATACTATGAAGGTTACTGCAGAGAAGATGGACAACCACGAGGTCGTGCTGACAATAGAGGTAGAAGCGGAGGTCTTGAAGAAGGCTGAGGCGAAGGCTTGCAAGGATCTTGCGAACCGCGTGAGCATCCCGGGCTTCCGCAAGGGCAAGGCGCCGCGCCATATCATCGAGCAGCGCGTCGGCAAGCAGGCGATTCTTGATACGGCATTTGACGCCGTGGCGGACAAGGCATTTGCCGATGCCCTGAAGGAGCAGGACATGACGCCCGTTTCGCGCCCCGATATCGAGGTCGTGACACTGGAAGAGGGAAAGGATGTCGTCTTCAAGGCACGCTTCACGGCAAAGCCCGAGGTAACGCTCGGCGAGTACAAGGGTATCCAGGTTGAAAAGAAGGTCGATGAGATCACGGATGAGGACATCGACAAGGAAATTGAGAGCATGCGTCGTCGCCGCAGCCAGATGGTCGATGCCGCCGAGGGCGCTGAGGTCAAGAGCGGCGACCTCGTGACGCTTGATTTCAAGGGCTTCGTTGACGGAGAGGCATTTGAAGGCGGCGAGGGCAAGGACTATCCGCTCGAAATCGGCTCGAACCGCTTCATCCCGGGCTTCGAGGATCAGCTCATCGGTGCGAAGATCGGCGAGGCGCGCGACGTCAATGTGACGTTCCCCGAGGAGTACCACTCGAAGGATCTCGCAGGAAAGCCCGCAAAGTTCGAGTGCACTATTCACAGCATCAAGGAGCGCCAGCTGCCTGAACTCGACGATGAGTTTGCCAAGAAGGTCAGCAAGTTCCAGACGGTCGACGAGCTTCGTGCCGACATCCGCAAGAACCTTGAGCATGCCGCGCAGCAGAAGGCAGATAACGACTACAAGGTCGCCGTCATCGAGAAGGCGACGGAGAACATCACGGTCGACATTCCTGCCGTCATGATCGAGAACCGCGTGACGATGATGATTCAGGAGATGGCGATGCGCCTGGAGCAGCAGGGCATGAAGCTTGAGCAGTACCTGCAGTACGCGGGCACCGACCTCAACCAGATTCGCGAGCAGTACAAGAAGACGGCTGAGGAAAACGTCAAGACCGACCTCATGCTGGAAGCTGTGGCGAAGGCCGAAGACATCAAGGTCGAAGGCAAGGATCTCGACGACGAGGTTGCGGCGATGGCGCTGACCTACGGCGCGACGCCGGCGCAGGTCCGGAAGGTCGTCAAGGAGCAAGGTCGCATCGGCGATCTCATCACGACGGTTCTCAGAAAGAAGACGTCGCAGTTCATCTTGGACAACGCCGCGAAGTGATGTCACGTTCTTTCACGGTCGTTGACGTCGTCATATATGGAGTGATTGCATGAACAGCTATATGAACAGTTATGTTCCCATGGTGGTCGAGCGGTCGAACCGAGGAGAGCGCGCCTACGATATTTATTCGCGCCTCTTGAAGGATCGCATCGTCTTCGTCGGCGGGCCGATCGATGACAATGTCGCGAATGTTGTCGTCGCGCAGCTCCTCTTCCTTGAGTCGGAAGATCCCGATAAGGACATCCACCTTTACATCAACAGCCCGGGCGGCGTCGTGACGGCAGGCCTTGCCATCTACGACACGATGCAGTACATCCGCCCCGACGTGTCGACGATCTGCATCGGGCAGGCGGCGAGCATGGGCTCTTTGCTCCTGACGGCGGGCGCGAAGGGCAAGCGCTACGCGCTTCCTCTGGCACGCATCATGATTCATCAGCCTTTGGGCGGTGCACAGGGACAGTCGACGGATATCCAGATTCAGGCGAAGGAGATTCTGCGCCTCAGGGAAGTCGGCAACGACATCCTTGCCAAGCACACGGGGCAGCCGCGTGAAAAGCTTATCGCCGACACGGAGCGTGACAATTTCATGACGGCAGAGGAGGCGAAGGAATACGGTCTCATCGACGAGGTCATCACGCGTCCTGTCAAAATCGAGAAGCCCAAGGAGTAAGAGGTGGTATCATGTTGAAGTTTGGGGATGAAAAGGGTCAGCTCAAGTGCTCCTTCTGCGGCAAGTCGCAGGAACAGGTAAGAAAACTTGTGGCAGGTCCGGGCGTCTACATCTGCGATGAATGCATCGAACTTTGCAACGAGATCATCGAGGAAGAGTTCAGTGAAGATAGCGAAGTGGAACTCAAGGATGTGCCGAAACCGAAGGAGATTCGCCAGATCCTCGACCAATACGTGATTGGGCAGGAGGAAGCGAAGAAATCGCTTTCCGTTGCCGTCTACAACCACTACAAGCGAATCAATCGCACGCAGGGCAAGGCAGACGAGGTCGAGCTGCAGAAGTCGAACATTCTCATGATCGGCCCGACGGGCAGCGGCAAGACGCTCTTGGCGCAGACGCTCGCCAAGATCCTCAACGTACCGTTCGCCATCGCCGATGCGACGTCTTTGACGGAAGCCGGCTACGTCGGCGAGGATGTGGAGAATATCCTCTTAAAGCTCATACAGGCGGCCGACTACGATGTGGAGAAAGCGGAGAAAGGCATCATCTACATCGACGAGATCGACAAGATCGCACGCAAATCGGAGAATCCGTCCATCACGCGCGATGTCTCGGGCGAGGGCGTGCAGCAGGCGCTCCTCAAAATCTTGGAGGGAACGGTGGCTTCCGTACCGCCGCAGGGCGGGCGCAAGCATCCGCACCAGGAACTCATTCAGATCGACACGACGAATATCCTGTTCTTGTGCGGCGGCGCATTCGACGGCATCGAGAAGATCATCGAGGCGCGTCTTGGCAAAAAGAACATGGGCTTCGGCGCGGAAATCGAGTCGAAGGTGGAGCGCAACATCGGGGAAACGCTGCGCCACATCCTGCCGGAGGATTTGCTGAAGAACGGCCTGATTCCCGAGTTCATCGGGAGACTCCCGATCGTTGTGACGCTCGAAGCGCTCGGTGAAGATACGCTCGTACGCATCCTGACTGAGCCGAAGAACGCGCTCGTCAAGCAGTATCAGAAGCTCTTGGAGATGGACGGCGTGAAGCTCGATTTCGACGAAGAGGCGCTTCATCTGATTGCAAAGGAAGCCTTGAAGCGAAAGACGGGGGCGCGAGGTCTGCGCTCGATCATCGAGAGCATCATGCGAAACGTCATGTACGAGGTGCCGTCGGTCGACGGGGCTTCGCACTGTCGCGTCACGAAGGAGGTCATTTCGGGCAAGAAGGATCCTGTGCTGACGATTGACAAGGCGAAGGCGAAGACGAAAGGCACGGACAAGGAAGCATCGGCTTGAGCATCGAAAGGGGGCGCTGCGGCAAGCAGCGTCCCCTTTTTTCTATATTCAGGAGGATTGTTTATGTCGGAAATACGTAAGCTGCCGCTCCTGCCTCTGCGTGGAATGATTGTGTTTCCATTCATGATCATCCATCTCGACGTTGGCAGGGAGCGCTCCGTGGCAGCCTTGGAGGAAGCGATGGTGCGCGATCGCCAGATCCTGCTTGTGGCACAGAAGAATGCCGAGACTGATGAGCCGGGCGAAAAGGATCTCTACGACGTCGGCACGATCGCTGAGGTGCGCCAATTGCTGAAGCTTCCGGGCGGCGCTTTGCGCGTGCTCGTCGAGGGGCAGAAGCGTGCGGCAATCGAAGCGTATGAAGAGCTGGAAACCTTTGCCGAGGTGACGGTCGTCGAATACGCCGAGGTCGTGGAGGAATCCATGGAGATGGAAGCTTTGACACGCGCCGTCGTGCATGAATTCGAGCAATGGGTGAAACTCAGCAAGAAGATTCCCGCCGAGACGCTTGTTTCCGTGGCGATTCTCGACGATGCGGGACGCTTGGGCGACCTCATCGCCAGCCACTTGAGCCTCAAGGTTGAGGACAGGCAGGCGCTCCTTGAGCAGATCAACATCAAGAATCGCATGGAGCTTCTCTACAAGATTCTGGCACGTGAGCTTGAAGTGCTTGAGATGGAGCGCAAGATTGGCATGCGCGTGCGCAAACAGATGGAAAAGATCCAGAAGGATTATTACCTGCGCGAACAGATCAAGGCGATTCAAAAGGAGCTGGGCGACGAGGACGACAAGGCGGCGGATATCGAAGCGTACCGCAAGAAACTCGCCGAAGGCGGCTATCCCGAGGACGTACAGAAGACGATCGAGAAGGAAATCCACCGCATGGAGGGGCAGGCGAGCATGTCCGCCGAGATGGGCGTCATACGCACCTATATCGAGACATTGCTTGAGCTTCCGTGGATGACTTTCTCGGAGGACAACATTGACATCAAGGCGGCGGAAGCTGTCTTGGATGAGGATCACTATGGACTCAAGAAGGTCAAGGAGCGCATCCTCGAATACCTCGCCGTCCACCAGCTCACTAAGGAGCAGCATGCGCCGATCCTGTGCCTCGTAGGTCCGCCGGGCGTTGGCAAGACATCTCTGGCAAGCTCCGTGGCGCGGGCGACGGGCAGGAAATTCGTTCGTGCGTCTCTGGGTGGCATTCGTGACGAGGCGGAGATTCGCGGACATCGCCGCACCTACGTCGGTGCAATGCCGGGACGCATCATGGAAGGGCTGCGCAAGGCGGGCACGAAGAATCCCGTATTCCTGCTCGATGAAGTGGACAAGATTGCCATGGACTACAAGGGCGATCCGTCGGCGGCGCTCCTCGAAGTGCTCGATCCCGCGCAGAACACGACGTTCAGCGATCATTACGTCGAGCTTCCCTTCGATCTTTCCGAGGTTCTTTGGATCGTCACGGCGAACAGTCTCGCGAATATCCCGCGCGCCCTGCGTGACCGCATGGAGATCATCATGCTGTCGAGCTACACCGAGCAGGAGAAGCTGGAGATCGCCAAGCGCTATCTCGTCGGACGCCAGCGCACGGCGAACGGCCTGAAGGCGCGTGACCTGCAATTTGGCGAAGGCGTCATCGAGAAGATGATCGTCGAGTACACGCGTGAATCGGGCGTGCGCGAGCTTGAGCGCACGATCGGCCATGTATGCCGCAAGGCGGCACGGCTCATCGTCGAGGGCGAGAAGAAGTCCGTGCGCGTGACGAAGAAGAATCTTAGGGACTTCTTGGAGCGTCCGAAGTTTCTCAGGAAGAAGGCGGAGAAGAAGCCCGAGGTTGGTGTTGCGACAGGCATGGCGTGGACGGAGGTCGGCGGCGACATCCTGCCGACGGAGGTCACGGTGCTCGCGGGCAAGGGCAAGCTGATCTTGACGGGTCAGCTCGGCGATGTCATGCAGGAGTCGGCGCGCGCGGGGCTTTCCTACATTCGCAGTCGGCAGGAGAAATTCGGCATTGACGGCGACTTCTACGAGAAGCGCGACATCCACATCCATCTGCCTGAGGGCGCGATTCCGAAGGACGGCCCGTCGGCGGGCATCACGATGGCGACGGCGATGATTTCGGCACTGACGGGGCGAAAGGTCAGAAGTGACGTCGCCATGACGGGGGAGATCACGCTGCGCGGACGCGTGCTCGCCATCGGCGGGCTGAAAGAAAAGGTCTTGGCGGCGTACCGCGAAGGCATGACGCGCATCGTGCTGCCGAAGGAGAATGAGCGCGACATCGAAGACATTCCGCAGGAGGTGCGCGAAAAGCTCGCCTTCGTTCCCGTGGAAACGATGGATGAGGTTCTCGCTGAGGCGCTCGTGCCGCAAAAGGGGGGCGCACATGCCGGATAGGGTCACGATCACGCAGGGCAAGTACATTGCTTCCGCCGTAAAGAAGGAGCAGTATCCCGAAGTGCGTCGCAGGGAGATCGTCTTCATCGGACGCTCGAACGTCGGCAAGTCGTCGCTCATCAACTCGCTCGCACGCACGAAGAATCTCGCTCGCGTCTCGGGACAGCCCGGCAAGACACAGACAATCAACTTCTATGAGCTTGGCGCGAAGATCGAGGGGGAAGACGAGCGGTGCGACTTCTACCTCGTTGATCTGCCGGGCTACGGCTACGCGCGCACGGCGAAGAAGAACCGCAAGATTTGGTCGCGTTTCATCGAGGCGTACCTGCTGCAAAGCGAGGACTTGCAGTTCGTTTGCCAACTTATGGACATCCGCCACGAACCCATGGCTTCGGATATTGAGATGTTCCAATGGCTGGTGGCGAAGGGACTGCCCGTGCTCGTCATAGCGACGAAGGCGGACAAGCTGAGCCGCAACGAGCAGAAGAAGAGCATCGCTGCCATGCGAAGGGCGCTCGGCGTCGCGGAGCTTGATATCCTGCCGTATTCTTCGGTAAAAAATGAAGGGCGTTCAGAATTGCTTGACGCGATAGCGAACGTTCTGATAGAATGAAGGAAGGGTGTATTGCCAGAAATTCCCCAGAGAAAATGAGGGTGAAAATATGTTGACAGCTTTTGACAAGAAGCTCCTCAACGTCTTGCAGGCCGGCTTGCCCATCAGCAGCCGGCCTTTTGCTGACTTGGCGCAAGGCTTGGAGTCGGACGAGAAGACCGTTCTTTCGCGCGTGAAGGAACTCAAGGAGCAAGGGTATCTGCGCCGCATCGGGCCGTTTTTCGACTCGGCGAAGATGGGCTACCGCGGCACGCTCGTGGCGCTTCGCGTGAAGCCCGAGGCGATGAAAAGCGTGGCGGAGGCCGTGAATCGCCATGTGGGTGTGACGCACAACTACGAGCGCGAGGGCAGGTACAACCTTTGGTTCACGCTGCTCACGCCGAACGAGGAAATGCGCCGCAGGATTCTCGCGGAGATTCGAGCACTTCCCGGGGTCGAGGCTCTGTTGAACCTTGCCTCGCACAAGAAGTACAAGGTCAACGTGCAGTTCAAGCTCGGATAGGGGGGCGTCACGATGGAAATGCTCGATGAAATCGACAGGAAGATCACGCGGGCTATGCAGGGGGATTTCCCGCTTGTGGAAGAACCGTACAAGGAGATCGCCGCTAAGGTGGGCATCGGAGAGGAAGAGCTTCTGCTCCGTCTGAGCCGTTTCAAGGAAAACGGACAGATACGCAAGATGGGAGCCGTGCTTCAGCATCGCGCGGCGGGCTTCACGGCAAACGTTCTGAGCGCATGGGTTGTGCCGCCCGAGCGCATGGACGAGATCGCGCGATGTATGTGCGAAAGCCCTGCGGTATCGCATTGCTACGACCGCGATACGGCGGAAGATTGGCCGTACAACGTCTATACGATGATTCATGCGAGGAGTCGCGCCGAGTGCGAAGAGATTGCCGCTGCGCTCGCGGCAGAGTGCGGTCTCAGTGAGCGCGTCATGCTCTACTCCGTCAAGGAGTGGAAGAAGACGAGCATGCGTTATTTCTGTGAGAATGAAGAGGGTTTGGCATAATGGTATCGGAAAAGATGCGGGAACTCGGCACGAAGAAGTCGACGATCCGCGAGATCTTTGAGTACGGCAGGAAGCGAGCGCAGGAGGTGGGGGAGGAAAACATCTGCGATTTCAGCCTCGGCAATCCCAATGTCCCTGCGCCCGATTTCATCAAGCAGGCGGTTCTTGCAATCATGACGGAGATGGAGCCGCAGGCGGTGCACGGCTACACCATTGCGCCGGGCAATCCCGCCGTGCGCGAAACGCTTGCCGCGAGTATCAACGAGCGCTTCGGCACGCACTTTTCGGGCAGGAACCTCTTCATGACGGCGGGCGCGGCGGCGGCGATCACCGTGTGCTTCAAGGCGCTCGCCGAGGAGGGCGACGAGTTCATCGCCTTTGCGCCGTTCTTTCCCGAGTATCGCTGCTTTGTCGAGTCCGTCGGCGCGAATCTTCGCGTCGTGCCCGCCAAGACGGAGGATTTTCAGATCGACTTCGTCGCCTTGGAGGAGCGTCTTTCGCCCAGGACGAAGGGCGTCATTGTCAATTCGCCGAACAATCCGAGCGGCGCCGTATACTCTGAGAAGACGATCAAAGAACTTGCCGCACTCCTTCGCAAGAAGCAGCAGGAATACGATCATCCGATCTTCCTCATTTCCGATGAGCCGTACCGCGAGATCGCTTACGGTTGCGAGGTGCCGTACATCACGAAGTATTACGAGAATACGCTCGTCTGCTATTCGTACAGCAAGTCCTTCTCGCTTGCAGGAGAGCGCATAGGCTACATCGTCGTGCCTGATGAGGTCGCGGATTTTTCGAGTGTCTACGGCGCTGTCGCAGGTGCGGCGCGCGTCCTCACGCATGTGAATGCGCCATCTTTGTGGCAGTTCGTCGTCGCGCGCTGCGCGAGGCTGTCCTCGGATATAACGCCGTACGAGAAAAACGGCACGATGCTCTACGAGGGACTCGTGCGCGCGGGCTTCTCGTGTGTCAAGCCGCAGGGCGCGTTCTACCTCTTCCCGCGGTCGTTGGAGGCGGACGACTATGCCTTCTGCGAGCGCGCCAAGAAGTACGACCTTCTGCTCGTCCCCGGCACGGACTTCGGCTGCCCCGGACACTTCCGCGCGTCCTACTGCATCAAGGAGCAGACGATCGAACGCTCTCTGCCGCTCTTTGAGAAGCTGGCGAAAGAATACGGCGTTTGAAATCGGTCGGCATAAACTAAAGAGGGTTCGGAGCACCTGGCAGGTGTTCTGAACCCTCTTTGAGTACATCTGGAATAGAATTTCAATCATAAACATCACGACGATGACCGATGGATACGATTAGTATGATGATTTTATCGTCTTGAATTTCTGCAATCAAACGATAGTCTTCAATGCGGTAGCGCCATTGTCCGCTTCGATTTGCAGATAGAGCTTTGCCGTGCAGGCGCGGATTGCTGCATCCTTCAAGGTTGTGTCGAATCCACGAGGTAATCTTGGCAGATATATGACGATCGAACTTTTTCAGTGATTTTTTTGCTTGTGCAGTGAAAACGACACGATAATTCACGAAAGTCCGAGCTCCTTTTCGACTTCATCCAGCGTATAGGTAACGGGATTGGCACGAAATTCTTTCATCGCCTCTTCGTATGCTTGTCGGTCAAGTTCATCTTCTATACGTTCACGCATGGCTTTTGCGGCGAAATCAGATAAGGTCATGCCGGATCGAGCGGCATGTTTTTTGAAAAGACGGGCATCGCGAGGATTTAGATGTACAGTCACAGTCATATATATCCGCTCCTTTAATAAGAATATCACGTATATGCTAACATATACATGATAGCATATATATGCTGGCATGTATAGACAGTTGTATAAGTGCGGCATTTTATGTATAATGTACCCAATGATATACTTTCAAGGAAGCGCTGAAGCTGTCGGCGCTTCGATAAGAACCAAGGAGGGAAAGCGATGCGACGATATACATCCCTGCTCCTCGTGGCGTTCATGCTGGTTCTTTTGATCGCGACGATTTCGGACAATTTGGCGGGGCATGCGGACAGGACGCGGCGGGAGCGGCCTCAGCAGTCTGTCACGGTATATACGACCTTGCCGCCCGAGCATGCGGGAATCCTTGCTGAAGGATACGAGAAGGCAAAGCGCGTGCAGGTGAACTTCGTTCCCGTAAGTTCGGCCGAGGTTTTGCAGAAGCTGCACCAGGATGCCGCGATCGGCAAGGACGGGGCGGATCTCGTGCTCGCTGATCGTGCGACATTGGAGAAGGCGGCGGCAGACGGTGCTCTGCAGCCGTACGTTTCGGAGAGCACGGACTCGGTCAGCGCGTCCTTCAAGGATGCGTCTGCTGCGTGGACGGGCATCTGGTACGATCCCGTCGTATTCTGTGCCAACCGCGACTATGTGCGTACTGTGCCGCGCGTGCCCAATACGTGGACGGAACTTGCCACGATGCAGGGGATGCGCGTCGGCATTACCGACTTTTTTGCGGCGGATGCGTCAGCGAATCTCTTCTTCTCCATGATGTCGCAGTTCGGCGATGCGGCGACGTATGACATCCTGCGCGGCATACAGCCCAAGGTCGTGCAGTATTCCAAATACCTTTCGACGCCTGTCCGCATGGCGGGCATGGGCGAGGTCGACATTTCCGTCGCCGTGCAGAGCGAGGTCATGCGCTACATCCATCAGGGCTATCCCTTGCAGATCATCTACCCCGAGGACGGCACGGCGTACACGCTGACGGGTGTGGGACTGGTCGAGGGAGCAAAGAACGAGGAGCAGGCGGAGGCCTTTGCGGAGTGGCTGCTGAGCGATGAAGCGCAGCTCACCCTGCAGAGCCGGGAGTTCTTCTTCGTGCCGCTCAATCCTGTGACGATTGCCTATAAGTCTTTTCCAGGGAAAGACGTCGTGCTCTTTTCCAGGCCGCAGGATTTCAGCCCGAGCCAGCGTCACGATCTCTTGGATCGTTGGGTGAAGGAAGTGCGGCTGCAGTAAAAGATGATGGTGGGAGGAATCCTTGGATTCCTCCCCTTATGCTTGATATACCTTGAATATACCTTGAGGAGGAAATTTTTTGAAAGCAGGATTCATCAGCCTCGGCTGCGCCAAGAATCTCGTCGATACGGAAGTCATGCTCGGCATCTTGCAGGACAACGGCATCGAGCTTACGCCCGATCCGGCAGAAGCGGAGATCATCATCGTCAATACATGCGCTTTCATCCAGTCGGCGAAGGAGGAATCCATCACGACGGTGCTCAATATGGCGGAGTACAAGGAAACGGGCTGCTGTCGTTCGCTCATCGTCGCAGGCTGTCTCGGGGAACGCTATCATCAGGAGCTTTTGGACGACATGCCCGAGGCCGACGCCATCATCGGCACGGGTGCATGGAACCGTATCATGGAGGCGGTGCGTGAGACTCTGGCGGGCAACCGCATCGTCTTGGCAGGAGAGAATGAGATTGTCTACGATGCGAAGACGCCGCGTATTCTGACGACGCCTGTCTATACGGCTTATGTGAAGATTGCCGAGGGCTGCGACCATCGCTGCGCTTTCTGTGCCATTCCGCTGATTCGCGGACGCTTTCGCAGCCGACCGATGGATGACATCAAGCGCGAGGTCACACGCCTTGCCGCCGAGGGCGTCCGGGAGATCATACTCGTTGCGCAGGATTCGACATATTACGGCAAGGACATCTACGGCGAGCCGTCTTTGGCGCGTCTCTTGCAGGAGCTTGTGAAAATCGAGAAGGTCGAGTGGCTGCGTGTGCTCTACTGCTATCCGAAGAATTTCACCGATGAACTCATCACGACGATTGCGCAGGAGCCGAAGATCTGCAAGTACGTCGACTTGCCGCTGCAGCATGCGCACAATTCGATTTTGAAGTCGATGCGCCGCCCCGATACGCAGGAGGAGGTCGTGACGCTTCTCGAAAAGATTCGCGCGCGCATACCGAACGTCGCTGTTCGCTCGACCTTCATTGTAGGGTTTCCAGGCGAGACGGATGCGCAGTACCAGACGCTGCGCCGCTTCCTCATTGAGCAGCGTTTCGAGAAAGTGGGGATCTTCACCTACTCGCAGGAGGAGGGTACGCCAGCCGCTTCCATGCCGCGCCAAGTGCCCGAGGATATCGTGCAGGAGCGCTACCATGATCTCATGAGCGTGCAGTGTAAGATTTCGGAGGAGCTGAACCAAGGGCTTGAGGGCAAGGAGCTTGACGTGCTCGTCGAAGGACGCGACGAGGAGCAGCCGAATCTTGCCTTTGGGCGCTCCTATCGCGAAGCGCCGGGCGTCGATGGACAGATCTTCATCGAAGGCGATGCGGCGAGCCGGCCGGGCGACATCGTGCGCGTGCGCATCGTGCAGGGATTCACCTACGATGCGGTCGGTGAGCTTGTCGAGTGAGGATACGGTTTGTACGATGTACGGGCGGCGGCGCTTAGGAAACGAAAGGCGGCAGGATTTTGGAAGGGTGTATAGGTATGGCCGAGGAAAGGGAGTCGTTGGAGGCGCTTGTCGGACGACTGCTGCGTGAGTGCGGCAGAACGATTGCCTGTGCCGAGTCGTGTACGGGCGGTCTTCTGACGAGCCGCCTGACCGATGTCGCGGGAAGTTCCGCCTATGTCATGGGAGCAGTCGTCTCCTATACAAACGAGGTCAAGGCTTCGCTCGTCGGCGTGCACGAGGCGACGCTCAAGGCGTTTGGCGCCGTGTCCGAGGAGACGGCGCGAGAGATGGCGGAGGGCGTGCGTCGTGCGATTCCCGCCGATATCGGCGTCGGCATCACGGGCATCGCGGGGCCGGGCGGCGCGACGGCAGAGAAGCCCGTGGGGCTTGTCTATATCGCCGTCGCCACGGCGGGGGCGGTGCACGTGGAACGTCATATTTTCGATGGCGTGCGCACGGAGGTCAAGCGTCAGTCGACAGAAGCGGCGCTCTCCCTGGTGCGAGATCTGCTTCTAGGGAATCACTGATAAATTCAGCCACCCATCTTCACACATCTGCGCTGTCCTCTCG
>CAJPOT010000024.1 GCA_905372355.1 uncultured Selenomonas sp. | reverse complement strand
GGAAGATTTTGTAATTGAATGTGGCGTCCCGAAAACCGCCCGGTACGGTTCGCACCATAGAACTGGAACATCCCACGTGCACGACCATCCGAGCAAACGGTATTCTGCATTGCCTGATATTTTTTCACAGAGGATTTCGCAAGTTGCTGCCGCAGTGCCAACACATTGGAAATGGGGGCATGGGCAATCTTGAGCAAAGCGGTCACGGACTTCTTGTCGAGCGACTCCGTTTCTACACCGTGTGCTTTGAGCCATTCCTTCATCTGCACTACGCTGTTCGGATTTTCAAGCCCAGTCAAAGCCTTCAGTCTGCCCGTCAGCTTCTCCTTTGTGGTGGCATCCATCTTGACGGCATTCTCCACCAGGGGCATATCGAGCCGTATTCCTCGGTCATTGATTTCCTGGTCGAGCACATACTCATCCCACACCGACTGCGACACAGGGTATTTGGACAGTCGCTTCTGAATCGCCATTTCCACTTCCACGTCGCGCCGATTGTAGGATTTGAAAAGTTCCCACTTATCGCCCGCAGGCTCATGAAAGGGCGGTACGGAGAAACGGCGAATGAGCGCCTTGCCCTCGGTCATTTTCTGTTCTTCCAAACCCAATACTCTGCCGACGGCAGCAAGTGAGAGCGGCAAGCCCATATAGGCAGTCCAGACCATCGTGCATCGCCAGCTGCAGGGACTCAAAAAGCGAATACGGTCTCTGGAAAGCGGGTGATTTTCATGGGATGGATCGAGGCGTTTGCCGAGATCCGACAAGTACCGCGACAGGCATACACGCTCAAAGTTGGCGTTGAACGCCCACTTCGTTATTTTGTCATCGGTCAGCGCATCCAGAATCTCCTGCGGAATCCTCTCCCCATTGGCAACGTCAATGACCTGCACCGCACCGCTGTCCACGGCGTATCCGAAGAGCAGGATCGCAAAATCCTCCGCTTCAGCGTAACGATAAACACCACTCTTCATGATATCCACACTGCTTTTTGTTTCTAAATCCAGAGATAAATGTGTCATAACCATTTATAAGCCCTCCTTTCTGCGACAAAGGCAGCGAGGGAACATCCCCGCTGCCATGCCGCCTGTCCGTTATTCAGCTGAGGAAGTCCTCGTCCTCGTCGGCGAAGTCGTCCTCGGCGCGAGTCTTGCCGCCCAGCGGCTCGCCATCGGCAATCTTCTGCAGGTTGTTCAGTCCGCAGGCAATCCCGCGATTGCCGTTCGAGTTGAAGGCGTAGAAGTTGATGCTCGCACGTCCGTAAACGCCGGAATACACTTCGGAGCGTTCGAGAATCGGCTGGCGGGCGGCATCTACGATACCGGGAGCCGTCGCGCTGTTCGCATTGATGAAGTAGCTGTCCTTGTATGCCTCGTCGTCGGGACGCTCAAGGTCACCGTCACGGAGCGGCGTCTTGATTGCCGAGAGTGCGGGCACAGACTTGCTGCTCCCTTTGAGCTTGCTCTGTCCTTCATCGAATGCCGCCTGAATGGCCTTTTCCAAGGCTTCGACTGTCTTGGTGTCGCTCTTCGGGATGATGAGAGACACGCTGTACTTGGGGGAGCCGCCGTTGATGCTCTTCGGCTCCCAGACGTTGGCGTAGCTCCAGCGCGTTTTTACGCCCGTAATAACTTTTGTGGGATTTGCAAATTTTGCCATGGTGGTTTCCTCCTTAGTTTTCCTTGAAATCTTCTGCTGCTGTGTTCATCGCCGGTCGCTTGTCGCTCATGGGAGCGAGGGTTGGTTTGCCCTGCGGCTTTACGATGAGACTTCCCAGCAGTTCCTCAAACTTACTTTTTCCGAGCAAGCCAGTCATCGCCGTAATCCCGAGCAACTTCTGCTCATACGGCTCATAGCCTGCCTCTTTGACGGTGTTGGCGACTGCCGCCTCATCGGTATATTTCCGATTCGAGCGGCCTTCCACCAGTTTCCAGTCCGTCCACTGTTTTCCTTGAATCGCCCGCTGCAAGGCGTACTCCTTGATGTCGCTGACCCATGCGGCGAGCATGTCGGCTTTTACAAGCACCGCCTCCACCTCGGCATCCTCCAGTGTCGGCGGCATCTCGAAGTCATACCGGGCGAGTTCCAGATTGTACTCTGCCCGTTTGCGGCAGGTCGCCTTGATTTTGCAGAACTGACAATGCGCTCCGGCACAGAACTCACCTTCTCCTGCATGTGCCAGCTTTGCCGCAGGTACGAGCGTATCTAACGCCCATGCCAGAAGGTCGGCTTTCGAGATGTTGAACTCTGAGATGTTCGCGAGACGAGGCTGAAAGATAACCATCCGCACATTGTCGATGTCGTACAAACCGTCGAACATCTGGATGCAGCCCAAGGCATAGCACATCATTTGCGGATTGCGGTCGGCGCTGACTTCGATGCCCTTGCCGTGTTTGTAGTCCACAATGCAGACGGTCTTGCCGGAGATAATGAGCGTGTCAGCTGTACCGAAGCCATCCGGCACGAACGCCGAGAAATCGACGCGCTGCTCCACGGATACCATCGTGTCCTTGCTCTCGGCACGGAACTGACCGACCAGCTCCATCACGAACTGGCAATATGCCTCGGCGCACTCTTCCATCTCAGTGTCATAGGATGCGAGGTTCTTGGTCGGATCGCGCACCTTCATGCCCAGAGCCTTGCGGAGTTTATACTCGCAAAGCGTGTGCGCATCCGTCCCTTGGGCGGCGTATTCGCTTGGCGCATCAGACTTTCCCGCATTGAGCCGCGCCGAGGGCGGGCAGGCAATCCAGCGTGCGGCAGACGATGCGGAAAGAACAGCGTGCTTATTTGCCAATGCTCTCCGCCTCCTTCAACAATACCGCATAATGCTCCGGCGCAATCTTCGACAGCCTGTCTGCGCCGTGCTTTTCCAGCAAAGTACGGATTTCTGCCGTAAATCCCTCGCGAGATTTTTGGGCAAGAACGCGCCTTACGTCTTCGATGGTCAACGATTCTTCCTGCAAAGCGATGGTTTTGACCTGTTTTGCAGGCGATGCCTCGAAAGCACGAATCAAACGCTCTGCTGCTCCAAGGAGCATTTCGCCGCAGCTGCGGATTTCCGATGCCGCAAGTTTCAGTTCTTTCCTATCCACGACATACACCTCCCACTTCCTTGATGGCGATCTCTCGCACCGTATCTCCCGGTACGAGGATCGTCAGCTTGCATTTTTCGCCCAACAGAAAGCGAAGAATACGCTCCCGCAGGGTGATGTTCCGACAAGCGACAATGCCGCCGTCCATCGGCTTCTTGGAGACACCGATTTTCAGATTGTGCTCCATGTTTCTTTACCTCTCTTTCCGAGGGATTTTTCTTCCCTCTGATAGGTAGCCTTGGGAGAGCAGCAAAAAGGACGTTTTCTCAAAAAAAATAAACCCGGCAGGATTTCCCCCACCGGGCATTGTTTATCCTATCATCTGTTTTTCCCGTATCTCCTTCATGGCTTCCTGCAGCTTCTTCGGTACGGGAAGCCCCATTCTCGCTGCGTGTCCTACAATTGAGATACCCTCGTTCGACAAGTAGAAGAAGATTACCGCCGAACGCAGGACGCAGCCGCTGCCGATGATGTGGACGTCGAGCACGTTCGCCACGCCGACGAGCAGAAAGATGGCGACTTTCCGCACGATGCCCTGAAAGCCGATCTCGCTCGACAGGTTCTTATCCAGCACGGCGCAGAGGACGCCTGTGATGTAATCTACAGCGATGAATACGACCAGCGCGTAGAGCAGATGGTCGAAGTCGCCGAGAAACTCGCCAACAAGCACACCGATGCACGCCGACCACCAGCGAAGGTTCATAAGGTTTTCCATTATTTTTTGCCTCCTTGAATTGCATTTTTCAACGTCTTTTCCCATGTCTTTATATCTCGCACACGACGGAAGCGGAACGTGTCGCAATAACCCTTGACAAGTCTTTTCATCACGCCATCTTTGCATAGGTACAATCCATCCTCGAAAGGACGCACTTCGTCCCACTCCTGCGGATAGGGTTCTTCCGGATTTTGATCCCAGCCTTGACTAATCGCCCATAGCTTCTGTATAGTCACATGATACACGCCGAGCAGATATGCCCCTTCGTCGATGCGAAGAATCGTAAAGCGCGTGCCAAGACGAAAGCACCCGGTGACGACCTTGTCTCCTGTCGGTGTAAAAATAGTCAAGATGATACGCTCGGGGCGGCAGAGCGCATTAGCGCCCGCTGGCTCATAACTGTTCCACATATAATAGTAGCCGTCGTGAATCGGGAACTTTTTCCCCCTCGCGCCCGTAAAATTTTCTATCTTCCGCAGAAATCCGTTTTTGTTATAGCGTGCATATTCATAGAACAACGGATGCGTCCCTTCGGCATCCACATAATACACGGTATTGGTCATTTCCATGCCGGGTTTCCTACCTTCATATCCGCCGTCTGTGGAGGCATCGATTTCCAAATAGAATCCCCACTTCCCTTCACAGTCTATATGCCCGCCTCCGGTAATGATGCTTGTGAAAGTGGCATTTTTCAACACCCCGTAATACGGTCTGAGATCATGCGAGGCGATTTCTTTCCCATTCTTTTCTACACGGACAGCGCCCAGAACGCTCGGCCTTATCCCTAAATCACCCTCCACCCAGTAAACGCCCGTGAGCGTAAAAATGTTTCCGTAGGCATCCATATCCGCATCGAGGAGCTGTCGCTTGTCTCGCGGATACGGATGCGGCAGAAGATATGCGGCATGCGCCCCCAGATAAAGAAGCCCTCGGTAACTGACCGATGGAAGTTTCGACAGCCATCGCAGTTCTCCTCGTTGGTAGATGCAGTGCCATCCGCCAACGTATAGAGGAACGCCGCTTTCCCTTCTTTTACCGAGCACAGGCGCACTGCCGCCTGCGGATTCGTGTCCGTAGATGCAGCGGCCGTCCGTCCACACCCAGTCGCCGCTGTGGACGCTCCGGTTTCCGATGACGGTGAGCCACTTCCCTTCGGCAAGTGCCTTCTTACCCGCCACAGTGCTCACTCTTGCCCTGTGCATATTCTCACGCTCCTAAGATGATTGCCGTGCCGCCTTTGGAAATCTGCACCCAGACAAGCGAGCCTTCTTCCGTGCTGCAGTCTACGACGGCTTTGAACAGATAGGAGTGAGCGCCGATGCGCACTCTGCCGCCTTGAATCACGCCTCTTTGCGCCTTGCCTTCCTGTCTCTCTCGTGTATCTTTGACACCCTTACGCAGGGCATCCATCAATCCTTGCACACCGTTCATAGTCAGTACCACCTCGTCATCTTTATGGTTTGCTTGAGGGAGCGCGGTGTAAGTTCGACGGCATTCGACTGCAGGAAATATTCCTGCCCCTCGAATCTTATGCGCTCGGTGAAATCAGCGATATGCCCGACATCCGGCACACCGTCTTGAATATTCGCAAAAACTTCCAGCGTGACGGTTTCCTGCGTCTTACGGTTGAGCCAGAGAATCGCCTGCGTCAGTTCTTTGAGGTACGCTTCGCCTTTCACGGGAAATTCCATGTCAATCAGCGAGGTGAAGGGTGCATCATCGTCTTCACGCGAATAGCTGGAGCCAAGACTGAGATTGGACTGCTCGACCGTGAAGCGGCTTGCCTTGCCGCCCGGTTTTCCCTGTGAGAGCGTGCTTCCTTCGAGATTGCCGTCGACATAGACGGTCGTCGCATACCAGCCGTAGCCTAGGGGCGCATGGTAGGTGATGCGCTCCGTGCCGCGCTCGTTGTTCCAGTCCGTCCAGTCATATTCCGTATGCTTCTTCCCATCGTTGATGGGTTCTGTCGTGCGCTCCCATTCCTTGACGAGATACACATCGCGCTCGGTTTCGGCATAGGTGTATTCCGTGCGGCTTGTGGAGCCGTCCTTATTGTGCGTCTGCTTGCTCGTCAGATATTCGCCATGGTAGGTGTAGCGCGTCATGCCTTTCTCGTTCGTTTCGCTTGTCAAAAAGCCGTTGTGGTAGGTGCGGCTCATCTCTTCCCAAGAGATTGTTCCCGTAAAGGGAATCGGCTCGGTATCTTCTTCGTTGTAGGCGTTCCCCGCCATCTCGGAAGCGTGACCGCTGTGCCATAGGGAGCGCACAAGGCGGCGCTCCACCGTTGGGCGACTGTGCGGCCAGTCTGTGATGTCGAGGACGGATTCCTCTTTGCCGCGCTGGACGATATGCAGCGTATCTTCGCGGATGAACACATTGACCTGTCTCTGCGGCAGTTTCGCCGTCCAGCCAAAAAGCGCGGAGACGAAGTCTTGATATGTCATGCCGCTGTCCTCGAAGTTCTGCGACGGCGTGAAATCATCGCACGCCCAATGGAGCTGCAAGCCGAGCGCGGCGGCGATGGACTGCGCGTAATGGGAAGCCTGTGCTTCCTTCACGAAGATGCGAATGGCAGAGTAGAGCGTCGCGTCCTTGCTGTACGCACCTTTCACCGTTTGAAGCAAGTCCCGTTGGAGGGTTTCTTCCACGAGGAAGGAGAAGCGATAGTCGAGTAGCTGACCGCGCACGGCATCGCCAATGGCGAGCGGCTGTACTGTCTCCATCTGAAAGCTGTCGGAAAGCGTCATCTCGCCGAGTGTGACAGCAAAGGAGCGGATGCCATGGGCACGGAAGTTGTCGGCGATCTGCGATACGGTACGCTTGCTTCTTCTTCCTCGGGATGTTTTGACGTATTCGAGCACATGCGGCACGCGAATCAAGGTATCGAAGCGGACGCGCACCCGTGTCACGACGGTACGGCGCAGTGCCGCTTTGGCGACATTGCCCCTGCCAAGTCTGCGCTGCGTTTTCGCCGCCGCGCGATTCCCCATGCCCGGCGTGCGCTTGGTGTCGCAACGAACCGTCTCGCTCTTGACAACTTCTCGCTCCGTTGCTCCACGAAGGATATTGTAGTTCGGGGACAACGTGCGGTAAGTATCACAGCGGATGCAGACATAAATGCCGCCGACGCATCTTCGCGTGGCGGCAGAAGCCGTATTTCTTTGTGCAACACGCCGCAAAAGTTTGGCGCTCGTCCAGTCGATGGCGGAGGAAGTGACCGTGCGCTTCGTATCTGCCATAATGCAGTTGGTGCTGCAAACCTGCCTTTGACTGTCTGCTCTTGCTTCAGCTGTTTCGGCAACTTGGCGCTTGGTATCTACACTCACTGCTTCTCTGTGCTTGGGCGCAGGAAGAATCGACGCGCATATTTTCGGCTGCAGGACTTCTTCCCCTCGGGGAATCCATGCGATGCACATCTTCGGCTGCAGGACTTCCTCGCCGATGGGAATCCACGCGATACAAACCTGCGTTTTCAGCAAGATGTCCATGCGCTATTCCCCCGCTTTCCAGCCGAACTTTCTCGCTTCCATCTCCGCCATGCTCAAGGATGCGCCGTGCCCATCCCAGACGAGCGCCGTCGTCTTGTCCGTCAATTCATGTCTGCCGTGTTCTGTCACTGCCCCGCTCACATCTTCCAAGGCTGTGAGCGTGCAGATGCCAGTTCCCGTGCGATAGGCGGGAGCACCGAACAGCGTGACGCCGGTCACTTGGGAATCTGCACCATACGTTGCGGCAAGCGCCGCCGTATCCATCGTCTGCAAAATCTGCTGTCCCGCAGCCGTCGCCCGATAGCTTCCATCACCGCCATCGGTCATATCCGTGACCGTCGACTGAACGGACAATAGGACAGCCTGCTCTTTCATGTTGATGTCTTCGTCAGACAAGATGACATTGGAAAGCAAAGCATCATCCGTATCCGCATAAATGCTGATTTCCTTCGCCTCTTGGAAATCCATGTAAAGATCCGTCTTTTTTCCAATCTCGTGTCCGTTGACTATGACATGGAGCATCGCATTGTAACTGGGTTCCTGCTTCATATGAAACCATATGGTATTGACGTCATCGTGCTTCATTTTTTTGGTATTAAAATAAGAGGTGTTACTGTTCACCCCATAGACTTTCCAGTAGTCGCGGTAACCCCTAATTTCGACCCTGGTCTTCTCGCCGAATTGAAGCCACGCCGTCGAATCCAGACTCTTCCCGCTTTTGAGATACACGTCGAACTTGCCGTACAGCTCGGTCAGCGTATAGGGAATGGCAATACCGCGTATCTTCGGCATCCAGAAGGATACGCCTGTCTTGCTGTACTTTGCATCCCGCACCGTTTTGTCGCTTCCCAAGTCAATCAAGTCGGCATATCCCGGATTGATGTACTTAAACGCCATGCCATCGCCTCCTCAGACTTCTACGATCAGCCCTTCCGCCTGCACGTCGACCGTGGTGTCATTCTTCGGGCTTTCATCGGACGTGCTCATCGCCTTGACCCAGAAGATGACGTTGCCCTCGCCGACGCTTTGCAGGGCGATTGTGTCTTTCCAGTCAGCAGAAGCCAAGACCGTATCTGCCGTGTAGTTGTTGTCTTGAGCGGCTTTCCATTTCGCGGCATTTGCGCCTACGAACTTGATTGTGACCGCGCCTTCGACCTTGTAGCCGGAGTCGCAGCGCACAGCGCATTTTACGGCTTTCTCCTCTTCTTTCGCCGCATCCAGCAGGACTGCAATGGGCGAGGTTTCCGTATCCGTGCTGGCTTCCGTGCCGTCCTTCATGCGGCTCGTAGGATTGTTCATATAGATGTGCAGCTTGTTCGCCATGGTCATACCCTCCAAAATTCCAGTGTGAGTTTATACGCCTTAGAAAAGTGCGGCACATAGGTGTAGGCTTTCACCGTCACGCGCATGTTGTGCCAGACATTCCCCGCTTCGTCCGTAACGTCCACTTTCTCGCGCTCGTCCCAGTATCTCTTGATTTTCTCCCAGTCGGCAGAAAGCACCGTAGCCGTGCAGGAGATGCGGTCGCCTTGGGCGACGTGACCAAAATCTTGCACGACGGTGCCGCCGACGATTTCCACCATGCGCTGACGGTCGTCGGGCAAGACTTGCCAGTTCTCCGCTTCGAGCGTCCGCACATCACCAATTTGAATATGAATTGGAATCCCCTCCCAATGCGCGCTCGACAGCGGGACGGATGCGGTCTGCCACATGGTCAGCCAAGAGCCGCATACCCTCGTTGTCCTGTGTCACGGCATTTTCAATATTTACCTGCACTTCGATGTTTGCCGTCGAGGCGGCATGATTCCCCTGCTCTGGAAAATTCACCGTCGGAGCAATATTGAGCCTGTCCATAACCTTCTGCGTCATGCCGTTTTCAAGCGTTCCTGCAAGGCGTTCCATCACTTCATTCCCGAGCGCGATCTTGATCTCTCCTGGCTCTCTTTCTCGCCTTGGTGCGAAGTTCGGCAAAATGTCCTCCAAGGCTGTTTGCCTCGCTCGTTGAAACCGAGCAAGCTCTTCGGGACGGAAATTCAAATCGTCCTTTGTCAGCCCATTCGATTCACGCAGGTAATCTAGCAGTCCGCTCGTGCCGCCCTTGCGATATGCTTCCAGTTCCTTCTTCTGGCTCTTAAGAGCTTCCAAGGCGGCATTCCTACGGGCATCGAGTTTCTCCTTCTCTGCCCACTTTGCCGCCTTCACCTCGTCCAAGCCCTTCTGCATCCAAGCCTTTTTCTCGCGCTCGATGTCTGCCAGACGATTTTCCAGCGAGGTCTTCCAGATGGCGTCAATCTTGGAGGCTACCTCTGACTCCCACTGCTCCATAATCCGCGCCTTGCTTGCCTCTGCCCAGTTGGCGGCGCTGACCTTGTCCAAGCCTTGACGGCGATAAGCGCGTTCCTCCTCATCGATCTGCGCGAGCCGATTCTCCAATTCGGTGCGGTGGATAGATTCCGTTTTCTCTACGACATTTCGCCGGAAGTCCTCGTAAATCTTCGCCTGTTTCTGCAGCCGATATTCTTCCACCATCTGCACGTCCGCACCCGATTGGCGAAACTTCTCCGCTTGCCGCGAAGCCTCATGCAGCGCATTTTCAAGGTCGCTGTGCGACAGCGTGAACAAGCTTTCTTTCAAGTCCTCGTTCGCCTTGGCGGCGGCGCGGACAGCAGCGGCATTCTCGCGTGCCGCTTTCGCCCCTTCTTTCTGGGCACGGCTCTCGTCTCGGAGCGCCTTTTCCGCTTCCTTGGCGGCTTTCTTCTCAGCCCGCAAAGCATCGTCTGCCGCCTGCCAGTCCTTGAGCTTCTGACTGCTTGTGGCGGCTTCATAAGCTCCAATGCCTCCAACGATCGCACCGCCGATGCCACCGACAAGCGTGCCTCCACCCGGCTCTACCAGCGTTCCCGCCACAGCACCCGTGCCCGCGCCGACGAGCATCGCATCTAGCGTGGTCTTGATGCCGCCGCGCTTGGCAAACGTGCCAATATCATGAAGCGTTTCCTTGACGGATTTCGCATTGATGCCAATGCTCTCCATGGCATCCGCCACACCGTCCAAGACATCGACGGAGGCGCGGGCAAAAGCGTCGACCACATCGGCAAGCTCCTCGATGGATTCCTTGTTGTCCTGGATACAGCCGATGAGGTCTTGAAAGCGGTCTATGACGTTGGGCATCAAGTCTTCTGCAACAGGAAGGAGCGCAGAACCGAGGGCGAGCTTGAGCTGCCCCGCTTCCATCTCCATCTCACGCCACTTGAGATACGCTTGATGCGCTTCTTCTGGATTGAGCAATCCCGTCGTCTTGACGTGCGAGGCAACTTCCATAAGGTCGTCGTACTGCTCCAAGACAGGGATAAGCGCCGCGCCCCTTGCACCGAGAACTTCGGCGGTAAAGGCTTCCTCTTCCCCAGCTTCTGCCGCACTTCGGTAGCCTTTGGCAAGACGTTCCAGCTGCTCGTTCAGCCCCAAGAGATTGCCTTTTTCGTCTGTCAAGGCTATGCCGAAACGCGACAGGGCTTCGGTTGTGACATTTCCCTTCGCACCTGCCGCTTCGATCTGCCTGTCGAGCCTTGCAAAGAGCGGCACGAGCGAGTCGATGTTTATTCCTGCCAAACTGAACACACGGCTCATCTGTGCGGCTTCTGCCGTCGTCGTATGGAGACGCTTCGTCAGACGGTAGATGCTCTCGCCCGCCTGCATCGCATCATGCGTGATGTTGAACAATCCCGCGCCCGACGTGAATACCGCCATGAGAGCCGCTGTCTTGGCATTCAAAATGGACATGCCCTCCGACAAGCTGTGAACTCCTCCCTTGGCGGCTGAAAAACCCGCTGAGAGTTTCTGCCCCATCGCCTTTGCACGGCTGCCCGTCGTCTTCATCTCGGCATTGAGCTTACGCAATTCGGCTTCAAGTTGAGCGACCTGCCGCTGTTGTTTGAGGAGATTCGTCTCGGCATAGCGCGTGCGTGCGCCGTCCTTGTCCGCTTTCTGCACATCCTTGAGCACATTAGCGAGGATTTCTTCTTTCTTCCTCTGGATATCCAGCTGCCGGTTGATGGCTTCGTACTTGACCTTGATCTTGTCAAGTTCCGACCCCGCGCCGTCGAGTTTGGCGAGGTCGACATCCATCTTGAGTTTCAGCTGACTGCTCCTGCTGTTGAGCCGCGCCACCGTCTCGGAAACCGTGCGCCCCGCCGTGTCAAAATCGAGCTGCAGGCGTGCGATGTCGAGTCCTAAGCTGATATACAGCTCGTCGATTTTCTGTCCTCTTGCCATTTACATCACATCGTCAATGAAAATTTCCTGCCTGTCCTCGGTCTGCGTTATTGCCAAAAGCTGATCTAAGAGGAAGGCGATTTCATGAGCGTCGACCTCCTGCATCGTCCAGCCATAGGAGGACTGCAGGCGCTCGTAGTAGCGCAGGATGTTCTGATACGGGGAAAGCGTTATGCCTTCCCCGCCTCGTCGTTTGGGAGTTTCACGAGTTTCTGGAAGGTCAGGGACTGAATCCAGCGGAAAAGCTCTCGCGTCAATGGCACGATGTCCGCGACCTCGATGTTGTCGTCAATGGCTTCTCTCGTGACTTCCTCGCGCTCAAAGGCGAGCAAAATGAGGTCTATTTCCGCATCGAGGAACTCTTCGACGCTGAGGTTCTTCTTGTCCTCATCGAAGAAGGCGAGGAATCTGCGCCACACCTTCATCTTGGGAGGATTCGGCGCATACGTTTTGCCGTAGAGCGTGATGGTTGGTGTTTCCATCAGAGTTTTCCCCGCCTTTCCTTATACGCTTTCATACCACTTCGTTCCGGTTTCGGCAATGAAGCCTGTCGCTTCCTCGTCGGCTTTCGCATACGACTGCCCGTCCGACAGGCGGTAGATCGCCTTTGCCGAGATGGTCGGCGTATCGTACTTGATATTCTCTTCCTTCGTATTGCCCGATTCCGAAGGCTCGACAAATTGGACTTTGAAGAACTTCGTGAACCTCTTTTTGCCGTTCCTCTTGTCCGACTGGAACATGACGGCGAAATACGGCGGCACGTCGTCCTTGCTTGCTGTCATGACGCCCTTGTCGATCTTGTGCCCGAAGAGATAGGCGATGTATTCCAATGGGAGCGCCGACGTGTCGAAGGTCAGATCGTATGAGGCGGTATTCGCCGCCGTATCTACGGACTGGCCGTCGGCAAAAAGTTCTGCCTGGCTCGTCTTGGGCTTGATGTCCACTTTTCGCAGAATTTTGCCCAGACTGATGGGCGGTTCATACGTCGCCGCGCCGTTCGGTACGTCCGTCAGCATCTTGGCGATATGAAGCTTTTCCACATTGATGAACTGCCCGCTCGTGAGATTGGCGGCGGGCGCTGTTACGGTTGGACTTGGCATTATTCCTCAACTCCTGTTCCTGTTTTGAAATCCATGATTTTTACAAAGGCATGCTTTTCCACAAGCTCCATGGACTGGTAACGGCGAAAGCCGAGACTGTCCATGACTCTCCTTGCGGCATCCTCGATTTTCTCGTACGCGCCGTCTTTCGTAAGGATGTGCAGGCGCACCGTGACACGCCGCTCCAGCTCTATCCCATCTGCAGACAAAGCGGGAACGTCGGAGATGATGGAATACACGAGGACGGGATAGCTTCCTGCATCGGGGCTTCTGCCATGATAGATGCCGTTCCGATGGAGCAGTCTTGTAAGCGGCTTGTATCTCGCCAATGCTTGATAAACCTTGCTGGCTATGCTCATCTTCCTTCCCTCCGCAATGCCGCCTTGACGGCTTCGACGATGTTCTTCTTGATGGCATCCCTCTCGGCATCGAGTGCGGGATAGAGAAACGGCTTGTTGATCTTCGGACTGAACTCGACGAGCTTGCCGTAAGCCGTACCGTCCTGTGCTTTGGCATCCGCCACGATGCGCCACGAGGTACCGCCCCCGCGCTTGACGCAGTGGATGGAATCCCGAAGCGCACCCGGCACGACGCGCTTGTCTCTCCCCCGATAGACGGGACAGCGGCTTTTCGCTTCCGTCTTGACGGCTTCCGCTCCTTCTGCCAGCGCCTTTTTCGCCGCATCCATTGCGCCCTTGCCCATGCGGTTCAGCAATTCTCTCGTAGAAACAAAGTCACGGCTCATCTTCCACCATCTCCCTGCACTCGATGACAAGCCAACGCTTCCTGCCGTCCATACCGTAAGGCGGCGCTTTGATTTGAAGCATCTTTCCACTCCACTGGATGAAATCCGTATCTCGGATGTCTTCCCGATAGCGCATAACGACACGATACTCAACTTCCTTGACCTGTTCGGCATACCCGTCCGAGATTTTCGCTGCGAACGGCAGTATCTTCGCCCAGCACGTGCAATACGCATCGCGGCTCTGCTCAACCAGATTGCCCGCCGCATCGGGCGCATCTCGCGAACGCAGCACCGTGATGCGATGACGCAGTTCGCCAATGTTGACGTGCATCAGAAACTCTCCTTTCGCTCTCCGAAAAGCAACGCCCGAAGCGTCAAGGCGAGCTTTCGATGGTCAGCCTCCTCGCGATGCTCGTAGAGATACGCGACGGCATAGAGAATCGCCGTCCGTGCCGCTTCCTGCTTCTTGACTTCCTTCCACGACTTGGCACGCAGAATCGCCAAGGAAAGCTGCTCCGCCGTATCGGTAAGGGATGTGAGCAAAGCGTCTTCGACATCCGAGTCGATGCGCAGATAGCCCTTGATTTCTTCGAGCGATACAAGCATAGGAACGCATCTCCTTTCAGCATAGAAAAAGCCGCTGCACCCATTGATGTAGCGGCTTTTCCTTTTCCTTTTCCTCTTCCTCTTCTTTTGCCTTATCCCTTGATCTTCAGCAGCTGCACGGCTTCTGCCAGCACGAGCTTGCCGTCGACGCGCTCCTTCATAAGGTAGGCCACCATGCCGTTCCCCGCGAAAAGCTCCTTGAGTTCCTGCAAGGAGCGCGTGCCGCGATCGCCGATGTTGTAGTAGGCGTAGTCGCCGAAAGCAAGTGCGATCTTCCCTGCCGCAGCCGCAGGCATATATGCCGATGTGTGGACGGGATAGCCGAGCAGACGGTCGGGTTCGCCCATCTGGTACGAGGGCTGCCACAGATAAGCTCCGTTGTTGTCCTTGAGCTTGCGGATGCTTGCAAGTGTCTGATCGTTGACGAGGAACGCCGCATTCTTGCGGTAAGGACGCTTGAGGCTGTAGACGAGCGTCACAAGTTCATCCGCCTTGATGTCTGCCGCCGCTGTGGTGAGGGAAGTCTGCCCCGTAGCAAGAAGCCCCTTCGGCTTATGCACGCCGTCGCCATTGAGGAAGGCATCCTCTTCGGCATTGCCGAGCGCCTTGCCGAACTGCTCGATGAGGTAGCTTTCGAGTTTGAAGGCATTGTCGTAGAGAAGTTCTTCCGTGACCTTGACCGCGACGTGCAGTTTGTGCGCGTCGAGGACGATCTGGTCGAAGGTGGCATCGCCAAAGGTAAGAGATGCGCCTTCCTCGATCCACGATGCCGCCGGCTTCGTGGCCGCGATGTTGATCTTGTGCTCGCCACTCGTCGTGATCGTCGTCGCAAGGGAACGCAGGATATTTTCCTCGCTGAGTACGTCGATAAGGCGCTTGTCGTATTCCTCCGGCACGAGATAGCCGCCGCTTGTGTCCGTGCCTTCCTGCAGCACGTTCTCGACTTGGCGGAAGTTCGTGCGCAGCGCCTTAAGCATCGCGGCGCGGTAGGCATCGCTCGCCCTGCCCGTCTGCTCTTTGCCCAAAGATGCGCCCGGCAGATTGGTGATTGCCACCGCCGTCGGTTTTGCCATTTCCGCATCGAGAATCGCCTGACGTTCCAGACGCTCGATGCCTTTGCCGAGCGCGAGAACCTCGTTTTCCATCTGCTCGTATGCTTTGGCATCCTCTGCCGAGAGGCTGCCTTCCTGCGTGTGTTCATCCAAGAACGTCTTTGCCTGCTCCCAGAGAGCCGCACGCTTTTCACGTATTGCCAAAATCTTATCCATGTTATTTCCTCCCTCAGTGTGCAATAGAAAAGAGCCGCCTTTTCAGCGACTCCGCATCGACTTTGTTCATTTGCTTGCCCTGCCCGAATTTCGAGAGCAGCGAGTTTGTTACGGCGGCGCGAGAGAAGATCAACCCGTCTGCCGCATCACCTGCGGAATATTCCCGATCTTCATAGAGAATAGCATCGGCAAATCCCAGCTCCACTGCCTTCTTTGCATTCATCCACGTCTCGGCGTCCATGAGCCGCGAAATCTTCTCTCGGGGCAGCCCCGTCTTGATTTCATAGGCATTGATGATGCTCTCCTTGACCTCGGCAAGCAGTGCGATGGCGCGTTCCATCTCCTGCACATCGCCGATGGAAATGGTCATAGGATTGTGGATCATTACCATGCCTACAGGAGATATTTCCACGGTCGAACCTGCCACCGCGATGACAGATGCCGCCGATGCCGCAAGCCCGTCAATCTTGACCGCGACCTTGCCCGGATAGTCCATGAGCATGTTGTAGATTTGCGCCGCCGCAAAGCAGTCGCCGCCGGGCGAGTTGATCCAGAGAACGACATCGCCCTCTGCCGCATGAAGCTCCTCGCGAAATATTGCAGGCGTGACTTCATCGCCGAACCACGTCTCGTCGGAAATCTCGCCGTCGAGAAGCAGTGTGCGCCTCTCTCCTTCGTTTCGTACCCAGTTCCAAAATTTACGTTTCACCGTCATTCCCTTCCTTCCCGTTGTTTGCAAACAATCCAGCATCCTTGAGTTTCGTCATGCTGCCGTTGATGAGATAGAGGTCGCCGCCTTCATCACCCTCAATTGGATTGAGGTCTTCGAGGCTGCGGATGTCGTTCGCCGAGAGCCAGCCATTCTGCCGCCCGATGGCATATCCCTCCATGCGGCTCTTGTAGTCCCCGCGCAGGAGTCCATCGACTTTGAAGCGGATGAAATATTCCTTCCGCTCCTTATCCGTAAGCAGTGCTTTCTGCAGCGACTGCTCCCAGCGCACCACCCACGGATTCAGCGTGTACTTCACGAACTCCAACGACTGCTGCTCAATGTTGTTGAAGCTGGATTTTTCTAAGTCGCCGATCATGTGCGGCGGTACGCGATAGAGCCGCGCAATCTCGTCAATCTGGAACTTCCGTGTTTCAAGGAACTGCGCTTCTTCTGGCGGTATGGCAATCTACTGATACTTGACGCCCTCTTCAAGAACGGCAATCCTGCCCGTATTCATCGTGCCGCCGTAAACGGCGTGCCAGCTCTCGCGCAGCTTCGACGGGTCTTTCAAAACACCCGGATGTTCCAAGACACCGCCCGGACGCGCACCGTTGCGGAAGAATGCCGCGCCGTATTCCTCCGTTGCAAGCGCAATGCCGATGGCGTTCTTCGCCATGGCGATGGGACTGTAACCGACAAGACCGTCGAAGCCGAGTCCAGGGATATGGAGCACATCCTCTCGCCGCAGAGTAATCTGCCGCTGTCCTTTGAGCTGCGGATTGGACTCGCTCATCGGTGTGTAAGTGTAAACGATTTCCCCAGATTCATCGCGTCCGACACTCATGCGATTGGGCAGAAGCGGGTACAGCCCCATCACGCGTCCTCGCCCATCACGCAAAATTTGTGCGTAGGAATTTCCCCACAGAAGCAGGTGTATCATGGAAGTCTCTCGAAATATGAAAGAGGTCATCTCAGGGTTGGGCGCATCGTGGAGAAGAAAATAGAGCGGATGCTCCGGCACACGCTCTTTTCCGTTTCCGCGATACTCATACACATGAAGCGGCAATCCCGCGATAGACTCCGCAAGGATGCGGACACAGGCATACACCGCCATGGTCTGCATTGCCGTGAACTCGTTGACATTCTGCCCTGCAGCAGACTTACCGAACATGAATGGCCAACCGCCGAAGCGGCAGAGGTTTTGCGGCTTATCCCGTGAGCGGAAGAGTTTTGAGAAGAAGTTCATGCTATCAGCAACCTTTCGATTAGGACTAGGGAGAATAAAATGGCACATGGGAAAAACATCAATGTATTTCTTATGGACAACACACCAGTCGGACGCATAAAATGCACCTTATCCAACTGGACTGGCACAGTCTATAAAATTCCAAGAACAGCTCTTGAAAAGTGTACCGATCGTGACGATCTAAAACAAAGCGGTGTATATTTTCTCTTTGGCACATCTGACGAAACCGAAAAACCCCTCGCCTATATAGGACAGGCTGGCATTCGGAAAAATGAAAAAGGCATCCTCTATCGATTGTTTGAGCACAGGAAAAATGATTATTGGAACGAGGTGGTTGTCTTCACTACCTCAAACAACTCTTTCGGTCCTACTGAAATAAGCTTTCTTGAAAATAAGTTTTACAATCTTGCAATAGATGCTCATCGATACGAACTAAAAAATGAAAATGAACCAACACAGGGAAATATAACCGAGGAAAAAGAAAGCGAACTGGAAGAGTTTACCGAAAAAGCCTGTATAATCATGGGCGTATTAGGGCACAAGATTTTCGAGCCACTCTCAACGCCAATATCAGAAGGGACGTTATCACACTCTGCAGAAGAAACAACGGATGTGCTTTTCCGTCTATCAAGAAGAATACGGAAACTCGGTCAAACCATCGAGGCTAACGGCAAGCGTACGGCAGAAGGATTTGTCGTCTTACAGGGAAGCGATGTCTCCCCCGTGGAGGATGAAACAATATCTGCTGGAATAAGCAAGCGCAGAAGAAACGCCCGTATATCCAATGGCATTCTCTTGGAAGATATGCTTTTCTCCAGTCCATCTGCCGCTGCAAAATTTCTTATAGGACAATCTACGAATGGTTTGATGGCTTGGAAAACAGAAAGTGGAACAACCCTCAAAGAATACGAAAAAATGATGCTGAAATGAAAATTGCGATGTTTGCGACGCGAGTCAAATGTAAATCATCGAAACGGAGGAACCCAAAATGAAAAAAATCTTTTCTATCACGGCTTTGATCTTGGCTGTCACCGTTTTCTTGCCGACATACATCTGTGAGGCAAAAGATGTATGGGTAAGCCACTGGAACTCTGAAAACATTGATGTTTATGTAATGGATGATACGCTTAGAGGCGATACATCGGATACAGAAAGACATTTCAAAGTATCGACTAAGAACGTGCGAAACGGAGAATTGCTTGATATCGTCAACTGGACCTTTCTCAAATACAAAACCGATATGTGGAGATATGAAACAAGTACAATGGATGGAACGCATATGACGGTAGTCTTGCCCGGGAATCAGGTATTTAAATTTTGCATGAATGCTTTAGGATGGCCGTACACCGTTAAGGAACACTGGTGCTATTGATCCTCTAAACCTATCAAAAAGCGCACACTATTCCCACAATGAATCGCTCGATTGAGCGCTATGATGATATACCCACCGTATGCTATTCGAAGGATTTATGCGACGAACAGGAGCGCCGCCTTTTCGAGCGGCGCTCCTGTTGTTTCGGCTTAGAAGATTTCGATGCAGGAAAGATTCATGCCGTTGATTTCGGCGGTTAATTTCGCGCCCCGCGCGATCTCGTCGGCGGCTTTCAAAAGTTCCTCCGGCGTGGAGTTTCCGCCCATCTGGCAAATGCTGGCGTTGGCTTTGATATCTCGGAAAACCTTGCGAGCTTCCCAATCCGTCTTCTCGTAATCCGTTTCTTTGCGAATCTCGATGCGGATGCAGGTGTCGCGGTCGCTCGCGTTTGCCCAACCCATCGTGTTTTCCTGCATCGTGAATCCGTACTCGGCGGCCTTGCTCTCGATGATCTCGGCAATTTCCTTCTTCGTCATTTTCTTGTTTCTTCAGTTTTCCCTTTCGGCATGTGTATATTCCCGTACTATCCGAGAAATAGCAAGACCTTATGTGAGTATACAATCCCCTAAAACACCAAAATTCCTCGCTCATCATACACCGACGCAGATGCATCGTTGCCACAGCGAATCGCACGGTCGAGCGCCATAATCAGCGCGATCACGCCGTCAATTCTCTCGGTGGACTTCTCCTTGTCCGCCTTGATGTTCCCCGCTGGGTCTGTGCGGATGAAAATATTGTCTGCCATCCAGCGCAGGACGGGATGCCCGTCGTGCGCTATTTTCTTTTCCAGCGTCAGCTTCATCAACTCCTTCGTCGGCGGACTCATATCCTTGAATCCCTGCCCGAAAGGGACGACGGTGAAGCCCATCCCCTCAAGATTCTGCACCATCTGCACTGCGCCCCATCGGTCGAAGGCGATCTCGCGGATGTTGTACTTCTCGCCCAGTTTCTCAATAAACTTTTCGATGAAGCCATAATGCACGACATTGCCCTCGGTCGTCTGCAGGAAGCCTTGTTTCTGCCATACGTCGTAAGGCACATGATCGCGCCGCACACGCAGGTCGATGTTCTCCTCGGGAATCCAGAAATACGGAAGCACGGCAAAAGACTCATCTTCATCCGTCGGAGGAAATACAAGCACGAATGCTGTGACATCCGTCGTCGACGAGAGGTCAAGACCGCCGTAGCAGACGCGCCCCTTCAAGGCTTCGGCATCCACAGGCATAGCGCACGCATCCCACTTATCCATCGGCATCCAGCGCACGGACTGCTTGACCCATTGGTTCAGGCGAAGCTGACGGAAACTGTTCTCCTCAGCGGGGTTCTGCCGTGCAGAGTCACAAGCCGCCTGTACCTTGTCGATGCCGACCGTGATGCCGAGCGACGGATTCGACCGCTTCCA
>CAJPOT010000023.1 GCA_905372355.1 uncultured Selenomonas sp. | reverse complement strand
CTCGTCGGGCTCATAACCCGAAGGTCAGAGGTTCAAGTCCTCTTCCCGCAACCAAGCAAGTTTGCCGATGGGTTGATGACTCATCGGAGAAAGTAAATAGAGTCGGCGAAAGGCTCGACCTGCTTCTTTGCAAGCAGGTCGAGCCTTTTATCGTGGCATCGTGGGCACGGTGCGCCGCTCTCGCCAGTCGATCGTTTGCGCCTTTAGCCTGACTTTTGAGGGTTCAGCAAAAAGCTCCTGCTTAGGATTGAAAGCCTTGGCGGTCTTGTGGTACAATAGGAGCGGATTGGTTTTTTGAGAAGGGAGGACGGGCCGAGATTTTTTCTTTTCCTTCATGGAAGGGGGAGCGCGTCCAGTGGCGGCGGGAGGTTTTGGGCGGCGTGCTGACGGCGCTCGCTCTTCTGGCGGCATTTGCCGTCGTGCCCGCACTTTGGGCGAGGGCGGGTGCGCCTTTTGTCGGAGCTTATGCGGCGACGCTTCTCGCTGCGTGTTTGGCGACGCTTGCTGCGGGGCTTTTTGCGCGTCAGCCGATCGTTGTCGCGCCTGCGCTCGGCATCAACGTCTGGCTCGCCTACGGCGTCATTTATCCGCTCGGCGTCGCGTGGCAGGAGGCTCTTGCCGCATGCTTTATAGCCGCGCTCCTCGTCCTTCTGACGGTGACTACGCCGCTTCGCCGCATCTTCCTCGCGTCGATGCCGCGTGCAATTGCAGAGGCGGCGCGCGGCGGCGTGGGTTTGCTCGTCGTCTTTACAGGGCTTCAGATGGGCAAACTCGTCGTCGGCTCGCCGCTGACGGTGACGATGCTTGGCAGCCTTTCTGAGCCGGCGGCGTTCGTCGCGCTCGCAGGCCTTGCGGTATCGCTCGCCTTTTGGGCGATGGGCGTTCGTGCGGCGGCGTTCTGGGGCGTTCTTTCGGCTGTGCTGCTCGCTCTCTTCGAAGGCTTCCTCGTTTTGCCCGAGGCGCCGTTCCTGCTGCCCGAGGGGCTTGATCGGACGGCGTTTGCACTCGATTTTGCACATCTTGCAGAGCTTTCGGGCGTCGTTCTGGCGCTGTGGCTTTTCCTCTTCTTCGATACGTGCGGCACATTCGCCGCACTCGGCGAGGCGGAAGAGGTGCACGGGCTTGCCGAAACGCGCACGCTCCTCGCGCTTGCCGCAGGAAATGTTGTCGCATCGCTCTTCGGCGCAGGACCCGTCACCTTGGCGAAGGAGTCCGCGGCGGCGCGTGCCGTCGGCGCGCGCACGCCGCTCGCTGCCTGTGCGGCAGCAGCCGTTCTGCTTCTCGCTCTGTTCCTGGAGCCTGTGGCGGCGGCTGTTCTCGACTTTCCGGCGGTTCTCGCGCCGCTCCTCATCTTTTCCGGCTGTTTGCTCCTCAAGGGGCTGCAGCTCGACTGGCAGCAGACGTCGGAGCATGTCGCGTTCTTCGCCGTGCTTCTCGTGACGCCATTGTCCTCTAGTCTTGTTGCAGGACTGGGCGCAGGGATGATCGTCTATGTTTTTTTGGAGGTCTTTTCGGGACGAGGGAAGAAGATTCATCCGGCACTGTTCTTTTTCGCGGGGGCTTTCTCGCTTTATTTCGCGTACTATACGCCGTGATTTCTAGGAGGAATTGCATTGGGTTTCAAGGGGTCTTTTCAGGGTAAGGCAGTTTTGACGGCGCTCGTGCTCGGCACATTTGCTTTTTCGCTTCCATCGGCGGCGGACGCCAGACGCCTGCATGATCCGCAGGTGGAAACGAAAGTGGAAATGCATCAGGGCATTGAGCAGGGCAGGACGAAGGAGACGAAGGTTCAGGCAGCGCACGCGCAGCAGCCGCTTTCCGAGCGCATCAAGGACATTTTGAACCCTCCTGCGCCCGAAAAGAAGCCGGTGGAAAGAACGCCGGGCGAAAGAACGCCGGGCGTTCTCGTGACGGCACCGCGCACAGCGGACGCCATCTTGGGCGCGGCGATGGCGACGGAGAAGCAGTGCGTCGATTATCTGCTGATGAACAACCCGCATCCGGACATCTCCGTTTCGCCGGAAGCGCTCGTTTCGTATTATTATAAGGAAGGCGCACGCGAGGGTGTGAGGCCCGATGTGGCGTTTGCGCAGGCGCTGAAGGAAACGGGCTTCTTCCGCTACGGCGGCACGGTCACGCCCGACCAGAACAATTACTGCGGCCTCGGCACGACGAGTGCGACAGTCAAGGGCGCGTACTTTTCCACGTCGGAACTGGGTGTGCGCGCGCATATCCAGCATCTTTTGGCCTACGCCTCGACGCGCCGTCCTGCCTCGCCCATCGTCGATCCGCGCTACGACCTTGTGCGCTCGACGTACGGCGCTCGCACGCTCGGCACATGGACGGATCTCAATGGACGTTGGGCGGTGCCTGGCCATACATACGGTCAGAGCATCATGCAGCTTTTCCGCGACATCCTGCGCCAGTGAATATATTTCACGGGCATGGAACGCGCGGCTCTTTTGCAAGCGAAAAAAACAGTATAGGGAAGGTTGAGGATCGGATCTTATGATTAGTACAAGCGGACTGACGCTGCAGTTTGGCAAGCGCGTTTTGTTCAAGGATGTAAGCATCAAGTTCACGCCGGGCAACTGCTATGGCATCATCGGCGCGAACGGCGCGGGCAAGTCGACGTTTCTGCGCGTCCTTGCGGGCGACATCGAGCCGTCGAAAGGCTCGGTCGACATCACGCCAGGCGAGCGCCTTGCCGTGCTCAAGCAGGATCACTACGCCTTCGATGAGGTCGAGGTTTTGCGCACGGTCATGCTCGGTCACGAGCGTCTCGTCGCCATCATGGATGAGAAGGATGCGCTCTATCAGAAGGAGGACTTCTCCGATGCCGACGGCATGAAGGCCTCGGAGCTTGAAGCGGAGTTCGCCGACATGAACGGATGGGATGCAGAGCCTGAGGCGGAGCGCCTCTTAAACGGCCTCGGCATCGAGCCTTCGAAGCATCACAAGAAGATGGCAGATCTTACGGACAAGGAGAAGGTGCGCGTGCTCTTGGCGCAGGCGCTTTTCGGCAGTCCCGATGTGCTGCTCCTCGATGAGCCGACAAACCATCTCGACATCGAGTCGATCAACTGGCTCGAAGCCTTCCTCGATGACTTCCCGAACACGGTCATCGTCGTCTCGCATGACCGCCATTTCCTCAATGAGGTCTGCACCTATATCGCTGACGTGGACTTCGGATCGATTCAGCTCTATGCGGGCAATTATGATTTCTGGCTCAAGTCGAGCCAGCTCGCCCTGCAGATGGCGAAAGATGCGAACAAGAAGAAAGAGGAGAAGATCAAGGAACTGCAGACCTTCATCCAACGCTTCAGCGCCAACGCCTCGAAGTCGAAGCAGGCGACCTCGCGCAAGAAGCTGCTCGAAAAAATCACGCTCGATGACATCAAGCCATCCTCGCGCCGCTATCCCTACATCGCCTTCACGCCCGACCGCGAGGCGGGCGACCAGCTATTGCAGGTCAGCGGCCTGACGAAGACGATCGACGGCGAGAAGGTGCTGAATAACGTGAGCTTCACGCTCAAAAAGGGGGACAAGGTCGCCTTCGTCGGCCCGAATTCCGTGGGCAAGACGGCGCTCTTCGAGATCCTCATGGGCAATATGGAGGCGGATGCAGGCACGTTCAAATGGGGTGTGACGACGACGCAGGCGTACTTGCCGAAGGACAACAACGAATTTTTCGATGACGTCGACCTGAACCTCGTCGACTGGCTGCGCCAGTATTCGCGCGACCCGGACGAGTCGTTTGTGCGCGGCTTTCTGGGACGCATGCTCTTTTCGGGCGAGGAGAGTCAGAAGAAGGCGAAGGTCATCTCGGGCGGCGAGCGCGTGCGCTGCATGTTGTCGCGCATGATGCTTTCGGGCGCGAACGTGCTGCTTCTCGACGAGCCGACGAACCACCTCGACTTGGAGTCCATCACGGCATTGAACGACGGACTGATCGCCTTTTCGGGCACGGTACTTTTCGTTTCGCACGACCACGAGTTTATTCAGACGATCGCAAATCGCATCATCGACATCACGCCTGAGGGCGTTGTCGACCGCGTGACGACATACGATGAATTCCTGGAAAACGAGACGGTGCGCCAGCAGATCGAAGAAAAGTACGGCAAGAAGAGCTAAGGCAAGGCTTTTGCCGTCCGGCATGGCGATGGGTGCTCTTCCGAGGGGGGATACGATGTTCGCAAAGGCTTTTCGCGAAGCGTGGCGCAAGGAGGATCAAGGCTCGGCGACGCGTCTGCGCGAGATGGTTGAAGTCCTGCGCGCGCGCGACATCGTGCATGGCATAACGCCCGAGAAGCTGCGGCTGATCTTGGAAGATCTCGGACCGACTTTCGTGAAACTCGGGCAGATCATGAGCATGCGTCCGGATTTTCTGCCGCAGGAATACTGCGATGAACTTATGAAACTGCAGACGGAGGCGAACCCCCTGCCGTTTTCCGTCATAGAGAAGGTCATCGAGCAGGAGTATCAGCGTCGCTGGACGCGCATCTTCCGCTCGATTGATGAAGAAGCGCTGGGTTCAGCTTCGATTGCGCAGGTGCACTGCGCGGTGCTCCTGGACGGTGAGAAGGTCGTCATCAAGGTGCAGCGACCAGGCGTGCACGACATCATGAGCAAGGACATCGTGCTCTTGAAGCGCGCGGCGGGCATCTTGAAGATCCTTGGCCCTGCGCAGGACGTCGTGGATTTCAGCATGGTGCTCGATGAGCTTTGGGCGATTGCCAAACAGGAGATGGATTTCGTCATGGAGGCGAACCACATCGAGGAGTTCCGCCATGCGAATCAGGATGCCGACTTCGTAAGCTGTCCCAAGGTCTATCGCCATTTGACGACGCAGCATGTGCTCGTCATGGAGTACGTCGACGGCATACAGATTGACGATGTGGCGGGACTCAAGGCGGCGGGCATCGACGTGCGGCGCATCGGCGAGCGGCTCGGTGAGAATTACGTCAAGCAGATCGTCGAGGATGGCTACTTCCACGCCGACCCGCATCCGGGAAACATCTGGGTGCGCGGCGGTAAGATCGTCTGGCTCGACCTCGGCATGATGGGGCGTCTGTCGAACAAGGATCGCGCGGCAATCCGCAAGGCGATCTTCGCTCTGGCGCAGCATGACGTCTTCGAGATGAAGGCGGCGGTGCTCTCACTCGGCGTGCCGCAGGAGCGCATCGACCATGCGAGGCTCTATCAGGACATCGACGCGCTCATCGCGCAGTATGGCGATCTCGATTTCCGCTCGCTGAAGATGGGCATACTCTCGCGTCAGATCATGAACGTTCTGCGCTCTCATCACATTGCGATTGCGCCGGGCATCAGCATGTTCTGCCGCGGCGTCATGACGATCGAGGGCGTCATGCGCCTCGTATGCCCTGAGGTCAGCTTCGTTGAGATTCTGGCGCGCAGTATGGAACTGAGCTTTGCGAAGGGATTCAACTGGCGCGAGGAAGCCGGCAAGGCGAAGCGTGAGGGCTACATCCTCTTGCGCAAATCCTTGCAGCTGCCCGAGCAGATCTCGGACATTCTGAAGATGACGCTGAGCGGGCAGACGAAGGTCAATCTTGAGCTTACGGGCGCCGATGAGCCGCTCGCGAGGCTCAACAAGATGATCAATAAACTCATCATCGCCCTCCTGAGTGCGGCGCTTCTCCTTGGCTCAAGCACGATCTGCACGACGCAGATGACACCGAAGATCATGGAGATACCGTTTCTGGGCGTCTTGGGCTATCTGGCGGCGATCGTGCTCTCGGCGCGGCTCCTGTGGAGCATATTGCGCGGTCATTGACGAGGCTGCCGTTGATTGGGGAAATGCGCGAAATGCGCGTTTTCTTTGGGGCTTTAATGCTAGGAAGAGTAGGATAGGAGGGATTCCCATGCGTGGGATCAGGGGTGCGATCACGGTAGAAAAGGATACGAAGGCTGAGATATTTCAAGCGGTGAAACTCATGGTCATGGGTATGTGCCGCACGAACAAGATTGATCCTTCAGACATCGGAGCGGCGATTTTTTCCGCGACGCCCGATCTCAAGTCGGCATTTCCGGCTGCGGGTGCGAGATTCTTGAAAGGGTTCGATGCAGTGCCGCTTTTTGACACGCTGGAGCCGGAGATCGAAAATTCTTTGCCGCGCTGCATACGGGCGCTCTTGCTCGTTGATACGGACAAGCCGCAGAGTGAGATTCGCCACATCTACCTGGGCGGCGCCATTTCGCTGCGCCCGGATCTTCAAGTGGAGGAGTAGTGCGTACTATGTGCCAATGTGGTATATGACGAAGGGAGCGATTCGATCATGAAAAAAGAAATCATCACGGAAAATGCGCCGAAAGCGATCGGCCCGTACTCGCAGGGAGTTCGCACGTCGGGCGGCTTCATCTTCGCTTCGGGGCAGATTCCGCTCGACCCACAGACGGGCGAACTCGTCGCGGGCGGCATTGCCGAGCAGACCGAGCGCGTGCTGGAAAACCTCAAGGCCGTTCTCGAAGCCGCTGAATGCTCTCTGGAAGATGTTGTTAAGACAACAGTCTATCTGAAGGACATCGAGGACTTCGCGGCGATGAACACGGTGTACGCGAAGTATTTCAAAGTTTGCCCGCCTGCACGCGTCTGCGTCGAGGTGGCGCGACTGCCGAAGGACGCGCTCATTGAGATCGACTGCGTCGCTTCGGAAGGGCAGAATTATTCCTATTGATGCGTCGCTGCAATAAAACAAGCCGTTGAATCTTTCGATTCAGCGGCTTGTTTTATGATATATCAGTTCGGATCCTTGTGCACAGATCAGATGGCACGCTCGACTTTGCCCGAGCGCAGGCAGCGCGTGCAGACGTTGATATGCTTCGTCTCGCCGTTCACAATCGCGCGTACACGCTGGATATTCGGCTTCCACTTGCGCTTCGTCTTCAAATGCGAATGGCTGACATTCATGCCGGACATCTCGCCCTTTGCACAGATTTCGCAAACACTTGCCATGGGGTACACCTCCTTCGCGGCGCAGTTAAGGAATCCCTGATAAATTCAGCACCGCCATCTTGACGTATCTTTTCCGCCCTCTCTGCGTCGACAAATCCTCCGCATAGCACCACTATGCGTCCGGTTCGTCTCCTTGATCGAACGAAAAATCTGCGCCAATCTGACGGACTTCATTTTATCAGTGCTTCCTAATCTTGCGCCATAGACAACAAGGGTATTTTAGCACAAAGTGCAGGGAAGCGCAAGCTGTTCTTGCAGATTCACGGATAATTCGGCGCGAGCAGTTTTCATTTCAGTAGCGCTTCCTTGAGATTTCGATAGGCTCTTGTATAGTAGGCGCCGTTCTGCGCCTCTCGGTGGTCGAAACCGTAGGCGCGGCGGCTGACGGCGAGGATGGGGGGCGCTTGGATGCGCTTGGCGACGGCGAGACCGGAAAATAGGTTCCACCAGCGTTCAAGGTCGGCGACGAAGTCCTTGGGGGTCTGGAAATATTTCTTCACGAGGCCTTTTTCGCAGCCGATTTGCTGCTCAAGCGTGCCTTTGACGTACCAATCGAGGATGTCTTCGGGCGTCGCCTTTTCCCAGCGCTCGACGAAGGCGCGGAACAGATAGTCGTGGTACGGATAGAGCAGCGGATCGCCCTTGCCCTCGTCGACGTTCTGCGCATCGGACAGTTCGGCGCTCGGCACGATGTCGATCGTCGCCTGCGGCACAACTTCGCGCTTGAAGATATGCTCGTTCATGTAGCGTGCAAGATCGTAGACCTGATGCTTCCAAAGGTCGGCGAGGGCGGCGAGGAAGCCCGCCTGGTCGCCGTAGAGCGTCGAGTAGCCGACGGTCGTCTCCGCCTTGTTTGCGTTGCACGAGAAGCCGCCGCCGAAGGCTGCGGCGAGGGCGGCGAGGATGCGCGAGCTGCGGTCACGCGCCTGGATGTTCTCGGCGAGGAAGGAGGAGACGGCAAGCGTCTTCTTTTCTCCTGTCTTCAGAAGCTCGATGGGCGTCGCTGCAATCTGCTTCATCGTGTGCTGTACGGACTCTTCGATGGGGAAGACGGCGTAATAGCAACCGAGGTTTTCGGCGAGCGCGTGTGCGAGATCCTTCGTCGTCTCGGAGTTGAAGCGGCTCGGCATGTTGATGAGCAGGACGTTTTCTGCGCCGAGGACGCTCGTATAGAGCGCGGCGGCGACGGCGGAGTCGATGCCGCCCGAGGCGCCGACGACGACCTTCTTCATGCGGATGCTGTCGAGAAAATTTTTGACGCCGTAGGAAAGCGCTTCGTAAATCTGGGCGATTTCGGTCTTCTTTTCGGGCGTGAGGGCAGGGAGCGAGGCGATTTCTTCGACATCGACATAGTGCAGCCCTTCCTCGTAGGATGGAGCGGCGGCGACGCATAAACCTTCCGCGCTGTAAACGGCGCTCGCACCGTCGAAGGTGTAGACAGTCTTGCCGTTGTTCTGCAAGCCGACGTTGTTGACGTAGATGAGCGGCGCCCCTGCCGCCTTGGCTGCGGCAGAGAAGAGACGCTGGCGCTTCTCGTTCTTCCCGAGCGTATAGGGGGAGGAGGAAATGTTGACGTAGAAGTCCAGATCCTCGTATTCTTCGAGAAGTTTCATCGGTGCCGTCTCGTAATTGTCGCTCCAGCCGTCTTCACACAATAGGCAGCCGATCTTCCAGCGTCTGCCGTGAATCTTCAGCGAGACGGGAGAAATCAGGCTCTTGGGCGTCGTGCCCAGCTCGCGTGCGAGCTTCTGCAGGCTGAAGAAGTGGCGTGTGTCGTCGAACTCCCGATAGTTCGGCAGGAGCGTCTTGATGACGAAGGGGTAGGGCATTGCCTCGGGATGGCAGAGCTTTCCTTCGCTGGCGACGAAGCAGGCGTTGTACTTGCGCGGCCGGCCGTCATTGTTTTTCTTCGTCCAATCGACGGCGACGCTGCCGAAGATGACGGCGATGCCGTGCGAGGCGGCGATGATGTCGGCGGCGCAAGATTCGCAGTCGCGCAGGAAGGCGTCCTGCTCCCAGGTATCGCCGAGCAGATAGCCGGGAATCGCCATCTCGGGGAAGATGACGATGTCGGCATGATTCGCTTTCGCTTCTTCCATCTGGCGCAGCATGTTCGCGGTATTGGCGTCAGGCCGTCCGGGCTGTATTTCCATCTGTGCGGACGCGATTTTCAGCAAGGGGAAGCACCTCTTTCCAAGTTGGGACTTTGCATCAGGCGTTGGCTTCGATTTTCTCAACGATGAGACGCTGCACCCAGGGCGGCGGCAGACGGCGGCCTGCATTCCACTCCTGTACCGTACGATAGGGAGCGCCCAGAAGCTCGGCCAGCATCTTGATGTTCAGACCTGCCTGTTTGCGTGCATATTTGATGGGATTGTTTTCGCGCTCGATGATCTCCCGATAAGCGTCAGTGTCAGCTGCGACGAGGCTCACGAAGCCTTTTTCGCCGGCAGACAAAGTGTCGAGGGGGGCAGGCAGGGGGATGGCGGCGTGCTCGTCCTCCATATCGCACAAGATCAGGGCGAGTGCATCGGCGGCGTTCTCCAAAGCTTCAGGCTGATTTTCACCAGCGGTGAAGCAGTTCTCGATATCGGGAAAAGTCACGTCATAGACGTGTTCTTCCTCATCCCAGCGAAAGATTGCAGGAAAAGCGTATTTGCTCATGTTTCAAGCCTCCTGTCAAAAAGTGTGTCGAAGCGTATTCTCATCACGGCTGCTGGATTCCAGCTTGTTTCAAAATTTTCTGCACCGTTCCAGTCGGAATTTCCCTTTTGTGCCGCCAAACGACGAATACGCGCCCCGTGATCGGACTATAATATTTATCGTGCCTGCCGCCATGTTCGACCATCGTGCAAGCATGATTTTTGAGGATCCTCAAAAGCTCAGATGTTTTCATGATCGACTTCTTTGATAAGTTCATCATATACCTTTTGTGTTTCAACGTCAACAATGATACACATAGAAGGTGTATTTTCTCCCGCTGATGCGCTTCTTTTGCTTCGGCCATAGGAGTTCTCGTGAACCTATGGTATAATAGAGTCTGCATCCGAAGCAGCTTTTTGCTTGAGATTGCGGATGCAGAAACGGTGAGCGATATGAAGGGGCAGAAGAAGACGAATGCGGCGCGGATTCTCGACGGGCTGTCGATTTCGTACGAGCTGCGGAAGTTTCCCGTCGACTTGGACGACCTCAGCGCCGTCCATGCGGCCGAGATGCTCCATATGCCTGTGGAGCAGGTATTCAAGACACTCGTCGCCCGCACGGACAAGGCGGGCGTCGTCATGGCGTGCATTCCGGGCGCGGCGGAGCTTGACCTCAAGGCTCTCGCTAAGGCCGCCGCGAGCAAGAAGGCGGAGATGGTGCATCTCAAGGAAGTGCTTGCGCTCACGGGTTATCAGCGCGGCGGCTGCTCGCCGCTCGGTGCGAAGAAAGAGTATCCTGTGTTCCTCGACGCTTCGGCGAAAGCTTGGGACAAGATTGCCGTCAGCGCGGGCAGGCGCGGCGAACAGATCGTGCTCGCGCCCGCCGATTTGGAGCGTGCCGTCCATGCGACGACGGCGCAGCTGACGCGCTGAGAGAAGCGGCACAGTCGATGGAGAGAGATGAATGGAGTGAAGGAATTGAAATACAGCAGTACGAGGGGAAAGGCGGCAAGCGTCGCGTCGGCGAAGGCAATCATTCAGGGTTTGGCGGCGGACGGCGGGCTTTTCGTGCCCGAGGAGATTCCTGCGGTCGATTTGGACTTTATCGCAGGGATGCGGCAGCTTTCCTATGAGGAGCGTGCGGCACGCATTCTGGGACTCTTCCTTACGGATTACACGGCGGAGGAGCTTGCGGGCTGCATTGCACGCGCTTACGGGGGCGGCAAGTTTGACGACGTGCGCATCGCGCCCGTGCACGCGCTCAAGGAGTTCCCCGTATTGGAGCTCTGGCACGGGCCGACGAGTGCGTTCAAGGACATGGCACTGCAGCTTTTGCCGCAGCTTTTGCAGACGGCGCTCAAGAAGACGGGTGAGGATGCTGAGATTCTGATTCTCGTTGCCACGTCGGGCGACACGGGCAAGGCGGCGCTCGAAGGTTTTGCCGATGTCGATCAGATCAAGATCCTCGTGTTCTATCCGACGGGCGGCGTGTCGAAGATCCAGAACCTGCAGATGTGCACGCAGAAGGGCGCAAATGTCCGTGTCGTCGCGGTCAAGGGGAATTTTGACGATGCGCAGAACGGCGTCAAGGAGATTTTCGGCAACAAGGCCTTTGGAGAGAAGCTCGCCGCTGGGAACGTCAAGCTGTCTTCGGCAAATTCGATCAACTGGGGCAGGCTCGTGCCGCAGATCGTCTACTACTTCAGCGCCTATGCCGATCTCTTGGAAAAGGGGACGATTGCAGCGGGCGAAGCCATCGATTTCTGCGTGCCGACGGGCAATTTCGGCGATATTCTCGCGGGTTATTATGCCAAGCGCATGGGGCTTCCCGTCGCGAAACTGATCTGTGCGTCGAACAGCAACAACGTGCTGACGGATTTCCTGCAGACGGGCGTTTATGACAAAAAGCGCGATTTTTACAAGACGATCTCGCCGTCCATGGACATCTTGATTTCGAGCAATCTTGAGCGTCTGCTCTATCATGAAACGCAGAATGCGGCGCTGGTCAGGGGCTGGATGGAGGAGCTTGCCGCAAAGGGCAGGTACGAGGTCGGCGAGACTGTGCTGCAGAATCTTAAAGAGACGTTTTGGGCTGGCTGGGTCGACGACGTGGTGACGAAGGAGACGATTCGCGAAGTCTACGAAAAGGAGCATTATGTGCTCGACACGCATTCGGCTGTCGCGTATCGCGTGGCACAGGCTTATAAGAAGGCGACGGGAAGCGAGCGCCCGCTCGTCGTCGTCTCGACGGCAAGCCCGTACAAGTTCAACGAAAGCGTCTTGGACGCGCTCGGGGAAGAGCGTGCGGGACTCGACGAATTCGCGCAGCTCGACAAGCTCGCCTCCTTGAACGAAAGCCCGATTCCGCAGGGATTGGCGTCGCTGAAAACGGCTGAAATCCTGCATCGCGCAGTGTGCGAGAAGACGGAAATGCATGCTGTAACGGAAGCATTTGCGAAGAAATAAGGATTTGCAAGTGAAATTTCATAAATAAAAATTGAAAACAAGCAGGATTTCCCTAGAAAAGCGAGAAAGAGATGAAGAGAGCATGTTTGAAACTATATCTTAAATTCAACTTTTATGAAAGAGGTAGAGAAACATGGCAAAACTTGATCTGACAAAGTACGGGATTACCGGCGTGAAGGAAATCGTCCATAATCCGTCCTATGAACAGCTTTTCGAAGAAGAGATGAAGGCCGACCTCACGGGATTTGAGAAGGGAAAGCTCACGGAGCTTGATGCCGTGAATGTCATGACGGGCGTCTTTACGGGCCGTTCGCCGAAGGACAAGTTCATCGTCATGGACGAGAACTCCAAGGATACGGTCTGGTGGACCTCGGACGCCTATCCGAACGACAACCATCCGGCAAGTCAGGAGACGTGGGAAGAACTCAAGAAGATTGCGAAAAAGGAGCTTTCCAACAAGCGTCTCTTCGTCGTCGATGCTTTCTGTGGTGCGAACAAGAATACGCGCATGGCCGTGCGATTTATCGTCGAGGTCGCATGGCAGGCGCATTTCGTCAGCAATATGTTCATCCTGCCCTCGAAGGAGGAGTTGGAGAACTTCGAGCCGGATTTCGTCGTCTACAATGCGTCGAAAGCGAAGGTTGAGAACTACAAGGAGCTCGGACTTCATTCGGAGACGGCGGTCGCCTTCAATATCACGAGCCGCGAGCAGGTCATCATCAATACGTGGTACGGCGGCGAGATGAAGAAGGGCATGTTCTCGATGATGAACTACTACCTGCCGCTGAAGGGCATCGCCGCCATGCACTGCTCGGCCAATACGGATCTCGAGGGCAAGAATACGGCGATCTTCTTCGGCCTCTCGGGTACGGGAAAGACGACGCTCTCGACCGACCCGAAGCGCCTCTTGATCGGCGACGACGAGCATGGCTGGGACGACAACGGCGTCTTCAACTTCGAGGGCGGCTGCTACGCGAAGGTCATCAACCTCGACAAGGATTCCGAGCCGGACATCTACAACGCCATCTGCCGCGACGCTCTCCTGGAGAATGTCACGGTCGACGAGAACGGCAAGGTTGATTTTGCCGATAAGTCCGTGACGGAGAATACGCGCGTCTCCTATCCGATCGACCACATCAAGAACATCGTGCGTCCGATTTCTTCTGCGCCTCCGGCCAAAGAGGTCATCTTCCTTTCGGCGGACGCCTTCGGCGTGCTGCCGCCCGTCGCGATTCTGACGCCGGAGCAGATGGAGTATTACTTCCTCTCGGGCTTCACGGCGAAGCTCGCGGGCACGGAGCGCGGCATCACGGAGCCGACGCCGACGTTCTCGGCATGCTTCGGTCAGGCGTTCCTCGAACTGCCGCCGACGAAGTATGCACAGGAGCTCGTCAAGAGGGTGCGCCAGAGCGACGCCAAGGCATATCTCGTGAACACGGGATGGAACGGCACGGGCAAGCGCATTTCCATCAAGGATACGCGCGGCATCATCGACGCGATCCTGAACGGCTCGATCAACAAGGCGCCGACGAAGAAGCTCAAGTACTTTGAGTTCGACATCCCGACGGAACTTGCAGGCGTCGATACGAAGATCCTCGACCCACGCGACACCTATGCCGATCCGGCCGAGTGGGACAAGAAGGCGCAGGATCTCGCCGGTCGCTTCATCAAGAACTTCAAGAAGTACGAGACGGATGACGAGGGCAGGGCGCTCGTCGCTGCCGGTCCGAAACTCTAAGCAGCTTTCGGGCGGCTTTTGGGCGAAAGCGCTTCCAGCAATATCGTGATAGGAAAAAGGCGCGAAAAAGCGTGCCATGAAGAAGGAGCTCGCCTGCGATTCGATGCGGAGGCGGGCTCTCTTATGTTTTGCATCTTTCGGAGAGGGGGCGGCCATGGAGCTGCAGACGAGCCTTTTGGAGCTCAAAGGCGTCGGCGCGAAGAAATACGAGGCATTGAACAAGATCGGCCTCTTCACCGTCTATGACCTCCTGACCTATTATCCGCGCACATACGAAGACAGGCGCGTGCTGACGCCGCTCACCGCGCTCGCGGTCGGCGAGCAGCAGGCGGTCACAGGCGTCATCCGTCATATAGCCGAGAGGCGCACGGGGCGTGGCATTCATATCCTGAGCGTCGATATTGACGACGGCACGGGATTTTTGCAGGTCACGTTCTTCAATCAGAAGTTTCTCAAGGGAAAGCTCAAGGCGGGGATGCAGCTCTTTGCTGTCGGTAAGATTGATTATGCCTTCGGCGGGCGCGGCAAGAAGCAGATGAGCCAGGTCAAGGACTTCTCCCTGATGGAAAAAGGCGGGGAAGCGGCTCTGGGCATTCTGCCGGTCTATGCGGCTTCGGGCAGTCTGAATCAGAAGTTTTTCCGCACGCTTCTCACAGGAGTATTTCAAGGAATCGGTAAGATCGTGGAGACCTTGCCCGAGAGCATCTGCCAGCGCTATCGTCTCGTCGCGCGAGAAGAGGCGTATCGCGAGGTGCATTTTCCCGAATCGCCCGAGGCGCTGCATCTCGCGCGGGAAAGACTGATCTTCGAGGAGCTTTACCTCATCCAGTGTGGGCTTCTTCTCCTGCGTCGCGAGAGTCGTGAAAAAAAGAAGGGCGTGCGCCATCTCGGCGCGAGCCGCCTTTCGCGCGAGGCGCGTGAGGCTTTGCCGTTCCGCTTGACAGAGGACCAGGAAAAGGCGTGGCGCGACATTCGGCAGGACATGGAGCTTGCCTTGCCGATGCGCCGCCTCGTGCAAGGGGACGTCGGCTCGGGCAAGACGGCGCTCGCCCTCTTGGCGCTCGTCAAGACGGTGGAAAACGGCTTTCAGGGTGCATTCATGGCGCCGACGGAAATCTTGGCGCGTCAGCATTTCGATAAGTTCAGCGAATTGCTGCGAGATCTGCCCGTGCGTCTGCTGCTCCTGACGGGAAGATTGTCGAAGAAGGAACGCGAGGCGGCGTACGAGGCGATCGAGGCGCACGATGTCGATATCGTGATCGGCACGCATGCCTTGATCCAGGAGCCTGTCGCCTTCGCCTCGCTCGGCCTCGTCGTGACGGATGAGCAGCATCGCTTCGGCGTCGAGCAGCGAGCGACGCTTGAAAAACGCGCACACCTCACGCCCGACATGCTCGTCATGACGGCGACGCCGATTCCACGCACGATGACCTTGACGGTCTACGGCGATCTCGACGTCTCGCGCATCGAGCATCTGCCGCCGGGGCGCGTGCCCGTCGAGACCTTCGTGCGCACGCCCGACCGGCGTGATCGCATCTATCGCTTCGTGCGTCAAGAGATTGAAAGGGGCAGGCAGGCCTACGTCGTCTGCCCGCTCGTCGAGCAGAACGACACGCTTGGCCTGCCGTCGGCGCAGGAGGTCTACGAGGAACTCAGTGCGGGCGTGTTCCGTGAAGTGCGATGCGGCCTCGTGCACGGCAGGCTCCGAGGCAAGGAGAAGGAAGCCGTTATGGCGGACTTCCACGCGGGCGAGCTCGACGTTCTCGTGACGACGACGGTCATCGAGGTGGGTGTAGACGTGCCGAATGCGAGCATCATGGTCATTGAGAATGCCGAGCGCTTCGGCCTCGCGCAGCTTCATCAGCTGCGCGGACGCGTGGGCAGGGGGGCGCATCGTTCCTACTGCATCCTCGTTTCGGCGGCGCGAACCGCTGCGGCGAAGAAACGGCTTGCCCTTTTGGAGAGCATGCGCGACGGCTTCGTGCTCGCCGAGGAGGATTTGAAGCTCAGAGGCCCCGGTCAATTCTTCGGCGCGATGCAGCACGGCCTGCCTGATCTCAAGATGGCAGACGCCCTGCGCGACGTCGATATTCTGCTCAAGGCGCGTCGCGCGGCGCTCGAAACGATGGAAAGCCCCGCAATGCGCAAGGAGGTTGCTGAAATCCTGCGGCTTGAGTACAAGGGATTTTTTGCGAAGATCACGGAGGTCTGAAAAGACGTGTGCGGCTGCATCTTCGATACATCTCTCATAATGGTATGGGGAATAAAATAAAAAAGAAAGACCGTTTCTTGGCAGGAGTTTCCTGTGCCTTTGATGAATCTTATTGAAAGATACGAATTTCGCATTTACGGAGGAAGTTTATGGTAGAGGCAGCGGAGAAGTTCAAGCGGTATTTGCAGCGGCATAAGATTGACAGCTTTGAGCGCGAGGAGCTTGGCGATGAGCATGAGAGCGTGATTTTTCGCTCGACCGTTGAGGTGCAGGGACAGTATGTGCCGCTCGGGGTCATTTTCGACGATACAATCTATGTGATTGTACGAGCCAATCTTGCGCCGAAGGCACTGAATGATGACAACGCCTATGAGGTGACGAATTTCATCATGCGCCTGAACAACGGCAACAAACTGTTCAAGTATTATCTTGCGCCTGATACGTCTGTCATCCTTGACGCCTGCATCCCGATGACGCAGAAGAACTATTCGGCCGATCTCGTCAATACGATCGTGGGCGTCGTCGCACGGGAGGTCAGGAAGCGCCACAGCGAGTTCATGAGCTTGATTTGGCAGAAGGCTTGAGATGCGGAAATATTGCAGCCGTGTCGTTTGAGAGGTGATTTTGTGCTGAAGAAGGGAATAATTCTGGCGGGCGGCTCGGGAACGCGGCTCTATCCGCTGACAAAGGTCGTGTCGAAGCAGCTCATGCCGGTCTTTGACAAGCCAATGATCTACTATCCGTTGAGCACGCTGATGCTCGCCGGACTGGAGGACATCCTCGTCATCACGACGCCGCAGGACAGCACGATGTTTTCTGCTATGCTCGACGACGGCAGCCAATGGGGCATTCATATCTCCTATGCCGTGCAGCCGAGCCCGGACGGCTTGGCGCAGGCGTTCCTCATCGGCGAGAATTTCATCGGCGGCGACGGCTGCGCACTTGTCCTGGGCGACAACATCTTCTACGGCGCTGACCTTGCACGGCTTTTGCAGCGTGCGACGGCACGCGAGGCGGGCGCGACGGTGTTCGCCTACTACGTGCGCGACCCGCAGCGCTATGGCGTCGTGGAGTTTGATGAGACGGGGTGCGCTGTCAGTTTGGAGGAAAAGCCCGAGATGCCGCGCTCGAACTATGCGGTGACGGGGCTGTACTTCTACGACAACGATGTCGTTGAGATCGCGAAGGCGGTCAAGCCGTCGGCACGCGGCGAGCTTGAGATCACGGATGTGAACCGCACGTATTTGGAGCGCGGTGACCTTCAGGTAGAGAAGATGCGCAGGGGGTTCGCGTGGCTCGATACAGGCACGCATGAGTCGCTTCTGCAGGCGGCTACGTTTGTCGAGACAATTCAGGATCGCCAGGGTCTCAAGATCGCCTGCATCGAGGAGATCGCCTACCGCATGGGGCATATTGATGCGGAGCAGGTTCTGCGCCTCGCGCAGCCTTTGATGAAGAACGACTACGGGCGCTATCTGGAGCAACTGGTCAAGGGATAGGGGAACGAGAAATGAACGTGACGGAAACGCGCCTCAAGGGCGTCTTTATCTTGGAACCGCAGGTGTTCGGCGATGCACGCGGCTGGTTCATGGAGAGCTGGTCGAAAAAGAAGATGGAAGAGGCGGGTCTCTCCTACGACTTCGTGCAGGACAATCAGTCTTTCTCAGCGGAAAAGGGTACGCTGCGCGGACTTCATTATCAGAAGAATCCCATGGCGCAGGCGAAACTCCTGCGCTGCACGCGCGGCGAGATCTTAGACGTCGCCGTTGACATACGAAAGGGTTCGCCGCAGTATGCGAAGTGGGTTTCCGTGCGCCTTTCGGCGGAAAACAAGAGACAGCTGATGATTCCGCGTGGTTTCGCGCATGGTTTCATCACCTTGACGGATGACGTCGAGGTGCAGTACAAGGCGGACAATTACTATGCGCCGGAGTGCGACGGCAACATTCTTTGGAGCGATCCTGTCATCGGCGTTGACTGGGAGATCGCGCCGACGGTTCTTTCGGCGAAGGACGAGGCGGCGCCGCCGCTCGCCGAGCGGGAAGCTCAGCTCAATTTCGTCTATGGGGAGGAAAAGGCGTGAAGTATCTTGTGACTGGCGGCGCCGGCTTTATCGGCAGCAATTTCGTCCACTATATGATGAAGGCGCACGAGGACGCGGAGATTCTTTGCGTCGATGCGCTGACGTATGCGGGCGACTATGAATCTCTGCTCGATCTCGCAGAAGAGCCGCGCTTTCGCTTCGCCCACTGCAATATATGCGACCGCGAGGCGATTTACGCGCTCTTTCGCGCCGAGAAACCCGATGTCGTTGTGAATTTCGCGGCGGAAAGTCATGTCGACCGCTCGATCGAGACGCCGGAGATCTTCCTGCAGACGAACATCATCGGCACGAGCGTTCTCATGGACGCTTGCCGCGAGTACGGCATTTCGCGCTACCATCAGGTGTCGACGGATGAAGTCTACGGCGATTTGCCGCTCGACCGCCCCGATCTCTTCTTCACTGAGGAGACTCCCTTGCATACGTCGAGCCCGTATTCATCCTCGAAGGCGAGCGCCGATCTCCTCGTACTCGCTTATAGTCGCACATACGGCCTGCCCGTGACGATCTCGCGCTGCTCGAACAACTATGGCCCGTACCATTTTCCCGAGAAACTCATCCCGCTGATGATCGTCAAGGCGCTTGCCGACGAGCAGCTTCCCGTCTATGGCGACGGCGCCAACGTGCGCGACTGGCTCTACGTCGAGGATCACTGCCGCGCCATTGACCTCGTGCTGCAGAAGGGACGCACGGGAGAGGTCTACAACATCGGCGGTCACAACGAACGCGCCAACATCGACGTCGTCAAGGTCATCCTTCGCGCCTTGAAGAAGCCTGAGAGCCTCATCTCGTATGTGGCGGACAGGAAGGGACATGACCGCCGCTATGCGATCGATCCGACGAAGATCCATACGGAACTCGGCTGGCTGCCCGAGACGAGATTCGAAGACGGCATCGAGCGCACGATTGCATGGTATCTGGAAAACCGCGCATGGTGGCAGCATATCCTCGACGGCAGCTATCGAAAAGCGTATCCGAGCGCATGAAATTTTTTACAAAAAGGGCTTGCGCTTTTTGCTTTCGTGCTGTATACTAGCAAAGTAATTTGTCCACGGGGGCGTAGCTCAGCTGGGAGAGCGCTTGCATGGCATGCAAGAGGTCAGGGGTTCGATCCCCCTCGTCTCCACCATAGGGTATTTAAGCGGTTTTCTGCTTAGGCGCAGAAGCCGCTTTTTGTTTTAGAGAAAATACGGCAGGGATTCTCCTGTCGAAGGGAGGCTGCGGCATGGGCGAACTGCCGAGCATACATCAGTTGGAGTGTTTCATCATTTACGGCAAGGTTAGGAATTTCTCGCTTGCCGCACAGGAAGCGAACATCACACAATCGGCGTTCAGCGTGCAAATGAAGAAGCTCGAAGAGGTGGTCGGCGTCACTTTGATCCGCCGCTCGACGCGCGGCAGCGACTTGACGGAGGAGGGCACGACATTTCTGGCGAAAGCGCAGCTTTGCGTCGAGCAGCTGAGGGGCGCGGTGGCGGAGGTGCAGGAGAGCGTGAAGCGCAAGCCTGCCGAGCTGAATGTCGCCGTACTGCGCTCTCTGGGCGATGTTCACATGAATCGTCATGTATCGTACTTTCAGAAGCAGAATGAGAAGATCTGCCTCAATGTTTTTGAAATGGAGGAAGATGAGATTCGATGTGGGCTTCTGGAAGACCGCATCGACGTTGCCTCGGTATATCGCTTGGAAGAGATGAGTTTTGACGGATGGGAGTGCGTGCATTTTTCCGATGATGACATCGTTTTCTATGCACCTTGTCTTGCGCGCGCCGAAGGCGATGCAACGCGATCTTGGGCGGCGAAGCAGCCGCTCGTGTTTTATCCCGTGAAGTCGTCGATGAATCGCGTCTACGAGCGCTACTTCGGTGAAGAGATGCCCGTAGTGGCAGCGCGTCTTTCGACGCCGTATGCGATGGTGCATTTTTGCCGGGAAAATCCGGCGGGTGCGCTCTTGCCGCGCCGCTTCATCGAAGCGCTCGGCATCACGTCGGGTTTCTCTTCCTTTGCCCCCGCGCTGACACTCGACGCTGTGCTTGTATATAAGAAGGAAAACCCGCGTCTGCGCCATATTCGTACCTACGTTGAATATGTTCAGAAAATTTATCGGAGTACGGGTGAGATGTGAGTGTGGAGATCACGTTGAGGAATGACGTCGGGAGTTATCGCTTTTTGCGATAACTCCCATCTTTTTTATGCGCTATACAAAACGGAGGTCGATGCTTATAATCGGGTACAGTTCATTTTTAAGAAATCGCCGCAGCGCTAAGGAGCGCGTTCGGTAAAGAAAGGTCGTTGTTAAACGTGGAACATGAAAAGTTATGGACGAAGGAGTTCATTCTTGATACCTTGGTGAACTTCTTGATCTATATCATCTATTACATGCTCATGGTCATCATCGCATCCGAAGCGATCAAGACGCTCAACGCGTCGATGAGCGAGGCGGGGCTGGCATCCGGCATCTTCATCCTCGGCACACTGCTCGCACGCATGGTCGCCGGTCATTCCATCGAGCTTTATGGAAGAAAGTTCATGCTCTATGCAGGCATCATCTTCTATCTTGCGACGACGCTCCTGTATTTCTTCGTCGATTCCCTTTCCATGCTCTACATCGTGCGCTGTCTGAACGGCATCGGCTACGGCATCGCCTCGACGGCGACGAGCACGATCGTATCGAGCATCATTCCTGTGATGCGCCGCGGCGAGGGCATCAACTACTACGCCTTGAGCATGAGCCTCGCTGCCGCCATTGGCCCATTCCTCGGCATGCTCATGCAGCATACGATGACGTTCAATTACATCATTGATTTCTGCGTCGCCATGCTCGTCGTCTGCCTCGTTGCCATCGTCGCCCTCAAGGTGCCGGAGATGGAGCTTTCGGCAGAGAAGAAGGCGGAGCTTAAGAAGTTCAGCATCAGCAACTTCTTGGAGCCGAAGGTCACGTCCATTTCCATCGTGGCGTTCATCATGGGCATCAGCTATTCGAGTGTTCTGAGCTTCCTTGCGACGTATGCGCAGGAACTTGGTCTCATCGGCGCAGGCACGGTATTCTTCCTTGTCTACGCCCTGACGATCACGCTCGCACGTCCTGTTGCTGGCGTCATGTTCGACCGCAAGGGAGAGGACTTCGTGATGTACCCGACATATGCGTGTCTTGCCATCGGGCTTCTGCTACTGAGCGTCACGACGCAAAGCTGGACGCTTCTCCTCGCGGGCGTGTTCGTTGGTCTCGGCTACGGCACGTTCATGTCGAACGGGCAGGCGATCTGCGTGAAGCTCGTCACCGAGTATCGCATCGGCGTCGCCGTATCGACGTACTTCATCGCGCTCGACCTCGGTCTCGGCGTCGGCCCCTATGCGCTTGGCGCGTTCAAGGACGGCATTGGTTTCGAAGGCATCTATGCCGCCTGCGGTGTAGCCGCACTCCTTTGTGCAGGACTTTATTACCTGCTCTATGCGAGAAAGCGCGACGCTGCGCTCGTCGTGGAGATGAAGCTGGAAACAGAAGCAGAGTGAAAGAACAAAAAGGGGAGCTGCGGCAAGCGGCTCCCCTTTTTGTCCTATTCCAGTGGACAAAATGAAAGAAAAGAAAGATGTTGACAGGCGCGAAGTCTTCGTGTAGAATAGGTCAAGTCGCGAAGAGAGCGGACAGCAAGTGAAAGGTTCGGAGAAAAACGGCTCCTGAGTCCTGGAGGACATGAAAAACGGTGCTTGACAAAATTCACTGAAGCGAGTATACTGAATAGGCTAGCTCAACCGAGCGGCGAACAGCCGAAGTAATTCGGCGGTGTTCCTTGAAAACTAAACAATGCAGAAATGAATCATCTATATGA
>CAJPOT010000022.1 GCA_905372355.1 uncultured Selenomonas sp. | reverse complement strand
AAGAGCAAAGCGCGTACATGACGAGCGAGGCGACGATGATGCCGAGGATGCCGATACCCGAGATCGGACTCGACGACGTGCCGACGAGGCCTGCCATGTAGGCGCAGGCAGCGGCGACGAAGAAGCCCATGAATACGGCGACGCCGACGCCGACGAGCGTGAAGGCGAGCACCTGACCACTTGGCAGTCCCTCCGGACTGACAAAGGCGTAGAATACAGCGAGCAGACCGACGACTGTCAGCAGGAATACGAATCCGATGCTCTTCATCGACATGTCGATGTCCATGCGATGCCTGTCCTTGATCGTCTCGGGCATGCGCATGGCGGCAAGCGATTCCTTCATGCCGTCGATGACGGGACGCGCGAGCGTAATCAGAGTCCAGATGGCGGCGACGCCCATGGCGCCCGCGCCGATGAGGCGCACGCGCTCCTGATAGACGGCGGCAGCGAACTTCTGCATCGTCACGCCGTCGGGCGGCGTACTCGTGATCGTGTAGAAGGGAACGAAACCCGCCCAAGCGATGAGGATGCCGACGAGCATGGCGAGACCGCTCGCTATACCGATGAGGTAGCCCGCGCCGACGAGCGCCGACGAGTAGCCGATGGGGAACTGCGTCATGCCGCGCCCGATGGGAATCCAGACGGAAAGCGCACCCGACAGCACTTGAAAGCCGCTCGTGCAGAGCGCGATGATACCTGCGACGAAACTGCCCGACAAGATTTCCTTGAGCCCTGTGCCTTTGCCCTTGCCATCTTCATCATGCGCATTGACCTTCAGGATCTCCGCCGCCGCAACGCCCTCGGGATAAGCGAGGTCGCTGTGCACGACCATGGCACGGCGCAGAGGAATCGTAAAGAGCACGCCCAGGCAGCCGCCGCAAGCCGCGACGAGCAGCGTCTGCGTGAACTCGAAGCCGTGCCAGTAGCCGATCATGAGCATGCCCGGAATGATGAAGATGATCGCGGACAAGGTGCCGGCCGCCGAGGCCTGCGTCTGCACCATGTTGTTTTCCAGGATATTGGAATCCTTCGCCATCTTGAGGACGGCCATCGAGATGACAGCTGCCGGAATGGCGGACGAGAACGTCAGGCCGACCTTCAGCCCCAGGTAGACGTTCGATGCCGTAAAGATCACTGTCAATACGGCACCCAAGAGCATGCCGCGCACGGTAAGCTCAGGTAATCGCAGCTCATGCTGCATGAACTCATTGTGTTCATTTTTCATAGTATCGCTCCCTATAGTAATTTGCGCCCATGAAGCAGGCGAATGGATGCCTGTCTATTATAGCACATATTTATAGAATATATAGCAAAATTTATATAAAAATCGTAAAAATGAATCCATTTTCCTCATTTGTACCAAATAAGAAATCGCTGCGCAATTTGGCACAGCGATTCATCATAATATCCATCTATATCTCATACATGCCGCTCTTATTTGTCTCCATAGTGAGAACCGCATTGAGCAATCTCCAACACGCCATCGGATATTTGAAAGACAAGCCGATTCTTCTCATCGATGCGCACGCTGTAAAAGCCGCTCCAGTTGCCGCGCAAAGGCTCCGGCTTTCCTATACCGTCATACCCGTTTCGATCGATGTCCTTGATGAGATTATTGATCTTTTTCAGTGTTTTCTTATCCTTGGTTTGCCATTCGATATATTCAGCCCACGCCTCATCATGCCATATTTTTCGCACCGCTACACCTCAATGAGTTCATGCTCAGACACATTTCTTCCCGCTCTTATGTCTGCAATCCTCCGATCCAGAATCGTCGCATTTTCTGAAGACCAAAACGGCTCTGCCATGACTTCGAAAGGGATGCGCCTTTCTCTGCTGAGCCTTTTCAGGTAGATGTTGACTGCAGTAGACATGGACATCCCCATGTCTTCACACACCTGTTCTGCCTCCCGCTTCACATCATCATCAATGCTCAGACAAATCTGTGCCATAATCTCATCCCCCTTCTTCTTGATTATATTACATTTGCACCAATGCCGGCAAGCTTGTCCTTCATGACGTCGATTGCCTTCAAGAGCTGCACGTCCTGTGCACCGTCCGCCTGCGGCTCGACGCGAACGTCTGGCTCAATGCCCGTGCCGTCGATGCTTCTGCCCGACGGAGTGTAATACTTGGCAATCGTGAGCTTCAGTGCATCATCATCGTAGAGCGGTAAGATGACCTGCACGGAGCCTTTGCCATACGACGTCTGGCCGACGATCGTCGCCGCGCCCGTATCCTGCAGTGCGCCCGCGAGGATTTCGCTCGCCGAGGCGCTGTTGCCATCGATGAGCACGACGAGCGGATATTTCTCTTCCGAGAGCTCCGATTCATATTCTTCGCGTCTTCCGTCCTTCTGCACGACGGAGACGACCGGTCCCTTCGGTACAACCATATTGGCGATCGCCACACAGCTCGTCACAAGTCCGCCGGGGTTCTCGCGCAAGTCGATGATCATGCCCTTGACGCCTTCATTTTCCAGCGCATGATAGGCATCTTTGAACTCATCTGCCGTATGCTCGGAGAACGAAGCGATGCGGATGTAGCCGATGCCGTCCGTGTCGGGCAGCATTTGACCTGCGACCGTATGCACCTGGATCGTCGCACGACGCACGACGTAGTCCTTGTCCTCTTCGCCTGCGCGGCGAACTCTGAGCGTCACTTCACTGCCGATCTCGCCGCGAATGTGCAGCACGACCTCTTCCGGCTCAATCTCGCTCGTCGGCACACCGTCGACGGCGATGATCTCATCGCCCGTCTTGATGCCCGCCGCCTCGCTCGGCGTCCCCTCCATGACGGAAATGACCGTGATCTTGTTGTCCTTGAAGCCCATGACGATGCCGACGCCGCCGAAGCTTCCCTCCGTATGCGAGCGCATGAGTTCGTACATCTTGGGATCGAGATAGATGGAATGGGGATCGTCAAGCGTCTTGACCATGCCCGAGATGGCGCCATCGATGAGCTTCGTATAGTCGACGTCGCGCACATACTGCGTCTCGATGAAGCGCAGAGCGCCGAAGAAGCGCAGGATATCCTTCGTCTTCTGATTATTGAACCCCATCAAGGCGTAGAATCCGAAGATCGTCGCATTGAGCGTCACGACAGCCGTCGCGACGACGAGCAGGAAAACCGTTTTCTTTTTCAAAATATCCTCCACCTATCAAAGATACCCCATGGGGTCGACAGGTTCGCCGTCAACACGAACCTCGAAGTGGCAGTGCGGCCCTGTGGAATTCCCCGTCGAGCCGCATTCGGCGATCGCCTGTCCCTGCGAGACGCTTTGCCCTTCGCTGACGAGGAGCGCTTGGTTGTGCCCATAAAGCGTCGATATGCCGCCGCCGTGGTCGATGATGACGGCATAGCCATAGCCCGAAATCCAACCGGCATAAGAGACGATGCCCGCGCCGGCCGCATGAATCGTATCGCCGTAGTCGCCGCCGATGTCTATGCCCGAATGGAAGCGGCTCGCGCCCGTGATCGGATGGACGCGCCAGCCGAAGGGCGAGGTGATCGGCCCGCCAAGCGGCCAGTTGAGCGCTCCGCCGCCCGAAAGGGCGGGGGACGCCGGCTGATAGCGGCTGTTTCGGATCATCTGCTCGACTTCCTTGGATGCCGCAAGATTCTCGTTGATGATGCGTTCCTGCGTCGCGCGATCCGTTTCCATCTTGTCAATGATCGCCTGCTTTGCCGCCTGCTTCTTCTCCGCCTCTTTCTTACGGCCAGCAGCGGAGACGACGAGCTTTTCTTTCGCCGCCTTGTCCTTTTCCAATTCCTTCTGCGACGTCTCGATCGCAGTCTTTTCCGCAAACACGACCTGCACGAGGTCGTAGTCCTGCTGAATGACGCGCTTCAAGAGATCCATGCGCGTAAAGAAGTCCTGAAAATCCTTCGCGCCGAAAAGGACGTCGAGATAGTTGATCTGACCGTTGATGTAGATGTCGCGCACGCGCTTGGCGAGCTGGTCGCGCTTCACGGCAAAGTCCTTATTCAATACCTTGAGCTTGTCTTCATTCTCATCGATGCGTGACTCGGTCGCGTCAAGTTCCTTCTTCACGTCCTTGTAGGCTTTCGTCGCCTCGTCTGCCGCCTCATCGACAACACGCTTCTCTTCGGAAAGCCCCTCGATCCTGGACTCGATCTCGTTCTTCTTCTTCTGCGCCTGCTCCGCCTTTTCGATATGCGCGTCGCGCTGCTCCTCCAAGGTCTCGGCCTGCACGAGCGGCGCAAGCGTCATCAAGTAGACGGCAGAAAGAAGCGCTGCCGCCGCTTTCTTCCCCTTTTTCCCTCCTACGGGATAAAAAACCATGAGAAAAGCCTCCTATACCTTGAGGAATCGCTTCAAGGAAATCGTGCTGCCCAACGCGCCGATTCCCATGCCGCTCAAGACCATCACGAGGCTGATGAAGTTGACAAACGGGTACTGCGGTATGAGCGGCAGAAACGCCAACGTGCTGTAAACCTTCGCCGTGATCAGCCCGTAAATGCTTCGAAGCGCGATGGAAGCGAGAACGCCGCCGAAGAAGCCAAGCACGACGCCCTCCAAGAGGAACGGCCAGCGGATGAACCAATCCGTCGCGCCGACGTATTTCATGATGGCGATTTCTTTGCGGCGCGCAAAGACTGTCAGGCGGATCGTGTTCGAGATGATGAAGAGCGTCGCGCCCGCCAGGAGCAGCATGAGCGTGAAGCCGAAGATACGCACGAGGCGCGTCATGTCGAAGAGGTGCTCGACGACGTCCTGCCCATACTTCACCGATTCGACGCCGCCGAACTTCTCGATTGCCTTCGCTGCCGTCTCCACCATCGTCGGCTGCTTGACCGTGACCTCGAAGGCATTCGGCAGCGGATTCTTGTCGCCGAGCGCATCGAGCAAATACTTCTGGTCGCCGAGCCTTTCCCTCAGGCGCACGATGGCATCCTCGCGGCTCACATACTGCACGCTCTCAATGCCCTGCATCTTCTTCAAGTCGTCTTCGAGATCGTCGATTTCCGATCCCTTGAGCTTGTCGTCCAAGTAGACGTTGATCTGCACCTGTGATTCAAGCATCGACGCCATGCGGTTCATGTTGAGCACGATGATGAGGAACATGCCGAGCACGAAGAGCGATACGGCGACCGTGCTGATGGAGGCGAACGACATCCAGTTGTTACGCTTGATCGATATGCAGACCTCGCGCACGAAATACTCCGTCGTCCTAAGCTTCATAGCCGTACCCCCCCTTCGCCTCATCGCGCACGATGCGCCCGCCCTCGATCGCGATGACGCGCTTCTTCATCGTATCCACGATATTCTTGTCATGCGTCGCCATGACGATCGTCGCGCCTGCATCGTTGATACGGCGGAAGATGTCCATGATCTCCCACGACGTCTCGGGATCGAGGTTGCCCGTCGGCTCATCGGCGATGATGAGTGCGGGATCGTTGACGATGGCACGCGCAATGGCCACGCGCTGCTGTTCGCCGCCCGAAAGCTGCGACGGGAAATTCTTCCACTTCTCGCGCAACCCCACGATGTCGAGGACAGCGTTCACGCTGCGCTGCATGAGGCGGCGCGGCGCTTCGATGACCTCCATGGCAAAAGCGACATTCTCATAGACCGTCTTGTCAGGCAAAAGGCGATAGTCCTGGAAGATCACACCGAGACCGCGTCGCATGTATGGCACATCCTTCGGGCGAAGTTTCATCATATCGTGCCCGTTGACGCGCAGGCTGCCGCTCGTCGGCAGGATCTCCCGGAGCAGCATGCGCACGAAGGTCGACTTTCCCGCGCCGCTCGCCCCCACGAGAAAGACGAAGTCCCCCTTCTCGATTCTGACATTCACATGGTCGAGTGCCACCGTGCCGTTGTCGTAAACCTTGGAAACATCCTTCATATAAATCATTGCAATGAATTCCCCCATACCAAGTGCCTATTTTTGGCATTCCTACTTATTATAGCACACTTCTCCTAATTTCACTCCCTTAATTATATCACAGAAAACGAGGCGATTTCCCAATCATTTTTTCATATCAACTGCACACAAAAAGAACTGCCGCACGCCTTCGTACAGCAGTTCCCTATGTTCTTTCACCCTTATCTAGCGATTGATGTGATGCGAACCGAGGTCGTCGATGACCGCTTTTTCCTTCTTGCCGAGAACCCAGCCGAGCAGCTTGATCTCCGCATACAGCTCCATGCGCTGCTCGCGGTGGTCGCCCTGCGCCTGCATCAGCTCGTTGTACTTCTTGATCTTCACCTCGTACTGCGCCTTGACCTCCGCCTGCGAACGCATCTTCAGCGGACGCGAAGAGACTTCCGGCACTCCGTTCATATTCATGCAATCAGCCTTCTTTCTTTGTGAAAACGTCTGCACTTCGCTCTGTTACTCCGCCGCACTCTCCTGCGCACGCGATGCGGCCTCAGGACGCATATGCGGGAAGAAGAGCACGTCGCGGATCGACGAGCTGTCCGTCAGGAGCATCACGAGACGGTCGATGCCGATGCCAAGTCCGCCCGTCGGCGGCAAGCCGTACTCCATCGCCGTGATGTAGTCGCTGTCCATTGGATGCGCCTCGTCGTCGCCGGCTTCGCGCTGCTTCGCCTGCTCAAGGAAGCGCTCCTTCTGATCGATCGGATCGTTGAGCTCCGTGAAACCGTTCGCAAGCTCGCGCCCATAGACGTAGAACTCGAAGCGGTCAGTGATGCGCGGATCTTCGGGATTGCGCTTCGCCAAGGGCGAGATTTCCGTCGGATGACCCGTGATGAACGTCGGCTGAATCAGGGACTCCTCAACCTTCGCCTCGAACGCTTCGTTGAGGATGCCGCCGATGCCGTGCTTCTCCTCGTAGGCGACGCCGATCGCATCCGCCATGGCACGCGCCTCTTCGACGGTTTGGGCGCTCATGAAGTCCTTGCCCGTCGCTTCTTTCACGGCGTCGTTCATGCTGACGCGGCGAATCTTCGAGAGGTCGATCTCCGTACCCTCGTAGGTCAGCGCCGTCGTACCGAGCACGTCCTTCGCCGCCTGGCAGCATATCCCCTCCGTCACGTCCATGAGATCGTTGTAGTCGGCATACGCCTGATAAATCTCAATGGATGTGAACTCAGGGTTGTGGCGCACGTCGATGCCCTCGTTGCGGAAAATGCGCCCGATTTCGTAGACGCGCTCCAAGCCGCCGACGATGAGCCTTTTGAGATTCAGCTCCGTCGCAATGCGCAGGTAGAGCTTCATGTCGAGCGCGTTGTGATACGTCACGAAGGGACGCGCCGCCGCGCCGCCCGCAATCGTCGACATCACAGGCGTCTCCACTTCAAGGAAGCCGCGCTCGTCGAGGTAGCGGCGGATCGACTGGATGATCTTCGTGCGCGCAATGAACGTGTCCTTGACCTCGGGATTCATGATGAGGTCGACATAGCGCTGGCGGTAGCGCATTTCCACATCCTTCAGCCCGTGAAACTTTTCGGGAAGCGGGCGAAGCGACTTCGAAAGCAGCGTGAAGTCGTCGACGCGCACCGTGAGCTCGCCGCGCCGCGTGCGGAAGACGACGCCTCGGACGCCGATGATGTCGCCGATGTCCAAGAGCTTAAACTCCTTGTACTTTTCCTCGCCCAGAACGTCGAGCTTGAAATAGATCTGAATCTTGCCCGAAAGATCCATGAGCACGGCGAAACTCGCCTTGCCATGGCCGCGGATCGCCATCAGACGCCCGGCGATGCTGACCTCCGTCTCGCTCTCCGCCTCCTCGCCGAGCGAGGCGAATTCCGCGAGCAGTTCGTCCGCATGGCGCGTGACCTCGTAGCGATGCCCAAAGGGCGCAACGCCCATCTCGCGGAACTTCTCCATCTTCTCGCGGCGCACGCGCATGAGATCGTTCAGATCTTCCTTCTGCACCGCGTCCTGCTGCTTGTTCTCAGCCAATATTTCCTCTCCTCACTCATATATCGCTTGCTTACTTGATTTCTACGACCTCGTACTGAATGATTCCGGCCGGCGCATGAACGTCAACGCGGTCGCCGACCTTCTTGCCGATGATTGCTGCGCCCACGGGCGACTCGTTCGAGATCTTAAACTCCGTCGGATCTGCCTCTGCCGAGCCGACGAGCGTATACGTCTCCTGCTCATCGAACTCGACATCCTTGACGACGACGGTGCTTCCCATCTGCACGGTGTCGGAAGATGCGCCGCCCTGGATGATGTCACTGTTTCTTATCTTCGCCTCAAGATCGAGGATCTCGCCCTCAAGGAACGCCTGCTCGTTCTTCGCGTCGTCGTACTCCGAGTTTTCCGAGAGATCGCCGAGCGCGATCGCCGCCTTGAGTCGCTCCGATACCTCGATGCGCCGCACGCTCTTCAAATAGTCGAGCTTCTCCTGCAGCTTTTTGTAGCCCTCTTCCGTCAGCATTACACGCTTTTCTGCCATCAAAATTCCCCTTTTCCCGGCACTTGGCACTCCTCCGCGAACAGGCTCGCCAAGCACGTTCCGCGCCCGGCCGCCCTGCAAAAAGAAGTGCCGTCTGATACTGCCCCGTATATCCTATCATTATAGGTAGCAAGCCGCGCCTTGTCAAATCCCCGCTTCAGCCGAAAGCGCGACGCCAAGCCCCGCCTGCGTCAAATGCGCGGCAAGCGCGATCTTCTTTTCACGCGGCAGTCGCTTGATCTCGCACTCGCGACGCTGCGCCTCGCACTTTTCCTCGAACTCCTCATAGTAAAAGAGCCGCACGGGACGGCGGCTCCTCGTATACTTCGCGCCCTTGCCCGCATTGTGCGCGGCAAGACGCTTCTCCAAGTCGTTCGTCCATCCCGTGTAGAGCGTACCGTCTGCACAGACGAGGATGTAAGTGAACGCCTTCACCTCACTCTTTTTCCTCGCGGCGAATCGTGACCTTTTCCATGACGACCTTCGCGAGCGGCTTGTCTTGGAAATCCGTGTCAACCTTGCCGATCTCGCGCACGACATCCATGCCCTTGACGACCTTGCCAAAGACCGAATGATGTCCGTCGAGCCACGGCGTCGCCGCGAGCGTAATGAAGAACTGCGAGCCACCCGTGTTCGGCCCTGCGTTCGCCATCGACAGCACGCCCTCGCTGTCATGCTTCAGATCCTTATGGAACTCATCGGGAATCACGTAGCCAGGACCGCCCGTGCCCGTACCGTTCGGATCGCCGCCTTGGATCATGAACCCATCGATCACGCGGTGGAAGATCAAGCCGTCGTAGAAGCCCTTCTCCGCAAGGTCGATGAAATTCTTCACTGTGATCGGCGCCTTGTCCTCGAAAAGCTCGATTTCAAACGTGCCATGATTTGTCTCAAAAACTGCAATAGGATTTGCCATTTTTTTCGCTCCTTTATCCTTGTCATTCATGCCTGCCGCCGAGCAGCCCGTCGTAAAGAGGACGAACGCCGCCAGCAAAAAAACGAGAGCCTTCTTCATCGTGTGAATCCTCCTTCCGCCGTCCAGCGCCGCCTCTCCCCCGCTTCCTGCGGCGTCCAGTACGGGACGGCGCGCCCCTCAGCGAAGAAATCCGCCGCCGGATGCCACGCCGGATAGCCGACGCTGTGCATCGTCACGAGCGCCTTGATGTTCGTACGCGCACAGAACTCCTTCGCGCCGATGTCGGCGAACTCCTCAAGCCGCCCATCGACAGGGAAGAATGCGACATCGGCAGTCAGCCCGTCAAGCTTCTTCATCTGTTTCATGAAGCCGTTTCGCGCAAACTTGTTGTTCTCCTCCGTATCGCCCTTCCAATGCCACCAGTTGAAGTCCCCCGCATGGAAGATGCGCACGCCCTCGACCTCCACGAGAAACGACGTGCCCGTGTCCGTCGAGTCAAACGTATCGACGCGAAGACCCGCTTCCTCATAGTGGCTGTAGTTTTCAAGATAGACCGTCTTTTCCGCGGGAAACCGCTTGCCGCGCTTCGTGCGCCGAATCTCCGCCGCCATGACGTAGCGCGTGACCGAGGGCGCATAGTCGAGAATATGCGCGTCGAAGTGATCGAAATGCGCGTGCGACACAAAGAAATACACGCGCTCCGCCCCCGCTAAGAGACTCTCAACCGCCTGCGCGGGGTCGAGGTAGTCGTCAAAGACGAGCAAAGTGCGCGAAAGCCGCACGGCAAAGCCGCTGTTCAATAGATATGCAATCTCCAAAAGCTGCCTCCTTCCAGAAGTGCCTGTATCATTATAGCAGAAGAATGCAGGAAAAGACAATTCCTTTGCTCTTCTGCACCCGTTCCCCTAGATTTCCCCGCATTCACCGTGATACATGCGCATGGCGCAAAAATCGCGGACGATCCCATGTCTTGACAAGCGCCGCTTTCAAGAAGAGCTTGAGCGGGGCGATCTCTTCTTTGACGTCAAAAGCTTCGAGAGATTGGTAGTAGCATGAGTTTACAACAGTTCCTTATAATTTCTTGCTCCGTAAAAGATACGATATATTTTCACACATTGTTTTGATTCATCAATCTTATAAAGCAAGATATATTTCCCAATCACTGCCTTGCGATAGCCTGAAGATCGCAGGTATGGATCGCGCGATTCTTCATACATCTTCGGCATATTTTTAAGATTCGTGTAACAATCGTTCACAGCATCCAAAAAATGTTCTGCCGCTATAGGATTCGCAAGTTCTTTCGTCATATACGAAACAATTTGCTCAAAATCTTCTTCTGCCGCCCGCGACAAAAAAAGCCTATACATGATACTTCTGCCTCAGTTTTTGCAAAGACTCCTCTGCATCCATCACATTTCCACTATGAAAATCTTCTTCCGCAACAGAAAGTTTTTGGTAAATCTCCTGCCTGAGCATATATTCATCATAAGTTTTCATACTCATAATGACCATATCACCATAGCCATTTTTTGTAACATAAATCGGTTCGCTTGATTCCGCACACATTTTTGAAATCGCGTTGGTATCTTTGAGATCATGAATTGGAACAATCTTCGGCATACACTCACTTCCTTCCCCCATGATTATACCATACTTTCGCCCATGCAACGCACTTCTCACTCGAATAATCCCATCTGCTCATTCTTCGCCACATACGAAACCTGCCTTGCATCCTGCACGATGTCGCCCGGCTCCACATGACCGATGAGGAGCGGCGAGGCGGGGTCGTGGCGGGTGCGGTTCTTTCTGACGGCGGCGACGCTCGCATTTGCGTAACAGTAGCGGCAGAAGTGGGCGCAGGTATTGTAAACGCCGATGTCGTTGCCAAGAAGGCACGCACAGCCTTTTCTAGCTGCCGAGGTACGCGGAATATGGAAGCGGCAGCCGACGGATTCTTCGAGGACAGCCTGCGTCATGCAGCCCTGCGTGTCGATGCCGAAGGGCGCGAGATCGTCTCCTTCGAGGCAGGTGCGCACCTTGATGCCGAACTCGCGTCCAACTGCCGCGAACGTCTTGCCGAGCGCGAGACGCTCTTCTGCGCTGACCTCGCGCAAAGAGGGAAAATTGCGCTGCGTCTTCTTGTAGAGATCGACGAAACTCACGACACAGTTCTCTGTCGTTCCCGACAGTTTCTCTGCCATGCGGCGAAACGCCCGCCTGTGAAAGTCGAGCGTGTACTTCTCCGTGATGAATACGGGATCATAGCGCCAATGCACGGCGCATCTGCCGACAATGCGCGACAAAGCGGCAAGGCTCTCGATCGCCGCCTCGACGGGCGGCGTCTCCGGCTCGACCTCCTTTCCGTAGGGCGTGATCGTCACACCCCAGAACTGGCGAAAGGATGCGAGTGCGTCCCTGTACGCGAGAAGCGGTGCGGGATTTTTCGTGCAGAAAACGATGAGATCGACGACGGCGGGATCGAGAACATAGCGCGTGATACGCTGCGGGTCATAGGGGCTTCGCGCCATGACGAATCCTTCGCGCAAGCGCCGCACGAACCACTCGGCATAAAAGGCAGGGATGTCCGTGCGGCTTCCCGTATTCAAAATCATGGCTCTCCCCCTTCCCGCAAAGAAGCCGGACGGGGAAAACTCCCGCCCGGCTTCTCGTATACGCCCTTCGCACAAGGCTTATTTGATCTCGTAAATCCAACCCTCGGGCGCTTCGATATGACCCATCTGAATGCCCGTCAAGGTGTCGTAGAGTTTCTGAGTGATGGGACCCATCTTCTCCATGCCGCTCGCGAAGCAGATCTCCTTGCCGTGGTCGTTGATCTTGCCAACGGGCGAGATGACGGCCGCCGTACCGCAGAGGCCACATTCCTTGAAGTTCGGCACTTCAGAGAACAGCACTTCGCGTTCATCCACCTTGAGGCCGAGATAATGCTCGGCGACATAGGTAATGGAGCGGCGCGTGATCGACGGCAGGATGCTCGGCGACTTTGGCACGACGAGATTGCCGTCCGCATCGACGAAGATGATGTTCGCTCCACCCGTCTCCTCGACCTTCGTGCGCGTCGCCGCATCGAGGTAGATGTTCTCGGCAAAGCCCTCGCGATGCGCCGTCATGATAGCGTGCAGGCTCATCGCATAGTTGAGCCCCGCCTTGATGTGACCCGTGCCGTGCGGCGCGGCGCGGTCGAAGTCGCTGACCTTGACCGTAATGGGCTTCGCTCCGCCCTTGAAGTACGGGCCAACGGGCGTGACAAAAATGCGGAACTGGTACTCGTCTGCCGGCGCAACGCCGATGACGGGGCTTGAGCCGAACATGTAGGGACGGATGTAGAGCGTCGCGCCGCTGCCATAAGGCGGCACCCAAGCCTCGTTCGCCTTGACGACCTGACGCACGGCATCGAGGAAGCGCTCCTCGGGAAACGGCGGCATCTCAAGGCGCTGCGCCGACTCGTACATGCGGTGCGCGTTGAGATCAGGACGGAAGCAGACCGTCCTGCCGTCCTCCGCCGTGTACGCCTTGAGTCCCTCGAAAACCGACTGCGAATACTGCAGGACGCCCGCATCCTCGCTCAATACAATTTTGTCGTCGCCCGTGAGTCCGCCCTCATCCCAAACGCCGTTCTTATAATTGGCAACGTAGCGCTGTTCCGTCACATGATAGGAAAAGTCCAAGCTGCTCCAATCGATATTCTTCTTCTCCATGATGATTCCTCCCAAGTTCATGCCACAAGAAAAGGCATACATTTCCGAATCAGCAAAAAGACATCTGTTTCCTCAGGAGGAATCTCCATCCACTGTCACAGTTATCCTTCTGTAATCCTGTGAATATACTACATCGAACTCTTTGCGCCGTCAATCCCTTTTTCAAAAGTTATTCATCAGCATCGTCATCCAACTCGTGCGCCGCAAGCCAATCCGACCACGAGACAGCGAAACCCGCCCCCTCGTTCTCCTGCACATAGCGGTAAAAAAGTGCGATGTGCTTCGCCTTTTCCGCATAGTACGGCACTTTCCAATACGTTGAATCCTCAGGCTCTACATGCGCGACATAGCTACCGCCGAGCAGACATTGACGATAAAGGATGTCCTGCAAGGGCACCGCAGGATTCTTCAAGATATCGTACATCGCGAGAAATTCCGTCGTGCGTCCCTCGCCCGCCTGGCAATGAAAATGCAGCCAAATGTTCTCGGGCAAGCTCTTGTAAAACTGTACAAACTCATCGACAGCAGCAGGCGATGGCCATATATGATCGGTCGCCGCAATGCGCTTGTAACGAAGCCCTGCGGCCTCGACAAGCTCCTTCTCCGTCTGCGCCTCTTCCACGAAGATCTCGTGCTCATCGAGGGGATTCTTCTCCCCACCGAGGTGCGCAACCGCCGTCATCTGCCCTGCCGCACCATGGATGCGCTCCGCCTCATCGGCGAGCGCCTCTTCCTGCGTCAAGCCCACATTGCCCCAATCGTGCTCTCCGTACCAGCTGACCGCTATTCCGTCGAAGAAGCCGTGCGACTCCTCACGCAGGTCGACGATGCAGATCGGCATCTGCGTCTTCTCGGCAAGCGCTTCCAACAAGGAATGCAAGCCGCTCGCAGAAAACTCTCCGCTGCCCGACGCGTGGAGACGCTCAAGCCCCTCGCGTGTCGGCACATAGGAATCGTCCATGTCCTTCTTGTAAGGAGCATGGAACTCATCCTCCATCGTGCGGAAGTTGCGCGGCAGCCCTCGCACATCATCGGCGTCGATGCGCCAGATATAACCAAGATTGCGCATGCGCGGCGGCGCCTCCGCCGCTGAAACAACATTTGCCGCGCCAAGCATTGCTCCCAAGACAAGAAGCGCTGCGGCACACAGACTCATCCACATTTTTCTCTGCATTTCTTCATATCTCCCTTCTTTTCCATGTTCCTATTATACCATACGTGCAAACCCTCTCCCCGTCACCGAAGTGCGGCGCACAATGCCCGCATGAAAAAGCAGGGCGGCCTTGCAGCCGCCCCGCCTCATTCTTCTATTCTATTCCCATTCCTCAGAACGCCCAGTTCACATGGGCGCTCCCCGTGACGCCTTCGCGCTTGCCCTGCCAACCGGAAAGGTTCAGATCGTAGCTGACGCGCGAATCCTTTGGCTGGAACCTCCAGCCGAGTTCCAGAAGGGCGCTGCCCCCCCTAAGGCTCGGACTGGGCGCTTCGTAGCCCATGAAGCTCGCGCACGCCTTGCCGCTGAATTCGTACTCCCAGTAGAGTCCGGCGTAGAGTTCGTTGCCCTCGCTTTCCTTGTGGCTGTACCTCGTGCCGAGGCGCAGGCGGTGCGAGTTGACCGCCGCGAAGTCATAGACGTCGTTGTACTTGCCCGTCTTGATGGCGACGTCACCGCCGCTCTGGTACGACCACAGATAGCGCAGCGAGGTGTCGAGCTTGTCGCCTCCCTTGAGCTTCATCGTCTTGCCGACGCTCAGCTCGGCTGCAACGTAGGTATCGGAGCTGTCGTAGTTCGATACGGTGCCGGCGGAGATGCTGCCCGTGTAGTCGCTCTTCGCGCGTCCTGCATGGAGCGCTCCCTGCAGCCAGAGGCCGTCTTCCTTCTCCATCCTTGCGAGGACTCCCGCGCCGAGGTAGCTGAGTTTGCCACTGCCATGCGTGCCATCGTCGAGATGGGAGTCGTAGCTGCCCTTGCCGTATTCGATGAAGGGGCTGACGACGATCGCCGCGTCCTTCTTCCGGAGTTCCTTCGCCCAGCCGAGGCTGAGGTTCCAGCCCGTGGTATCGATCTGCGAGCCGCTTTCGACGCTCATGCTGCCGCGGCTCATGACGGCCCAGAGGTCGTACTTGCCCTTTTCCTTGTCGCTTTCAGCTCCTTGCCGGATGGCGCTCATGCCGCTCGTGGTCAAAAGATCCGCACCGCGATTGATGAAGTCGGTCATGCCGGCCCTCGTCTCGACGAAGGATTTCGCCTGATCGCTGATGGCCGCCTTGGTGACGGTGGCGATGAGTTCGCCCGAGCCGCGCTTCATGAGGTCGAAGCCGTAGAGGAGCGATACGCCATGCATGGCTTCGACGTGATTGATGAGCGTCGCAGGCGCAGGCGGCACGACGCCGTCCGCATCGGTCGTAAGCGTTCCGCCGTTGACCTTCATGAGGCTGATGACGTCGTTGACCTTGAGGCCATGCGCAAGTCCCATCACACCGACACCGACATCAACGCCGCGGATGTCTTTGTTTGCAACGCCGAGCTGCAGGAGCGTCGGGTTCTCGTTGGCGATGCTCTCACCGAGGTAGAAGTGGAGGTTCTTGATCTTGTTGAAGTCATGCGCCTGGCTGGTGTTCGCTTCGTCGTGATAGACGGCGAGCGTATTGTTATCGGCGGATGCTCCTGCGCCGCCGATGATGTCGCCGGTGACGGTGCCTCCCTTGAGGTTGATGATGTTGTTCTTATTTTCGACGGAGCCGTTTCCGCCGATGACGTTGCCTGTGACGGTCGAACCCCTGCCAATGTTGATGGTGTTCTCATTGGCGTTGAGGCAAGCGCCTCCCGTGACGTTTCCTGTGACGGTGACGCCGTCCTTAATGTTAACGGTATTCCTGAGAGAAGCGTGATGTGCACGCGCACCGTAGACGTCACCGGTGACGTTCGCGTTGATGTTGAGGACGTTGTCCGTAGCGTCGCCCATTCCGGCAGAACCACCGACGAGCGATCCGGAGACGGCTGCATTCACGTTGACAATATTCTTCGCGGCATTGCCGTGCGTGGAATGTGCGCCCGTGATCTCGGTCGAGGCATTCGAGGAGGCCGCCGCCTTGATGGTGACGACGTTCTCTTCGGCCGCGCCCTTGGCTTCTGCGCCCATGATCTTGGCGCCGCTGACGTTGCCACCCTCAATCTCGACGGTATTCTTGTTCGCCTTGGCGGCGCTCTTCGCGCCCTTGAGGCTGCCTGTGACGGTGCCCGCCTTGATGACGGCCTTGTTCATCGTCGCGTCGCCTGCGGCTTGTGCGCCGACGATATCGGCTGCTGTGCCGCCCTGGAGGATGGCGGTATTCTCTTCCGCTTCTCCGTTCGTGCTCTCAGCACCCTTGAGGTTCGTGACGGAACCGCCCTGGAGGACGGCCTTGTTCTTGACGGCCTTGCCTGCCTTCGTCTTCGCGCCGAGGGCGTTCGTCGCGGTCCCGGCTTCGACGGTTAGGCTGTTCCCTTCCGCCGTGCCGTTCGCTGTCTGCGTGTCGCCCGCGATGGCGTTGGTGACGGCTGCGCCCGTCTTGAGGGTGAGTTTGTTTGTCTTCGTCTCGCCAGTCGTACCGTAGGTGGTCTTGCCGCCGAATACGTTGGCGATGACGCCTGTGATTTCGACGTTGGCATTTTGCCACTTGTACGCGGAGAGGTCAAGTCTGCCGCTGGTGGTGCTGGCGGTGTTCGTGTCGGTCACGAGACTGTATTCGACATCGCCCTTGCGTTCACTGCCCGTGGTCGGCGTATAGCCGTTCAGGGTAAGCGTCTTGCCTGCTGCCATTTGGAAGAGGTGTGCGTTCTTTTCCATGACGTTGCCGAGCCATGCCGATACGCTGGCGCCGGTCGGTTTCTCGACGGTGTTGTAGTCGAGCGTCGTGTCTTGGTTGAGCGTCAAGACGGTATCGCCGTCAGCCACGCTTGTGCCAAGGTTGAACTTGATCTTGGAGAAGCCGGCGAGGCTGCCGACTTGCGCGCCTTTGCTCTTGATGTCGAGGATGTTGTCTGTCGCCGCTTTGTTGCCGCCGTAGAGTTTTCCCGCGACGGTGACGGTTGCATCGGTCACGCCGTCACCGATGGTGACGGTGTTGCCCGTCGTCGTGCCCGAGCCGTTGGCAAAGCCTGCGTAGACGTCGCCTGCGACCGTGCCGCTGTAGAGGTTGATCTTGTTGCCCGTGGCAGCGCCGCTGGCTGCGGTGTGCGTCAGCGCTCCGCCGTAGAGGTTTCCTGTGACGGCCGTGCCCTTGAGGTCGACGGTGTTGCCCGTGGCGCTGCCCGCTTTGGTGCGCACGTCGGCACCGTAGGCGTCGGCTGCCGTGCCGCCTTCGAGGCTCAGCGTGTTGTTTTCCGCATCGCCCGTCGGCTTGTAGTTGCCATGGCCGTCGCCTTCAAAGTTTTCGGCAATGCCGCCGTAGGCTGCGGTGGTGATGGCGCCGCCCGTGACGGTGAGTTCGTTGTGCTCCACTTTGTTGCCGACTTTCGTGCGACCGCCCCATGCTTCGGGGTTCGCCCCGAGGGAGGCGGAATACGTCGCATGGTTGTTGGCAAAGCGGTAGCCGATCAGGTCGATTTTCTTTGCATGATCCGTTTCATTGTCGGTGTTGAGGACGTATTCGTAGTCACCGTCGCGCTTGCTTTCTTTGGCGCGTGTGGCATCATAGTTCGTGAAGGTGACATCGTTCGTGCTGTTTAAAAGGGTCAAGATGCGGTTCGTTATGGGGCTTGCCGTGATGGCGTCGAGGTTCTTGAGCTTCATCTTGGACCAGTCGATCGATGTGCCCGCGCCGTTCGTAAGCGATAGCAGTGTGTCGCCATGGCTGACGTTGTGGGCGACGTCGAAGTTGACGTTTTCAAAGTTCTTGATGTCGATTGCCGTTGCACCGCGGCTGTTGACGTTCAAGGTGTTGCCCGTGGCATCGGCCTTGTTGCCGCCCCAGATCGTGCCGACGGTGGTCGCCGCGAAGGCGTCGGCGGCCGTGCCGAGGTTGACGGTGTTGCCTGTCGTCGCACCTGCGCCTGCCGCATGGCCTGCGTAGATGTCACCTATCGTGCCGCCCGTGATATTGATCGTCGCACCCGTGGCATTGCCCGCGCCTTCGTTTTTGCCGCCGTAGACAGTTCCGACGTTGCCGCCTTTGATATTTACTTCGCTGTGCGTGATGTGACCCGTCGCTGCAGCACTCTCAATCGATCCGCCATAGACGTTGTTGATTGTGCCGCCGGAGACGGTGACTTTGCTCTTGTCTACCGTGCCTGCTGCACCGGCTGCTGCAAGGGAGGCGCCGTAGGCAGAGCCGACGTTGCCGCCCGTAATCTCTGCGGTGTTTTCCGTCGCGTTGCCGTCCTTGGTGTGCAGTTCGGCGCCGTAGGCATTGGCGACCATGCCCCCCGAGATGACAAGGGTGTTCTTTTCGGCATCTCCCGTCGGAAGCGGGTTGCCATGGGCATCGAGCCTGTTGTTTTTCACAAGTCCGCCGTAGGCTGCGGTGGTGATGGTGCCGCCCGTGACAGTGAGTTTGTTGTTCTCCACCTTGTTGCCGACGGCGGTGCGTCCTGCCCATGCTTCTGTATGGGTGCCGTCCGCTGCCACGTACGTCGCTGCCGTGTGGTTCTTGTACTGGTAGCCTGCCGCACGCACCTCGGTTGTATGGACGGAGGAGCCGAGCGTATCAATGCTGAATTCAAAGTTGCCGCTCGTCACATTTTTGATGCCGCCGTTTGCGGTATAGGTATTGGTGCTGTTTTTATTGAAGTCGATGCCCGCCGCATTTTGCATGAGGGTCAGGTTGTACGCCTGATAGGTGCTGATCGTACTGTTGAACTTCGTCGCATCGACGGTGAGCTTGCCCCAGTCGAGGTCGTTCGTCGCACCTGTATTCAGCCTCAGCATAGGATTGGCGGGGTTCAGCGCATTGCTGTTGATGTTGAACCGGACGTTTTCAAAGTTTTTGATGTTGCCCGCCGTCGCATTGGTGTTGACGGTCAGCGTGTTGCCCGTGTCCGCCGCTTTGTTGCCGCCAAAGATCGTGCCGGCAATGTTCGTGCCGGCAGCTAGGCTGTGCTCGCCGTCACCTAGGCTCACGGTGTTGTCCGTCGTCGCGCCTGCGCCGTTCGTAAAGCCTGCGTAGACATCGCCTGTGACAGAGCCGCCCGCGACGGTGACGACATTGTCCGTGGCGCTGCCCGTCGCTGCGCCATCGGCGATATGGCCGCCGTAGATGCTGCCTGCAACCGTGCCGCCCTTGATTTCGACGGTGTTTTTCGTCGCATTGCCCGTTGCGCCCGCTGCGGTCAAGGAGGCGCCGTAGAGGTTGCCTGCAATTGTGCCGTCGTTGAGGATGGCTTGGTTGCCCGTGGCGCTGCCCGCTTTGGTCTGTATCTCTGCGCCATAGGCGTTGAGTGCCTGTGCGCCGGTGTTCAGAATGAGCTTGTTATTTTCCGCGTCGCCCGTGGTCTTAGGGTTGCCGTGCGCGTCAAGCTCGGTGTTCGATACCATGCCGCCGCGTGCGGTAAACGTCGCGCTGCCGCCCGTAAGCGTCAGCTCGTTCTTTTGCACCTTGTTGCCGATGATGGAGCGTCCGCCCCATGCATTCGTCGCCGTGCCGCCTGCGTAGGCCGTCACATTGTTCTGGAAGCGATATCCCTTGAGGTAGACGTTCTGACTGGTGGCAAGGTTGCCGTCGGTCGTGATGTCGGCCTCGTAGTCTGCCGTGTGGATGCGGCCGCGCGTTCCCGTCGTACTGTAGTTCGCGAGGTTGATGTTGTTGCTGTTGTGCATGAGCGTCAGGATCGTGTCACTCGTGGCGCTTGCATTGAGGCTGTCGAGGTTGTCGACGTGGAGTTTCTTCCAGTCGAGGTTCGTCGCGCCACCGTTCAGGGTCAGGAGGGTGTCGCCTGTCTGGATGTGGCTGCTCGTCGCCTTGAAGTTGACCGTGTCAAAATTGGCAATGTTGCCCGCCGTGACGGAGTCGTAGACGTTGAGCGTGTTGTTCGTGGCGGTCGGTTTGCTGCCGCCGTAAATCGTGCCGATCGTCGTGCCTGAGGCGACGGCGTTCGTCGCCGTGCCAAGGTTGACGGTGTTGCCCGTGGTCGCGCCTGTGCCTGCCGTGAAGCCGCCGTAAACGTCGGTCATCGAGCCGCCCGTAATCGTCACGGTGTTGCTCGTGGCATTGCCCGTCGCCGAGGTATGGGAAAGATAGCCGCCATAGACCTTGCCGTAGCCTGCGCCCGTGACAGAGCCGCCCGAGATGTTGACTTTGTTGCCCGTGGCGCTGCCCGTCTGCACGGAGGTGAAGCCGCCGTAGATGGTGCGCACCGTGCCTGCCTTGAGGTTGACGGTGTTGTTCGTACTGTCGTTCTTCGCCGCAGCCGTCGTGCCTCGGCCCGCCGTCCAGCCGCCGTAGGCGTCGCGATGCGTCGTGCCATTGATCGTCAGCGTGTTATGCGTCGTCGTGTTGCCGATGACGGAGCGGCCTGCCCAGATGTCTGTCAGAGCATTTCCTGTCGTCGGCGTCGTATTGGCGTCCTTGAACTGGTAGCCGCCGTAGAGGATCTGCTTCGCCGTCGCCGTGTTCGTGTCGGTATCGATGGTGTATTCGTGCGTGCCGGTCGAGGAGATTTCTTTCGCACCCGTGTAGTGGCCAACGTTGATGCCCGTCATGTTCTGCAGGAGGACGGACTGCCCGCTCGGCGCGTTGCCCGTATGCTTGAACTTGCTCCAGTCGAAGTTCGTCACCGAACCGCCGACCAAGTTCAGCATGGGGTTCGCCTGGTTAAAGGTCGCGTTGAAGTTGAAGTTGACCATGCCGAAATTGGCGATGTTGCCCGCCGTGGCATTGGTATTGACGTTGAGAACATTGTCCGTATCCGTCGTCCCGCTGCCGCCATAGATCGTGCCCGTGACGGTAGTAGCGGCATTCGTCGTGCCGCTGCCGAGGTTGACGGTGTTGTCCGTCGTAGCGCCCGACGCCGTGAAGCCGCCATAGACATTGCCGCCAACGGTGCCGCCGTTGAGGCTCAGCGTATGACCCGTCGCCGCGCCCGTGCCGGCAGTCTTGCCGCCGTAGACGGAGCCTGTAATCGTGCCGCCCGTCAGCGTGATCTTGCTGCCCGTGGCGCTTCCCGCACCCGCCGCGACATCGCTGCCGTAGACAGAGCCTGCAATCGTACCGCCCGAGACCTTGACTTCGCTGCCCGAAAGAGAGCCACTTCCCGCCGTATGGGCACCATAAAGAGAGCCGCTCAAGCTGCCGTTCGCGACTTCGGCCTTGTTCTTACTCGCATTTTTCGTATTCGTCGCTTGGGCGAGATCGACGCCATAGGCATTGTTGACCGTGCCACCCGTGATCTTGACACTATTTTCCTCGGCCTCGCCGGCAGCCGTCATGACTTTTGCGCCATAGGCATTAGCAACCATGCCGCCCGCGACTTCAAGCTTGTTCTTCTTGGCATCGCCCGCATCCTGGAAGGTGCCGTCGGTGTTGTGCTTCTTGTTCTCGACGAGGCCACCGTAAGCCGCCGTATTGAGCGTGCCGCCTGCGACGATGAGCTTGTTGTCCGTGACGGTCTGGCCGCTCGCCGTACGCCCTGCCCAGGCTTCCGCGTGTGCGGGCGTCTCGTTGTACGTCGCCGTATGATTGCGGAACCGGAAGCCGTTGATAAAGACGTCCTGTGCGGCATTGCCCGTATGGTTGTCTGTGTCGAGGCTGTATTCGAGATCGCCGACGATCTTCTCCTTGGCGCCATAGGGGGCGTAGTTACTGAAGCTGATGCCCGCCGCATTGTGCATCGCTGTAAAGAGCCGCGCATTGTAGGTGCTCGGCGTAAAGGTGAAGCTGCCGGGGTTGACTTCGGCGCCCGCCCAGTCCAAGCCGGTCGTTGCGCCGCCGCCCACCGTGAGCAAAGTGTTTCCAACGGTCGTCGTGCTGTTGAGGTTGAACTTGGTCTTGCCGAAGTTCTGAACGCCGCGCACCGTGATGTTCTGTGTGTTGACATTGAGCGTGTTGTCCGTCATGACGTCGCTTGCCGAGCCGCTCGATGCGCCGCCGTAGAGGAAGGCATTGTTCAGGGTGGTCGACGTCAGAGATCCGTCGCTCTTGCCGAGGTTGATGGTGTTGCCCATCGCCTTGCCCGTACCGTTCGTGTAGCCGCCGTAGATTTCGTTGCTGCCGCCGAACGTGCCGCTCTCGATGTTGATCGTATTGCCCGAAGCGTTGCCCGCCGACACATTGTTCGGCGGCGTGAGTGCGGCATTCGTCGCAATGTATCCGCCATAGAGCTTGCCGCCCGCATTGAGCGTGCCGCCCTGGATGTTAACGGTATTATTCTTTGCATCGGCGTTCTTAGTGGTGTCGACAAGTTCCGGATGGTTCTCATCCTCTGGGTTTGCAAGAAGATGCACGCCTTCGGTGTAGCCCGCATAGCCGTTCGTGACAAAGCCGCCCGAAAGGAGATTCAGCGTATTGAAGTCCGAGCCGCCATTCTGTGCGTCGGTATATCCTGCACGGGCATTTGCATGGCTTCCTCCTGTAAGATTGAGTTCGTTATGATTCGTCGTATTGCCGTAGACAGACAATCCGGCATACGTTCCACGCGGAGTCGCACCGGGCGTCGTCACATTCTGGTTTTTCCCAGCGTTCTGGAAGCGATTGCCATCAACCGCGAGAACGGATGCTCCCGTCATCGTCGTGCCGGAGAGCGTACCGTTCGCACGTTTGCCGAATTCATAGTCTCCGCGCGTACCAACGATAGTGGGCGCGTAGTTATTGAGCGTAAGCCCCGGACCTGAATAGAGCGTAAGTGTCGGCGTATTGACATTGTTTGCCGCAAGAGCGGTCGCCCATGCTCGCAGACCTGTGACACGAATGTTTCTCCAGTCGAAAGTTTGTGTAGAATTATACGTGCATACATGCAACATCGTATCGCCGGAACTCACCGCTGATCCCAGCTCGAATTCCATCTTCTCGAAGTTGTTGACGCTGTATCCATAGCTGTCTTTTCCTGTGATTCTCAGCTTATTGCCTGTCTTTACATCTGCAGCACTATTATTGCTCCATCC
>CAJPOT010000021.1 GCA_905372355.1 uncultured Selenomonas sp. | reverse complement strand
TCGAGGATTTGTCGACGACGAGAGGACAGCGCAGATGTGTGAAGATGGGCGGCTGGATTTATCAGTGATTCCTTTGAGGAAGCGCTGATACATTCAGCATTTCCTCAAGAAAAAAATTTAACGCCTCTTTATTCGAGGCGCAAAGCGGAAAATCCTTCTGCTCGCTGAATTTTCCTGAAAAAACATTCGATTGAGACTTCTGGCGAAGATTCTCCCGCAGACACAACCCTCCTGCGGCTCCCTGCAGGCCGACATCACTTCCCGCGCTGCAGAACCTCCGCCGGCGCCGCATCCTCCTCAGCGCACTTCTTCTCCACATAAGCGTGCAGCCGTTCGATGCCGAGCGCCATGCGCGAATCCTCAGGCAAGTGCGCGATGATGTCCTCGATGTAGCCGCGCTCTTTGACGCGCTGCAGCGTCCAGCTGAAATTCACGTCGTAGACCCACATGAGGCGCACGAGCTTGCGGTCGTCCATCGTGCGAATCTTCGTGTAGTCCACTTGATCGCCCGCGATGAACTTTTCGAGGAAATCGGGACTGACACCCGTACCGTCGGGCGGCGCGAGAAACGGGCGCAGCACGCGGAAGATATCAAGCTTGTCGGCATCGCGCAAGAGGCGCGCAAAGAAAAGCTGCCGCGCATCTTCCGTCGGCGCGATGACCTTCTTGTTGTGGTTCAGAATAGAGAAGCGCACGAGAGCCTCGTCCTCAAGCACAAGACGCGCAAGGAACGGCAATTCGTCAAGCACCTTGAGTCCGAGCGCCGCATGATCCTCCGATACGGCATCGTTGAACGTGCGGTAAAGCGTAAATTGACGAAAGCGCCCCACATCGTGAAAAAGCCCCATGATTTCCGCCAGCTGCACATCGTGTGCAGAGAGATGCAGATGCTTGGCAAGCTCCACGGCAATCGAGGTCACACGGCCAGTATGCACCTCCTTCATGCGGATCGCCTGCTGCACCTCCTCGTCCTCCGTATAGAAGGAACGCATGTAATCTGCCATCCAAGCGTGCATCTCACGCAGTAGTTTCTCCAAAAATGTCGCCTCCGCTTGTGTGCTTCAATTTACAGTATAACACAGCGCCCTCCGAACAACAATTTCCTCATGCGCCCTTTTTCTTCTTGCCCGGCAGAGATCCTTCCAGCTCGATGATCATGTCGCGCAGTTCTGCGGCGCGCTCGAATTCCAAGGCGCGCGAAGCCGTCTGCATCTGGGCGAGCAGCGTGCGGATCAGAGACTCCTTCTGCTTCTTCGTGAGCTTCTTTTTCTTTCCGTCGGACTCCTCGCCGTAGGAGGCGCGGCTCTCGGCGACAAGCGTCGTTTCGATCAGCGGCACGACGGGCTTGACGATGGTCTTCGGCGTGACGCCGTGCTCCTTGTTGTACGCCTGCTGCACTGTGCGGCGGCGCTCCGTCTCGTCCATGGCGCGCTTCATCGAGTCCGTGATGCGGTCGGCGTAGAGGATGACCCTGCCGCCCGCATTTCGCGCCGCACGCCCGATCGTCTGGATCAGCGACGTGTCGGAGCGCAGGAAGCCCTCCTTGTCGGCATCGAGAATCGCCACGAGCGACACCTCGGGCATGTCGAGACCCTCGCGCAGCAAATTGATGCCGACGAGCACATCGAACTTTCCCGCACGCAGATCGTGGATGATCTCAGCACGCTCGAACGTCGCTATGTCCGAATGCAGGTAGCGCACGCGCACCTGCATATCCTTGAGGTAGTCCGTGAGGTTCTCCGCCATCTTCTTCGTCAGCGTCGTCACGAGCACGCGCTCGTCTTTCTTTGCACGAATGCGGATCTCCGACAAAAGATCGTCCATCTGCCCCGCCAAAGGCCGCACCTCGACGATGGGATCGAGCAGCCCCGTCGGGCGGATGATCTGCTCGACGACCTGCTGCGCCTTTTCCAACTCATACTTCGCAGGCGTCGCCGAGATGTAGATGATCTGATTGATGCGCTGCTCGAACTCCTCGAAAGAAAGCGGACGATTGTCAAAAGCGGACGGCAGACGAAAGCCGTTTTCCACAAGCGAAATCTTGCGCGAACGGTCGCCGTTGAGCATCGCCTTGAGCTGCGGCATTGTCACATGGCTCTCGTCCATGACGATGAGGAAATCGTCGGGAAAGTAATCGAGCAGCGTATACGGCGCCGCCCCCGCCGGTCGATGCGTGAGGTGACGCGAATAATTCTCGATGCCCGAGCAGTAGCCCATCTCCTGCATCATTTCAAGGTCGTAGTTCGTGCGCTGCTCGATGCGCTGCGCCTCGATGAGCTTGCCCTCCTCCTTGAAATGCGCGACCTGCGCGATCTTCTCCTCGTCGATCGCCGCCATGGCGATTTCCATGTCCTCCTTCTTCGTCACATAGTGCGAAGCAGGAAAAACCATCGAATGCGTACGCTCGCCGTAGATCTCTCCGGTCAAGACATCGAACTCAAGGATGCGCTCAACCTCGTCGCCGAAAAGCTCGATGCGCACGGCGCGGTTATTCCAGCCCGCAGGAAACACTTCTATGACGTCGCCGCGCACACGAAAGCGGCCGCGCTCAAAGGCGATGTCGTTGCGCTCGTACTGAATGGCGACGAGCTTGCGCAAGATGTCCTCACGCACGACCGTCTGCCCCTTGTGCAGCGACAGAACCATCTCGTGATAGCTCTCCGGCGAGCCGAGACCGTAGATGCACGAAACGCTCGCGACGATGATGCAGTCGCGCCGCTCGAAGAGCGAGCACGTCGCCGAGTGGCGCAATTCATCAATCTCGTCGTTGATCGACGCATCCTTTTCGATGTAAGTATCCGTCGAAGGAATATACGCCTCGGGCTGGTAGTAGTCATAGTAGCTGACAAAATAGCCGACATAATTCTTCGGGAAGAACGCCTTGAACTCACTCGCGAGCTGCGCCGCCAGCGTCTTGTTGTGCGCGATGACCAGCGTCGGCTTCTGCACGCGCTCGATCGTCTTGGCGATCGTGTACGTCTTGCCCGTGCCCGTAGCGCCGAGGAGCACCTGCGCCTCCTGCCCGTTCTCGATGCCCGCCGCCAAATCGCGGATCGCACGCGGCTGATCCCCCATCGGCTCAAAAGGCGCCGAAACCTCAAACGGTATCTCCTTGTCAAACTCCATCGTATTGAGCTTAGGCAAAATCGCCATGCGTGCGCCTCCCCTGTGCAATCTATTTCAACTATCCATAATATTCAAAAGCTGTTTTGGTGTAACGATATATGGCCTTTCAGGAAAATGCTTCATGTTTCCAGTGACGAGATATGCTCCATCCAAGCGCTTTTCCATGACGACTCTATAAAAAGGTATATCTTTCATATCGGGCAAAATAATATCAATCGGCCTTGCCTGCACCAAAATGCCGAATCGTTCCAGGAAAGACAGCAAATACTCTATCTTCTGCGGAGAAAATCCAAACTTCTTGCGTTCTAAAACCTCTCGATACGCTTTCATGATTACATCGCTGTACAACGGAACGATTTCTCCTGTAATCATCCTGCCAACAACCTGCACAGTAGCAGCGTCATCTTTAGAAGACAGCAACGCAGACACCAGTACATTCGTATCAATCACAGCAAGGCAAGTCATTTCCCTGCTCCCTGTCGAGCCATTTCAATCTCTCGATTGATTTCTTCCAACGTCATATCAACCGCACCGCTTCTCTTTGCTTCTTGGCGAAGAGTCATGAACGCCTGCATAGCGCCCTCCCTCGTCAACTCCGTCTCCAACGACGAGATTTCAAAAGGTATCCTGCGCTCTCGTACCACAGCTCTGACAAACACATGGATAGCGGTCGCCATATTCATCCCAAATTCCTGGCACAATCCCTCAAATTGTCTCTTAAGCCCCTCTTCCATCCGCACGCTGAATGTCGTCTGCGCCATATTGAACACCCCCTTGAATATCCAAAAGCATACATTCCCTTGCCGCACCTGTACGGCTCTGTTCTCGGCAAATATCTACCTTCATTATAGCGAACGGGCGGAAAAAATCAACCGCGCCGAAATTGCTCTTTTTCGATCTTGGAGGAAAAGAGAACGCCGAAAAACCGTATTTCTCATAGAAAGCGGCATTCTTGCTCTCTTCCTGCATAATTTCAAAATACAGAATACGTAATCATACGATGAAAAGAGAGAATCCCCTGCCTTTGGCACACAGCCCAAACAGGGGATTCTCTTGCTTGCATCAATAGTATTCTATTGGCATCCTATGGTCGATGTACATGCTGTACTCAGTTGGGTAGAGCGTTGGGCGCTGCGAAAATGAAATGGTAGACATCAACGCCAGGAACACGCATGCTGCCCAGATCGCGCACGGCGCCCATGGATTTCCAAGTGCTGTAGATGACTTTGTTCGGCGTGTACACTTCCACGCCGTTGCTCAGTTCCGCAGCGATTTCATGAGCCGCAGGCGGACCCGAGCGAGTGCACCAATATTCGGTGTAGCTGCTGCCATTCTTCACGTAGACAGAGGAGCGCGCCTGATCGGTGCATTTCGTCTTCATGACGCTCTCACTGATCGAATAGCGCTCCACGGAGGCGAAACAGAGGCTGGACGAGAGTAACAACATAGCAAACGCCACGGAAAGTACTTTCTTCAGTTTCATAATGGTTCCCTCCTTTGAAAATTTTAAAATCAACCCGTGCGCCAACTCCTCTAGAACACCGGATGCCTGTTCTCATTATATCATATATTAGGCAATGAGCGTCCTCTCATAAATGAAAAGCAACCGCGCCGAAGAGGCGAATCATCTCCTCTAGGCGCGGTGCATCCTCTACGAATCCATACCCAGACCTTCATTCTGACTGCCCATGCGATAGCCACGCAAATCCAGCGTCACATAGGTAAAGCCTGCCGACCGTACGACATCTTCCATCTCTTCCCTGTGCTGCCAGAAAACATCGAACTCCGCCGGCTCGATCTCGATGCGTGCGAGTCTGCCGTGACAGCGCACGCGAAGCTGACCATGGATGTAACGGCGCAGGGCATTTTCTGCGACTTCCACCGCACGAAGGCGCTCCCTCGTCAATTCGATACCATACTCGATGCGCGAGGCTAGACAAGCGGCGCTGGGCTTCGACCATACGGGGACGCCCCACGCTTTCGCCACTTCGCGTATATCGCGCTTCGTCCACCGCGCTTCCTTCAAGGGCGAGGCGACGAAAGGAGCAAGCTTTTCGATCGCGGCGAGTCCTGGGCGATAGTCTCCCGCATCGTCAGCGTTCGTGCCATCGAGGACACGTCGGAAGCCATGTTCCTTCGCCCATGCGACCAACATTTCAAAGCGGCGCTTCTTGCAGTAGTAACAGCGGCGCTCGTCGTTCCTTACGACGTCGGATGAGGCGAGGTCGTCTGCCGGCAAAATCGTCAGGGGAACGCCCGCAAGAGCCGCGCAGCGCTTCGCGTCTTCTAGCTCCCTCTCGGCCAAAAGCTCAGATGCAGCGGTAGCGGCGACGACATGCGCCGCGCCGAGCGTGCGCACCGCCGCCACGAGCAGGACGGCGCTGTCGACGCCGCCCGACAGGGCGACGGCGGCAGAACCGTAGGACTGCAGAAGGGAGGAGAGTGTTTCCTCTTTTTCCGTTTCCATCATTCGCCAAGCCGCTCGCGCAGATCGTCGAGCGCTTCTTGGCGCACGCGCTTCAGCGGAATGCCCTCACGCGCAGCAATCTCGCGGCAGTCTTCATACTCGGGCGAGAGCGAAACGATCTTGCCGCCGTAGGCGCTGACCTTGCAGCGCACCTTGCCGTGCGGTGTATCGACGAGCGCCGTATGGCGCACAGCCTCGACGCGCTCATCGACGTGCAGCACGCGCATGCCAATGCTCGTCGTCTCGGAAAAGAGCAGAGAAAGGCACTGTGCCCTCTTGTCCTCCTCCACGAGAACGGACAGCATGTGCGCTGGGCGATTTTTCTTCATGTAGATAGGTGTCGTCCAGACATCGAGCGCACCGAGGGCGAAGAGGCGCTCGCTCACATAGCCGAAGAGCTGCGCGTCCATGTCGTCGATGTTTGTCTCGATGAGCGAGAGATCGCGCTTTCCACCGCTCTTGCACTCGCCGATATAGAGCCGCACAACGTTCGGCAGTTCGAGATCCCACGTACCCGCACCGTAAGAGATGCACTCCGTCAGAAGATCTGTGGGCACATGATCGGAGAACTCGGCGAGTGCGGCGAGGACGGCGGCGCCCGTCGGCGTTGTCAACTCCTTCACCGCACCTTCATGATAGGTGGGAAAAAGCCGCAGCAACTCCGCCGTCGCGGGCGCGGGCACCATCATACGTCCGTGCTGCGTATGCACGGTGCCGCTTCCCGTATTCACGCGGGAAACGAAAATTTTCTCGATTTCAAGATAGTCGAGGCAGATCGCTATTCCCACGATGTCGACGATGGAATCGACAGCACCGACCTCGTGGAAATGCACGTCCTCTGGCCTCACACCGTGCACCTTGCTCTCCGCCTGCGCGAGAACGCTGAAGATCTTGAGGCTCATCTCCTTGACTTCCGCAGAAAGCGACGAGCGCTCCAAGATTGTGCGCACATCATGCATCGTACGATGGTGATGCTCATGACTATGCTCATGTGCAGGCACAGCTCCTTCATTTGCATGTCCGTGGTCATGCTCGCAGCTATGTTCATGCGCATGGTCGTCTCCTTCCCCATGCTCGCAGCAATGCCAATGCGTTGCGCCCAAAAGTTCGACGTCGACATACGTCGCGGCAATGCCGTTCTTCTTCACGGAACTAACCTTCAAACGAAACTCTTCCTCCATCGGCAGGCGGCGCAGTTCGGCTTCCAGCGTTTCCAGCGGCATGCCCGCCGCAAGGAACGCGCCGAGCAGCATGTTGCCGCTCAGTCCTGAAAAACAGTCCAAATATATCGCTCTCATATTTCACCTCGTCTGATTGATGCGGCTCGCCATCGCGCCCGCACCGAAGCCGTTGTCGATATTCACGACGGCGACACCTGTCGCACACGAATTGAGCATGGAAAGAAGCGCCGTCAACCCGTGAAACGATGCGCCATAGCCCACGCTCGTCGGCACGGCGATGACGGGACGCGCGACGAGGCCGCCAACGACGCTCGCGAGTGCCCCCTCCATGCCGGCGACAACAATGACGACATTCGCCGACATAAGTTCCTCCTTATGGGCGAACAAGCGATGGATGCCCGCGACGCCAACGTCATAAATCGTTCCGACGTCGTTTCCCATGAGTCTTGCTGTCAGCGCCGCTTCCTCGGCGACGGGGATGTCGCTCGTGCCCGCCGTGAGGACGAGTATGCGGTGCGCCGCATCCTCGCATCGCACCTTGCGCTCGACATAAACGATACGCGAAACCTCATCGTAGTGCGCCTCAGGCAAGGCGGCAAGCACCGCCCGCGCCTTTTGTGCGTCAACACGCGTCGCCATGACGTTGCCCTCGCTCTCGGCGAGCAGCGTCTTCAAAATCTCGGCAATCTGCTCTGCCGTCTTGCCCGCGCCATAGACGACCTCAGCAAATCCTTGACGTTTCTCACGTCCCGTATCGACGGCGGCGAAGCCCAATTCCTTCTGCTCCACGAATCTCACCTCATCCTATGAATCTTCCTGCACAGAAAGCCTTGCAGGAAAATCTGCGGCTTCTCTCCGTCGCATAGACAAAAGGCGCTGCCTTGCACAGCGCCTTCTTCTCCGTTCATCAGCCTCTGGAACCGTGATTCAGATCGTCCTTTGCCTGCTGCACGACCTGCAGAGCGTTGCCGAGGTTGCCGATCAGATGGTCAAAGACCTGGTTCGCATATTGGTCGGCATCGTCTCTAAGCTGTTTTGCATTCGCCATGGTCTTTTCCATGATCTCGCGCTCCTGCTCCTTCGTCTGCTGCATGATCGCCTTGGCCTTCTCTTCTGCCTGCATGACGATCTCGTTCTTGTCGACAAGCTCCGCCGCGTACTTCTTCGCCTTCTCGATGAGTGCCGCAGCTTCGTCGTTCGCACGATCGAGAATCTCCTGACGCTCCTGCATGACCCGCTCCGCCTTCTGCAGTTCCAAAGGCAATTCGCGGCGCAACTCGTCAACAAGGTGGATGAGATCCGTCTCGTCAATGAGGCTCTTGTTCATCAAAGGCATGCGCCTCGACTCGACAACAAGATTTTCTATGGAATCCAAAATATTTTTTACAGCCATATTTCTGCCCGCCTTCTTTTCAAGAATATTGATATAAGGAAACATCTTCCTTCAATGATTTGTATCTTCAAAATGCCTATTTATAGCTAATTCTACACACTCGGGCACAAGTCCTGTCACGCGCCCGTGAAAATTTGCGATTTCCCGCACTCCCGAAGAACTGACGAAGGAATAGCGCGGATCCGTGAGCAAAAACACCGTCTCGATGTCGGGCGCGATGTACTTAAGCATTTGCTCCTGCTTCTGCTCATACTCATAGTCCGTGACGGAACGCAGGCCGCGCACGATGACGGTCGCTCCTACGCTGCGCATGTATTCGGGCAGAAGCCCTTCGAAAGCGCCGACGCGCAAGTTCGGGATGTGGCGCGTCGCCTCTTCCAAAAGTTCCACGCGCTCTTCTACCGTGAAGAACGGCGTCTTTCGGATGTTGTGGAAAACGCCCACGATGAGCTCATCAAACATGCGGCTGGCGCGCTCGAAAATATCGACATGCCCGTTCGTCACAGGATCAAAACTCCCCGAGCATACAGCCTTGATCATCGGGATTCTCCTCCTCGCCCTTTGCAGCTCGCGTGAAAAAGCGTAGCTGTGTCGTCCTGCCATAAATCTCCTCGCGTACGCAACGGAGATTTTGCAGCGCCGGAAGCGCCTCCTCCGTGCCGTGCTCCACGATCATGCAGCCATCGGGCGTGAGCAGACCTCCTCTATCCACAGAAGAAAGAGCCTTCTCCCAAAGCCCCCGTCGGTACGGCGGATCGCAGAAAATCAAGTCGAAGGAACGCCCCAGAGCGCCAAGGCGCGCCAAGACGCGCAGAGCATCAGCACGCACGACCTCAGCATGCTCTAAAAGCCGCGTCTTGGCGGCATTTTCCTCGATCAGAGATGCCGTCTTCTCGTCGACAAAGAGTGCCGACGCCGCGCCGCGGCTCAAGGCCTCGAGTCCCAGAGCACCCGTCCCAGCGAAGAGATCGAGCACGCGCGCCTCTTCGACACGCCGTCCGAGGATATTGAAAAGCGACTCCTTGATGCGGTCTGCCGTTGGCCGCGTAGCCTCGCCCTTCGGCGTTTTCAGGCGACAGCCACGCGCTGTGCCCGTGATGATACGCATAATCTCACCTCAAAGTCAAGGATGGCCTTTCATATTCTATCATATTTTCTTCGTTTCGTGAACCGCACTATGCTATAATATTGAAAAATCGAATTGTTTTAGGAGGAACTTCCTTGAAAAAGCGACTTCTGTATTTCATCGTCCTCGCGCTCTGTGTCCTTTCGCTCTTCCACGCTTTCCTGCGCCCTTCTTACGGCGGCGCACCGCTCAACGCCGTGCGTGAAAAGATGGGGCGCATCGTTCTCGTGCCGCTCGACGGCAGACCACCGTGCCGCCAACTCGTACTCGACACCGCCGATGTCGCAGGAACAGAGATTGCCGCCCTGCCCTACGAGATGCAGGACTACTACACGATGCCGGGCCAAACGAAGGAGGCACAGAAGTGGCTGCGCGAAAATCTGGCGCAAAGCGACGCCGCCATCATCTCCATCGACCAGCTTCTCTACGGCGGTCTGCTCGCGGCACGCGAGGCGGACAAATCGCCCGACGAAATCGAGGCCTTCATCGCCTATCTGCGCGAACTACACGCCGCACATCCGACAGTTCCCCTCTACGCCTTCTCCATCCTGCCGCGCATGATTCCGCCCGCGAGCATCGACGACTACTACGACAACAAGTACCTCCTCGCCTACTCGCGCCTCGCCGATCGCTATGCGCTCTGCGGCGATCCCGAGGACGCTGCGAAGATGCAGGAGCTGGAAGAAAAAATCAGCCCTGCAAGCCTCGCGCAGTACCTCGCGCTCTTCGAGCAAAACGAACACCTCTCCCGCGCTCTCATCGAACTTGTCAAGGAGGGAACACTGGAACGACTCCTCATCGGACAGGACGACGGCGAAAAGTACAGCATCCCCAACATCGAGAAGCGCCATCTGCAGGCTTTTCTCATTGAAGAACAAATTCCACAGGAAAAAGCCGCCATCGTCCACGGCGCAGACGAACTCGCGCTGACGCTTCTCGCTGCCATTTCTGCCGCAAAAAACGGTCACCGTCCGCAGATATTTCTCGATTGGAATGACGAATCAGCACCCGACGAAATCCTGCCCTTCATGGCGATTTCTCTGCGTGAAACGGCGCGGGAAAAAATCGCGGTTTTCGGCGGCGAATGTACGGCGTCCGCCGCGAGCGCCGACTTCGTACTCTTCATTAGCGCAGGCTCGGAAGAAAACCTCTCCTCGCGCCGAAAAAGCGTCGAGCGCATCGAAAGATACCTCGCCTCAGGCACGCCCGTCACACTCGTAGACCTCAGTCGCCATTTCGCCGCCGAGGAGACGCTGCTGCCGCTCCTCATCGAGCACGGCGCTCCCATCGAAGGATTGCGCTCCTATGCCGGTTGGAACACGGCGAGCAACTCCGTCGGCACAGCGCTCTCGCAGGCAACGATTTTTACCGCCGCACGTGAAAAGGCCGCGACGCGAGATGAAGTTCTCGCACTTCACGCTGCGAATCTCAAGCTGCTCAACAATCGTTTCTTGGAAGACTATTTCTACCTCAAAGATGTCATCACTCTCGTCAATACGAATCTCAAGAAAAACGGCACAAAAAACGTCTACGACCTTGACTTAGAACGCGACTACCTCGCGGCGACCGCGATGCTCCGAAAAGCGATGGATGATCGCCTGCAGACCTTCAAGAGCACAAAGGCGTGCCGTCGCCCCTTCCGCGTCCATCTGCCCGGCGGAGAAAGCGCCGAACTCGCCGTCTATGACCTCCAAACCGACATGAGCTTCCCATGGCCGCGCACCTTCGAGATCTATTTGGAAACGACACCCTTCATAGCCGTGCAGTGACGGTTCAAGGGAACAATTCTGCATGAGACGTCAAAACCTACGAATATGAAAAAACCGCCGAACGAAATCGGCGGTCATATTTTCAAATGGCGGAGTGGAGAGGATTCGAACCTCCGCTGCAGTTGCCCACACTAACGATTTAGCAAACCGTCCTCTTCAGCCTCTTGAGTACCACTCCATATGCGATTGACGCGCAAGCTACGGAAAATCTGTCCGCAAGCTAGCGACATAAAATATAATAACAGACCCATGCCGCCTTGTCAACCGAAATTTTCCGTAAGCTACATGATCTCCTTGTGCCTGCGCTGCCAGCCTGGCAAAAGCCTGCCCGTGCTCCACGGCTCCATGACCTCGCGGCTGCGGTAAGGCCGTGCGCCCCAGCGTGCGGGAATTTTCTTGCCGAGCAGCTTTTCCAGACGCGCGGCGATTTCCCGAAGCGATAGCGCCGTCCCTGCACTCACGGCGTACTCGCCGCAGATGTCCGCTCTGTCCGCTGCAAGATACTCCGCCGCAAGCCGAAAAGCTTCGGCGACGTCATCGACATGGACGAGGTCGAGCTTCTGCTCGCCGGGCGAAAGGGCAAGCTCTTCGCCCGTCTTTGCCGCCTCCTCTAAGAGCGCGAGAATCTTGCGCCGCGTATCTCCCTCGCCATAGGTATCGAAGAGCTTCAAACCGACGGCATGAAGCCCCGCCGTCTCCTCGTAGTAGCGCAGCATGACCTCGAATGCTTCCTTCGTCGCCGCATAGAGGTTGACGGGCGAATAGAGCATCCCTTGATAGTGCTGCCAGCTCGTGCCCGCAAAGACGAAGCGGCGCACATCGTTCTTCGCCATCGCTTCCAGCAGCTCCGTGCCGAAGAGGATGTTGCTCGCGACGAGCGCCGGAATATCCGCACTCTCATGCGCAGCAAGATAGAGCGAAGCGAGATGAGAGACGACCGTCGGCTCCGCCTCGCGCACGATATCCGTGAGCGTGCCGCCCGCGTACACATGGAAATCGACACACCCACGCACCGCAGTGGAAAGCGCCTTCAAATCCGACGACGGGCGCACGATGGCAGCGACCTCCCAGCCCGCCTCGATCATGCGCTGCGCGAGATGCCTGCCGACAAAGCCCGTGACGCCCGTCAAGAGGATGCGCTTCTTCATCGCGCACCGCCCCCCTTTCTCTGCACGATTTCACGCGCCCAGCCGCAAAGCATCTCGTCCTCGGGGAAGATCCGCGCGAAATGGCGCACGGAACTCTTGCTCTCGCCCAAGAGGATTTCCGGCAGCTCCTTCGGCACGCTCCCCTGCGCAAAACCTTCGCGAAGCGGCGGCGGCAGGAAGTTCAAAAATACCTCATGCGGGTCTTTTCCCATGCCGGTGAAATCGCACATCGTCTTCTCCATTTTCATGACCGCATCGTAGATGGCGTTCAAATGCGCCGCCGTGCGCCCTACGGAAAAATTCTCCTCGATATAGCGCCGCGCATTTCGCCCGAGCCGCGCGCGCTCCTCAGGATGCGCATAGAGACGGCGCAGAGCCTGCTCGAACTCCTCGGGCGTGCGCACCAAGAGTCCCGTTTCGCCGTGACGCACGAGATGTTTTTCCGCACATTGGTCGAGCGCGACGACGGCAAGACCCGCATTCATCGCCTCAAGCAACACATTCTCCGTCGTGCCGAAATGCTGCGGATTGAGCAGATAGGCGAAGACATCCATACGGCGCAGTTCCGCCGTCACATCCGTCACATAGCCCGCAAAGGAAAGCTGCTCGGCAAGACCGAAAGGCGCCGCATCGCGGCGAATCCGCGCCTCGTTCTCCGCGTCGCCGACCAGACGAAAAAAAACGCCGCAGATGTCCTTGACACGCGCACAGAACCGCACAAAATCGGGATGCAGCTTCGCATAGGAAAGCGTGCCGACGTAGCCGACAGAAAATCCCGTGTGCGCCTCATGACGCGGCTCCTCTGCCGAGAAGTCGCCGACGCTGTTGACCATCGCGGCGTGCTCCTTCGCCCAAGTGCGCTGCGCCGCGTCCCAGAAAGGATTCTCATACGAATATGCCGACGTGAATACGAAGCGCTGCGACACGCGCAGGAATGCGGACGGCAGCCAAGGATAGAACGCGCCCGAAACGTGCGCCCAGAGGACGAGCCGCGCGGGCACGGGCGGCAGTTCCAGCAAGAAGCGCACCATGCGCGGATGATGCCACCACTCCAACTGCACGATGTCCGCACGCGCCATCGTCTCGGCGATCTTCGCCGCATCCTGCTCGACGTGTGCGGCGACGCCCGCCTCGGCAAGAAGATCGAAGAAATTGCGCTTCTCTGGCTCTTCGAGCAGCAGAAGCTCGTGGCGATCCCCGCCCTCGGCAGCAAAGGCGGCAAGAAGCCCCGAAAGCACCTTGCCGACACCGCCGCCCATGTGCGTCGTGATATGAAGTATCTCGCGCATCGTCATCCCCCTCGTACATCGACACATCCAAACGATCAAACCATCAAAACGGACTCGAAAAATCTGCCAAAGAAACGAACCCCTGATCGCGCTCCGACAGAAGCGGCGAGGAAACGCCCCAGTCGATACCCGCCGTATCCCAGCGTATGCCCGCATCACACGCGGGTGCATAGACGCTCGTCACCTTGTACATCATGACGGCTTCATCGCTCAAAGTCAAAAATCCGTGCGCCATGCCGCGCGGGATATAAATCATCTCGCCCGAACTTCCGGACAGCATGAAGCTCTGATGCGCGCCATACGTCGAGGACGCGCGGCGCAAGTCGAGCACGACATCAAGCACCTTGCCGCTCATGCACCAGACGAGCTTCTCGTGGTCGGCGGGCGGCAATTGGAAGTGGAGACCGCGCAGCACATTCCTCTTGGAAACGGAGAAGTATTCCTCTCGAAACTCCGTCGTCAGTCCCAACTCGCGAAAAGCGCCCTCATGGTACACCTTCGTGAAAGAGCCGCGCATATCCTCGCGCACCTTCGTGCGCAGGACATAGCAGCCTGCAAGCCGCGTTTCCTCACGCGTGAAAATCCCTGCTGCCTCCGTCACGTCCAATCCTCCTCTGAAAACGCCTGCTCGAAGCTGCACGGACGCAGCTCCAAGACCTCCTCGATCGTCATGCCCATGCGCTGCTCGAAATCCTCCTTGATAGCGAAGAGCGCCGCCCAGCGCGAGGGGACGTTCGCCGCATCAAGTCCGTAGCGGCGGATGATATCGACGAGCCGCTTCTCCAGGACGACGATGCCCGAAGCGTCGCCCAGGACATCGGCAAGCTGAATCAAGCGGTCATAATCCGTGTAGATGATGCTTGGAAGGTACTCTCGCAAGAAAGCGATATCCTCCTCCGTGCTGTCCCAAACGCCCGTGACCGAACGCGCATCCTGCACAGGAAAGGAATGTGTGAGGCAAATGCGCGCCGCCTCCTCGTAGCCTTCTGCCAAAAGGTAGCGCCAGCCGCAGAAAATGTGATTGATGCGCATCTCACCGAAGCGCCGCCCGATGTCGTGCAAAAAACCATAGGCACATGCAAGATCGCCGTCCATCGCCGGCACACGCGCCGCAATCTTCCCCGCCGCCAGCCCGACATAGTACGAGTGGCGAATCCACAGCTTCGGCGCGCGCCTATGCGCCTCACGCAGATACTCTCGGGCGATTGCCGCCGTCAACTTCCGCTGTCCCGTCATAATGCGTAAAGCACCGTCTCACCGCTCGTCGCGCTGTGCTGACGCAGGAAGAAACGGTAGAACGGATAGCGTTCCATGAGCAGCTCCGGGATGCGCACATAGTCCTCCAAGCTATGATAGACGCAGACCGCAAGTTTCGGGCGATGCTGCTCGATCGTCTTTGCCGCGCCGAGAAGCGCGTTGTACTCCGCCCCCTCAATATCCATCTTGAGAAGCGTGCACGCTGCGCCCTGCAGCACATCGTCGAGCGGCCGCGCCGCGATGCCCGCCGCCTCTTCGTGCGCATCCGCGCCCGCCAGTCGCGAAGCCGACGGCGTCGCGGCGTTGCTTTGAAATACGAGCCGCTCATCCTTATCCCACAGCGCACACGGATGAATGCGCACATCGTCCCTGCCCTCGTATTTCTTCAATAGATACGCATAGTTCTCCGCATCCGGCTCAAACCCGTGGACAAATATGCCCCCCCCGTGGATTGCACGGTCAATTTCCTCGCCATGACACACGCCCGCATCGACAAAGACCTCCCCTCGCGCAAGTTCACCGATAACATCGTTGCCGAAGTATTGGTTCGGCTCATAGAGCGAAAAATCTACAGGCCTGCCGCTCTTCATGTTCGCGATAAGCGAGCGATAAATATGACGTGACTTCTCGTCAGAGAACTTCTGCGCGATCTTCTCGATTCGGGCGTGTTCCGCAGAAAAATAGCACGCGGCGTCAAGCTGTACGGCGGAATAGACTGCCGCCTTGACCATCCTGCGCTCCAGCAAAGAAAGGATTTCGAGCAGGAAAATGCCCGTCGCGCCGATGACGACGGACAGTCGCCCGCCCTTGGCGTACATATCCTCACTCCGTTGATAGAACGTCTCGGGCGCGACGACCTCAATGCCCGCGATGCGGCTGCCGTGCTTCGCCGCGTTGCTGTCCACCCAGAAGATCGGCTTCTTGCCCTCGGGCGCACAGTACGTCCGATAAAATGCCTGCGCTACACGCCCCGTGCCCCAGATGACGTATGGCGCAGTAAAAAGCTCCGACAACTCTCCCGCTGCAAACTTTTCCATCGACATTCCTTCATCACCCCACACATTTTTCATCCGTCGGCTTCACGAGGTCAAGAATGTTGATGACGTTCTTGACGCGCGGAAACGCCTGATGAATCTGCTTCTCGATGGTAGACATTAGAGAAACGACAGGCACGACGACCGTATCGATCTCCTCTGCATCCAAAATCTCAGGGCTGTGGATGAGATGCCCATCGACCTCACTGCCCTGCTTGATCTTCGAGTTGTCAATGAGAAAAACGCCCGCCGCTCCGACGAAAGGCAGGTCGGGAATCATCGTGGCAAAGTAGTCGTTGATGCCCCAGAAAGCAATCTTGCCGCATTCCTCGCGCAAAATCTCCACCGATGACGTGATGTAGCGCACGACTTCGGGCAAGATCGGCAGTTTGTGCTTCTTGCCGCACTTCTTGCACGTCAGGACATTGCGTGTGAAAAATCGCACGTTCTCCCAACGATTCTCCTCGCTGCATTCCGTACATTTTCCCGTGAAGCTCAAAGCGCGATGCGCATAATCAACATGCACGTCATGAATGTCCTCAGGCGGCAGGAAAGCGCGCTGCGGCAGGCGCATGACCTCGCCTGCAAGCCAGTCCATCTCCTCCTTCGACATCTTAGAAAGGTTCACGACAGGGCAGCCGTCGCGGATGAACTTCACCTCGTCCTTGATGATGCCGCGTGCGAGCGCCGTCTTGTAGAGCGGCGTTCCCGGATACGTCGTGATGAAGTTCAGCGTGATGCCGTATTCCGTATGCGCCTTCCACCAATCGAGCGTGCGCTTCGCCGTCTCGATCGTTTCCTCCACATCGCCGAAGATGAAGCCGCCCTGAATCGTCAGCCCGTACTGGTAGGCGAGAGCCAGAGCCTTCTCCGTCTGCTCGAAACGGATCTTCTTGTTCATGCTGCGCAGGATGCCATCGTCTGCGCTCTCCAAACCGAAGCCCATCGTCACGCAGTTCGAGTCCTTGAGGATGCGCACCATCTCCTCCGTGACATCGCATACGCGGAACTGCGCCCACCAGCGAATGTTGTACGGCTTAATACGCGCACAGAATTCGACCACGCGCTGCATATTGATGGCAAAAAGCTCGTCCGACACAAAGATGTACTTGATATGGTACTTTTCCACGAGGAGGTCAAGTTCCTCGAAGAAATTGTCCAACGAACGCTTGCGGTAGTGACTGCCGCTCGTATGGAAGCAGAACGTGCACTGGAACGGGCACGAGCGGCTCGTCGTCATCGTGATCGCATGATCCTCGTTCATGCCGAGGAGACTCGGCACCATCGCGGCGATCTTCGAAAAGTCGAATCCATCGTAGTCGGGAAAGGGAATCGCATCGAGATCGGCGACCTCTTTACGCGCCTTCGTGCGCATCCAGACGCCGTCGTCACGGTAAACGATGCCCTCGACTGCCATCACATCCTCGCCGCACTCCAAGGCGTGACAAAGCGCCGGCGTCGTTTCCTCGCCCTCACCGACGATGCCGTAGTCCGCAAACTCCAAGACCTCCATTCCCGCCGCAGGCGCACTCGTGATGATGCCGCCGCCCGCGACCGTAACGATGCGCGGATCGACCTCCTTCGCCGCCTGCAAAATCTCGCGAATCGCCGGATACTGGAAGGACAGCCCGCCCGTCAGAACGACGTCGATCGAGTGCGCTCGGATCTCTTCCGCTATGATCTCGCGCGTCACGCCCTCGCGGCTGTTCATGTTCAGCGTAAATACGCGAAGTCCCGACTGCTTCATGCTTGATGAAACGTAAGGGATTCCCAAAGGGAAATGGTACCACTCGCCGATCGTATCGACAAAGCGCGGCATGACCAACAAATAATTCATCCAAAGCACCTCATGAAACACTTGCGATTGTATTCTATCAAAGATCTTGAAGTTTTTGCAGCACTCGCTCTTTTCGCCTGCGTCAAACGACAGTAAAAGCAGCGGAAATTGCAGGCTCGCATCGGAAATACGGTCAGCGCATAGGGCATCGCAAGCGGGACGACATCCGCCAGCGGCCGCCGCTCCCCATGAACCGAAACACCGTCTTTCTTTATCACACGTTTTTCCCCCTATTGCCAAACACCTTTAACAAACGCTCTGCATCTTGATCGAGCACATCTTCCTCGAACATCGCATAGCGATACTGTCTGCACTTCGCGCACGTCGTATACGCGGACTTTTCGCCGCGAAGCTGGGCTTCGAGGAAGGCTCGCAAGCGTTCGCCCTGCCAGATTGCGCGCACGGATTCTTTCGCAACGTCGCCCAATATCGCCGCCGTTTCCATGGCGCAGCATGGAACCATCTTGCCGTCGGGATTGAGCTGCATCATGTAGAAGGGCTGCGGGCAAACCTTTGCCATGCGCACGGCGGCGCCGTTCTGTGTCACATCGGCGAGCGCGTGACCCGCGAGCTTTTCGTAATCGATCTGCTCGACGGCGGGGATCAGATGCTCGACCGCGATGAAGTCGGCGATGTCGCCGAAGATGCGCAAAAACTCTGCCTCCTCACCATCGCCGAGCACACAGTCCATGATCTTCACATAGATCTTCGTATCGCCGCGATGCGCGTAGAGCCAGCCGATATTCTCCACGAGGTTTTGAAAAATGCCCCGTTTTTTCGTATAAGCGTATGCCGCATCCGAAAGACCCTGCAGAGAAATGCGGATGCGCCCAAGTCCCGCACGGACGAGCGCCGCAGACAACTCACGCGTCAGCCGCAGACCGTTCGTCACAATGTCGAGCGATTCGGCGACGCCCGCCGCCTTCGCACATGCGACCATCTCGGCAATCTGAGGATGCAGGAGCGGCTCGCCCGTACCTGCAAAGCGCAGCATTTTGAGCGGGCTGGGAAACTCGGCAAGATCGGCGATGAACTTTCGGTAAAGTCCCATGTCAAGCACGGTCTTGGCAGCGATGAAGCCGCGCTCCTCCAACGGCACGGAGTGGATGCAATAGGCGCACGCGAGATTGCACGCATAGACAGGAAATACTTGGATGGAAAACGGCGTATCGAGCGGCAGTCGGTCGGCGAGACGCTGCCTCTTGCCGCCGGGCGTCTGCCCGTCGATGCGCTGCGCCTTCATCGCCATGCCTCCAAACGCTTGAGGATCTCTTCTGCCGCGCCGTCCAAGATATCCTCTGGGTGCGCGACGTCATTCGGTGCGCAGCAGTGCGCGCAGCGCCTGTTCTCCTCGCGCCTGCCTTCAAGCTGCAGGCGCCAGAACTCGCGCAGCTTTTCCCCGTGCCACATATCCAGGATGCGCTCTTCATGCACATTGCCAAGGACGACCGGCTTGTATATCGTATCGCACGGCTCGACGTCGCCGTTCGGAAATACGCCGAGCATATAGAAGGCGAGCGGACAGACCTTGCGGATGCCGTCCGTCTTGCCGCCGTAGCGGTCGTACTCGACTTCCATGCCCTGCGTCAGCTCCACACCGTCGTAGGCGGGCAGCATGTGCTCGATATACATGCGGTCCGTCATGTCGGAAAAGAGCGCGTAGAACTTCTCGTCCTCGCCCTCGTCGAGCGCCACATCCATGACCTTCAGGAAGAGCTTCGTCTTGCCGCGGTGCGCGTAGAAATAGCGCAGGTTCTCCAAAAACTCCTCGAAGTTCACGCGCGCCTTGCAGATCGTCGCATACTTCTCCGAGGAAAGCCCCTGCAGCGACACGCGCAGGGTATCGAGCTCCGCGTCGATGAGCGCGTCGGCGAGCGCGTGGTGCAGCAGGGAAGCGTTCGAGATGATCTCAATGCGCTCGGCGACGCCCTTTTCCTTCGCCAGGCGCACCATATCGGCGATGTGGGGATTTAAGAGCGGCTCACCCTGCCCCGTCAGAGACAGCATCTTGAGCTTCTGCGGAAACTCCGCGAGCTGTTCGATCGTCTTCTCATACGTTTCCATCGTCATGTGCTCAGGCTGGAAGTCGTATTGCCGTTTCATCTCGGCATGACCGAGCGAGTGCCCGCAGTACGCGCACTTGAAATTGCAGTACGTCGTCGGAAAGACGAACGCGCTGTAGGGTGCTGCAAGCGGCACGACTTCGGCGAGCTTCACGCGCTCCGTTCCATAGATGGGTTTAATTTCAGACGCCATATTTCCTCCTCAGGAAAAGAGCGGCAGGAGTCTTTCTGCATCCGCATCGAGATCTTCCGCCGGATTGTTGATCGCATTGAAGCAGGTACAGCCGCGACACTCGGGGACTTCGTCCTTGCGCTTTTGCAGCAGCATGCGCAAAAATGCCCGGCGCTTCGGGCCGTTCCAGATCTCGACGAGCGACTGCTCCTTCGCGTTGCCCATCGACAGCCCCCTGCCCAGTCCGGGCACGGGACAGGGAAACGTATGCCCCTCGCAGCCGATCTGCAGAAAGTAGAAGGACTGCGCGCAGACCTTGCGGTCGAGGTCGAGCTCCTCGCCGTAGAAATTCTTCGAGCCGTCCACGACACCCTTGAGGTCTTCCATCTGCTGCTGCATGACGACGAGATGCTCGATGTAGATGCGATCCGCCATCGGGCTAAAGAGCGAAAGGAAGCGTTCCTGCTCCTCTTTCGTCGGCACGGTCGCGTCGATCGCCTTGATGTAGATCGCCGTATCCTTCTTGTGAGCAAAGAGGTAGCGCAGGTTTTCGAGATACTGCTCGAAGTCGATGCGCACGCCGCACGTCTTCTCATAGCCGGCGGCGTCGAGCCCCTGCACGGAGATGTTGATGTTCGTGATACCCGCCGCGACGAGTGCGTCGCTCTTCTCGGGCGTGAGCAGAAGCCCGTTCGTGATGACCTCCACGCGCCCCGCGATGTCGGCGTCGACGATCTTTTTGACGAATGTCGGCAAAAGCGGATTCGTCAGCGGCTCACCCAGCCCCGAAAAGACGATGCGCTTGACACCGCCCTTCGGGAACTCTTTGAGATCGTGCACGATCTTATCAAAGTACGCCTCATCCATGTGCAGCATGCGGTGCCCGAGCTTCTGGAACTCGCCGCCCGCCTCGTCGCGCGTCGAATGGATGCAGTAAAAGCACTTGAAGTTGCAGTATTTCGTCTGCTCGATGTATACGGTGAAAGGCTGCGCCAGCGGTATGATGTCCGCAAGCTTCTTCCTCTTCGTGTCATAATTCGGTTTGATTTCTGCCATATTTATTCTCCATCTGCAAAAGCATAGACAACGGTTTCCAATCCCATATATTGATAATTGCGCACATAGAAACGATAGCCGCTGTAAAACTCGCGCAGCAAGAGCGGTATGCGCCAGATATGCGACATGTCGTGGTAAATGCAGATCGCGAGCTGCGGATGATGCTCGCGGATAAGCCTTTCCGCGCCGTGCAGGGCTTCGATCTCCATGCCCTCGATGTCCATCTTGATGAACGTCGGTGCTTCGCCCGCGAACATCGTATCGAGCGATACGCACTGGATGACGTGTGCGCCCGCCGCTTCCCGCTTCACGGCGGACTTGCCCTCCTCTGCCGCGCCGAAGCGGATCTGCTGCGTCGTGCTCGAAACGCCGCACGGCACGATGACCGCACGCGGGATCGCGAGCTCCTCAGCTGCGGCATGGATGCGCGTAACGAGCTCCTGCTGCGGCTCAAACGCAAAGTAGTCGTGCATCTCCCTGCCCGCCGCCGAAAGAGCGCGCAGCGTGTCGCCGTCAAAGGCGCCGCAGTCAACGAAGAAGCGCATGTCCGCCTTCTCCGGCACGTCGTGCGCCGCATACTGCAGGCGCAGCGGCAAAGGATCGGGGAAGATGGAAAAATCACGGCGCAGATACGCCTCGATCTGCGTCATGTAGAAGAAGCGTTCCGCCTCTGTCTGCCAAAGCGCATATGCCGCAAGGACAGCCTCTTCGTCGCCGGCGAAGTCGCGCTCGATGTCGTAGTCACCGATGAAGATGTTGCGGCAGAACGATGCACTGTCAAAACTCCGCCAGTCGAGCTCATGCAGCGCGACGACGAGCGGAAAGCCTGCCGTCTGAAGCACCTCGCGAAGTGCAGGCTCATCCTCCAGGGAAAAAAGCGCCGACAAAATGACGACGCTTTCCTCCTTCGGCACCGCCGCCATTTCCTCCAAAGTCAGGGCATCGACGCCCTGCTCGCGCAGCGCCGCCGCACGGCGGTCGATCAATCCCTTGACAGAAATGCCCGCCTCTTCCAGCGATGCCTTGAGCTTCTTGCCGAGATTTCCTGCTCCGTAGAAAAAGATATCCTTATGCGCAAAAGAAGAAACATCTACGGCACGGCTGTGCCACCTCGCCGACATAGCGCGCCGCAAATCGGCAAATCTCATTCGCTTTCCACCTCACTCATAACGCTCCAGGGAAAAGACCTCGCCGTCCTCTTCCATACGCCCCGCCATCCTGCCGCCGATGGAAAGATGATCTCGCATGATTTCAAGCAGAGCCTTGGGATCTTCGTAGTCGGCAAGCGGCATGCCGAGAATGATATAGTCATAGGTGCGCCCTTCTAAAGCGGCTTCAAGATCTCGCAGAGGCTGACAGAATACCTCGCCGCTGCAGATCGTCTTCAGATCGACCCAATACTTCGCATCCTGCACGAAAGCGGAAAGCGTCGCCCTGCCCAAATCATACGCCCGCAGGCAGTTTTTGAAATGCAGCAGATTGGCGCCGCAGCGCACATCTATGCCAAGAATGCGATTATCCTCGCACGGCGTCGAAGAATCCATGCACTTACGGCAAAGCTCATCATCCAGACGCGTATCCGTCCAGGCATCAACGCCAAAGTATTTGCGTCGAAAGGTCTCCCGCCCTTCCCGCAGATCAATCTGATAAGCCTCCTCCGACATCGCCGTGCCCGGCGCATGGTAGACGAAGGTATCACGACAAAACATCAAGCGATAACCGAGACGGCGATAGGTGAAGGACAGATCATCATCAGCAAAATTATAAAAAAATCCATAATCGGCTTCATACATCTTGCGCAGGGAAGAACGCATCAGCGATGCTGTAGGAATGAGGCGCAGGCGCTCCTCCCACTTTTTCGGATCGCTGACATTGTAGGCAGCCGCGGCCTCCTGCATTTCTCCGTATGTAGAAAATTCCAGCTTCACCTGCTGATAATAGCTTGTATAGTTTGCCGCGGGAACGACCATGCCGATGCGCGGATCAGATTCCATGCACGTGACAAGATTCTTGAGCCAGTCCTTCGTGACGACGACATCGCTCGGAATCGCGGCAAAGTATCTGCCGCGGATGAATTCATTGCCCGCCGCTCCCTTTGCCGCCAGATAACCAAACAAAGCGCCGCGATTTTCCCTGACATGGAAGATGCGCTTGCGCGGATGCTCAATGCTGCGGAAAAAGTCCAGCGTGCCGTCGGTCGAGCCGTTGTCAACGAGCAGCAGCTCATGGTCGACGTTCCGCGTATAGGCAAGGAGGGAATGAATCGCCATCTTCGTCTGATCTTCCAGATGATTGTAGGCTTGAAAGTACACTGTCACCAGCGGCGGCTCATCGCCGACGCAGAGATTAGCCGCCATCTCTCGCCGCGCAAAGCCATCCCTCTGATGAACATTTGCGCCCGCTCCTCCCATATCAACCTCAACGACTTCTCCATAGTTCACGCTTATTTTCCTCCGTTGCCATAATCGGCGTCGTTTCCCATAACTCTAAACTCTTCTTATATCGAAATTCTCATGAACTTTCATAAGGAAGTACGAATAAAATGAAGCTCCCCCTATTCGCCCTAAACTTATCCGTACCACCATGAAGTTTGACAAAAATTCCGCTATCATTATAACACATTCATTTTCCCTGTTCGAAGGCAATAAAAAAACCTCATTTCCAAGAAATGAGGCCGATATGACAATGGCAGGGGCAGTAAGACTTGAACTCACAACCTACGGTTTTGGAGACCGTTGCTCTACCAGTTGAGCTATACCCCTAAGATGGGGCGACTGGTGGGGCTCGAACCCACGAATGCTGGAGCCACAATCCAGTGTGTTAACCACTTCACCACAGCCGCCATAAGGTATGCCACCGCAAAAGCGGTGGCATGTCAGAACCAGCAGCTTTCTATCCTCCCAGGTCGTCTCCAACCAAGTACTTTCGACGTA
>CAJPOT010000020.1 GCA_905372355.1 uncultured Selenomonas sp. | reverse complement strand
TCCCCCCCCCGCGGATTTTCCTGCCAATTCTAAAAATATTTTTCAAAATGATATAAAACTCCGCACAAAAAAGCCGCACACGTAAAACGCATGCGGCGGCTCTATCCTAAGGAAATGGAAAACTGAGTAGGCAGACATGATGTATAGGTTGCATCCTATGGTATAATAGAGGAAAAATCATTGAACTGCGACAAAGGAGGCGCCATGAAAATTCTGATTGCCTTGCGAACAAACGAGCATCATAAGGAACAGCTGCAAAGAAATGCGACGGGGGCAGAGCTTCTTTTCGTGCCTGCTGATCAGGTGCGTGAAGAAGACCTCGCCGATGTTGATGCCATCATCGGCAACGTGCCGACGAAGCTTCTGCCCGCAGCGAAGAAATTGCGCTGGTTGCAGCTCAATACGGCAGGGGCAGACACCTACTGTAAAGAAGGCGTGCTCAAGGACGATGTCCTCCTGACGAATGCGACGGGAGCCTATGGTCTTGCACTTTCCGAGCATCTGCTCGCACAGCTCCTCGCGATGATGAAGAAGCTCTATCCCTACTACGACAACCAGAAGAAGGGAATCTGGCACGATGAAGGGAGCGTCACCTCGATCGAGGACGCGACCGTCTTGATCCTCGGCGCAGGCGACATCGGTCGTGCCTTCGCGCGCCGCGTCAAGGCGCTCGGTGCTTACGTCATCGGCGTGCGCCGCCGCGAGGGAGCAAAGCCCTTCGGCATCGATGAGATGGGCACGATGGAAGAACTCGATTCTCTGCTCGCACGTGCGGATGTCGTCGTATCGGTTCTGCCAGGGACAACGGCGACGAGGGGCATCTTCGACAAAAAGCGCTTTACTGCGATGAAAAAAGGCTCCTACTTCCTGAACATCGGGCGCGGCAACGCCGTCGTCACGGAAGACCTCATCGAAGTGATGAAGGAAGGCCGTCTCGCAGGCGCGGCGCTCGACGTCACAGATCCCGAGCCCCTTCCCGCCGATCACTCGCTCTGGCATACACCGAATATTTATATAACGCCGCATATCTCGGGCGACGATCACCTGAGCGCAACACAGGACAAGATCGTTCAGATCGCTGCGAGAAATCTTGCAGCATTCATGCAGGGCGTACCGCTCGAAAACCTCGTCAATCGCACGACGGGATACAAGGACTGAGGAGGGATACGATGCGTCAATGCATGGACATGGAGAACCTGCACCGCAGGCTCAGAAAGATTCGCGGACAGGTCGAGGCTCTCGACCGCATGGTCGAGGAGGAAATTCCATGTGAGGATCTTCTCTCGCAAATCAATGCCGCAAAGGCTGCGCTGCACAAATGCGGTCAGATCGTGCTCGAAGGCCACATCCAGCACTGCGTGAAGGACGGCATTGCCCACGGCGATGCGGAAAAGACGGTCGAGAGCTTCACCAAGGCGGTCGAGCGCTTCGCCAATATGGGATGAGGCTTTGTGAACGTCAGCTGCACCCTGTGGGCTTGATTTGCGGAACGTTTTCACATACGACTTTGGCATACGGATTAAAGCGAATACCGAAAACGACCAGTTGTTTCTACTTCTTCTCGCCGAATTGCGCGAGAGCTTCGGAGAAGTCCTCTACGAGTTCGACCGCGCCCGTGTATTCGCCGTTCTCGTCGTAGATGGCGAGATAGCGCACGCCGACAGGCTTGCCCTTGATATAGCGATAGATCTCCATGCGATCGCGCTTCTTCGCCTTGAAATCGGCGACGAGCTGCTCGATGATCGGCACGATGTTGGCGGGATGGCAGTTGTAGACCTTGCTCCCTAAAGCGATGCGCGGGCGCGCGAAGACCTGCCCGGGATTCGAGAAGAAGCGCAGCATCTCGTCCTTGTCGATGTAGGTGATGTCGACGGGCAGGAGGTTCAAGATGGCTTCTAGCTCCTTGCAGCCGATTTCGCCCGTCGATAGCCGCACCTTGCCCGAGGCGATCATCTTGCGCTCTTTCGCTTCTGCCTCCGCAACATAGGCATCGCCCGCCGCCCATTTCGGTGCATCCTTGATGAATGCGATGCCGAATTCCGGCATGTCGCGGTAAATCATGAGCCAATCTTCTTCAGAGAAGAAGCGCAGCGTCAGCGGGAAGAGGATCTTCTCTTCCTTGTAGATCATGTCACGGATGCGCTGGAAAAAGGCGGAATAACGCTCCTCTTCGCCCGAGATCCCATCGCCGAACGACTTCATGAGTGCGCGAAGCTCCGCCTTGATCTCGTCATCGACACCCCACATGACGCCCGAAGGACCCGTCACGCCGTAGCGGTAGAGAAGTGTCATGAGCAGCGATTCCTTCTTGCCGTAGTGCGAGTAGATCGCGTGCAGTTCGCCGAGACCGCGGCTCAAGCCGGGGACATCGTTCGCCTCCAAGGCGGTTTTCAGGCGATCAAGGAGTTCGGACAGCCCCTTGTTTTCGAGATTTAACACCGTAAGCGGATGCCCGTCGGGCAGATCCTGCACCTCGGGTGCGGCGTCCGCAGTGGGCGCTGTACCGCCAATATGCCCGTGGAAGAGCGCCGAATGTACATCGCAGAGCTTCTGCACCTCGTGAATCGGCGTGCCGCCTTCGATGAGCTGCTGCTCAGCAGCGGAGATCTCCTCGGCCGAAACGCTCGCGAAGTCCTTGATGAAATCTTTGCGTACCGTCTCCAGCGACTCGCCTGCCGAAAGGCGCTGCAGGAAACCCTTGAGCACAGCCGCGCGTTCCGTCGCCTCTCCGTCCGCCACGCCTGCCGTCGCAGCGGTATGGGCGCAGCCACAGCCATCTTCGCCGTGCACATGGGGCTGCGCCTCGTGCGTACCGCAAGAGCTGCACGCATGCGCCGCAGCAGCTTCATCCTGCTTGATCGTGAAACCGCGTGCCTCCAGCTCGCGCACGACGTCTTCCAACTTCATCCCCTTGATCGCCACACCCTTGGGCACGGTCATGACGCGCCCCATGACGTTCAAGACCATCGGATTCGTAATCTCCTTGAAGCCGATCTCTGCCATTGCCTGCTGAAACTCCGGAAACTCCTCGACAAGTTCCGCCACCGTTTTATTTAAGTCCAATTCCTTTTTCATATCGCTCTCTCCTGTTCCAAATCTGAATGCGTTTCTCATTGCTGTCATTATAACAAATACAGATTGCGCTTGTCGTCATATTTGTTACGGGTTTTGGAGCAGCATTTGTTTAGTTTGGTATTGACAATGCCTGTGATGCATGATATTCTTTGGCGGAAGGATTGTTATGAAGAAATAAATTTTCTATATTTGGGTCAGGTGTCGCAAGACTTAATAGGGAAGTCGGTTGAAGCCGGCGCGGTCACGCCACTGTAACAGGGAGCACGCTGCAAAATGCCACTGAGGAAACTTGGGAAGGTGCAGCCGTGCGATGAACTGGAGCCAGGAGAACTGCCTGATCAACAATCACCGTTTGAACCTGCGAGCGATGGGGAGGAGATTTTGGCGGCAGCAAGCCCATGCCTTTTGCTAGGCCGAGAGCGTACAGCCATTGACGGAAGTTTTCGCGCAGCCCCTCCTTTTTCGCGCACGAAAGGAGGGGTTGTGTTTTATTTTTGGAGATTGTGCGTGTAGTTTACTAGATGAGGAAAGGGAGTTCTGCAAAATGAATCCATGGAAAAAGAAATGCCTGACGCTTGCCGTCATCTGTTCCGTTGCGGGAACAACCCAAGTGTATGCGGCGGAAAAAAGTGCTGAGACGACGAACACAGCAGTTGATTCGACGACGGTGTCCACGGAAACTTCGTCCACGGCGGGGGGACATGACCTCGGAGAGACGACCGTCACGGCGACGAGAGTCGCGGAACCTGTCAACAAAGTTCCCGCCAACGTCACCGTCATCACGGCGAAAGAACTTGAAAAGAGGCATGTCTTCAGTTTGCGCGAAGCGCTTGCGAGGGAGGCAGGCATCTATGTTGCGCCGACGGCAGAAGTGAAGGATGGCTTGGAGCTGCGTGGATTTAGCAGTCCGAACATCCTTGTCATGTACAATGGACAGCAGCTCAACACGGCCTTTGACGGCGGCGTCAATTGGGATTCCATCCCGCTCAGTGACATCGAGCGCATCGAGATCGTGCGCGGAGCCAGTTCCTCGCTCTACGGCGGTCATGCTGTCGCCGGTGTCATCAACATCATTACGAAGAAACCGAAAAAGCCGGAGAATCCCGAGCAGCAGCTCCTTCATGGCAAAATTGAAGTCTCTCACGGCAGCAACAACACATGGCAGCGCGGCATGCAGGTCACGGGCGGCGACGGTAAGCTCGACTTCCGTCTCGGTTACGAAAAACGTACATCGGATGGCTGGGTCGGGCACTATGCCACGACGGAAGAGTGGTATAATGCAGGTGTTACTCCGGATGCGACGGGCGTATTTCCGAAGCTTTCTGATGGCGAATATATCGTAGGCAGCCGTGGTGCAAGAAAAAGATCAAGTGAAAATGTCTTCTTTGATATGAATTACGACTTTGATGCCAGCCGTTCGCTCAGCTACACCTATATGCACAATTCTTATAAGTATTCTTACCATGACCCCATCACTTATTTGCGTGATGCGAGCGGAAATCCTACATTTTCCGGGACGGTACTCTTGCCGAACGGTAATTATATCAGCGCCTCGCCAGGGGATTTTCTCGGCTATATGGGAAAGCGCGAGCAAGACGTCCACAAATTGCGCTATGAGGATAAGAAAAACTCTTTCACGGCGAACATCGGCTATAGCGACACCACGAAGGATGGTTATTCCGGTGCCTCGTGGCGCGCTACAAGCATCGATTGGACGGGATTGGGAAACCGAGCGGAATATCCTACGAAGAACTACAATATAGAAGCGCAAAAGAAATGGACGATTAAGAATCATACGCTGCTTGCAGGCTTTGCATGGATGAAAGACAAGATGCGCTATCGTGCCGTTGATCTTCATCGTTGGAAGGATTGGAGTTCAGAATATGGCGATCCATACGCACAGAGCGGTGGATCCATCATCTCCACAGCTCTTTTCGTGCAGGATGAGTTAGAGCTTGATCCGCGTTGGCGGCTGCAGGTCGGTCTGCGTTATGACCGCTTCGATAAGAAGGATGGCTATTCCTACATCGATGATGTACGCAAAGATTATGAAGACACGGCCTTCAATGCCTGGAGTCCAAAATTCGCTGTGACCTATGAGCCGCAAAAGGACACGATGATTTATGCCAGCTTTGGCAAATCATTCAATCCGCCGTCGATTTATCGTCTTTATCGCCGTGCGGGAGACGACCCGCGTTCCATCAAGGCCAATCCTGATCTGACGCCGGAAAAATCTACGACGTACGAACTGGGAATGAAACAGAAGATCAACAAGAACACCTCATATGGTTTGACGTTCTTCCGCGTGGATACGAAGGATAAGATTGCCATCGCTACGCGCAACGGTATCAGAGCCTATTACAACATGAATGAAGCGATGATCAAGGGGATAGAGTTCGACGTCAAGCATCGTCTGAGCCGCGATTGGCGGGTATATCTGAACTACACCTTTGAATCAGGCGAATATACGAGCGGCGGCGATACGTACCGAGATTGGGATTTGCCGAAGCACATGGCAGGCTTCGGTATCGACTATACGCGCGGGAAGTTCGGCGGTGTCCTTGATGCAAGGTATGTGGCCGCAAGGCAGGATGTTGATACAACTACTGGTGAATACGGCTCAGAGGACAGTTTCTTCACTACGAATCTCTACTTGACGTATAAGTTCGACGACAGCTTCAGACTGCAGTTCGGCATCGATAACCTCTTCAATCGGCACTTCTACGCGAATGAAGCAGCGAGCGATAGAACCTACTCTCTCGGTGCGACGTATTCCTTCTAGGGAAGCGCGGATAAACCCGGCAGGGCTTATCATATCTGCACCACGAAAGGACAGCTCCATGAGACTCATCTACCTGCTGCACCGTTGGATCAGCGCCGTGTGCGCCATATTCTTCCTGCTGCTCGTCTTGACGGGACTGCCGCTGCTCTTCAACGGCGATATCGCGCTCTGGAATGCGCTTGAAAAACGGCCTGCCTTCGGCGAGACATCCTCTCGTGTGCTTTGGGCGGAAGCGTCAAAGGGCTTGGAGCGGATCGAGCGCGAGAATCCCGGGCGCAGGGTGCAGTCGATTTCCGCCTATCCCGAGCGCGGGCTTCTCGTCTATCGGTTTTCGCACACCGGCGGCGGATATGGCGTGTCTGCGCTCGCCTACGCGCCGCAGCAGGACACGCTTGTGCCTTGGCGGAGCGGCGGCGTCAAATCGCCCGCGCTCGCTGCCTTCATGGGCTGGATGCATCACCTGCATCTGCGTCTCGCCATGGGGCAGGGCGGCATGATCTTCCTCGGCATCATGTGCTTCTTGAGCTTCCTCTCGCTCTTGGGCGGGGTGCTTCTCTATCCGTCCTTCATGAAGCGGCGGCTTTTCGGCGGTATGCGAGGTGGCACGTCAGCGGGCAGTTTTTTCGACTGGCACATCTTCCTCGGCATCATCACGGCAGTCTGGGCGGCGCTCTTGACCTTGAGCGGAATCGCCATCGTCTTCGGCATGCTCGGCTACAGCAGCTATGCCGAGGATGTGATAGCAAGTGTGCCGCAGAGGGAAAGTGCGCCGCCCGCCATAACCTTCGCTGAGATGATTGCTTATGCAAAGGAGCATTTTCCCGCCCAGGAGATTCTCTACCTCGACGCTGCCGAAGGATCAACCCCCGCCGCATTGACGCTGGCGGATGCCGAGAGACCGCAGATGTTTCGCGGGCAGGACGTCTACCTGCTGCGCACGGCGGGCGGCGAGATCGAGAACTTCACGAAGCCCTTGCCGCGCTGGCTCGTCTTTTGTGATGCCGTGCGCGATCTGCACCTGCACAATCATTCGACGATGTTCCTGAAGATCATCTGGGCGGTTCTCGATCTGCTTTGCGCCGCCGTCATCGTCACGGGCTTTTGCGGCTGGCTGCAGAGAAGCCGCCGCAAAAAGGAGAGACCGCCCGTGCTCGCGCCCCATCCGGCGGCGAAGGCTGTGCCGTGGAAGGCGCCTGCGCTCTTCGTCGCGCTCTCCCTCGTCGCCATGGCCGCGCCGCTTGGCGATACGCTTGCGGGCAATATCGTGGGATCTGCCGCGTGGCTCGCGCTCTTTGTCGGCGCTTTCGTGCTATGGCGGCGCGGCAAGCGGTAAAAAGAAAATGGCAGCTTCGTCCATGCGGCGGAGCTGCCGTTTTTCATTTGGAACAGAATATGTGCGACTGGACCCATCTTTTTCTTAAAAACACTTGACAAACTTTCTCGACCTCGCTATAATGGCCATAACGATTAAATAATCACTTAATCAATAAGGAGGAACTCCCATGAAAAAGAGCTACAAGATCGAAGTCGAGTGCGCGAACTGCGCTCAGATGATGGAAGACGCAACGAAAAAGATCGAGGGCGTAAAGGACGCGACGGTGAACTTCATGGCGCTGAAGATGAAGGTCGAATTCGCCGACGGCAGCGAGCCGGCTGAAGTCATGCCGCGCGTCTTAGAGGCCTGCCGCAAGATCGAAAGCGACTGCAATATTGAATTCTGAGCCGTCCAAGAGGCAAGTCCGAAGGACGCAGACGATTGGGAAATGGCTCGAATGCGAAAACGTCCCAAGAACGCGAGCTACAAGCGAAGCGTGATTGGCTGACGTTGACCGCTTCTGAGCCGTCCAAGAGGCAAGTCCAAAGGACGCAGCCAATTGGGAAACGGCTCGAATGCGAAAACGTCCCGCAAATCAAGCTCGAAGAGCGCAGATGCGCGGTTGACGTTGACCGCCCAGAGTAGGATTCAACATCACGTCGCCAGAAAGCAGGTATTTTCGTGAACAAGAAACAAAAAAGAAATCTCATCCGCATCCTTCTGGCGGCCGCCTTGATGATCGTCTTGAGCCAGCTGCCCGTGGCGGGTCTGCCGCGCTTCTTCCTCTACGTCGTGCCGTACCTCATCGTCGGCTATGACATCATCATCAAGGCAGCGAAGGGCGTATGGAATCGTCGTCCGCTCGACGAAAATCTCCTGATGTCGATCGCGACCATCGGCGCGATGGGGCTTGCTCTCTACGAGGATGGCGACTATGTGGAAGGCATCGCCGTCATGCTCTTCTACCAGGTCGGCGAATGGTTTCAAAGCTATGCCATCGGAAGAAGTCGCAGAAACATTGGCGAGCTCATGGACATCCGCCCCGACTACGCGAATGTGGAAGAGGATGGAAAGCTTATACGCCGTGACCCCGACGAAATCGAAATCGGCACGGAGATCGTCGTGCAGCCGGGCGAGAAGATCCCCATTGACGGCATCATCACGGATGGCGCATCGACGCTCAATACGAGCGCACTGACGGGCGAGAGCCTGCCGCGCGACGTAGAGAAGGGGCACGCCGTCTTCAGCGGCTGCATCAATCTCACGGGCGTCTTGAAGATTCGTACGACGAAGGAGTTCGACGAATCGACCGCCTCGAAGATTTTGGAACTTGTCGAGGATGCCAGCGCGCGCAAGTCGCGTTCGGAGACGTTCATCGCACGTTTTGCGCGCGTCTATACGCCGATCGTCGTCGCGGCCGCCATCCTCCTCGCCATCGTGCCGCCCGTCGTGCGCCTCGCCGCGCTCGATGCCGCGCCCGACTGGGGTACATGGATTTACCGCGCCCTGATCTTCCTCGTCATGAGTTGCCCATGCGCACTCGTCGTCAGCGTTCCCCTGAGCTTCTTCGCGGGCATCGGCGGTGCGAGCCGCGAGGGCGTGCTCGTCAAGGGCGCGAACTACCTCGAAATGCTCGCCGAGGTCGACACCGTCGTCTTCGACAAAACGGGTACTTTGACCCGCGGCGTCTTCGAGGTCAACGCCGTGCATCACAGCACGATGGATGACAAAAAGCTTCTGGAGCTTGCCGCGCTCGCCGAGAGCGCTTCGTCGCATCCCATCAGCCGCAGCCTGCAGCAGGCTTACGGCAAGGAGATTGATCGCTCGCGCGTCACGGACATCGCGGAGATCGGCGGTCTCGGCGTGACGGCGAAGGTCGACGGTATCGAAGTGGCCGCTGGCAATGGCAAGCTCATGGAGCGTCTCGGAATTGAGTACCGCCCGTGTCACCACCCGGGCACAATCGTGCAGATGGCGGTCGCAGGCAAGTACGCCGGACACATCGTCATTTCCGATGCGCTCAAACCGACGTCGGAGGCGGCGATCAAAAGTCTGCATGAAGCGGGCGTGAAGCGCGCCGTCATGCTCACAGGCGACGCGCATGCCGCCGCTGAGAAGGTCGCGGCGGAACTCGGCATAGACGAGGTCAAGAGCGAGCTTCTGCCTGCCGACAAGGTGCAGGAGGTCGAGCGCCTGCTCGCGGGGAAAACGGCGAAGAAGCTCGCCTTCGTCGGCGACGGCATCAACGACGCACCCGTCCTCAGCCGCGCGGACATCGGCATCGCCATGGGCGCGATGGGCTCTGACGCCGCCATCGAGGCCGCCGACGTCGTGCTGATGGACGACGATCCGCTGAAGTTGCCGAAGGCGATCCGCATCGCGAGAAAGTGCATGGCGATCGTGCATCAGAACATCGTCTTCGCCATCGGCATAAAGCTCCTGTGCCTCGTGCTCGGCGCCATCGGCATCGCCAACATGTGGTTCGCCATCTTCGCTGACGTCGGCGTCATGGTTCTCGCCGTCTTGAATGCACTGCGCGCTCTCTTCGTGCGCAAGATGTAAGCCGTGAGTATTGGGCAATCGGAACGAGAATCATTCATATTAAACAAATAGGGATTGACGGTATTTGCCGCCGGTGTTATGATACAGGAAAATCCGTATCTACAAACTATTCTATGAGGAGGAATTATCATGGAATTGAAAGGTTCACAGACCGAAAAGAATCTTTGGGCGGCATTTGCCGGCGAATCGCAAGCTTATACGAAGTACGGCTACTATGCATCGCGTGCGAAGAAGGACGGCTTCGAGCAGATTTCGGCGCTTTTCACGGAGACTTCGGGCAACGAGAAGGAGCATGCGAAGATCTGGTTCAAGCTCGTCGCGGGCATCGGCACGACGGCGGAGAACCTTGAGGCAGCCGCTGACGGCGAGCACGAGGAATGGACGTCGATGTATCCCGAGTTTGCCAAGGTCGCAAGGGAAGAGGGCTTCACGAAGATCGCAAATCTCTTCGAGGCCGTCGCAAAGATCGAGAAGGAGCACGAGGAGCGCTATCGCCTCTTGCTCGCAAACGTCAAGGATGAGAAGGTCTTCAAGAAGGACGAGAAGATCATCTGGCAGTGCCGCAACTGCGGCTACGTCTGCGAATCGCCGCAGGCACCGCAGGTCTGTCCTGTCTGCGCCCATCCGCAGGCATATTTTGAACAGCTCAAGAAGAATTATTGATTCAGCGCGTCCTGCAAAAGGAAACGGGGCTGCTGCACGTCCATTTCGTGCAGCAGCCCCGTTTTTTAGCTGTATGATCGCGCGCCGACTATACCCGCGTGCTGAAGTTTGCCACATAGCCGAGCTGGGCGGCGTGGTCGTGGAAGAAGTCAAACATCGTAGTGAACATGTCGCGGTTCTCCTTCTTCATGGCGTTCGTCATGATCTTCAACGCACCCTTCGCGCCTTCGTCGTGCAGGATGCCCGGCGGGTCGAGGAGCGTCATATCGCCATGCTTCTGCTCCGTACGGAAAGCATGCTTCTCGATCGTTTCCTTCCAGCCTGCAAGCGTCAGCGGCTCGACGTGGACGTTGATCGCCTTGGAAAGCCCGGCCATAAGCTCGTGCTGCACCTTCGGGTCTTTCTCTCGGAAGACGACGTCGTGCGTCAGAAGGACGCCGCCGGGCTTCAGGACGCGCGAATACTCCTTGAGCGCGCGCTCCTTGTCCTCACCGATGAGCATCGTAAGCATCGCCTCGTTGATGACGACATCGAAGCTCGCATCCTCGAAGGGAAGCGCGAAAGCGCTGCCGCTGACGACGGAGAGTTTGTCTTCGAGCTTCTTTTTCTTGATATTTTCACGCGCTTTTTCGAGCGCCGCCTCATCGAGGTCTATGCCGACGACTTCGCAGCCGTACCGCTCGGCGACGAGGATCATCGTCGTCCCCATGTTGCACGCAACTTCAAGAACTTTGGACGACGGCTCGATCTTCGCCTTCTCCAAGAGCCAGTTCGTCGCGTCGATGCCGCCTGGGCGCAGCTTCGTCTTCCCCATTCTCGCCAAAAAGGTATGTCCTGCTTCACGCATGATCGTCATCTCCTTTATATAATAGGCAGTTATCTCTATTGATTCTCATTATAGTAAGGAAAAGACAAAAAGTCAACAGTTTTCCTATTGAATTTATATGATTTTTACATCTGTGCCGAAAGCGCGGCGCAGAAGCTGTCCGTTTTTTACGACAGGACTCAAGCGCGTGCAGCAGCCGTTCTTTCTTGCTATAATAAACGCAGCGTTTTCTCAAGACGAGAGAATGGTGTGCGATACAGGGAGGAGTACCCCACAATGAAACCATACGAAAAGTACATGTTGATCAGCGACCTTGACGGTACAATCGTGCCGCATGGGAAGGCGATTTCTGCGGCGAATGCGGAGGCGATTCGCGCTTTTGTCGCGGGCGGCGGCCTTTTTGGCATCGCGACGGGGCGCACGCCCGAGGCGGCAGGCGGCTATGTCCGCGGACTGCCGATCACGGCGCCGAGCATCTTCTTCAACGGCTCCATGCTCTACGACTGGCAGGAGCGGAAGGTTCTCGCGCAAAGAAATTTGCAGGGCGCAGAAGACTCGCCCAATATCTGGCCGCGCTTCGCCGCCGAGTGCTTGAAGATGTTTCCGCAGGCGTGCGTCGAAATCTATACGGAAGAAGCCTGCTGCATCGTCAGCCCTGAGGAGAACGACGATCCGCGGCTCGTCCGGGAGTTCTATCGCTTCCGGCATATACCTCTTGCCGATGTTTCCGACATGCAGCGGACACCGTGGCTCAAACTCCTCGTCTGCGATGCGCCGCCCGCGCTGCACCGTGTGGAGCGTCTTGCGAAGAACTTCGGCACAGCGAGTCTCAGCCATCATTTCTACTCCGAGGCCAATTATTATGAGTTTGTCGCCCAAGGCGTATCGAAGGGCGCCATGATCGAAGAGATTCGAGGGCTTCCCATCTGCCAAGGAAGGCGCATCATCGCTCTTGGCGACTACTTGAACGACCGGGAGATGATCGAGCTTGCCGACATCGGCATCGCCTCGGGCAACGCGCATGAGAGTATCAAGCAGGCCGCTGACTTCACGGGCTGCCGGGCGGAAGATGATCTCGTCGTCTGGCTGCTCGCACATTTCGCTGAAATCACGGCGCAGAAAAGCGCGGATTGATGCGCCGCGTCCTTTCGCCCCCTGCGCTCCGCGCCGATCAGCTTTGCACGGGTCGTGCGGCAAAACTGCCGCATCATGCAGAAATCCCTGCCGTCAATCGGACGGCAGGGATTTCTCTTCAAGCGAAAAGGCGAAGGGCAGCAGTTCTTCTTTGGTCACGACGCGGCGCTTTCCCGCGAGGTTGGCGAGGATGATGCGCTCGACGGCGAATTCGGCGATGACCTGGCGGCACGCGCCGCACGGCGAGCACGGCAGCTCGCCGTCTGCGACGACGGCGAGCGCCGCAAAGCGTCGGATGCCCGCAGCGACGGCGCTGAAGATGGCGGTGCGCTCGGCGCAGTTCGTCAAGCCGTAGGAGGCGTTTTCGATATTGCAGCCCAAGAAGACGCGCCCGTCGGGCGCGAGCGCCGCCGCGCCGACGGCAAAGCCCGAATACGGCACATAGGCATGGGCGCGCGCTTTCTTGGCAAGCTCGATGAGGGATTCATCGTCCATCTGCGCCGCCCTCCTTCTCTTCACGTCTTGCCATGGCGGCGCGGATCTCAGCGAGGAGCGCGTCGCTCATGATGTCTTTTGCCTCTTCCTCATGCGCCCTTTCGGCGTGGCCGAAGCTTTCCTTCGTGACGCGCGCGAAGATGCGCGGGCGCTTCTCGGGCGGCTCGGCTGCGATCTCAAGGGCGCGGGTATAGCAAGCGGCTGCAGATGCGAGCCGGCTTTCATCGTTCGTGCAGAGCACGGCGAGCGCCTCTTTGGCTTCGATGGCTTCGCCCGTCTTTTTCAAGATGCGGATGCCTGCCGCATGGTCGATGACGCTTTCCTTCGTCTCGCGCCCCGCGCCGAGCATACAGGCGGCCTGACCGATCATTTCGGCGTCCATGTGCGTGATATAGCCGGCCCTCTCAGCGAGGATTTCCAATTGAAACGCCGCCTGCGGCAGTTTTTTGGGATCAGCGAGGCAGGAGGCGTCACCGCCCTGCGCCTCGACCATCGCGGCAAAGGTGCGAAAGGCGCTGCCGTCCTCGATGGCCTTCTCTGCAAGCCTTTGGCACTCGGCGAAGTCGCCGCGCCCGATGAGGCGCAGCATGTCGGCGGCGAGCGCGAGGCTGACCTCCCTGAGGTCGGCGGGGCCTCTGCCCTTGAGCACTTCCATGGCTTCGGCGACTTCGAGCGCGTTGCCGACGGCAGATCCCAAGGGCACGTCCATGTCGGTGATGACGGCGGAGGTCTTTCTCCCTGCGCCCTCGCCGATGGCGACCATGGCACGCGCGAGCGCGAGCGCGTCGTCGAGCGTCTTCATGAAGGCGCCGCTGCCCGTCTTGACATCGAGCACGATCGCCGCGCTGCCCGCCGCGAGTTTCTTGCTCATGATAGAGGCGGCGATGAGCGGAATGGAGTCGACCGTCGCCGTGACGTCGCGCAGCGCATAGAGCTTCTTGTCGGCGGGTGCAAGCTCGCCCGACTGCCCGATGAGGGAAAGCCCCGTCTGTTCTATGACGGCGAAAAAGTCTTCGCGTGAGAGCGTCGTCTGAAAGCCCGGAATGGATTCGAGCTTGTCGACGGTGCCGCCCGTGTGGCCGAGACCGCGCCCGCTCATCTTGGCGATGCGCCCGCCCGCCGCCGCGACGATGGGGCAGGCGATGAGCGTCGTCTTGTCGCCGACGCCGCCCGTCGAGTGCTTGTCGACCGTGGAGCTGCCAAAGGCCGAGAGGTCGACCTCGTCGCCCGAGGCCGCCATGGCGAGCGTAAGCGCGCGCATCTCCTCTTCCGTCATGGAGCGAAAGCAGATCGCCATGAGCATCGCCGCCATCTGATAGTCAGGAATCTCCCCTTTCGTGAATCCCTCGACCATGGCGCGGATCTCGCTTGCAGCAAGCGGCTCGCCGCGCTTCTTCTTCGTGATGAGATCATACATGCGCATGGAGATTCCTCCCAGAAACTAGAAAGAGAACGGCACGAGGCCGGAGAGCCAGCCCATAAAGCGCATCGTCCAGCCGAACCACATCATGACGCCGAGCACGACGAGCGAGACGCCCGCGACCTTCTGCACGGCAGGAAGGAAGCGGTAGAGCGTGCGCACGCGCTTTTCGAGTCGCTGCCAGAGGAGCGCTAGCACGAAGAACGGCAGGGCGAAGCCGAGCACGTAGAAGCCGAGCAGCCAAAGCCCCTCGACGACGGTCGCGCGGCTTCCCGCATAGATGAAAATCGCCGCGAGGATCGGGCCCGTGCACGGCGTCCAGCCGACGGTAAACGACATGCCCAGAAGGAAAGAGCCGACGACACCCTCCGATGGGCGATGCAGGAACGGCCGCCACTCGCGGTAGAGGAAGCGCGGGCTGATGAGTCCCGAGAGGAACAGTCCCAAGAGCGCGAGCATGACGGCCCCCGCCTTTTCCAAAAGCGCGAGATGACCTGTGAGAAACTGCCCGAGCACCGTCGCCGTCGCGCCGAGCGCGAGAAAGACGACGGCGAAGCCTGCGAGGAAGGCCGCGACGTTGCGAAAGAGCGCACGCCCTGCCGCAGCGGGCGGCGCCGAAACACCTGCCGCGCCGCTTGGAGCTGCTGCACCGCTTGAAGCCGCCGCGCTGCTCGATCCCGCGAGGATCAGCACGAAGGTCGGCAGCATCGGCAGCACGCACGGCGAGACGAAGGAGACGACGCCGGCGAGAAACGCCGCGCCGAAGGAGATTGCTTCCAAGAGAAAACCTCCTACTTCGCCGCGCGCGTGAGTGCCGTTTCCAGCTCCGCCGCCGTCGTTCCGCCGATCTTCTTCAGCAGGATCTTGCCGTCCCGGTCGATGACGTAGGTCGTCGGAATGGCGCGAACCTTGTAGGTATCCGCCGCCTCTCCCTTGAGGTCGAGGAGCACGGGCATCGTGTAGCCGTTGTCCTTGAGGAACTTGTCGACCGTATCCTTCGGCTCCTGCAGGTTGACGGCGTAGAACGTGACCTCGCCTTCATGCTTCTTGGCGAACTCGTTCAGTTCAGGCATCTCGGCTCGGCACGGCGGGCACCATGTCGCCCAGAAGTTGATGACGTAGAGCTTCTTGTCCATGGCGGCGTTGATCGCGACCTCCGAGCCGTCGAATGATGTCGCCTTGAAAGGCGGCGCCGTCCCTTCCACGCCCTCTGCATCCATCGCCTGCTCCGCCTTGGCTTCCGCCGACTTGCCCGATTCCTCCGCCTGCAGGCCGCAGCCCGTCATAAGAAAGAGCGCGAGAAGAGCGCCGATCAGACCTTGCATCGTTCGTCTTGTTTTCAAAGTGAATTCCTCCTTTGTGATTCCATAGGCTCACAGTCCCGAGACAGGACTCTTCTCAGCGACCTACGTCGCGCCGATGTTTCCATTTCTCTCCATAACGTTCATAGTACTATTCTACGGAGGAACGTTCTCAAGGTCAAGGCGAAAAAGATGAGAATAGGAGATTTCATATACTTTTCATGTACTCGTATGCTACAATGGATTTAGGGGAATTCGTCCCGTAAGAAAGAACGTGTCTGCAAAAGAAAAAGGAGCAATACCATGGCAGAGAAAGCAAAAGTTTATTTTACCGATTTCCGCACGGACGTCGGCACGAGCCTGACGAAGAAGCTGCAGCGTCTGTGTCTTACGGCGGGCCTCAAGACGATCGAGCTTGAGGGCCGCTTCGTCGCCATCAAGATGCACTTCGGCGAACTCGGCAACCTCGCGTTCCTTCGCCCGCAGTACGCGAAGGCCGTCGCCGACCTCGTAAAGGAGGAAAAGGGCATTCCTTTCCTGACGGACTGCAACACGCTCTATCCGGGCAGCCGCCGCCATGCGCCCGAGCATCTCGACTGCGCGAACATCAACGGCTTCAACCCGACGACGACGGGCTGTCAGATCATCATCGGCGACGGTCTGCGCGGCACGGACGAGCTGGAAGTGCCGATCAAGAACGCCCGCGTGTTGAAGACGGCGAAGATCGGCCGCGCCGTCATGGACGCCGACGTCTTCATCAGCCTCACGCACTTCAAGGGGCACGAGCAGACGGGCTTCGGCGGCGCGATCAAGAACATCGGCATGGGCTGCGGCAGCCGCGCGGGCAAGATGGAGCAGCATTCGTCGGGCAAGGTCGGCGTCCACGAGGAGCTTTGCCGCGGCTGTCGTCGCTGCGCGAAGGAATGCGGCTCGGACGCGATTTCCTACGTTGAGAACAAGGCGGTCGTCGACAAGGAGCTTTGCAAGGGCTGCGGCCGCTGCATCGGCTCGTGCACGTTCAACGCGCTCTACAATGAGGTCTGGGACGCCGCCGACATCCTCGACCGCCGCATGGCGGAATACGCGCAGGCCGTCTGTCAGGATCGTCCGTGCTTCCACATCAGCATCGCGCGTGACATCTCGCCGAACTGCGACTGTCACGGCGAAAATGACGCGCCGATCCTGCCCGACATCGGCATGTTCGCCTCATTCGATCCCATCGCGCTCGACCAGGCGTGCGTCGACATGGCGCTCAAGGCGCAGCCGATCCGCAACAGCAAGCTCGGCGACCACCTCGCCAAGCCCGATTGGCATCACCATCACGACCACTTCCTCGACTCGAATCCCAACGTCTGTTGGGAAGAAACGCTCGTGCACGGCGAGAAGATCGGACTCGGTACGCGCGACTACGAACTCATCACACTGAAATGATTTGCACCGCCGCGCTGAATGCGTTAAAATAAGGCAAAGGGTGCAAAAAGCCAAGGGAAGCCCGTGCAGATTCGCACGGCGGCGGCTCCCTTGGCTTTTTTTGTGCATACATCTCAAGAGGAGGAGTTTCCTTGCGCATTGTCATAGTCGGTGCGGGAAAGCTCGGCTACAGCATCGCCGAGCTGCTCGCGAACGAGGAGTTCGATGTCGTACTCGTCGATCAGGACGAGACGCGGCTCGAAGCGGCGAAGAACACGCTCGACGTGCTGACGGTCACGGCGAACGGCGCCAGCCCCATCACGATGAACGATCCAGACATCCGCTCGGCGGACATCCTCATCGCCGTGACGGCGGGCGACGAGGTCAACATGGTCGCGTGCATCCTCGCGAAGAAGCACGGCATCACGCACACGGTCGCACGCATCCGCGACATGCAGTTCCTTTCGGAAGCGAAGGAATACCTGAAGGAGAACTTCGACATCGACCTCATGCTGAATCCCGAACTGATCACGGCGCGCGAGGTCTATCGCATCCTCATGACGCCCGCTGCGCTCGACGTCGAGGACTTCGCAAGCGGCAAGGTGCGCCTCTTCGAGACGAAGGTGACGCGTCACTCGCCCTTGGCAAACATCCCGCTGAAGGATCTCGAAATGCCCAAGGCGATCCTCGCGGGCATGATCTTCCGCGACCATCGCATGATCATCCCGCATGGCGACGACTGCCTGCTGCCGCACGACAACGCGTATTTCATCGGCGATCCCGCCGAAATCGAGAAGTTCAGCGAGACCTTCGTACATCGCGACGCGAGAAAGCTCGAACACGTCATGATTATCGGCGCGGGGCGCACGGGGCGCTTCCTTGCCAAGATGCTCGACGATGCGGACGTCGCCGTGAAGATCATTGATACCAATCGTGAGCGCAGCCGGCTTGCGGCAGAAGCACTCGAAAACGGCCTTGCCATCTGCGGCGATGGCACGGACATCGATCTTTTGACGGAAGAGGGCGTCGCCGACGCTGACGCCGTCGTCTGCCTGACGGAGGACGACAAGCTAAACCTCATGCTCGCGCTCCTCGCCAAGCATTTGGGCGCGAAAAAGACGGTCGTGCGCGTCGCGCGAGGCGAATACGTCGACCTCATGGAAAAGGTCGGCGTCGACATCGTCCTGCCGACGCGCCTCTTGTCCGCCTCGGAAGTCCTCGCTTTCGCGCGGCGCGGCGGCGTTGTTTCGGTATCACTCCTTGAGGGCGCAAAGGCTGAGGCGGTCGAGGTCATCGTGCAGGAAGGCGCACCTGTCGCGGGCATTCCTCTGATGGATGCGCGGCTGCCGCGTGAATGCCTTGTCTGCGCTTATGTGCGCGGCGATGAGGCCGTGATACCAAACGGTGCTTCGGTTCTTCTGCCCGGTGACCGAACCATTCTCTTCATCCAGACGCGCTTCGCGCAGAAGGTTATGAAGTATTTCAAGGGCAAGGATTGATATGGACGCACGCATCGTTTCTTTCCTGCTCGGGCGCATGGCGTTTCTGGAAGGCGCGGCTCTCTTTCTCGCCTTCGGCCTCGCGATCTTTTGGGAGGATGAGCACCCGCTTGCCTTCGGTATGCCCGCGGCGCTCTCCTTCGTCCTCTGGCGCGTCTTCTCGCACCTCTCCAAGGGGCATCGCCACACGATCGGCGTCACGGACGGAGCGGTTTTCCTCTTCGCTGCATGGCTTTTGAACTCGCTTCTGGGGGCGCTGCCCTTTTTCCTCACGGGCGAGCTTTCCGCCGCCGACTCCTTCTTCGCGAGCGTCGCGGCATTTACGACGACGGCGCTCCTCTTCACGCCGACGGGACTCGAAAGCTCCCTTGGCTTCTGGCAGATCTTCCAAGGATGGATCGGCGGCATGTACTTCCTGTGCCTCCTCGTCACGATCATGCCGCAGGTCGGCGGCTGCTTCGGCCTGACGCTCTCGGTGCAGCAGGGTACGAATTTCAGCCCTCTCCTGCGGCGCATGAATGCGGCGGCACGCAAGATGGCGCTCCTCTACGCCTGCCTGACGCTTCTCTCGCTCGGGCTCTTCCTGCTCGCAGGCGAGAGTTTCCTGTCGAGCGCCGTGCTCGCCTTGACTTCCATATCGACGACGGGACTCGACCCGCGCGGCCTCGTGCTGAAGGGAAGCGGCATCACGACGGAAGTCGCGGCGGAGGCCGCCATGCTGCTCGCGGGCGTGAACTTCCTCCTGTGGCAGCGGGCGGCGGCGCGGCGCGACGTGCGCACGCTCTTTGCCGACGCGGAACTGCGCTTCTTCCTCCTCGTCGTATGCGCGGGCGGCGCGGCGCTCGCCTGCTACCTCGCCGTCGTCGGCGTCTACGATGTCGAGCACAGCCTTCGCATGGGCTTCTTCCACGCCATCTCGTTCGCGACGACGACGGGCTTTGCCGCTGCGCCGCTCGCCTCCTGGCCTACCTTTCCTCATGCCGTGCTGCTGCTTCTCGCCACGCTCGGCTCTTCGGTCGGCGCGGTCGGCGGCGGCTTCAAGGTGATGCGCCTGCTCGTGCTCATCAAGATGGCAAAGGCGGAAGTCCTGCGCACGATTCACCCGCGCATGATCGTCAACGTCAAGATCGACGGCAAATCCGTGCCGCACAAGCTGCACGGCAGGATCTTGAGTTTCTTCTTCCTCTATGTCGTCGTGCTGATTCTCGCGACGCTCGGCCTCGCGCTCGCGCACATCGACACCCTGCCCGCCATGGGCTTCGCCGTCGGCTGTCTGTCGGGCACGGGCACCGTCGTGACTCTCCTCTACGGCGGCAAGGACTTCCTGCTCCTGCCCGGCTGGGTCAAGGTCTTCGCAGGCTTCTTGATGATCCTCGGGCGGTTGGAAATCTTCTCCTTCTTGATCCTGCTGCGTGCAGGAATCGATCGGCTGCACAGGCGGCAGTGGTGAATTCACTCGAACGCGCGTGCCAGAGCCTCAAGACCCTTCGTGAGCGTCGCCTGCGGGCAGGCGATGTTGATGCGCTGGAAGCCTGCGCCGCTCTTGCCGAAGATCGCGCCGTCGTCGAGCCAGAGGCGTGCCTCGTCGATGATCTTTCGGTCGAGCGCCTTCGCTTCAAGGCCGTAGGCACGAAAATCGAGCCATAAGAGGTAGGTGCCCTCCGGCTCGACAAGCTGCACCTTGGGCAGGCGTTCGGCGAGGAAGCGCTTCGTGTGCGCGATATTCTGCTCAAGGTAGGCGAGAAGCGCATCGAGCCACGCGCCGCCCTCGCTGTATGCCGCCTGTGCGGCAAGAAGGCCGAAGATGTTCGGTTCGTCATAGCCTGTGCTGTAGACTTCCTTGCGGAAGGTATGGCGCAGGCTTTTTTCCGTGATGAAGATGTTCGAAAGCTGCAGCCCTGCGAGGTTGAACGTCTTGCTCGGCGCGGTGCAGGTGATCGTCCGCGCCGCAGTCTCGGGCGAGAGCGAGGCAAAAGGCGTGTGCTTGTGGCCGGGACGCACGAAGTCGGCGTGAATCTCGTCGGCGACGACGAGAACGTCGTGCGCGAGGCAGATCACGGCAAGACGCTCCAACTCTTCGCGGCGCCAGACGCGCCCGACGGGGTTGTGCGGGCTGCAGAGAATCAGAAGCTTCACCTTGTGCTCGCGAATCTTCTGCTCGATGTCATCGAAGTCCATGCGGTATGCGCCGTCCTCGAAGAGCAGCGTGCTCGTGACGAGCTTGCGCCCATTGCCCTCGACGACGCTGAAAAACGGATAGTAGACGGGTTCGGTTATGAGAATGGTATCATTCGGCGCGGTAAATGCACGCACCGCCATGGAGAGCGCGAAGACGACGCCCGGCGTCATGACGAGGGAATCCCTGCCCGGATTCCAGCCATGGCGCGTGCTGAACCATTGTTCGAGCGCCCTATAGTAGTCCTCCTTCGGACGCGAATAGCCGAAGATGCCGTGCTCGGCGCGTCGGCGAATGGTATCACGCACCGCCTGCGGCGCACAAAAGTCCATGTCGGCGACCCAGAACGGCAGAACGTCCTCGGGATAGCCGCGCTCGACGGCGAAGTCGTATTTGAGGCTGTTCGTATGGCGGCGCTCGATGATTTCATCAAAGTCGAAATGGTTCATGGAAGAAGTCTCCTTTTCCTTTGGTTTCGTGGAAAACTTTCATCTTTGCTGAATGAGATGCAAATTTTGCCTCGTTTCCTTTTCTTTTCTTTTCGCCCTGCCGCCTTCTTATCCCTGCAAGGCCTGCTGCAGATCGGCCTTGAGGTCTTCGACGTCCTCGATGCCGACGGAGAGGCGCAGGAGTTTGTCGTCGAGTCCCGTGCGCTTTAGGAGCGCGGCGGGCATTTCAGCGTGCGTCTGGGCGATTGGATACGTCAGAAGCGTCTCGACGCCGCCGAGACTCTCGGCGAAGGCGATGAGATGCAGCTTGCCGAGAGCCGCCTTCGCGAGTTCGGCGGAGCGCACCTTGAAGGAGATCATGCCGCCCGCGCCGCTCGCCTGCTTCTGCTGCAGCGCGTAGCCCGGATGGTCGGCGAGTCCCGGGTAGAGCACTTCGGTGACTTCGGGCAGCGTGCCGAGCCACTGGGCGATGGCGAGCGCGTTCTCTGCCTGCCGCTCGACGCGCACGCCGAGCGTCTTGATGCTGCGCAGCATGAGCCACGAGTCGAGCGCCGAGAGGTTCGGCCCTGCCGATTTGGCGAGCAGTTCGATGCGTTTTGCCTGCGCGCTCGTCGCATCTTTGAGCACGAGGAAGCCTGCGATGACGTCGTTGTGTCCGCACAGATATTTCGTGCCGCTGTGCAGCACGATGTCCGCGCCGAGCGTCAAGGGCTTCTGGAAATGCGGCGAGAGGAAGGTATTGTCAACGGCGAGCAGGGCGCCGTTTTCGTGAGCGAGCGCAGAGAGCGCCGCGATGTCCGAGATCTGCATCATCGGGTTCGACGGCGTTTCAATGAAGACGAGCTTCGTCTCGGGACGCATACGCTTGCCGACGAGCGCGAGGTCGCGCACGTCGACGTATTCGAAGGTGATGCCGTAGTCTGCAAAGACTTCTTCGGCGAGGCGCACCGTGCCGCCGTAGAGGTCTTCGCTCATCAGGACGTGATCGCCCGCCGAAAGAAGAGAGAAAACGAGCTGCACCGCCGCCATGCCCGAGGAAAGCGCCCAAGAGCGCCCGCCGCGCTCTAGGAGCGCCACCGTCTTTTCGAGAGATTCGCGCGTCGGATTCGCCACGCGTCCGTAGTCGTAGCCCGTGCTCTCGCCGAAACGCGGATGACGGAACGTCGCCGACAGGCAGATCGACGGACTGATCGCCCCCGTCGCGTCGTAGGTATGGCAGCCGTGCACTTCAAGCGAATGATCTTTCATGATTCTTCCCCCAATATACTATTCATATTGATATACTATGGTTTAATATTATAGCATAGGAAGAAGATTTGCGCCACAAGATAATGCAGCGCTTGCAGAGGGCTCTTTGTCAAGAGTTACGGTGAAATTTTTTCAAAAAATTTTATGCCGCTTTTGATCGGCGGGCTTGTCGGGCTTTATTGTTCAGCAGGAATATGATGCGGCGACGGAAATTTGTGATGTTGCGGAAGCCATAGCAGATGCGTTTCAATACTTTGATCGTATTGTTGCATCCCTCCGTGAAGCCGTTGTTGTAGCCAGTCTGAATTCCCAGCCAGATTTCTGAAATTCAAAAAGCAGCAGCACGAAGGCATGATGCTCTTCGCGTCGCTGTTTTTTGCTGGCGCATGCAGATGCCGACTGCAAAATTTTATGGCAATGAAAAAATATTTTTAGAATTAGCAGGAAAATCCGCGGGGGGGGAATAATATCCATGTCTAGAGTATATTAGAGTTTGTTCAAGGAGGAGTTCTATGAGAAAGCGTGTATGGAGTTTTGCGATTGCACTCTGCGCCGTCCTGTGCGTCGCGCTCGGGGCGAATGCGGGCCTCGCGTCGGCGAAGGGGTTCCCCGTCGTGGTCGCACAGTATACGGTTGCGGGGGAGGGCGGCGATGTCGACATCCACTACAACGTCATCATTCACCAGGAGGAGAGACAGGTTATTCGCGAGGGACGCGTCACCTCTTATTATGTGCCTGCCGAGCTGGAGATCTACCCGCGCGGCGGCAAGAGCTCGGTGATGCAGGGCGTCTACGGATTCGCGCACAGTAATGTCACGGGCGCATGGCGCGGTATGTTCATCGAGAAGAACGAGAAGGGCGTCTATGATTTTGACTTTGACGACGCGCACCTCGTTCCCGTGGAACAGGCGAGCAGGACGGGCGTTTGTTTCAAGACGGGACCGAATGAAACGGCGCGCACCCTCGTCAAGAAGTTCGGCGCGCGCAAGTACAACAGCATCGCCTATGTCGGGAGCGCCGCCTACGTGCTGAACGTGCTCTATGCGCTTGACAAGGGGAATAAAGTTCCTCCGATGGTAGACGAGGGGACGCTGCGGTGAGGATTTTATGATGGAGTGGATGTGGACGCCGGTTTCTATCATAATTACCGCTACTGTTTTATATTTTATTGTACGAGAGAAAAGAGACCGCGCAAAATATTTCGTGCTGTTGGCACTCATGGGAGTTATATTACTCTTTATGTATCTTTGTGCGAAAATAGATATTCTACCTGCCGGAAGCGCTGTTCTATCGTCACTTGCAACCGTATTTTTCTTGCGATATGCGCGTGAAGGAAGATATATACCGCAGAAATTACTGTTAGGAGCGGTAATTATGCTATTTTTATTCTTCTCTCCGGCTGCAAATGAAACTACCGTAGGTTTTATTGCGGCACTTCTGATAGGACTGTTGATAGGGCTTTTAGAGTATTGGTTTTGGGGGGCTTGATAACTGCACAGACTGTAGATGTTACTCTCATTGATAAGGAGCTGAATGAAATGAGGAATCAAACGATGAACATTTTCAAAGTTTGCACGGCGGCGCTGCTGGTTGTCGCCGCACTGCTGCTGGCGCAGGTGGAGCCCGCCTCCGCCGCGCCCTATAACGGGGACATCGGGGAGACGCGCTTTACGAGCTCGCGTCGGGGCGATTTTCAGAGCAGTACCTATATCCTCAAGCGCTACGCGAAACCGAACGGCGGCGGCAGCGGCGGCGGGGTTGTGCTTGTGACGCCCGAGCCCGAACAGGGCACCTATGAAATCGTCGACCCGACGCAGGAGGCAGGCCGAT
>CAJPOT010000019.1 GCA_905372355.1 uncultured Selenomonas sp. | reverse complement strand
AGATCCATGAATTCAGCAAACGACGAAAACCCTCCCCGTCTGCTGCGCTCCGCAACGATTTCTTCCGCCTCTTTCCGATTGATTCTAGGCAAAAGCAGAAAGGCATCTCGATCTGCTTGATTCACATCTAATTCCAAGACGATCGCCTCCGTTCCATAGCTCCAAGGCTTTCGACGACCTTTCGTCGCCATTGCTTCTAAAGGGAAATGGTCAATACGATCGAGTTGTCCTCAAGGATTTCTTCATCCTCGATATTCAGCCGCCGATCTTCCAGTTTCTTCTTCACAGCCAGATATGTCCTCTCCTGAACAGCGCCTTGATAGCCCTCATCCAATTTCCGCAGGGTGTCGTAGACTTCCCGCGCATCCTTCTTCCCGTCGAAGGTCATCTCATACGGTGTTTCAGGCGATGCCTGCTTGAAGCTCATGCGGATGCCATCGATCGCACAGGAAACTTCCCTTTCATTTACTCTCGTCGGCTGGGCGCCATATTTCTGCAGCACGCCCATGAGGAGAGCGCCATCGGCATAGATCGTCGGAAGCGACTGTTCCACCTTGGGCTCGATCTTCTGTGTCTGCGGAGCGACATAAAGGATCTGCCGATTCGCTCTTCGCTGCAGCTCTTTGAAGAATTCCCGTATCTTATCTGTATCGTCGCTCTTGCTGAAATTCGCCTGCCATTTGTCTTCATGGTATTCCCAAAGAAACCACAGATCTTCATCTATATGCGTCTTGTACTGCTTCCCCCATGGCTCAGCATCAAACCCTGCCTGCTTCACCGTCTGCACCAAGTCTGCATCACTTTGGAAGTTTGTCGCAAAGCGCACCGTATTCGATTCTATCCATGCGTCAAACTTCTTCTCCCCCATGACGACCCGCATCGCCAACGCCACGGGTATTGCCAGCAAACAAATAGACATCTCTTCTCATCCCTTCAAATATCGATCGTTCTGCCGCCGCGCTGCTCGAACACTTCTTTCTTCTTCGCCTTTTCCTTCTTCCTGATCGCAATGCTGTCATCGTCCTCCCGCACATAGTCCTGACGATCTTCCGGCGCAGTGGCGGCGACAGCGCGCACATTCGCCCATTCGCGAATCGAAGATATCTGCTCCGCCTGCGTCACGACCAGCGGAACGGTATTGTCGATCGCCTTGTCAAAATCCTCCATGCGTATCGGTCGATCCTCGCAAAAAGCCTCGAAAAGTCCATTGATCACGATGTTCTCGATTTCCGCCCCGACAAAACCCTCCGTCTTCGCTGCCAGATGGAGCAAGCTCTCTTCCGACCATTCGAAGTCTCCCCTGACTTCCTCGCTCTGTAAACGGTTCTTCAAATGCACCTTGAAGATGGCTTCTCTCTCCGACAGCGTCGGCAGATCCACAAAAAAGATCTCATCAAAACGCCCCTTGCGCAGCATCTCCGAGGGCAGCGCATGGATATTGTTGGCTGTGGCGACGACGAAGACGGACTCCTTCTTTTCCTGCATCCAGGTCAGGAAAGTTCCGAAGACGCGCGTCGATGTCCCGCTGTCGTTGGAAGCGCCTACACCGCTGAACCCTTTCTCGATTTCGTCGATCCACAGGATGCTCGGCGCCGTCGCCTCTGCCGTTTTGATGGCATGGCGCATGTTTTCCTCGCTGCTGCCCACGATGCCGCTGAAGATCTTTCCGACATCCATGCGCAGGAGCGGCAGTTTCCATATAGCGCTGATCGCCTTCGCCGTAAGGCTCTTGCCGCAGCCTGGAACCCCTGTGATGAGGATGCCCTTGGGAGCGGGAAGGTGGTATGCCGCCGCCCTCCCTTGCCATGACTTATTGCGCTTAATCAGCCATTTCTTGAGGTTTCCGAGACCTCCCACGTCGTCGAGATTCAAACTGCTTTTGACGAATTCCAAGACGCCTGTCTTCTTGATGATCTGCCGTTTCTCCTCGACGATGATATCCCTACTGTTTTCATCAAGGCAGCCCCGCTCCACAATCGCACGCGCAAAAGCATTTTCGGCTTCCTGAAGCGTCAATCCCTGTGCAGCTTTCGCCAATTCCTCGATGCTTCCCTCATTGAGATTGAACCGGATCTTCGTATTGCTCATGTTGTCCCGGATGATCCGCTGCAGGCTCTTCTCTATATCCCGGTAATCCGGCAGGTCGAAATCCACGATCGTAATATCTTTTTGCAGTTCATTCGGCAGCATGAGACGCGGCGCCAGCAGGATGACGTTCTTCGGCACGATGCCTCCTTTGAGGATATTGACCGTATCCCTGGTCTTGCGAATGACCTTGGCTTCGGGCTTGCGCTGATCGAAATATACATGGAAATCCAGCAGAACGAGCAAAGCAGGCTTGTCATACTTCTGAATGAACGCCAATGCCTTGAGAGGGTCACTCGTATCCGCCTCGCTCTTGCCTCCTGCTGCAATATCGATTTCGTTCTCTATCTTCTCGATTCCGGTAGTGATGCGCCAGACAAAAAGTGTGCGCTCCGTCTTGATGAATTCCACATCTCTCACCAGACGATACAGCGTCTTCAGTGCACGCTCCTCTTCCCATGTCGTTATATAGAGCATCGGGAAACGCGCTCTGCACAGATTCGCTATGTGCTTTTCCACAGAAATATGTTGCTCCATCTACCATCCACCTCCAGACGCAAGTCTCATCCCGATCGGCCGACGCTCTCCCCTCTTGTCGAAGGGGCTGGCCGCGCTTGATGCTGCTTCCCGTCTTTCACCCTTCTTAGTGAAAAACTAATCATTCCAACTCATACATTAAATATAGTATCATGATTGTCCCCTCTCTCGCAAGACATTTATGACAGACCGTGCGCAGACCTTCCATCCGTTCCTTCCACGACATACAGATGCAAAAAGATAACCGCCCGGTCTCAACCAAGCGGTTATCTTTATCAGTTTCACGAGATCACTGATGCAGAGAGGCATACGACCAGTCATCGACGCCGAGTCTGCGGATGGAGATTCTCATGCCGGCAGTCGTCGGATGCAGAGACAGTGCGAAGTATTTCTCCGTACCGTGGTCGTTGATCTTGAAGATGCTGTCGAAGTGGTTTCCTACACCATAGAAACTCAGGAACGTCATCGGATAGGTGTTGAACGTCCCATTGCGGAAAAAGGCGACGAGGTTATTGTCAGCGTCGTACCAATGACCATCAAGGTAATCATAGGCGCTGTCGGGCACTTGGAACCATTCCTTGTGGACGTTGACGCCGTTCAAGTGTACCGTCGGGCGGAAGAACGGGTTGTTCTTCTCCTTGTCGTTTGCCGCCGCATTGGAATATTCGACGGGCACGTTGCGGAAGCCGTTCGGTTCCTGCACCTGCACGGCCGCAGCAAAATTGCCGGGGCTGCCCGCCATCGTGATCATATCCATGCGGAAGGTATTGAGCCTGCCGTCGCGCACGATGGCAAAGAGATTACCGTTGTCGTCGTACCAGTTCCCCTCAAGGAGATCCAACTCGGAATATGCGTGCGCCTGCGGCGTCGCCAAGAAGAGCGAACACGCGAAAAGCGCAGCAGCAAGGAATTTTTTCATGTTTTCTGCCTCCTGATTTCAAAATTATTGCCTACATCAAGTATTTTTATTCTTCATCAAGGCTTAAACTCCTGCTTCTTTGCCTAAACTACCCAAATTTTAAGGAAACGATGATAAGACGAAACCGCCCAGATTCGTGAAGATGGACGGCTGAATTTATCAGCGGTTCCTGAAGGAAGGAACTTTGTTCAACAGAAGAAGCGGTCGACGCGAATCACAGGATGATAGATTGGATGACGTTCCTCAATTTCCCGTGTAAGGAAGAAACGCACATCTTCGTTCGTCATCTTGCATGCAGGAGCAACTTCAACGTCAAAGATGAGTTTCTTGCCGCCGCCCTTTGCCGTCGTCATGCGAAAGTCATGGATGGATTCACCCAACTTGTTCTCGCGCATGATGGCCTCCACCTCTGCACGCGCACGCTCAACCTCAGGATCGTCCGTGACGACAGGATCCATGTGGACGGTCACGATGATGTGATACTTCCTGCGCAGAAGTTCTTCGACTCCGTCGATGATCTCGTGCGCTTTGAGGAAGTCCATCGAAGCAGGCACCTCGGCATGCACCGAAGCGAAGATGCGCCCTGGGCCGTAGTCGTGGATGATGATGTCATGCACGCCCGTGATCGCGCGGTGCTTGAGCACCGTCTTCTCGATTCCCTCGACGAGCGCGGGATCGGGCGGCTGTCCGAGAAGCGGCTGCAGCGTGTCGCGCGCTGCCTCCCAGCCACTGTGCAGAATAAAGAGCGCGACGAGGACGCCCGCCCAGCCGTCGATGTCGATTCCCGTCGCATAATGGAACGCGAGGCTGGCGACGACGACGACGGTCGCGATGCAGTCGTTCAGACTGTCCGCCGCCGCCGCACGGATCGCCGCTGAATCGATGCGCTCGCCGATCGTCTTGTTGAAGCGGCCGAGCCAGAGCTGCAGCGCGATGGACGCCGTGAGGATCACGAGCATCGAAACGCTCACCTCGGGCGGTTCGGGCGCGAGGATCTTCTCTACGGAAGCTTCCAATAGCTTAAAGCCGATCAGAAGGATCAGCCCCGCGATACAGAGGCCTGTAATGTACTCGATCCTGCCGTGCCCAAAGGGGTGCTCGGCATCCGCCGGCTTCGCCGCGAGACGAAATCCTAGAAGCGTCGCAATGGACGCCGCTGCATCGGCGAGGTTGTGCACGGCGTCGGCGACGACGGAGACGGCACCACTCATGAGACCGAGCGCAAGTTTGATGGCACTGAGGAGGAAATTGACTGCTATGCCGACGCGGCCGCTCAGATTCCCGTAGGCAAAGCGCACCTCGGGCAATGCCGTCTTGTCATGGTTCTTGACGAAACGGCGGAAAAGAACTTCGTACATGCCGCTTTATGCCTCCGCGAGAAACGCGGCGTACCCTTTCTTCACTTCGTAGACGTCAACCTTGCTCGTGACTTCCCACGGCGCATGCATTGAGAGCACCGCGACGCCGCTGTCGATGACCTGCATGCCGTAGAGCGCCATGATGTAGGCGATCGTGCCGCCGCCGCCGAGATCGACCTTGCCGAGTTCGGCGGACTGGTAGCGCACGCCGCGCGCATCGAGCATGGCGCGAAGTTCGCCCAGATATTCGGCATTCGCGTCGTTCGAGCCGGACTTGCCGCGCGAACCCGTAAACTTATTGAAGACCATGCCGCGCCCGAGGTAGGCGACGTTGCGCTTGTCGAAGGCCTCGGCGTAGAGCGCGTCATAGCCCGAGGAAACGTCGGACGAGAGCATCTTGGACGAGGCGAGCGCACGGCGCACGGCAAGTTCCGAATATTGGCCGAGCGCATTCATGAGTTCGGCGAGCATGTTCTCGAAGAAGTGCGAGCGCATGCCCGTCGCACCGACGCTGCCGATCTCCTCCTTGTCGACGAGCAGGCAGCACGCCGTGCGCTTCGAGGGCTTCGTCTCAAGCATGGCAGCGAGCGATGTATAGGAGCACACGCGGTCGTCCTGCCCGTAGCCGAGGATCATGCTGCGGTCGAAGCCCATCTCGCGAGCCGCACCTGCGGGTACGAAGGAAAGCTCCGCTGACAGGAAGTCTTCTTCTTCGATGCCGTACTTTTCCTGCAGCAGATGAAGCACGTTCTTCTGCACAGCCTCCTTTTCCTCGCCCGCAAGCGGCAGCGTGCCGACGAGCACATCGAGCTTCTCGCCTTCGACGACCTTGTCCGCCGACTTCTTGAGCTGCTCCTGCGACAGGTGCACGAGAAGATCGGTCACGCAGAAGGTCGGCTCGGAAGCCTCTTCGCCGATGACGATATCCTGCACCGTGCCGTCCTTCTTGGCGACGACGCCATGCAGCGCGAGGGGAACCGTGACCCACTGATACTTCTTGATGCCGCCGTAATAATGCGTATCAAGGTAGGCGAGACCACCGTCCTCATAGAGCGGATTCTGCTTGACGTCGAGGCGGCACGTGTCGATGTGTGCACCGAGAATCGCCAGGCCGTTTTCCAGCGGCTCCGTGCCTACATGAAAGAGCGCGATCGCTTTCTTCATGTAGGCGCAGTAAACCTTCGCGCCGGGTGCGATCTTCCTTCCGGAACGCACGATTTCTTCAAGATCTTCGTAGCCTGCCGCCTGCGCCTGTCGGATGATCTCGCGCACGCTCTCGCGCTCCGTCTTGCACTTCGTCAAAAACTCGATGTAGCCTTTGGAAAGCGCCTCTAGTTCCTTTTTCTCAGCTTCGGAGTACGCACTCCAAGGCAGTTCCTTCTTCTTGTCCTTCGTTTCTGCCATAATATCACCTTTCTATAGCCTTATGCCAAATTTTCCAAGATCGCGGCGAAATCCGCTCTCGTTTCCGCGCGATTGAAAAGCTCTCTGAGACGCGCACCGTTCTTCATGCCGCGCGTATACCACGTCGCATGCTTTCGCATCTCGCGCGGCCCGACGTAGTCGCCCTTCGTTTCGAGCAGCATGTCGAGGTGGCGCAGGATGAGCGCACGCCGCTCGGAGGCCGTCGGCGGCGCAGCAACCTCGCCCGTACGCAGGAAGCCCGCCATCTCACGAAAGAGCCACGGATTTCCCTGCGCGGCTCTGCCGACCATCACGCCGTCGGCATCCGTCGCCTCGAAGATGCGCACGAGATCGACGACGCTTCGGACATCGCCGTTCGCGATGACGGGAATGGCGACACGCTCCTTCACGGCGCGGATGATTGCCCAATCCGCCTCGCCGCTGTAGAACTGCTCGCGCGTCCTGCCGTGCACGGCGATGGCGTCAACGCCCGCCGCTTCGGCGCGCGCGGCAATCTCCACCGCGTTGACGTGCGCCGCGTCCCAGCCCTTTCGAATCTTCACCGTCACGGGCAGATTGACGGCATGCTTCAATGCCTTCAAGATGCGCTCGGCACGCACAGGATCGAGGAGCAGCGCCGATCCCTCGCCGTTCTTGACGATCTTCGGCGCGGGACAGCCCATGTTGAAGTCGATGACGTCGGCGACGCCGAGGCTCTCGACATAGGCGGCAGCACGCGCCACAGCTTCCGGCTCATTGCCGAAAAGCTGCATGGCCAGAGGTCGCTCACGCGGATCGGTCTGAAGCATCTTGAGCGTGCGCTCGTTTCGGTAGTTGATGCCATTCGTGCTGACCATCTCCGTGTAGACGAGCGGGCAGCCCATCTCGTGAACGAGGATGCGGTACGCCATGTCCGTCACACCCGCCATCGGTGCGAGAAAGACGGGTACGGGAAAATCGAGCCTGCCGAGCCTCATTCGGCGTTCCTCTCATAGAGGACGCGAAGTCCCGTGAGCGTCAGGAAATGATCGATCTTGTCGATCGTCTTCGATTCGCGCGAAACCATGCGTGCGTAGCCGCCCGTCGCGACGACCTTGATCTCGTCGTAGCCCATCTCCTTCTTCATGCGGCGCACGATCTCGTCGATCTGCCCGACGTAGCCGTAGATGATGCCAGCCTGCATACCGCTGACCGTGTTGCGGCTGATGATGCGCTTCGGCGTCACCAGCTCGATGCGCGGCAATCTCGCGGCGCGCTGGAAGAGCGCGTCCGCAGAACTCGACAGCCCCGGCGCGATGACGCCGCCGAGGAAGTCGCCGTTCGGCGCGACGACGTCGAAGGTTGTCGCCGTGCCGATGTCGATGACAATCAAGGGCCCGCCGTACTGCTCGAAAGCACCCGCGACGTTGACGATGCGGTCGGCGCCGATCTCGCGTGGATTCTCATAGGAAATGCGGAAGCCCGTCTTGATGCCCGGCCCCACGACGAGCGGATGGATGTGGAAGTAGCGCTCGCACATCTTGATCATCGGCACCATCAGAGGCGGCACGACGGACGATATGATGATCGACCTCACCTGCTCCATGCGGATGTTCTGATACGCGAAGAGGTTGTTGATGAGCATGCCATACTCGTCGCCCGTCTTCTGCCTGTCCGTCGAGATGCGCCAATGGCGCAGGAGCTTCTTCCCCTCGTAGGTGCCCATCACGATATTGCTGTTTCCTATGTCAAAAACAAGTAACATTCTCCATCCTCCCAGACTGCACTGCCCCTAGGCAGGCTAGAAAAGGCACATTTCCCATAATCTACGCCTTCTTCGGGCGAATCGACACGTCGCCCGCGAGCACGCGGCGCACACCGCCCTCCGTCTCAACGAGCAGCGCGCCCTCTTCGTCGATGTCGACCGCTCTGCCGTCGAAGCTGTCCTTGCCTATGGCGCCGATGACATGAACCTCCTGCCCGAGCGTCACGGCATACTCGCGCCAGCGCGCGATAATGGGCGCGAATCCGTCTTCTTCCAGCACGATGCAAAGCTCGTCGAGCGCTTCGAGAACTGCTTGGAAGAAGGCGACGCGCGGCAATCTCTCCCCCTTCATGATGGAAAGCGACGTCGCCTTGTCGCGCAGCTCCTCGGGGAACTCCTCCTCCTCAATATTGACATTGATGCCCGTGCCGATGACGATGTAATTGATGCGGTCGATCTCGGCGCTCATCTCCGTCAGGATGCCCGTGAGTTTCTTCCCCTCGTGCAGGATGTCGTTCGGCCACTTGATCTCTGCCTTGAGGTCAAAACGCTTCATCGCCATCGCCACAGCGACGGCGGCAAGAAGCGTGCACTTCGGCGCTTCCTGCGGCAGGATATGCGGGCGCAGGATCACCGAAAACCAGATCCCCTTTCCCGCAGGCGAGAAGTACGAACGCTCCAAGCGTCCGCGCCCCTTTCCCTGCGACTCTGCCACGACGACGGTGCCTGTCGCTGCGCCCTTTTGCGCGAGCTGCTTCGCCACTTGATTCGTCGAATCGATCTCTTCAAAAAAGACGATGTCCTTGGCGATGAAGCGTGTCCTAAGGCCGTTCTTGATTTCCCCAGGCAGCAGGCAGTCGGGCGTCTCCTCCAAGGCGTAGCCGCTTCTCGACCGACTCTTGATCCCATAGCCTGCCTCACGAAGCTCCTTGATGTGCTTCCAGACGGCGGTGCGCGAAACGCCGAGCCTCTTGGCGATCTCCTCGCCTGACATGTACTCTTCGCCCGCCTTGCGCAAAAGCTCTAAAATCCTGGAGCGCAAATTCATCCCTCCTGACGAAAAGGGCTGTTTCCTGGAAACAGCCCTCTGTCTTTGAAGCGCGGGAATCTTCCCGACTTCTCCTATCCGTCATGCCGCGTCACATTGAGTTTGGGCGCAACTTCCTTCACTTCCACTTCTTCCTCCGCCGCCTCTTCCACCGGCTTTCTAAGCTCGGCATCCGCAGGACGATGCAGCGGCTCGAGGATCACGCCGTCGTGATCGTCGGGTTCGTCCGCATCCGCGTCAGGCTTCTTGTCCTTTTCCGTAATTTTGCCCGTCTCGACGAGTTCCTCCAACTCTGAAGCTTCGAGCGTTTCACGCTCGATCAGAGCCTGTGCGATGAGGTCGAGCTTGTCGCGGTTGTCGATGATGATCTTGCGGCATGCCTCGTATGCCTCGTCAATGTAGCGGCGCACCTCCTTGTCGATCTCGCTCGCGACCTCTTCCGAGTAGTTCCTCTGATGATTGAGATCGCGTCCCAAGAACACCTGATGCTCGGCGCTCTCACCGTAGGAAATCGGCCCCAGGACATCACTCATGCCGTATTGCGTGATCATGCTGCGCACGATGCGCGATGCGTGTTGGATGTCCTGCGAAGCGCCCGTCGAGATCTCCTTCAAGACGACCTCTTCGGCAACGCGTCCGCCCATCGCGACCTTGAGCTTGTCCATGAGTTCCGAACGCGTCGCGTAGGAGCGATCTTCCTTGGGCAGCATCAGCGTGTAGCCGCCCGCCCTGCCGCGCGGAATGATCGTGACCTTGTGTACGGGATCAGCGTTCGGCAGGAGCATGCCGACGAGCGTATGACCGCCTTCGTGATACGCCGTCAGTTCCTTCTCCTTGTCCGTCATGACCTTAGAGCGGCGCTCAGGCCCCGCCATGACGCGCTCGATGGACTCTTCCAGCTCGTTCATGCCGATGCGCTTCTTGTCGCGCCGCGCTGTCAGAAGAGCCGCCTCGTTCACGAGGTTCGACAGATCCGCGCCCGTGAAGCCCGGCGTGCGCCGCGCGAGGATGTCGAGATCGACATCGCCCGTCAGAGGCTTGCCCTTCGAGTGAACCTTCAGGATCGCGAGCCTGCCGCGCACATCGGGCTTGTCGACGACGATCTGGCGGTCGAAGCGGCCGGGGCGCAGAAGCGCGGGATCAAGGATGTCGGGACGGTTCGTCGCCGCCATGATGATGATGCCTTCATTGGCCGCGAAGCCATCCATCTCGACGAGCAGCTGGTTGAGCGTCTGCTCGCGCTCGTCGTGACCGCCGCCGACGCCCGCGCCGCGCTGGCGGCCGACGGCGTCGATCTCGTCGATGAAGACGATGCACGGCGCGTTCTTCTTCGCCTGATCGAAGAGGTCGCGCACGCGCGAGGCGCCGACGCCGACGAACATCTCGACGAAGTCCGAGCCGCTGATCGTGAAGAACGGCACGCCTGCCTCGCCTGCGACGGCGCGTGCGAGCAGCGTCTTGCCCGTGCCCGGGGGGCCATAGAGCAGCACGCCCTTCGGGATGCGTGCACCGAGGTCGTTGAACTTCTTCGGATGCTTGAGGAATTCAACGACCTCCTCAAGCTCCTGCTTCGCCTCGTCTGCGCCCGCCACATCCTCGAACGTGACCTTCATCTTGTCACTCGCCGTCATGCGCGCACGGCTCTTGCCAAAAGACATCACGCGGCCGCCGCCGCCCTGCGTCTGCTGCATGATGAAGAACCAGACGCCGATCAAGAGAAGAATCGGCAGGATCGAAGAGAACATCGTCGACCACCACGGCGTTTCCGCCGGGCGCTCCGCCTTGATCTCGACGTTCTTCTCCTGCAGGGTCTTGAGGAAGTTCGTATCCTGATTCGGCGCATCGGGCGTGATCGTCAAAAACTCCGTGCCATCGGCGAGCGTGCCCTTGACGACGTTGTGCTCAAGCGTGACCTTCGCGACCTCGCCATTTTGCACCTGCTGCAGAAAATCCGAATAGTTGACCTCGTTCGTCACCACCTCGCGCGTCTGAAAATAGTCAATCGCGGAGATGGCGATCAAGATGATCAGCAGATAGAACACCACACTGCGAAAAAGTTTATTCAATCGGTCATCCTCCTGTTCCAAAACAATGCTTTAAGAAAAAGCCGGAAAGTCACGGCATTTCACCAAAATCCCCATATCATGTTTCAGCAAAAGGCGACGAAAGCGCCTTTTGACTCACACAACAAAAAACCTCTACAGCATTTCATTATAGCATTAAAACAGGTGTTATACAAACCCTTTCGCACGATATTCGAATATTTCACAGAAGGCGCATGCCGGCTCATTTGCTGTAGATTTCAGGCTTCAGGATGCCGAGGTACGGCAGGTTCCTGTACTTTTGATCGTAGTCAAGCCCATAGCCAACGAGGAAGGCGTCGGGCACTTCAGCACCGCAGTAGTCGACTTTCACATCGACCTTGCGCCGAGACGGCTTACTCAAAAGCGAGCAGAGCTTGACGCTCTTCGCCTTTCGATGGCGGAAGTTCTCCATCAGATAGTGCATGGAAAGTCCCGAATCCACAATATCCTCGATGAGCAGGATGTTGCGCCCCGCGACGCTCTTCGCGAGGTCGAGGAGAATCTGCACATCGCCCGTCGAACTCGTACCGCTTCCATAACTCGAAAGCTGCATGAAATCGAGCGTCACGGGCAAGTCGATGGCGCGCACGAGGTCGGCGTAGAAGAGCACGGCGCCCTTCAGAATGCCGACGGCGTAGATCTCCTCACCTGCATAATCGCGCGTGATCTCGCGCCCAAGCCGCTCCACCATCTCGGCGAGCTGCGCCTCATCGAAAAGAATCTTCTCCAAATCGTTGTGCATGATCGTATGCTCCTTCTTCAAAAATGGCACGAAGCCGTACCATCGATTCATCTTCCTTCACCAGTGCGGACGAAAAACGCCGCACGCCTACCGCCCAGACGACCTCCCCGTCGCAGACAACGAGCGGCACGCGATCGCGCGCGGTGCGCGGCACATGCTCGTCGATGAAGAAATCCTTGAGCTTCTTTTTGCCGCAAGGAAGGCGCACGCGGTCGCCCGCGCGGCGCGTGCGCACGACAGCTGCGGCAAGAACGCGAGACGGCAAATAGACTTCCGTGCGCCCGTCCGTCTGGGTGCGCTCACGGACAAAATCCGTGACGAGCGCGACGCCGAGCGCGGGCAGACGCGTCACGCCAGGCGCTCGAAGCGGCACGCCTCTCAAAAGTTCGCTCTCCGCCATGCCGTCCGCCGTCCTGCGCGTGGAAGCCGACCTGCCTCCTGCACCGCCTTTCTTATGGGCAGTACGAAGCTCATCGACAAAAAAGACGCCCCTTTTTCCATCGAGGAAAAAGCGCACGCGGCCGGGCAAGTCCCACGAGAGGCCGCCCCTTCCTTCCACCATCATGCGGCGCACTTGCTCGACCTGCCGCCAGCCCCAATCGTGCGACTCATCGACGAAGGTGTGCGCAGCAAGGCGCACGATGCGCCGCTGCAAGGCGAGCGGCTCGGCGCGAAACGCCGTGCGCGAAAGCGCAAGGCTCTCGTGCGCCGCGCCCGCTGCCCGCCCCTCGCTGCAGACGACGCGCGAAAATGCCGCTTGCGCCATCTCATCGAGCAGAGCGTCGTCCGCGCGGGCAGCTTCCGCGAGGCGCACGAGCGCCGCTCCCGCCGACGCGTTGACATGCGCGGCGAGGCGCGGCAGGATCTCCAGCCGCAGATAGTTGCGCTGCGCATCCGCCGCATCGTTCGTCGCGTCGTGGCGCACCTCGATGCCATGCGTCGCGCAGTAAGCGACAAGCTCCTCCTTCCTGCAGGCGAGCAGGGGACGCACGACATCGCCCGTGCGCGGCCTCATGCCCACGAGGCCGTGCAGCCCCGCGCCGCGCAGGATATGCTGCAGCACCGTCTCCGCCTGATCGTCTGCATGATGCGCGACAGCGATCACCTGAGCGCCTACATGCGCCTTTACACGACGCAAAAAAGCGTAGCGCAGTTCGCGTGCCGCCGTTTCCAGCGACATCCTGCGCTCTTTCGCATACTGCGGCACATCCGCCGCCTCCACGCTGCAGGCAACACCCTTCGTTCGGCAGAATGCAGCGACATAGTCCGCATCCTCGCGCGACGCCTCGCCGCGAATGCCGTGCTCGAAATGCGCGACATGCACGGAAAGCGCCAGCCGCTCCTGCAAATGCAGCAGCAGATCGAGCAGCGCCATCGAGTCTGCGCCACCCGAGACGGCGACCACGATGGAAGAGCCCTGCGCCAGAAGTCCATGCTCCTCGCAAAAAGCCAAGACCTTATTCAGCATGAGATTCTCCCATCTGCCGCCGTCCGGCAAGCTCTGTACTACTCTTCCCCAGTACGTCTCTCAAGACCATAAACAGGAAAAGCACTCCTTGTAAGAGTGCTTTTCTCATGTCGTCAATCCCTGCGTGAACCGCGGCCGCCGCGCTTGGAATCCGTCTTGCGGCGCAAGTCCGTCAGCCTTTCATCGCTGTCCTTGAGGAAGCGCGACAACTTGTCTTCAAAGGAGGCACTGCCCGGACCGAAACGCCCCTGCCGCCTAAAGTCCCCGCTCGCACCGCGGCGCGGCGGCATCGGACGGCGCGGAACTTCGCCGACCTTCTTCTCCATCGGTTTCTTTTCCTGCAGTTGCTTGATGGAAAGCCCGATCTTGCCGCGATCGTCGATCGTCAAGACCTTGACCTTCACCTTGTCCTTCTCCTTGAGGAAATCATGGACGTCCCGCACATACTCGTCAGCGACCTCAGAGATATGGACAAGACCGACCTTCCCCTCAGGCAGCTCGACGAACGCTCCAAAATTCGTAATGCCCGTCACAACACCCTCAACAATACTGCCTACTTCAATGGACAAATTATTTCCTCCTTAATTATACTGTGGGAATCGCCGACTGCGTCAGCACCCACCATCCCAGCGTCTTCTCCCGCGCTGAGCGTGCTTTCTTATTATACTCTTGCGCCTTTTGCGCTGTCAAGAAAATCCGCGCGTGAAATGAGAAAACAAAAAGAGACCGCTGCATGCGTCTCATCGACTCATGCGGCAGCCTCTTCTCACTTCTTCGCGATATACGGCAGCTCGCCCTCGTGCGTCATGCCTAGCTCTTCGCGTGCCGTCTTCTCGATGTAAACGGGATCGTCGAGCTTTGCCTTGAGGTCCTTAAGCTCTGCGTTCTCCCGCTGCGCTGTTTCCAGACGTTGCTGCGCCGCCGCGCAGTCGCGGTCAAGCTCGTTCAGGTGAATCTGCTGATCGATCATCGTGTAGGAGAAGTACCCGAGCACGCAAAGGATGACGACGACGAACCAGTCGAGTCGGTGTCCCCTGCGCTTGCTTTCCGTTACCATCTCCATCACGACCTTCCGTGCACATCGATGCGCTTCTCCTGCCCGTACAGCTGCACGGAGCATCTTCTTTCTGCGATCGGGACGGCTACTTCTCCGCCCACTGGAAATATTCTGTCGTCGCTATGCGACGAAATATGGAATCGCAGCTCGCACAGCGAAAGTGCGGCGAGACGTTTTCCATATCCGCCTTGCCGTCCACGAGATGAACGGGCTGCCATTCGACGAGGTCGAGCTGCCCGCCGCAGCGAGGGCACGGCGCGTGTCCCTCGGCGTCAGCGCGCAGAATCGTCGGCGTGAGATCGCCGACTGCCTTGATTTTCGGCATGTCAAACACATCGTAATAACCCGAATTCAGAAGCTCGCGGTAAAACACTCTGCAGTTGTCGCATTCGTAGCGCGGCTTCACACTTTCCAAATCCGCCTTGCCGCCCCGAATCATGACCGTGCCGCCCTCAACCGTGCGAAGTGGCCTGCCGCACTGCGGACAGAGAAACGCGCCGTTCGCGTCCTTTTCCAATTTCGATACTGCCACAAAAACCACCCTCGCCCGAAATCGTAAAAACCATATTCGTCAACCGACGCTTGCGCCTGCCATCTGCAGAAACTGTGCGATCTCCTGCGCCGCTGCGGGGCGGCTTGCGAGAAGCGCCGCCTCGCGCATGGAGGCGAGACGCGACGCGTCCCCCAGCAGCCCCATGACGAGAGCCGCCAGATTCTCGCCCTTGCCGAGCCAAACCGCCGTACCGCGCTCGCTTGCAATCATCGCATTCTCAAGCTCCGGCCCTGGAATCGGCTCATGCAGGATCAGCGGCACGCCCATCGCCCACGCCTCGCTGATGGTCAATGCGCCAGGCTTCGATATGAGAAGCGCTGCAACCGCCATCAGATCAGGCACCGCATTGGTGTACCCCCAGGCGCGAACCGCATGGTGCGAGCGCACGGCGTGTGCTTTGACCCAAGCAAGAAGGCGCTCGTTCTTCCCTGCAACAACGAGGATCTGCAGCTTTTCTGCGACATCCTCAAGCTTTTCAAGAGACTGAGCCACATCGCCGAGTCCAAGCCCGCCGCCCATGACGAGGATTGTAGGAAGCGACTCGCTGAGTCCCAGCCTTTCGCAAATCGCCGCACGGTCAAAATCTGCTGGGGACAGCGGCAGAATCGGAATGCCCGTCGCATGAACCGCCGTCGCTGCACAGCCTTCCTTGACGAGGCTGCGCCGCATCCTCTCCGTCGCGACAAAGAAGGCGTCGACACCCGGATAGAACCACATGCGATGCACGCTGTAGTCCGTAAGAACCGTGGCAAAAAAGAAATCTTCCTCACCACTCTTCTTGAGACACGACGCCGCACCCTCGGGAAAAGGATGCGTGCAGATCACCGTGTCCGCTGCATGGAGACGCACAAGTCTGCGCATGTTGCGCTTCGTCAAGGAAGCGATGAGCTTCTGCACGGGCGAAGCGCCCTGCCTGTGCCCCGTGAAACGATAGAGTAGCTGGTAAAGGTTCGGCATGAAGTGCAGCATCTTCAGATAGGCCGCCTTCATGAACCAAGTGACCCATGCCGTATCGCGCCTCGTGAAGTCGACGACCGCCACATGCGCCTCCGGCTCCGCCCGCAAAAGAGCCGCTGCCAAGGCTTCCGCCGCCTTCATGTGTCCAGAGCCGATCGACGCCGCTACGATCAGATAGCTGCGAGCCGCCATAACCGACCTTCCTTCACTCTTGAAAATGAAATAGTCAAACAATTCTCCTTTGTTATGCCCTCTATTTTAGCACAAGCAAGGAGCAGATACAACGAAACAGACGTTCGCTGCCGCCTGCCTCCTCAAGCCGTAAGGCCGCCGTCCACGCTCCACGCCGCGCCCGTCACGAAGGAAGCGGCATCGGAGGTCAGAAAAAAAATAATATCGGCGACTTCTTCCGCCCGCGCGATACGACCGAGCGGATAGACGCCCGACATCTGCCGCAGAGCCTCTTCACGGTCAGGAGCATCCTGCAGCTGCGCCTCCGTCATCGGTGTCGCAACATCTCCAGGGCACACGCAGTTCACGCGCACGCCGAAAGGCGCGAGTTCCAAGGCCAGAGATTTTGTGAAGAGCGTCACGGCGCCCTTCGATGCGCAGTAGGCCGTGCACAGGAAATTGCCGTGAATCCCCGCGTCAGACGAAAGATTGACAATGCTGCCGCGACTCTCCTTCAAGGGCGCAAGTGCCGCCTGTGTTGTGAAAAAGGTGCCCTTGACGTTCGTGTCCATGACGTCCTCGAATTCCTCTTCTGTCAATTCTTCCAACGCGCGTTCCAAATAGATCCCTGCCGAATTCACGAGAACATCGAGTCGCGAAAAGCGTTCGCACACCGCACCCACGAGCCGCCTCGCCTCATCGGCGCGGCGCAGGTCGGCGGCGAAGAACGCGGCGCGCCCATCGAGCGCCAATTCACCTAACGAAGCGAGCGCCGCCTCGCCGCGCGTCGCCGAGCGCCCCGCCAGAGCGACCGTGCTGCCCGCCTGCAGGAAAAGACGCGCCGCCGCAAGGCCGATGCCCGACGTGCCGCCCGTAAGAAGAACAACGCGATTCATGCGAACCACCTCTCGAAAACTGCAAAATGCTACGAAAAAAGGCTGGGTAAAAACCCAGCCCTCGGAGAGCCACCGTGCTCACTTGTTGTTGACAGCATCCTTCAATGCCTTGCCAGCCTTGAAAACAGGATTCCTCGAAGCGGCAATCTTGATTTCCTTGCCCGTCTGCGGATTGCGGCCGGTACGGGCAGCGCGATCCTTGACCTCGAACGTACCGAAACCGATGAGCTGAACCTTGTCGCCCTCGACAAGAGCCTCTTCAACGCTCTCGATGACTGCGCTCAGAGCCTTTTCGGCATCCTTCTTCGACAGCCCTGCTTTTTCCGCTACATTAGCCACTAATTCCGTTTTGTTCACGTTTGTAGCCTCCTTTTGAATTTGTTACGCTACTTTTATTCGCTGTAGTTGCCTAGAATCCTCTTTCTCACAACGAAAAAAGTGTAAAAAAACTTGAAAAACCGCCTTCCGTAGGCTTTTTTAATCATCCTGGAAGCTACCGTGAGGAATGAAAAGACTCGTCAGATGATCCGTATCCGTCTGTCGATCGATTTCATAGAGCGGCATCGGGCGCACGGATTCATCGGGCAGCGCAATATTGTGCAGATAGATGACTTCCTTCTCGTCATTCATTCGCTCCATCAAGGCGAGTTTCAACTCAGAAGCAATCTCACGGCTGTAGACCTGCGTGAAGAGCACACCTGTCGGAAAACGGAAGGGCATGCTCTCCGCATCCGATGCATCGAGGATCATAAGACCCTCGACGGGATCGATGCCGAGACTGCCGTAGAGCGTCTCAACGAAGCTCATGCCCGGCAGAATAGAAAGCTCCAATCCTTCCTTCGCGCACAAATCACGCAAAAAGAGAACTGTTCGTTCCGCCACAAAGGGACTGCCGGGTACGGCATAGACGATCTCCTCGCCTGCACGCGCCCTTGCAGTGAGATCTTCCGCAATCGCATGGTAGAGCGCCTCGAAGCTTTGCGCCTTTTCATACCAGGAATCGTAGCTCATGAAAGGAACGCCGCGCCTCTTAAGTTCCGCCACGGATGGATGAACTGCCGTGCGCAGGAGAAGGCTTCGCCCGCTCGTCACCGCCTCCATGCTTTCGAGCGTGATAAGCCCGAAGCGTCCGGGGCCAAGTCCCACGACCGTAATGCTTCCTACGTCTTTCATATATGCCTGCCTCCTCTCATACCATAAAATAGAAAAAGACTTCTAAGCGAAATACCCAGAAGCCTTAAAATCTCTATGGTGCCGAAGGCCGGACTCGAACCGGCACGTAGGTAACTACGCTTGATTTTGAGTCAAGTGCGTCTGCCAATTCCGCCACTTCGGCACATGATGCAACAACAGAAGAAATGATACCATTCCCTTGAGGTTTTGTCAATAGGAGCGTAAAGAGTTTTTGAGTGGCTGCCGTGTTGCGAATTTACGTTGCGAATGTACGCTTCACAAACTTCAGATGAAAAGCTCGATTGCACTAGGTACAACCTCGACGTGCATGGGAAGAGGCGGCCCCTGCTCGCCGTCCACATCACTCAAAAGCGGCGCATCCGCCGCGATGCGAAACTCACTTGCCTGCAGATACAGCACATTCTTCTCTGAGATTCCCCTGCCCGAGACAATCTCCGCCGTCAGAGCGACGAGTTCCGGCAGACTGCACTTCTTCACGAGCAGCAAATCAAACTTACCATCATTGATGCTCGCATGCGTCGCTACGTTATTGAAACTGCCGACGATACCGCTGTTGGCGATGACGAAGAGGAAGCCCTCTTCCTCGCGCATCTCGCCATCCGCCTCGATGGAAAACTTCACCGAACGGAACTTCGGCAGTTCGCTGATGCCCTTCAGGTAGTACGCCATCTTGCCCAGCGTATTCTTCAGCCGCACATCGACCTCATGTGCGATATTTGTCATGACGCCGGCGCTCGCGACGTTGATAAAGTATTCTTCCCCGATGCGCCCGAGATCAACGCGCATCGTCTTGTGCGCGAGGATGCGCTCGATATACGCTTCCAAGCCATCTGCAAGACCGAGGTACGTCGCAAAATCGTTCGACGTGCCGCTGCCGATGATCGCGAGGGGAACCGCAAGTTTTTCACGCACGATCACGTTGACGACTTCATGCACTGTGCCGTCACCGCCCGCGACAAGCACACCCTCGGCCTCAGATTCCCGCACATAGAGCGCAAGATTCGTAAGTTCGCGATCCGTGCGGTAGAGGATAAGCATGCAGCCGAGTGTCTGGAAGCGCCAGATCATCTCATCGAGCCGCTGCTTGAACGATGCATTGCCCGAGACAGGATTATAGACCAGCAGAAACTTTCTCATCCCTTCGCCCCCTCAACGCTGCGGAAAATGCCAATGCGGCGCAAAAAACGAATGCTCAAAGAGCCGATAAACGGAATGCGCGCCATATCCTCTTCGAGCAGTCCGCGCACGAGAATCAGCGCCGCGACGTAGACGATGACGCCGACGAACACCGAGCCGAAGGTCGCCACGGCATTGACGGCGAGCGTGCTCATGACAAAGCTGTAGAAGAGATACACAGCGCCCGCCATGAAGGCAGCCGCCGCCATCGTCTTAAAGAGCTGCAGCAGCTCCATGCGATAGCCGATATAACGCCAGATGAAGTAAAGGTTAATGACAGCGGCAACCCCCATATCCGCCGCCGTCGCCCAAGCCGCGCCCATGATGCCGAGCCAAGGGATCGCCGTCAAAATCCAGTTGAGGGCGACCTTGACGGCAGCGGCAAGAATCATGTTGATCATCGGGATCTTCGGATGCCCGAGTCCTTGCAGAACCGCCGTCGACACCTGATGCAGGCCGAGGAGCACGATGGAAAACGACGAGACGAGCACGGCGGGACCCGCGCCCGGCGCATTGTAAATGAGCGTCGAGATCGGCGTCGCGAGCACGAACACGACGACGAATGCAGGGAAGCAAACGAAGTTCGATATGCGCACGGCGGCCGCCGTTTGATTGTAGACGCGCTGCATGTCCTTCAAGGCTCGCGCCTCCGAAATCGCCGGCACGATGCTCACCGCCAAGGACGCCGTGAGGATTGTCGCGAGGTTGACGAGCGGCACCGCCATGCCCGTGAGGTAGCCGAACAGCTCCGTCGCCTGCGGCACCGTATAGCCCGCAACCTCAAGACGCTGCGGCACGATCAGAAGGTCGAGGTTCGACACGATCGGCAGCATGATGCTCGCCGCCGACACGGGCAGGGCGAGTGAGAAGATGCGTCGGACGATCGCCCCGAGAGGCGCCGGCGCTTCCCCCTGTGGCGGCGCAAGATTCGGGCCGTACTCACGCTCGATGTCCTTGTCCAGCTTCCAATGATAGTAGACGAGCACGAGAAGTCCGCCGATAGCGCCGGCAAACGCGCCGAGGCTCGCGCCCGCCGCCGCATAGTCGAGTCCCATCGGCAGTAGAAGGCTCGCGAAGAGCACCATCGTGAGCACGCGAAAGATCTGCTCGACGATCTGCGAAACCGCCGTCGGCGTCATGCGCTGCCAGCCTTGCAGATAGCCGCGCGAGCTTGCGAGCAAGGTCACGAAGAAAATCGTCGGCGAGAGCGCCACGACTGCCATATAGGCGCGCGGATCACGAATGAACTGCCACTCGATGAGCCAGCCTGCGCCAAAGTACGTCAAAAGGGAAAACAAAAGCCCCGTAAAAACCATCAAGGTCATCGATATGCGGAATACGCGCCGTGCGCCGAAAACGTCCTTCAAGGCGACGCGCTCCGCCGTGATGATCGATATGGCGACAGGCACACCCGCCTGCGAAATGCTCATGGCGAAAAAATAAATCGGGAAAGCCATCTGATAAAGCCCGATGCCCTCGCCGCCCAAGATGCGCGAAACGAAAATCCAATTCAAGGAACCGATGACCTTCACGACGAAGCTTGCCACCGTCAAGATCAAAGTTCCCTTGAGGAAACTCTCCGCTTTGCTCTTGCCTGTAGATTTTTGACTGCTGATACGAAACACCGCCTAACTGCCCAATTCCCCTCGTCGATTCTTCCCTGCAATCCGAGATATGGAAAAGCCGCTTTGCAAAAACGTACGAATTTCTATATAATAAGGGGAATGATGCATCTTCTGCACCCTAAGGCTCAACGTAGGAATTATACCATTTCTGCCGGAAATATACTAGGTCGATTTTGTTACAAAACTTGAGGTGTCTTCTCTATGGAAATCAATCTCATCGGTTTCAATACGACGCTCGGCAAGAAAAAGCCGGAAAATATCATCAACAAGACCGCCCCATGTCCTTTCTGTGACCGTGAAAATCTCTCGGGTATCGTCGATACGGACGGCGACCTCGTGCTGCTCAAGAACAAGTACAACGTCATCGAAGACGCCGACCAGTTCGTTCTCATTGAGAGCAAAGTCTGTCACTCCGACATGCCCGACTATTCCGCCGAACACATGCACCGCCTCATTCGTTTCGGCGTGCATCACTGGCAGAAGATGCAGAATTCGGGAAAGTACGAGACCGTCATCTTCTTCAAGAATTTCGGCCCTCTCTCGGGCGGTACGCTGCGTCACCCCCACATGCAGATTGTCGGCTTCCACTCGCTCAACGAAAACCTGACCTTCGACCCCCTGGAATTCGAGGGACTGACCATACACGAGGAAAACGATGTCGACTTCAACATCGCGACATGCCCGCGCATTGGCTTCAGCGAATTCAATGTCGTCCCCAAGACGAACGAACCTCTGGACACCGTAGCCGACGACATACAGATTGCCGTCGACTATCTCATGCACCACTTCAACAAGCGATGCAACAGTTACAACATCTTCTTTTACCAGGAGAACGGCATCCTACGTGCCAAAATCATGCCGAGATTCGCTACCTCCCCCCTCTTCATCGGCTACAACATCCGCTTTCGTCCGAGCAACTTGGAGGATTTGCGGAACAATGTGCGAAAGATTTATTTCGATAGGAAGTAGTCAAGGGCAGAAATGTCACCTGGACCAAGCAAAGGATCTGCTGCACATAGTCGCATTCGGACTTATGAAACAGATCTTTTGCTGTTTCATCCCCACCCGCAGCACAGGCGGCTTCTCTTGCATCTCACACATGTACACTAAATTTGAAACAGCAGAAACGATTTTTCATATAATTTTTCGTAAATTAGATATAGCAGAACTCTGATTGCTACAACATATCGCATCATCCACTACAGCAACTACGACCGGATGAGCCGACAGGAGTTAGCCGTCACGCCCTTCGCCGAGAAAGCGTCCTGTTCGCCCTTCAGCAGCATCAGGACGCGCGTGATGAAATTCGCGATGTTCTTCTTGTACTGCGTGGCCAGACGTATGCGAAGCATCTGCTGTGGCGGCGGCAGCATCTTGGCGTTCCTGCCGAAGAGGCCGAGGAGCTTCAACAGCCCATCGGGATCGAGTGTCGGTTTATCGACGAAGGAGATTTCCAAGAACATCGGCTTTTCCACGACGGAACGTATGCCAAGTTCTCGCGCGTAATTGCGTATGCGTGCAACTTCCAGCAGACGCAGCACGACGGGCGTCGGCTCGCCGAAGCGATCGATCAATTCGTCGAGCAGTTCCTGTATCTCCGCATTCTTGCGAATCGCTGCAATGCGCTGGTAGATCTCGATCTTGTGCATGGGATCGCTGATGTATTCGCCGTCGAGGTAGGCTTCCGTCTCAATGTCGACGACAGGCTCAAGCTTCTCTTCAGGCGGCTTTCCCGTGCGCCTCTCCTCGATCGCCTCGTCAAGAAGCTTCGAGTACATCTCGAAGCCAACGCTCGCGATGTGGCCGTGCTGCTCCGCACCAAGGAGGTTGCCCGCGCCACGGATCTCAAGGTCGCGCATGGCGATCTTGAAGCCCGCGCCCAGTTCGGCAAACTCCTTCATCGCCTGCAGACGCTTTTCCGCCATCTCGGACAAGACCTTGTCGGCCTGATAGACGAAATAGGCAAACGCCATGTGATTCGATCGGCCGACGCGGCCGCGCATCTGATAGAGCTGCGACAGACCGAAGCGATCGGCATTGTAGACGATGATCGTGTTCGCGTTCGCCACGTCAAGACCGTTTTCCACGATGCTCGTCGCGAGCAGGATGTCGTAGCGCCCCTCGTAGAAATCGACCATGACGCGCTCCAAAAGCTCTTCCGCCATCTGCCCGTGCCCCGTCTGAATCCGCGCCTCAGGCACGAGCTCTTCGAGCCGTCGGCGCATGATGTCGATGCTCTCGACGCGGTTGTAGACGAAGTAAACCTGCCCACCGCGCCGAAGTTCGCGGCGAATGGCATTCTTCAAGACGGCGCCATTGTCCTCGATGACGTAGCTCTGCACGGGGAAGCGCTCGGCAGGCGGCGTCTCGATGATGCTCATGTCACGCGCTCCGACGAGCGACATGTGAAGCGTCCGCGGAATCGGCGTTGCCGAAAGCGTCAGCACGTCTACGCCTGCCGCGAGTTTCTTGATCTTCTCCTTCTGCTTGACGCCGAAGCGCTGCTCCTCGTCGACGATCAGAAGCCCGAGATCGGAAAAATGCACGCGCTTCTGATTCAGGATAGCGTGCGTGCCGATGAGCACGTCGACCTTGTTCGCCTCCAGACGCTCGATCGTCGCCTTCTGCTCCTTCGCCGAGCGAAAGCGGCAGATGACGTCGACGCTCACGCCGAAATCGGCGAAGCGTGCGGAAAACGTCTGAAAGTGCTGCTGTGCGAGCACGGTCGTCGGCACGAGCACGGCTACCTGCTTATGATCCATAACCGCCTTATAGGCGGCGCGGATCGCCACCTCCGTCTTGCCGAAGCCGACGTCGCCGCAGAGCAGGCGATCCATCGGCTCGGGCTTTTCCATATCCGCCTTGATCTCCTCAATGGCGCGGCGCTGGTCGGGCGTCTCCTCATAAGGGAAGGCGTCCTCGAACTCCCGCTGCCACGGCGTATCGGGAGAAAAGGCGAAGCCCTTCGCCGCACGGCGCTTCGCGTAGAGCGCGATGAGTTCGTCGGCGATATCCTCGACGGAGGCGCGCGCGCGCGCCTTCGCCTTGACCCACTCCGTGCCGCCCATGCGGTGCAAACGCGGCGTCTCACCCTCCGAGCCGATGTATTTCTGCAGGAGTCCCACCTGATCGGTCGGCACGAAGAGCTTGTCGTCGCCGCCGTACTTGATGTGCAGATAGTCCTTCTTGATGCCGCCCACATCGAGCGTTTCGACACCCAGATACTTGCCGACGCCATGATTCACATGGACGACGTAATCGCCGACGTTGATCTCGCGAAAGTGCGAAATGCGCTCTTCCTTCGACGCTTTCTGCGCGAGTTTCTTTTTCTGCCTGCCGAAGACGTCCTTTTCGGACACGACGACGAGTCGCGCTCCAGGCAATTCGAAGCCGTTCGAGAGCGTGCCCACCACGATGTTCAGATAGGCGTCACTCAAAGGCTCGTCGCCCGCTGCGACAGCAGATGGTATGCGCGACTTTGCGAAAAGCTCGCGCAGGGAAGCGGCCTTCTCCGCCTCGCCGACGAGAAGGACGACGTGCTGCTTGTTGGAAAGCCAGTTTCGCGCCTCATTCTTCAAAAGATCCATCTGCCGTTGGAAGGGCGCGACTGCCTGCACAGCCAAGCTCACGAGACTGTCCGGCTCCGCGCCGTGAATCTTCTGCAGCATGAGGGCGGCGAAAAAGGTCGCATTGCCTTCAGCGCCCGCCACAAGTTCTTCCCATGAGAAAAGTTTCGCCCTCAGCTCGGGCGTCTCCTTGACGAGTTTTTGTGCACTTTCACGCGTGCGCAAGGGTTCGTCGAAAATGACGGCTCCCTCGCCCTCCAAGTAAGAGAGGAATGTCGCATCCTCGCCGGATTCCTCAGGGGTCGCGACGGGCAGTACCACCGCTGAAGGCACATTGCGCACGGAGCGCCGCGTCGCCGGATCAAACTCGCGCAAAGAATCGATCTCATCGTCGAAGAATTCCAGACGAAGAGGTAAGGACGCATTAAGCGGATAGATATCGACGATACCACCGCGCGCGCTGAACTGCCCGAGGGCGTCGACCTCGCCCGCCGCCTCGTAGCCAAGCTCGACGAGACGCGAAAGAAGCGTCTCGCGCGAGAGCGTCGCACCGACTTCAAGGCGCAGGCTCATGCGCTCGAAATCTCGGCGCGATACGCCCTTCTGTACAGCGGCGGCGGCGTGAGCGAGCACGATGACAGGATTCTTCTTGAGCAGCCTGCCGAGTATGCCCATGCGCAGAGCCGTGCGCTCCATGCCCTTCGCCGTCGCTTCCACCGCCATCATGTCGACCTCGGGCAGTTCCAGGATTTCACGTGCCGGCAGAAGCGCCGTCAGATCGGCGCGCCACGCCTCGATCGCCTCGCGGCTGTGCGTGACGATGACCACGGGTTTTTCTGTGGCGTTGCAGGCGGCAGCGAAGAGCGCGTGCTTCTGCGAGCCGCTGAGACCGTAGACGAGCGTCTTGCCCGCGCGGCGCGAAAAGGCCTCGACAATCTTTCGAGCCGAGCCATCCTGCATCATTTGTTCAAAAAGTGCTTTCATGATTCCACCATTCGGCAAAGCGCGAAAAGGAGCTTGGCGAAGCGCCAGCCCCTCTGCGCAGTGCGTCGGAAGGAGCACTCCCAGCGCACTTGCAAACGCCTTTATTGTTCAAAAAAGTCATTTGACGACAATGTTGACGAGCTTCTTCGGCACGCAGATGACCTTGACGACCGTCTTTCCCGCCGTGAGTTCTACGACCTTTGGCTGCGCGAGCGCCAGCTTCTCCATCTCCTGCGGCTCAATATTCGCCGGCACCGTCAGCTTGTCGCGCACCTTGCCGTTGATCTGCAGGACGATCTCGACCTCGTCCTCGACGATGGCCGCACGGTCAAACTTCGGCCACCTTGCATCGTGCACGCTTCCCTTGCCCTCCATGCGGCTCCAAAGCTCCTCCGTGATATGCGGCGCAAAGGGCGCGAGCATCTTCACGAGCGCAAAGGAAAGCTCACGCACGAGTCCCGGATGAACCGTCTTGTCCTGGAATCCGTAGAAAGCGTTGACGAGTTCCATGACGGCGCTGATCGCCGTGTTGAACATGAAGCGCTCGCCGACGTCCTCCGTGACCTTCTTGATCGTCTGGTGCAGCGTGCGGCGCAGCGACTTCTCCTCAGCCGTCAGCGTCGAATGGTCGTAATCATCAATGCCCTCTTTGATCGCATCCTCGAAATGCGCAACGATGCGCCAGACACGGTTCAAAAAGCGGAATGCCCCCTCGACGCCCTGGTCGCTCCACTCCAAGTCACGCTCGACAGGCGCGGCGAAGAGAATGAAGAGGCGCGCCGTATCGGCGCCATACTTTTGGATGATCTCCTCGGGGGAGACGACGTTGCCCTTCGACTTCGACATCTTCGCGCCGTCCTTGATGACCATGCCCTGCGTCAAGAGATTTTGGAACGGTTCATCGAAATCCAGAAGCTTCTCGTCGCGCAGTACCTTCGTGAAGAAGCGCGAATAGAGAAGATGCAAAATCGCATGTTCGATACCGCCGATATACTGATCGACAGGCGCCCAGTAGTTCACCTTGTCCGCCGCAAACGGCTTGTGCGTGTTGTGCGGATCGGTGTAGCGCATGTAGTACCACGACGAGCAGATAAAGGTGTCCATCGTGTCCGTCTCGCGCCTTGCTGGACCGCCGCATTTCGGGCATGTGCAGTGCACGAAGGATTCGCTCTGCGCCAAAGGGGAAACGGCGCCTTGCTCGAAGTTCACATCCTCGGGCAGCTTGACGGGCAATTCCTCTTCGGGAACGAGCTGCTCGCCGCATTTGTCACAGTAGATGACGGGAATCGGCGCACCCCAGTAGCGCTGGCGTGAGATGAGCCAATCGCGCAGGCGATAATTGACCTTGCGCCTGCCGAAGCCCTCCTTGACCGCCTTTTCTACAATTGCCACGAGCGCCTCGTGCATCTCCATGCCGTCGAACTCCGCCGAATTCACGAGGATGCCGTCCTTGTCCGTGTAGGCTTCCGTCATTTCTTCAAGCTTTAGCTCACGATCCTTCGGGCGCAGGGTGACGATGATCGGCAGGTCGTACTTCTTCGCAAACATCCAGTCGCGCTGATCCTCCGACGGCACGCCCATGACGGCGCCCGTGCCGTACTCGGCGAGGACGTAGTTCGTGATCCAAAGCTCAACCTTCCTGCCGTTGAAGGGATTGACGGCGTAAAGCCCCGTGAACATGCCCTCTTTTTCCGACTCGCCCGACGTGCGCTCAAGCTCCGACTGCGCCTTAACCTTGTCGGCGAAAGCGCGAAGCTCCTCCGCCTTCGGATTATCCCTCAGGATCTTCTCCATCAGAGGGTGCTCCGCCGCGAGCGCCACGAAGGTCACGCCGTACGCCGTATCGGCACGCGTCGTGTAGACGGCGATCTTCTCGCCGAGCGCGGGCACGTCGATGTCGAATTCCAAGCCCTCGGAGCGGCCGATCCAATTTTCCTGCATCGTCTTGACGCGCTCGGGCCAGCCCTTGAGCTTGTCGAGATCGGCGAGAAGTTCGTCCGCATAGTCCGTGATCTTCAAGAACCACTGTGAGAGATCCTTCTTGTGCACCTCGGAGTCGCAGCGCCAGCATTTACCGTCGATGACCTGCTCATTCGCGAGCACCGTGCCGCACGTATCGCACCAGTTGACCGACGCTTCCTTCTTGTAGGCGAGCCTCTTCTTGTAGAAAAGCTCAAAGAGCCACTGCGTCCAGCGGTAGTACTCGGGACGACAGGTCACAGCCTCGCGGCTCCAATCGTAGGAAAGCCCCATGCTCATCTGCTGGCGCTTCATGTTCTCGATGTTGGAATATGTCCAGTCGGCGGGCTTCACACCGTGCTTGATAGCAGCGTTCTCCGCCGGCATGCCAAAGGCGTCAAAGCCCATCGGGTGCAGCACATTGCAGCCCTGCATCTTCTTGAAGCGCGCGATGACGTCGCCGATCGAATAATTGCGCACATGACCCATGTGCAGATTGCCCGACGGGTAGGGGAACATCTCCAGCACATAATATTCAGGCTGCGTGCGATCGATCTCCGTCTTGTAGACATCATCTTTCTGCCACTTCTCCTGCCACTTTTTTTCGATTTCCTGCGGAGCATATCTCTCCATACAACAAAGTCCTCCTAGAGAAAGAGGGGCGTGCGGGTCTCCCCGTGCGCCCCAAAAAACTTACGGTTTACAAATACCTGAGCCAGATGTAGACGCTCGAAATCGCAATCGAGAGCGTCATCATCGGCAGCGCGATCTTCATGAAGCTGATGAAGGAGATCGGCTTGCCGCGTTGCGCCGCCATCGAAGCGACGACGACGTTCGCCGAGGCGCCGATCAAGGTGCCGTTGCCGCCGAGGCAGGCGCCCAGGGCGAGAGACCACCATACGGGATCGAGATTCGTCATGCCCATCTGCCCCATATCCTGAATCAGCGGAATGAGCGTCGCGACGAACGGGATGTTATCGATGAACGCCGAAGCGTAGGCACTCATCCAAAGAATGAGCATCGAGGTCGCCGTGAGATCGCCGTTCGTGATCTTGATCGCCTCTTCTGCGAGCATCTTGATGACGCCCGTCTCGACGAGTGCGCCGACGAGGATGAAGAGACCGGCGAAGAAGAAGATGGCGAGCCATTCGACCTTCGACAAGACCTTCGCGATCATCGCCTCCTTCTGTGGGAAACTGATGAGGAGCAGGAGGCCTGCGCCTGTCATGGCGGCGGTCGCCGTGTCGAGGTGGAGCTGTCCGTGCAACACGAAGAGGCTGATCGTAATAGCGAGCGCGAACAGGCACTTCTTCAAGAGACGCGGCTCGACGATCTGACTCTTCTCATCGAGCTGCATGACCTTCTCGCGCAGCTCGTCCGTCGTGTGGAGCTTCTTTCCGTAAATCACGATCAAAAGAGCGATCGTCACGATGAAGATCAGGATACAGATCGCCGTGAGGTTCGTGATGAAATCCATGAACTGCAGGCCGACGGCACTGCCGATCATGATGTTCGGCGGATCGCCGATGAGCGTCGCCGTGCCGCCGATGTTCGACGCAAGGATCTGCGCGATGAGGAACGGCTTGACATCGACGTTGAGCTGCTTCGTGATGCTGAACGTGATCGGCACCGTCAGAAGCACCGTCGTCACGTTGTCAAGAAGCGCCGAGCAGACGGCCGTGAGGAGCGAGAGAGCGACGAGCAGGGAGATCGGCTTCGCCTTGACCTTCTTCGCCGCCCAGATTGCGAGGTAGTTGAAGAGTCCGGTCTCACTCGTGATGTTCACGATGACCATCATGCCCATGAGGAGTCCGAGGGTGTTAAAGTCAATGTGATGAATCGCGGTCTCCTGGTTGATGATTCCGAGGAGGATCATCAGCATGGCGCCACAAATACCAATGATGGTGCGGTGAATCTTCTCTGAAATGATCAGCGCGTAAGCCGCGACGAAGATCACGATAGCAACAATTGTGCTTGTTTCCACTGGTTACACTTCTTTCTTCATAAATTTTTAATAATAAATCTCAAAACACCTTTCATCTTGGAGCCCGCCCGCGAAGAAGCCGCCTCACCTCCCCTTCGTTTCTTTCGGCGCGAGCATGATCGTCGTGCCCTCGCGCTTGATGTCTATGCGATAATTCTTGATGCCCTCGGCAAAAAGATCAAGTTTCAGTTGGAGAAGCTCCTTGCCCAACCGGTCGAGAAGGTCAGGCGTGAGTGCCGCTCGCGAAAGATCCGCTTCCTTTTCGTGCACAGCGCGGCGGCGCTTTTCCTCCTCGTGCGCCTCATGCGCGAGGAAGCAGTCTTCGAGCGTCGCCTCTTCCTCGAAGCCTTGGATCATCGCCTTGTCAGAAAGCCCCTTCGGTATCTTGCCCATGTCAACCCTTGACCTTTCCCCACGAATCCTTGAGTCCGACGACGCGGTTGAACACGAGCCTGTCGGGACGCGTATCCTTGTCCACGACGAAGTAGCCCGTGCGCAGGAACTGATAATGCGTGCCTTCCGCCGTACGCGCAAGACTCGGCTCGACCTTCGCCCCCTCAATGACTTCGAGAGAATGCGGATTCAAGGACGCAATGAAGTCTGCCGTCGTCTCCTCATCGTCCGTCTTCAAAAGATAGTCGTAGAGGCGCACCTCGGCGTCGAGCGCATCGTTTGCTGAAACCCAGTGTAGCGTGCCCTTGACCTTGCGGTTCGCCGCACTGCCGCCCGACTTCGACTCGGGATCATAGGTGCAGCGAAGCTCTGTGATCTCGCCCTTTTCATCCTTGACGACTTCCTCGCACTTGATGATGTAGGCGTGCTTCAAGCGCACCTCGCCGCCCGGGCGCAGACGGAAAAACTTCTTCGGCGGCTCTTCCATGAAATCCTCGCGCTCGATGTAAATTTCGCGCGAGAACGGCACATAGCGCTTGCCACCGCGCGTCGGATGGTTCTCTGCCAAAAGTTCCTCCGACTTGTCCTCGGGATAATTCGTCAGCACGACCTTCAAAGGATGCAGCACCGCCATGACGCGTGCAGCGTGCTCATTGAGGTCTTCTCTCACGCAGTGCTCAAGCATTGCCACGTCGACCGTACTGTTCGACTTCGCGACGCCGATGCGCTCACAGAAGTCGCGGATTGAAGCCGGCGTATAGCCGCGCCGCCGAAGCCCCGAGATCGTCGGCATCCTCGGATCGTCCCAGCCGCGCACATGACCCTCCTCGACGAGCTGACGCAGCTTGCGCTTGCTCGTGATCGTATTCGTGACGTTGAGCCGCGCGAACTCGATCTGGCGCGGGCGCGTGTTCTTATCGAAGCCCAGGACTTCCAGAAGCCAGTCGTAGAACGGACGGTGATCCTCAAACTCCAAGGTGCACAGCGAATGCGTGATGTTTTCGATGGCGTCCGACAGAGGATGCGCGAAGTCGTACATCGGATAGATGCACCAAGCATCCCCCGTGCGGTGGTGCACGGCGTGCGCGATGCGGTAGATGACGGGGTCGCGCATCGTGATATTCGGCGACGCCATGTCGACCTTGGCACGCAGCACGCGGCTGCCGTCGGGGAACTCGCCCGCCTTCATGCGCTGGAAGAGCGCAAGGTTTTCCGCGACGCTGCGGCTGCGGCAGGGACTCTCCTTGCCCGGCTCGGTCAGCGTGCCGCGATAGGCGCGGATCTCCTCTGCGGTAAGATCGTCGACGTAGGCAAGCCCCTGCTCGATCAGAGCGCACGCATACTCGTAGAGCTTTTCAAAGTAATCCGACGCATAGTAGCGGCGATCACCCCAGGAAAAGCCCAGCCACTTGATGTCCTCTTGAATCGAGTCGACGTACTCCGTATCCTCCTTCGTCGGATTCGTATCGTCAAAGCGCAGGTTGCAAAGCCCCGCATACTTCTCCGCCGTGCCGAAGTTCAAGCAGATCGACTTCGCATGACCGATGTGCAGATAGCCGTTCGGTTCGGGCGGGAAGCGTGTATGTATGCCCTCGGGATGCTTGCCGCTCTTCAAATCTTCGTCGATGATGTTATAAATGAAATTCGATGATATCGCTTCTGCCATATTTGCAGCTCCTTCTGGCGCATCCGCCGTCTGCGCCGGAAATTTGAGGAAGCGCTGATAAAATGAGGTCGCCCAGATTTGCGCAGATGCACTGTATCTATCGAGGAGACAAACCGCAGGCGTAGCGGTGCTACGTCGAGGATTT
>CAJPOT010000018.1 GCA_905372355.1 uncultured Selenomonas sp. | reverse complement strand
ACGAGAGGACAGCGCAGATGTGTGAAGATGGGCGGCTGAATTTATCAGTGATTCCCTAAGAAAATGTGATAATAGCAACAGATAATATCCCCGCGTTGAAGTAGACTGAAGGGTGGAATATATTTCAATTCAACAAAGGATAGGTGATCTTCATGGCAATCCATGTCATTGACGAGGCGCGGCGCTGCCTCCAGTGCAAAAAGCCCCTGTGCCGCATCAAGGGCTGTCCTGTGCAGACGAACGTCCCCGAGATGATCCGCCTCTTTCTCGAAGGCAGCATCAACGAGGCGGGCGCTATGCTCTTCGAGAACAATCCCCTGAGCATCATCTGCTCGCTCGTCTGCGACCATGAGAAGCAGTGCGAGGGCAACTGCATCCAACTGCGCAAAGGATCCGCCATACAGATTTCCAGCATCGAGCACTACATCTCGAATACCTACTTCGACCGCGTCACCTTGGAGCGTGCGCCTTCTACGGGGCAGACCGTCGCCGTCATCGGCTCGGGTCCTGCCGGCATCACCGTTGCCATCAAGCTTGCGCAGAAGGGCTACGACGTGACGATTTTCGAGCGCATGGACAAGATCGGCGGCATGATGCGCTACGGCATCCCCGACTTCCGTCTGCCACTGAGCATTCTCGACCGCTATGAGAAAAAGCTGCGTGAGTTCGGCATCTGCATCCGACCCAACCGCACGATCGGCGGCCTTCTGACGCTCGACACGCTCTTTGCCGACGGGTACGACGCCATCTTCATCGGTTCGGGCGTCTGGCGACCGCGCAGCCTCGGCGTCAAGGGCGAAAGCCTCGGCAACTGCCACTTCGCCGTCGACTATCTGCAAAACCCCGACTCCTTCGCTCTCGGCGACCGCGTCGCCGTCATCGGCTCGGGCAACTCCGCCATGGATGTCGCGCGCACCGCGATCCGCAAGGGCTGCCGCTACGTCACGGTCTATTCGCGCAGCAACAAGGTCGCCGCCAGCGTGCGCGAATTCGAGTACGCGCAGGCAGACGGCGTGGAATTCGAGTTCTGCAAGGGCGTCGATTCCATCACGAAGGACGGACCTTTGATGCGCGACCGCCACTTCGACGAAGAAGGCAAACTGACGGGCGAAGGAGATCCTGTCCTGTGTCCTGCCGACAGCACCGTCATCGCGGTCAGCCAAGATCCGAAAGACAAGATCGTGCGCACGACCACGGGCATAGAGACGAACGAAAAAGGCTTGGTCGAGGTCGATGAAACGGGCGCCACCACCCGCCCCGGCGTCTTCTCGGGCGGCGACGTCGTCCTCGGTCCGTGCAACGTCGTCCAAGTCGTCAACGACGCCAAACATGTGGCGGAGGCGATGGACGCTTACCTGCGCGAAAAACGCGGCGCGAAATGAGGCTTCGCTGATAAGACGACCGAAGCGGGACAAATCGAGCCGGCGTCTCCGCAAAAAGATATAAGCAAAAACGACAACAGGCAGAGCCGCCATCCCATGCGGCTCTGCCTGTTGTCGTTGCTGAAATCATCCTTTGAATCGCGTCCCGCCCTTCTCCCTCTCCCGCGCCTCGATCAGCTCCTTGCGCTGCGCGAACTGATAGAGGATGCGCTCGCGCGAAAACCCTCTGCCGCGCACTTCGGAAGCGTTCGCGATGATGAGGAACGCATTCTTGTCCAAGCGATCGCAGATTGCCTTGACGCGTGCGAGCTGCGTCAGGGAGACGACGACAAAGACGACGGCTTTCTTTTCCTGCAGAAAGCCGCCCCGGCCTTCGAGGTAGGTGACGCCGCGGTGCAGGCTCTCCATGATAGCGTCGCCGATCTTCTCACTTTCCTCCGAGATGATAAAGATCGCCTTCTCGCGATTGAATCCCGCCGCCCAGCGGTTCGTAAGCTCCGCTGTCGCATAGATGCAGACGAGCGTGAAGAGCGCCGTCTCCAGATCGAAGAGCGCCGCCGACGCTGCGATGACGAGCATGTTGAGCAGGAATACGCCCGTGCCGACGTCAATCGACCAATACTTCTTCAAGATGGCGCCGAGCACGTCGACGCCGCCCGTATTCGAGCCGAAGCGGAAGATGATGCCGTAGCCGATACCCGAGACGACGCCGCCGAAGATGGCGTTGAGCATCGTGTCGTGCACGGGATGCAGCGCCGAAAGCGAACTGAAAGCGTCGATGCCGAGGGAGAAGAGCACCGTGCCCAAGATCGTATCGACGGCGTAGCGCTTTCCCACGAAGCGATGCGCGAGGTAGAGAATCGGCAGATTGTAGACGAGGAGCTGCGCGCCGACAGGCCAGCCGACGAAGTAGTGCAGGAGGATGGCAATGCCTCCAAGGCCGCTCGTCAGCAAGTTTGCCGGCAGTATGAAGAGGTTGATGCCGACGCCGCAGACGGCACAGCCGAAAAGGATTACAAAGTAGCGGCGCACCTCATGGATGATTTCCTTTTTCTTCATCGTCATGTCCTTCCCTCTCCTCACGACTTTTCTTCTCCCTCCCAGCGTCCTCGCTCGCCATGCGTGCGATTTCCTTGGGCTTGCCGCGTGCGACGAGGTAGAGAGGCCGCCGCTTGACCTCCTCAAAGATACGCCCGATGTACTCGCCGAGAATGCCGAGCGCGACGAGCTGCAGGCCACCGAAGAGCAGCACGCAGGCCGTGATCGTCGCCCAGCCGGGCACGGCACTCCCCTCGATGAACTTGATGTAAAGCACATGGAGGAGCAGCAAGATACTCAATATGCCGCAGATGAACCCCGAGTAAAGACCCAGCCGCAGGGGCACCGTCGAATAGGCGAGGATGCCGTCGAGCGCGAAGTGCAGCATCTTTCGCGGCGAGAATTTGGAAACGCCCGCAAAGCGCTTGGGCGCAACGAAGCGGATCTGCACCTGACGGTAGCCCATGGCGCCGATCATGCCGCGAATGAAGCGCGCACGCTCACGGTAACAGCGAAATTCCAGCACGACCTTGCGATCCATGAGTCGAAAATCCGAGCCGCCCTCCTGGATGTGGACGCGCGAAATCTTGTTGAGCGCCTTGTAGTACCAATACGACGTCGTCCGCTTCAAGAAACCGACGCCCTCCGTCGTCTCACGGATCGTCTGCACGACGTCAAAACCTTCTTCCCACTTGGCAAGAAGCGTCGGAATCAGCGCGGGTGGATGCTGCATGTCTCCGTCCATCATGATGACCGCCGCGCCGTCCGCGTGGTCGAGACCGCACGTCAAGGCAAGCTGATGCCCGAAGTTGCGCGAGAGGAAAATGGGCTGCACGCGTGCATCCTTTTCCTCCAAGCGGCGCAGGATCTCGCGGCTCTTGTCACACGAGCCGTCATCGACAAAAATCAGTTCGAAGTCGTACTTCGTCGCAGCCATGACTTCAGAAATCGCCTGATAAAAATGTTCGAGATTGTCCTCCTCGTTGAATACGGGGACAACGATGGAAATGAGCTTCAATCTTTTTTCTCCTCACTTCAGTGCGGCCTCGAAAGTGATCGCACCATCCTTGTAACGAACCGCGAGCTTTCCCTTGAGATAGCTGACGATTTCAGCAGCGATCGTCAGACCGATGCCGTAGCCGGCCTTCTCGCTGTTATGTGACGCATCCTCGCGGTAGAAACGCTCGAAGAAGCGCGAATAGTCTATGCCCTCGCCCGCCGCATAGGGATTCGTCACGGAAAAGACCATGCCGCGCCCGCGCCTGCCGCTCGCGAGAGCGATCTGCACGTCGCCGCCGTCGTCTGCATATTTGACGGCATTGTCGACGAGGACGTTCATCAATGTGTAAATGATGCGCTGGTCGGCAAGCACATGAACGCCGTCTTCGATTTCCGTCACGATCCGCTTTCCCTGCTCCTTTGCCGGAAGTTCAAAGGAGGCGGCAACCTCACGCGCTGTCTCCGCGCAGTTGACGTCGATCGGGTGGAAATGCTCCGAGACGCGCTCTTCGAGCTTCGCGAGCGCGACCATGTCGTTGACGAGACCTGAGAGTCGCTTTACCTGCTTCAAGATCGTCTCCGTCCACTGGTTTTTGCCCATCGTGATCTCAAGCACCTCCGTATTCGCCGAGATGATGGCGATCGGCGTCTTCAGCTCATGACTCGCGTTCGTGACGAATTGTCGCTGGCTCTTCAAGTTGCGCACGAAGGGCGCGACGAGGCAGCGTGAGAAGCACGCGACGAGCGCGATGTAGAGCAGCACGCAGAGGATGCCGACGAGGACGGAAAAGCGCACGCCGTTCCAGACCATCTGCATCTCGCGCGTACAGTCCATGACGACGACGAAGGAGCCGCCCCCCTCAAGCTTTGTGATGAGATAGGCGTAGTAGGCGCCGTCGGCTTCGTAGTTGCCGCGCAGGCTGGCGCCATGAGCGAGACGCGCCGCCAGCACCTCGGCTTCCTCGTCGGTGACGGCGGCGATGTGGCTCGCATCCGCCGCAAGGAGTGCACCATCCTCACTGAACTTCGCCCAGTAGTAGCGCGTCTGAAAGGCGAACTCCGGCGTATAGTCGAATCCCTCGTCAACGATGCGCTTTTCGGGCAGCTTGCCGTCGTGGCGCGTGATGTAAGAGAGCACCGCCTCGATGCGGCTTCCCTCGTCGTAGAAGCTCGCGAGGTTCAAAGCGGCGAGCACGACGAAAACGATGAGGACAACGGCAGCCGTGCCGAGGGCGATGAACTTGCGCCGCAGCCGCGATACCATTTCCATCTAGCCCACCTCGCAGATCGTGTAGCTTCCCCCCTGCTCGCCGCGAATCGCAATGTCGCCATGAATCGCCTTGAGTTTCTGTCGCAGGTAGGAGATGTAGACCCAGACGATGTCCGCGCCCTCTTCCGTTCCCTGCCACACGCGTTCGTAAATCTCCGACGTCGTGACGCGCTTTCCCGCATTCATCATCAAGAGCTGCATGAGCTGCGTCTCCTTGCTCGCAAGGCGCACGGCACTCTTCGCCGCCAGTTCCTGCTTTCCGACGTCGAGCGTGACCGAGCCGAGCGACAGCTCGGCGGACGCATAGACTTCGGCGCGGCGCGTCAAAGACCGCAGGCGTGCGAGCAGCTCCCCCATCGCGAAAGGCTTGGGCAGGTAGTCGTCCGCCCCCGCGTCAAGCCCCTCGATGCGGTCGCCGACTTCCGCCTTCGCCGTCAGCAGCAGGACGGGCGTCGTATCGCCCGCCGCACGCAGTTCTTTCAAGGCCGTCACGCCATCCATCACGGGCATCATCACATCGAAGACCATGCAGGCGTAAGCGCCTTTGTGCGCGAGCGCCAGAGCCGCCCTGCCGTCGCGAACGGCGTCGACCTCGTAGCCCGAATGCTCCAGAACTGCGACGAGCGCCGCCGCCATATCTTTTTCATCTTCCGCCAGCAGGAGCTTCATGCCATCACCTCGCCCATCACATCAGTCTCTCGAATCAAGTTGCGGATCGTCTGCATCGAAAGGTCGCACGAAGCAAGCTCATCGGCGCAGCGCTTGAGCTCCGCCGCCAAGAGTTTGCGATTCTTGACCGTGTGCTTGTACATCATCTCGTGCTCCAAGCTCGCCCAAGAGTCCATGGCGAGCGTGCGAAGCTGCAATTCCACAAAGAAATGCCCGGGGTTCCTCCCTGCCACATCTTCGAACGGCGCTTCGATCGAAACGATCATGTGGTAACTGCGATAGCCGTTCGGCTTCACGTCGCGAATGTAGTCCTTCTCCTCGAAGACCGTCACGCCCGAAAGATTTTTGAGCGCACGCACGACGACGTAGACGTCATCGATGAAGCGGCAGACGACGCGGACGCCGATGGCATCATGCACCTTGCAGAGAGCCGACTGCGGCGTCTCGGGCAGTCCTTTGCGGCGGCACTTCTCACGCATGCTCTCGTCCGACTTGACGCGGCAAATCAGATGCTCGTAGGGCGCCGATCCTGTGCGCTCCTTGACGCGTGCGCTGATCTCCTCGATGCGCGTGCGAAACGCGCCAAGAATCTCAGGGAGCGCCTCTCCCTGCTTGCCATAGATGCTTTCCAAGAGAATCCCTCCCCTGCTACTTCTTCACGAGGCGCAGATGACGCTCCGCTTTCTTCTTCGCCACATCGCGCTCCAAGGCTTCCCGGAGCTTGCTGCGATTCGACGCGCCCGTGCCGTGCTGTCCAATGTTCAAGAGGATGCCGACGCTCGCCATGCTGATCATCAGCGATGTGCCGCCGTAGCTGATGAAAGGCAGCGGCACGCCGATGACAGGCAGGAGGCCGCCGACCATCAGAAGGTTGATGACCGCCTGACCGCTGATGAGCAGCAGGATGCCCGTAGCGAGAAACTGTCCGTAAGCGTCAGAGGCGGCATTTGCGATGCGTGCGCCGTAGACGGTGAACGCCGAGTAGAGCACGAGCACGAGAATGACACCCAGAAAGCCTGTCTCCTGGCTGAAGATGGCGAAGGCGAAATCCGTATGCGCCTCGGGCAGGTAGCTGTACTTGCTCACGCCCATGCCAAGCCCCATGCCCGTGAGGCCGCCCGAGCCGATGGCGGACAGAGACTGCACCGTCTGATAGCCGATGCCCTGCGAATCCGCCCACGGATCGAGCAGAACCTTGAGGCGTGCAAGGCGGTACGGCTGCAGGATGGACAGTGCCGTGCCCGCCGCCGCAAAGATGGCGACTGTCGTCAGCACTTTCGTCTTTTGAAGCCCTGCAATGCAAAGGAGCATGAAAGGCACGAAGATGACGATGAACATCGTGCCGCCGTCCGGCTCCAGCTCGATCAACAATCCCATGAAGAGGACGAGCAGATACTGCGGATTCGGGAAGAGAATGTCGATGGGCTTGTCATTTCGCACACGGTATGCCGCATAAGCAGAAATGAGCATCAGGGAAACGAGCTTCGCAATTTCCGCTGGCTGAATCTGAAAACCTGCCGTGCCGAGCCAACGCTTCGAGCCGTTGACCTCCGCGCCCACGAGAAGGACTGCGATGAGCGAGAGGATCGTGATTATGACGACGGGCACGATCCACGCACGCCAGCGATGGTAATTCACGCGGCAGCCAAGAAAGAAGCAGAAGAAGCCCGCCGCAAGATTGAAAAGCTGACGCTGCAAGAAGAAGTACGGCGTGCCAAACGTCGTTTCCGCCAAGATGAAGCTTGAGCTGAACACGTTGATGCTGCCGAAGACGAGGAGCACGATGAAGATGGCGAGCACCGCCTCCATATCGCTGACCCAGAAGCTCTTCTTGCCCTTGTCTTCTGCGGCTTCCTGTCTTTCCATAGTCCCCTCCTTCACGCGAACGTGACCTCGCAGCGGTTGATTTTCTCACCCTTGCCGCTGAATTTCTTTTCATACTCCGTCATCACGTTGTCGGGACGTGCCTCGCTGTGCAGATCATAGGAAACGTCGTGCAGCGAAAGCCCCATCTCGCGGAACTCCTCCAACGAAAAATCAAAGAGCGCGCGGTTGTCCGTCTTAAAGACAAGCTTGCCGCCGGGCACGAGGAGTTCCTTGTAGCGAGCGAGAAAACTGCGGTGCGTGAGGCGGCGCTTCGCATGACGCGCCTTGGGCCACGGATCGCAGAAGTTCACAAAGAAACGATCGACTTCCCCCGGCGCAAAAATTTTCTCAAGCTGGGCGATGTCGAAAACGAGCAGGCGCACATTCTTCAGCTCCTTCTCGCGCACCTTCTTCGCCGCCGCGATGAGCACATCCTGCTGCTTCTCGATGCCGATGAAATTGACCTCAGGGGCGCGCTCCGCCATCTGACGAATGAAATCGCCCTTGCCCGTGCCAAGTTCGACGAAGAGCGGCGCCTCGCGTCCGAAGATCTCCTGCCAACGTCCTCTTTCCGCCTCGCCCGCCGGGCGATCCTTCGGATAGACAAAATCATCGTATGCGTGAATGGCCTCATCCACCCACGGCTTCCTGCGCAGTCGCACAGAACTTCCTCCCTACACTTTTTCCAACTGAAACTTCTTCAAATAGCGATACAGCGTGACGCGGCTGACATCGAGAAGATTCGCCAAGCGGCTGACGTTGCCGCCCGCCGCCTTCCATGCACGCAGGAATATTTCCCGATCTGTCTTCCAGTCATCATCGGGCTTGACGTCGCCCATGAGATTGATGTTCTCAGGCGAAATCGCCATGCCCTCCGTATGGAAGAACGCCTGCTCCAAGATGCTCTGCATCTGCTTGATGTTGCCCGGCCAATCGTATGCTTCAAGAAGCGTCAGCGTTTCCGGCAGAAGCCGCTTCCTCTCCATGCGGTGCTGCTCGGCTAGCTCGCATATAATCTGCTCGGCGAGCAGGGGAATATCCTCGCGTCGGTTGCGCAGCGCCGGCATGCGTATGACGCTGCGTGAAACGATGTCGTAGAGACTCCGGTCGAAGAGGCCTCGCTCCGTCAAGCGCTTGAGATCACCGTCACAGTCGGCGATGATCCGCACGTCGATGGGGCGCACGACCGTCTCGCCGAGACGATGCGCCTTGCCCTCGCGCAGAGCCGCCGCGAGAGCGGCCGCCGTCTTCTTCGGCAGCTTCTCGATCTCATCGAGAAAGAGCGTGCCGCCAAAGGCAAGCTCCAATTTGCCGGGACGGCTGACATCGGGGGAAACCGCCGCGCCGAAAAGCTCTTCGTCCAGAAGTTCCGGCTGCACATCGCCGCAGCGGAAGGAAATCAAAGGCCCCGCCGCGCGCGCCGACGCCTGATGTATGCCGTGCGCCAGACGCTGCTTGCCCGTGCCGCCCTCGCCCTGCAGCAGCACATGATTCTTTCCCCTCGCCACGCGCAGCGCTTTTTCACGCAGCGCTTGGAACGCCTGTCCCTTGCCTGCCATCGTGGCGAGACTGTACTTCGCCGTATAGCCCGCCGTGTGCGCGACGAGCATTCTAAGATCCTCAATGGGCATGGAAACGGTCACGACGCCATTGACCTCGCGCGTCACAGGGCTTTCGATCGGCACGACGGTCGTGACGTCCTCATACGTCTTCGCCTCCGTGATCCATGTGACCTCCTTGTTGTAGCAGGGCGTGCCGCTGAATCCCTGATAGATCGGCGTGTGACGATAATTCAAAACGATGTCGTTAAGGTTCGACAGACGGCTCGTCGCCTGATCGCGCGCTCCGATGCGCGTGAGACGCTCCAATCCCAAGCGGTTCGCGTAAGCGACCTCGCCGCTCGGCAGGATATGATAGACGGCGAACGGCGCGGCATCCAAGATTGCCTCCTGCGCCTGCAGTCTGAGGTCGCGCGCCAAGGCGGCCTCAAGCGAACGCGCGATGAGCAGAAGCTGAGCGATGACGGCATCCTGCGGCACGAGCTTCGGATCGTCCACGACGATGTTCACGAGATAGCGCAGTTCGCCGCCGACGAGGACGGGCGCTGTACAGGCATCGCTTTCGTGAGACGCCTCGCGCCAAATCTCCGGCCCGAAGACCCAAAACGGCACACGCTTCTCCTTCGCTATGCTGATGCTCGAAGCGCCGATCTCTTCGATACCAAGGCGCGAGCCTTCGACCTTGCCGGGAGGCAGACGCATGAAGGGCAGCGTGCAGCTCTTCAAGACGAGCGCCTCGGCGTCGAGCAGCAAGAGACTCAAGCCGTAACGCGCAAAGAACTCCTGCACGCCCTCCGTCAGCTGCAGAAGGCAGTCGATGGCAGGAGCATGCTTTTTCTGCAGTGCACAAAAATCCTCCGCAGAAAGCACGCGCTTCGGCTCCGTCCCCATCGATGGCACGTCGAGCCGCCTGCTCTCACGCCACGCCTCAGCCACCCACGGATGCACGTTGACGTCGATCTCTCCTTCGTCGCGAAACCTCTGGTAATACGCCTCAAGCTTCTCCCTGCTGCGCTGCTCCCGTATCATATCTCTCCCCCGTCCCAGACAAATGTATTCTATGAATGAACAATCTCGTTTCCCTCCGTATCATACTATCTCATTCTACTACGAAATGTTAAGAGCGACAAGCACATTGCCAAGTTCTCATATCCCATGTATAATAGAAAAGATATGAAAAAAGAAATTATTGCATAGAAAGCAGGGATTCGATATGGCGAAACAACTGAAGAAGATCCGCCGGAATCTGAAGCCGCAGGCGGGCGGCACGAACACGGAGAAGCGCCCTGAAAAAAAGGGTAAGGACACCTTCCTCCTGATCATGATCGCGCTCACGTTCTTCATCGCGTTCATCGGCTGGTCGGAAATGACGTGGCTGAACCGCTCGATGTACGGCTCCCTCGCCGCCTCCCTCCTCCTCATTTACGGCTACAAGCAGGGAAATTTCGGCGAGAAGGAAAAACTCTGGATGACGCGCGCCAGTATGTTCTTCATCGCCCTCTCCTTCGCCCTCTTCGCGGCCATCTGCTACTTCCAATACTTTGCCTGATACAGAAACCCACCATGCCCGCTCGGCGTGGTGGGTTCTTTGCTTCTCTTTGCTTTCTGCTTTCTCAATCCTTGAGGATATGCCACTCGCCACTACGATTCGTTCCCGTGCGCTCGATGACGCCCGCCTTGTGCAGTGCCGTCGTCATGCGCTTGACCGTGGCGATCGATACGCCGAGCGCTTCCTTCAAGGCCTTCTGGGTGACCTTGGGATTCTCACGAATCACATGGAGAAGCCTTTCCTCCATAGATTCTTCTGAAGAAACCTCCACAGGCTTTTCCAAAACTTCTTTCACGATTTCTTTGGCAGATTCCTCCGCCATCGCTTCTGCAGACTCTTCCACATCGAAAGAAAGCTCCTGCTGCCCCGCGCTCACCTTTTCTTCCCGCGGCTCTGCCGGCTCTTCCTCAAGGGCGACGGCATCCGCCTTGAGATCCGCAAGGGATTCAAGTTCAAGCTTCAGCTCGGGCGCAGGCTCAAAATCCGGCTCATGATCGGCTTCCACTTCTTGAACAAGGCTCGCATCTTGTCCATCTTCCAGCGAAGTCCCGGATGCCAAAACATCGCCTGCGCCGCTTTCTTCCTGCAACGGCGCCTGCTCTTCCTCTATTTCCTCCGGTAAAGGCTCTTCTTCCCGGATAGATTCAGCTTCTTCTATATGCTCAACTTCCTGCACAGATTCAGCTTCCTCTGCAAGCTCCGTTTCCTCGACAGGCTCCTGCTCTTGAACAGGCTCCACGATCTCAACAGGTTCAACATCCTGCACGAGTTCAGCTTCCCCGACAAGCTCCTGATTTTGGACAGGCTCCACTTCCTCAACGGCCTCAGCAGTCTGCACAGGTTCGGCTTCCTCAACAACACCTTCGTGCTGCTGTGCTTCTTCCTCGGCACGGCAATAGAGATTGATGCGCACGGAATCGCCGAGCGTGATGACGGCGGGCTCGGGCAAGCGCGCCCGCTTCGCCGCACGATAAAGCTCGGGCAGGATGCTCTGGAATCCCGTCATCATGCCCATGTAGAGGAACGCCGCCGCAATCGCGCGGTTGCGTATCTTGGAGAAGCCCGTCTTGAGCTTCCAGATCGTCATGTCCTCTTCCAGCAATCCCGGCACGGTGATTTCCAAGCGATCCTCGTAAAGCACGAGGGCGATGCGTCCCGGCGCCGCATAGTTCCTCTGGCAGACAGCGCGAGCAAGCAGACGGCGCATGAGATCTTCCGGAAGCTCCTCCAAGCCGCGCGCCTTGACACCCCGCGCCAAAAGACGCTCCTGCACATAGTCCGCCGCACCGTCCACCTGCTCCGTCAGAGAACCGGCAAACTCTTCGCCGCCGACGAAATCAAGGCGCGTCGCACCAAGATACTCGGCGCACTGGATGAAGCCCTCGGGAAAAAGTTCCTCCGCCGTTCCTGCGAGCAGATGCCAGCCGCCCGTCGCGCGGCACTCGCCCTCCTCCTCACGAAGAAGCTTCCATGCCAGGAGATCCTCCTTCTGCAGGCGCACGACATCATCATCAGCGCGGCGTTTCTCCGCCTCGCCGTACATCATGCGGCAGAATTCCTCGATTTCCACATCACTGACCGTGCTCTCGGCCGCGAGTTGATCGGCGCTGCTGTTCGTGCCCGAAAGAAGAAGCTCCTGCACCTGGTACGGCTCAGCGAGGCGCGTCGCGCCGCCGACGCGCACATAGGTACCGTCCATCATGCCCAATTCCTTGACGAAATACGGCTTTTCCATACCGGGGAAAATCTCCACGACGACGACCTGACGCCCATCTTGCAGTTCCACACCGGCACGCGGAAAAATGCGCGGCTCGCAGCTGTCGAAAATCTTCTGCGTAATCTCATCTATGCACGGAATGAGCTCCGCTTCTGCTGAAAATCCCCTGCCGCTTTCACCGTAGAAAATGATGCGTCCGCCTCGTCCGTTCGCAAAAGCCACGGCCGTATTCAAAAAAGATCCGCTCTCCGCCACGATCTGCTCCACAAAATCGCCGCGAACCCCCGTCATTTCTTCCTGCACATTCAGCACCTCTCTGCCATCCGTTTTCTACGCTATAGTATACCAGTTTTTCCAAGGAAAGTCCAAGATTCACCTCGTTAAGGAAACACGGATACGTGCATCTGTGAGAATCCGGGGGACTTTATTTATCTGCGCTTCCTTAAAGCAAGCTGTGTGTCTTGCCGATTTCTTTCACTCGATCCAGCGAAAACTTCGACAATCGCGCAATCGTTTCAAGCGGCAGCCTGTCACGCAGCATTTCCAAAACGACAGCCACCTTTCCCGCCTCCATGCCCTCTTCCAAAACAGCTTCCTCGAAGTCCTTTTGATTCCATTCAAAGTTCACCATATCGACGACCTCCCCTTCATGTCGCTGCAAGAACTCCTTCATGATGTCATGTTCTTCACAATACCGCATGGCTTCGCGAATGGCCGTTGCTCTTTCCATGCCGTTTGCCATGTTCCTCTTGATGCGATCCATAAAGAAACTGTAGTCATGAAGCGAACGACTCTTTTTCAAAAGCGGTTTCGTTTTATCGTAAGCAATGTTATGAAAATTTACTTTTAGTTCTAAATGAATATCTTCGTCCGTTTTCAGAAACGCATCTGACAGCTTCATCGAATGCGTTTCAGGCATGTCCCGACTCCCTGTATAAAAAACATGAAATTCCGGTGCAGGAAGTCGAATCGGCTTATTTTGGTACAGATTCTTTGTCGGAACATATTGCCGTAATTGTTCACAAACGTAATACAAACAACGCAGCGGCATATTTCGATTCGCTGTGCTTTGATGTTCCACGAAAAACAAATGACGCCCTGCTATCAGAAAAGAAATATCGTTCTTCAACTGTGAAAGAAATGTCCCTTCCAAAGTCACAATCTGCACAGATTCCTCCGCCGCGTAGATTTCTTCACGCAAGACTCCCGCGACTTCTTTGAGACGTGCTACATCATTGAAGTACATGCGAAAGACGGTATCTTGGTACTGCCTGCCTTTCTTCTCTTTTTCCATAACCGATGCTCCACTCTTGTCAACTTGTTCACTTTCTTTTATTATAGCATAAATCCGTACAGTCAGACAGCATACCGCATTCCAAGCATGCGAAAAGTTCCCTATTCCACTTTCTCACCATAAGGAAAACCACGCGAAAAAAAGATGCCGCACAAGTATATGTGCGACAACTCCCACCATATCTCCCTGCCAATTCAATTCTCTATACCCTTGCGCGCCGCCACGCCCTTCGCATAATAGTGGCGCACTTCCCGCATCTCCGTGACGAGGTCGGCTCGCGCGATCAGCCAATCGGGCGCATTCCTGCCCGTCAGGACGACCTCTCGCTCGGGCGGCAGATCATTGAGCAGGGACTCGACTGCCTCACGCGAGATGAGTTCGAAGAAGAGAGCCACGTTCAGCTCGTCGAGGATGACGACGTCCCAAGCGCCCGAGCGTGCGGCTGCGGCAGCCTTGGCGAAGCCGTCCTGCATCAGCTGCAGGTAGTCGGCGGGCGGCTCACCCTCAGGGAATACGACGACATCTTCTCCCCATGCCGCACGCTCCTCTTCTGTCAGCATGCCTTCCTTCGCGATAAAGAACGGTTTGCCCGTCGTATAGAGCGCAAGCTGCGGTGCGAATCCCTGCAGAACTTTCTGCTCGCTGTAGGCGAGGCTCTTCATGAACTGCATGATGTAGACGCAAAGCCCTGCACCCAAAGCGCGCACGGCGAGACCGATCGCCGCCGTCGTCTTGCCCTTGCCTGCACCCGTATAGACCTCGATCATCGGTTGTCCACCTTGTCCATCGCGTAGAGGTCGTGCTCGGCGAAGCGTTTTTCGGCAAGCGCTTCATACTTCGTACCCGGCTTGCCGTAATTCGTGTACGGATCGATGGAGATGCCGCCGCGCGGCAGAAATTTGCCCCAGACCTCGATGTAGCGCGGCTCCATGAGGCGCACGAGATCCTTGAGGATGATGTTCACGACATCCTCGTGGAAGTCGCCGTGATTGCGGAAGCTGAAGAGATAGAGCTTCAGCGATTTGCTCTCGACCATGCGCCGCTCGGGCACGTAGGAGATCGTGATCGTCGCGAAATCCGGCTGCCCCGTAATCGGACAGAGGCTCGTGAACTCGGGGCAGTTGAACTTGACCCAATAATCCTTGTCGGGATGCTTGTTCTCAAAGGTTTCCAAAAGCTCAGGCGCATAGTCCGCCGCATACTGCGTGTTCTTTTCGCCGAGATGCGTGACGCCCTTCATCTCATCGCTCGTGCGTGACATGGCTGCTCCTCTCCGTGCGCTTCTTGGCGCATCAAAAACTTTTCCTCGAATCCTTCCTTTGTTTCCGGCCGTCCGAAGAGATATCCCTGAATGGAATCGACCTTGCACGTCTTCGCCAGAAGATCATACTCCTCCTGCGTTTCCACACCCTCGATACAGACCTTCATGCCCATGCTGTGGCAAAGCTCCACCGTGTAGTCCACGATGCGGCGATCGAAGTCCGACCACAAGATCTGCTTGACGAAGGCCCTGTCGATCTTCACGATGTCACACGAGAGGTTCTTGAACATCGCCAAGGAAGAGCAGCCCGTGCCGAAATCGTCCATGGCAATCTTCAGACCATACTCGCGCAGAGAGGCAAACTGACGATTGATGAAATCCCAGTCCGAGATGACCGTGTGCTCCGTAAGCTCCAAAACGATGCTCGCCGGATCTACGCCATAGCGCTCAATACATTCCCTGACAGCCTCCTTGAAGGACGGGTCGCGCAACTGCACATAGGAAAGGTTGATGCTCATGCAGAAATCGGGAACAATCTTCTGCCACTCACGACAGATGCGCACCGCCGTATCGGCGATCCACTTGCCGACGGGAATCATCAGCTGCGACTCTTCCAGCAGAGGGATGAACTCCATCGGCGCGACCATGCGCCCCTTGGAATTCTGCCAGCGCAGCAGGGCTTCCGCACCGATGATGCGCCGGCTGTCCGCTCCCACCTGCGGCTGAAAGCACAGGCTGAAGCCGCGGCAGCCGTCCTCCACCGAGCGGCGTATGTCCTCGCGCGCCGTCAAAGAGCGCAGCCAGCGGTTGTAAAGCTCCTTCGAGAAGATGCAGTTCTTGTTCTTGCCCCCCTGCTTCGCCAAGCTCAGCGCCGCTTCCGCATACTTGTGCAGCACGAGATAATCCTTGCCGAACTGCGGAAAGAACACCGTGCCGCCCGACACCGTGCAGAAATACTTGTGCTCATTGATCTGCTGCGGCTTCAAGAGAGCCGTCTGTATACTCCGGTAGAGAGTTTCAACATCCGCCTCATCCGCCCCCGGATAAACGATGCCGAACTCGTCACCGTCGAGCTTATAGAGCCGGAAATCCGTCGAGAGGATCTTCTTGATGCGCTTTGCAACCTCGCGTAGAACCTGATCGCCAAAGGCACGGTTGTAAGCTTCGTTGACGATCTTAAAATTGTCGATGCCAAGAATCATCAACGCGCCGCCCCTGCCCGTCTCGCGCGCCTCGTCAAGCGCCGCCTTCATGCGCTGCTCCAGCTGGTACTTGTTCAAAAGTCCCGTGACGGCGTCCGCACGGATGCGCTGTCCCATGAACCGGAAGATTCCCGCATAGAGCGTCCTCTTTCCTTCATGGTCGAGCGCAGCGGCGCAGCGGCACTCGATCCACTCGTAGTCACCTTTACGCGTCTTCGCGCGAAACTCAACACAGCCCTCTCTCGTGTGCCCCTGCAGCACATCGTCAAAGACCTTCGTGACGTTTTCGCGCTCCGTCGGATGCATGATCTCCTGCCACGCCTGGCGAAAAGCAGAAAATCCCATCGTTTCCGCAGGTATGCCAAAATCCCGCACGATGTTCGGCGACGTCATCGCCACTTTGTTTTGCAGATCCACCACATAAAGATAGCCGGACGTCGTCCTCTTCAGCACATCAAAATAAATCTTCAGACGCTTCAGCAAGGGACTCAAAGCAGTTCGTGGGATTCGGCGCATGGCGACCTCCTGTTGTCGGGCGTACCCGATGATCTTATGAATATATAATAGCCGACAAATTTCCTAAATGCAAGACTTGACAAAGATTTCCTCTATAAAATTTTATGGAAGAAATTCCTCTTCCGACCAAAGAAAAAGCCTTCGACGCCGCAGCGGCAATCGAAGGCCTTGCGAGGTGCATACCTCATTTATCAACGCTTTTTCGTCTTATTCATGATTCCTTCCCTCAGCCAAGACTGCTCGCCTCCGCTTTGCTGCGCCTCTGCTGGAAGAAGAGCACGGACGCCAGGAGAAGGAATCCCACGAGATCGGTCACAAGTCCCGGTTGGATCATCAAAAGACCGCCGACGAACAACATAACGCGCTCAAGTCCGTTCAACGGCTTCACGAGGCAGCCGATCATCGATGCGCTCAAGCCGACCATGCCGATGACCGAGGTCACGAGCACGGTGATGAGCGATATGGGTGTCGCATCGATCATGAGGACGACGGGCGACAGCACGAAGATGTACGGAATGATGAAGGCGGCGATCGCGAGCTTCGAGGCATTGATGCCCGTCTTCAGCGGCTTGCCGCCGCTGATGGCAGACCCAGCGAAGGCGGCGAGAGCCACGGGAGGCGTCACGTCGGCGATGATACCAAAGTAGAATACGAACATGTGCGCCGCGAGCACGGGCACGCCCATCTGGACGAGCGCGGGAGCGGCAATCGTCGAGGTGATGACGTAGTTCGCCGTCGTCGGCACGCCCATGCCGAGGATGATCGACGTAATCATCGTAAAGAACATCGTCGGCAAAAGCATGCCGCCCGAAAGATCGAGCAGAGCCGACGCGAGCTTTAGGCCCACGCCTGTCTTCGTCACGACGCCGATGATGATGCCCGCTGAAGCGCAGGCGACGAGGACGCCGAGGACGTTTCGCGCACCGTTTTCAAGACCGCGCACGATCTCTACGGGCTTCATGCGCGTCGACTTACGCAAAGACGAGGCCGCGATGGCGAGCACGATCGCCCACAGAGCCGCACGCATCGGCGTGAAGCCCGAGACGAGCAGATAGATGATGACGATGAGAGGAATCGCGAGATGGCCGCGCTCCTTCAAGATCTCCCACGGCTTGGGCAGTTCGCTTCGAGGCACGCCCTTGAGATTGCTGCGGCGCGCCTCGAAGTGGACGCCGAGCCAAATGCCGAGGAAGTAGAGGAGCGCAGGAATCGTCGCTGCTTTGACGACGTCGAAGTACGGCACACCGACGAACTCCGCCATGAGGAACGCCGCCGCTCCCATGACAGGCGGCATGAGCTGTCCGCCCGTCGAAGCCGCCGCTTCGACCGCGCCCGCGAAGTTGCGCTCATAGCCAAGCTTCTTCATCATGGGAATCGTGAAGGCTCCCGTACCCGCGACGTTGGCGACCGAGCTGCCCGAGACTGTACCCATGAGGCCGCTCGAAAGCACGGCGACCTTCGCCGGGCCGCCGCGCGCCCAGCCCGCCACGGCATTCGCAAGGTCGATGAAGAACTTGCCGAGTCCCGTCGACTCCAGGTAGGCACCGAAAAGGATGAAAAGGAAAATGAAGGTCGAGGACACGCCGAGCGGTATGCCGAACACGCCCTCCGTCGTGAAGAAGAGATGCGAGACGAGCTGGTCGAGATTCAGTCCGCGATGTGCGAGAACGCCCGGAAGGTACGGCCCTGCGAATGCATAGGCGAGGAAAAAGAGCACGACGCAGACCATCGGCATGCCGACGACGCGGCGCGTCGCCTCGATGACGAGCACGATGCCGATGAGACCTACGACGAGATCAAGCGAATTGACCGTTCCCGCGCGCATCACGAGGCTTCGATAGGCGAAGATGATGTAGGCGGGAGCGCCCGCGCCCAAGATGGCGAGGACGACGTCGACGACATGCACCTTCTCGCGCGACCAGACCTTGCGCATCGGAAAGAGCAGGTAGACGAGCGTCAGGCCGAAGCCCAGATGAACGGCACGCTGCAGCTGTGCATCGAGCACGCCGAAGACCGCCGTATAGATTTGAAAGAGGGAGAACGCGATGGCGAGAACCGCCACGACCTTCGCCATGAAGCCCTTGTGCTCGATGACGTCGGATTCCTTATCGTATTTTTTCAGAACTTCTTTTGCAAGTTCCTCATGCTTCTTGTCCGGCATGATGAACATCATTCCTTTCCTGCCGCAGCAGCGGCTCCAAGCTCCTTGCCGAAGAGCTTCTCCATGCCCCAGCGCCACGGGGCGATGACTGTGAGGTCGACGCGGCTTCCTGCCGGAAGCTTTTCAAAAAGCTTCTCCTCCGTGCCGTCGAGCACGAGCGTCAATTCCGTTCCCACCCCCGTGCGCAGAGAAAGACGCGGGAAGCGGCGCTCCATGCCGTCCATGACGAAAAAGTCGCCTTCCGCGCGGAACTCGCCCTCGCTCGCGAGGAACGGCAGCCCCACGCCGAACGATTGGTAGCGCGTCCTGTCGAGCACGAAGCCCGAAACTTCGTCATCCACGCGCAGGTCTTCCTCCACGGGCGTCTTCTGCACCGAATGGATGAAGCGAATCACGACAGGCATCCCCGCGTACGCTTTTTTCGCATAAAGGAGCGCCCCCTGCTCGCTTTCCACGACGAGCAGGGGGCGTGCCAAGAAATCTGCAAGCGCCGCGAGCACGAGAGCCGCAAGGAAGAGCCTCACACCCAGCCGCTTCTTCATTTATTCCTTGTAGTAGCGCTCTGCGCCGGCATTCAACTCAATGGACATGCCGTCCTTCGCGCTCTCCTTCGTAATCTGCTTCGCCGCCGAATGCGCCGCCTGCAGCTTCTCAATATTGTCGAAAAGCGCCTTCGTGATGTCGTAGCCGAGCTTCTCGTCCACCTTGTCTGTCGCAACGAGCATCGCCATGACGGAAATTCCCGGGACTTCTTCATCGAAGCCCGCATAGGTGCCCGCCGGAATCTTCGTCTTCGTGTAGAACGGGTACTTTGCGATCAAGGCGTCCGCCTTGTCCGCCTCGATCGGCAGGAGACGCACCTTGTTCTGCGACGTGATGTCCTGCACCGCCGCCGTCGGGAATCCCGCCGTGACGAAAGCCGCGTCGACGTTGCCGTCCTTCAGGGCGCTTGCCGCCTCGCCGAAGGACAGGAACTGCTCATCGATATCATCATACGTGATGCCGTACGCCTCAAGAATCTGACGCGCATTGGCCTCCGCACCACTGCCCGCCGCACCGACGGCGACGCGCTTGCCCTTGAGGTCGGCAATGCTCTTGATGCCCGTCGACTCAAGCGTGACGATCTGGCATGTCTCGGGGTAGAGCGCTGCGATGCCGCGCAGGTTCTCGACCTTCTTGTCCTTGAACATCTCCGTGCCGTTCACGGCATAATAGGTGATGTCGTTCTGCACGATGGCGAGATCGACCGAGCCTTCCTTCAGCATGTTGATGTTCGCGACCGTCGCGCCCGTGGACTGCGCACTCGCATTCATGCCGGGAATCGCCTTGTTCAGGATCTCCGCCATCGCGCCGCCGATCGGGTAATACGTACCCGCCGTGCCGCCCGTGGCGATGTTGATGAACTTGTTGCTTCCTGAGCCACCGCAGCCGACGAGGAGCAATGTGCCAAAAATCAGGAGCGCCGCCGCTGAGAGGATTCTCCCTAGTTTGCCCAAATGCATGGTTCATACCTCCTACAGATATAATTCTATTATATACTACGTATGCTATTATAACATATCTTGCATATCCATGCAAATTTTCCGTACAAATTACGCATCTACTTGCCTGCAGATACCACGCACACGAAATGACTGCTCATTCCAATGCCAGTCCCGCAAGTTCGCGCACGACGACGCTCGCGAGTATGAGCCCGGCGACGGATGGCACGAAGGAGATGCTGCCCGGCGGCTGCTTGGAAAAAGCCTGCACGCCTTTTTCTGCGCTTTCTTCTCGCAGCGCGAAGAGCGGCTTTCGCGGCTTTTCCTTGGAATAGACGACCTTCAGAGATTCCACGCCGCGCGATTTCAGCTCGCGGCGCATGACGCGCGCCAGAGGACACACGCTCGTTTCATAGATGTCGGCGACCTCGAACTTCGTCGGGTCGAGCTTGTTGCCCGCCCCCATGCTGCTCACGATGGGGATCGTCCGTTTCTTCGCCTCCATGACGAGCCCGATCTTACCCGCGATGGTGTCGATGGCATCGACAATGTAGTCATAAGACCCGTGAAAAAAAAGACCTGCCCGCTCGGGCAGGAAGAAGTCCTCAACGATCTCGACCTCAGCAGCAGGGTTGATGTCCTCGATGCGCGCCTTCATGACCGCCGCCTTGCTGCGCCCGATCGTGCTGTAGAGCGCCGCAAGCTGACGATTGAGATTCGAGGCGGCGACCGCATCGTTGTCGATGAGCACGAGACGCCCTACGCCCGCGCGTGCGAGCGCCTCCGCCGCAAACGAGCCAACGCCGCCGATGCCAAAGACAGCGACACGAGCCGCCTTGAGTCGCACAAGCCCTGCCTCACCGATGAGCATCGCCGTGCGGCAAAAGCGTTCCTCCATAAAAACTCGCTCCTCTCCAAGCAAACGTAGCTTCTCAGCTGCATGGATGATGACGCATCGACGCACCGCTCACTTCTTCGGATGGAACGGATCGAACTTCGGCAGAGCGAAATCGCTGCGCGAGGCGAAGGCCGGAACCTTCTCCGTCGGCTGCTTCATGAAAGACGGCGGTTCCAAGGAGGCGATGCTCTCCGTCTTGAGCTTGCTTTCGGGCGCCTCCATGCGCTGCGCCTTCATGACGACGCCATCGACGAAGTCCGTCGCGATGATCGTCGCGCGGATCGTCTGTCCCATGGAAGAGTCGATGACCGTGCCAAGAATGATATTCACATCGGGGTGTGTGTTTTCCCGGATGTAGTTCGTCGCCTCGCCCACGTCGTCAAGCGTCATGCGCTCGCTGCCACTGAGGTTCAGGATCAAGCCGCGTGCACCCGTCAGGGATTTCTCGACGAGCGGGCTTTCCACCGCCTTCTGCACGGCCTCGATCGCACTCCTCTGGCTCTCGCCGATGCCGAGGAGCGCATCGCCGCTCTGGCTCTGCCGGAAGGTAGACGTGAGATCGGCGAAATCGACATTGATCTCGCCCGTCGTCAGAATCAATTCCGCGATGCAGTTGATCGCCTGACGGAGGACGTCGTCCGCCGCCTTGAACGCGTTGACGAGCGTCATGTGCTTGTTCTCGGGAAGCTTCATGAGGTTGTCGTTATGTACGACGATCAAGGCGTCAAGATTTCCCTGCATCTTCGCGATGCCCTCATTGGCGATGCGCTTCTTGCGCGCGCCTTCGAAGGAAAAGGGCACCGTCACGACGCCGACCGTCAGTATGCCCATATCCTTGGCGATTTTTGCAACGACGGGCGCCGCGCCCGTGCCCGCGCCACCGCCCATGCTCGCCGTGACAAATACGAGGTCGGCGCCCTTCAAAACTTCCTTAATTTTTGCCTCGTCGCCCTTCGCCGCTGCTTCCCCGAGATCCGCCACGCCGCCCGTGCCGAGCCCCTTCGTCAGATCTCGTCCGATGGCGAGCGCCTTGACGCCCGCCTCTTCCATATAGGCAAGCTGCTTCGCATCCGTATTGATCGCGATCAACTCCACATCAAGCTCGTTTCCCTCGGCTATACGCTCGATGACGCTGTTGCCGCCGCCGCCCACGCCGATGATCTTTATCGTGACTACCGCTCTCTTGATCTTCGTATCATCCGTTATCATGGAAGCGGTTCCCCCTCTCTATGCCTGGCAGATCCATCCCTCTGTGTCAATTATCCACTTGCTTTTATTCGCCGTTCTTCTCGCCATTCCTGCAAAAAGAGGGAAAATGCTTAATTCGTCCCGTTCTCCCCCTCCGTTCGAGGACGTTTCATCCCCCAAACTCCCGCAAGCTGCGCGAGAAGCATGCCTGCGAGCATCAAGGCGCAGCCTGAAAGCTCGGCGGCGCTCATCGACTCGCCGAGGAGAATCGCGCCCGAAAGCGCGCCAAACACGGACTCAAGGCTCATGATGACGGCCGCCAAGGCAGGCTCAGCGTACTGCTGTCCGACGATCTGCAGCGTAAAGGCGACGCCCGAGCTCATGATCCCTGCATAGAGAATCGCCGTCGCCGCGCCCTCGATGCCCGCGACGGTCGGCTGCTCGAAGAGAAAAGCGAGCGCCAGACTCGCACAGGCGCAGACGAAGAGCTGCGCGAGGGAAAGCTCCACCGCATCGACGAAGGACGCGAAGCGGCCGACGCAGAGGATGTGCATCGTCCAGAGGAGCGAACTTCCCACCATGATCGCATCGCCGTAAGAGAGGGAAAAGCCATCCTTCATCGAGAGGAGATAAAGTCCGCTGAGCGCCAAAACCGCGCCGCCCCAATGAAGCGGACGGATGCGGCTGCCGAAAAATACGGCGGCAAGCGGCACGAGGACGAGATAAAGGCATGTGATGAACGCCGTCTTTCCCACCGTCGTATACTGCATGCCCACCTGCTGCGATGTCGTCCCCAGGAAGAGGATCACGCCCACGAGAGCGCCCGCCTTAAAGCCCGGACGATACGTACCCGCCGCCTTCGCCGCGCGTCTTTTGGGCGCGAAAAAGAGCCACAGGAGAAAGACGACGGGGACAGCGACGACATAGCGTGCCGCACCGTATGTGAAAGGCCCGATGCCCTCCATGCCGACGGACTGAGCGACAAATGTCGTACCCCAGATGAAGGCGGCGACAAAGAGTGCCAAGCTGCCGCGCAGACGCACAGATCTCACCCCCGCTTCTTTATCTCATCCAAGCATTGAACTTCTCAATGAGCTTCACGGGCTTGTATGACTCCTTCGCCTGTCGAAGCCCCTCGATGCCCATGTCCTCCTCGCGATTGATGTACGTCATATCGGACCACGCATGCTCAACAAATGCCTGATTGATCGCGGGATACGCGCCGCGCACCTCGGGATCTGCCTTTTCCACATGGATGACCGCCGTGTCGTCGTTGAGCTGCTCGCCGAAGGTGAAGGCGACGACACGCTGTCCGATGAGGATCGCGCCGCCCTTGAGCTGAAAATCCTCGAAGTTGTTCAAGACCTCGATGATCGCCTGACGCTCAAGCGCGATGAACGGATCGTCGGGAGCTTCCTGCGCATGCTGCTTGTACCAGCCGTTGATCGTCAGTTTGCATTGCGTGACGATCTCATCTGTAATAGGCTGATACTCGGCCTCAGGATAATTCTTGCGGAAGCTGTTCAGATGGTTCTTCTTCGAGTGGAACTTGCGTCCCGCCAGCTTTATCAGATCTTCGGCGAGGTAGACATAGTCAAAGTTGTTGCGGTCAGACTCGACAGCGAAATCTGCGCCCTCATAATTTTCAAGGATGTCAGCGAAGGAGCGCTCGACGCCCGAAAAGCGTACGGGCTTTCCCTGCGCCTTGAAGTAGTCGATGAAGCGTCCGACGGCAGCCGCCATCTTCTCCTCCGGGCCGAAAGGCTGCATGGCGAATTCTCTCCCCTCCCACTCAGCCTTCATATAAAGCACATCGTCTTCCTTCACCCACATGATCTTGTACGGTTCGTGCCACATGTAGAGGTTCGTAAAATTGAAGTGCGAATTCTCATAGTAATGCGCCCGAAAAAAACAGTCGAGCAGCGGCTTGTCCTCTTTTTGCAAAACCTTGAAATCTATGATGCTCATTCCTCTCTCGCTCAGTCACCAAGGTTCTGCGAACAAGAAGCGTGCGCCTTTTTCTCGCATGAACTCCCGCTGCAAAACCTCACGATTCAGCAATTTTCTTGCCCTGTTGTCCTATCATTATATCAACTGTGTCAAGCAATTAACAATCCCTTCTATTTCAGTCGGAATTGTTAATTGCTTTTTAACTGCACTTGCCCCTTTCCTTTAATCTTACCATGCTATACTTTCCGTATCGAGCAGGAATCCAGCAGCCGGCTCGATGCCAGCGGCAACGGTGGCCCTTTCCACACTTCTGTGCCTCCCTGCTGCTTGAAAATCTAATTCTTTCTCTATCCCGAAAAAGAAGGGCTCGCCTTGCGGCTTGCCCTTCTTTTTTGTCTATTTCCCGTTGTCCTCAGACTTCCCCTGACCGCGCTTGACAATTCCCGCCGGCACTGCCGCTTTGCGTTTCTTGCGCGCCTTGTGCTCCTCATAGCGTCGCTTTCCTTCCTCGAAAGCGACGCGCGCCTCTTCGGTATCAAGCTCCAGGGGCGGCACGGCTTTCGGCCGTGCGTTGCGGTCAAGCGCCACCATTGTGAAATACGCCGACAGGCCGAGCTGCGGCTCGCTGCCGTCATCGAGATCTTCGACGATAACATTGACGGCGATCTCCATAGAGCTGTGCCCAACGTAGACGACGTCCGCCGTCACGACGACGAGATCGCCGATGCGGATCGGCAGATGGAATTCCAGTTCATCGACGCGCGCCGTCACGACGTTCGAGCGCGCATAGCGCCGCGCCGCCGCGTAAGCCGCCGAATCCATGAGCTTCATGATCTCGCCGCCGTGGACGTTGCCGTTGGGGTTCGCCTGGCTCGGCATCATGACCTCGCTGATGACGATGCGGCTTTCCTGCATACTGAAATGCTTCATGTATTTCCTCCTATCAAAACTGCCGCACAAGCAAAAATAACTCATGCGGCAGTCTCATCTTCCTTATTACCTTTGCTTCGACACCATCTCAGCGAAAGAAGCGCACACCTGCGTCGAAGAGTCCCTGATCCTTGTTGCCCGGCACGTTCTTCGAGATGTTGTCGCCGACGCGCTCGGAGTGCCCCATCTTGCCGAGGATGCGGCCATTGGGGCTTGTGATCGCCTCGATCGCTTCCATCGAACCGTTCGGATTGAACGGCGATTCCATCGTCGGCTCGCCTGCATCGTCGACATACTGCGCCGCGATTTGCCCGCGTATGCGCATCCTCGCGATGACTTCCTTGTCGGCGACAAACCTTCCTTCACCGTGCGCGACAGGAATCGTATGAATATCGCCGACTGAGACGTTGTTGAACCACGGCGATAGGTTCGACATGATGCGTGTCTGCACCATGCACGAGACGTGTCTGCCGATCGTATTGCGCGTGAGCGTCGGAGACTCCGGATCAAGCGGCATGATCTTGCCGTAAGGAAGGAGGCCGAGCTTGACGAGCGCCTGGAAACCGTTGCAGATACCGAGGATCAGCCCCTCTCGCTTCTGCAGAAGTTCCATGATCGCCTCGGCGATGCGCGGATTTCTGAGCGTCGCCGCGATGAACTTGCCCGAGCCGTCCGGCTCGTCACCACCCGAGAAACCGCCCGGCAGCATGAGGATCTGCGCCTTGTTGATGCCCGAGGTGATCGCCTGCACCGATTCTTCGACCGTCTGCGGCGTGAGATTGCGAATGACGAGCGCATCGACTTCGCCACCCGCCTTCTCAAAGGCGCGCTGCGTCTCGTACTCGCAGTTGATGCCGGGGAAAACAGGCATAAAGATGCGTGGCTTCGTATAGCGATCGCTGGCTCGCTGACGCACGCCGCGGCGGAACGGCGCGGCTGCCGAGGCCGTCCTGCCCTTGCTGCTGACCGCCGCCGGGAAGATGCCGTCAAGCGCTCCCACATAAGACTCGCGAAGCTCATCGAGCGTCTGCACCATACCATTGCAAACGATGCTCGCAACCGTCGTCGTGCGCCCGAGGAGCGTCCACTTGACGCCGGCGAGCGCATCCGTCACGTTGACCGCCTCGCTCATCTCCAAGAGAATCGTACCGTAGGCGGGACGGAAGAGATCTTCGAACTTGATCGCGCCGGGCGCCGCCTTGAAACCGAGGCCGTTGCCCAGGCACATCTTCGTCAGAGCAGCCGCGATGCCGCCCCTGCCGACACTCGATGCCGAGAACACGCGGCGGCTCTGCATCAGAGCGTGCACGCGCTCATAGTTGCGGCGCAGGTTGGCAAAAACAGGCAGATCGTTCGCATCAATCGGCACTTCGACAGCATAGACCTTGCTGTTCGCGTACTTGAATTCGGCGGAAATCGCCTCGCTCGCTTTCATGACGTTGACGGCAAAGGCAACGACCGTAGGCGGCACATGGATGTTTTCAAACGTGCCCGACATCGAATCCTTGCCGCCGATGGCAGGCACGCGAAGCTCATGCTGCGCCCATAGTGCACCCAAAAGTGCCGCAAACGGCATGCCCCACTTCTCAGGATCCTTGCCAAGGCTCTCGAAGTACTCCTGCAAGGAGAGGCGCACCGTCGCCGCATCCGCGCCGAGCGCCACCATCTTCGTGACCGCCTCGACGATGGCATAGAGCGCACCGTGGAACGGACTCCACTCTGACAAGTACGGGTCGAAACCGAAGGTCATCGCCGTCGCCGTATCCGTTTCGCCCTTCTTCACGGGAATTTTCGCGACCATGCCCTGCTGCGGCGACAGCTGATCCTTACCGCCAAACGGCATCAGAACCGTGCCCGCGCCGACCGTAGAATCAAAGCGCTCAGCAAGTCCCTTCTGACTGGCAACATTGAGATCGGCGAGGTTTGCATGCCATGCCGCCGTAAGGTCGCGCTGGTTCTTGACGACAGCAGGCGGCAGCTGGCGCAGATAGTTTGTCTCCACGTCGGGTGACTTCAAGGTTACGCGCGCATGCTGCTTGACGCCGTTCGTATCGAGGAATACACGCGCAAGGCTCACAATCTTCTGCCCGCGCCAGACCATCTCAAGCCTGCCTGTATCCGTGACCTGAGCGATCGGCGTCGCCTCGAGATTTTCGCGATCAGCGAACGCCGTGAGAACGGGTAGAGCCTCGGGACGCATGACGAGAGCCATGCGCTCCTGCGACTCGGAAATGGCAAGCTCCGTGCCGTCGAGTCCCTCGTACTTTTTCTTCACGGCATCGAGATCGATCGCCAAGGACGGCGCAAGTTCGCCGACGGCGACGGCGACGCCGCCCGCACCGAAGTCGTTGCAGCGCTTGATGAAACGGCTGACCTCGGGATGGCGGAAGAGGCGCTGAAGCTTGCGCTCCGTCGGCGCATTTCCCTTCTGCACCTCGGCGCCCGCCGTTGTCAAAGAAGCCTCCGTGTGTACCTTCGACGAGCCGGTCGCGCCGCCGCAGCCGTCGCGTCCCGTGCGGCCGCCGACCAAGACGACGACGTCGCCCGGCTCCGGCGTCTGGCGCACGACGTCCGCCTGCGGCACAGCGCCGATGACGGCGCCGATCTCCATGCGCTTTGCCATGTAGCCTTCATGGTAGAACTCATGCACCTCGCCCGTCGCAAGACCGATCTGGTTGCCGTAGGAGCTGAAGCCTGCCGCCGCCCCTTGCGTAATCTTCTTTTGCGGCAGCTTGCCCAGCAATGTATCGGCGATCTTGCCGCGCGGGTCGGCGGCGCCAGTCACACGCATCGCCTGATAGACGTAGGAACGCCCCGACAGGGGATCACGGATCGCACCGCCAAGGCACGTCGCCGCACCGCCAAACGGTTCAATTTCCGTCGGATGGTTGTGCGTCTCATTCTTGAACATCACGAGCCAATTTTCTTCCTTGCCGTCAATCTCCACAGGCACGACGATGCTGCACGCGTTGACCTCATCGGAAGCATCGAGATCTTCCAAAAGCCCCTGCTGACGCAGCGCCTTCATGCCGATGCACGCAAGATCCATCAAGGAGACGTCCGCCTGCTTTCCCGCATGAATCTTCTCGCGGTCGAGCATGTAGAGCTTCACTGCCTGCGCAAGCATCGGTGCGTATTTGCCGTTGCCGAAGTCCACCTTGTCGATGACCGTCGTGAACGTCGTATGGCGGCAGTGATCAGACCAATACGTGTCGATGACGCGAAGCTCCGTGATCGTCGGCTCACGCTTCTCCGCCGAGGCGAAATACTTCTGGCAGAACTGCAGATCCTCAAAGCTCATGGCAAAGCCGCGCTCTTTCAACAAATTTCCGAGCGCCGCTGCATCCATGCGGCAGAATCCCGCAAGCGTCTCCACGTCGGCAGGCTCTTCGATCTTCTCCACGAGCGTCGCCGGCTTCTGCAAGGCGGCCTCGCGGCTTTCGACTTTGTTGATGCAGTACGCCTTAATCTTCGCCAAAAGATCTGCCGAAATCGTGCCGACGATCACGTAGACGATCGCCGTACGAATTGTCGGACGCTCCTTCTGCGTCACAAGCTGCACGCACTGCGCCGCCGAATCGGCACGCTGATCGTACTGCCCCGGCAGATACTCAACAGCGAACGCCTTCGACTCGGGAAAGTCGGGCAGTTTCTCCTCGTAGACCGTATCGACGGGCGGCTCAACGAAGACGACGTCGCGCACCGCCTTGTATTCCTCGTCGGAAAGCCCCTCGATGTCGTAGCGAATGAAGATGCGCACCGCCTTGAGCTCCGTCGCTAGGCGGAACGTCTCCGTCAGATCGTCACAAAGCTGCTGCGCGGGAATGTCGAAATATCCCTGCCTCTTCTCTACAAAAAGTCTTCTTACACTCATGCCCACAAACCATCCTCTCTGGTCAGTTCCCTGATCTCTTCTTGCATCTTGTCAGTTCTTCATCAACTCCAAATCAATCTTCACGACGACCTTCGTTACGTCCGCTGGATACTCGTCGAGCACCGAAACGCCCGGGCGATGCACGTCCTCCGGATAGAGCACGGCATAGCTTCCCGCCTTGAGCAGGATGCTGCTCTCGGGAATCAGGGCGCGATAAAAGATGATGTCCCGCGCCTCATCGTAAGGCTCCATCTCCACGAGGTCGGGACTCATCGGACACCAGCCGAGAAACTCCTCGCCGTCTGCGACATACTGAACATCCACGAATTTTCGATGCGCCTCGGGAGCGCACTCTGCCTGCGGCCGCGTCGTATAGCGCGAAAGCAGCGCGAAGATCTTGTCGCCGTCAATCTCGTGACGCCCTTCCGGCATATTGCGGAAGTCCTGTGCGCGCAAGAAGGCAAGCGCTTTCATCAGAGCCGCCGAATATCCCTTCTGCTCATCCTTCGATACCCCGATGATGCCCGTCATCATAAGCAATCCTCCTTCGCTATAGGAAGCACAGACAAATTCAGCGCTTCCCCAAAAAAGCGATTGATTTCCCCATTTATTCTATGCTATTATCCTTTATAGCGTTTCTTTTATATTATATGATGAAAGACCAATATCCGCAAGTGAATTGGGGCAGAGAAGGAGAAATGACTATGCGCGAACTCTTGGAACTCTTAGAGCACGACGCCCGCCGTCCCATCGGCGAGATCGCTGCCGTGCTCAAGAAAAGCGAGTACGAGGTGGAAAAGGACATCCGGGGACTGGAGCAGGACAAGATCATCCTCAGCTACAACACCTTGATCAACTGGCAGAAATTTGGCGACGACACGGTCACGGCCATCATCGAGGTCAACCTCACGCCCGAACGCGAAGTCGGCTTCGACGCCATCGCCGAGCGCATCTACCGCTTCGAAGAGGTGCGCACCGTCTACCTCATGAGCGGCAGCTTCGATCTCCTCGTCATCATTGAGGGCAAATCGCTGCAGGACGTCGCCAACTTCGTCGCGACGCGCCTCTCGACGATCGATGGCGTCACGCAGACGCGCAGCCACTTCATGCTCAAGGCGTACAAGAAGGACGGCACGATCATCGACGACAAGGAAAAGGATCGCCGACTGGTGGTGTCGCCATGACGAACTGGAAGGAGCGCATCTCACCCGCCGTCCACGCCGTGCCGCCCTCAGGCATAAGAAAATACTTCGACATCGCCGCCGAGATGGAGGACGTCGTATCCTTGGGCGTCGGCGAACCGGACTTCATCACGCCGTGGTCGATCCGCGAAAGCTGTGTCCATGGGCTTGAGCAGGGCTACACCTCCTACACGGCAAACCGCGGCATGCTCGAACTGCGTGAAGAAATTGCCGCGCACTACGCGAGCCGCTACGGCATTTCCTATGAACCGGCAAAAGACATCCTCATCACCGTCGGCGTCAGCGAGGCGCTCGACATCGCCATGCGCGCCATACTCTCGCCCGGCGATGAAGTCTTGATTCCCGAGCCTTGCTACGTCTCCTACCAGGCCTGTGTGACATTTGCGGGCGGCAAGCCCGTACCCGTCGCCGCAAAACTCGAAAACGACTTCCGCATCACGCCCGAAGAACTTGAGCCGCACGTGACGAAGCGAACGAAGGCGCTTCTGATCGGCTACCCAAACAACCCGACGGGCGCCGTCATGGCGAAGGACGACCTTCAGAAGATCGCCGCCTTCGCCGAAAAGCACGATCTCATCGTCGTCTCCGACGAAATCTACGGCGACCTCACCTACGGCGGCATGGAACACACGGCATTCTCCTCGCTGCCTGGCATGAAGGAGCGCACGATTCTCCTGAACGGCTTCTCCAAGGCCTACGCCATGACGGGCTGGCGCATCGGCTATGCGCTCGGCAACCCCGACTTCATTGCCGCTATGACGAAGATCCATCAGTACACGATGCTCTGCGCCCCCATCACGGCGCAAATCGCCGCCGTCGAAGCTCTGCGCCGCGGCGAGAAGTACATGAAAAAGATGGTCGCAGAATACGACCGCCGCCGCCGCCTCATCTACGATGGTTTCCAGAAACTCGGTCTTTCGTGCTTCGAGCCGAAAGGCGCCTTCTACATCTTTCCGAACATCACGTCGAGCGGCTACACGGATGAAGAATTTGCCGAAAACCTGCTCATCAAGGAGCACGTCGCCCTCGTCCCCGGCAGCGCCTTCGGCGAAAGCGGCAAGGGACACATCCGCTGTTCCTACGCGACTTCCATCGACAAGATTTCCGAGGCCCTCGCAAGGATCGGCAACTTCCTCAAGAATCATCGGAAATAAGAGACACAAAGCCCCGCTTGTGCGCCTTCTCTTTCGAGAGACGCTCAAGCGGGGCTTTGCCCATTATCCCGCAAAATCATCAAAAACCCTCCACCATCATACCCCCTGCCTCGCTGCGCGCTGCTGCACGCCTGCCCGCTGCCGAAATCTCCACGCTGTAAGCGTCCGACTCCGTACCGCGCAGAGGTTTCCTCGCCTCATGCGTCTCCTGCTTTTTCTCGCGCCGCACTGTCTCTTCAAAAAAGGAAATCGGCGCAAGCGGCTTCACACGGTGCAGCCGTTCCACCTGGACATCCATTCGGAAAACCTCCTTCCATGAAAGTTCTGAATGAACGAAGGTTCTGAATCCTCTTTCTACTTGCATTATATCACAGACGCCATCCGATGAAAAGACGAAGAGCTGCCACATCGACGAAATGTGGCAGCTTTTCTATGCTTTTTCGTTTGCTTTTATTTTCCCTTCGCGAGCACGACGCGGCTCAGGATGACGACCACGAGCGCGAAGACGGCGAGGCCGAGCATTTCCGCCGTGTCGGCGAAATCGGCACCGACGAGCGCCAGCGGGCTTTCGCTGCCGCCGCTCGATACGGATATGGCGATGAGTCCGGCGAGTGCGACGCCGACGATGGATTCGCCGACGATGAGTCCCGAGGCGAAGAGCGTACCGCGGCGGCGCGCCGCTTTGCCCTCTTCCGCACCGCGGTCTTTCAGCACCTTGTCGAGCACATAGCCAAGGACAGCGCCAATGACAAGCGGCGTCTGGATGCTCGGCGGCAGGTAGATGCCCATGCCAACGGCCAAAGGCGGCAGCATGAGATTCCTCGTCGTGCGGCGCAGGAAGAGATCGACGAGCACGATGACGACGCCGAGTCCGAGACCGATGTAGATGTACTCCCATGCGAGGTTGTTTGAGAAGATTCCCTCGGCGATCGTCTTCATGAGCACCGCCTGCGGCGCGGCAAGCGCCTGCGAAGGATCCATACCCTCACGCGGCAAGGCGCCGACGAAGCCGTACGCCTCATAGAGGAGGTTCAGCACAGGCGCAATGACGAGCGCACCGACGACGCAGCCAAGAAGAAGCGCGACCTGCTGACGCCACGGCGTCGCACCGACGAGCCAACCCGTCTTGAGGTCCTGCATATTGTCGTTCGAGATGCAGGCGATGGCGAGGATGATCGACGTCGTGAAAATAGCCGTCGCCGTCGCGAACTTCTCACCGCCCGGCAAATCGAAGATGCCGAACGAAGAGCAAAGCGCGTACATGACGAGCGAGGCGACGATGATGCCGAGGATGCCGAT
>CAJPOT010000017.1 GCA_905372355.1 uncultured Selenomonas sp. | reverse complement strand
GGCTCATGCCGTCCGCGCCGCTTTCGTTCCCTTATGACTGTTCGTCTTATCTCTCATATTCTGCATCCTTGACGTGCCCCTTCCCCATGCGGCAGTCCGCTCGAACTGCGCGATCACCATTTCGGCAGGACTTCGAGCCAATAGCCGTCGGGATCGCTGATGAAGTAGATGCCCATCGCCGCATTCTCGTAGCAAATGCAGCCCATCTCCTCGTGCAGTTTGTGCGCCGCCGCAAAGTCGTCGACGCCGAAGGCGAGGTGGAACTCGTTGTCGCCGAGATTATACGGCGTCTCGCGATCCTTGAGCCACGTCAACTCAAGCTCGTGCGGCGTCGAGCCGCCATCGCCGAGGTAGACGAGCGTGAAATCGGGCATTTCCACGCGGCTCACTTCCTTGAGTCCGAGCGCCTTCTCATAGAAGGCGAGCGAACGCGCGAGATCACGCACATTGATGTTATTATGCAAAAACTTGAATTTCATAAACTTCCCTCACTTCTTCATATCGAAGAATGCAAAATTCTTGCAGTAGTCCATGACGAGAAACCTCTCCTTGTCCTTTCCCTCACCGTTCAAGTCGGCGCAGAAGCGCATGCCCCTGCCGAGCATTTGACTGAACTTGCTCAGCGAATGCACCTTGCGGAAGAAGACGAGATTCACGACAGAAGGAATGTCAAAGCCCGTGTCCAAGACGTCGACGGAAACAGCGATCGTCAGCTGCTCATCGGACAGCGAAAAAGCCTGCACCGCCGCGGCAAGATCAGGCGTACGGACATCGAGCGCACGGATGAAGTCTGCGCCGTACTCGGGATGAAGCCGCTGGAAGATGAAGGCGATCGCCTTCGCCTGCAGACTGTTCTTCGCAAAGATGATCGTCTTGCCGAGCTTGCCGTCCGGCGTTTTGAGACCATGCTGCAAAAGGTTTTCGAGCATCGCCTGGATCGTTTCCTCGCTGAAGAGCCAGTTGTTCACGGCCGGCACGTCGAAATCCTTGCTCGCGATCGCGCCCGTATCGGAATACTCCATCTCCGCGATCGTTCGCTGCTCCTTTGTGAGATCGGCATAGCGAAGGTGCGGCTCCATGATGCCCTCGGGCGCTTCATCGCGCAGAACAAAATCGACGAGCCAACCGTCGCGGCACGCTTCTGCCAGACGATAGGCGAAAGTAGGCTTTCCGGGCGCAAGGTCGTAGAAACGATAGACATCTTCCTCTCCAGGAGCCTCAGGCGGCAACGACGAGAAGCCCAAAAGGATTGCATCGAAGTAATTCAAGAGAACGATATGGTCTTCGTAGATACTCGGGTGCGATTCGTCGATGATGACGAGATCGAAGTGCGCCGGATCGTAGAGGCGCGCTCCCGTTTCTGTCCGACTCTCGTTCACGGCGTCCATCATGATGGTCGCCGTCGCGAAAACGATGTCCGCCTGCGCCTCTTCACGTACATCGCCGAGGAGGTCGATGAGCTTCGCGTCGGGCAGCAGCATGCGAAACTGCTCGTAAGCCTGATGCACAAGTTCCTCGCGGTCAGCAAGGTAGAGCACCTTGCCGACGGCTTTCTGGTGGAGCAGCGCTTCAATGGCGCCCGCCGCCATGCGCGTCTTCCCTGTGCCCGGCGGTGTGGAAACGAGAAGCCGTCGCACGCCTCGATGCACGTCCTCGCATATACGCCAGACGGCTTCCTGCTGATAGGGGCGGTTCACAATGTCTTCAGCAAGGTCTGGATGTCCGTCCGGATCGTAAAGGCGGCGGAAGCGCAGGCGCCGCTCCAAACCGACGCGCGAAAAGCATCCATGAATCGGACGCAATGTGCCGCTCGCCTCATCCAGATAGCAGTATCCTCCCTCGCGCAGGAGAAAAATATAGGGACGCTCGCCGTACTTCTGTTCCATGAGCGTCGCCCATTCCTTCGCCTGAGCGACGCCGTCTTCTGCGGAATGCTCCGCCGCCTTGACCGCCATGACGGCCAGCGGTTTCTTCTCGGCATCGGTGAAGAGGAGGTCGACTGTCGGCGTCTTTTTTCCCGCGCCCTCGATCTGCGCGTTCATGAAGAAGTCCTCACCCAAAGTCCATCCCGCCTGCGCACTGTCCACCAGGATGTAGCGGCCGCGCGTCTCGGCGAGAAGGTCGGCAGGCACCTCGACGACGCTGCCGTTCCTGTTTTTTTCCCGCAGGGCGGCAAACTTCTCCGAAGCCTCGCGGTTCTTCTTGCGCCGCGGTAAAAGGGCGCCGCCTTCGAACGGCTCCTTGTAGAGTTCCAGGAGTTTCAGAGAATTCGCATTGCATTCCTTGCCGCCCGTCGGCAAAAGGCCCTCATTGAAAGGAGTCGGCGAAAAACCTTCCTCGTAGCACGCCGCCAACCATGAAAGGGCTGCGTGCAGTCCGCGCAGCGCGAGCAAGGCCTCCTCGCGTGAGACGTCCATGCCGCGATAAGCAACGACATTGCCGAGATGCAGGATGTAATGCACGAGATAATTCATTCCAGCCGGACGGAGTTTCTTGAGCGTCGGCTCATGAATGAGGCGAGCGATCGCCTCGCGATACGGCAGCGCAAGTCCCGCATCGTGCGTGAACATCCAGCGCACCGCCAGCTTGACTGCACGCGCCGACAAAATCACACACTCTGGGTATGACGTGCCGAATCGCCGCTCCGCCTCCATCGCCGTCTTCGCGATCGCCTTGTAATCCTTTCGCGCCATCAAGAAATCAAAATTTGATGCCATGTCCTCACCGTTCTTTCCCTGATCGGGCTGCTGCGCAAGCATCTCCTGCGCCAGCCCTGGCTTCTCTCACGAGAATCTCAATTCACGTGGGCGCCCTTTCCATCCCTGCGGCGCCCGCTCATATATCTTATGCCGTCGGTCTTGCGCGACTGCGTGAGATCGACGATCTCATCATGCTCCTTCTGCGGCTCTCGCCCAAGGCGGCAGAGGACGCGCGTGATGCGCACGCCCTCCGTTTCCTCGACAAAGAACTGTGCATCGCCGAATGCCGCCTTCTGTCCGATGCGCGGTGGATTGTCGACGTGCGCCGAAAGCCAGCCACCCACGCTGTCGATCTCCTCCTCGTCGATCGCGACCTCCAGGATGTCCTCAAGTTCCTCCAAAAGCATCTTGGCGTCGACAGAGTAAAGGCACGCACCCTTCTTTTCCACCAGCGGGCGATCCGTATCGAACTCGTCCTGAATATCTCCGACGATTTCCTCGATGACGTCCTCGATCGTGACCATGCCCGCCGTGCCGCCATACTCATCGACGACAATGGCGAGCTGCGAGCGCTCCTGCTGCATCGTCTGCAAAAGGCGGCTGACGGCCATGGCCTCGGGCACGACGAGCGCATGGCGCGCGAGCTTCCGAAGATCGGGCGCTTCTTTCTTGTAAAGCGTTTGTAAAAAGTCCTTGATATGCAAAAAGCCGATGACGTTGTCCTTGCCCCCGTCGCAGATTGGATAGCGCGTGAGCCTCTCCTCCATCGCCGTCTCAATGCTCTCTTCCAAAGAGTCCTCAAGATCGAGGCAGACCATGTCCGTGCGCGGAATCATGATCTCGCGCACGGAGAGATCGGCGAAGTCAAAGACGTTGTCGACAAATTCCAATTCCGTCTTATCGATGAAGCCTTGGCGATGACTCTCCTCCATGAGGACGCGGATCTCCTCTTCCGTATGCGCCACATCCTCCTCCTTCGTCACGACGGAGAAGCCCATGCGTTCCTCCGCCCAGTTCGCGACGTGATTCAGCAGCCAGACGAAAGGATACATGATGCGCTGGAAGACGAGGAGCGGCAAGGCGACTGTGAGCGCGACACTCTCGACCTTGCGGATCGCGACATTCTTCGGAATCAGCTCGCCGCCCACGATGTGCAGCGAGGTGATGAGGAAGAACGCGATGGCGAAGGAGACGGTTTCAACCGCGCTCTCCGGCACGCCGAACCACGAAAATGCCGGATGCAGCAAGGAAGCGACAACAGGCTCACCGAGCCAGCCCAAGCCCAGGGAAACGATGGTGATGCCAAGCTGCGTGACGGAAAGCGCCACGTCAAGGCGATCGGCCAGCTTCTTCGCATACGATGCGCGGCGGTTGCCCTCGGCGATGAGCACGTCGAGCCGGGAACTGCGCATCTTGACGATGGAAAACTCCGCCGCAACGAAGAACGCATTGCCGAAGACGAGCAGAAAGACGACAAGAATTTTCAAAGACAATAAAAAAGGATCTTCCAAGAACTCTCCCCCATCAAAATGCACTGATATATCTTACTTTAAACATTTATTCTACAATCGCTTTTGCTTTTCCTGCTCCCTTTTTGCCGTCCGAAGGGGAATTCATCATCTCTTGTGCGGACGGCAGCGGCGCATACTCGGCGAGGAATGCCGCCATCTCCTCCTCCGAAAGCGCGGGCGCACCAAAACTGCGGGCAGGGCGCACATCCTTCTGACCTGCGCGAGACGGTGCAGACCTCGCCGACGTTGCCCGTGGCGCACGCGAGTCGAGATCGGGCTTTCCCTCCTTGTCGTCGCAGCTCATGCGGCAGCGCGGGTAGTTCGAGCAGCCCCAGAAGTCGCCGTTTTTGCCGCTGCGCTTCACGAGGACGCCGTTTTTGCAGCGCGGGCACGGATGCTCGCCCCCGCGCTCGATCTTCGCGTCGAGCGCCTTCGCCACAAGGCGGCGCGTGAAAGCGACCTGCGCCGACAGGAACTCTTCGAGCGTGCCCTCGCCGTCTGCCATCGAGTGCAGCTTGTCCTCCCAAAGCGCCGTGGCGTCGGGATAGACGAGATCGTCGGGCAGGGCGTCGACGAGGAGGTAAGCCGTATCGGTCGGATAGAGCAGCTTCTTCTTGCCCTTCGCCAAAAGGAAGCGACGCTTGATGAGGTCATCGATGATCGCCGCACGCGTCGCCTCCGTGCCGATGCCGTAAACGTCCTTGAGGCGTTTCTTCGCCTCGGGGTCGAGCACGTACTTGTGGATCTCCTTCATGCCCTGCAGAAGCGTCGCCGGCGTGAAGCGCGGCGGCGGCTTCGTCGCACGCTTCTTGAGCGCGCCGCTCAAGTACGTCACGGCATCGCCCTTCTTCAATGGCGGCAGGACGCCGCCGTCTTCTTCCTCGCCGTCCGCATCGCCCGCATCAGCTTCTTCGCCCGCGCCCTTCTTCGCCGTGCGGTAAATGGCACGCCAGCCCGCCTGAATCTCGCGCCGCCCGTTCACGGCGAACGCCTCGCCGTGATAGTCGAGAGCCGCACGCGTCTGCTCATAAACATGCTCGGGATAGAACTGCGCGATGAACGCCTGCGCGATCAGGCGGTAGATGTTCGCTTCCGTCTCCGTGAGCGTCCCGAGCCGCGCACGCACGCGCGTCGGAATGATCGCATGGTGCGCCGTCACCTTCTTGTCGTTCCATGCGCGGCTCTTGATCTTCGCGTCCGCGCCGCCCGCCCAATGCGACAGAGCCGCATCGTCGCCGTCCCTGAGATGCGCGAGGATCGCGGACGCATCCTTTCGCTGATTCAGCGGCAGATATTCCGAGTCCGAGCGCGGGTATGTCGTGAGCTTCTTCTCGTAGAGCTTCTGCGCCGTATCGAGCACGAGCTGCGGCTCGTAGCCGTACTTCCTGCCCGCGAGCACCTGAAGCGATGAAAGCGAAAACGGCAGCCGCTGCCCCTCCGTCTTCTTCGCGCGATGCAGCTCCGTCACGCGCCCGTCTGCAGGCGGCTCGGCGAAACCCGCAAGACGCGCCTGTGCCGCCGCCTCGTCGACGAGCCTTCCCTCGCGGTCAAGCCCCGGCTCCTCCTCGCGCGGCTTCCAGACGGCTGTGAAATCCCCGTCTGCATGGCGGAACTTCGCGCGAATCTCGAAGTAATCGACGGGCTTGAAGCCCTCGATCTCGCGCTCGCGGCGCACGACGAGCGCCAAGGTCGGCGTCTTGACCCTGCCCACGGGCAGGACGAGCTTCTTGTGCCCCGCGCGGCGTGCCGCGAGCGTATAGGCACGCGAAAGGTTCATGCCGATGAGCCAATCGGCGCGGGCACGCGCCAGCGCCGACTGCTTGAGCGCGTAGAAGTCGCTGTTCTCGCGAAGATCCGCGTTCGCCTCGCGGATGCTCTTCTCGTCGAGCGCGTTCAGAAGGATGCGCTTGACGGGCTTTTCGTTGCCGACGAAGTCGAGCACCTCGTCGATCAGAAGCTGCCCCTCACGGTCGGGGTCGCCCGCATGGACGATCTCATCGGCACGCGCGATGAGATCCTTGACGATGCGGAACTGCCGCGCTGCCGACGGCGCAACGACGAGCTGCCACTCGGCGGGCACGATGGGCAGATCCTCCGTGCGCCAGAGCTTGTACTTCTCGCTGTACTCCTCCGGCTCCTTCTGGCGCAGAATATGACCGAAGCCCCACGTCACCGCGCCTTCCGCCGTTTCCAGCCAGCCATCGTGCGAGCGCACAGGGCCTTCGAGGCACTTGGCAATCTCGCGCCCCATGCTCGGTTTCTCCGCAATGTAGAGCCGCAAGGCTTCTCCTCCTTTCCGCGCACAGCGATATTTTATGAAAGCCCAAGAAGCCAAGTCGAAGGCGCAGGCTGCTTGGGTAACTTTCTTTAAGGGCGGCGCACTTTTGTCCACAAAGCGGACGTTTGTGCGTGCAGTTTCTCATGCAAATCAAATATTCTCTTCTATTATACCACAAATCGCCTTCATTGACAGCCCTGCGCTGCATTGTTATAATGGCGAAAGAATCAGCGCCGCCGCACAGGCGGCTTTTCACTCCATCAGAAACATTTTGGGAGGCGTCCTTATGACAGAAAAAGTTTTCCCCATAAGCCGCGAGAGGCTTGAGGAAATCATCGAACAATATCCGACACCCTTTCACATCTACGACGAAAAGGCCATTCGCGAGAACTTCCGCCGTTTCAAGCGAGCCTTCTCGTGGGCGCCGAACTTCACCGAGCACTTCGCCGTCAAGGCAGCGCCAAATCCGCGCCTCCTGCAGATTCTGCACGAAGAGGGCGCGGGCACGGACTGCAGCTCCATCGCCGAACTGCTCCTCTCCGAGGCCGCCGGTGTCAAGGGCGAAGAGATCATGCTGACCTCGAACGACACGCCCGCCGAGGAATTCCAGAAAGCGCGCGAACTCGGCGCCATCATCAACCTCGACGACATCAGCCACATCGACTATCTCGAAAAATGCGCGGGCTTCCCCGACTGCCTCTCCTTTCGCTACAACCCCGGCCCGCTCATCGAAGGCAACGACATCATCGGCAAGCCGACCGAAGCGAAGTACGGCCTTACGCATCATCAGATCTTCGACGCCTACAAGATCGCACGCGAAAAGGGCGTCAAGCGCTTCGGCCTGCACACCATGGTCATATCGAGCGAGCTTAGGAATGAAGCCTTCCTCTTCACGGCGGAACTCATGTTCAACCTCGCCGTCGAAATCAAGAAACGCCTCGGCATCTCGCTCGAATTCATCAACCTCGGCGGCGGCTTCGGCATTCCCTATCGCCCCGAAGAAGAAGCCATCGACGTCGAGCGCGTCGGAAGCGGCATCGAAGCGCTCTACAAGAAGATCATCGAGCCGGCGGGACTCGCAGGACTCGCCATCAAGGCAGAATCCGGCCGCTACATCACGGGACCTTACGGCTGGCTCGTCACGACGGCGCTGCATGAAAAGAAGACGTACAAGGACTACATTGGACTCGACGCCTGCATGGCGAACCTCATGCGCCCCGCACTCTACGGCGCGTATCACCACATCACCGTCGTCGGCAAGGAAGACGCCTTCTGCGATCATATCTACGACGTTACAGGATCGCTCTGCGAAAACAACGACAAATTCGCCATCGACCGCAAACTGCCCAAGATCGACATCGGCGACCGCATCGTCATCCACGACACCGGCGCCCACGGCCACGCCATGGGCTTCAACTACAACGGCAAGCTCAGAAGCGCGGAGCTGCTCTTAAGAGAAGACGGCAGCGTCGAACTCATCCGCCGCGCCGAAACTCTCGATGACTACTTCGCCACCCTTGACATCCCCGGCGGTTTGATGAAGTAGGGTATCACAACAGGGCTATGCGAAGATGTCAAAGATCATCGCATAGCTCATATCTTTTTCAGCTTTCTCTAAGGCGTGAGTATATTACAAAATGTTTACCTGCAGATCCTTTCTCATCAGACCCAAGGTGCGCATATCCGATTTGAACCATATCGATCCGGCATGGTTTGTCGATGTAACGGACGCCAAGGAGCTCAAAAAGATTGCCAGGCATGTGGACAAAAAATATATAGACGGCGCTATTCTGCTAAGCTATTTTGATAAAGAAATATTAACCTTCCGTGAATGGGACTCCCTTAATTATCTCTGGGTTTACCTCGCCGTCGCCATCGATAAACTGCTGCAAGATGGAATAGCCTCCATGTCCTTTCCAGATGCTCCAATGGAGATGGCCTTTGAAGAATATGACAGAGGTTTTATAAAATTGCATACAAAGTGGAACAATAAGCGCTTTTTTGTCCCAGAAAAGGAACTGCTGCTCACCTTGCTTCAGGGAGCTGTCAATTTTTTTGACGCCATCAATAAGCCGTTGGAACTATACAGTACATATGCGTTAGAACGGCAATACTTTGACGATCTATTGCAGCAAGTCTACGGCAAGTTTTTGTGATGGTATGTGTCTTTGCACCCGATGTATTTTCCGTTCGTATTCTATAGAAGAAGGGCGCCATCAGCCGACGGCGCCCTTCCTTGTTGCTTATGCTGTTCACAATACCGAAACTCTTTCCCTCACAAGAGCTTCGCCCGAAGTTCCTCTGCCGAAAGCGGCGAGAGGTAGGCGGGGGCGATGTCGAGGACGGTCTTGCAGCCCGCGACGCCCTCCTGCGCGAGGCGGTATGCCGCCCTTGCATACGCGAGGAGGACGCTCGTCGTGAACTCGGGGTTCGAGTCGAGCTTCAGGCTGTACTCGATCGCGTGCTTGTGCTCGCCGTGAAGCCCCGTCGCACCCGTGCGGATGACGAAGCCGCCGTGTGCAAGGCCGCTGTGGCTTGCCTTCAGCTCCTCTTCCGTGATGAAGTGCACGGTCGTATCGTAGTCGGCGAAGTAGTTCGGCATCTCCTTGATTTCCTTCTCGACCTTCGCTGCGTCCGCGCCCTCTTCGAGGACGACGAAGCATTCGCGCGTATGCTTCTCGCGCGTCGTAAGCTCGGGATTGTCGCCGCGCCGCACGGCGGCGAGCGCCTTGACGACGGGGATGGTGTACTGCTTCGCATCCTTCACGCCTGCGATGCGGCGGATGGCGTCGGAGTGCCCCTGGCTGACGCCGCGCCCCCAGAAAGTGTAATCCTTGCCGTTCGGCAGGACGGCATTCGCATAGACGCGCGCGAGCGAGAAGAGCCCGGGGTCCCAGCCGACGGAAATGACGGCGACATGATTCGTCGCCTTTGCCGCCTGATCTACGGCAGCGAAGTGCGCGGGAATCTTCGCGTGCGTATCGAAGCTGTCAACGACGTGGAAGAACTTCGCATACTGCGGCGTCTGCTCGGGCAGATCCGTCGCGCTGCCTCCGCAGAGGATCAGCACGTCAACCTTGTCCTTCCATGCCTCGATGTCCTCGACGCGGACGACGGGCACACCCTCCGTCTGGATCTTCACATCTTTCGGATCGCGCCGCGTAAAGACGGTGACAAGCTCCATATCGCTGTTTTCTCGCACGGCGCACTCCACGCCGCGCCCGAGATTTCCGTAGCCGAGAATGGCAATTTTCATATTTCTCTCTTCCTCCCAAATCAGGCGAGAACGCGTGCGAGGCGCACGATCTCGGGATCGAGCGTCTTGCGGTTCGTCACGGCGTCATGCAGATTGATGCTCACGACCTTGCCCATGTCGAAACCGAAGACGATGTCGCTCGCGCCCGACATCAGGGCGAGAGCTGCACGCTCGCCGAGAAGCGACGCCTTCATACGATCCTCGACCGTCGGCGCGCCGCCGCGCTGGATGTAGCCCAAGACGGATACGCGCGTATCGATCTTCGTCGTCTCGCCGATGAACTTGCCCATCTCGACGGCAGAGCCTGCACCCTGCGCCACGACGATGATGCTGTACTTTTTGCCTGCCTCGTAAGCGTCCATGATTTCCGTGCAGATCTCATCGAGATCGTACTTGACCTCGGGCACGAGGACGTATTCAGCGCCGCCCGCGACGCCCGCCATCATCGCGAGCCAGCCCGACTTCTTGCCCATGACCTCGATGAGGATGATGCGCCGATGCGCCGACGCCGTGTCGCGCAGCTTGTTGATGGCCTCCAGAACCGTGTTCGCCGCCGTGTCGGCGCCGATCGTGTAGTCCGTGCCCCAGACGTCGTTTTCAATCGTCGCCGGCAGACCGACGATCGGCATGCCGTGGCGCGAGAGATGCGCCGCGCCCGTGAGGCTGCCGTCACCACCGATGACGACAAGGCCTTCGATGCCATGCTCTTTGAGCTTTTCCATCGCCGCTTTGCGCCCCTCCTCCGTATGGAAGCGCTTGGAACGCCCCGTGCCGAGGAACGTGCCGCCGCGCTGAATGAGGTCGCTGACGCTGCGCGTCGAAAGCTCCTTGATGTCGCCGTCCAAAAGCCCCGTGTAGCCGCCGTAGACACCGAAAATCCTTACGCCCTCGGAAATCGCCGTGCGCACAACGGCGCGCGCCGCCGCATTCATGCCCGGGCTGTCACCGCCCGAAGTCACAACACCAATCGTACTGATCATGTATCTCTCTCCTATCCTATTGTCTTTTCTCAGCTGTTGACTGCACTCGCGTGGAAGAGCCGGATGCCCTTCTGACCCACGCTCACCGCCTTCTCCATCAGTGTACGGATGTCCGTCCCCTCGTCCATCGCCTGCGTGTTCGCCATGTCGACGAGCATCGGCATACTCACGCCCGTGACGATGCCGTACTGCTCGTTGTTGATGACGATGCGGCAGGCGGCATTGTATGGCGTGCCGCCGAAGATGTCGACGAGGAAGAGCACGCCGCCCGACGTATCGAGCTTTTCCAAGACGGCTTCGTACTTCGCCGTGATGTCTGCCGGCCCTTCGCCCGGCAGAAACGTGACCGCCGCCGTGTTCTGCACCTCGCCGAAGATCATCTCGACGGAAGAGAGCAGCTCTTCGGCCAGCCGGCCGTGCGTGCCAACGATGATTGCAAACATATCCATACCCCCCAGCTGAGCTTTTGCCCAAGCATCAAATCCAGTGCTTATCATTCTTATTATAGCAAATTTTTTCCTATATGTCCTGTAAAAAAGCCGCCTGCCCAACTTTAGGAATCATCTCTCGGCTTCAATCGTCCATTGGCTCCCGTGTCAACTCCTGAAACAAGATGCGAAGATAATTTCGCTTGCCGTATAACACGCGGTCAACATAGACATCCTGCTCAAATATACGATAAACTTTCAGGACATATGTTCAGCCGCTACAGGAAACGGACATACACTGCTTTTACGCCCGTTTCCTGTAGCGGCTTCATCAAGGAGGCACACTGTACATATGTCCTCACGCCTTACAGAAGCCTAGCCAATCGGTCTGCGCCTTTGGCTTGACCTCTTGGGGCTTCATGGTAAAACACTATATAATTGCCGCAAACGAGAAACCGATACTCGCTTTCTACATCGATCACGGAAGAAAGCGCTGCGCCGAGTTGCGGGAAATCCTCCAGCTGATCCACGCGATCCAATATGCGATTTATCGTATTTTGTGCCGCTCGGGGATTGCACAATTCAGAAGAGATATAGTTCCAAATTTCATCCAGATCACCTTCAGCTTTCGGAGAATATTGGATATTATATTTCATTTATTTCCCTCTGAAAATGCGCCCTCACATCTGCAGACGTACGCCAGCCTCTTTCATCTCCAGATACTTTTCCCTGAGAAAGTTCTTTCATGAGCCTCAATGCCGCCTTCGTTTTTTCATAATCCTCCAAATCAACAATCGCATATCGACCGCGCCCATTCTTTGTAAGAAAAACTGGCGAACCGACAGCTACGTCACGAAGCACCTCGCCGTAATTTCTTAAATCAGAAATCGGTTTGATATTAGGCATAGCCGCCCCCTCCCTTCTTCTATCTCTAGCATACCTTCTTTTGTTGTAAAATTCAACCGTAAATTCGACAGCAAAAAGCCGCCTGTCGCATCTTCTGCGACGGCGGCTTTTCTTTCCAATATTTGCGGCAGCTTTCACGCTACGCTTCCAAGACCTCGTCCATCGCCTGTTTCATGCGGCAGATCGCGGTGTCGAGTTCTTCCTTCTCGATGTTGAGAGGCGGGTTGAAGTAGAGTACGTCGCCTAGAGGGCGCAGCAGGAGTCCGCTGCGAAGCGCCGCCCGGTAGATGGCATAGCCGAGGCGGCGGCTCGCGTCGAACGGGCGCTTCTCCCGCTTGTCCTCGACAAGCTCTGCGGCATGAATCAAGCCGATATGACGGATCTCGCCGACATTTCGGTGCGCACCGAAGACCTCCTCCATGCGTGCGGTCAGCCAAAGAGCTGTCTCTTCCGCTTTCTCCAGGACATTTTCCTCGTCGAGGATGTCGAGCACGGCGAGCGCCGCCGCGCAACCGAGCGGATTGCCCGCGTAGGTGTGGCTGTGCATGAACGCCTTCCCTTCGCTCCAGTCCGCGTAGAAGGCGTCGTAGATCTTCTCTTTGACGACGGTGATGGACATCGGCATGTAGCCGCCCGTCAAGCCCTTGGAAAGGCACATGATGTCGGGCGTGATACCCGCACGCTCCGTCGCGAAGAGCCTGCCCGTCCGGCCGAAGCCCGTCGCGATCTCATCGGCAATGAGGAGCACGTCATGCTCGTCGCAGAGCGCACGCAGTTTCTTGAGATAAAGCTCCGGGTAGATTCGCATGCCCGCGCTGCCCTGCAGAAGCGGCTCGACGATCATCGCCGCACACTCTTCGGCGTGCTCGGCGAACGCCTTTTCCGCATAGGAAAAGCACTCGCAGGAGCACGTCTCGCGCGTCTTTTGAAAAGGACATCGGTAGCAGTCGGGCGCTTCGACGTGGATGTTGTCCATCATCATGGGCTTGTACATCTCGGCGAAGAGATCCATCGAGCCGACGGAGAGCGCACCGATCGTCTCGCCGTGGTAGCCCTCGGAAAGGCATAGGAAGCGCGTCTTCTTCGTGCGTCCCGTCTGCTGGCAGTATTGAAACGCCATCTTGAGCGCCGCTTCGACGGCGGACGAGCCGTTGTCGTTGAAGTGGAACTTCGTGAGCCCTGCCGGCACGAGCGCAGCGAGGCGCTCCGCCAGCTCGATGGCAGGACGATGCGAGAAGTTCGCGAAGATGACGTGCTCCAGGCGGTCGAGCTGTGCCTTGATGCGCGCATTGATCTTCTCGTTCGCGTGCCCCAAGAGGTTCGCCCACCACGAGCTGACGATGTCGAGATAAGCCTTGCCGTGCACATCGTAGAGCCATGCGCCCTTCGCATGGTCGATGACCATGGGCAGGAGCTCCTCGTAGTCCTTCATCTGTGCGCACGGATGCCAGATATGGCGAAGGTCGCGTTCTTCAATCGTTGGCATGAAATCCTCTCCCTCTATGATTTCGGATGTTCAGTCGTACAGCGCGGCGAGCGCCGCCGCCGCGAGCGGCAATTCCTCTGCCCCCTTCGCGACGCACGCGACGACGGGCGCGCCCGTCATCTCCTCGACCATCTTCTTATTGTCCTCCTGCATGACGTCTCCCGCCTGCCAGTTGTTGAAGATGAATCCCTTCAGGGGAATGGCCCGCATCTTCAAATGCTCGGCGGTCAGGACAGCGGCGTTGATCGTGCCGAGTCCCGCATCGGCAACGACGAGAGCCGAAAGGCCGAGGCGCACGGCGAGGTCGTCGAGCACGACGTGTTCATGCTCGTCCCAGCGCAAAGGGCAGATGATGCCGCCGCTGCCCTCGACCGTCAGATAGTCGAAACGCTCCTTCGCCGCGCGAAAATCACGCTCGACCTTGCCGAAGTCGATCGGACGATTTTCGATTCTCGCGGCGAGATGCGGCGAGACGGCATCCCGATAAATATAAGAAACGATTGCCTCGTCTTCTGCCAAAGCCGCCGTGCGTGCGACATGAAGCGCATCGCCGGGCAGGAGCGAGCCGTCCGCGCTCGTCTCAGCGCCCGACAGCGCCGCCTTGTAGTAGCCCGTGCGAAGTCCCGCCTCCTTCAGTCGCTTGACGATGAGTCCCGTCACATACGTCTTGCCGATGTCCGTTCCCGTTCCCGTGATGAACAATGCTTTTCCCATGAAAATTTCTCCTTTGCAAAGGCAGCATCGAGCGATGCATCTCAGAGCCAAAGTCCCGCCTTGCGGCAGCGAATGCCGATGAATGCGGCGGCGAGGCACAGCAAAAAGTCCGGCACGACCTGCAAAATGCCGCAGTACCAGAGCGCGAGCCACAGCGTGATGGGCGCGTCGACGATGTAGTTCGACGCGATATAGAAGTAGGAAATGCCGAACAGATAGACGACCGCCATGCCCGCGAGGCACGCGCCGAGCACGCGCCCGAAGGTCGGCTCGCCGCCGCGCACGAGCGCCCCCGTGAGATACGCCTGACAGATGAAGCCGACGAGATAGCCGAAGGTCGGCTGCAGGACGTAGCTCGGGCCGCCGCCCGACGCAAAGACGGGGATGCCGACGAGCCCCATGAGCACATAGACGCCGACCGCCACAGCCCCGAGCCGCGCCCCGAGCAAGACGCCCGCCAAGAGCGTGAAGAGGAACTGCAGCGTGTAGACATCCGTGCCAACGGGGATGCGGATAAAGGCGCCGACGGCGACGAGCGCGATGAAGAGCGCACAGAGAACGATTTCTCTCACTTTCATGAAATTTGACTCCTTCCTTTGGGAAGCGCTGAATCCGCCAGCGCCCCCTCATATCTATCGTTCCATAAATCTTCCTTATCATACGCCCTTGTATGATTATTGTCAACTTAGCATTTTTGAAAAGTTTACCTTGATGCGCTGGCATAAAGAAAATTTAGGGCTTGAAAAACTTTTTCCTTTCGGGTAAAATTGGAAAAAATACGATAAACTAATAGCAACGGAGGCGAGAATATGTTTCTTGTAGAACGCCATGATGCCATCCTTGACATCCTTGCACGCGACGGCAAGGTGCGCGTCAAGGATCTCAGTGACCGTTTTCATGTGACGGAGGACTGCATACGCAAGGACCTCGGTGCGCTCGAAAAACAGGGGCGGCTCAAGCGCACTTACGGCGGCGCCGTCATCCGACGCGAGAATCCCCACACCGTCGAGGTCAGCAAGCACCGCAACATCGACGTCGAGGCCAAGCGCCGCATCGCGCGCGCCGCCATGCACCTCATCCACGAGCATGACATGGTCTTCCTCGACATCTCGACGAGCAACCTCGCGATTGCCGAGCTTCTCGTGCACGACGAGCGCGAATTGACCGTCGTCACGAACATGATCGACATCCTCGCCATCCTCGCCCAGAACCCGAAGATCCGCGTCGTCTTCGTCGGCGGCGTCATCAACAAGAGCCGCGACGGCTTCTGGGGCGGCATGACGCTCGACCTCATCTCGCGCCTGAAGCCCGACATCGCCTTCGTCGGCGCCGTCGGCGTCGACGTCAAAGAAAACAGCGTATCGACCTACGACATCGAGGACGGCATCAACAAGGCGGCGATCATCCGCGTCTCCAAGCGCGCTTACGTCGTCGCCGAAGCGAGAAAGCTCAGCTCGGACGGCAACTACAACTATGTGACGCTCGACACGCTCTCGGGGCTCATCACCGACTCGCGCCCCGCCGCCGATATATGCCAAGCGGCAGAGGACTACGGCGTGGACATCATCCTGCCGCAACTCGACTGAAAAGGAAGGACTCCCTGTTCCATGCAAAACTCCATGCAAAACGCATCTTTTTTGCGCCTGCCTTCCTGGCAGGCGTTCTCTTCCGTTGCCGCAAAAGGACTCAAGGTGTTTCTTTTCTACCTTGCAGTCCTTTCTTTCTGCCGCGCCTTCTTCATCTTCTGGATGCACGACTACATGGCGGCGGCAACGGGCAGCGCGGACATCGCGCTCGCACTCTGGCGCGGCATGCGCCTGAGCTTTCAGACGGCGGGTCTTCTTGCGCTCTTTTCCCTCGTGCCCGCCGCGCTCGCACGTCTTCTTCATGCACCGCTTGAAAACCTCGCATGGCGCGTGACGAGCGCCCTTTCCCTCACGGTGCTCTCCATCCTCTACGCCGCGAGCTTCCCCTACTACCGCCAATATCACACGGGCTTTCATCAACTCATCTTCAACACGGTGAACGAGGACGTCTATGCGCTTTTCATATCGCTCGTGCAGGAATTCTACCTGCCCGTGCGGCTCGCGGGCGCACTCCTGCTCGCCTTCTTGCTCTATCGTGCGCTGTGCCTTCTGCTCGCGTGCGATTTTTCCGCTCTCTCCGAGCGGCTGCTTCCCTGGCGGTCTCTTCGCCGCGCCCTCTTCCTCCTGATTCTCGCACTCGTCGCCCTATTGAGCGCCTTCGGCGGCAGCCTGCGTTGGCAGGACACCGTCAACTGGGAGAATGCCGGCGTCACGAACGACGCCTTCCTGAACGAAGCCATCCTCGACAATTTCCAGGCGCTCTATCGCGCCTATGTGCTGAACAGCCGCTTCCTCGCGTGCAACGGTCTTGACTTCACCGTCGAGGAGATCGAGCGCCTCGCCGCGCTCCACGCAGGCCGTCCTGCCGATACGCGCGACCTCGATGTCTACCTCACGCGTGAAGCCGAAGGCGCACAGATCGAAAAGCCGCGCCACATCTTCCTCATCATCTCCGAAAGCTACGCCAACTGGCCGCTCTTGGAAAAGTATGCGGACCTGCACATCGCCGACCCCACAAAAGACCTGCTGGGCGCAGCTGATACCGTTTACTGTGATACCTTTCTGCCGAACGGTTCGAGCACGGTGTCCGCCGTCACGGGCGTTGTCACGGGATTCGCCGACGCCAACCTCTACCTCACGACGATGCCCGAATCCTTCGCTGCGCCCTATCCGACCGCCATCGCTCCCACCTTCGCCCGCCTTGGCTACCACACGGATTTCTGGTATGCAGGTCCTGCGACATGGGAGCGCATCGAGCCGTTCTGCCGCGCGCAGGGATTCGAGCAATTCTACAGCCGCGGCGACTTCTCCTCCGACCAGGGAAGCGTCTGGGGCGTCGACGATGAAGTCCTCTACGGGGAAGTTCTCTCGCGCATCGATCCCGAACAGCCCGGGCTTCATGTGCTCCTCAACGTCTCGAACCATTCTCCGTACACGGTCGACCTCGCCGCCAAGGGTTTTCCCGCAGAAGCGGTGCGTGCCGCGCTCCCCCAGGAGGCGCAGGGAGATGACGCCCTCCTCAAAGAACTCGGCCACTACTGGTACGCGACGCAGGAGCTCGCCGCCTTCCTCCGCGCGGCGAAGGAAAAATTCCCCGAAGCTCTCTTCGTCATCGTCGGCGACCATGCCGACCGCTACAACATTGAGAAGACGCCGTCGCTCTACGAGCGCTACGCCATCCCCTTCATCCTCACGGGGCACGGCGTAAAGAAGGGTCTGCTCGACCCGGAAGCTGCGGGCAGTCAGATCGACATCGCGCCGACACTCATCGAGCTGATTGCGCCTCGGGGCTTTCGCTACGAAGCCGTAGGAAGAAGCCTCACGCGCGGCAACCGGCAGGGCGTCAACTACGGCTTTTGGATCACGCACAGCGCCATCGGCAGGACAGATACCGTTCCACTCGTCGCCGAACCGATCAAAGACCGCCCGGCCGCTCTCGACGAAGAGGCGATGCAAGACTACATCAACGCCGTACGCGCCCTTTCATGGTGGCGGCCGAAGTATGGTCCCATGCTCGACGAGGCGAAGCTTGAAGGTCGCGAATGATGGCGGCGGAACGCGAAAGGGAAGGCGCCGCCGACACGCAAAAAAGCCGTGCAGCAAAGAGCCGCACGGCAAAAATCATAGAGAAAACTCTCGCACCGCTCGCCGCCTGCCGCCTCTGTCCGCGCGGCTGCGGCGCGAACCGCCTGCACGATGCGCACGGCTTCTGCGGCGCTGGCCGATACGCGCGCGTCGGCCTCGTATCGCTTCATGCGTGGGAAGAGCCTTGCCTGGCTGGCGAAAAGGGCGCAGGAACGGTATTTTTCTCGGGCTGCAACATGCGCTGCGCCTTCTGCCAAAACTACGAGATCAGCCGCGAAAATTTCGGCATCGCCGTCACGGAAGAACGCCTTGCCGACATCTTCCTCGAACAAGAAGAGCGCGGCGCGGCGACACTCGACCTCGTGACGCCGACACACTTCGCACCCCAGATCGCCGCCGCGCTCCGCCTCGCCAAGGCGCAGGGCCTTTCCATACCCGTCGTTTACAACTCCTCCGCTTATGAGACCGTTGATACCATTAAAAGCCTGGCGGGACTCGTCGACATCTTCCTGCCCGACCTCAAATACATGGCGGAAGAGGCGGCTCTTCGCTACAGCACCGCCCCCGACTACTTCAAGACGGCGAGCGCCGCCATACGATGTATGCGCGAGATCGCGGGCCGTCCCGTCTTCGATGATACCAATCGTATGCAGCGCGGCATCCTCGTGCGCCACCTCGTTCTGCCGGGACGGCGCAAGGAAAGCATGAAGATCCTCGACTGGCTCTGGCAGAACTTCTCTGATACCATTTACATCAGCCTCATGAACCAATACACGCCTATAGGCGACCTCTCAAAAGTCCCCGAACTCAACCGCCGTCTCACGACCTTCGAATACGAGAGCGTCGTCGACCACGCACGCAGTCTCGGCATCGAAAACTGCTACATCCAGCAAGGCGGCACCGTCTCCACCTCCTTCGTGCCGCACTTCGACGGACGAGGGGTGGAAAAACACTGAACTACACGCACAAACGTCCACTTTGTGGACATTGTGCGCCGCCCTTACATGAAAGAGCCAATCGGTCTGCGCCCTTCGGGCTTGACTTCTTGGACTTTCATAGTAAAAAAGAAGCCATGGCGGCTCACATCTGAGCCGCCATGGCTTCTTTTGGAAATCGCGCAATCGTTCTCAAATACGACACCGCCGTAGCATCGAGCTGCCTGCGTCCCTGCTCCCAATTCTGCAAGGTTGCCAAAGGAATCCCGAAGGCTCGCGAGAACTCTTGTTGTGACATCGCCAGACGCTTTCTCACCGCCTGAGGTTCTATGCGATATACGACGCTTTTTTTCAAGCCTTCCACGATACTGCCTTGCGCATCCAGCAGCGCCTCCTGCAAGCCTTCAAGAATTTCACTTGCCGCATCTGACATCATCGGCTCCATGCTGCTCCTCCTTCCTGTGAAAAACCGCTTTCATCTCTTCTACAATATCCCGCAATACTCTTTTCTCGTCTTCGGTTAAATCAACCTGGACATTTTTCGGATAGGCATACAACAGATAAATCGGCTGACTCTCATTATAGACATAGCAGATCACACGGGCACCACCGCGTTTTCCTCTTCCAGAGCCCTGCCAGCGAATCTTCCGTATGCCGCCCGTTCCGGGAATCAGATTACCACTGTATGGATTCAGTCCGATATATAGCTTGAACTCCATCTGAGTTTCTATATCCCATATTTTTTCAACTGCTCGTTGATATGGCATCGTTTCAACGAGCACTTGAGGAATCACTTCATTCTTCATATCTTTATTATACGTCAATGACGCATCTCATGCAATATTGCAATTCAAAAAATATCCCCTTTGTTTCTAGACTGCACCTTGTAGGCAAACAAAGGGGATACGATTTTCAGTTTCTGTTGTTCCTCAGCGTCTTCCACATGGTATCATAGACCGCCATGTAGTGTGCATATCTCTCTGGAACGCCGTCAAAATCTCCGCCGAGTCGGAAAAAGGCGCCGCCGTCGATCGACAGAAACACACCGTCTTCGCTCGCTTTGTACAAGTATTGCGCCGTGTTCTGCAGCGCATCGCCGTGCACGAACTTCACCATCCCGCGATAGCTGGTGGCATTGCCTGTCGGAATCCGCTCTTTCTCCAGGGTTTCCGTCACGACGTAGATGTCCTTGCCATCATAGGAGGTTGCCCAAATATCTTGGGCAAAGGTCTGCGGCATCCATAAAACTTGAGCGAACAAGGCAAAAACGACGGCCAGAAAAATCCGTTTCATGCAAACGCCTCCTTTACTGTACATCTCTCATATTATCGACACTTTCAGGCGACGGCATAAACCCACGGCCTTTCCCTATATTCCCTCACTCGTGCGTAATGCCCGGATGCGTCATCTGCTCGGGCGACATGATGTGGTCGAGCTGCTCTTTCGTCAGGAGCTTCTTTTCCAAGATGACCTCTCGAATCGGCCTGCCTGTCGTATAGGCTTCCTTCGCAAGAATCGCCGACTGCTCGTAGCCGATATGCGGCAGGAGCGCCGTGACGACGCCCACGCTGCGATCGACCCACTGCTGACACTGCTCGCGATTCGGCTCAAGGCCGATGAGCAGCTTGTCGACGAAGGTGCGCACGGCATTTGTCAGGTAGTTCATCGAGTTGAAAAGGTTGTACGCCATGATCGGCTCCATGACATTCAGCTCGAACTGCCCGTTCTCGACGCCGAACGATACGGCGAGATCGTTGCCGATGACCTGATAGCATGCCTGGTCGAGTACCTCGGCGATGACGGGATTTACCTTGCCTGGCATGATGGAGGAGCCGGGCTGGCGCTTCGGCAAATTCAGCTCGTTGAGCCCGCAGCGCGGTCCCGACGCCATGAGACGGAAGTCGTTCGCCATCTTGATGAGCACGAGCGCGGTGTTCTTGAGCGCGGACGACACGTCAACGAAGCCGTCCGTATTGTTCGTCGCGTCGATGATGTTCGTCGACGTCTCGAAATTCTCACCCGTAATCTCGCGCAGCTTGCGCGCGACCGCCTTGATGTAGGCCGGCTCGGCATTGAGTCCCGTGCCGACCGCCGTGCCGCCCATATTGATGAGGCGGATGCTGTCCATCGACCAGCCGACGCGCTTGATGCTGCGGCGCACGGCGGACGCATAGGAGCCCATCTCCTGCCCCAGAGTGATCGGCACGGCATCCTGCAGGTGCGTGCGCGCCATCTTCAGGATGTCCTTGTACTCCTCCGCCTTCTTTTCCAGCTCCGTCGCCAGATAGTCGAGCGCCACCGTCAGCTTGTGTCCCTTGTGCGTCAGACAGACCTTGATCGCCGTCGGAAAAGCGTCGTTCGTCGACTGCGCCATATTGGCATGATTGTTCGGCGAGATGATGTCATAGCTGCCCTTCGGCTCGCCGATGATTTCAAGCGCGCGGTTCGACAAGACTTCGTTCATATTCATGTTGATCGATGTGCCCGCGCCGCCCTGAATCGGGTCAACGGGGAACTGGTCGATGAATTTGCCGTCGATGATCTCCTCCGCCGCCTCGACGAGCGCGTTGCCGATGCGCTTTTCGAGGCGCCCTGTCTCCATGTTCGCCTGCGCCGCCGCCTTCTTCACCTTCGCGAGCGCCTGGATGAAGTCGACGTCGAGCCGACTGCCCGTGATGCTGAAATTCTCTATGGCACGCAGCGTCTGCACGCCGTAATACGCCTCATCCGGCACCTCAAGTTCGCCGAGAAAATCATGTTCTTTCCGCATTGCAATCCCGCCCTTTCCTTTTGTCCGAACCGTCTATCTCTTGTATACATTATACAACTTTTCTGTCACTTTGTCTTACGGAAACAGGAATATCGTGGAAATTATTTTCGATGCGTCCATAGGCGGGCGAACGTCGTCAGCTTTATGGAAGCGCTGATAAAATGAGGTCGCCCAGATTTGCACAGATGCGCTGTATCTATCGAGGAGACAAACCACAGGCGTAGCGGTGCTACGTCGAGGATTTGTCGACGACGAGAGGACAGTGCAGATGTGTGAAGATGGGTGGCTGAATTTATCAGTGCTTCCTTATCCTTCCGTCGCCTCGGCAAGCGTCGTGACACGGTACAGGAACGGCGATCCGACGCGCTTCACCGCAACGGGCGGCGTGCGGACGGTGTGCTCCGTCGACATCGGCTGCAGCCGGGAAGGCGCGTCCGTCACATAGCGCTCCTCTTGCCCATACCGATAGAAGAGCGCGGCAGCCTTTCCCGTCTGCCCGTTCACTGCGATGCGCACCTGCCGCGCACCTTCCCCGTCTTCTGCGCGTCGATCCAGAACGTAGACGGGCAGAAGGAACAGAGCGCGAGCTTCTCTTCGACGCTCTTTTGGCGGTAGTGCTGGCTGAGGCAGCCCTTGTCGTGCGCGTCGACCTCCCACATCACCTCCACCGCTCCGAGCTTCATCGCCCCATCCACGATCTGCACGGGTTTATGGCGGAACGCAATCGGCGACCCCCAGAAGACCGGTGCGTCCGTCCACGATACCTCCGTACCGCAGAAGGTGCAGACATACGCCGCCGCCTTCTGCTCGGAGTACATCGCCCCGCCGCAGTTATGGCATGTATCGCCCGAACCCACTCCGGCATGAGATGCACCCGCCTTTCTTACGATCTCCATTCACTTCGCCAGACGCCTGGCGACGAAGCAGCGATTCCTATAAACTATAGTTTGATTATATTCCTTTCAGGACATACAATCAAGCGCATGCAAAAAGCACAGTGCCAAGCTGCACTGCGCTTTCTTGCTATTAGAACATATCACTCCTGCATCGCAGAAACCGTCCTGTGCTGCACTTTGTTCGCATTGAATGCCATGACGGCGGCGAAGAAGGCGAAAGCGGCGATGATCACCGCCGAGCCTGTGAAGTCACCCGGCACACTCGAAAGCGCCGCGGCGTGGAGCAGCGGTATGATGCGGGCTGCCGATCACGAACAGAACGCGCACGGCCTCATTGCCTCATCGCATTCAGATGGAGACTTTTTGCCCAATCCATAACCTTTTCTTTTGTCATGCCTTGATCAAAGCATATACCCTCCTGCCAGTTTCCCGTACCCGCTATTTCAGCAAGATGCTCTGCACTTGCGCCGAGGGGCGAAGAGTACGATGTCGCAAACGGGATAACTGTCTTGCCCGTAAAATCGTTGTGCCGGACAAAATCCTCAACCACCCACGAGGCATCACCCCACCAAATGGGGTATCCAAGAAATATGACATCGGCATCCGCAAAGCGCACGGGGGTCTCCTGCACAAGAGACGTATGGCGCGCAGGGTCGTTGTGCTCGCGCACGACGCGGCTTCCTTCGTCACGGTAATTGAGATCGGCTCTTGCGGTTCGAGTGCAAAGATATCCGCCCGGACGGCAGCCGCGACCGCCTCCGCCGCTTCCTTCGTGCGCCCCGTCGCCGAGTAATAGACGACGATCGCCTTGCTCGCCAGCTCTTTCTGTCTCGGTATTGCAGCTGCCTCCTGCGCATCTGCGCCGTTTGCCGCATTGCTCCCACACGCTGCAAACAGCAGCGCACAGACAACCGTCAGAAAGGATGCTGCAATTTTTCTCTTGCACATATATTTTCATCCTCCTTTTCTTATCCAACAGCTTCATCATTCATTTTACAAGAACCTCTGAATCATGTACAATGCCAATAACGACATCTGTTATCCGCTGTGCGCATAGTGAAACATGTACGTCAAGATCTCGGAGGTGCAACATGCTCGAAATGTCTATGCTCGCCCAGCTCGTCGCTTTTGCCGACTGCGGCACGCTGTCGGCAGCGGCGGAGAAGCTGCATACGTCGCAGCCTGCTGTAACGCGCACCATGAAGAAACTCGAGGAAGAGCTTGGCCTTTCGCTGTTTGCACGCAGCAAGAACCATTTGGCGCTGAACGAAGTCGGCGAACTCGCTGTACGCCATGCGCGCCGCATCCTGCAGGAGACCGCCGACATGACGGAGCGTCTGCGCGCCTACGAGCGCAGTCTGCGCACCATTTCCATCGCCTTCTGCTCGCCCCTGCCGCAGATCGTTCTGACCCCGCTTCTGAACAACGTATTCGACGGCATGACGCTTTCCGCCGATATGAAGGACGACGCCGACTTCTTTGCGAAACTCCTCGACCGCACATATCAGCTTGCCGTCACGCATACGCCGCCCGAGGATGCAACCGTCTTCCATGCAAAAAAATGCGGGCACGAAGATCTCTTTCTCTCGCTGCCCACGACGAGCCCGCTCGCCTTTCATCCCCGCCTTCATCTCGATCATCTCAAAGGCGAAACGCTGCTGCTCCTCAACCGCGTCGGCTTCTGGATGAAAGCCGTGCACGAAAAGACGCCGCAAACGCGCTATCTCATGCAGGAAGAGCGCACGACGCTCACCGAACTCGCCGCGAACTCCCCCTATCCGATTTTTCAGTCCGGCTACTTCATCGCGCGAGGCGAAGCGATCGAAGGCCGCATCTGTGTACCGCTCGCCGACCCCGAATGCCACACGGACTACTGGCTCGTGTGCCTGAAGGAAGACCTGCCGAAGTATCGCAGGCTATTCGACAAAGTGACGGAAAAGACGATTGCATGAAAAAGCCGCCATGCAAATATCTTTTCCACCTTCTTTGCATTCGTGTACCTAACATGATACAATTTGGTAAAGGAGCTGATTTGCATGGCAAAAACAGAAACATTGCATATACGCCTTGAACCCGAAGTCAAGACTTCTGTCGAAAACACTTTGCGCATGCTTGGCCTTTCCGCTTCCGAAGCAGTGAATATATTTTTTCATCAAATCCTTCTTCATGAAGGTCTGCCGTTCACTGTACAAAAACCTCGCTTTACTCCTGAAACCTTGGCTGCACTGCAGGAGTCTGACGACATCGCCGCTGGTAAGATCTCTGCGAAAACATATCTCTGTGCTGCCGACTTGATTCGTGAAGCTAAGGACGAAGTAGATGCTGAAGATTAAGCAGACCGCACAATTCAAAAAGGATCTCAAAGCTGCCATTCGTCAACATCGTGACCTCACCTTGCTTGAAAACGTCATCGACACTTTGGCACGACGGGAACCGCTGCCTGCGCAGCATCGCGATCATGCTCTTACAGGGAGTTTCCGCAACCATCGCGAATGCCACATCACGCCTGACTGGCTGCTCATCTATCAAGTCAAGGAGGACACGCTGATCCTTTCACTTGCCCGCCTTGGAAGTCACGCCAAGTTGTTTCAAACCTAACCATCTCTTCCGCCCCTGCTGATGCAGGGGTGCTTTCTATACTCTTTCGCTCCTCCCTGAACCGCGAACCGCCGCAAGCCATGCCCTGCTTTATTCGAGCTTCCCGTACGCCTCGTCCGTCACAGGTTCGCACCATTCGTTCGACGTCTCTTCGCCCGGCACTTCAACGGCGAGGTGACTGAACCAGCTATCTTTCTTCGCGCCGTGCCAATGCTTGACGTTCGGCGGAATCTCCACGACATCGCCGACCGCAAGGCTCCTCGCCTCCTTGTCTTCCTCTTGATACCATCCCTCGCCCGCGACGCAGATGAGAATCTGACCGCCGCCCTTCTTTGCATGGTGGATGTGCCAGTTGTTGCGGCAGGACGGCTCGAAAGTCACATTGTAAATCGACACGACCGCCCCCTTCTGCGTCAAGATATTCAGATACGACTGCCCGCTGAAATACTTCGCATAGGCATCGTTCGGTACGCCAAGACCAAAAGCGCCGCCGCGCTCTTCCGTGTGCCCTCCTGCGCTCCATTCTTCCTTCGTCATGATACCGTTCCTCCCATCGCTTTCCTTCATTGTATCTCAGAAATCAAAGCTCAAACACGAGCTGCATCGAGGCGTACTTCTCTTCCGTCGCGTCATCCGGCGTATAGTAACGCTTCTTGCCGTCGAGCTTGGCGATCTCCGCCATCTCCGCCTCTGTCAGAACGAAATCGAAGATATCGAAATTCGCACGGATGTGGTCGGGATTCTTCGTGCCGGGAATCGTGATGAAGCCCCTCTGCACCGCCCAGCGCAGGATGATCTGCACCGTGCTCTTGCGGTACTTGTCGGCAAGCTCCAGGAAGATCGGCTCTTCGAGAAGCGTCGTGTCGCCGTGCCCCAGCGGGTACCAGCCCATGAGCCGCGTGCCGTAGGACGCGAGACGCTTCATGACCGCGTGATCGATATGGTACGGATGCGTTTCGAGCTGTATGACGTGCGGTTTGACCTCTGCCTCCGCCAGAAGACGCTCCAGTTTTTCGCCGTGGAAGTTCGAAATGCCCAAGGAGCGTGCCTTGCCTGCCTTGTACGCCGTTTCGATTTTCGCATAGCCCGCCGTGAAATTGCCCGCAGGCTGGTGGATGAAGAGGAGGTCGATGTAGTCTGTGCCGAGGCGCACGAGCGTTTCATCGACTGCCGTATCGCTTTCGTAGAGCGTCGGCCAGAGCTTCGTCGACAGGAAGATTTCCTCGCGCTTGACGATTCCTTCTTCCATCGCACGCTTCATCGCCTTGCCGACGGCGGCTTCGTTCATATAGGCGTTCGCCGTGTCGATGAGACGATAGCCGTTCTTCAGCGCCTTATAGACAGACGCTTCCGCATCCGCTGGGCTGATCATAAAGGTGCCAAGCCCCAGAAGCGGCATCTTCAAATCGTTGGCAAGCGTCGTATATTCCATGGTTAAATCTCCTTTCAAAATACCTCATTGCTCTCTACAAGGCTATTTTACGTAAAACATCGTGCTTTGTACAATGCCAATCATGCAATCTGCTATATCAATATCGTATAGCAAATCCTCCCCGACGCAACTTTTCCCCGCAGCACTGCAGAAAATCCGCCTTTCGAAAATTTCCTGCAAATAAAGGGCTTTTCCCTTCTCATATCGAATACATATTTTAATGAACACCGCACTTCGAGGAGGTCTTACCCATGGCAATTCTAGCTGCTTATGCTGTGCCGCATCCGCCAATCATTCTGCCGGAAATCGGCAAGGGAGAGGAACGCAAGATTCAGCTGACGATAAACGCTTATGAACGAGCGATGAAGGAGGCGGCTTCCTTCGAGCCGGATACGGTCGTCGTCGCGAGTCCGCACGCCGTCATGTACGCCGACTATTTCCATATCTCGCCGGGCGACGAAGGCACAGGAAGCTTCGCGCAGTTCGGCGCACCCGAGGTCGAGGTTCGCGCCGAGTACGACACGGCGTTCGCCAAGACGCTCGCGACCGTCGCAAGCGAAGCCGGACTCGATGCGGGACCTTTGGGCGGGCGCAATGCGGCGCTCGATCACGGCACGATGATCCCGCTGCGCTTCCTGCAGCCGCACACGGAGAACTTCCGTCTCGTGCGCGTCGGCCTTTCAGGGCTGACGCCGCTTGATCACTACCGCTTCGGCATGTGCATCGCACGCACCGCCGAGGAGCTTGACCGAAAGACCGTCTTCATCGCGAGCGGCGACCTCTCGCACAAGCTCACGCCCGACGGGCCTTACGGCTTCGCCGCCGAAGGGCCGCGCTTCGACAAGGCGTGCATGAAGTACCTCGAAGAGGGCACCTTCCTAAAGCTTCTGCAGATGGATCCCGCACTCGCCAAGAAGGCGGCGGAGTGCGGCCTGCGCTCCTTCTGGATCATGGCGGGAGCGCTCGACTGCCAGGCGCTGAAGATCAAGAAGCTTTCTTACCAAGGGCCTTTCGGCGTCGGCTACGGGCTTCTTTCCTTCGTCGTCAAGCGCGAGGACTTGAAACGCAACTTCGGCATGCGCTATGAGATTGCCCAAAGACGCGCCCTCGACGACATCAAGGCGGCGGAAGACGCCTATGTGAAGCTCGCGCGAGAGAGCGTGGAGAAATTCGTCGTGACGGGACAGTACGCGGCAATTCCCGACGATCTGCCCGAGGAAATGCAGGCGCGTGCGGGCGTCTTCGTATCGCTCAAGAAGGACGGCGAGCTCAGGGGCTGCATCGGCACCTTCCAGCCCACGCAGAAAGACATCGCCGAAGAAATCCTCTACAACGCCGTCTCCGCCGCCCTTCACGATCCGCGCTTCTCGCCGCTCAAAGAAGACGAACTGCCCGACATCGTCTACAGCGTCGACGTGCTAACAGAGCCTGAGCTGATCCACGATGCCGCGAAGGACCTTGACCCGAAGCGCTACGGCGTCATCGTCGAGGCGCGAGGCCGCAAGGGGCTTCTCCTGCCCGACCTCGAAGGCGTCGACACGGTCGAGGACCAGATCAAGATCGCGCGCAAGAAGGGCGGCATCGCCATCGACGACGATGTGCGCATCTGGCGCTTCGAAGTGGAGCGCCACCATTGAGCGCGGATAGCCGCACCGCAAAGACAGAGGGAGCAGACGAACGCATCGTCTGCTCCCTCTGTCCGCACCACTGCCGCCTCGCCGAGGGCGAAACGGGCTTCTGCCGCGCCCGCATGAATGAAGGCGGCACGATCCGCTGCCGGAACTACGGCAGGCTGACCTCCGTCGCCCTCGATCCCATCGAGAAGAAGCCGCTCTATCACTTCCACCCGGGAAGCTTCATCCTCTCCGTCGGCAGCTTCGGCTGCAACCTCCGCTGTCCCTTCTGCCAGAATTACACAATCTCCATGGCGGACGGGCAAAGCGAGACGCAGGACGTCACGCCCGCAGAGCTTGCCGCACTCGCCCATGACCTCAGCCGCCGCCCGCACGGCAATATCGGCGTCGCTTTCACCTACAACGAGCCGCTTCTAAGCTATGAGTTCATCATGGATGCCGCGCCACTACTGCACGAGGCCGGCCTCTTCGTCGTCCTCGTGACGAACGGCATGATCGCGCCTGCGCCCTTGGAAGCGCTCCTCCCGCATGTCGATGCCATGAACATCGACCTCAAGGGCTGGCAGCCGGACTTCTACCGCCGTCTCGGCGGCGACCTCGCTGCGGTCAAGCATACGATCGCCCGCGCGGTAAAGAGCTGCCACGTCGAAGTCACGACGCTCGTCATCCCCGGTCAGAACGACAGTGCAGGCGATATGGAAGAAGAAGCCCTCTGGCTCGCCTCGCTGTGTCCCGACCTGCCGCTCCACATCAGCCGCTACTTCCCTCGCTGGCATGAGAATACTCCCGCGACGCCCATCGAGACGATCGAGCGGCTCGCTGCAATCGCGGGGAAGCATCTTCGATTCGTGCATAAGGGGAACTGCTGACAAAAACCACGGCGGATGCTCCCCATCGTAATAGCTGCTGCGCGGTGCTTCCAAGATACGGCGCAAAGCGCTAACAGAATGGATCTCGCACGGCCGCTTGCCGATACAATCTTGGACACCACCTTTGTATATTATTTCCCGAGTATAGAGAATCCCTCCTGTTGTAGTTCTTCTACAGCAGGAGGGATTTTTGTCCGTATTTTGGGGTGCAGTCCGGTTTCCCTCGCTGCCTTCCAGCAATACAAATCTATTCAACAGCCTTCAGCACATAAATGCGCGACTCAAAATCCACCGTCAATCCGTTCTCCGCAATCGGTTCGCCCGCCGTGCCGTCCGTCGTGATAAGCCCGTAGTTCATCAGCTCATCGCCGTAGCAGCGCTCACCGCTGCGGCTGTTCTCGTAGAGAACGTCCGGCAGGAGTCCCGCAAGTTTCACGCGCTCGAAGCGGTAATTCACGCGGTTCAGTGTGCGATACCAGCCGACAATCGCCGTCTTCCGATCCGCACTCACGCTCATCCACGCCATGACATTATTTTCAAAGGGGCTTTGCAGACGATAGAACGTCCCGTACTGGAAGATCTCCCGATACTCCTTCATAAAGGAAACCTGTTCTTTGACCTCTGCAATCTCCTCTTTCGTCAGTTTGTTCAGATCAAGCTCATAGCCGAACGTTCCGAAGTATGCCGTATTCGCACGCGTGTGCAGCGGCGTCATGCGGTTCATCTGATGGTTCGGCACGACGGAGACATGGCTGCCCATGCTGCTCACAGGATAGCACATGGATGTGCCATACTGGATCTTCTGCCGCTCGGCGGCATCCGAATTATCGCTCGTCCACGCCTGCGGCGCATAGTAAAGCATACCAGGGTCAAAGCGGCTGCCGCCAGAAGCGCAGGACTCGAAGAGCACATGCGGGAACTTCGCGGTCAGGCGTTCGTAGAGCTCGTAAAGGCCGAGGATATAGCGATGGAACACCTCGCCCTGCTGATCTGCAGGCAGCGTGTGCGACCAGCATTCCGTGATGCTGCGGTTCATGTCCCATTTCACATAGGAAACCTTGCCGCTCGCGAGAATCGCCTCCACCTGCCCATAGATGTTGTCGACCACCTCTTGGCGCGAAAAATCGAGCACGCACTGCGAGCGTCCGAGCGACTTGCGCCGTCCCGGTACGGAAAGCACCCAGTCGGGATGCGCACGATAAAGATCGGAGTCCTCATTGACCATCTCAAGCTCGACCCAGATGCCGAACTTCATGCCGCGCGCCTCAATCTTCTCCGCAAGTCCGTCGATGCCGTTCGGCAAACGGTCGCGGTTTACCGTCCAGTCACCCAGTCCCGCATAGTCAGACGTGCGCGCACCGAACCAGCCATCGTCGAGAACGAAGAGTTCGATGCCGCACTCCGCCGCCTTGTCCGCTATCTTGAGCAGCTTCTCCTCCGTAAAGTCAAAATACGTCGCTTCCCAGTTGTTGATGAGGATCGGGCGCACCTTGTCGCGCCACGACCCGCGCGCCAACCGCTTCTGATAGAGACGGTGATACGTCTGACTCATGCCGTTGAGTCCCGCATCCGTCCAGACGAGAACCGCCTCGGGCGTCTGAAACTCCGCGCCCGGCACAAGTTTCCAGTCAAAATCCGTGCTGTGGATGCCCGCCTGCAGACGTGTCACGCCGTGGTTGTCGACCTCGGCAAGCATCTCGAAATTCCCACTGTAGACGAGACTCATCGCCAGCGCCTCACCACATGTTTCCGTCGTCCCACGGCGCAGGAGCGCTGCAAAAGGATTGTACTGCCCAGAAGAGTGCCCGCGGCGGCTGCCAATCGCCGTGATGCCCGTTGTGAGCGGACGAATCTCAATATGACGCTCGCGTGACCAAGCCCCCGTCAGTTCCAGCCAATCGTACTGCGTATCGGGCAAGTCAATCGACATGCTCATAACCTTCTGCAAATGCAGCACTTCCTTGCCCTCATTGATGTAACGCACACTGCGCGCGATGGCACCGCCCTCGGCAAATATGGTATAGAGAAGCTCGGCACGCAGTCCCGTCAATTCGTCCTTCACCTCGACGATGAGCGTCTTTGCCTCCGTCTCCGCCTCCGTATATGTCGCGGGAAGTCCTGCGAGTTTCGGCTTGCCGTCCATGACGCGATAGCCTGCATACTGCAGATCGAGGATACGGCTGCCGTTTTCCTGAAGAACGTTCAGCGCAGGGCGGCGGAAATCCGACGAGCCGTACGTCGGCAATTCCTGGCGAATCGCGTCCAGCGAGTAGCTGCGCGTATCCGCAAAGACACATGCCGTCATGCCGCGGTGCACGCGCTCGAAGATGTGCTCAAAACCCTCACGGTCGCGAAGCGCCTTGCCGTAATAGAGCGAACCCAGCCCGCCATGGGGCAGCACCATGAAGATGTAACTCACGGAATCGTTGAAGAGATGAAAGACCCTGCCCTGCTCATGATAAACGATGTTCATGTAATTTCCCCCTTCGCTTGCAGCCTTTTCCATGCAAGTCCCCCGCCTTTCAACTTTCTTCCACGCAAAACCCTGTCGTCCCACGCTCAACCACAGTATTGGCAAGCACGACACTCTCCGTCACGCCATCCTCGATCCTTTTCAGTATGAGGCGCGCCGCCTCCCGCCCGAGATCGCCCATGTGCTGGTCGATGGTCGTAAGGTTGGGCGCAGTGTATCGACTGAGTGCCGTATTGTCATAACCGATCAACGAGATATCCTGCGGCACGCGCCGCCCCATGCGCTGACAGGCATTCAGCGCTCCCATCGCCATGAGATCGTTGCAGCAGAAGATTGCCGTCGGCGCAAACCCCAGCATCATGTCCATCAGGATGAACATCGTGTTCTCGACGGTCTCGATGCGATTGCCCTCGCCGATATTGACAATATCCTCTTCATGGAATGTCCCGCGCTCTTGCATGACGGAACGGTAAACTTTCTCCTTGATGCGGTAAGAATCACTGTTTTCCCCCTGCACGAAAAGGATGCGTTCGTGCCCGTAGTGAAAGAGATGCTCAAGCGCCGCCCGCGCCCCGCTGCTCTGATCGCTCGTTACATACGATATGCCCGCGATCTCCCGCGCACTGTTGACAAAGACCAGAGGCAGACGCACCGCCGTGTTCTCGTAGAACTCCGAGACTGCCGTCTCCGTATTCGGACTGACGACAATAACGCCCGAAACATTGCGTGTGATGAAATCCCGCACGCACTCTTCCTCACGCGCCGCGTCGTTCTGTGCACACGCGAGGAGCAGGGAGTACGAGCTCTGCCGCAGATGCTCCTCGATTCCGTCGAGCACCTCGGCAAAGAACATATTGTCAAAGCTCGGTACGACGACGCCGATGCTCGATGAGCGCTGCGTGTTCAGCTCACGTGCCTGCAAATTCGGCACATACTCCAGTTTTTTGATGGAATTTTCCACCTTGAGCCGCGTCTTTTCGCGCACGGGATAATTGCCGTTCACCACGCGCGAGACCGTCGCCACTGAAACGCCGGAATCCTTTGCCACATCGATGATCGTCGCCTTCATCTCGTTCTCCTCTGCTCCCTCATACTCCCGATTTCAAACGTCCTTTATCCTGTCGATCCAGCGATCGAACGCCGCCATCCCCGCCGCATCGCGCTTGAAAACCCCTGCGTGCGTGAGCACCTGCAAAAACACCGCACCGATCTCATCGCGCAGGATTCCATCCACATCCGCCTCCGTCACTGCGGGATGTGACGCGCGTACCGAGCGATACCAGTCCGCATGCTTTTCAATGTCCGCGATGCCGGAGATGTCCTCTGTTCCCTTCAGCAGTGCCGCACGCACTTGCTCCATCTCCGATTTAAGGCGCGCAGGCAGAATTGCCAGCCCCAGCACCTCGATCAGCCCGATGTTCTCCTTCTTGATGTGGTGTACATCGGCATGCGGATGGAACAACCCGAGCGGATGCTCCGCCGTCGTGCGATTGTTGCGGAAGACGAGATCGAACTCGAAATCCACGCCGCGCCGCCGCGCAATCGGCGTAATCGTGTTGTGCGGCGCATCCGTCTCCGCCAGGATCTCCACCGATGTGTCGCTGTATGTGCGCCATGCGGCGAGAATCCTCGTTGCAAGGTCGATGAGGGCTCCCTTGTCGGATGACGTGAGGCGCAGTGTCGACATCGGCCATTTCACGCGCCCCGCGCGGATACTCGGATAGTTCGCAAAGCGGTATTCCTGCTCCACCGCCGCGCGTTCCATGGCAAACGTATAGCGCCCGCCCTGGTAGTGGTCGTGCGAGAGGATCGAGCCGCCGACGATCGGCAGATCAGCATTCGAGCCCGCGAAATAATGCGGAAAAATCTCAAGAAACGCTGCAAGATTTTCAAACGTTTCGCGCGAGATCGCCATCGGCACATGCTCGTTGTTCAGCACAATGCAGTGTTCGTTGTAGTAGGTGTAGGGCGAATACTGCAAAAACCACGAACGCCCCGCAAGCTCGAGCGGGATGAGGCGATGCGTCTCGCGTGCGGGATGATTTACGCGCCCCGCGTAGCCCTCGTTCTCGCGGCAGAGCAGACATTTCGGATAGGCGGAAGACCGCGCGAGTTTTGCCTTTGCGATGTCGCGCGGATCCTTCTCCGGCTTCGAGAGATTGATCGTCACATCGAGAGCGCCGTACTCCGTCGCCGTCTGCCACGCAATATTCTTGTCGATGCGCGCCTTGCGGATGTAGTTTGAGGCGATGCTCAGATGATAGTACCAGTCCGTTGCCTCCTGCGGCGAACGCTCATAGCGATCCTTAAAGTTCTGCACAACCTCGGACGGACGCGGCATCACGCAGTCCATGATGCGCGTATCGAAGAGATCGCGCTCATCCGTCGTGCCCTCGATCAGCCCATGATCTGCCGCATAGTCAAGCATATTCTCCAAAATCGGCGTTGCCGTTTCAAGCGTTTCATCCACCTGCTCCGGAACATATTCTTCCACACCGAGCACGTCGAGCAGACGATTCGCGGCATAGACTTCATCCTCGGGCGCAATCAGCCCCTTCTGACGGGCAAAGTGCAGGAGGCGGCTGATTTCATGCTGCATATCACACATGATGCATCCTCCTGTCTTTCTAGTCCTCATAACCATGCGGATGATGTTCATGCCAGCGCCACGCCGTGCCGATGACCTGCTCCACATCCGTAAACTGCGGCTTCCAGCCGAGCACGGAACGCGCCTTCTCACTGGACGCGATGAGCTGCGCCGGGTCGCCCGCGCGCCGTGCGCCGATCTCCACCTTGATGGAGCGCCCCGTCGCCTTTTCTGCGGCTGCAATCATCTCCTTGACCGAGAAGCCCTGCCCGTTGCCGAGGTTGAAGATATCGCTCGCACCGCCCTTTCGCAGGTATTCGAGCGCAAGCACATGAGCATCCGCGAGATCGACAACATGGATGTAGTCGCGCAGGCACGTTCCATCCGGCGTCGGATAATCGTCTCCGA
>CAJPOT010000016.1 GCA_905372355.1 uncultured Selenomonas sp. | reverse complement strand
GCAAGCAGCGAAAACTCGCCCAGCAGACTGTTGTCGCAAAAACTACGAAAATGTGTATAAAGGGAGTATTTTCTTTGACATAAAGTCAATATTTTCAAGGCCTGTAGAATGTTTTTGATGTGCGGAGTTTGAGTAGTATAATATAAGTAGTCTTATTGTATGAATGGGGGGAATGGATATGGCATCTAAGGAAGAAATGAGGAAAAACGTGGACTCGGCAATCAAGGTGCATGAATTGGAAGGTTTCAAGTTTACGGAGGAGGAACTGGCGATTTTCGACCATATTGCGAATCTTGAGATCACGACCGAGGAGGCAAGAGCGATTTTTCGGGAAAGGCTTGCAGGGCGAAAAGAGGCGAAAATTGTATGAGCTCTTGGCTTATGAGAAAGATTTCGTGGTGACACGGTATATTGATTTGAAGAAGCAAACAGAATGTAGCGAATGAGGCGCTTCCGGGCGGCAGGAGCGTCGGTGTCGATGGGCGATTCATCGAGCAGAAATCTCCTCTCGGAATGCTATACGCTTGGCGGCTGCGACCGCCCGAGGGAAAATAAGCTTTATCGGAAGGCGGCTCAAACTGGAACTGGAGAAGCGTGAGGATGGGAAAGAGAATCTGGAAGCTATTTACCGTTGTCGTGCGCGTTCATACTGCATGTGGTCAATGATTACGGCATAAAGAACTGCGTCATATCTACGCCTTCGAGCGTCAAGAGCTGCACCTTCTTGTCGATGCCGTCGGCGTAGCCTGTGAGACTGCCGCTCGTGCCGACGACGCGGTGGCAGGGGACGATGACGGAGATGGGGTTGTGTGCGACGGCGCCGCCGACGGCATGGGCGGCTTTTTTCATGCCGATGCGGCGGGCGATCGCGCCGTAGGTCATCGTTTCACCGTAGGGAATCGAGAGCAAGACGTCCCAGACTTTTTGACGAAACGGCGTTGCTTTTGGTGCGAGCGGCGGCAGAAAGTCGGGCTTCTTTCCGCTGAAGTAGAGTTCGAGCCAGCGACGTGTCTCTTGGAATATGGGGAGGCTTTTTTGTTTGTGCTCCTCTTCGAGCGTAGCGGCGAAGTATTTCTGCCCGTCGAACCAAAGGCCGACGAGCGCCGTGCCGTCGCTGGCGAGGGTCATGGAGCCGAATGGCGAGTCGTAATGTTCTGTGTATTGCATGGAGATGCTTCCTTTCATATAGTGAAATTTTTAGATGTTTTGACGCAATGTCCTTTAATTATTATAAAGCAAAGATGAGAGGAATCCCAGTTGTATTTTGATGAGGATATCATCAGAATATTGCTGAAATTCTATTGAATAATACTATGCATCATGATATTGTATAGAAGGAATATATTTGTTTTGTTTATCTCATGCGCACTCGTGCTGCTCATTGCGGGGCAGAGCGAGGCGGAGATGGGAATTGAGTGAGGAGCATTTTTACCGTGCAGGTGAGGAAATTTTTGCTTGTGGCCAACATTATCCGAGCAAAGATCTGATCATCCTTCAAGAAAAAGGGATTGTGACAGGTCTCGGGCTTCTCCTGGAGAGCGAGAGGCACTTTGATCGCTCCAGTCTCGGTGTGGAGGATGCGCCTTCGGCTTGACCTCTTGGGGTTTCATAGAAAAATAATGGGATAAAGCACTTGACAGAGTGGCGGCTCTGTTTTATAATGGCAATATCGATTTTCAAATCGTCAAGTGTATATATGTAAAGCGTAGAGCAGGAAATAGTAGCCTTGTAAACTTTCCTTCAGCGAGCCGATGACCCTTCGGGGAGGTGTGATGATCGGCGGGAAGCGCATGGTGAATGGTCCTGTGAGAGTCCACCGAAAGGCTGTGCCGAGTAGGCTGGAACGGCTGCCACCGTTAGAGGGCTAGGGTATCGGTTTTTCCTGTACCCGAAATGAGAGGTCAATTTCAGGGTGGCTGCGAATCCATTTCGTCCCGAGGCGGCGAAGTGGCTTTTTTGCTTTCTGAACTTGACTTGAAAAGGGTGGCACCGCGAAATATTTCGCCCCTTGCAGGATTGTGATTCCTGCAAGGGGCGATTTTTTTTGAAGGAGTGAGTGGTATGAAGGTCAAGATTTGCGGCTTGCGCACAGAAGAGGCGGTGTTGGCGGCGGAGGACGCGGGGGCGGACTTTTTGGGTTTTATCTTTTACGAGAAGAGCCATCGCCATATTTTGCCGGAAGAGATGCGCGGTCTGACGAAGCATGTGCAGCGCGCCAAGACGGTCGGGGTATTTGTCGATGCACCGCTCGACGAGGTCAATGCCGCCGCAGATTTCTGCAGTCTTGACTTCGTGCAGCTCCACGGGCATGAGAGCGCCGCCTATGCGCGTGCGGTCTGCCGTCCCGTCATCAAGGCGTTTCGCTGGGGCGACGACTTTTCGGTGGAGAAGGCGAACGAGTATCCGGCGGAGATCATTCTGCTCGACAGCTTTTCCAAAGACGCTGTCGGCGGTACGGGGCAGCGCTTTCGCTGGCGGGAGGCTGCGGAGGAAACGGCGCGTCTCGAAAAGCCCCTGTTGGTCGCGGGCGGCATTGCGAGCGGCAATGTGCGGGAGGCAGAAGAGGTTTTCCGCCCCTACGGTGTCGATGTTTCGGGCAGTCTTGAGATCGAGAAGCGAAAATCCATCGAGAGGATACGAGAATTTATGGCAGTCGTGCAGAAACGGAGGATTCCGGAATGAAAGATATTTTAGCGGAAATCGTGGAGAAGAAGCGTGCCTTGGTGGCGGAGGCGAAGCGGCGGCTGCCGTTTGCCGAGCTCAAGACGAGGGCGAGGGAGCGCTGCGGCGGCTTTTATATGACGAAGCGCTTTCAGGCGCGCGACTGGAATCTCATTGCCGAGTGCAAGCTGCAGTCGCCTGCCAAAGGAAGGCTGTGCCGCACGCATACGGTAGATGAGCTCGCGCGCATCTACGCGGAGAACGGCGCTTCGATGCTGTCGGTTCATACCGATCCGCATTTCCTCGGCGCGAACGAGGACTTGGTGCGCGTGCGTTCTCTCGTCGATCTGCCGCTCCTGCGCAAGGATTTCATCATCGATGAGTACCAGATCTTCGAAGCGCGCATGCTCGGTGCGGACGCCGTTCTCCTGATCGCGCGCATCCTCTCGCCCGCCCAGCTTCTGGAGTATGTGTTCCGCGCTTGGGAGATCGGCCTCGATGTGCTCGTCGAGGTGCACGATGAGGAGGACATGAAGGCTGCTCTTGCGACGCCGGCCGAGTTTATCGGCATCAACAACCGCAATTTGCAGACGTTCACGACCTCGATCGAGAACACCTTGGAGCTTCTGCCGAAGGCGGAGGAAAGCCGCACATGGATCAGCGAGAGCGGCATTTTCAGCGTCGAGGATGCGCGTCGGCTGCAGGAGGCGGGCTGCGGCGGCATCCTCGTGGGCGAGGGGCTCGTGCGTGCCGATGATGTCGCGGAGATGACGCGTCATCTGGCAGAGCCGCGTGCACTGGCGCAGGAGAGCGCCTGAGCGGGGAAGAAGCGCAAAGGAAATTATTGCTATTGATTATAGAAGAAAGTTGAGGGATTTACATGAAGAAGGGAAGATTCGGGGCATACGGCGGTCAGTATGTGCCGGAAATCGTCATGCCGGCGCTGCAGGAATTGGAAGCCGCCTATGCGAGATGCAGGGAGGACGAGGAGTTTCAAGCGGAGTTCCGCCGCTATCTGCAAGAGTACGCAGGCCGTCCGACGCGATTGTACTTTGCCGAGAAGCTTACCGAGCATTACGGCAAGGCGCGCATCTTCCTCAAGCGCGAGGATCTTCTGCATACGGGCGCACACAAGATCAACAATGCGCTCGGGCAGGCGCTGCTCGCAAAGCGCATGGGCAAGAAGCGCATCGTCGCTGAGACGGGCGCAGGGCAGCACGGCGTCGCCTCGGCGACGGTCGCGGCGCTCTTCGGCATGGAGTGCCATGTTTTCATGGGGGAGGAGGACGTCAAGCGCCAGCGCCTCAACGTTTTTCGCATGGAACTTCTGGGCGCGAAGGTCATTCCCGTCGCGAGCGGCACGGGTACGCTCAAGGACGCGACGAGCGAGGCGATCCGCTATTGGGCGACGAATATCACGGACACCTACTACATCATCGGCTCGGCGGTCGGGCCGCACCCGTACCCGAGCATGGTGCGTGACTTCCAGAAGATGATCGGCGAGGAGATCCGCGCACAGGTCAAGGAGGCGTGCGGACAGCTTCCCGATGCGCTCGTTGCCTGCGTCGGCGGCGGCAGCAACGCCATCGGCACGTTCTATGATTTCAAGGACGAGGCCTCCGTCAAGAAGTACGGCGTCGAGGCCGGCGGGCGCGGCGAGGCTCCCGTCGACAACGCGCGCACCTTGAGCGGCGCCGGCGAGCCGGGCGTCCTGCACGGCGCTTACAGCTACCTGCTGCAGGACGCGGACGGACAGGTCATCGAGGCGTATTCTATTTCCGCAGGGCTCGATTATCCGGGCGTCGGCCCCGAGCATTCCTACTTCAAGGATCAAGGCATCGTGGAGTACATTTCGGTCACGGACGAGGAGGCGCTCGCGGCGTTTCAGCGGCTTTGCCGCCTGGAAGGCATCGTGCCCGCCATGGAAAGCTCCCATGCGCTCGCGTATCTTGAGAAACTGATGCCTGGGACGAAGGAGAATGAGGTCGTCGTCGTCTGCCTCTCGGGGCGCGGCGACAAAGATGTGCAGATGGTCGCAAAAGCATTGGGGAGGGAAAGCGAATGAGCACGCGTTTGAATCATGTATTGAACGGTCTGAAAGAAAAGGGCAGGAAAGGACTCATCATCTATCTGACGGCGGGCATGCCCGATGCGGAAGGCACGATCGATGCGGTGCGCCGTGCAGAAGAGGCGGGCGCCGACGTCATAGAGCTCGGGCTGCCGTTTTCCGACCCGATGGCGGACGGTCCTGTCATCCAGACGGCTTCCGTCGCCGCTTTGAAGGGAGGCATGACGCTCGCGAAAGTGCGTGAAATCGTGCAGGCGATTCGCCGTTTCTCCGAGATGCCGCTCGTGGGCATGGGCTACGTCAACAACATGCTGCACTACGGCTTCCCCCGTTTCGTTGAGGATTTTAAGGCGGCGGGCATGGACGGCGTCATCATCCCCGATGTGCCGCACGAGGAGTCGGGTGAGATGCGCGAAATTTGCGCGGCGCACGACTTTCCCTTGATGGAGTTCATCACGCCGGGCACGACGCCCGAGCGCATGCAGGAGACGTGCGCGAGCGCTGCAGGCTTCATCTACTGCGTGTCCAACAACGGCGTCACGGGCGTCAAGAAGGTCGACTACAGCCGGATCGGCAAGATCGTCAAGGGAGCGCGCGCCTATACGAAGACGCCGCTGGCGGTCGGCTTCGGCATCGGCTCGCCCGAGGCGGCTGTCGAAGCGGCGGCGGAAGCCGACGCCGTCATCGTGGGCAGCGCCGTCGTCAAGCTCCTGCTCGCGGACAGGCGGGACGAGGCGGCGGAGCTGATCGCGGCGATGCGCAAAGCTCTCGATGCGGCATATCATGGCTGAGGGGGTGCAGAAAATGATGACTTTGCAGCCATCGTTGGCGCGTTTTAAGGAATTGGCAAAGGCGGCGAATCTTATCGCCGTCACGGCGGAGCTCTCCATGGATCTCGATACGCCCGTCTCCGTCTTTTGCAAGCTCGTCGGTGAGGCGGAGGGCTTCATCCTCGAATCCGTCGACACGACGCATCAGCAGTTCGGGCGCTATTCGTTCATCGGCGCCGAGCCGTTCATTCGCCTGCAGGTTTTCAAGAATCGCCTGATGATCCGCGAAAACGATTTGATGAAATGCCTCGACGGCACGCCGCAGGAAACGCTCAAAAAATACATGGAAGGCTTCCGACCTGCGGTGGAGGACGAGGAGCTGCCGCTGGCGAACGGCGGTATGGTCGGCTATCTGAACTATGAAATCGCCGCGACCTTCGACCGCGTGCGCACAATGACGCTCGGCGAAGATGAACTTCTCGGACAGTTCATGGTCTGCCGTCACCTGGTGGTCTTCGACGCCTTGAAAAATACGGCGCGGCTCATCCATCTCGCGCGCGTTACGGAGGAAACGGCGGATGCCGCGTACGAAGAGGCGGCGCGGAAGATGGAAACGATCGCAGAACGGCTGCGCGCGCCCGTCGCGCCTGCCGCCAAAACGGCTGCGAAGCGAAGGAAGCCGCTCGACTTCCTCGCGAAGTATGAAAACGATTCCGGTGACTTTATTGCCGCCGTCGAAAAGGCGAAGGAGCATATCTTCGCCGGCGACATCTTCCAAGTCGTGCCGTCGCGCCAGTTCCGCGAGAAGATCACGAAGCCGAGCTTCCACTTCTATCGCCGCCTGCGACAGGTCAATCCGTCGCCCTACATGTTCTATCTGAACTTCGGCAGCGTCAAGCTCGTCGGCGCTTCGCCCGAGATGCTCGTGAAGGTGGCGGGCGACAAGATCTTCACCTATCCGATCGCGGGCACGCGCCGGCGCGGCAGGAACGACGAGGAGGACGCGGCGCTCGCTGCCGAGCTCAAGGCGGACGCGAAGGAGTGTGCCGAGCACGCGATGCTCGTCGACCTCGCGCGCAACGACATCGGGCGCATCAGCGAGGCGGGCAGCGTGCGCGTGACGAAGCTCAAGAAGATCGAGAAGTTCAGCCATGTGCTCCACATGGTCTCCGAGGTCGTCGGGCGGCTCAAGAAGGAATGCCGCCCTCTGGACGTCTTGGCGGCGGCATTTCCCGCAGGCACGGTCAGCGGTGCGCCGAAGCTGCGCGCCATGGAGATCATCCGTGAGCTTGAGCCTGTAAAGCGCGACACGTATGCGGGCACGGTCGGCTATATGGACTTTTACGGCAATATGGACATGTGCATCACCTTGCGCACGATGCGCATTGAAAACGACGAAACCGCCGTGATCCAAGCGGGGGCGGGCATCGTCGCGGATTCCGTGCCCGAAAACGAATATCGGGAGATTCTGCAGAAGGCGCGGGCGCTGTTTGAAGTTGTCGAGGAGGTGGAAAACGATGTTGTTGCTTTTTGACAACTACGATTCATTTACTTACAATATCTACCAGCTTCTCGCTTCCCTCGGCGCAGAGGTTGAGGTCGTGCGCAACGATGACGTGACGCCCGAGGACGTGTTGGCGGCGCACTACGAAGCCGTGATCCTCTCGCCGGGGCCGGGGCTGCCGAAGGATGCGGGCAATCTTGAAGCGCTGATCGAAGCGGCGAAGGGCAAGGTGCCGCTCCTCGGCATCTGCCTCGGGCATCAGGCAATTGGCGAAGTCTTCGGCGGTCGCATCGTGCGCGCCAAGGAGATCGTGCACGGCAAGCCTTCGCCGATTCGCCACGACGGGCAGGGTCTTTACGCAGGACTGCCCGAGAAAGCGGCAGTAGGCCGCTACCACTCGCTCATCATCGAGCGCGAATCCCTGCCCGACTGCCTCGCCGTCACCGCCGAGCTGGAAGACGGCACAATCATGGGCGTGCGCCACAAGGAGTACGCCATCGAGGGCATCCAGTTCCATCCCGAGTCCATCCTGACGCCCGACGGCGAGAAGATCATGCGGAACTTCCTGCAAGGATTGGCCTGAGGAGAAGGGTTGAGAAGAAACAGCGATTTGCCGTATTCATGCAAATCGCTGTTTTGCTTTATGTTGACATTGTTTGTGAATATCTTATAATAAACTTAAGATTTCAATCTTTGCATATTCCAAGGACAACAGAGCCGGCGTGGAAACGGCAATGAATCAACGTAGAGACGGGTAAGCGGATCTAAGATTATATAGGGAGAGGGTATCGTGAATAGAGCGGACTTTTTTGCAAGAATACGGCAAAGCTGTAAAAGTGAACAGGATTATTTGATCGCATTGATCAAAGCCCGCGGTTTTTTAGTGGAAATCATAGATGGCAAACCATGCCTCAGTGATAATTCCTGCTTACATGATGAAAGGTATATGGATGATGCCCGTTATTTGAATAGGCTGTTGGCTGAATCCGAATGCGGCAGTCTTTGCGGAAGCGAGATCGTCCCTTCGTCTGACTTGAACGTTGCCGCCTTTGAAGATCTGTTCGACGCTCGTCCTCCGTATGGAGGGGAGTCGTGGTGCAATGGCTATAACTGGCAGTACTTCCAACGCTGGGAGCATGCATGGAAAGTCGGCGTATCATGCCTCGATAGCTTCATCGCCCGTTACATCAAAGCCATATCTGCCTGTTGCATTTTCACCGGAGGGTCATGTGACGGGAATCATCCCGGAAAAAGCACGATGGTCATTGATATGTCTGTTGTCGGCAGTGAAATCTGGCATGAACTGATTTGCAAGAAATATCTGATAAACCGATACAACATAAAATGGGATTCTTGTTACAGCGGCATGCAATTCACCGAGAGAACAAAATACGAAACCTATTATGAGGTCAACTGTGCGGCGGATTTTTTGTACAGGAATCGCCAAAAATTCCGTGAAATCAAGAGAAAAGCGTTGAGAGATCTGTCCCCCAGTTACTTCCGACATCATTCGTTCGAGGAAATCAAAGATCTATTCAGCGAGCGGGTGAATCGGCTTTTTGCCGCGAATCCCATCTGCGAGGAACGGGAAGATGTTGCAGGAAGGAGAAAGTAGCCGAGGCCGGCAAGATGGGAGACGAAATGACAAAAGAACGAAGCGAAAGCCGGGCGGCTCCATTGGCGATCGAAGTCCGAGGGGCGCGCGTGCACAATTTGAAGAATATATCCGTCGACATTCCGCTGCATAAAATCGTCGGCATTGCGGGCGTTTCGGGATCGGGCAAGTCCTCTCTCGCGCTCGGCGTGCTCTACGCCGAAGGGTCGCGGCGGTATCTGGAAGCGTTGTCGACGTACACGAGGCGGCGCATGACACAGGCGGAGAAGGCGCGTGTCGACGAGGTGCGCTATATTCCGGCGGCGCTCGCGCTGCATCAGCGCCCGGGCGTGCCCGGGATGCGCAGCACGTTCGGCACCGCGACGGAGCTGCTGAACGTCGTGCGGCTGATGTTCTCGCGTCTGGCGAGCCATCGCTGCCCGAACGGTCACTATGTGCCGCCGACGCGCAGGGTCGCAGCGGAGCAGGAGATCACTTGCCCGACGTGCGGCGTGCATTTCTACGCGCCAGGTGCGGAGGAGCTGGCGTTCAACAGCGGCGGCGCCTGTGAGGCGTGCGACGGTACGGGAATCGTGCGCGTCGTCGATGAGTCGACGCTCGTGCCCGACGAATCGCTCTCGATCGACGAGGGCGCGGTGCTGCCGTGGCAGACGCTCATGTGGTCGCTGATGAAGGAGATTGCGCAGAAGTTGGGCGTGCGGACGGACGTGCCGTTCCGCGAGCTTACCGCGAAAGAGAGGGACATCGTCTTTCACGGGTCGCCCGACAAGGTGCATATGGTCTATCAGCTCAAAAAGACTGGTGCGGCGGGAGAGATGGAATTCACCTATTTCAACGCGATTTATACCGTAGAAAATGCGCTCGCGAAGGTCAAGGATGAAAAGGGCATGAAGCGCGTGGAAAAATTCCTGCGCCAGGAGATCTGCCCGTCGTGTCACGGTACGCGCCTCTCGGATGCAGCGCGTGCGCCGCACCTCGCGGGACTTTCCCTGCCGGATGTTTGTCGCATGACGCTGATGGAGCTTGCAGCGTGGGTTGCGGATGTTCCCCGGACGATGCCGCAGGATATGGTTCCGATGGCGCAAAGCATCTGCGAGACGTTCCGGCATACGGCGGCGCGCCTCATGGAGCTCGGTCTCGGCTACCTTGCGCTCGATCGCGCGGCGTCGACGCTCTCGACGGGAGAGCGGCAGCGCATGCAGCTCGCGCGCGCCGTGCGCAATCGGACGACGGGCGTGCTCTACGTTCTCGATGAACCGTCCATAGGACTTCATCCGTCGAACATCGAAGGCCTGCTGCATGTCATGCAGGAACTCATGGCTGACGGGAATTCCATCATTCTCGTCGATCATGACGTGCAGATCTTGAAGAGCGCCGATCACTTCATTGAGATGGGGCCGGAGGCGGGAGCGGGCGGCGGCACGATCATCGCGCAGGGGACGCTCGCGGAGCTGGAAAAGAACGAGAACTCGCGCATCGGCGCCTTTCTGTCCGGCAGAAAAAAGGTGCGCGTCCATACGCCTGCGCCGGCTGAGGGTATGTTCCGGCATGGCAGGATCGAGCTCAAAACGGAGCAGATCCATACGGTGAAGCCTCTTCACGCCGTGTTTCCACTGGGACGACTGAGCGTCGTGACCGGCGTTTCCGGCTCGGGCAAGACGACGCTGATCCTTGAAAGCCTCATTCCGGCGCTCGAAGCGCAGATCAACGGCGCGGCGCTTCCCGCGCACGTTCGAGAAATCGCCGCCGACGGCGTGCGGCAGGTGCGGCTGATCGACGCTGTGCCGATCGGCGCCAACGTGCGATCTACCGTCGCCACCTACGCGAATGTGCACGACGAGCTGCGAAAAATTTATGCGCGCACGGAATCGGCGAAGGCGCATGGCTATAAGGCGGGGGATTTTTCCTACAATACGGGGAAACTTCGCTGCCCGACGTGTGACGGCACGGGCTCGATCAGCCTCGATGTCCAATTTTTGCCCGATGTCACAATCGACTGCCCCGACTGCGGCGGTTCGCGCTACCGCAAGGAAGCGGCCGATATTCTTCGCGTGCCGCGCAAGGGGCAGCAGGTCTGCTCTCTGCCCGAGCTGATGTCGCTGAGTGTCGATGAGGCGTTGGAACTTTGCGGCGATTTGAAGGCGGTGCAGCGGCGGCTTCAGATCCTGCACGATCTCGGTCTCGGCTATCTGACGCTCGGCGAGGCGACGCCGGGGCTGTCGGGCGGCGAGGCGCAGCGATTGAAGCTCGCGAGTGATATGGGAAGAGGACAGGAGGGCTCCGTATTTGTCTTCGACGAGCCGACGATCGGTCTGCATCCGCTCGATGTAGAGACGCTGCTCGGCGTATTTCAGACACTCTTGGCGAGCGGCGCGACCGTCATCGTCATCGAGCATGACCTCGATGTCATCCGAAACGCCGACTACATCCTCGACATGGGGCCGGGCGGCGGGGATGCAGGGGGCGAGATTGTCGCCTGCGGCACGCACGAGGACATCCACAGGGAGCCGCAGAGTGTCACGGGGCGGTATCTTTGAATGTATCGGGTGATTCTCATGAAAACGGCAGGGCGGGTCTGTGCGCACTTCATTGTGCGCACAGACCCGCCCTGCATGATTACCGTGTGAAAAGCTCGTCCCAGAATGTATATGCAAGCATGAGGAAGATGAGGAAGAGCAGGAAGACGTCGCTCATGGAGTTCACCCCGTTTGTCGCTAGTTTGCAAATTTTTCATACCTTTTCCGTTCTCTTTATGATACAATGAGAGGAAATGAAGCGCAAGGGGGGATTTCGTGGAGCGGAAAGGTTTTGCGCTTGAGCGCATGGAGCCTTGGGGCAGGGAGACGGCGGCGGCGGCCATGCGCGAGATCGGCTGCACGGAAGCGGGCGTCGCGATCATGCGTGACAAGGCTGTCTTCTGCGTGATCCGCGTGCATGACATGCCGACGAAGGCGGCGAACGTCGTCAAGCAGACGTTCCTGTCGAAGGGGGCGGACGCCGCCGTATCGCGCCATGCCGTCGACCTCAGCGAGGAGCGCACGGATGTACTGCTCTTCGCGACGCTCGCGCAGTACCGTGCGGCCGCCGCCGTGCTTCTGCGTCAGCCGTGGGGGCTTGAGGTCTTGGCGCGCGATATCCTGGCGCTTTTGGAGATGTAAAACGTGGGAGAAGGAGAGGATTTTCATGGCAAAGATCAGAATGATGAACATGATGTTTTATGGCTTTCAGGGCGTTTATGAATATGAGAAGGAGCAGGGCGCGAAGCTTAACGTCGATGTCGAGATGGTGACGCGCGACGACAAGGCCTGTGATACGGATCGGATCGAAGACGGTGCGATTGATGCAGCGGCGGTCTATCCTCTGATCGAGGACACTGTGGAGGAGACGAAGGTCAACCTCTTGATGACTCTTGCGGCGAAGACGGGTGACTGCATCTTGAAGAAGTTCCCGCAGGTCGTTGAGGTTACGACACGCGTGCGCAAGCATGCCGTGCTCATCCATGGCCCGTTGGATTACGTCGAGGTCGAGGTCACGCGCAGGGCGTAAGCATCATTCGCGGGATTCACGTGACACATGAAGGTGCAAAGAGGTGGAGAGGAGTGACTTCATGGAGCGATTCTTCCTCGCGGCGCTTTGCCGTGCTCCGGGCGTGGGGAGTCGTGTGGCGGCCTCCCTCGTGCGCGTTTTTGGGTCGGCGCAGGACGCGTGGCACGCGCGCGCCGAGGCGCTTCGTGCAGCGCATCTTTCGCCCGAGCGTGCGGCGGCGCTGCATGATTTTTGCCGCAGGAACGAAGCTCTGCCCGAGGAGATTGCGGCTGCGTGCGAAAAGGGCGGCATCTCGCTCTTCGTTCCGTCAGATGAGGCATATCCCGCTCTGTTGAAGGAAATCTACAATCCGCCGCAGACACTCTTTTGCCGCGGCTCGCTCGATTGCCTGAAGCATCCCGCCGTCGCCATGGTCGGCGCACGGCACGCGAGCGCCTATGGCAAGGGGGCGGCGGAGGACATCGCGCTCGGTCTTGCCGAGCGCGGTTTTGTCGTCGTGAGCGGCGCGGCGCGCGGCATCGACACGGCCTCGCACAAGGGCGCTTTGCAGGCGGGCGAGACGGTCGCCGTGCTCGGCTGCGGTGTCGATGTCGCCTATCCGCGCGAGAATGCGCGGCTTCTGGCGGAGATTGCCGAGAAGGGTGCGGTCATTTCCGAGTATGCGCCGGGCACGGCGCCGCTCGCGGCCTTTTTCCCCGCGCGGAACCGCATCATCAGCGGCATCGCGCATGGCACAATCGTCGTCGAGGCGGCGGAGCGGAGCGGCTCTTTGATCACGGCGGAGTTCGCCCTGAGCGAGGGGCGCGACGTCTTTGCCGTGCCCGGCAGCATCTACTCGGCGACGAGCCGTGGCTGCCATCGTCTGATTCAGCAGGGGGCGCGGCTTGTCGTCTCAGCGGCGGACGTTGCCGCTGAGTACGAGGACGACGCGCCGCGAACGAACGCATCGCCTTCGCAGGAATTGACGGAGGAGGAAGCGACGGTCTACGCGCTCCTTTCGCGTGAGGCGGCGCTTTCTCTCGACGAGCTGATCTGCCGCCTGCAGGGCAAGGCCGCGAACGTCGCATTCCTCTTGCTGGGGCTGCGCGTCAAGGGACTTGTCGAGGAGACGCCCATGCGCACGTACATCCGCAGCGCCAAGGGGAAGAGTGTTTGAGTATCTAAGTAGTTGAGGAGGGGCGATCTTGCCGACAGCGCAGAAAAAGACGCCGCAAGAGAAGAATAGGGAAGTCGCAGGGCAAGCGGAGAAAAAAGAAGGGAAGAGAGCCGCTGGAAAGGGCGCGGCGAAGACAGCCGCCGTGGAAAAGCCGGCGGCGAAGAAGTCTGCCGTAAAAAAGGCTTCGGCGAAGAAGACGGCGACCAAGAAATCCGCTGCGAAGGATTCCGCCGCGACGGCATCTGCCGCTGAGAAGAAGCCTGCCGCAAAAAAGTCAGCGCTGAAGAAGACTGCCGTAAAGAAGACCGCGGCGAAGAAGACTGCAGCGAAGAAGGAAGCTCCGCAGACCTTGGTCGTCGTCGAGTCGCCGGCGAAGGCGAAGACGATCGAGAAGTATCTCGGCAAGAAATACATGGTGCGAGCGTCCATGGGGCATCTGCGCGATCTTCCGAAGAGCCAGTTCGGCATCGATGTCGAGAACGACTTTGCGCCGAAGTACATCAACATTCGTGGTAAGGGCGATCTCATCAAGGCGCTGAAGAAGGATGCGAAGCGCGCCGCCAAGATATATCTGGCAAGCGATCCTGACCGCGAAGGCGAGGCGATCGCTTGGCATCTCGCGCACATTCTGGGCATCGACCCGAACGAGAATTGCCGCATCGTCTTCAACGAGATTACGAAGCCCGCCATACAGGCGGCGGTCAAGGAGCCGTACCCGATCAACCTCGACCGCGTGGACGCGCAGCAGGCGCGCCGCATGCTCGACCGCATCGTCGGCTACAAGCTCAGCCCGCTCCTCTGGCGCAAGATCAAGAAGGGGCTTTCCGCTGGCCGCGTACAGTCGGTGACGGTCAAACTTATATGCGACCGCGAGAAGGAGATTCAGGCGTTCGTGCCTGAGGAATACTGGACGGTCGGCATGAAGCTCAAGAAGGGGCGCGGCGCACAGTTTGCCGCTGAACTCGCGACCGTCGACGGCAAGAAGCTCGCGCTGCACTCGAAAGAAGAAACGTCAGCGCTCGTCAAGGACATGGCGAAGCAGAGCTTTTCGGTCAAGGAGGTCAAGAAGCGCGAGCGCCGGCGCAATCCTGTCGCGCCCTTTACGACGAGCAGCATGCAGCAGGACGCATCGAGGAAGCTCGGCTTCACGTCGCGCCGCACGATGATGATCGCCCAGCAGCTCTATGAGGGCGTCGAACTTGGCCGGCGCGGCCCCGTCGGTCTCATCACCTACATGCGCACGGATTCGACGCGTCTTTCCGACCTCGCGCTCGATGAGGTGCGCGGCTACATCGGCACGTCGTTCGGCGCGGCTTACCTGCCCGAAAAGCCCAATATTTATGCGGCGGGCAAGAAGGCGCAGGACGCGCACGAGGCGATTCGGCCGACGAGTGTCGAGAACACGCCCGAGCTTATGGAAAAATATTTGTCGCGTGAGCAGCTTCGCCTCTACACCCTGATCTGGCAGCGCTTCGTCGCGAGCCAAATGACGCCCGCCGTCTTCGATACGGTGAGCGTCAGCGTGGCGGCAGGCGAGCGCTACATCGCGCGCGCTTCCGGCTCGACGCTGAAGTTCCCGGGCTTCCTCGCCGTCTATGCCGACAACAAGAAGGAAAAGGACGTGCTCCTGCCCGAACTTGCGGCAGGGGAAGCGCTTTCCCTCTTGGATCTCCTGCCCGAGCAGCACTTCACGGAACCGCCGCCGCGATACAATGAGGCGTCGCTCGTCAAGACGCTTGAGGAAGAGGACATCGGCCGTCCGAGCACCTATGCGCCGATCATCGAGACGATTTTGGCGCGCGGCTACGTCGTGCGCCAGGACAAGCATTTCCAGCCGACGGACCTCGGCTTCCTCGTCAACGACATGCTCGAAGAACATTTCAAGGACATCGTCGACGTGCAGTTCACGGCGGGGCTGGAAAACGAGCTTGACGAAATCGCCGAGGGAAAGGTGGACAAGAACGACCTTCTGCGCGGCTTTTACGAGCCGTTTGAAAAGACGCTCGAAGAGGCGGACGAGGCGATCGGCGAGGTCGAGATCCCCGAAGAGGTTTCCGACGTCATCTGCGAGAAGTGCGGCAGGAACATGGTTGTCAAGCAGGGACGCTACGGCAAGTTCCTCGCGTGCCCGGGCTTTCCCGACTGCCGCAACACGAAGCCGCTTTTGAAAGATACGGGCGTGCCGTGCCCCAAGTGCGGCGGCAGGATCGTCGAGCGCCGCTCAAGGCGCGGGCAGGCGTTCTACGGCTGCGAAAATTATCCCGCGTGCGACTATGTGACATGGGATCAGCCATTGACGGAAAAGTGCCCGGAATGCGGCGCTTTCATGATGCGCCATCGCTACAAGAACGGAAGAATCCTGCCCTACTGCAGCAACGAGGAATGCAAGACGCGCATCGATCACCCGATCAACAAGGAGATTGAGAAGAGCCGCGCACGCTTGGAAGCGAAGAAGGCGAAGGAAGCTGCAGCGGCGGAAAAGGCGGCGGAAGCGGAGGCAACAAAGTGAAGAAGGTCATTGTCGTGGGCGCGGGGCTTGCGGGCAGCGAAGCCGCGTGGCAGGCGGCCGAGAGCGGCGCTCATGTCACGCTCTATGAGATGCGCCCTGCCGCCTCAAGTCCCGCGCACAAGACGGCGGACTTCGCCGAGCTCGTCTGCAGCAATTCTCTGCGCGGCGCGGGTCTTGAGAACGCCGTCGGCGTCCTCAAGGAGGAGATGCGCCGCCTCGGCTCTCTCGTCATGGCAGCGGCGGACGCGACTCGCGTGCCGGCGGGCGGTGCGCTCGCCGTCGACCGCGAGGGCTTCTCGCGCTTTATCACCGAGAAGCTCACGGCGCACCCGCGCGTCGAAGTCGTGCGGATGCGCGTCGAGACGATTCCGCGAGAAGAGGACGCCGTGACCATCGTGGCGTCCGGCCCTCTGACCGACGGTGCGCTCGCCGCCTGCCTGCGCGAGATGATGGGCGATGCATCCTTTTACTTTTACGATGCGGCGGCTCCCATCGTGATGCTCGAATCCATCGATATGACGAAGGCCTATCGCGCTTCGCGCTACGGCAAGGGCGAGCCTGCCTACATTAACTGTCCGATGACAGAAGAGGAGTACCGCGCCTTCTGGCAGGCGCTGACGACGGCGGAAACAGCGGAGCTGCACAGCTTTGAAAAGCCCGTGTTCTTCGAGGGCTGCATGCCCGTCGAGGTCATGGCTTCGCGCGGGGAAAGCACGTTGCTCTTCGGCCCTTTGAAGCCCGTCGGCCTCGAAGACCCGAAGACGGGCGTGCGCCCGCATGCCGTCGTGCAGCTTCGCCAGGACAATGCGGCGGGCACGCTCTACAACATCGTGGGCTTTCAGACGCATTTGAAATGGGGCGAGCAGCGGCGCGTCTTCTGCATGATCCCGGGACTGGAAAATGCCGAGTTCATGCGCTACGGCGTCATGCACCGCAACACATACATCGACTCACCGCGCCTTCTCGCGCCGACGTATCAGCTCAAGAAGGAAGCGGAGCTTCTCTTCGCCGGACAGATGACGGGCGTCGAGGGCTACGTCGAGTCAGCGGCCTCGGGTCTTGTCGCAGGAATCAATGCCGCGCGGCTCGCAAAAGGGCAGAGGCCGCTCGTGTTCCCGCGCGAGACGTGCCACGGCGCGCTCGCTGCCTACATCACGGAGGCGGATTCGCGTCACTTCCAGCCGATGAACGTCAACTTTGGGCTGCTGCCGCCCTTGGAGGGACGCATCCGCGACAAGAAGCGCAAGAAGGAAATGCTCGCCGAGCGTGCGCTTTGCGCGCTTGAAGATTTTCGCGGCGAGATGGAGTAGGAGGACAAGCTATGGAACAGACATTTCACGCGACGACTATCGTCGCCGTGCGTCAGAAGGGAAAGACGGCGATCGCGGGCGACGGTCAGGTCACGTTCGGACAGAGCGCCATCATGAAATCGACGGCGCGCAAGGTGCGCCGCCTTTACCACGGCAAGGTCGTCGCGGGCTTCGCCGGCTCGGTTGCCGACGCCTTCACGCTCTTCGAGAAGTTCGAGGCGAAACTGGAGGAATTCAACGGCAATCTGATGCGCGCTTCGGTCGAGCTTGCCAAGGAGTGGCGCACGGATCGCGTGCTCCGAAAGCTCGAAGCGCTGCTTCTCGTCGCCGATGCCGAGACTCTTTTGATGATTTCGGGCGGCGGCGAGGTCATTGAGCCGGACGGCGACGTTGCGGCGATCGGCTCGGGCGGCTTCTACGCGCTCGCGGCAGCGCGCGCCCTCGTCAAGCACACGGAGATGGAAGCGGCGGAAATCGCCAAGGAAGCCTTGACGCTCGCCGCCGATATATGCGTCTTTACGAATCACAACATCAAGGTAGAGGAGCTGGATTGACTTGCAGGAAAAGGTCGAAATGGAAGAGAGCATGCTGAACGAGCAGACGCCGCGCCAGATCGTCGAGGAACTTGACCGCTACATCGTCGGGCAGAAGGAAGCGAAGCGAGCCGTCGCCATCGCGCTCAGAAACCGCTGGCGCAGCCGACAGCTTGACGTCGCCATGCAGGACGATGTCATACCGAAAAACATCCTGATGATCGGCTCGACGGGCGTCGGCAAGACCGAGATCGCGCGTCGTCTGGCGAGACTCGTCAAGGCGCCGTTCATCAAGGTCGAGGCGACGAAGTTCACGGAAGTCGGCTATGTGGGACGCGATGTCGAGTCCATCGTGCGCGACCTCGCCGAGACGGCCGTGCGCATGGTGCGCCAGGAGCGCATGGAAAAGGTGCAGGAAAGGGCAGCCGAGCTGGCCGAGGAGCGCATCCTCGATGTATTCGTGCCGCAGCCGAAGAAGTCGCAGAACCCCTTGGGCAAGCTTTTTGGCGGCTCTGACGATGAGGAAAAGGAATCGTCAGAGGAAAATAAAGAGCCGAAGTATGTGGCGGGGCGCGAGTGGGTCAGAAAGCGCCTGCTGAAAGGCGAGCTGGAAAAAGAAGTCATCGAGATCGAGATCGAAGACTCGGGCAAGCCGATGGTCGGCATGTTCGCAGGCTCAAGCCTTGAGAGCATGGGCGACAATCTGCAGGACATGATGGCGAACCTCATGCCGAAGAAGCAGAAGAAGCGCAAGGTCTCCGTGGCGGCGGCACGAAAGCTTTTTCAACAGGAAGAGGCCGCGAAGCTCGTCGATATGGAGGAGGTCAAGGACGCCGCCATTCGCGCAGCGGAAAAGAGCGGCATCGTTTTCCTCGACGAGATCGACAAGGTCGCCGTCAAGGGGCAGGGCTCAGGCCCCGACGTTTCGCGTGAAGGCGTGCAGCGCGACATCCTGCCGATTGTCGAAGGCTCGACCGTCATGACGAAGTACGGCCCCATTAAGACCGATCACATCCTCTTCATCGCGGCGGGCGCGTTCCACACGGCGAAGCCGTCCGATCTCATTCCGGAGCTGCAGGGACGCTTCCCGATTCGCGTCGAGCTGAAGTCGCTGCAGAAGGAAGACTTCCAGCGCATCCTGACCGAGCCGCAGAACGCTCTTTTGAAGCAGTACAAGGCGCTTCTCGCGACTGAGGGCATCGCGCTCGACTTTGCGGACGACGCCATCGAGCGCCTCGCGCAGCTCGCCTGCGACGTCAACGCCCAGACCGAGAACATCGGCGCGCGCCGCCTGCATACGATCTTGGAAAAGCTCTTGGAGGATCTCTCCTTCGACGCTCCCGAGATGGAAGAAAAGGAAGTCCGCGTCGACGCCGCCTACGTCGACAAGAAGCTCAAGGACATCGCCGTCAACCGCGATTTGAGTCAGTTTATTTTGTGACGAGAGGAAGAGGCTGAAGGTGGTACTAAAAAAACTTATTTTTCCATTGTTGGTATGTATGTTTGTCTTGTTCGATGCGATGGGAGCGGACGCGGCACCTCGTTCCATTCAAATTGAAGACATGGCTCTGGGTGGCATATACCCGAGCTCGGCGGAAAGTGATGTAAGAAATGTTTATGGGGCACCTGATAAGGAAGAAGAAGTTCCAGGCAATGCGTGGGGCGATACGAAGATCGCGTACTATGGCACAGGATATTCTATGTCTTACTTCGGGAAAAAATTTGATACAGATCATACGTATGTCTTGAATATCGTGACGACGAATCCTGCGATTTCCATGCCGAGTGGTATCCATGTTGGTATGCACATCACAGAGGCACTGGCTGTGTTCAGTGATTTGAAAAAAATTAGTTCCAATCATTATGGTTCACCTCATTTGTGGGGGACATCGGGGATAAAGGGGCAACCGTTCCAGCGTATTCTAAGCATCGAGGTGGATCAGCATCAGGTGATCAAGCAGATTCGCATTTTGGATGTTTATGATCCTGAGGTGAATCTAAATGCGATTTGAGTCAGTGGATCATAAGAGATTTTCGAGAAAAGGTGGGATTTGTATGAATCTGAATCTCAGCAGGAAAGTTCTTGCCGTTGTTTTTGCATTTTGCCTTGCGATCTGCACATCGACGGCTTTTGCCGATCTGCCTGAAGCCGATGTAGCTCCCGGCATCTACAGCTACGACGGCGATCCGAACTTCATCGTATGGGACTGCGGCTCTCATGTGAAATCGGTGGCCGATGTGAGTTCGGCGTACATCATGAGCGAGGGAGAGGACTACGAAGACTTCGCGTTCCTCTCGTTTGCTGTTTGGTGGAACAGCAGCGACGGTGCGATGACGGTAGAGCCGCAGCATACCGTCGTGTTCCGCTATAAGAAGGATACGGGTGAATACTATATGCCGCAGTCGAAGTTTCAATCTGTAGAGCGAAGAGATAATAAACTTGACTATCTGCGTGCAGCTGCGCATGAGAACAGTGATTGAGCAACGTATAGCTGGATGGGCATAGTGCTCCCAAATAAGACAAAGACGCCCCATAAGCCGCATGGATGGCTTATGGGGCATCTTTTTTACGCGAAATCGCGGACATCCTGCCCTTCGATGATTCTTGTGCCGCTCGCGGAATCCGCGCCCAACGCGGCCATCGAGCGCGCAACGACGACGGTTTCCATCGGCGCGAGCCGCTTTGCGAGGCCGATGGCATTGACGGCCTGCAGGAGCTTGACGGAGGCGGTCTCGCCAAAGCGCTTGCTTTTCGCGCGTATGAGGCTCGGCGGGCGCACGATGCTCAGCGAATCGAAGCCAAGATCCCGAACGGCGTCGTCGAGCTCGCCCTTCAGGCGCAGATAGAAGATGCTCGACTTGCTGTCCGCGCCTATGGAGGACAGCAGTACGAGGCTCTTCACGCCGTTTGCCCTGGCGGCTTTCGCAAAGGCGAGCTGGTAATCGTAGTCGATATGGCGCTGCGCTTCCTTGGAGCCTGCCTGCTTGAGCGAGGTGCCGAGCGTCGAAAAGAGGACGTCGCCTTTGACAAGCTCCTGCCACGTCGCGGGCGCGTCGAAGTCGATCGTATGCTCCCGGAGCTTTTCGTGCTGTACGCCGAGCGCGCGCCGCGCAAAGGCGACGACCTCCGTATAGCGCGCATCCTCGAGAAGCGCCTGCAGCAAGTCTTTGCCGACCGCGCCCGTCGCGCCGATCAAAACAGCTTTCATGGCTATCGCCTCTTTCTTTCGATGTATCTACTTGACTTCCGCAAGCAGGGTTTCTGCTGCCAGTTTGCCGAGGGCATTGGAGGCAAGCGGGCTGTCTCCCGTCAGGAGCGTGCGGTCGCGATGCACCTTGCCGGTGATGTCGGAGTTGAGGATCTTCACGCCGAGCGCCGCGAGATTTTTGCCGACGAGCTTCTTCAAGCGCCCCGGCATGTAGCCGATGGCGATGTTCGCGCCTTCGTCGAGGCTGTCGGGGAAGACGCAGAGCTCGTAGCCGGCGAAGGGGAAGCCCTTCGCATCGTTCGCCGCGAGAAGCGAGGCGGGGCCGTGGCAGAGACTGATAATGAACACCTCGTTGGCGAACGCCCAGTGCAGGACGTCATGCACCTCGCGGCTTTCGGGGATGGCGTTGAGCACGCCGTGACCGCCGGGAATAAAGACGGCAGCGTAGGGAACGTCCGATGCCTCGGTTATGGCTTTGAGCGTTTCTTCAAGCCTCTGCGGTTCTTCCATCTGCGCCAGGACTTCTTCGTAGAAGGCCATGACGGCGTCATCGCCCAAGGGCATTGCCCATTGCTCGAATTTGGCGCGCCTGCCCGAAAGCGTCGCGATGTCGAACGAAAATCCCGCCGCCGCGAGGTGCATCATCGGCAGAAGCGTTTCGACGGGGTGGTTGCCGGTCGAAAAAAGCTTGCCGTTTTCCATCGCAAGGTAGCGCTCATCCGAAAGAATGACAAGCACCTTCTTCTTGCCGCCGTAGCGCGAATCGTACTTTGCGCCGTCGAAGTCGGTCTTTGCGGCGGTGTAGACGGACAGGGAGTAGGGCGAGGGGAAAAAGGCGTTCCACTCCGCCGTATCGGGCATGGGGGTCTTGATGGATTCTGTCATGGAAATCTTTCTTTCTTGCTGCTGTGAGGTACTTATAAATACAGCGTATCAGAAACGCTGCAAAACAATGTCGTCCATCGAAAGGCGCGGGCGCGACGGCGGGGACTGCAGGGCGTAGCCGATCTGCAGGGCGCAGACGATACCGAAGCGCGCGTCGATGCCGAGGATTTCACGCACTTTTTCCTTGTCGAACATGCCGATCCAGCATGTGCCGAGGCCGTGCGCGACGGCGGTGAGATCCATGTGCGTTACGGAGATCGCCGTGTTGTAGACGGCGTAGGACGCCTTTTCCACTTCGTCGTTGGCGCGCTGAGCGCGCAGGGCTTCCACCTTGCCCGCGTCCATTGTAACGTCCTCGAAGGCGTTGGACGCTGTAAGCTCGGCGAAGCGTTCGGGCATTTTCTTGATCGCCTCGCGGTCGAAGCATGCGAGAATGAGGAGCGGCGCTTCGGCGAAGAAGGAGAGCGGCGAGGCTTCCTTGAGCCGCTTTCGCACGGCTTCGTCCTCGACGACGACGTAGCGCCAAGGCTGGATGTTGCCGCCCGAGGGGGCGCGCCTGCCGGCTTCGAGGATCGCCTCGACGATCTCCTTCGGGATGGGGCGCGTATCGAACTTTCGTATGCTACGGCGCTTTTCCAAAACGCTTTGAAAATCCATAGAGAAACTCCTTTCTATGGGAAGCGTTGAATGTATCCGTGAGTTCTTAAGAAACGTAGCGGCCTTCCATGCCGCGCTTGGGACGTGCGGCGAGGAAGTCCTCACGCAGAAGTTCGCGCTCCGCTTTTTCGGGCGTGTAATTCTTGCCGAGGAGCGCGAGCGTTTCCGCGTGTCCCGATTCGAGGCCGACGTTCATGCCGTTGAAGCGCAGGCGGCGAAGCTCCTGCAGTTCCTCGTCCGTCTTGCGCGCGATGCTTTCGATGGAGGCATAGGAAGCGATCGTCTCGACCTCGGGGAAGATCTCGATGATCTTCTTGCCGATGGCCTCAAGCCGCGAAAAGCCCAGCGAAAAGGAGTCGCCGTTCAGCAGAAAGATGCGTTTGACCGTGCGGTACACAGCGCGCGCTTCAAGCAGGTCATGCTCGACCTGCGCGAGCTCCAATAGAAACTGAATGCGAGCGTCAGCAATGTCAGCATGGGAATCCTCCTTCGTTCGTGTTACACATGTAACATCTTGACTTTATTATAGCGGCAAGGTGTTACATGTGTCAATGGTATGCGAGCAAGTGATACAAAGGCGGCGCTTTGTCACAGATGGGCTTGTGCGGAGTGTTACTCTTGTAACATGTTGAAAGAAGGCTTATAATGGAGGATAGGAAAGGAGTGGATTTATGCAGGAAACCGCCAATCCCATCGCGCTGCGCTACCGTCGGATGATTCTCGACGCCTTCGCCGCGCTCACGCGCACGACGCCCTACGGCGAGATCACGATCCTGCGCATCGTGCAGGAGGCGGACGTGTCGCGTCAGACATTCTACCGCCATTTTCGCTCGAAGGACGAGATCCTTGCCGCCATGCTGCAGAGGATCGCCGACGGCGTGACCGAGCGTCTGCAAAGCTTGCAGAAGCCGACGCGCCGCGAGATCTTTGCGACGTATCTCTCCTTCTGGCGCGAGAATGCGGATTTTTTGCGCATCGTTTGCGAAGGGCACGTCGAATCGTGGCTCATCGCGCGCTACGGAGAAATCATGCGCGAGAAGCTCGACATCCTGCGCCCGCATTTCGCGGCGCTTTCCGAGCGTGAGTTCGATCTGATGAAATCGTTCCTTATCGGCGGACTCTATCAGCTGAAAGCGGACTGGTACGCGCAGGGCTTCGAGGAAGAGCCGGACTTCCTCGCCGCGCTGCTCGACAAAACACTCGCCTGAGAAAGTTTGACTCCATACGCATTGACTTGAAGTTGACTTCAAGAAGTAAAATGAAAGACAGAGGTTTGCAGAAGCAAACCGAGGGAACTGTGGGAGGAAATTGGAAATGGTAAAGACACTCGTTATCTACTACTCGCGCAAGGGCGAGAATTATGTCAACGGCAGGATTGAAAAGCTGACGAAGGGCAATACCGAGATCGTCGCCGAATTTATTCAAAAGGCGGTGGACGCCGACATCTTCGAGATCGAGACGAAGAAAGCGTATGCGGCGGACTACAATGAATGTACGCGGGAGGCGAAGGAGGAGCTCAAGGCGCACGCTTTGCCGGAGCTCGTGCGTATGCTCGATTCCATCGCAACGTATGACAACATCGTCGTGGCGGGACCTTGCTGGTGGGGCACCTATCCGATGGCGGTCGTCACGCAGCTAAAAGCGCTCGATTTTCATGGCAAGCGCGTGTTCCCCGTCATGACGCACGAAGGCTCGGGGCTGGCCGGCAGCGCCTCGGCGCTTAAAAGCTACTGCGAGGGCGCGACAGTCGGCGAGGGGCTTGCCGTCAAGGGCGCGGAAGCCGCGCAGTCGGAAGAAGCAGTCGCCGCTTGGGCGAAGCGGAATCTTGCCTGAGCGCGCCCGGTTCATCACGGGCGCGACCTTTCTCATCGACGGCGGCGCGACGGCTTCCTTCCACTACGGCGCGCTGCAGCCCGAAAAGGCGTAAGCGGTGTAGCAAAAATAAACGAGAAAACTCCCCCGACAGGCTTTTGCCGCAGGCGGGGGAGTGTTTCGTTTGCGTTATGACCAGGTGTCATGCGGGATGTTTGCGTCGAACTGCAGATGAAGGCCGCCCTCCCAGCGACACTTTTCGATCAATGCCTGCAGTTCTTTGAGCGTATCGCCTTCGATGGGGCGGCCGTCGTACAGAAGCGCGACAGGAAATCTTCTGCCCGCCGGTCTCAGCGGCTTCATTCTTCTTGGTCATCGTTTTCTTTTTTTGCGACATTTTCCTTTACGGAAAGAGTTTCTGCTTCCTCCTCCGAATAGAGAAGATCCAGCTTCTCGAACATATTCAGATAAAGTCCTGCCAATGCGTCCTTATCGATCCTATATGGCGCATTTGTGCGGCATCCATTCGCTTCCTGCTCCTTTCTGAAAAGACCCCACTTCATTCGATACTCTTTTTCCATGAATCGGTCGATGTCTGTCCAGTGTGCTGTCTCGCACAGTTTCCAAACGGCAGGGAATATTGAGCGCATGAAGTCCTGATATGTATTTCATGACGACGCTCCTTTCCTGTGGCAGGCGACCCTGCGCTTGCCATGTCTCCTCTTGCTGTTCATATTATAGCATCTTCGCTGGCTTTTGGTCATTCCATTGTACATTAAGCAGAAAGGGCAGATCAAGGCAGCGCGCCCTGCCGACCGAGGTGCAGGAGAAGTACATCGGCCGCAGGAAGTACAGCGATATCGAGCTGGAGGACGATGAGAAAGATCCGCGTGCACAATATTTTGCTTGCTGTAAGCTGTACGCATAATGACCGTAGGTGGAGGCTGGTACGCAGCTTACATTGTCTTGTTCCGAAACAGTCGCATGGCGAGGGGCAGCGTGAAGGCGGCGATGAGGAGCAGGGGGATGTAGTCGCCGATGAGGTCGGCGGCGACGGCGCCCTCCAAGTAGACGCGCCGCACGGCCTCGACGGCGAAGCGCAGAGGGTCGATGTAGGTGAGGATCTGCAGGATGCGCGGCATGTTGGCGACGGGCGTCGCTATCCCTGAGAGAAGGGCGAGCGGCAGCAGGAGGACGAAGAGGTAGACGAGGACTTGCTGCATGCTGCGTGCGACGGCGGAGACGCACAGCCCGATGCCCGTCGAGCTGAGGATGAAGAGGAAGAGCGTCAGATAGAGCGTGAGGAAGGAGCCGGCAAACGGAATCTCGAACCAAAAGAGGGAAATGAGCAGGAGAAGCGTGCTCTGCACAAGTCCGATGAGCATGGGCGGAAGCGCCTTGCCGATGAGGATCTCCACGGGGGCGAGCGGCGTGACGAGAAGCTGATCGAAGGTGCCTTGTTCGCGCTCTCTGGCGATGGAGAGTCCGGCGAGCATGATGACCTGCACGAAGGAGATCATGGCGATGATGCTCGGCAGGAAAGTCCAGCGCGTGATCTGGTTCTCGTTGTACCATGTGCGGCTCGTCAGTGTGATGGCGGGCATGGCATACAGTCTCTCTGCGTTCCAGCGCGCGATGATGGCTGCTGCATAGCCTGTGGCGAGCGTCGATGTGAGCGCATTGCGGCCGTCGGTGATGACCTCGACAGGGGCGGCCTCGCCGCGTGCGATGTGCGCTTCAAAGTCTGTGGGGATGATGAGCGCCATGAGAATGGTTTCGGAGTTGATCAAAGGCTCAATCTCGGCAGGGACGGCAAGCGTCGCCGTGCGCGAAAATGCGGGCGAGCCGTCGAAGTGCGCGAGCAGGCTCTGCGAGGCTTCACTTCTCGAAGTGTCGACGACGGCGTAGGGTACGGAGTCGAGATTGTAGTTGGCGACATAGCCGAAGAGCAGCCCCTGGGTGAAGACGGGCACGATCAGAGCGATGCGCATGCGCGGATCTTTCAAAATGGCCAGAAGCTCCTTGTGCCCGAGGTAGTAGAGATGTGTGAAGAAGATGCGGATGCGCTGCATGTTCATTCTCCCACCTTCTTTCGCGTCAGATGAAAGGCAGCGCCGACGAAGAGTGCGGCAAAGCTCGCAAGCACGGCTGTGTTTTTGATGATGAGCGGCCAATAGTTTCCCGTGAGCAGCAGAGACTTCAACATCTGCAGGAAGTAGGGCATGGGCAGGAAACGGCTGATGATGCGGATGCCGAGCGGTGCCGTATGCAGATCGTAGAGAAAGCCCGACAGCATGATTGTGGGCAGGAAACTTAGAAGAAGCGCCATCTGGCATGCGAGAAATTGATTCTTCGTCATGGCGGAAATCACGAGTCCGAGACCGAGTGCCATGACGAGGTAAAGCATCGTCGTGCCGAGAATCAAGATGAGGGAGCCGCGCATGGGAAGCTCGTAGAGCAGGTGTCCGGTGATAAGGCACAGGATCATGCCCGTCATGGCGACGAGGAAGTAGGGAATCATCTTGGCGAGAATGAGTTCGAGGCGCTGCACGGGCGTGACGAAGAGCGATTCGAACGTGCCGCGCTCCCATTCGCGCGCCATGACGACGGAGGTGAGGAAAACGCCGACGATGGTCAGGACGAGCATCAAGAGGCCTGGAACGAAAAACCATGTGCTCGTGTTGGCGTCGTTGAACCAGACGCGGCTGACGATTTCGGCGCGCCCGACGTTTTGTTTCGCCAAGGAGCTTTCTGCCGCTTTTTTCAGCACGACCGACTCGAAGTAGCCCTGCGCCGAGGCGGCAGTCGTCGCCTCGATGCCGTTTAGCAGCAGCTCGATTCTGGCCGTGCCGCGAGGAAGATTTCGACTGAAATCCGTGGGGATGATGAGGACGGCGTCGACTTCGCCGCGCCGCATCATCGCTTCCGCTTCCTGTTTCGAGTGAACGTAGGCAGGGGCGAAATAGTCGCTGCCGTCGAGAAAACGGACGGCGGCGCGCGCCGTGGGCGAGCTGTCTTCCAAGGCGACGGCGGTACGCACGTTTTTCACGTCGAGCGACAGGCCGTAGCCGATGATGAGGATGAGGGCGAGCGGCAGGACGACGCCGAGCAGGATGCTGCCGCGGTCGCGTTTCATCTGCTGAAATTCCTTGCGCGTGAGGGCGAAGAGCCGCCGAAGAAAAGCACGGAAATTCATCTTATTGCCTCCTCCCGTCTGCGCGCTTCTTCCACGATGCGGATGAAGACATCGTTCATGTCGGCAGCGGGCATCTTCATGCGCGCGCGGATCTCGGCGGGGCTGCCGAGGACGAGCATCGTGCCGTGATCTTGGATGAGGATGCGCGTGCAATATTCGGCTTCCTCCATGAAGTGCGTCGTGATGATGACCGTCGTGCCCCTCTTTGAAAGCGCGTCGATCTTCTGCCAGAAGAGGCGGCGCGCACGCGGGTCGATGCCGCTCGTTGGCTCGTCGAGGAAGAGGAGCGGCGGCTCGTGCAGGAGCGCCGCCGCCATGGCGAGCCGCTGCTTGTAGCCGCCGGGAAGATCGCCCGCGCGGTCGTTCTTGCGCTCTTTCAGATCGAATTCGGCGAGGACGGCTTCGATGCGTGCGGCAAGAGCCTTGGGACGAAGCCCGTAGATGCCGCCGAAGAAGCGCAGGTTTTCGAGTGCCGTGAGGTTCTGATAGAGGGAGAACTTCTGCGCGACGTAGCCGATCTGTGCGCGAGCTTCCGTGCGTGCGCGCGCGAGGTCGACGCCCGCCACGCGCAGTTTGCCCGATGTCGCGGGCAAGAGGCCGCAAAGCATGCGGAAGGTCGTGGTCTTGCCTGCGCCGTTCGGTCCGAGGAGACCGAAGACTTCTCCTTTATACACTTGGAACGAGGTGTTGTTAACGGCCGTGAAGTCGCCGAATTTTTTTACGAGGTCGCGCACCTCGATGATGGCGGAGCGCTTTTCTCCCGAAGCGGCGTCTTCCAACTGCGCCTGTGCCGCGCTTGTAGGCGATGTGCCGAATATGCTGTGCAGGGGGCGGCGCACCTCGTCGGGAGTCCCGACGGCGAGGATGCGCCCGCGATCAAGGAGGATGACCTTCTGACAAAGAGCCGCCTCCGACATGTAGGCGGTCGCGCAGAGAACGGAAAGGCCGGCTTCTCTCGCCTGCTCTTGGAGGATTTCCCACAGTTCGCGCCTCGACAGGGGGTCGACGCCGGCGGTCGGCTCGTCGAGCAGCAGGAGGTCGGGCGAGCGCACGAGGGTGCAGAGGAGTCCGAGCTTCTGCTTCATGCCGCCCGAAAGATTGCCCGCGAGCCGACCGGTGAACGGAGTGAGTCCCGTCATGTGCAGGAGGCGCGGGAAGCGCTTGTGCCGCTCTTCTTGCTCTATGCCGTGCAGATCGGCGTAGAGCTGCATGTTTTCCTCGACGGTCAGATCTTCGTAGAGACCGAACTTCTGCGGCATGTAGCTGAGGCGGCTCTGCACCTTCTGCGGCTCTTTCGTGACATCGTGTCCGAGGACGAGGAGATCGCCCGCCGTCTTGTCGAGCAGCCCCGCGATGAGCCGCAGCAGTGTCGTCTTGCCCGCGCCGTCCGGGCCGACGAGCGCCGTGAGCTCGCCTGCGGACACCGAGAAGTCAAGACCTCTGAGTGCTGTGACGGTGCGGGCGTTCTTCGGCGTGAAGGTCTTGACGAGTGCCGTGGCCTCTACTGCGGGCGTGCTTTTGCTCCTCATAGGTCTATCCGCGCATTCACGGGCATGCCGAGGCGCAGGCGGTTGTCGGGATCGTCGACCGAGATGCGCACTTCGTAGACGAGGGATGTCCGAAGATCCTCGGTCTCGACCGTCTTGGGCGTGAACTCCGCTGTTGATGCAATGAAGCCGACCGTCCCGGTGAGCGGATTGTCGGCTTCGCTCGTCGTCGTGATGAGCGCCTTCTGTCCTTCGTGGATGCGGCTGAGATCGGTTTCCGATACATAGACGCGCACCTGCTTGCGCTCGATGAGGGAGAGCTTGAAGACAGGCATGGCGGGCGAAGCCATGTCGCCGACTTCGAGGAGGCGCGAGCGGATGACGCCCGCCGACGGCGCACGAAGCTCGTACTGCGTGAGCAGGTGGGCGAGGCGCTCCTCTTCTGCGCGGAGTGCGTCAAGCGTCGCTTCCGCCTGTTGGATGTCCTCGCCTCGTGCGCCTGTACGCGCTTCTTCGAGTGCAGCTTCGGCGGCTCTCGTCTTCGCTTCGGCGGAATCGGCTGCGGCGCGCGCGTTGTCAAGCTCCTGCAGGCTGATGCCCTCGCTCGTCTCGTAGATTTCCAACATGCGTGCGTAGATGCCCCTGGCGTTGGCGGAAGCGGCCGCTGCGGCGCGCACGTTTTCCTGCGCCTGGAGGATCTCTTCACTGCGCGTGCCGTTTTTCAGCTTCTCCAAGACGGCCTCCTGCGCCTTGGTCTGCGCCTTTGCTTTTTGCAGGTTCAGTGCAAGTTCCGCCGAGTCGAGCCGTGCGAGAAGCTGGCCCTCCTCGACAGAATCGCCTTCGTCCACGAGGATTTCAGAGAGACGTTCGCTCGGACGGAAGGCGAGAGTGACCTCGCGGATGTCGACGTTGCCCGATAGCCTGAGGTGCGCTGCACGTTCGTGCTGCATGGCGTATTCGTGCGCATGATAGAGGTACGCGCCGCTCCCCGCTGCGAGCAGCACGAGAGAGAAGAGTAGGAGTTTTATTCGCGTCTTCATGGAGAATTGCCTCCTTTGCTTGCAGGATCTATGCGTATGTCCTCATCATAGCAGATTGCATAGGTGACTGCAAATGAATCATATTAAGGAAGCTCGCACACGGAATTTTTTCATAATCTATGAAGGATTTGTAGCATTAGAAAAATTTTTATGTTATAATTGGGACTGTGAACCTAGGGATGTAAGAATTGGTTTTCAAGCGAAGGAGTGCAGGCGGAATGCTGAAGAAGTATGCAGTAGACCAGCTCAAGGAAGGCATGGTCGTCGGACAGGCAGTCTATAAGGAAGATATGTCTGTCCTCTTGGGAGAGGGTACGGTGCTCAATCAGCAGATGATTGACTCCTTGTCTGAGAGGAACATTGTCTCCGTGGAAATTCGGGAAGAAGGCGGGGAAGAAGGTCCATCTCCCATGCCTCAGAAGCCGCAGGGAGTGCAGGGGGCAGCCGCGAAAATCATTCCGCTGAAGGAGCCGATTCTCGACGAAGGGTACGTCAAGGACTATGACGATTGCTTCATCGAGCTGAAATCCCTCTTTGAAGTCACGAAGGCGCACGGCTCTGTCGACAAAGATTCAGCAGAAACTCTGGCACAGAACATCCTGCCGCTTTGTTCGGGTGCGAAAGCTGTCGCGCACATCCACAACATGACGGCGAAAGGTGAGTACACCATCCATCATAGCCTCCATGTGGCTATTTTGGCAGGGCTTATGGGCAAGTGGCTCAAGATGCCGCAGAAAGATCAGCTGCGCCTCATTACGGCGGGCTCTCTCATCCTTATTGGCAATTTGCGCATCGAGCAGGCGATGCTCGACAAGGAGGGCGTCTTGACGCCTGATGAGCGCAAGATCATGCAGGAACATCCGAAGTTCGGACATGAGCTGATCATGGCGGGAGGCTTGGGCGAGGACAAGGAGATCGCCGAGGCTGTGCTGCAATATCATGAGAGAGGTGATGGTTCGGGCTATCCGAGAGGTCTCGTCAAGGAAGAGATCGGCAAATTCGCACGCGTCCTCGCCATCATGGACATGTACGATGCGATGGCGTCGGACCGCTCCTACGCGAAGAAACGCTCGCCTTTCGAAGTGTTTAACATTTTGTCGGACGACATCATGAATGGGCAGCTCGACACGGAATTCGGTTTCCGTTTCATTCGCCGCGTCTGCCATTCCTTGAACGGAAATTGGGTCAAGCTTTCGAATGGCGAAGCGGGCAAGATCATTTACATCGACGAGTCACGCCTCGCGGCACTTCCCGTCGTGCAGACGATGGATGGCGAGTTTATGGATCTCAACCTGCGCACAGATGTCAAGGTCGAGTATCTGCTGACGAGTCGCGAGATTGAGGAAGAATGAGCGGCAGGTATCCGCAGGAGTGGAAAGCGGAAGGTCTCCCGGCATTTTCTTGACAAATAAAATACGCCTTGCTATAATACCTTGAGGTCGATGCAGAATGATGATGGTTTGTATTGCTGATGCAAACGCCGCGATGGGCAGGGGCGTTTCTTTTTCGTTTGTCACGACGGCAGAAGCGCTTGACGCCGAGCCGGAGGATTGCCGCATAGAAGGGCCTGTCGAGATCACGGGCGAAATTCTCTGCACGGGCGAGGCCTACCGGCTCACGGGCTGTGTGCGCTGCAAAAGAAACGCCGTCTGCGATCGATGCCTTGAGCATTTCTCCGCTGAGGAGAGTTATGCGTTTGATGAAGAAGTCCGACGAACGGACGACGAAAGCGGTCTTTCTATCGTTGACGACAAGATGGACATTTCGCCGCTGATTCGGGATACGCTTCTTGCTGCTCAGCCGATTCACAATGTTTGTCGGCCGGATTGTCTCGGGCTTTGCCCAAAATGTGGTGCAAACCTCAATGAGGGTGAGTGCGGCTGTGACCGTGCTGTGCCTGATCCGAGGCTTGCGGCTTTGGAGCAGCTTTTGAAGAAGCAGAAGATTTGATGCACACAGTAAGGAGGTGTTTCCCGAATGGCAGTACCTAAGCGTAAGATGTCGAAAGCCCGCCGCGATTCGCGCCGTGCGAATTGGAAGCTCACAGCTCCCGGCTTCGTTTCGTGCCCGCAATGTCATGAGCCGAAGATGCCCCATCGTGTTTGCCCCGAGTGCGGTTACTACGATGGCAGAGAAGTCGTTGCTGCGGACGAGTAAGAAATTTGGGGTGAGCAGGATGTAAGTGATTATGTCCTGCTCATTCTTTTATTTTATATTCTTAAAAGGAATTATCGCAAATACAGCGAAGATACTAGAATGAGGCATGTGTCTGGGGAGGAAAGATCGTTCGTGAAGATTGCAGTGGATGCCATGGGCGGGGATTATGCGCCGGAGCAAATTGTCTTCGGTGCAGTTCGGGCTGCGAAGGAATATGGCTGCGAGATCGTTCTTGTCGGGGATGAGAAGAAGATCATGCGAGTCCTTGCCAAAGAGGAAGGCTGGCAGAACTTGGGCATTTCTGTGCTGCACGCGAGCGAGGTCATAGAGATGGGGGAACATCCCGTCACTGCCGTGCGCAAAAAGAAGGACTCCTCCGTCGTCGTCGCGACGCGGCTCGTCAAGGAAGGTGCCTGTGACGCCGTGCTCTCCGCTGGCTCGACAGGCGGCGCAGTGGCGGCAGCGCAGTTTATTCTCGGACGCATTGCTGGCGCGGATCGCCCGACAATCGCGACGCCGATGCCGACGCCAAAGGGCGTGACGCTCCTCCTCGATTCGGGAGCGAACGTCGACAGCAAGCCCAAGCATCTCGTGCAGGGCGCCATCATGGGCGCGCTTTACGCCGAGCATGTCTTCGGCATAGCGAAGCCGCGCGTCGGTCTTTTGAACATCGGCGAGGAAGAGACGAAGGGAAATGAGCAGGCGCAGGCAACGTACCCGCTATTGAAGTCCATGACGACGGTGAACTTCTGCGGCAACGCGGAAGGGCGCGACATTCCCAAGGGGAATTTCGATGTCGTCGTTTGTGATGGATTTGTCGGTAATGTTGTGCTAAAATTTGCGGAGGGGTTGGCGAAGACGCTCGTGCGTCTCGCGAAGGATGCCGTGAAGAACGGCGGGATTCTCGCGAGGCTCGGCGCGTTCCTATTGCTGCCGGCGCTGAAGAAGCTCGGCAAGACGATCGACGTGTCGGAATACGGCGGTGCGCCGCTTCTTGGCGTGCGCGGCTGCTGCCTCATCGCGCATGGCTCGTCCAACGCGAAGTCCATCGCAAGCGCCATACGTGTCGCCAAGGACTACGTGGAGAGCGACGTCCTCGCTCATATCAAGGAGAATCTGGCACGTGAAGAGGCTTTGGACGACGGTGGGAAGTGTCCTGCGGCGAACGGGGAAGGGCCGGCCGCAGAAGCCGTCCGGTCGTGAGATGGGTGTATAGGAGGATCAGGGATGTTTGAAGAAAATCGTATTTGTCAGATGCTGCGGATAAAGTATCCAATCTTCCAGGGAGGCATGGCTTGGATCGGCACGGCGGAGCTTGCTTCTGCCGTCTCGAACGCCGGGGGGCTTGGCATCATCGGCGCCGGACACATGCCGCCCGACGTCCTGCGCGCGGAAATTCAAAAGTGCAAGGGCTGGACCGAGAAGCCGTTCGGCGTCAACATCATGCTCATGTCGCCCTTCGTCAAGGAGGTCATGCAGGTCGTCGTCGATGAACGCGTGCCCGTCGTGACGACGGGAGCGGGCAACCCCGGCGCGTACATCCCGGCGCTCAAGGAGATCGGCAGCAAGGTCATCCCCGTCGTCGCTTCCGTCGCGCTTGCCAAACGCCTCGTCAGGACGGGGGTTGACGCGCTCATTGCTGAGGGGACGGAGTCGGGCGGGCACGTCGGCGAGATCACGACGATGGCGCTCGTGCCGCAGGTCGTCGACGCCGTCGATGTTCCTGTCATCGCGGCGGGCGGCATCGGTGATTCGCGCGGCATGGCGGCGGCGTTCGCCCTCGGCGCATGGGGCGTGCAGATGGGCACGCGCTTCGTACTGTCGAAGGAGTGTATCGCGCACGAAAACTACAAGAAGTTCGTCCTGAAGGCGCGCGATCGCTCGACGGTCGTCACGGGGCGCTCGACGGGGCATCCCGTGCGCGTCCTTGCGAATAAGCTCACGCGCGAGTTCGAAGAGATGGAACGAAGAGGCGCTTCGACGGAAGAGCTCGACAAGCTCGGTGTAGGCAAGCTCAACCTCGCGACGCACAAGGGCGACGTCGAGAACGGCTCCGTGATGATCGGACAGATTTCGGGCATGCTCAATGATATTTTGCCCGTCGCAGACATCATCCATAACATCGTGGAGGGGTTGCCCGGTGCCGTCAAAAGCGCCGAGGCGCATTGCAAATAAAGGCAAAGAAGAGGTGTTCAGCTAAGGAAGCGCTGATAAAATGAAGCCGCCCAGATTTGCGCAGATGCGTGAAGGTGGCTGGCTGAATGTATCAGCCATTCCTAAAGGAAAGAGAGGTCGGTTCGATGAACAAGCTCGCATTCGTATTCCCGGGGCAGGGCGCCCAGCAGGTCGGCATGGGCAAGGATTTCTACGAGAAGTATGATGTAGCGAAGAAATTGTTTCGCGAGGCGGACGAGGCGCTCGGCTATTCCATCATGGAGATGTGCTTCAATGGCCCGGAAGGGGATCTGCGCCTGACGGCGAACACGCAGCCGGCGATCCTCACCGTCAGCGTGATCGCGAACGAGATCCTCAAGGAGCATGGAATCCAGCCCGAGATCACGGGCGGACACAGCCTTGGCGAATACTCGGCGCTCGTCGCAGCCGACGTGCTCGACTTCTCCGATGCCGTACTCCTCGTCCATAAGCGCGGCTCCTTCATGCAGGAAGCCGTCCCGGTCGGCGAGGGCGGCATGGCAGCCGTCATGGGGCTTGAGCGCGAAAAGATCGTCGAGGTCTGCGAGAAGGTCTCGGCGGACGTCGGCGCCGTGCAGGCGGTCAACTTCAACTGCCCCGGGCAGATCGTCATCGCGGGAACGATGGCGGGCGTCGAGAAGGCGGCGGCTCTCTTGGGCGAGGCGGGCGCGAAGAAGAGCGTGATCCTGCCCGTCAGCGCGCCGTTCCACAGCACCTTGATGCAGCCGGCAGCAGAAAAACTCGCTGCAGAACTTGACAAGGTCGAGATCCGCGATGCGAAGATCCCCGTTGTCGCCAATGTCTCGGCTGAGATCCTCACGAAGGCAGCAGACATCAAGGAGAGTCTCGTCAAGCAGGCAGCAAGTCCCGTGAAGTGGGAGGACTGCGTCTTGAAGATGAAGGAATTCGGCGCGGACACCTTTGTCGAGGCGGGTCCCGGCAAGACGCTTTGTGGCTTCAACAAGCGCATCGACCGCAAACTCACGAGCATGAACGTCGAAAATCTGGAAACTTTGCAAAAAACGCTTGACTATTTCAGGGAGGTTCGCTAATATGCTTTTAGACGGCAAGACGGCGCTCGTGACGGGCGCGTCGCGCGGCATCGGACGCGCTATCGCCCTCTGCCTCGCGGCTGAGGGCGCACGCGTTGCCATCAACTATGCGGGTAATGTCAAGGCCGCCGAGGAAGTCAAGGCTGCAATCGAGGCGGCGGGCGGCACGGCGATCCTTTGCCAGGCGGATATTGCAGACAGCGCGGCTGTCGAGGCGATGGTCGCCAATGTGGTCAAGGAATTCGGCACGATCGACATCCTTGTGAACAATGCTGGTATCACGCGCGACACCTTGCTCATGCGCATGAAGGATGAGGACTTCGCGAAGGTTCTGGATACGAATCTCAAGGGTGTGTTCTACTGCACGAAGGCGATCTCAAAGCTCATGATGAAGAAGCGTTCGGGCCGCATCGTCAACATGGCGTCCGTCGTCGGCCTCGTGGGCAACGCCGGACAGACGAACTATGCGGCAGCAAAGGCTGGTGTCATCGGCTTCTCGAAGTCGGCGGCGAAGGAACTCGCGTCGCGCGGCATCACGGTCAACGTCGTCGCGCCGGGCTTCATCGGTACGGATATGACGGCGGGATTGCCGGAATCCGTCAAGGAGAAGATGCTCACGGACATCCCGCTCGGCAGAATGGGAGAGCCGGAGGATGTGGCGAGTGCCGTCCTTTTCCTCGCATCGGATCAAGCGTCCTATATCACGGGACAGGTCGTCAATGTAGACGGCGGCATGGTCATGTGATATAAATATAGAGGGAAACATTGAAAAAGGCAGTGAATCCCGAGAAGAGGCAACGGAGGGAGGTGAATTGTAGTGGCGACTTTTGATAAAGTGAAAGATATCGTTGTGGAGCAGCTCGGCGTTGAGGCGGATGAGGTTTCCATCGATTCTACTTTTATTGACGATCTGGGAGCAGATTCCCTTGACATCGTTGAGCTCATCATGGCATTCGAGGAGGAGTTCGGGATCGAGATTCCGGACGAGGCAGCGGAAAAGATCAAGACCGTTCAGGATGTCGTAACTTACATTGACCAGCACAAAGAAGACGAGGGCAAGTAAATCCCTGTGCTCGTCTTGCCTTTCTTGAAGAAAATCCCGTGAAGTTTCTTCACGGGATTTTCTCAAGGAAGCGATGATAAAATGAGGTCGCCCAGATTTGCACAGATGCGCTGTATCTATCGAGGAGA
>CAJPOT010000015.1 GCA_905372355.1 uncultured Selenomonas sp. | reverse complement strand
GACAAATCCTCGACGTAGCACCGCTACGCCTGCGGTTTGTCTCCTCGATAGATATAGCGCATCTGTGCAAATCTGGGCGACCTCATTTTATCAGCGCTTCCTTAGAAAAGATAAACCTTCACCCGTTGGCTGTATGTGCGGCGTCCTGCCTCGTGCCCGCCGTTTCGTTGGAGAGGCCGAGCCGCTGCAGAAGAGCCATGTCCTCGGCAATGGTTGTGCCCGAGGTCGTGAGCATGTTGCCCGTGATGGAGGCCGATGCGCCGTAGAGGAAGGCGGGCGTGCCGTTGTCCTTGATGAGCTTGCGTCCCGCGCCGAGGCGGATGTTTGCCGTCGGGTTGATGAAACGGAAGAAGGCGATGGTGCGCAGGATCTCGTCGCTCGTCAAGGGCGTCCGGCCCTCAAGCGGCGTGCCGGGAATCGCCATGAGGGAGTTGATGGGAATGGATTCGATGCCGAGTTCGGCAAGGCTCACCGCCATGTCGAGGCGGTCTTCCCACGTCTCGCCCATGCCGATGATACCGCCCGAACAGACGTTAAGCCCTTCGCCCTGTGCGAGACGGATCGTGCGGATGCGGTCGTCGTAAGTGTGCGAGGTGCAGATCTCGGGAAAGAAGCGGCGCGACGTCTCGATGTTGTGATGGTAGCTTGTGACGCCCGCGGCGCGAAGCGCACGGAACTGTTCACGCGTCAAAATGCCGTGCGAGGCGCAGAGATCGATATGGAGCTTCTTGCGCATGGCACGGTAGCAGTCGAGCGCGGCGTCGAACTCCTTGCCCGCGAGCGCCCTGCCCGAGGTCACGATGGAGAAGCGGTTGACGCCCGCCTCCTCGTTGGCGCGTGCGTTGGCGATGATCTCTTCCTGTGCGAGAAATGCGTATTCCTCGACGCCCGTCCTGTGGTGCGCGGACTGGGCGCAGTACTTGCAGTCCTCGCTGCAGTGACCGCTGCGCGCGTTGATGATCGTACAGAGGTCGATGTGCTTGCCGCAGAACTGTCGCTGCAGCTCGTGTGCGCCCTCCTGCAGCGCTTCGAGCGGCGCATCAAGGAAGATGGAGAGGTCGTCCTCGCGCTTGATGCGGCGGCCGCAGAGAATTTCTTTCGTGAGTTTTTTGACGGCGTTTTCCTTTGTCATGGCAGAGCCTCATTTCTTTTAAGAAGTTTGCATTTCCTCCCATTATATTTCAGACGGCGCATATAGTCAACTGATATGGAAATCCGGGTTAACCTTGGACTGCTATTGCTTCCTCGACGGCTGCAAGGTATAATGGGAACGATGAATTTAGAAGAGAGGAGTCTTTCTTTGCAAAAGGTTTTGGAGGAGAAGATCGCCTTTGCCGATCAGCGCGAGGCGACGGCGCTTCTCGGCGAGCACGACGAGTACTTGCAGGTGCTCATGGACAATTTCGACTGTCGCTTTATAAGCCGCGGCGAGGAGCTTGTGATCGACGGCGAGGCGCAGATCGTGCGGGCGGCGGCGCAGGTCGTGCGCGAGCTGCAGTACCTGCATCGGCAGGGCACGACGCTCACGATGCACGAGGTGCGCTACAGCGTGGGACTCGTCAAGCGCGGCAAGGGCGAGGCGCTGCACAGCCTTTTCAGCGACACGATCCTCGTGACGAGCCGTGGACGTCATGTGCGCCCGAAAACGCTCGGCCAGCGCATCTACCTCGACGCCATCCGCAAGAACTCCATCACGTTCGGCATTGGACCTGCAGGCACGGGAAAGACGTACCTCGCCGTCGTCATGGCGGTGGCGGCGCTTCGTGCGAGGCTGGTGGAAAAGATCGTGCTCACGCGCCCTGCTGTCGAGGCGGGCGAGCGGCTGGGCTTTCTGCCCGGCGATCTGCAGGAGAAAGTCGATCCGTATCTGCGCCCGCTCTACGATGCGCTGCATGACATCCTCGGCTTTGACACCTACCAGAAGCTCCTCGCCAAGGGCGTCATCGAGATTGCGCCGCTCGCTTACATGCGCGGACGCACGCTGGAGGACGCCTTCGTGATTCTCGACGAGGCGCAGAATACGACGCCGAGCCAGATGAAGATGTTCCTGACGCGCTTGGGCTTCGGCTCGCGCATGGTCGTGACGGGCGACTTGAGCCAAGTCGACTTGCCGCGTGGCGTGTTCTCGGGACTCTCTGAGGCGAGCCGCATCCTGCGCGATGTGTGCGGCGTGGGCGTCGTCCGTCTGGAAACGCTCGACGTCATCCGTCACGACGTCGTCGCACGCATCGTCGAGGCGTATGACCGCGCGGACAAGGCGCGTCGGGATTCTGAGAAAAAGCCGGCAGAGCTGCAGGAGAAAAAGCCGGCGGCTCAGGAAAAGGCTACGGCATCAGAGAGAGGGGAGGTGGACGCATGAACATCCTGCTCAGCCACGAGGTGGAAGACCTGCCCCTTGACGAGGGCCTTGAGGCAGAGATTCGGCGCGCTGTGGAAAAAGTCGGCGAGATTTACGATGTGGCGGACGCCGAGGTCAGCATCACCTTGACGGACGATGCGCACATCCATGTGCTGAACCGCGAGTACCGCAGGGTCGATCGTCCGACGGACGTGATTTCCTTTGCGCTCAACGAGAGCGAGGAGCCGGCGATCGCAGGCGGCCCCGCCGTCAACGTCCTCGGCGACATCGTCCTCTCGATCGAGCGCGCCGCGGCGCAGGCGGCAGACTACGGGCACAGTCTGCGTCGCGAAATCGTCTTCTTGACGGTACATGGCATGCTGCATCTCCTCGGCTACGACCATGTAGAAGAGGCGGAGCGGCAGGAGATGGAGGAGGAGCAGCGTCATGTGATGGCGGCGCTCGGCGTGACGCGCGAGGAAGCGGCGGAAGGCTCTGCAGGATGCACGGAGCAAGTGACAGCGAAGGGGGAGAACGATGGAAAAGGCAAAGCATAAATCGGGCTTCATCGCTGTCGTCGGGCGGCCGAACGTCGGCAAGTCGACGCTCATCAACAGCCTCATCGGGCAGAAGATCGCCATCATGAGCGACAAACCGCAGACGACGCGCACGCGCATCCTCTGTATCCTGACGGAGCCGGACGCGCAGATCGTCTTTCTCGACACGCCGGGCATCCACAAGCCGCGCCACAAGCTCGGCGAATACATGGTACGCGCAGCGGAAAACACCTTGAAGGAGGTCGATGCCGTCTTTTTCGTCGTCGATGCGACGGAGAAGATGGGACCGGGCGAGCGCTATATCTTGGAGCGCCTGCAGGCGACGAAGTGCCCGTGCATCCTCGTCGTCAACAAGCTCGACCTCATCGAGAAGCCCGCTGTACTGCCGATCCTCGAAAGCTACATGAAGGCCTATCCGTTTGCGGGCGCCGTGCCCATATCGGCGAAGGAAGAGGTGAACCTCGACGCGCTTCTTGCAGAAGTCAAGAAGTATCTGCCCGAAGGACCTGCCTACTATCCGGAAGACATGGTGACGGATCAGCCCGAGCGACTCATTGTGGCGGAGCTTGTGCGCGAGAAGGCGCTTCTCGCGACGCGCGACGAACTGCCCCATGCCATCGCCGTCGACCTCGATGAGATGAAGGAGTGCCCCAAGGGGGGCTTCTATATCCGCGCGACGATTTACGTGGAGCGCGAGTCGCAGAAGGGTATCGTCATCGGCGCAAAGGGCGCTCTTCTGCGCGAGATCGGCGCACAGGCGAGAAAGGACATCGAGATGCTCCTCGGCTCGAAGATCTTTCTCGACCTCTGGGTCAAGGTGAAGAAGGATTGGCGCAACCGTGAGGGCGTTCTGCACAACTTCGGTTTTGAATGAGAGGAAATAGGGAAAGGGCGGCAGCAGGATGAACAAGATATCGAAGCGCTTTATTAACGGTCTTATCCTTCTCGTGCCGCTGGCCATCACGGTTTTCGTCGTGACAGAGGTGCTGAACTTCACGGAGATCGTGCTCGGCAAGCACTTTCCCGTCTATTATCCGGGCATGGGCATCGTGACGGTGCTGCTCGTCATCTATCTCGTGGGCTGGCTCTCATCGTACTGGTTCATGAAGCGCGTGATTTCCTATGGTGAATGGCTGCTCGGCAAGATTCCCGTCGTGAAGTTCATCTACAACAGTGTCAAGCACCTTTCGACCGCCGTTTTTGAGTCGAATAACATGTTTGACCACGTCGTGCTCGTGCCGTTTCATCAGTCGCGGGCGCTCGGCTTCGTCATGGCAGAGGTGCCGGCAGTCTTGCGCGAGAAGCTCGGCGACGACTACGTCTGCGTCTTCGTGCCGTGGAGCCTCAACATGACCTCAGGCACGAACCTCTTCGTCAAGAAGAGCGACGTCATCTATCTCGACATCAGCAACGAGTCGGCGCTGCAGTACATGCTGACGGCGGGTGCCGTCATGCCGCAGCGGCAGGTATCGACGAAACCGCAGGAAGCGGGCAGTGCGACGAGGCTGGCGGACGAGGTCGTGGCGGCGTCGAAGACGCAGTCTGCGCGTGCAGCTGGGGAAGCGTGCGAGGAGGCCGAACCGCATGGCACGCCGCAGCGCTGAGGCGCTCGTGCTCGCCACGAGGAACTGGGGCGAGGCGGATAAGATGGCGTCGCTCTTGACGCGTGAGTGCGGGCGCGTCGAGGCGGCGGCATTCGGCTGCCGCCGCCCGAAGAGCGCACTCGCGGCAGGGATGCAGATGTTCAGCCACCTCGATGTGGAGCTTACGGAAGGTGGCAGGGTCTGGACGGTGCGGCAGTGTTCGCTCAAGGGGCGGTTTCGCCGCCTCTCGGAAGATCTCTCGGCCATGGCATACGGCTCCTTCGTGGCAGAACTGGCGCTTGAGCTTTTTCCCGAGCACGAGCCTGCGCCCGACGCTTTCGACCGTCTGCTGCAGATTTTTTGCGCCTTTGAGGAGCGCAATCCGCGTCTCGTGGCGCTGGCAGCGGCGTATCAGCTCCTCGCGCTCGCAGGCCTTTCGCTTCATCTTGCAAGCTGCGTCCACTGTGGTGCACCCTTCGAAGAGCCGATGTCCGTCGACATCGGCGAGGGCGGCGCATTGTGCGCGGATTGCCGCAAAGAGGATATGCCACTCTTTTCTGCCGAATTGAAGGCGTTCATCGAGAAGCTGACCGCTCTCGATTGGCAGGCGTTTCTCTCGCCGCAGAAGGCGTCAGACGTGCGCTCTCCGGCGCCGTTTTCCGTCAGAAAGCAGGAACTTCTGGCAGCGGAAAGCCTGCTGCTCGCTTACCTGCGTGCGCTTTTCGGCAAGCCGCTGCGCTCGCTCGCCTTCATCGCACAGATCGGCGGCGCTTGAAGCGTTTGCTGTGCGCTTGTGGGCGAAGGCATGAGGTGCGTTCTGCGATAGTTTTTGACAATATATTTGAAAGGGGAGTTTTCCGTGGCAATTCTGGTTTGCGGCGGCGCCGGCTACATCGGCTCTCATGCCGTTCATCAGCTTATTGAAAAGGGAGAAGAGGTCGTCATCGTTGACAATCTGCAGACGGGTCATCGCGGTGCGATTCATGCACGGGCGAAGTTTTACGAAGGTGACATCCGCGACCGCGCCGTATTCGATGCGATACACGATCTACGGCGATGACTACAAGACGCCCGACGGCACATGTCTGCGCGACTACATCCACGTCGTCGATCTCGCCGATGCGCATGTGCTCGCACTCGAATACTTGCGGAAGGGCGGCGAGAATGACATCTTCAACCTCGGCAACGGACAGGGATTCTCGGTCAAGGAAATGATCGCCGCCGCAGAGAAGGCGACGGGCAAGAAGATTGCAGCCGAGATCGGTGCACGCCGTGCAGGCGACCCTGCGCAGCTCATAGCTTCCAGCGACAAAGCGCGCCGCATCCTCGGCTGGCAGCCGCGCTTCACTGACGTGGAAGAAATCATCGCGACAGCATGGCGGTGGCACAAGAAGCATCCGAATGGGTATGGAGAGTAACTTTCTGGCTAAAGTGCGTAATCGGTGCTATAATGATAATAAAAGGTGGAAGAGAAACAGTTCTCATACAACAAGGAGAAATCTTAATGGCAGAGAGTGTAGGAGATTCCTATCAAGATCCGACATACGATCAACATGCCAAACGTTTGCTTTCACAAAGAGCGATCATGGCACGTCTCTTGAAGCGAACTGTGCCAGAGTTTAAGGATGTTGCAATCTCTGACATCGCAGAAAAATATATCGAGGACACGCCACAGATCAGTGAGATTCCCGTGGATAGGGATAAGACGAATACCGTAAGAAACAGGAAAGATTCGCCGAAAGAATTCCTCGGTGATGCCACGGAAAATGTCGGCATCACGGAAGGCTGGATTCGCTTCGATATACTTTTCCACGCGAGAGTTCCCCAATCGGGTGAACGCATCACCTTGATTATCAATGTTGAGGCACAGCGGACACAGAAAAGAGCGAAGCTGGGCTACGCACTCCTGCGCCGAGCCGTCTACTATGCGAGCCGCTTGATTTCTTCGCAGAAAGAAACTGAATTTACAGGATCATCCTACGATGAAATCAAGAAAGTCTACAGTATTTGGCTTTGTATGGACTCCCCGGACGGCAGGAGCGCCATCAATCGTTATGACCTTGCCGAGCATCATATTCTGTACCATCACAAGGAAAAGCGTGCTGACTATGATTTGATGAGCATCATCACGGTTTATCTTGGAAATGAACGACAGCAGGACGAGGATTGGCTCATTCGATTCCTGCAGATCTTGTTCAAAGACACGGAAATATCTCCAGCAGCGAAGAAGCAGCTTTTAAAAAATGAATTTGATATGGATATAAGTGCAGATATAGAAGAGGAGATGAGGACAATGTGTAATCTGAGTACAGGCATCTATGAACAAGGCATGGAGCGTGGCATGGAGCGTGGCATGGAGCGTGGCATGGAGCGCGGCATGGAACGTGGGCGGGAGGAAGGAAAGGTTGATATTGTTCTGGAAATGCTGCGAAATAAGCTGCCGCTCGAAATGATCGCAAGCATGTCGAAGTTTTCCTTGGAAAAAGTGAAAGAGCTTGGCAAGATGCACAGCTTGCTTTAATTCATGGAATTTTCGTGTTCTGCTGAAGTTGGTTTTGATACGTATAAAACCGCTCCTCTACTGCTCGGACGAGTAAGGAAAGGGGCGGTTTTATGTGTTTGATACAGAAGTATCTTTCGCCATTGTTCTCTTCTATGGGAGATCTTGCTGTGTCTGCATTTGGGTACGATATATTCCCTTTCCGCCTCAATCGTTGTATAATAGTACGCAGCAAGCAAATTCAATCGAAGAAAAGGAGAGAGTCTTATGTATACGCTTTCCAGCACGGAATTTCATGGCATCAAGCCGCAGATTGACGAGGAGGCATTCGTCGCACCGCAGGTGTTCCTTTCGGGCGATGTGCGCGTCGCGAAGTATGCGAGCCTTTGGCCGGGCGTCGTTGCGCGCGGCGATGTGAATTACATCTCTGTCGGCGAGTGCTCGAATGTGCAGGATCTCGTCTGCCTTCATGTGGCGGACGACAATCCGTGCATCATCGGCGATTATGTGACGATCGGCCACAGCGCCGTCGTGCACGGCGCGGAGATCGGCAACCATGTCCTCATCGGCATGAACGCGACGGTTTTGACGGGCGCAAAGGTCGGCGAAGGCTCTATCATTGCCGCTGGGGCGCTCGTGCGCGAGAACGAGGTCATTCCGCCGAATTCCCTCGTTGTCGGCATGCCGGGCAAGGTCGTGCGCACGATTGACCGCATCAAGACGATTCATGCGCAGGCGATCAAGTACAAGTGCGAGTGGGCGATTGAGTACGGCGTCTATCCCGAGATCGGCGGCGAGAAGTACCACGGCGAGCACATTATCTGACGTTTGCCGCTTTACAGCTTTGCACCTTATGATATAATGAAAGGCACAGCCTTCGTTTTGGCTGTGCCTTTCATTATATTTTTCAGGAGGTTTGATTCATGGCGCGAGAAACGCTGAAGAGCCGCTTCGGCTTCATTCTCCTCAGTGCCGGCTGTGCGATCGGCATCGGCAATGTCTGGAAGTTCCCTTATCTTGTCGGGCAGAACGGAGGCGGGGCGTTCGTTCTTATCTATCTTTTCTTCCTCATCGTGCTCGGTATCCCTGTCATGACGATGGAATTTTCCCTTGGCCGCGCGGCAAGGCGCAGTCCCGTGCGCATGTACCAGAGACTGACGCCCGAAAAGTGGGGCTGGCATTGGCATGGCTACGCATGTTGGTTCGGCTGCATCATGCTCATGATGTTCTATACGACGGTCGCGGGCTGGATGCTGCTTTACTTCTATCAGACAGCATGCGGCGCGTTTGCGGGACTTTCTCCGAAGGAGATCGGTGCGGCCTTTGGCTCGATGCTCGGCGATCCTATCTTGCAGGTCGTGCCGATGGTGATCGTCGTCATCAGCGGTTTCCTCATCTGCTCGCACGGCTTGCAGTCTGGGCTGGAGCGTGTGACGAAGGGCATGATGGTGCTCCTGCTCCTCATCATGGTCGTGCTCGCCGTGAACAGCGTTTTCCTCGCCGGCGCGTCTGAGGGCATCTCATTCTACCTGCGCCCTGACATCGCGAAGATGGAGGAGATCGGCTTTACGAACGTCATTGTCGCAGCGATGAATCAGGCGTTCTTCACGCTGAGCCTCGGCATCGGCGCGATGGCGATCTTCGGCAGTTACATCCCGAAGGATCACGCACTTCTCGGTGAGTCGGTCAACGTCGCCATCCTTGATACGCTCGTTGCCATCACGTCGGGACTCATCATCATCCCCGCGTGCTTCGCTTACGGTGTTGAGCCGGACAGCGGGCCGGGACTTATCTTCATCACATTGCCGAACATCTTCAACCACATGGCGGGTGGCATCCTCTGGGGCAGTCTCTTTTTCCTCTTCATGACGTTTGCGGCTTTTTCGACGGTGCTCGCTGTCTTTGAAAACATCATGGCCTGCACGATGGATCTGACGGGGTGGAGCCGCAAGAAGACGGGATTCGTGAACTGCGCGGCAATCCTCGCGCTTTCTCTGCCCTGCGCCTTGGGATTCAACCTCCTCGCGGGCATTCACCCGATGGGAGGTGAGAGTAGTTTCCTCGACATCGAGGATTTCATCGTGAGCAATATCCTCTTGCCCGGCGGGTCGCTCGTCTTTGTGCTCTACACGATGCATCGTTTCGGCTGGGGCTGGCAGAAGTTCTACGAAGAGGCGAATACGGGAAGCGGCTGGAAACTTCCTCGATGGGCGCGCGGCTATTTCGCCTACGTCCTGCCCCTTGTCGTCGGCGCGATTCTCGTGCTGGGATTGATGTGAGCTGCATGCACAAATTTCTGTGAATGCTTATGCCACTCTTGTGAAAGCGAAAGAAAGAACCCGACGCACGGCAAACGTCGGGTTCTTTTCTTTCAATATTTGCCTATTCGCTTGCTGCACTCTTTTCGCGGCGCAGCCGAAAGATGAGGCGGAAGGACAGCGAGAGGATGATGGCGATGACGGTCGCGAGCGACATGCCCCTGAGCGTCACCGTGCCGAGCGTGAGGCTTGCCGTCGATACGCCGACGCCCATGACGATAGAGGTCAGCAGGAGATTCGTGGGCTTGCCATAGTCTACCTTGGATTCGACGAGAATGCGGATGCCCGAGGCGGCGATGACGCCGAAGAGCAGCATGGAGACGCCGCCCATGACGGGCGTCGGGATGCTCTGGATGAGTGCGGCGAGCTTGCCGAGGCATGAGAGCGCGACGGCGAAGACGGCGGCGCCGCCGATGACCCATGTCGAGTAGACCTTCGTGATGGCAAGGACGCCGATGTTCTCGCCGTACGTCGTATTCGGCGTTGAACCGAAGAAGCCCGAGAAGATCGTCGATATGCCGTTGCCGAGAAGTGAGCGGTCGAGTCCCGGATCCTTCGTGAGATTGCGGCCGACGATGTTGTTCGTAACGATGAGGTGGCCGATGTGCTCGACGATGACGACGATGGAGGCCGGCAGGAGGATGAGGATCGCGCCCGGCTCGAACTTCGGCGTGTAAATGGTCGGGATGGCGAACCAGGGGGCGTTTTCGACGGCGGAGAGGTCGACGATGCCTACTGCATAGGCGATGACGTAACCCGAAATGACGCCGATGAGGATGGGGATGATGGCGAGGAAGCCGCGAAACGCGATGGAGGCGAAGACCGTGACGGCGAGCGTGGCGATGGAGACGAAGACGACGGTCGGATCCGCCTCGGCATCGGTCAGACCTGCCATCTTCGCCGCCGTCGGCATGAGCTCAAGTCCGATGACGGCGACGATCGCGCCCATGGAGGCGGGCGGGAAGATCACGTCGATCCAGCCCGTGCCGATGGCATGGATGATGATGCTCACGAGGCAGAAGACGACGCCTACGACGATGAAGCCGCCGAGTGCCGCCTCGTAGCTGTAGTCGGCGAGCACGAGGAATACGGGCGAGAGAAAGGCGAAGCTTGAGCCGAGATAGGCGGGGATCTTGCCCTTGCAGAGGATCAGATAGAAGAGTGTGCCGATGCCGTTGAAGAGCAGCACGGTCGCGGGGTTGACATGGAAGAGGATCGGCACGAGCACCGTTGAGCCGAACATCGCGAAGAGGTGCTGCAGGGAAAGCGGGATCGTCTGGAGGAGCGGCAGCCGCTCCTCGGGGGCAATAGTTCTTTGTGTCATGGCAATGCTCCTTTGGAAGATAGTTATACCAAAGAAGAATTTAGCACAGAATGGGCGCTTTGTCTAATGGATTATTTGACGATGCGGATGCTTTTGGAATCCAAGTATAATGTGCGTGCAGCAGGAAAGAATGAAACGGAAGGCGAATAGGCAAAGAAGGGATAGGGCGGTGATGGTGGAGGTGCAGGTATGGGCGTAAAGGACATGGGTCAGAGACTTTGTCGGTCCGTGCAGGGCGGCTATCAGCGCTTTCGCACGGCGATGATTCTTGATGTTGTACTGTTTGTTTGCGTGGGCGTGCTTACGTACTGCCATGTGTATGAGATGCAAGATTGGTATACGGAGGAGATTGGTTGCGCGGCGGCAGCGGCGGTGATCGGCTGCATCTTCGCTGTCGTCCTGCGGTTATTCTTGGAGAGGCGCAGACAGGAACGGCATGGCTTCGAGGTGCTGCTGACGGTTGTCGTATTTGTGTTTTTCTTCATTCTTGTGCAGGGACATGATTGGACGGATCCCTATATTCTGCTCAAGACGGCAGGGCCGGCGCTTGTTTTTGCTTCTGTCGGTCTTTATTGTCTTGAGCCGCAGAACGAAGGCGAGAATCCGCCACTTGCCGTGTTTTTTGCAATCTCTAAGGCATGGCTTGTCGGCACACTTTTGCTCATATCTCTGGGTATCTGCTTGACAGCATTCGATTCGCTGATTTTTTCTTTGGAATTTCGACTGCAGGCGATGCTGCATTTCCTCATGGTGGAATTTTCCTATCTTTTCATCGCGGTGCAGATCTTTCTCGCTAGCCTGCCTGATCGGGGGAAGACGACGGAGACTCCCGTGCTCTTTCGTGCGCTCCTCGTGCGCGTGCTTTGGCCGGTCTATCTGCTCTTGCTCGCTATTCTCTATCTCTATGTGGCAAAGATCATCTATGCATGGGAGATGCCTGTCGGCATGATGAATTGGTTTGCCTCGTTGGCTCTTCTAGCCTTCAGCGTGTTTTTCTTCTGCTTTGCGAATGATGCGCGCTATTCGCTGCTGCAGCGTTTCCTGCGCTGGGGTCTTTTGCTCTTTCTGCCGATCCTTGCGGTGCAGGCTGTCGCTGTTTGGCAGCGAGTCGAGCCGTACGGCTTGACGGTGCTGCGCTATACGTCGATCCACTGCACGATTTTCGGTATCGTTTTGCTCGTGCTTGCTTTCCTGCGCCGCTCGCCACGTCCGGCGTTTCTTGTCTTGGCACTCATGATTGCCGCATGTACGCTGACGCCGCTCAATATCGTCGATGTGCCGCTTCGCACGCAGGAAGCGCGCCTTTGGGGCGTGCTTGAGGAAAACGACATGCTGCAGGATGGCGAAGTCGTGGAGAATCCCGCACTTGCTGAGGGACCGCGTGACAGGATCTTGAGCGCTTCGGAGTATCTGACCGATCAGAAGAAGACGTCGTTTCTCGAAACGCCGGGCATGCGTGAGACGCTTGCGAAATTGCGTGGGATGCAGAAAAGGGAAAAAACTACCGAATGGTTTGAATTCCAAGCGGAAAATCCTGTCTACATTCCTGTAGAGGGTTGGAAGAAAGCTTATCGGATTGACAATCCTGCTGTGGAGGATGGCGTGATTTTCGTGGACAAGGGCGACGGAACAAAGGAACGATTCGATGTTTCTGTGTATCTCAAGGAGCTTTTGGCATACGCGCACAAGGAGGATGCGAGGGGAACGGGAAAATTCATGCGGGAGCTTAGGATCGATATAGATGAAAACACTTGCCTTTGGTTGTATGATGTCGGCTTGTCCGTCCGCAGCCATAGGGGCAGAGAGGATATAACGGCGCAAATCAAGGGCGTGCTTTTGAAGCGCTAAATGGTTAACAATGTTTGTGTTTTGTTGTATAATTGTAATGAAAGGAGTTGATTATATGGCAGCAAATGCTACATTTACTGTTCGTATGAATTCGGAACTTAAAAAGCAGGCGGAACTTGTCTGCGAGGAAATGGGCTTGACCATGTCATCTGCCATGACGATTTTTCTCAAGCGTTTGGTCAAAGACCGTGCCATACCGTTTCGCGTATCGGCAGGCGACCATTTTTACAGTGAGGAGAATATGCGCCATCTCCGCGCAGCTGCAGAGCGAATGGAAGCGGGGAAAAATGTGGTTCATGACATCATTGAAGGCGATGATGTATGATTATTTCATGGGATGAGGAAGCATGGGCGGATTATGTCGACTGGCAGAACGAGGATAAAAAGACGCTGAAGCGCATCAACTCCTTAATCAAGGATATTCAGCGCAACGGCACGCAGGGAATTGGTAAAGCAGAGCCGTTGAAGTATATCAAGGGCGGTTGGTACAGTCGGCGCATTGATAAAATGAATCGCCTGGTGTTTCGGATTCGTGGTCAGAACTTGGAGATTTTGCAATGTAAGGAACACTATGATGATTGACGGAGAAGTTTGAAGGGAAGAAGGAAGTTTTTTGCTGGGGATTCATCGAAGAGAAATCAATATGCTTGAAGGTTCGCTGTGGGATAAGATTATCGTCTTTGCCCTGCCCATCGCTTTGACGGGCATTTTGGAGCAAATGTTCAATGCGGCGGACGTCGCGGTGCTCGGTCGCTTCGTTGGGACGGAGGCGATGGCGGCAGTCGGCAACAACGTGCCCATTGTCGGACTCATTGTGACGCTCTTCCTCGGACTTTCGCTCGGCGCCAATGTCGTCATTGCGCAGTACATCGGCGCACGTCGCCTCAAGGAGGCGAGCCGTGCCGTCCATACGGCTCTTGCTCTTTCGCTCCTTGCAGGCATAGGCGTGACCTTGCTGGGCGAGCTCTTCGCTGCGCCATTGCTTTCCCTGCTCTCTGTGCCCGATGCCGTCATGCCGCTGGCGGAGCTTTACCTGCGCGTATTTCTTATGGGGATGCCCTTTATGAGCGTCTATAATTTTGCCTCGGCGATTCTCCGAAGTCATGGAGATACGGGCACGCCGCTCATTGCGCTCCTGGCGGCGAGCGCTCTCAATGTCGTCCTTGACTTGGGCTTCGTGCTCGTCCTGGGGTTGAGTGCTGACGGCGTGGCGTGGGGCACGGTGCTCTCGTATCTCGTGGCAGCTTCCCTGCTCATCCGCGCCCTGCGCCGTGAAGAGGGCGTCCTGCGGCTCGACTTCCGGCTCCTGCGCGTGCGCCGTCACCATGCGAAGCGCATCTTCGTCATCGGTATGCCTGCTGCCGTGCAGGGCATGGTCTTTTGCTTTGCGAACCTCGTCATTCAGGCGGCTTTGAACAGTCTCGGCGCGGAGGTCATGGCGGCGTCTGCGGCGGCATTCACGATCGAGATCAACATGTACTGCGTGATCGCGGCCTTTCAGCAGGCGTGCACGACGTTTGTCAGCCAGAACTACGGTGCGGGAAATCTGCCGCGCTGCCGCGAGGTCACGCGCTGGAGCCTTCGCCTGAACATCGTCGCCATGCTCGTTCTCGGCGCACTCATCCTTCTCTTCATGCGCCCGCTGCTGCGCATCTTTAACGGCGATCCTGCCGTCGTCGAGATCGGCGTCATACGCATCATCTACGTCGTCGTGCCCGAGATCTTTTCCGTATTCATCGACATCTTCTCCGGCTCGATGCGCGGCTACGGCTACTCGTTGATGCCGGCTCTTGTCACGCTCGTTTGCATCTGCGGTGTGCGTCTCTCGTGGGTCTGGCTCGTATTCCCACATCATCCAACATTTGAGACGCTCATGATCATCTATCCGATCAGTTGGATGGTGACGTCGCTGTTTCTCTATCTTTTGTACCGTTTCTACTTGAAGCATCTGAAGGTGATGCGCCTGACGTAGAGAAAGAAAACATGATCCCCTGCACAAAAAAACTCGGTCGAAGGCGAAATTCGACCGAGTTTTTTCGCGTTTTTCGTTTTGTCGGAAACAACGTCAGACGTGGAAGCGACCGACGGTCTCCTTCAGCTCGTGGGCGAGCTGCGACAGTGTCTGGCTCGCTGCAGCGATTTCCTGCGTTGATGCGGCCTGCTCCTCAGAGACAGCAGAGACATTCTCGGCCTCCTTGCGCACATCGTTCGAAGCGCTCTTGATTTCCTGTACGGAGGAGACGGTCTGTGCGCTGCCCTGGCGCACGCGCTGCGCCAACGTCTCGATGCTCGTGACGCGCTCCGAGAGTCCCTGCACGAGTTCGGCGATGCGGTCAAACTTCTTGCCCGCTTCATTGACTTGCGTTACGCCCTCGCCGACGCGCTCCTTTTGCTGCTGCATGATGGAGAAGGTGCGCTCGATCTGAGAGGAGTTTTCCGTGATGAGCGTCGTGATTTGCTGCGCTGCTGTTTCCGACTGCTCGGCGAGCTTTCGCACCTCTTCAGCGACGACGGCGAAACCCTTGCCCGATTCGCCGGCGCGTGCAGCTTCGATGGCAGCGTTTAGGGCGAGGAGGTTCGTCTGGCTGGCGATTTGGGTGATCATCTCGACGATCTCGGATATGCGCTTCGAGCCTTCATAGAGAGAGTTGACAGCATCGGCAACCTCTTTCGTGCTGCCGTTGATGGTCTCCATGCCCTCGACGGCGACATGAAGGCCGCTCTGGCCTTCCGTCGTAGCCTTGTGCGTCTCGGCGGCGGAGGCGGCGACATCGTGAATAACATTGACGACCTTGCCCATTTCATCGGACATTGTGTTGACAGAGTCGATGGAGCGGTCGACGATGTCATTTTGCTGCTGTGCGCTCTGGGCGATGTGGGTTACAGCTTCCGCCGCGCTCTGCGAAGCGTTGGCGGATTGGCCAGCCGATGAGGTCAATTCTTCGGAGGATACGGCGAGCTGATCGGCAGCTTTGAGGGAGCGCTGCACGAGGTCGTGCAGGTTCTTGGACATCTTGGCGAAGCTCTGATGCAGTCGTCCGATCTCATCCTGACGATCGGTGTCGCTGAACTTGTGCGACAGATTGCCTTCTGCCACCTGTTCGGCGATCTTGCCGAGTTCCGTGATTGGTGTTGCAATCGAGCGCGTGATGTAGAGGATGATGGCGATGAGCATGGCGATCGAAAGGAGGATGACGACGGCGACGATCGCGCCCATCTTCATGATCGGAGCGAGGATTTCCGACTTCGGCACTTCGAGCACGAGCACCCAGCCCGTATCACCGACCGGAGCGGAAGCGAAGAGCATCGTCGTGCCGTCCTCGCTCCATGAGGCGATGGTCGGTTTGCCTTTGAAGAAGGCTTTGATCGCGTCAGCGTGTTCCTTCTGATCGAGAATCGTGTCGTCGATTGTCTTCGACTTGTGCGAGATGAAGTTGCCGTCCTCGTTGAGGAGGAAGGCGCCGCCCGTTTCTCCGACCTTGATGGCGGAGACGAAATCTTTCACGGCCTCGAGCGATAGGTCGAAGCCCGCGACGCCTGCGACCTGACCGTTTTGGCGAAACGCCGAGCTGAAGCTCACGACGGGCTTGTGATCGGTCTTGGTCAGGTAGATCTTCGAGATCATGACGTCCTGAGAGCCTGCTGCATCCTTGTACCAGGCGCGTCCCGTCGCATCGAAGGTGGGATCCGATGTCTTGTCCGCGCCGTCAATGAAGGGCTGGTTTGGAAAGCCGATGAAGAAATCCCCAATGCCGTTTTTGTTGGCAAAATAGTTCGCCGTCGTCTGCATGTCCTCGTATGAGGGAAGCTTCGCATCCCAAGCGCGCGTCACGGCGGCGAGCATTTCTTTCTTGCCGATTAGCTTGCCGTTGATGTCGCTCGCGTGATGGGTTGCCATTTCTGTCATTTCCTGTTCCATGGAATCCATGAGGATCTCATAGACGATGCCGGCCATGACGATGAAGACCAAGAGGACAGGCGTGCCAATCAGGGCGATCATCCTTGTTTTCAAATTCATGATAGTGACTCCTTTCTTTTCCTTTGCTGCGTCTTGGATATCGGCAAAAGGATTATCTTTCGTTCGACTTTCCAAGTGTTCATGGCAGACTCGTCATGATGAATACGATAGAATATAAGGAAATTGACTCGTATTCTCTTGTATCCTTATTACGAGATTAGATTCTGTTTTCCTGCCGACGATATATAAAATACGAGGAATCTCCCATAGAAAGAATTTGTTGGGTTTTTTGGCAAAAAGAAGGAGGAAAAATTACCATCAAGGCGATAAGTCAAGTCGAAGGTATGACGGATGGCTTGGGTTTCTATATGACCAGCCACAATATTCTTAAAGCGGACATTTGTGCGCGCGGTTTTTGTAGAAGATAACACTTGGCTTTTTTGCTGTTTTGCGTTATCATTAGGATTGAAAAGAGATATGCAATGCTGAAGAAAGCTGGCAGGAAAGTGCGCCTTCATCCTGTTTCGGGATGGAGGCTTTTTTATAGGAGGGAAAATCTTGCTGTATAAGAAGGTAGACACGACGTTGAATTTTGTTGAGCGCGAGAAGGAGGTCGAAGACTTCTGGAAATCACACGACATTGCGCAGAAGGCGATTGACCAGCGCGCAGGCAAGGAGAACTTCACGTTCTACGACGGGCCGCCGACGGCGAACGGCAAGCCGCACATCGGCCATGTGCTGACGCGCGTCATCAAGGACATGCTGCCGCGCTACCAGTCGATGAAGGGAAAGCGCGTCCTTAGAAAAGCGGGCTGGGACACGCACGGCCTGCCTGTGGAGCTTGAGGTGGAGAAGGCGCTCGGACTCGACGGCAAGGATCAGATCGAGAAGTACGGCATGGAGCCTTTCATCAAGAAGTGCCGCGAATCCGTCTGGAAGTACAAGGGCATGTGGGAGGAGTTCTCCGATGTCGTCGGCTTCTGGGCCGATATGGAGCATCCGTACATCACCTATGAGAACGACTTCATCGAGTCGGAGTGGTGGGCCTTGAAGGAGATCTGGAAGCGCGGCCTGCTCTACAAGGGCTACAAGGTCGTGCCGTACTGCCCGCGCTGCGGCACGCCGCTTTCCTCGCACGAGGTCGCGCAGGGCTACAAGGACGTCAAAGAGCGCTCCGCCATGGTCAAGTTCAAGGCGAAGGGGGAGGACGCGTACTTCCTCGCCTGGACGACGACGCCGTGGACGCTGCCGTCGAACCTCGGTCTCTGCGTCAATCCCGATGTGACCTACGTGAAGCTGCGCGTCGGTGATACCGTCTACTATCTCGCGGAAGCGCTCGTCGATGCGGTCTTTGAGGGCGTCGAGGGCGAGCGCGAGGTTCTCGCGCGCATGAAGGGCAAGGAGCTTGAGTATCGCGATTATGAGCCGCTCTATCCGTATGCCGAGGGAAAAATCAAGAAGAAGGCATTCTTCGTTATATGCGACGACTATGTCACGACGTCCGACGGCACGGGCATCGTCCATACGGCGCCGGCGTTCGGCGAGGACGACAACCGCGTGTGCCGCAAGTACGACATGCCTTTCGTGCAGTTCGTTGACGCAAAGGGCGAGATGACCGCGGACACGGACTGGCCGGGCGTCTTCGTCAAGGACGCCGATCCGTTGATTTTGCAGGACTTGAAAGAAAAGGGGAGTCTCTTCAAGGCGCCTGTCTTCGAGCACAGCTATCCGCATTGCTGGCGCTGCGACACGCCGCTCGTCTACTACGCACGCGAGTCGTGGTTCATCAAGATGACGGCGGTGCGCGACGAACTGATTGCGAACAATGACACGGTCAACTGGATTCCCGAGAGTATCGGCAAGGGACGCTTCGGCGACTGGCTTGAGCATGTGCAGGACTGGGGCATCAGCCGCAACCGCTACTGGGGCACGCCGCTCAACATCTGGGAGTGCGGCTGCGGACACCAGCATTCGATCGGCTCGATCGAAGAACTGAAGTCGTTGTCAGACAACTGCCCGGAGGAGCTTGAGCTGCATCGTCCTTACGTCGACGCCGTGACGATCCGCTGCTCTGAGTGCGGCGAGGAGATGCACCGCGTGCCAGAGGTCATCGACTGCTGGTTCGATTCCGGCTCGATGCCGTTTGCACAGTGGCACTACCCGTTCGAGAACAAGGAGATTTTCGAGCGCCGCTTCCCAGCTGACTTCATCTCCGAGGCGGTCGATCAGACGCGCGGCTGGTTCTATTCGCTCATCGCCATCTCGACGCTGCTCTTTCACAAGGCGCCGTACAAGAACGTCATCGTCCTCGGTCATGTGCAGGACGAGAACGGCCGCAAGATGTCAAAGTCGAAGGGCAATGCCGTCGATCCGATGGATGCGCTGAGGAAGCACGGTGCGGATGCGATTCGCTGGTACTTCTATGAGAACAGCGCACCGTGGCTGCCGAACCGTTACCACGACGGCGCCGTGCAGGAAGGGCAGCGAAAGTTCATGGGCACGCTGTGGAATACCTATGCCTTCTATGTGCTTTATGCCAATATCGACAATTTCAATCCGCTCGATCATGCGCTCGACTACGAGAAGCTCGCCGTCATGGACAAGTGGATTCTGTCGCGCCTCAACACGATGGTCAAGGCGGTCGACGAAAACCTCGCCGCCTACAAGGTCACGGAAGCGGCGAAGGCCCTGCAGAGTTTCGTCGATGAACTGAGCAACTGGTATGTGCGCCGCAGCCGCGAGCGCTTCTGGGCGAAGGGCGAGGGCGAGGATAAGGTCAATGCCTACATGACGCTCTACACGGCGCTCGTGACGACGGCGAAGGCTGCCGCGCCGATGATCCCTTTCATGACGGAAGCCATTTATCAGAACATCGTCTGCAGCATCGACAAGGAGGCGCCCGAGAGCATCCATCTTTGCGATTTCCCTGCCGTGCATGAAGAGTATATCGACGCATCGCTGGAAGACAACATGGAGATCGTTCTAGAGATCGTCGTCCTGGGACGTGCGGCGCGAAACGCTGTGAACATCAAGAACCGCCAGCCCATCGGCAAGATGTTCGTCAAGGCGGCGCACGCGCTCGACGACTTCTTCCGCGAGATCGTCGAGAACGAGCTGAACGTCAAGGAAGTCGTCTTCAAGGACGACATGGAAGAGTTCCTGAGTTACAGCTTCAAACCGCAGTTCAAGGTGTTGGGGCCGAAGGTCGGCAAGAGGATCGGCGAGGTCAAGGCGGCTCTCGCAAAGGTCAACGGACACGAGGCAAAGGATGAGCTTGACCGCACGGGCAAGCTGAAGCTCGCGCTCCCCTCGGGTGAAGTCACGTTGGAGGCCGAAGACGTCGAGGTGTCGATGGCACAGACGGAAGGCTTCGTCACGGAGCGCTACGGCGCAGTCACGATCGCCCTGGAGACGACCTTGAGCCCTGCGCTCATCGAGGAGGGATTCGTGCGCGAGATCGTCAGCAAGGTGCAGACGATGCGTAAGGAGAACGGCTTCGAGGTCACCGACCACATCAAGATCACGGCGGGAGGCAATGAGAAGATCGCAGCGCTCATGGCGAAGAACGAGGAGTACATCAAGCGCATCACGCTCGCCGACGCAATCTCCTATGAAAAGGAGGCAGAGGGCAAGGCGTGGAACATCAACGGCGAGAAATTGACGCTCAAGGTCGAGTGAAGCGAGGGGAGGCAGCTGGATGGAGTTGCAGCGCATCGGCGTGGTGCACAGTCCCTACAAGAGTTTGCAGCAGATACCGCGCCAGGGATTTTTCAGCGAGGAGGAGGCCGTCATCGAAATTGACGGGGCGTATGCGTCCGCCTTGGAGTATGTCGAAGAGAGCGAATGGCTCACGGTGCTCTACTGGGCGCATCTTGCTGAGCGCGACCGCCTCGTGACGACGCCGCCGAGCGGCACGCGTTCCTGCGGCGTCTTCGCATGCCGCTCGCCGCATCGCCCGAATCCCCTGTCACTCTGCGCCGTGAAACTTCTGTGGCGCGAGGGAAGGAGGCTCTTCGTGCGCCATCTCGACGCCTTGGACGGCAGCGCTGTCGTTGACATCAAGCCGTATGTCGATGCGGTCGGTCTGGCAAGCGGCAAAAGCGGCGGCATGTGACTTGGACGCGTGGAATGGTTGATTGGAAGCGTTGGCGAAAGGAGGATGTTTCTTGAAAGAAGAGACGTGCAGGGCGGCGGGCATCGACTATGCCAAAGGTTTGGAGCGTTTCATGGGAAACAAGGCGCTTTATCTTGAATTCCTGTCGAAGTTCCTCTATGACGGCTCTTTTCAGGAATTCTGGGCAGGTATCGAAATGGGCGACATCTCCATGGCGGAGAAGGCCATCGATACGTTGAAGGGGACGGCAGCGAATCTCAGTCTCGTCAAACTCTCGGCGCTGGCGGATGCGATCGGCAAAGAGCTTCGCTCGGGCAAGGAGGTGGAGGAAATCCGGCCTTTGATTTACGAGGTGCGTGAAATCCACGAAAAGGTGTGCGACGCGATTCGGCAGAATGGGTAAAAAGTCGGTTCTTACAAAAAGGAAAGAATTTCCCAGTACGATAAAGGATTTCCGACTTTTGTAGAGAATTAAGCATAGAGAAAGTATTCGGATGAATTCCGAATCGATTCATGTACGGAAGAAACGCGACTATGGGAATCACGGATAAATTCAGCTGTCCATCTTCACACATCTGTGCTGTCCTCTCGTCGTCGACAAATCCTCAACGTAGCTGTTGCTACGCCTGCGGTTTGTCTCCTAGACAGAACGAGCACATCTGTGCAAATCTGGACGACTTCATTTTATCAGCGCTTCCCATGATATATGCCGTTTCCCAAAGGAGGAGTTTGCTTTGAAAGCCGTATCCATCGAGGATTTGCATCCTGGAATGACCTTGGCGCGCACCATCGTCAACGACAACATGATCGTCGTGCTCTCGGAGAATACCGTTCTGACGAAGGCGCATATCACGCGTTTGGGATTCTTGAATATACCGGCCGTCTATGTCAAAGATGATTTCGAACTGACGACGACGCCTGTTGTCGGCGAGCCGTTGACGCGTAGCCATGCTTTCGTCGCTGCATATAAGGAAGTCGTCTCTGAAGCGCAGGACATTTTCAGCTCCGTCGCCAAGGACAACGAGGTGCCCGTCGAGCGCACGACGGCGATGGTGCAGCGAGATCTCGCGCCCATGTCGAAGCAGAGCGGCGCCATCGACTATTTGTATGAACTCAACCACCTCGCGAGCGACGTCTACAACCATTCGCTGCGCGTCTCCATCCTCGCGGGCGTCATCGCCAAGTGGATGCGCATTCCGCAGAAGAAGACGCATGACATCATCATGGCGGGCTTCATGCACGACATCGGCAAGACGAAGTTTACGGAGCGCCTCTTGGAAAAGAACATCCAGACGCTCAAGGGCGAAGATCTCGAAGCGTACCGCAATCATGCACGCGACGGCTTCAATATCCTCAGTGCCAACAAGGACGTTTCCGAAGGCGTGCGTCTTGCCGCGCTGCAGCATCACGAGCGCATGGACGGCTCGGGCTTCCCGTCGGGACTTACGGGCAAGGACATCCATGAGTATGCGCGCATCATTGCCGTTGCGGATATCTACGACAACATCACGACAGAGCGCGAAGGTTATGTGAAACAGACGCCGTTCAGCGCTATCGCGCAGATTTCCGAGGACATGTTCAGCAAGCTCGATCCTGCTGTCTGCATGCCGTTCCTCAACAACATCAAGCACGTGTTCCTCGGCTCGACCGTCACCTTGAGCAACGGTCTCCAAGGCATCCTCGTGGGCTATCCCGAGGACTTTGCGGCGCATCCGCTCATTCGCATCACGCAGGATCAGGTCGTCGATTTGAACGAGCACAAGAATATCAAGATCATCGAGTACAATCCGAAATAAGAAAAATAAAGAGAATATGAATCCACTGGGGGAGCATTTGCTGAGAGGTTCGCGCATGACGGAGCCGACCCTTGGAACCTGTTGGGGTAATACCTGCGTAGGGAAGTGGTGGTTTTCCAGGAATCTTGAGGGAGCTGCCGCACTTTGCGGGCAGCTCCTTTTTGCTGCTGCCCTGCTGTGGATTCGCTGAGAGAAAACAGTGTTGTGCAATTTGCAAGGAGGAGTATTATGGCAACGCAGATGCAGTATGCAAGAGAGGGCAAGATCACCGACGCCATGCGGCAGGTGGCGGAGGCGGAGCAGTTGACGGCGGAGACGATTCGCGAGCGCGTGGCAAGGGGAGCGGTCGCCATCTGTGCTAACGTCAATCACGCGGGACTGAAGCCGGCGGGCGTTGGCGAGGGACTGCGCACGAAGGTCAATGCGAACATCGGCACATCGAGCACGTTCCCCGACATTGAGCCGGAATTGGAAAAGCTCGATGAAGCCGTGCGTTCGGGAGCGGATGCCGTCATGGATCTCTCGACGGGCGACAATATCGACGAGTCGAGGCGGCGCATCATTGCTCATTCGCCCGTCATGGTCGGTACGGTGCCGCTCTACGAGGCGACGGTCACGGCGATCAAGCGGCACGGCGCCGTGGTTGAGATGACGGCGGACGACATCTTGCAGACGATCGAGCGGCAGGCGAAGGATGGAGCGGATTTTATGACGCTGCATTGCGGTCTGACACTTGAAGCCGTGCGCAATTTGCGCGAAGAGGGGCGTGTCATGGATGTCGTGAGCCGCGGCGGCTCCTTCATCACGGGATGGATGCTCTACAATGAGAAGGAAAACCCTCTCTACACGCATTTCGATGATATTCTCGATATTTGCGAGAAGTATGATTCGACGATTAGCTTGGGTGACGGCCTGCGTCCCGGCTGTCTTGCCGATGCGACGGATCGTGCACAGATCACGGAACTCATCAACCTCGGCGCACTCGTTGACCGCGCGTGGAAGCGCGGCGTGCAGGTCATGGTGGAAGGTCCGGGGCACATGCCGTTCGATCAGATTGCAGCGAACATGAAGCTCGAAAAGAGGCTGTGCCACAATGCGCCGTTTTACGTCCTTGGCCCCTTGGTGACGGACGTCGCGCCGGGCTATGACCACATCACGGCGGCAATCGGCGGCACGCTCGCCGCCGTGAGCGGCGCTGACTTTCTCTGCTATGTGACTCCCGCCGAGCACCTTTGCCTGCCGACGTTGGAGGATGTACACGACGGTGTGATCACGAGCCGCATCGCCGCGCATGCAGCGGACATCGTCAAGGGCATACCGGGTGCAGCGGAGTGGGATCGGAAGATGGCAGAGGCGCGAAAGGCGCTCGACTGGGAGGCACAGCTCGCGCTCGCCATTGATCCAGCGCGTGCGCGGGCACGTCGCGAGGCGAGAAACGACGCGGGCGAAGGCGCCTGTTCCATGTGCGGTGACTACTGCGCGGTGGAGATCATCCAGAAGTATTTCGACAAGCCTGCCGGAGGCCGCTGCGATTGAGGATAGGAAAAGAGCCTGCCGCATTTTGCGGCAGGCTGTTGTTTTCTGAAGAAATGTCTTATAATGTAGGAAGTGAACAAATGAACAAGGTTAAGGGAGCGGATTGGGATGCCGGAAATTAGTCGCTTTATGGGCATGGTCATTAAAATGTTGTTTCTTGACAATGACCAACATCATAAACCTCACGTTCATGTGATTTATGGTGATTTCAAGGCGTCGGTCGGAATCGACGGTGAAATGCTTGCAGGTTCATTGCCTGCAAAGCAGTTGAAGATTCTTACAGCATGGCTGTGTATTCATGAAGACGAATTGTATGCTGCATGGAACAAAGCTGTTCGCGGCTTACATTTTGACAAGATCGAACCTTTGCGATAGGAGGGGTGCTTTGTGTATATTATCAATGGAATTGTTTATGCCGGAGAAATGAAGGAAGGAATCTATGTCAGGAATTTCCGAATACTGCAGAATCTTTATATGCTCGTGACGTTTTCCACTGGGGAGGTACGCATTTTCGATGCGGCTGAACTTTTGCAATACCCTGTCTATGCCCCTTTGGCTGATAATGCAGTGTTTCGGAGTGCGAAAGTGGAAGACGGTATTCTTGTTTGGCAGAATGGTGAGATCGATATAGCGCCGGAGGCTCTTTATGAGAGGAGCTATCCGTATAGCTCCTCTCAAGTTATCTAGAAGTCTCATATATCTTCCTCACGCTGCTTTCCCAATTCCTGCTGATCGCGATAGATGTCGGCGATTACGAGCTTTACGATGACGATGAAGGGGACGGCGAGGAACATGCCGGCGGGCCCGAGGATCTCACCGCCGAAGATGACACCTAGGATGATGGCGACAGGATGGAGATTTAGGGATTTGCCAATGAGAAGAGGGTAGACAAAATTGTGGTTGATCTGCGTGAGCACGATGTAAAATAGGACGGTCTGCAGCACGAGAGAACTCGACTCGGTAGCGGTCAAAAAGACGCCGAACGCCGAGGCGGCAGTCGGGCCGAGTACGGGGACGAACTCGCCCGCCCCGGAAAGGAACGCGAAGACAGAGGCGTAGGGAAGCCCGGCGAACTCGAAGTAGAGGAAGACGACCGTGCCCGTGATGGCACACATGACAATCTGGCTGAAGATATAGACGCGCAATGCTCGAAGGATGTCATTGAAGAGATTCAGCACGCGTTTCCTTGAGGCTTGCGGGAAGAGTCCTGCAAGCCAGATTTTTATGCTCTTGCCGTCCTTAAGAAGGTAGAAGGTCACGAATATGATGATGACGAACGCCATGAATTTGCCGAAGATTTCCAAGAGGAAGGACAGAGAGGATTTTAACAGATCCGTGCTAAGACTGCGAAGATTGGCGAGAACGTCGCTGAGTTCGCTGCGCAGGAATTCGGACTCCGATACGAAAGGAATGTTCTGCAGGCTCAGGGTGATGGTTGGCAAGTCGGTGACAAAGTTGCGGAAGGTAGGAACGAAGGAGAGCGAGAGCAGGACGATCATTCCTGTGAGAAGTGCGATGAAGGCAATGACGACAAGGCCAGCCGCGAGTGTGCGCGGCACCCTCTTGCGCTGCAGGAAATCGACGGGCGGCTGCAGGAGGAGCTGCAGGAGGAGCGAGAGGAAGATGATGAAGGCGAGATCGGGGAAAAACCAGAAGGCGGAGAGCAGAAGCGTAAAGGTGACGCCTAGGATGATGGATGTGCGGTAGTTTGCCAGATGCATGGGGAAGCCTCCTTTTCCATTTATATATTATAGAGAATGGAGAATTTTCCTGCACGAGAAGATGGGACGGGAAATTTTTTGTCGTCGTTCCCTAGGTCTTTAGGGGGGCTTTGGAGGATAATTCTTGACAGGACATGGGAAACAGCATACAATAGGAAAGTATAGTTTTTAGCCACATACGAAAAACATATCATAGAAGGAAGAGTCGAAGAAGAGTTTTGGCGAATCCTGAACGACCTAGGAGGTGTTAGTTATCATTGAGATAGTTTTGGCGGTCATCCTCTCGTTGGTCGCCGGCGTGGGCGGCGGTTATCTGCTGCGCAAGAGAGCTGCGGAGGCGCAGATCGGCTCTGCCGAAGATGAGGCGAGGCGAATCGTTGCCGAGGCGGAGGCCAAGGGCGAGTCCAAGAAGAAAGAGGCTTTGCTTGAGGCGAAGGAGGATATTCATCGGCTCCGTCAGGAGCTTGATCGCGATACAAAGGAGCGGCGCAGTGAGCTGCAGCGTCAGGAACGCCGCATCGTGCAGAAGGAAGAGAATCTCGACCGCAAGCTCGATTCCCTGGAGAAGAAAGAAGAAGTCCTCTTAAGTAAAGAGGCAAAGATCGACCGCACGCGCGCATCCATCAATGAGCTTCGCGACAAGCAGAAGGAAGAGCTGGAGCGTATTTCTAGCCTGACGGCGGAGGAAGCGCGCACGATGCTCCTGACGGAGGCAGAAGAAGAGCTCAAGCACGAGAAGGCGCTGATGATCAAGGATTACGAGCAGCAGGCGAAGGATGAGGCGGACAAGCGTGCGCGCGACATCGTTTCGCTCGCCATCCAGCGCTGTGCTGCGGATCAGGTGGCGGAGACGACGGTTTCCGTGGTCTCGTTGCCGAACGATGAGATGAAAGGTCGCATCATCGGACGCGAGGGGCGCAACATCCGCACGCTTGAGACGCTGACAGGAATCGACTTTATCATCGACGATACGCCCGAGGCTGTCATCCTTTCGGGTTTCGACCCGGTGCGCCGCGAAGTGGCTCGCATCGCACTGGAGAAGCTCGTGACGGATGGGCGCATCCATCCGGCGCGCATCGAGGAGATGGTCGAGAAGGCAAAGCGTGAGGTTGACCAACGCATCAAGGAAGCGGGCGAGCAGGCGACGTTTGAAACGGGCGTACACGGGCTTCATCCCGAGCTTGTGAAGCTCCTCGGACGTCTGCGCTATCGCACGAGCTACGGACAGAACGTGCTCAACCACTCGATCGAGGTCGCTCATCTCGCCGGCGTCATGGCATCGGAGATCGGCGCTGACGTGATGCTCGCAAAGCGCAGCGGCCTGCTGCACGATGTGGGCAAGGCAGTTGATCACGAGGTCGAGGGATCGCATGTGACGATCGGCGCCGATCTTGCGAAGAAGTACCGCGAGCACAAGGACGTGATCAACGCCATCCATGCGCATCACGGCGATGTGGAGCCGACGACGGTCGAAGCCGTGCTTGTCGCGGCGGCGGACGCCGTATCGGCGGCAAGGCCGGGCGCGCGCCGCGAGAGTCTGGAAGCGTATCTGAAGCGCCTGACACGTCTCGAAGAGATTGCCGAGTCGTTTGACGGCGTCGACAGTTGCTTCGCCATCCAGGCGGGGCGCGAAGTGCGTGTGATGGTCAAGCCCGAGAAGGTCGACGATACGGCATCGGTCGCACTCGCGCACGACATCGTGAAGAAGATCGAGTCGGAGCTTGAATATCCGGGTCAGATCAAGGCGACGATCATTCGTGAAACGCGCGTTGTTGATTACGCCAAATAGTTGTATAATAGGGGTGTTGGGAGGATGCTTCTCAGCACCCTTGGTTTTTAGAAAGCGCGGCGCAAGGCGTACCGCGAGTATTCTGGCTGTGATTAGGGAAACGAGGTGTTTGCTTTGGGCAGATTCATGACAAGTGCGAAGAAGCCGAACAAGGATGGGATCAATCTGTTGGTGTCCATTCTCGTCTGTTATCCGGAGATCGGCATGGTGAGCTATGAACCGGAAAAGGAGGCTCTGTACTTCTCCTTCACCCTGACGAAGGTTCCTCCTCGGCAGGAATTCGAGGAGACGGCGGCTTTTCTTGAAGAGAGCATTCTCACATACCACGACCTTGAAGGATTGATTCCGGGGGAGATCGATTTTTCCCTCGAAGGACAGGGGAATACGGCGTTCTTTCGTGTCCTGCGCGATGTCCGCACACTTTCTCGCGGCGAGATCGCCCTTCTGGCAGACCTCATGTACGAACGCTTCGGCGACGCACTCGTTTCCGACGAGACGCGCGACGGCTACGAGGAGGACAACTTCCTGCGTGAGGAGGCGATCGACCATATCATCGGCAGCCTCAAGGGCAGCCGCATGTCTGATCGCATGATCGGCATCCGTGAGGAAGGCCGCGTCATGGTGTTCAATAAGTAAGCCGTCCGGCAAAAAGAAAATATGACGCAAGCGGCAGGAGTGCCGCTTGTCGTTTGTTGAAGGCGCGTGAGTACGAGAACGTGTCCACAAGATTCGTGCCCGTGGGGAAGACCTCGGGCGCACGAGAGGTGGTTATGTTTTGAGAGTCATGCTGGTTGGAGATGTTTGCGGCAGAGCGGGCAGGGAGGCGTTTGGTCGCTTCACACCGGGAATCCGCAAGGAAAAGGCGGTGGACATCGTCATCGTCAACGGGGAAAATTCTGCGGGGGGCAAGGGGTTTACGCGCAAGTCGCTCGATGCGCTCTACCATGGGGGCGCCGACGTCGTGACGTCGGGCAATCATGTCTGGGACAAGAAGGACGTTTTGGAGTTCATCGACGACGAGCCTTTTCTCATCCGACCTGCCAATTACCCAGACGGAGCGCCGGGGAAAGGCTATTGCATCTATCCTCATCGCGCGAAGAACATCGCCGTCATCAATATGTCCGGCCGCGTCTTCATGCCCGATATGGATTGTCCGTTTCAAAAGATCGAGAGAATCCTGCGCGAGATTCGTGACGAGGCGGACGTCATCTTTCTCGATTTCCATGCGGAGGCGACTTCGGAGAAGGCTGCGATGGGCTGGTATCTCGACGGACGCGTCAATGCCGTCGTCGGCACACATACGCATGTGCAGACGGCGGACGAGCGCCTTCTGCCGGGCGGTACCGCCTATATCACGGATCTCGGCATGACGGGGCCGTGGGACTCGGTGCTCGGCGTGCGCGTCGACCGCGTGCTGGAGAAGTTTACGACGTGCCGCCCCGTGCGCTTTGAGGTGGCGGAAGGCTCTGTCGTCTACAGTGCCGTGATCGTCGAGGTGGACGATGCGACGAATCGGACGCTATCCATCGAGCGCATCATGAAGAAGGGCTAGAAAAGCGCGGATAAAATGAAGATGGGCGGCTGAATTTATCCGTGCTTCCTTGTTAGCAGGATTTTTCTTTTTTGTATAGAATACATGGAGAGATAAGTTGTACGGTTCTTCTGATAATGAATGAAAAATCTGAATCGGCAGAAAGACGCTGCAGGGATTTTGGGAGGGAAGGCGATCATGGAAGTCTTGAAGGTTTCAGCGAGGTCGAATCCGAACGCTGTCGCGGGGGCTTTGGCCGGAGTCATTCGGGAATCAGGCGCGGCCGAGATGCAGGCGGTCGGTGCAGGCGCCCTGAATCAGGCCGTCAAGGCAATCGCCATCGCGCGCGGCTTTGTCGCGCCGCACGGCATCGATCTCGTTTGTGTTCCTGCTTTCGCCGATATCGAGATCGACGGCGAGGAGCGCACGGCGATCAAGCTCATCGTGGAGCCGCGTTGAGGGCTTTGCATGGGTTCAGCAAGGGAGTGAGGTTCCAGTGTCCAGCGATCTGCATACGCATACGTCATATTCCGACGGAAAGATGACGCCCGAGGAACTTGTGGCGGCGGCGAAGGAAGCGGGGCTTCGCTACATCGCAATCACGGATCATGATACCGTGGACGGCGTCACGCATCTTTATGAGGAAGGGCTTTTGCCTGCGAAGGGCATCGGCATCATACCGGGCATTGAGTTCAGCGCCCATCATGAAAAACGGGAAATCCATATCCTCGGCTACAATGTCGACATCTATCGCCGCGATCTCCTCGACCGTCTGAACGATGTGGGAGAGGCGCGTTGGAGTCGCTTCGCTGAGATGGTGGAGAAGCTGCAGGAGCTTGGCTACGGCATTACGGAAACGGACGTGCTGAAGGTAGCAGGCACGAGCAAATCCATCAGCCGCTCGCACATCGGACGGGCGCTCGTGCTCAAGGGCTGTTTTTCCAGCGTGCGCGAGGCGTTTGACGCCGTGCTTTCCAAAGGTCGTCCCGCTTATGTCTCACACTATCGCTTAGAGCCGGAAGAAATCGTCGCGCTGATCAAGAATGCGGGCGGTACGCCCGTCCTCGCTCATCCGAAACTTGTCGGCGACGATGCGCTCGTAGAGCATGTGCTCGACCTCGGCATCGAGGGCATCGAGGCATTTTATCCGCAGCACGATACGGTCGATACGCAGCGCTATCTCGGTATGGCAGAGCGCCGTCATCTGCTCGTGACGGGCGGCTCGGACTTCCACGGCTTTGCTTCGCGCTATCCGCAGGAACTCGGCATCTTCACGGTGGAGGATTCGTTCGCGGAGAAGCTGTATAAGCCGAGAATGAACCTTTAGAGAGGTCGACTTTCCTTTTTGTAAGGATTTCGCAGGAAATTCCCTCGCTTTAGTTTCTTAAAGAAGCAGGAGAGAAAGATATGGACGTCATAGCATTCGTAGGCCCGAGCGGCACAGGCAAGAGCCACCGCGCCTTGCTCGTGGCGCATCAGCATCAGGCGGACGCCATCATTGATGACGGCATCCTGATCAAGGACGGCAAGATCGTCGCCGGTTCTTCCGCCAAGATGGAGAAGAGCAAAATCATGGCGGTGCGCCGCGCCATTTTCGTTCTGCCCGGACATGCGGAAGAAGTGCGTTCTGCTATCGCCGAGTGCAGGCCGCATCGCATCCTCATCCTTGGGACTTCCGAGAACATGGTCTATAAGATCGCGCGCATACTGAAACTGCCGACGATCGAACAGATCATCCACATCGAAGACATCGCGACGCAGCGTGAGATGCAAAAAGCGCGGGACAGCCGACTGAAGCAGGGCAAGCACATCATACCCGTTCCGACGATCGAGCTGAAGCCTCATGCTTCGGGCTTCCTCATCGATCCCATCCAGTCCTTTTTCCGCCGCAACCGCACGCGTCGCCGCAAACTCGGCGAGAAGTCCATCGTGCGCCCGGTGTTCAGCTATTATGGCAAGCTCATCATCGACGATCTGGCAATTCGCGAGATGGTCGTGCGCATCGTGCATGAGAAGGAATACATCTCGAAGGTCGGTTCTGTGCGCGTGCGCCACGTCTGGAAGGGCGACGAGGATCGCGGCCTTGAGATTTCCTGTTCTGTCGTGCTGACCTACGGCAGCCATATTCCGACACTCATCAAGGAGACGCAGCAGCGCGTGAGAACGAAGGTCGAATACATGACAGGGCTTTTCGTGCGCGAGGTCGATATCATGGTGCAGGCGCTTTATATCGAAGCGTAAGCTGTACGCGCAGACGTTCACTTTGTGTACGTCGTGCGCCCTCTCATCGAAAAGAAAAGGCGCTCCCCTTACTCTTCGAGGGGGAGCGCCTTTTTCCATGCTTTTGCGAGATCGTCGAAGCGCCAGCGCGCGTTGGCGGCGCTCGTCGAGGGCAGTGCATGAAAGGTGAGATCGTTGCGTTTCAGGAGCGACCTGTTGGCACGGCGGAAAGTATCGGCGGATTTGCCGCCGTTCAGGCAGAAGGTAGAGAGGCGCGGATAATGCGCGAGGAGCGCGGTGAAGTCGTTGGGCTTTGCTGCGCGAATCGCTGAGTCCAAGCTGCCTTCGCGTTCGCACGAGGCGATGGAGTCCCAAAGCGCGATCCGGTGGCGGAGCAGCATCTGAAGCCGCGCCGTATAGTCCTGCGGCGGCTCACCGCCCTCCAACAGATATGCCATGAGCCGCCAAAAGCGATTCTGCGGGTAGGCGTAGTATTGCTGCGCCCTGAGCGACGCCGCGCCCGGCATCGAGCCGAGAATGATATGCGTGCAGTTTGCGTCGATGCTCGGAGGAAAGCCGATGCAGGTGAAGGGAGAAGCGGGCATGAGCAGGACTCCTTTGTAGTGAAATTTGACGAATCCGCCTTTACGTCGTATAATGAGCGTAGAAAGGGTGCTACTGGTAACGGTCAGCCCGAGACAGTTTTAAAGGATTGAGAATCCCCGCCTAACTTTTGTCGGAGCAGGCGGGGATTCTTACGCTTTTAACGCTACGATGCAAATCGTAACGAGAAACACCAACGATAAAAAATCGTACAGGGTCATAAGCAGCGCCCCCTTTCGAGGGCTAAGAATCGACCGCCACCGTTGTAATAGCACCGTCTATATTATAGCACATGTCCAATCTTCATGGGAAGATTCCCGAAAAGGAAGCGCCTTAAGGAGTTCTCCGATTCTTTCGATACAGAAAACGGAGGTGTTTTCTATGAGCATGATCGGGAAGATTGGCGGGCATGGCTTCGCATCTGCTGCAGGTGCGGCATACAAGAAGCCCGAGGCGGCAAAGGACGCTTTTTCCGCCATCCTGCGTCAGATGGAAACGGGCGGCGGCGCACCGCGCGGCGAGAATTCCAGCGACAAGAACGAGGAAGAAACGACGACCGTGACGAAGGTGATGGCGGACGGTTCCGTGCTCGTCACCGTCTATCGTGGGACGGAAATCATTTCGGAGAACAAGACGAAGGCGACGACTGCCGAGAAAGATCCGACGGTCATCAGCACGAGGACAGAGCACATTGGGGGCGCGAAAGAAGCCGAGCTGAATGGTCGAACTGGTGCTGCGAGCGGAGCGAGCGCAGCGATGCTTCTGCAGTCGTTGGGCTGAGCATAGCTTTCATAGGAGACGAAGGGAAGGGGCTGCCTTTTGGCAGCCCCTTGTCGTTCTTCTTAAAGTGCATTGACAAGCCGAGAGTTTTGCGGTAGCATAGGGTCTGGATTAAGTCTAGTTATAATTTCATAAGTTACAGCGGAGAAAATCACGCTGTGGAGCAGGTACCCGCAAGGGTCTAAGAGAAAATCCGGTTATGCCGGAGCGGTCCCGCCACTGTGAGGGGAGCGAAGCTGCAAGGATGTCACTGGGGCATTGCCCTGGGAAGGCGCAGCCGAGCGATGAACCGAGCCAGGAGAACTGCCTGCTTGACGATCACCGTTTGACCTGCGAGCGATGGGAAGGGGATTCTTTTTTGCATTCGTGCGCCTTTGCGCCGCTGCATAAGGGAGCTTTTCTCTTCGAGAGGGAAAGGCTCTTTTTTATGGATGCTTTTCTCGCAGAAAGTTGAACTTCACTGCTATCTAAGCTTTGTCGCAGGAGGCGGTAAAAGGAGGAAAAAGGTTGAAGAAAAGTTTCTTTGCCATAGTCCTAGTCGTTGTCTGCCTGCTGCTGACGGCGTGCCGTATCGCGCCGGAGGCGGCGCACGGCGGCACAGGAAGCTATACGGTCACGGACAGCCAAGGTACGGTCGTCACCGTGCCTGCGCGGCCGCATCGCATTGTCACGCTTTCGATGAGCACGGACGAGGTCATGCTCGGTCTTGTGCCGCCCGAAGATATGGCGGCGGTAAACAGCCTCCTCGACGACCCCGTAAGCTCGAATGTTGTGGAGCTTGCGAAGAAGGTGGAAAAGCGCGTCGGTAATCCGACGGTCGAAGAGCTCGTCGCGCTCTCGCCCGATCTCGTCATCGTGCCTGACTGGGGCGACCTAGCCATCGTGCCGTCTCTTCGTGAAGCGGGGCTTACCGTCGTCGTCTGCAAGGGTGCGAGGAATCTCGCTGAGATTAAGGAGACGATCGCGCTTCTCGCGCAGGCAGCAGGCGTGCCCGAACGCGGGGAAAAGCTCCTCGCGATGATGGACGAGCATCTTAAAGGCATAGAGAAGAAGGTCAGCGCCATCCCCGAGAGCGAGCGCAAGACCGTCGTCTTGATCTCCCTGATGTCGGGTTATGGCGGCATCGGCTCCAGCTTTGACGACGCCTGCCGCTATGCGGGCGTGAAGAACGGCAGGTCGGCGCTCGGCATCCGCGACGGCCAGGTCATGACGAAGGAGCAGCTCGTTGAGATCAATCCCGACATCCTCTTCGTGCCGACGTACAACGACCATGGGAAATTCGACGTCGACAAGTTTCGCAAGGAATACTTCGACGATCCGTCCCTGCAGACGGTCAAGGCCATCCGCGAGCATCGCCTCGAAGAGCCGACGGAAGCCTACATCTACAACTGCTCGCAGGACTTCGTGCTCGGCGTGCAGGAAATCGCCTATCGCGCATACGGAGGTGCTTTCGCCCAAGGGCGTGAAGAGCATCTCTCGGCGGTGGAATAAGGATTCATCAAAATCATCAAGGAGGAGAAAAGAGCATGAAGAGCAAGAAAATCTACGGCAAGGATTGTTTGACAAGGAAGGTGTTGGCGGCTTTTTTTGCGTCGAGTCTCTGTTGCGCACCGGTGTTCGCGGCAGAAAACGATGCGGCTGACGAAGCGACAGAGAATGCAGTGAACGACCTCGGCGCGACCGTCGTGACGGCGGAGCGCATCCCGACAGAGCGCATGGACACGCCAGCCAACGTCACAGTCATCACGGCGAAGGAAATCGCTGCGAATCACTATGCAACGGTTGGCGAGGCTGTTGAGCATGTGAACGGAGTGACTGTCACGCGCATGGGCGGGCAGCAGCAGGAGATCGTCCGTCTCAATGGAGATGAACGCGTGATCGTCCTTGTCGACGGGGAGCGAGTCAACAATGATCAAGGCGCATCTTCTGGTCGTTCCAGTGCAGATCTTAATATGATTCCTTCGATGAAGAACATCCAGCGCATCGAGATTGTCAAGGGCGGCGGCTCGGCTCTCTACGGCAGTGATGCTGTGGGCGGCGTCATCAACATCATCACGAAGAAGGGCGTGAAGAATGAAACGACCGTCGACCTCAGCACGGGTTCGTGGAAGACGCACAGCCTTGAGCTGACAAACCAGGGCACGGATGGCAACTATAGCTGGTTCGTGACGGGTGCCATGACGAACGGAGGCAACTTCGATTACAACTACAAAGGCACAGGCTATAAGATGGATAGCAGCGATTATCGCAATCGCAGTTTCTCCCTGCGCCTCGATGACAAGATCGACGATCGCAGCTCAGCGCATATCTATTACGGGCATCGCTCCGTCAATGCCGCGCAGTATGATTGTCGAGGTGCCTCGGTTGTGCCGCCGTTTTCCGGCAACAAGATGACGGAGGTGTTCAACAACGTCAGTGCTTCCTATCGCTTCAAGGAAGGCACGGCGGCGCCGGGATTCCTGCGCGTATTCAATAATTACAAGACGGTGACGTATGGGACGGAGTTCAACACGCTTCTGTGGGGTTTTGACTATCAGAATGGTTGGAAGCTCGACGAGAATAACACGTTGATTGCCGGTGCGGAGTGGCATCGTAGCAATTCTTCGAATGAAGGGAGCGGTTACTATAAGGATAAGAAGATTACGAACAAGGCGCTCTACGTGCAAGATACGATGAAACTTGGCAAGCTGTCGTTCGTGCCTGGCGTGCGCATCGACCATCACAGCATGTTCGGTACGCATTGGACTCCGAAGGCGGCGCTGAACTATCGACCCGATGAAGCGACGCAGTTCTACGCTTCGTGGGGCAGGGTGTTCAAGGCGCCGACAGCGGATGATCTCTATTGGAACGATCCATGGATGAAAGGCAATCCGAACCTCGATCCGGAAACGGGTTGGACGGCAACGCTCGGTGTGAATCATAAGTTCAATGACAAGACGAGCATGGGCGTCAGCTATTTTGAAAGTCGCCTTGATGATGCCATTCGTTGGGCAAACAGTCCTTCTGGATGGACTCCTTCGAACATCAACAAGGAAAAGAAGCGCGGCATAGAACTGTCTTTCCGTCAGCGGCTTGATGACGCATGGAGTTATGATGTAGGCTATTCCTATATTCGCACGGAATTGGATAATGGTGCGGGTGTTGGCTATGTCTGGGAGAACGGCAACAGTCAGCCGAACGGCTATCGCATCGGTCTGCACTACGTGAAGGGACCTTGGAAGGCGAACGTCCTCGGACGCATCGGCTCGGGGCTTGATGAGGCCGTCTATCTTGATCACAGTTATGCCATTTGGGATTTCAATGTCAGCTATGATATTAAGGAGAACTTGACAGCGTACTTCCGCATCAACAATCTTACGGATGAGGAATACTATACGCGCAAGTTGTCTTCTGGCTGGTTAGGAAATTCCTACTATCCCGGCACGGGTCGCTTTTACCAAATCGGCCTTACCTGCTCGTTTTGATGCTTGCATGATGAATGGCGCCTTCTGCCCGCATTTTGGCAGGAGACGCTTTTCTCATACGGTTCGGTTGTTGTCGATGCCATCATTGTATGTAATTTCAGGAGGATTTTTTCATGGACGCAATTCTAACAGGCATAGAGTTTTTCCACAAGGGTGGCGCCATCATGTATGTGCTGCTCCTTTGCTCGATCTTCGTCGTGACGATCGGCATCGAGCGTGCGATGTACTTTTCACGCATGGACACGGGACGCGCCTTTACGCGAGAGTTTTATCAGTGCATGGCGAACGATGATTTTGCGGGGGCGAGGAAACTTGCCGAAGATCATCGCGGCGCACTCGCCAACATCCTTTTCGGGGCGATGAAGCTCGTAAAGAAGGATTCATCGCGCGTCTCCTCTTACATGGAAATTCAGTCGGGCATCGCGCTGTCGAAGCTTAGGAAACGGCTCTATTATTTGAGCGTCATCGTGACGATGGCGCCGCTTCTGGGTCTTCTCGGCACGATCAGCGGCATGATCTCGGCATTTTCCGTGTTCAACCTTCAGTCGGGGCAGGCGACGGCGATCACGGGCGGCGTCGGAGAGGCCCTGATCGCGACCGCCATGGGGCTTTGTGTCGCCATCATCGCCCTTGCCGTGCATGCGTACTTCACGCAGCGCATCGAAAGTATCGTGACGGACATGGAGCAGTGCTTCTCGCTCGTCGAGGGTGCGAAGGACGCGCTTTCTTCCTATGAGGGGGCAGCGCGATGAGGCTCAGGGACAGGAAGGGTTTCGACAAGCCCGAGATCATTATCATCCCGATGATCGACATCATGTTCTTCCTGCTCGTCTTCTTTATGCTCAGCACGCTCTACATGGTGAATCTCAAGACTGTCGACGTCAATATGCCGAAGGCGGCAAATGTGGAAACACAGATGCGCGTGACTTATGTTGTCACGATGAAGAAGGACGGCAGCCTTTTCCTTGAGGATCAGCCCATCGCGGAAAAGACGCTTCTTGAGCGCGCCAAGGCGGAGAATGCGAGGAACGGCAACTTCTCCCTCGTGCTGCGCGCTGACCAGGACATCGACTATGGCATGGTCTATGCGCTCCTCGATAAGTTCAAGGGTGCGGGCATCACGCGCTTCGGCCTTGCCGGCGAAAGCGCAGGGGGCAAGTGACGTATGGAGAATACGAGGGATAAATACAAGGCTCTCCTCGCATCGCTCGGCGTACATCTCATCATCTTCCTCATCGCGGCGGCTGTCGGCGTCTTTTCCGTGGCGACGATGAAAGAGAAGAACGATAACGTCGAGGTCATCGTCTATGACGAGGCACAGGATGAGGGAAGCGAGGGCGGCGGCTCGCCGCCGCAGGTGGAAGCGACTCCGGCCGTCGATGAGGTTGTGATACCCGACAAGACTTTACCTCCAATCGAGCAGAAACCTCCCGAGGAGCCGGACAAGCCGAGTCAGAAGCGCGAGGCGCATGCGGGCAATCCCATGGGACAAGGCGGTGAAGGGAAAGGCGTCGGCACGGGAGTCGGCGATGGCAAAGGACCAGGCACGGGCGGCAAGGGTACGGGAGTCAGTCAGTCTGAGCCGCCGCCTCCGCCTCCG
>CAJPOT010000014.1 GCA_905372355.1 uncultured Selenomonas sp. | reverse complement strand
TCTCGCATGATGGAATAATTGCAAATAGAATACCGTGTCCGATAAAGTAGAAAAGGGATTCCAAACGTCAATAAGACGAACGGAATCTCTTTTTATCACTCAAGTGATTTAAGTGCTGCTTGTTCTGCATGAATGAGTGTGGTATCAAAGAGTGGAATATCGGTATCGGATTGCTGGATAAGAAGTCCGATTTCAGTACATCCCAGGATGATCCCCTGCGCCCCGTTTCGTGCGAGTTTATGAATAATGTCCAGATATGCAGCTTTGGACTTCTCAAAAATTTTTCCGAGACACAGTTCATCGTAAATGACGCGATTGACGACATCGACATCATCATCATTCGGAACGATGACCTCAACCCCCTGTTTGATCAAAATATTTTTATAGAAATCCTGCTGCATGGTATATTTCGTGCCGAGCAGGCCGACTTTTCGGATGCCTTGTTTCTTTAGCTGTACAGCGGTCATGTCCGCAATATGCAGGATTGGGATATGAATTCTCCTGCCGATTTCAGGCGCTACCTTGTGCATCGTATTGGTGCAGATTACGATATAATCCGCCCCCGCCCGTTCCAATGCTTGTGCGGCTTCAGACAAAACATCTGCGCTCTTATCCCATTCCCCGCTCGCTTGATATTTCTCAATTTCATCAAAATCGACGCTGTATAGAATACATTTTGCAGAGTGCAGACCACCCAGCTGATTTTTAATCGTTTCGTTGATGACCTGATAGTATGTCACCGTACTTTCCCAACTCATACCACCGATCAGCCCTATTGTTTTCATCATATCACCTCTGTCATTACGATAGCACCGCCCATCCGTCATAACAAGATAAAAATTGTAGGGAGGACAATTCACCCCGCTCTTCCTTTATTCTTCCTAAAGGATCAATGTCTCCGTCTGCGGCGGAATCGTATTTTCCTCCATCAGATCATGAACAATCCGTAGTCCGCGCGCCAGCTCCTCATTCGTTGGCGGCGAGCAGAGGGCGAGGCGAATAAAGGAATGCTCCGCCTCCCCGCCGACGGCAAAGTGATCCGACGAGAGGACACGCACACCGCGATGCTGTGCCTGTGCCTCGAAATTCGCCCCACCGCATCCCACAGGCAGTGGCATCCATTGGAAGAAGCTGCGTGGATTCCTCGTCTGTGCAGGGAAAATCCCTCGAAAGATGCGATTGCGCTCCTCAGACATCCGACATTTCTCCCTCATTATACGCTCTGCCGCGCCGCTGGCAATCAGCTCTGATACGATCTCCGCACTCAGCGGAGGGATCGCCATGCTAATGCTGCGCGCTGCTCTCCGAATGAGTTGCCTGAGATGCGCGGGAACAAGCATATATGCAACGCGCAGTCCGGGGCAGGTAAGTTTTGACAGGCTGTGCAGATAAACGGACTGCCGCGGGAGAAGCATGGTCATGGGCACAGCGTTCTCGCGTACCGTAAAGCCATAAGCATCGTCCTCAATCAAAAGCATATTGTGCTTACGCAGCACCGCTGCAATCTTCTTGCGCCGTTCCTCAGGCATGATGATGCCAGTCGGATTCGCGCAGGACGGCATAAGATAGACACCCTTGATGTTTATCTGCTGACGCTGCCGTGCGAGCGCATCCGGCAGCATCCCATCCCCATCTCCCTCGATGGGGATGAGGCGTATGTTCAACTGTTTTGCAAGGCCGATGAAATTCGCATACGTATATCCGTCCACCGCAATTCGATCTCCTGCATCAAACAGCGCAGTGAGTACGATTGCAAGTGCACTCTGCGTGCCAGAAGTAAGAAGGAGATTCGCCGGCTCTGCCGCGAGAGAAACCCGTGCAAGCCAGCTGCACGCAGTTCGCGCATGACGGTCCTCATCCTGCACACCACTAAGCGCGAAGAGCCGCGCTGCATCCTTGCCGCGCAGGATATCCCGTGCAGTATCCGCAAGAATCTCGTTGAACTCCTCGTATGGATGAATGCTGCCGAGTTCGATGATTGACTTTTCCGTTCCTCCCATCGTATCATGCAGCACGGCATTCGGCGAGACGAACGTCCCGCGCCCAATGACCGCATAGATCAACCCCTTGTCCGTGCAAAGACGAAAAGCGCGTGTCACCGTGCTCAGATTAAGGTCCAGAAAGTCGGCGAGTTCCCGCTGCGGCGGAAGTTTTGTATGCGGCAGCAGCCGTCCGCTGAGGATGTCGTATTCGAGCTGAGCAGCAAGTGCACGATAGAACGGAGGATGGAGCTCCGCGCGTGCGGGACACCACGTCATAGGATAATTATCGAACGAATTGATGGGCATAGGACATCTCCTACAACATTGTCATACATACAATTTTACTGTTGAAATCATACAATAGGCGGTCTAACATAATAATTGTATGTATTATATCACAGGAGAGATGATCATGGATAGGAAAAACAGCATTGCTTCAACGAGCGCAACGGTATCCGTCTCACTTTATATTCTGCCCTTTATCCTGGTCGGCTCGTTTCTGTCCATCTTCGACCAGTTCGTTATCAATGTCGCCGCCCCCGCCATCATTTCCTCATTACATCCGTCGGCTGCAGAATTCGAGGGCATTATGAGCGGTTATGCACTCGTCTACGGCGTAGGCCTGATTGTCGGCGGCCACCTCGGCGACCGTTTCGGACGGCGGCGTATCTACCGTCTCGGGCTTTTTCTTTTTGCCGCGACCTCAGCACTCTGCGGCGTTGCTCAGACGGCACAACAACTTGTTGTCGCACGTCTTCTGCAAGGGCTTTCGGGCGCGGTCATGGTGCCGCAGGTACTCGCTCTGATTCGTGTCTCATACGAAGAGAATGCACGTGTGCAGGCACTATCCGCATTCGGCGTGTCCATCGGACTCGGGCAGATCATGGGGCAGGTACTCGGCGGCTGGATTCCTGCATGGGATTTTCTTGGACTCGGTTGGCGCATGATTTTCCTTGTCAACATGCCGATCTGCCTGATCGCCGCCATTGGCTGCAGGTCGCTGCCACCGAATCCAAACGCTGCACACGAGACATACCAAAAGCATCTCGGAAATCCTCTTCGACTCTTTCGTTATCGTGGCTATATGGTCGGAATTCTTCTCAATGTATGCCTGTACGCCGCCATTGTGCCCTTCTTTGTCATTCTCGGCCTCTATCTGCAAAACATCTGTGAACTCTCGCCGCAGATGGCGGGACTTGTCTTTATGGCGGTCGGCACGGGATTCGTCCTCGCCTCCTCCGCAGGTCCTATGCTCATGCGGAGATACTCGCCGTCGCACGTGTTGATCTGTGGAACGCTCTGCACGGGCACGGGCATCCTCGCCGTGTTGCTCGGCACAATCACGGGACTGTCCACTGCAATTCCCTTTGTCCTCCTCGCGTTGTTTGTCCTCGGGATCGGCAACGGCACAGTGATTCCCATTTCGACAGGTATTGTTCTGCGCTATCTGCCGATGGCGGATGCGGGCGTTGGTGGTGCCGTCCTGACGACGGGTCAGCAGCTTGCAGGTGCGCTCGGAATTGTATTTGCAGGCGAGTTTCTCATGGGAGACGGCGCATCCCTTGCCTCGCCCGCCACCTATGTGGACGGCCTCACCCTTCAAGTGTGCGCCGCATCGGCTGCGCTCTGCTGCGCTGTTTGTCTCAGCCGTACCCCTGCCTCCACGCAAAATACGCAGAGATATATGTAACGTTCAACTCGAAAATCAACGTATTTTTGTCAATCTTACGGGCAACTTCAGCACGTTGAGATAACTGAAAAAGCCCGCCATCTCTTGGATAGCGGGCTTTTGTAACTTTCTATTCGGTTCTTGCTGCTTAACGCTTCGAGAACTGAGAGGCCTTGCGAGCTTTTTTGAGACCGTACTTGCGGCGCTCCTTCTCGCGCGGATCGCGCGTGACGAATCCAGCCTTTTTCAGCGCCGGGCGAAGCTCTCCATCGAGTTCCATCAGGGCGCGCGTGATGCCGTGACGAATCGCACCTGCCTGGCCCGAGGCGCCACCACCCTTGACGTTAGCAATGACATCGTACTTGTCCACCGTATCGGTGAGGTTCAACGGCTGACGAACGATGAGCTCAAGCGTCTTGAGACCGAAATACTCTTCCATATCGCGGCCGTTGATCGTGACCTTGCCGTCACCGGGAACCAAGCGAACGCGAGCGACCGAGGTCTTCCTGCGACCCGTGCCGTAATAGCTGACTAATGCCATGGATTAAAGCTCCTCCTTCCAGAAATCAACGGATGTCGAGCGCGAGCACTTCGGGCTTCTGCGCTGCGTGGGGGTGTTCCGAACCAGCATAGACATTGAGCTTGCGGTACATCTGTGCACCGAGGCGATTTTTCGGCAACATGCCGCGCACCGCTTTCTCAATGACCTTCTCCGGAGCTTTCTCCATAAGCTTTCCTGCCGCTGTGAACGTCGTGCCACCCGGATATCCGGAATGACGGAAATACATCTTATCCGTAAGTTTCTTGCCTGTAAAGACCGCCTTCTCCGCGTTGATCACAATGACGAAATCACCCGTATCAACATGCGGCGTGAAGGTCGGCTTGTTCTTGCCGCGAAGCACCTTGGCGACTTCCGCTGCCAAGCGACCTACCGTCTGGCCGGCAGCGTCGACAACATACCACTTGCGTTCGATATTCGCTGCATTCGCCATAAATGTCGTCTTCATGCGAATCCTCCCTCAACCTATTGTAATGCATTATTTTCATAGATGATGGCCCGCTGGCGCTCCGGGGCTAATGGATGCGCTTGCTACGACTCATACAGAGATATTCTATTCAAAAGGGCACAGCTTGTCAAGCATTTTTTCTTGCCGCTGCTCTGCTTGGCAGATTGCAAGTTTAATTGTCGCATCGTTCTGCCAAACTTTGGTAGCTTATGCAGCCGCAAACGACAAAGGCGCCTTCCCTCCAAACCCTTCAGGAATCACTGAATTTATCAAATTCCCTTAAATACCATCAAATTCAAAGGCGTTCTCATAATGGCGTACCGCATAAGATTCGTCCGTCGCGAGGATTTCTATGACATCAAATCGACAGGCTCTTTCCACAAACCCATGCTTCTGCATATACAAAAAGGCTGTACGAAAAATACGTCGCTGTTTCGTGCGTCCTACGGCCTGAGCCGGCGTGCCGAAGCGCGTCGGATGGCGTGTCTTGACCTCGATGAAGAGCAATGTCCCATCTTCCTCAGCAATGATGTCGATCTCACCCGTCTTCATGCGAAATTGCCGTTCTAATATGCGGCAGCCACGCTTTTCCAGATACAGCGCCGCCGCTTCCTCACCTCGGTCGCCAAGTCTCTTCGTTATCACCGCGGCAACTCTGGCTTCTGATGACGTTTGTCTATGCGATAGACATAGGCGAGAACCTCAGCAACTACACGGTAAAGTTCCGGCGGAATCTCTCGGTCGAGTTCCAAGGCCATCAGCATGTTGACGAGCGATTTATTCTGGTAGACAGGAATCGCGTTTTTCTGTGCCGCTGCGAGGATGTTTTCCGCGACGAAACCACGTCCTTTCGCCACGACTTTCGGAGCTTGCTGTCTTTCCGGCTCATAGCGCAAAGCCACAGCTCTTTGATTGGCAACGTCTCGCTCTTCCAGCGGCAAATCTTTATTTTCCATATTCGTGTCCATCATTCTTTACTACCCGCTATACTGACTTTGAGATCGGTCAGTTCCAACGCCATCGTACGAAATGATTCCTTGAACTCAGGAATATATGACTTGAACTCTTCCACGGCAGACGCCTCCGAGAAAAGCACGCGCATGTTGAGGCTCTTCGCGTCGTACACCTGGCAAGTCAGCTCTACGGCGCCAATATGGTCTGTAAGCACGCAGAGTCTGAGCCACGTTTCCTTGTGCATGCTCCCATCCTCGGGCGAATACTTCTCCTCGTTATAGACATTGGCATACGCGGGGAAACTCTGTTTTTCGCCTTCCCCCATATACAATGGCAACATGAAATTCAGTGACCGATGCACATTGCCCTTGCTGTCCGTCTGAAAAAGACTGCCGCCTTCCATAGAACGCTTCATCGAAGCGGCAAATTCCGCGATATCCTTACCCGCTCGCTTGAGCTGCTGCTCCTTCATGTCCTTCACCGCCGTCATATCGCAGAGCTGCATAAATGCCCAGAGACGCGGCAGATCGCCGAGATTCTTCTGCACGGCAGCCTGATTGACGGCAGCAGGAACATTATTCTGACTGAGGCGCAGGAGAAGCTGCAGCTGCTTCGCTTCCTTGTCCGGCAAGAGTTTTTGCCCGTTGTTGATAAAGTCGCGCAGCAAGGCAGCATCCTTCTCTGTAAGCGGCATATTCTTCAGCATGAATGACGCTGTCTCCTTCAGACTCTGCATGAGCTGAGGCGTATTCTGCATCACGGGCATCTGACGCGCAGAAGCTTTCGCCTCTCCCTGCGTATTGCTCGGTGAGTTAGTCGATGGACCAGCAGGATTCCGCCCCTGCAGCAGAGACTTTTCCTGCACTGTATTCTGTTTGGTGCCTTCCTGTCTTGTCGACTGCGGATTCACACTCTGTTCATCCTGACGCGATACCGCTGATTCCGTCGACTTTCCCTCTTGCTGCGCACCACGCAGCATTTGCTCACTCGACTGTCCTTTTCCCTCGGCAGCATTTCCCTGTCCGAGGGCTTTTTGCTGCTGTGCTCCGCTTTGCTCCTGAGGCGTCTTCGTCTGCCCCTTGCCCTCGGTAGTCTCTGCCTGCCCTGAAACCTTCTGCTGTTGTGTTGTTTCCGAAGCGCCATCCTCAGCGTCTGGCAACAAGTCAGGTTCCATTCCCTCGGCATTCTGCTGCACAATGGCGTCATTCCGTTGGGGCTGTTGCGTCGCCGCTTTTCTCAACGCCGCCTCCTTCCCAAGTATCGCTTCACCTTCCTTCTGCGCAGCGTTCGTCTCCTCATTGGCGGCTTCCGACATCTGCCTTGCCGCCTCTTGCCGCACTTCCTTCGCACCGCCTTCACTCATATCGCGCATCGGTGGATTCGCACTGGTCTCAGCATCCGCGTCGCCTTCGGGCATCGTCTGCCCCGACTCTTGCATGATCGGCGACACACTTTCCTCTCCGAGCCGCGGCATGAAATATTGCACAAGAGACTTCAGAAAGTCAAAAGAACTTGTCTCGCTCGCACCCTGCTGCGGCTGCGGCTGCGTCTGTGCCAAAACCGTCAATGCCTGCTGCAAGGCTGCCGGCAAATCCTCCAGCGCCTTAGCGTCAAGCAGTTGGAAGGACAGCTTATTCAAGAGGGCTGGCTCCAAGGAGTTTCCACCCTCCTGCGCCGTCAGAAGCGATTTCAGATTTCGCAGCAACGTCTGCATGCTCTCACTGAAATCGCTGACCTGCACGCCCTTTTCCGCGAGTGCACCCAGTTGTGTGAGCATGCGCGAAAGCGTGCCCAACTGCTCCAAGGAAAAACGCTGGCTCTCCGTCGTACTGCCCAATCCCTCTTCCAAGGTCGCACTTAACGAAAAAGCGCTTTCCATGACATTACGAATCACCTTCTGCAGGTGATCGGGCAGAACCTCCACCGAATCCTCCTGTCCTTGGGAAATCCTCCCGAGGACGGATGACAAATCCGCAATGGAATTTCGTATAGAGACATTCGTCTCCTTTGCAAAAGGGGAGGACGAAGTGCCGTCCCCTCGCCGCGTTACGGCATCTGTCGATCCTGTCGTCTGAGGCCGCTGTATTCGCTGCAAAGACCCCGCAGCATTGGCGGCATTTGCTTCCATTGCCATGAAACGAATCCTCCGTGTAATCTTCTAAGGAACACCTGCTAAAATGAAATCCATCCGTTTGATGCCGGCCTCATCAACGCGTCCTTGCCTCAAGGGTTCACCGCCATCGAAAGAACCGGCTCGAAGGATCTTCGATGAATGGGGCAAGGCCCATACTTCCGTAAAGCCGCCAAATGCTCCGCCGTCCCATAGCCCTTGTGCCTTTTGAAACCATACTGCGGATATTCCTCGTCATATTTCAGCATCAGGCGATCCCTCGTAACTTTGGCCGCGATCGATGCCGCCGCAATCGACGCCGACTTTGCATCCCCGTGGACAATGGGAGAAGACATCATAGAAAGCTTCAACGGCACGGCATCGAGCAAGACATGCTGCGGCTGCGGCCGCAAGGCGGAAACAGCTTCGTACATCCCCTGCTTCGTCGCTTGATAGATATTCTTTTCGTCGATGATTTTCTCTGAAATGCTCACGATTTCCACAGCGACAGCGCTTTCCATAATGGCAGAAAAAAGTTCCTCGCGCACGGCTGGAGATAATTTCTTCGAATCATTCAAATGCGGCAGAAAAAGACCCAGCGGCAAGATGACTGCGGCGACTACAACTGGTCCCGCCAAAGGGCCACGACCGGCTTCATCGACGCCTGCCACAAGCAGACAGCCCTTCTCACGTGCCAAAAATTCGTAATGGTACAGTGCTTCGACGCGGGCGCGCTCCTGCGCATCTCGCTCCCATCGACGCACCAATCGCTGCACACCTGTGCGGGAATCAGACAGACCCTGCCGCTGCAGCTCCTCAGTCCACTTCCCTGCGCGATAAAGGCACTCCAGTTCTCTTATCGTCATTTCTTCCCCATCCATTAACCGCCGTCCACTTCCTCCGATGGTTCCGTCGGGGGCACGTCCAAGCTGATCTTGCCAAACTTCCCCATGCGGAATTCCGTCAGAAGGATATGCTGCACCTTCTCGAAATCGATGCGTCCGCCCTTCAAAAGGCAGCCACGCTTGCGTCCAATCGCCTCCATCAGTTCCTCCGTAGTCTCTGGAAGCGCCTCCTTGAACTTGAAACGCTCCTGCAAACGTTCCGGATGATCGCGCCGCAAAGCCGCAAGGAGCAAGTGCGCCACATTCTCCAAATCGTAGATCTCATCGTTGACCGCGCCGGTAAACGCCAACTTAAGTCCAACCGCGCGGTCTTCAAACTTCGGCCAAAGAATCCCCGGAGTATCCAAGAGATCAACGTCCGCTCCGATGCGGATCCACTGCTTCGCGCGCGTGACGCCTGGCTTGTCCGCCGTCTTCGCCTTCGCCGCGCCTGCCAAGCGGTTGATCAGGGACGACTTTCCGACGTTCGGTATGCCAAGGATCATCACACGCGCCTTGCGTGCTGCAACACCTTTCGATACCAACCTTTCCGTACGATGTTTCGCAGCCTTCTCAATGAGCGCCAACAGTTCCCGCATGCCCTTCCCCGTCACAGAATCGAGCGCGACAGCCGGAAGCTTCTGTGCACGAAAATATTCCAGCCAACACTTCGTCATCTTCTCGTCCGCCAGATCCCTCTTGTTGAGCGCCACGACGCGCGGCTTGTCGCCGACGATCTCCCGCAGCATGGGATTCGCGCTCGCCGCTGGAATCCGCGCGTCAAGCAGTTCGACAACGACATCTACAAGCTTCAAATTCTCCTCCACCAGTTCCCGTGCTTTCTTCATGTGGCCCGGATACCATTGGATGATGGGTATATCTCTCGCTACATCATTTTTTATCATTATACATATTCCCTTCGACCCTTGATTTTACTAAGTTCTTGCATCATGTGCCTAGGTATAAAACAAAGAAATCACGATTTATCGCTATCCATGTCCGTATTTTGGAGTGCAGTCTAATTCGATTTGAGGCTTCTTCTTTACAGCAAATCTTTCCTGATAAGTTTCGTGAGAGTTTCCACGTGGCACGAGCTGATACCATAGCTTACATTGGCACATTCTGTTGATTTAATAGTTCTTGGGAACATATCACCCATGTTTTTATATCTTTGTCAGTTCTTGGGAACATATCACTTTTATTAGTATAACAACCCATATTATCCTAAAGCAGAACTGCACTTAACTGTTTTTTTAGAAGTGCTTTTCTATCCTCTATAAACTTTGGATAATTTTCATATGAATACTCCATATCTGGCAGATAATTCACAGTCCTATACTGAATCTTATCCGTATCTGTAGGATGTTGTTCGTTAAACCACTCATCAAAATCAGTAGCAAGCTTCTCTTCATTAAGCTGTGCAGCAAGAAGCTGAAGGTTACTTATATCATTAACCGTTGCAATGTACCAATCTAATTGTTCCTCAGGAACACCCTGCTTTCGGAGATAAGTTTTTGTAAATTTGCTCTTCGGATACATATGATCTTCATGGAATTTATTACTGAAATCTAGTGATGGATATAGCAACATGAGAGTTGAAAGTGTGTCACTCTTTCCATATTTAAGTTTCAAAAGGAACTCCTCAATATCTTCATCCGTAAACTGTATGGATTTATTTGTACCTTTAAACTTGTCGATGATACTGTCTAATGGAAACTCATTTGTTCCGTTTGCTTTTAGAATCTCACGAATTGGTCTAATCACATTATCTGGTTGTCCACTGAATGTCTTCTTTAACAGAGAACGTATAAGCCACTTCTTTATTTTATCTTTATTATTCTTGTTTGTCCCTGAATCAACAAAGTTATCCGGCATACCATTAATAAAAAGGTAATATGCAATTGGAATCAGCGCATTATTTGATGTTAGTGTTTCACCTGAATAACCAAATGATGAAACCAAAAGAACCGCCTGTTTAATAGCTTTCTTTATATTATCCCAATTGTTTTCAATTTTAATCATGTTTTGTTTGTTAAAATTGTCCACTTTAAAAGCAATATTCGTAAAATCACTAAGAACCAACGCCGTCTTCAGCACAAAATCTTTATTGATTTTAAATCCTGCTCCTACTGCATTTACATCATCAACAAACTCAATAATTTCTTCTCTCGCATCATGGTTTTCCCACTGTGCAGAAGCTATGGATAGAAGCAAGTCAGAGTAACTTAGAGGTGTCCCTCCACTGTTGACTCTTATAAATATATTTAGAACTTTATCGAGTTCTACCGTCTTCTCTCTATAATAACTAATCGTGCCAACCTTATTAATAATGTTATATAGCTTAGACAGAGCATTGATAGCGAATATTGTCTGTTCTTCAGTATACTTAAACTCCTTTGAAAAGCCTATATTTTTAGTAACAAACATCGCAACGTCACCATCTTGTTTCATATTAAGGATTTCACCGACTTCGAACCAGTATGTATTTTCATCATTTTGCACTTCTTTATTTGTAAGAAATTTAAACTCATACTCGTTACTACTGTCCGTAGAATTTGATAGTAAGTTTAAGTATAATTTCCTAGTTGGGTATGCCTCCTGATTTTTCTTTGCCATATATTTAAGTTTATAGGCATAGGTTCCCTTAAGCCCTATATAAATTGAGGTGAGACGTTGCTGTCCATCAAGAACAGCTGTCACGCCATCCAAACCTTTTAAATCGACTTTCTTATTATGTACACCTTTATACTCATGATAATTTCTAATAAATCCATAAAAGTCATAGTCGTTTACATGTTCCTTATTAATCTCCCAGAAAAGGAATGTCCCAATCGGATAGTCCCTCATAAGAGAATCAAACAAAGCTTCAATCTGCTCGGTATCCCAAACATATTCACGCTGAATAGAAGGTAAAACATATTTATTTGCAGTAATGTCCTTCATTACCTCAGCTATTGTTAATGGTGTCTCATATGCCATAATATTATCCTCCTTAGCATTCCTTCCTCTTCACATAGGTTAGCTCAATATCATAACCTAGCTTTTCCATCATCTGTACAAAGGTTTTATTAACAACCCCATCTTTTTTCTTAATGATCTGGTTAACATACTGGCTAGTAGTGCCAATCTCTTCTGCAAGCTGCACCTGCGTCTTTCCGGCTTCAATGCATTTCACTTTTACATCCACTTCAATATTATTCTTTACCATAGAATTCACCTTCCAATAGGATATACAAAATTATCCTTAAAGGGCATCATACTTATCTTGACCAAGTTCTCCATTTTCAAGCTGTACTTTTGCCTGCTTATCTGCCTCTTTTAAGGCATTTAACTTTTCACTGGTTTCAGAAATTTCCTTTTGCAGTAGCTGTTGTTTCTGAGCAAGTAGTTTAGCATTGGAAGGATCAAGTTCTAATAGCCGATTCACATCACGAAGCTGTGACTGCGTATTTTTTATTGTAGAATTTACTCCTTTTAAGGCTTTATCAAGGCCGGTAGTATCTCCACCAATTTCAACGGTAATTCCTTTTATTCTGTTAGCCACTTACATCCCTCCTTTCCTAAAAATGAGCATGAAAAAGACATCTACTTTTTTGTAAATGTCTTAGTTATATATTTTATTCAATCGACAAGCTGGTATTTCACTATTTATGGTACTCTTCAATTTTATTTCTATATTCATTTAGAAGTTCCCTAGAATATATTTTTTTGCTCTTTGAATCTCTGACTTCTTTCCAAAGGATAGCTGCCACTTTTAACTTATCGAAATAATTTTCGCTAAATTTATCCAAAAAAAAGTCTTTTAGGAACTGATTCCATTGACAAGCTGAATTATCGTACTTAGCATATTCTGATTCTCCATAATATACTTTCAGCATATCTTGAATTTTAAAATTTAAATCATTTTCTGATTTTACTTTTCTCCATGCCGTTGCCATATCAGCATTAAACTTAAATGGACTAACACCCGTTACAGCTGAAAAATACTCTCGAAATTTTTTATTAAAAGAAAAACTACACTCAAGTAATGGTGTACTTAACGTTACAACTTCCGTTTGATTTTTGTTTACAAATCTCTGAGACTTCTCTATTCTATTCCCATTAAAATATTGTTCTATAATATGATTCAGTTCTTGCTTTGTACTTCTATATTCTAATCCAAGAGACTTGCAAATTTTTGAAAGTTCTTCTCGATACCAATAGTATCTGCTAAATTCCTCAAATGATTTTATGTCTCTGAAATTGGGTCTAAGCTCCTTCAAGTGATCACCTCACCAAATTCAATTTTATTTTTATCTATTATCCTATTATTCTATTATACCAAAATTTCTCAAAGCCTTAAATTAAAACTTATCAAACTCAGCTTGACCTGCCACCTTACTATATTTGGTAAATTTCCAAAGTAAATCTCACATAATAGGTCACTGACGGGATTTACTCTGAGAAGAATTTATGGCTGAATTTAGTGTGAGAAATCTCTCTACACAAAGGAGGCTGTCATCATGAAGCAAGCAGACAACAACAAGAAGAACAAGCACCTTACTGCACAAGACCGCCAGGAAATCATGAACGGGCTCGACAAGCGATTGTCCTTCAAGGCGATCGCCCTGCTCGTTCAGAAAGATCCTACCACCATATCTTACGAAGTGAAGCAACATCGCAAAGAGCACCACAATGCGTTCGTGCAAACGGACGAACTCTGCCCCTTGCTCGACAAGACGCCCTTCGTCTGCAACGCCTGCTCCAAGCGCCGTTCCGCTAACTGCCGCTTCCTCCGCCTTCTCTATGTCGCTCCGCAGGCACATGCCGAATACGAAGCGCTCCTGCACGATGCACGCGAAGGCATTCCGTTGAACCGTGCGTCTTTTTACAAGCAGGATCGCATCATTTCCTCTTGCATTGAGAAGGGGCAGCACATTTATCATATCGTCGCTTCTCACCCAGAGCTCAATGTGTCTCTCAGCACGGTTTATCGGCATTTTTCCAAGGGATATTATTCGGCTTCCAAGATTCACCTTCCACGCGCCGTAAAGTTCAAGCCTCGCAAAAAGAAGCGGGCGGATGTCGTTCCTTCTGCCATAAAGAAGGAACGCACCTATGCGGATTTCCTCGCTCATATGGAACGGGAAGGGCTTAGCGCACATACGCAGCTTGATACCGTTATCGGAGTTTCGGGCGGCAAAGTCATACTCACCGTCCACTTCACTGCGTTCAATTTCATGTTCGGGCTTCTGCTCGAAAACAAGACGGCTGTGCAGGCTGCCTTGAAGTTCCAAGAGGTCAAACGAACTTTGACTGCAGGCGGTTTTTCTTTTCCTGCCCTTATGCCCGTGATGCTTACGGACAACGGTGGAGAGTTCTCCGATGTTTTCGCCTTTGAGAACAATCTTGAGGGAGAAAAGGAGGCCTGCCTTTTTTTCTGCGATCCCATGCAGTCTTGCCAAAAGGCGCAAATTGAGAAGAATCACACACTTTTTCGCGATATTGTGCCGAAGGGGTCTTCTTTCGACCATTTCACACAGGATACCGTCAATTTGATTTTTTCTCACATCAATGGCGTCCGTCGCAACATTTACAGCGGCAAGTCTCCCTATGAGATGTTTACGTTCGCTTTTTCCGAGGAACTGGCTGCTCTTTTGGGTATCTCGTATGTTGCGCCGGAAGATGTCGTGCAGTCTCCTAGGCTTCTAAAGGGCTGATCTTGCGCTGCACATCTTTCTCATAGTAAATCCCGCTAGGGTGGAACTTACTCTGAAAAGCCTCGCTTTTCGGAGTGCGAAGCATGTCCATTTTTCCAGATGATCCCTTATGGTTCGGTCGCTTTTAAGACGATATTGTGCTCAGGTCATCCGTTGCATACAAATTCTGATGCTTCTCGCACTTACTCCTATCGGCTTTCTTAGACTAAATCCCACAGACTTACATCAGCGGAAGTTACTTTGCGAATTTACGGTTCGTTTTCGTGGTGGTATAAGTTCCCTTCTCACACATTCTCCAGAACCTCGAAAAACAGTAGTTCCTTTGTTACGCCAAGGACAAAAGCAGTTCTCTTGTTACAAATACTGAAAAACCAGTAGTGGCAACTGTTGGCAAAGGGCATAAATAAGGGACTCCGGCGACGCTACCAGCAATATTCTCGGAATCCCTTGATTTCAAGCCTTTTCCCTGCTTTTACTTCTGATCTCTTGACATCAATACCACGCACTCGACATGCGATGTTTGCGGAAACATATCGACCGGCTGTATTTCTTTCGCCATATATCCCAATGTCGCCAAGAATGCCATGTCCCTTGCCAGAGTTGCGGGATTGCAAGATACATAAACGATTCGGTCAGGATGCATAGCGGCGAAGGTTTTCAAAACGGTTTCCGTACAGCCAGCGCGCGGCGGGTCGACGACGATGACATTGGGATGAACGTTTTCGTGATAGAGGCGCGGCATGAGCTTTGTGGCGTCGCCGACGAGGAACACCGTATTTTTTATGCGATTGTCACGCGCATTTTTCTTCGCATCATCGATCGCGGGCTTGACGATCTCGATGCCATGAACACGATGCGCCTTTTGTGCGAGGAAGAGCGTGATCGTACCTGTGCCACAGTAGGCGTCGATGACAGTTTCCATTCCATTGAGATCTGCATATTCGAGAGCCTTCTCATAAAGAACGGCGGCCTGCTCCGTATTGACTTGGAAAAACGACCGTGCTGAGATGGAGAAGTGCAGTTTGCCGATGCGGTCGGGGATCGTCGGTTTGCCCCAGAGGAGTTTTGTCTCGCGCCCCAATATGACATTATTGCGGTACGTCTGAATATTTTGCTGCACGCTCCTGAGGTTTGGCACGCGCTCCTTAAGAAACCGTATGATTTCTTTCGCCTTAGGCAAATCCTTCGTCGCTGTGACGAGCACGACCATCGCTTCGCCGTTTTCCCCGATACGGCCGACGACGTGGCGCAGGACGCCTGTGTGACGATCTTCATCATAGATGGGAATACGCAAACGATCGACGACCTCGCGCATGACATTGACAATGGTGTTGTTACCTTCCTTTTGAATCCGACAGTCCCTCGTATCGATAATGTCATGCGAGCCTTTGGCAAAGCAGCCGATGACCGTCTTCCCCCGCTTCCTTCCTACGGGAAACTGCATCTTGTTGCGATAGAACCACGGCTCTTTCGCACCTAAAACGGGCAGCACCTCGATGCCGGAAAGCCTTCCGATGCGCTCGACGGCATCGACGACCTGCTGACGCTTCCAGTGCAACTGCCCCTCATACGACAGGTGTTGAAGCTGACAGCCACCGCAAAAATCGTAAATCGGACAGGCGGGAGAAATGCGATTAGGACTTTTCTCCAAGATTTCCACGAGTTTTCCGCGCGCATACGTTTTCTTAACCTCGTCGATACGCACGAGCACGCGCTCGCCAGGCAAAGCGCCAGGCACAAATACAGTGAAATCGACAGCACGCCCCACGCCCTCGCCGCTCGCGCCAAGGGTCTTGATTGTGATTTCATATTTTTCGCCCTGTTGCACGGGAATTTCTTTTCTCATTGCTTCTCTTTCCTTCAATCGTCCGATGGCTATTCAAAACTCCACTTTTTCCAAGAGCTCCAACGGTGCTTTGAGCAAGATCTTCGCGCCGCTTTTCACAAGTTCCTCTTCGGGACGGAATCCCCAGAGGACACCGACAGGCAAAAATCCCGCGTGCACAGCGGTTTCCATGTCAACCGAGGTGTCGCCCAAATAAGCCACCTCATCAGGCTTCACGCCAAGGTGTGAAGCGATTTCCAATGGGGTCGCAGGATTGGGCTTCTTCGGAAAACCCGGGCGATCGCCGAGCACTTCTTCAAAGGTACCAGGTGCAAAAAGAATCTTCACGATGGTCAACGCCGCATCATTATGCTTGTTCGTGCAGACTGCCAAGGGAATGCCACGGCTCTTCAATTCTGCCAGAAGTTCCCGTACGCCATTGTAGGGACGCGTTTTTTCCAGAAGGCGCTCCTTGTAGATCGCCTTGTATTTCACGAGTGCTTCCTCAACAAATTCGGCGGACGCCGCCTTATCCCTCGGCAAGGTACGCTCCATGAGCTTTTTCGAGCCATTACCGACGAAATAACGGTACTTTTCCATCTCATGTGTCGGAAAGCCGTAACTTTCCAGCATGAGATTCACGCTGTCCGAAAGATCAGCCAAGGAATCAACAAGGGTACCGTCTAAATCAAAGATCACAGCTTTATATTGCATAGGTATCACCTTTCTGCTATTGTCGAACTATTGCTCTTTTTTTATTCGCGAAAAGCTTCTTTTTCCCTGCATGAATACGCGATGGATCGAAAACACACACCAAAGTCCATCGCACTGCTTTTAAAAACGAAGTGCGATTCAAAAATTCCAAAACATGAACTTTTTTCCTATAAACAATAGACGAATAGTGAGATTTCATGTATAATAACATCATATAGTAAAGGGAGCTCTGATAAACGAAGTCTGTCAGATCGGTGAAGATTTGTCGATGCAGAGCAGGCAGAAAAGATGCATCCAGATGGCTGTACTAAATTTATCAGCGATTCCCAAAAACGCTACAAAGGAGTTGGGAAGAATCATGAACTCCGTTTTGGAATGGCTTGATGAATTCTGTGAAAAAAGCGAACTTTCTGCGGCTTTTTTGAAAAAAATCGTCGATACGGAAGAATCTGACGAAGGCATCCACTCGCTCTTTCAGTATATGGGCGATATCTTTGCATTGCATCGTATCATGATCATCGAACCCTTGGATGAGCGCTCTACGCCCGCCTACACTTGGAGTTCAAATGATATGGAACCATACAGGCAGCCTGAGGGCGACCTCGTGCGCGCTGCTGTCGCCTTGACGTATGATCAATTGATGAACGGCAAGTGCATTCTCTATAAGGATACGCAGACGATTGCTGCTAAACACCCTCTTGCCAGCCAGTGCTTCACCTCGCTCGGTCTTTACTCCCTATCCGCTGTCCCCCTCTTCAAGGATGGCGAACCATCAGGCATCATCATCTCCGATGTTCCTGATTGGGAAAAAGTTCGTGATCTCACAGCAGCGTTGTACCTTGTCGGGCGCTTTGCAATGCGCATCATCCGCATGAGGGATCTCTTGCGCAGCACGGGCGGCGTTGCTGCAGAAATCGATGCCGATGCCGACAAGGGAGCTCTCTCCACCTTCCTTCGAGAGAATCGCTTCGACTTCCCAAGTTTCCTCGATTCCATTGAACTCGCCGACCAATACATCTACTTCGGCGACATGCAATCGAACCTATTCTACATCAACGACCAGATGCGCGAAACTTTTGCTTTCAAGAGCAACGTTGTCAAGAACTTTCTCAAAAAATGGGAAAGTCGAATCCATCGTCCCAATGATCTCGCCACATACAGAGCGGACATTGCCGACATCATCAAAAGCAAGCGCGATACCCATGATCTGCGCTACCGTGTGACCGATCATAAAGGAAACGAGTTCTGGATTCGTTGTTGCGGCATCCTCAAATGGGATTCGACACGCGAGAACCCCCTATTCTTCTCCGGCAGCATCTCGCGCCTCGCACTCGATTTTGTCGTTGATCCCATCACAGGATTTGCACGCGAGAAAGGTGCGGAAATCAAATTGCAGGAACTGCAGAAGGAATATCCTTCCCTTTCCTTCATCGGCTTCCGCTTGAACAACTTCCGCGAAATCAACGAGATGCACGGCCGAAGCCATTCCGACGCACTCCTCAAGGACATCGCAGCCGGGCTCACGAACCGCTTCCGCGACGGTCTTCTGATCTACCGCCTCGACGGTCTGCGCTTCCTCGCAATCCTTTCGCCCGGCATCACTGAAGATCCGAGGACGATACTCGAATTCATCAGTTTGACGGTGAGGAATCTCTATGCCATCTACGGTCTTGCTGTACAAACGCCCTCTTCTCTCGCCTTGATGGAGGACATACCGAGCGATACGGCATGTGATGAGATCATCGCCAACATGCTGAGCCTCTTGGATCTCGCAAAAGAATCCCCCGATGAGCCTTATGTTCTTTTCTCCTCAAAGAATCTCGAAACGCGAAAAAACCTCAGCCGTTTCCTACTCGCCATCAATGAGGATGTCGAGCACGGTTGCGCCAACTTCCGCACGGTCATCCAGCCAACAGTCACCACCGACGGTTTCGGCATCGTCAGCGGCGAACTTCTGTGCCGCTGGTCCCACGAGGGCACGAACATCTCACCCGCCGTATTCATCCCCATCTTGGAGCGCACTCAACAAATCCGCGCTGTCGGACGCTGGATCTTCGAACAGGCAGTCATCCATGCCAAGCGTATACGCCGTACGAACCCTAACTTTTCCCTAAACTTCAACGTCAGTTATCATCAAGTGCTGGACCCCGACTTCCTGCCCTTCATGCGTCAGACCCTTGCCCGTCACAAAATGGATGGCAAGAATCTCGTTGCAGAACTCACGGAAACGAACTACAACGAAAGCCCCGCCACTTTACAGACCTTCATTGAAGCGTGCCGCGACCTCGGCATTCGTCTCGCGCTCGACGACTTTGGCACGGGATATTCCTCCTTGGAACTTCTCTTGAAGCACCCGTCCGACATCGTAAAACTCGATCGCAGCTTGATGAAAGAAATGGCCTATTCCAAAAACAGCAGCGACTTTATATCGAGCATCGTCTACTCCTGCCATAAGTTCGGCAAGAAGGTCTGCGTCGAAGGCGTCGAGACAGATCAGGAACTTCAGACCGTCCTCGAAGCGGGCTGCGACTACATCCAAGGCTTCTACTTCCACCGGCCGATGGAGATTTCTGATTTCTTTGCCCTGTTGGAAAAGAAAAAGAAGTAGAATACCCTTGAATGAACAGAGGGACTCTCCCCTACACTTCGATCACTGAGGCCGATGTACAAGCACGAAAAGGGGACGCCTGCGGTACGAATGCCGCAGGCGTCCTCTTCTTTATTTCAACGGCTCTGCCGCTTTTTCTCTGGTGGAGACGAGGAGAATCGAACTCCTGTCCGAAAGCATTGTTTCATCGGCTTCTCCGAGCGCAGTCTGTGTTTTTATTTAAGAATCCAGACGCCCGCAGACAGGCTTCCGTCATCCGATTCCGCAAAAATTTCCCTTTTGAGCCTGCGAAAATCAACTCTCAGGTATCCCGCAGTTGTCCTCTTATCCGCTCAGGCGGGAGCCAAGCGGACAGAGGCTGGCGTCAAGCCGCCAGAGCGTAGTCTTCGTTTGCTTTTATGTTTAAATAAAAGTTTCACCTTGCTGACGGGATGGTGAACCCCCGGCTCGCTGCCCATGCACCATCTACCCTCGTCGAAACCTTTACGTCCCCGTTGGCATGCACATGAAGCGCTCGCTGAAAAGACTCTCAAAAGCCCGTTCAGCTTGGATGTATAGTATACTGCCTTTGAAGAAATTTTGCAACAAGTATTTTTGCATGGCTCACATCGTCATGATCGGATCGACGTCGATGAGCACATCGTTCCTCTGATCCAGTCCCTCGCCGCGCAGGAACTCCCTCACGGCGGCGAGATCCGCCGTCTTGATGAGAAGCACGAAGCGATGGATGCCGCGAAACTGGGCGATCAAGGCGGGTGCAGGACCGATGATCTGCTGCCCTTCCCTGCCTGCGAAGGCAGCGAGGAAGTTTTCCTGAATGCGGCACGCTTCCTGACGCGCCGCCTCCTCTTCCCCATGCTGCACGATGAGCTTGACAAGGCGGCTGAACGGCGGGTAGAAGAGCTGCTCGCGTATGGCAATCTCCTCGCGATAAAAGGCCTCGTAGTCCTGCTTGAGCGCCGCCTGCACCGCATAGTGCTCGGGGCTGTAGCACTGCACGACGACTTGTCCTGGCGCCTCGCCCCTGCCTGCGCGGCCCGCCGTCTGCGTGATGAGCATGAAGCAGCGCTCCGCCGCGCGGAAGTCGGGCATGTTGAGGCTCGCATCGGCGCTGAGGATGCCGACCGCCGTAACGCCCGGGATATCATGCCCCTTGGCGACCATCTGCGTGCCGAGCAGGATGTCGTACCTCTTCTCGCGAAACGCCGTGAGAATTTCTTGGTGCGCGAGCTTTCGCGCCGTCGTGTCCCGGTCCATGCGCACGACACGGGCTGTCGGCACGAGCGCCTTGAGTTCCGCTTCTAGCTTTTCCGTGCCTGAGCCGAAGTATTTGATGTAGGGACTCGAACATTCGGGGCACAAAAGCGGCACGGCCTGCTCGATGTCACAGTGATGGCACAGGAGCCTGCCGCTGCGATGATAGACGAGCGGCAGCGAGCAGGAAGGACATTTGACGACGGCGCCGCACGAGCGGCACATGACGAAGGTCGAGAAGCCGCGACGGTTCAGCATAAGGATCATCTGCTCCTTCTTCGCCATCGTTTCCTCGATGAGCTGACGCAGAGGCGCGGAGATGATCGTGCGATTGCCTCGATGCAGTTCCTCGCGCATGTCTACACATTCGACATGCGCGAGCGGTCTCGCACCGATGCGCTCTGGCATCGAAAGCAGCGTAAACTCGCCGCAGCGCGCGCGGTACGAAGTTTCAAGAGACGGCGTGGCGCTGCCCAAAAGCAGTACGGCGCGATGCAATTTCGCCATGACCTCGGCGATAGGACGCGCATGGTAGCGCGGCGCCTCGTCCTGCTTGTAGGACATATCCTGCTCCTCGTCGAGGATGATGAGTCCGACGTCCTCGATGGGCGTAAAGAGCGCCGAGCGTGCACCGATGACGATGCCCGCCTCCCCGCGCCGCACGCGGAAGATCGCGTCGTTTCGCTCGGCAAGGGAAAGCTGGCTGTGCATGACGACGATGTCCTCGGGAAAAGATCCCTTGAAGGCAAGGACGATCTGGCTCGTCAGGGCGATTTCGGGCACGAGCACGATGACCCTGCGCCCTTCCCTGCGCGCGGCTGCCGCCGTCTCGATATAGACCTGCGTCTTGCCGCTTCCCGTCACGCCCTGCAAGAGGAAGCCGCGATGCTCGCGCCGCCCAATGTAAGGAAGCACGGCATCGACCGCCGCTCTCTGCTCTGCCGTCAGGTCGACCATCGCCCCAACGCTCGTCACATCTCCGTAGCTGTCGCGCAGAACGCGCCGCTTCTCGCTCTTCACATCGCCCGCTTCGAGTACCGCGCGAAGGACAGCGGCGGAAAATCCTGCCTCGCGCAGAGCGGCATCCGTCTTTTCCCCCTCTGCGGCAAGAAGCTCCAACAGACGCTTCTGTGCACGCCGCCTTCGATAGCGAGAAAGCACCGCCTCATCGAGCAGATGCGCGAGCGACAGGACATTCTCATAACGCGCCTTGTCGCGCTGCTGTGCCCGATAGAGCTTTCGCACATATTTCTGCTGCACGAGCTTTTCCAAGAGGCCGGGAATCTCGGCGGCAAGCGCAGGAAGCGCCTTGCGAAGTGCGGAAAGCCGCATGACGCCATTTTCACGGAGAGACCGGAAGACCTGCTGCGCCGCTCCCGTCAAAGGCGGCTCTTCCCCCTCTTTTGCCTCATACTCAACCTCGATCTTCAAGCCGCTCTTGCCCGGCATGAAGAGCCGCATCGCCTCAGCGGGCGAGCACAGGTAGAAGTCCGCGATCCGACGTGCTGTTTCCAGCATCTCGGACGTAAACCATGCCTCTTCGTCGACAACAGAGATGATCAGCTTCAGCTCGTAGCCTGTCCGTTCCCCTTCGTCCTCCCGGACAGAGACGACGAAACCCTCGACCCTGCGCCCGCCGAAAGGCACGAATACGCGCCAGCCCGCCGCAAGGAAAGACATCTCGTCGGGCACAGCATAGCTGTACGCCTTCGCTATGCTCTTCACGGGAATATTGACAAAGACTTCCGCCCTTCGCAAAATTGCTCTCCTCCCACAAGAAAAAAGGCTTCCAGCGCGAATCTTTCACGCCGAAAGCCTGCCTTTCCGATGCTCTGCCGCCATCATGCTGCAAAAACAGCAAACGCTTCTCAATCCATGATGAAGATCTCGATGGTCTTGCGGCCGAACTGAATCGCTTCTTCTGCCGTCTCAAAAGCGATGTCGATCGTATTACCGCGAATCGCCGAACCGATGTCCTCAGCCACCGCTTCGCCGTATCCCGGAATAAAGACGCGCGTGCCCATCGGTATGACCGCAGGATCGACAGCGATCACACCCTTTCTCACCAAAGTTCCGCTTGCCGTATGACTTGAAAGGCCTGGATCGAAACGGCTGTACGCTGACGCCGACACAAGCAGCGAACGACCGCCGCCGCGGCTCACAGGAGTCTCGATGACAGGCGGCTCCTCACCGCCCGAGAGCGCCCTGTACGTCATCTGTCCGCAGATGCCGTCGGCATCCAAGCCATTCTCCTGCTGGAACTTCGTGATGGCAGTCACCGTCTTCTTGCCGCATACACCGTCATCTTCTCCATCCGCAAGATAGCCGCGCCCGATCAGCAGCTTCTGCACGGCACGAACGCTGTCGCCCCGCATGCCTTCCTTGACAAGAAAACTGCTGGCAAAGGCTACAGCACTCGACAAGAGCAGGCAAATGCAAAGGATGGACGAAAAAATCACCATTTTTCTCAATAGACGCCACCTCACAGAAAAGCTGATTTTCCTACGAGGACTATTATAGCAAAGAAACGATACTCCGTCAAAGCTTTCCTTTAGCCCTGACTAATCTTTCTCACAATTCTCTTCCTGTGCCATAAGATTCGCCAAATAGGCTTTCTCCCGCTCCGTCAGCTGCACGTCCTTCAAAAGCTCGGGCCGCCTCTCGCGCGTGATGCGCAGCGATTCCTCGCGACGCCAGGCGCGAATCTTCGCATGATCGCCGGACAGAAGCACCTCGGGCACTTCCATTCCCTCGAAGATGCGCGGCCTTGTGTACTGCGGGAACTCCAAGAGGCCATCGTAGAAAGAATCCGTCGGCGCAGATTCCTCCGAGCCGAGGACGCCCGGGATCATGCGCGCCACGGCGTCGACGACGACCATCGCGGGCAGTTCGCCGCCCGTCAGCACGAAATCGCCGATGGAGATCGCTTCATCCGCCAAATGCGCATGGATGCGTGCGTCGAATCCCTCGTAATGCCCCGAGAGGAAGATCAGCTGCTCCTCTTTCGCCAGTTCCTTCGCCTTCGCCTGCGTGAAAGTCTCGCCACTCGGGCACAGAAGCACGATGCGCCGCCGCCTCAAAGCGCTGTTCGCCACGATCGAGCGCACGGCGCGAAACATCGGCTCAGGCTTCAAGACCATGCCGCTGCCGCCGCCGAAGGGCGAATCATCGACCTGCCTGTGCTTGTCAAAGGCGAAGTCCCGCAGCTGCGTCAAACGTATGTCGAGCAGCCCCTTCTCCCTCGCGCGCTTGATGATGCTCTCACCGAACACCGCTTCAAACATCGCAGGAAAAAGCGTCACGATGTCAATCCGCACGGTCGTCCAACTCTTCCTGCAAGTCGACGCGCAAAAAGCCTCCAGCGATGTCGATCTCGCGCACGACCTTCTTCAGTGCCGGCACGAGCAATTCCGCACCGTCGGGCTTCTTCACCACATAGACGTCATTGCTGCCCGTCTTGAGAACGTTCGTGACCTCCCCGAGCCTTTCCCCTGCCATATCTAGCACTGCGAGTCCGATGATGTCGAACGTGTAGAACTCGCCCTCAGCGAGCGGCGCGGCATCTTCCCGCGCGACGCGCAGAAGCTCGCCCGTCAATTTTGCCGCCGCCTCGCGCGACGTGCATTCAGCGAGCGTCAGCAGCACGAACTGGCGATGGTAGTGAACGTGTTCGACGTGGAAAACGCGCTCGCCAATGAAGACCTCGCGCAGGGACTCGAAGCGCTCGGGAAAATCCGTCAACGGTATCACGCGCACTTCGCCCCGAAGGCCGTGCGGTGCACCCGCCTTGCCTATGACGACGCGCCCGTCAGCCACGAATCGCAACGACCTTGTCGTCCTCGACGAGGACTTCGACGTTCATAAGCTCGCGCATGTTTGAGCCAACCTTCAGCTCCGCCGTGCGCTCCAGCGTGCCCTGCACGATTTCGGCGCCGATGGCGAGCTTCTTCGTCTCTTCGAGCTTCGCTTGTGCCTGCTCCTTGAAATCCATGCGCTTTTGACGCTCGATGGCGAAATGCTGACGCGCCGCCTGCGCACGCTGGATGTCCTGCTGTGCTGCCTCAGAGACAATGCGCTTCTCCTCAATGCCCATCTGCTGCAGTTCGAGATCAACCTTCTGCAGACTGTCTTCCAGCTCGTCAATGATGCGCTTCTTGAGCTTTTCTGTCAGCTTCGCCTTGACCGTGCAAGGAACCTTCACCTGAATGCTGTCCATATTCTCTCTCCTTCATCGAGCGCAGCTGATAGAGGCAACACCGTCACCTCATCCGTACGCCTAAAGAAATAGCGGCAAGAACCCCCGAAGGGAATGCTGCCGCGTAGTTCACTAATTGATGTCGACCTTGACTTTTTTGTTCTCGCGGGTACCGGCGGCCTTGGCAACCGTGCGGATCGCCTTCGCAATCCTGCCCTGCTTGCCGATCACCTTTCCCATATCGTCCGAAGCGACATGAAGCTCGATCAATGTCATGCGGTCTTCCTGTTTTTCGTCGACAACGACGTCTTCGGGATGATCGACCAACGCCTTGGCGATGATTTCAACGACTTCCTTCATGCTGATCCTCTTTTCTCAAGAGAAGCTGCGGGAGGCGGCTTTTCACGCCGTCTCCGTCGCCTCGTCTCGATCAGTTCTTCGAGCGCTTCTTCTCATCGAACTTCGCCATGATGCCCTTCTTGCTGAAGAGCGAGCGGACGGTATCCGTCGGCTGTGCGCCCTTGCTCATCCAATCGATGGCCTTTTCCTCATCGACGTTGATGACGGCCGGCTCCTTCGTGGAGTCGTAGTTGCCGAGGATCTCGATGAAGCGACCGTCGCGCGGCGAGCGGGAATCCGCCACGACGATGCGGTAGAACGGGTTCTTCTTCGCGCCCATGCGGGTCAAACGAATCTTTACTGCCATGTTTTCACCTCCTTTAATGGATAATTTTTTGTCAGCCGCGACGCATCGCAGCCGACGAATCTTCCATGAGCCGATCAGTGCATGAACGGCAACTTCATGCCGCCGAGTCCGGGGAATCCCTTGCCCTTCTTGCCTCCCTGCATCTTCTTGACCTGCTTCATCATCTTCTTCATTTCGTTGAACTGCTTCAGGAGCTTGTTCACATCCTGCACGCGCGTGCCGCTGCCGAGCGCGATGCGCTTGCGGCGGCTGCCGTTGATGATGGAAATGTCCGCGCGTTCCTTCGGCGTCATGGACTTGATGATCGCCTCGATGCGGCGCACTTCCTTGCCGTTGAGGTCGATGTCCTGTCCCTGCAGTTGCTTCTTGAGCCCACCCATGCCCGGAATCATGCCGAGGATTTGCTCAAAGGAGCCGAGCTTTCGCACCTTCTGCATCTGCGCGAGGAAATCGTCGAGCGTGAAGTCCGCCTTGCGCAGCTTCTTCTCCATCTTCTTGGCTTCTTCCGCATCGAACGTGGACTGCGCCTTCTCGATGAGGGAGAGCACGTCGCCCATGCCGAGGATGCGCGACGCCATGCGATCGGGATGGAAAGGCTCAAGCGCTTCAAGCTTCTCGCCCATGCCGACGAACTTGATCGGGCAGCCCGTGACCGCCTTGACCGACAGCGCCGCACCGCCTCGGGCGTCGCCGTCGAGCTTCGTCAAGACGACGCCGTCAATGCCCAACCCCTCGTTGAAGCTCTCGGCCACATTCACGGCGTCCTGACCCGTCATAGCATCGACGACGAGCAGGATCTCGTGCGGCTTGACGTCCGCCTTGATATCCTTAAGCTCCTGCATGAGCTTCTCATCAATGTGCAGACGACCCGCCGTATCGATGATCACGACATCGTTGATGTGCGAACGCGCATGTTCAATCGAACTTCTGGCAATCGTCACGGCATCCGTACCCTGCGGCATGGAAAAGACGGGGATGCCAAGCTGCTCGCCCAACACCTGGAGCTGCTTGACGGCGGCAGGTCGATAGATATCGGCCGCGACAAGCAAAGGTTTCTTTCCCTGCTTCTTGAGAGAAAGGCCGAGCTTTCCCGCCGAGGTCGTCTTGCCCGCGCCCTGAAGTCCCGCCATCATGATGACGGTCGGCGGCACAGACGAGATATTGAGGCGGCTCTGCGTGCCGCCCATGAGTTCTGTAAGCTCTTCGTTAACAATCTTGACGACGACCTGCGCCGGTGTCAAGGTGTCGAGCACATCCTGCCCGACGGCGCGCTCCTTCACCTTCTTGATGAAGTCCTTGACGACCTTGAAATTGACATCGGCTTCGAGGAGCGCCATGCGCACCTCGCGCATCGCCTCGTTTACGTCGTCCTCCGTCAGCTTGCCATGTCCGCGCAGCTTTTTAAACGTCTGCTGCAGGCGATCCGCCAAGCTTTCAAAAATCATGCTGTACCTCCCGCTGCGCCCCTAAAAGACGCGAAATCCGCTGCAAAACCGCCTCTACGGCGACGTCGTTCTCTTCCGTGCGCAGCTTACGAATCGCCTCACCGATCGCCGCAAGTTCCTCGTGCTCTTTGGCAAGGCGCCGCAAGAGGCCGAGCTTTTCCTCATAGCCTTCCAGCGCCTGCTCCGAGCGATGAATGATATCGTAAGCGGCCTGCCGCGAAACTCCGACCGCTTCGCCGACCTCCGCGAGGGAGAAATCGTCGAAGAGATGAAGTTCCAGACAGCGCCGCTGCTTTTCCGTGAGCAGCATGCCGTACATGTCGAACAGTTCCGCCAGATGAAAGAGTCTTTCGAGCATCACTCCACCCGCCTTCCTGCAAGGCACGTTTCCAAAACGGACATGCGCAGGGGAATCTCCCCCGACTAGGCTATTATAAGCAAGGCGAGGCATCCTGTCAAGTTTTTTCCTTGGCAGAGAGATAAGATTTTTCTGCCCTTGATACGCCGATCAATGGATCAGTGTATTATTTTCCTGTAAATCTAAGCATTTATTCATGATATAATAGGTAAAATATCCATATTATAGGGCGCACGTCTTGCCTATTGCGAAACATTATAGTATAATTTGACTACATGAAAGTAATTCTTGCAATAAAATATGCAAAGAGGTGCAGAAATGAAATTACGAGTAAAACTTCTCCTTTGGGTAGGAATTCCCTTCTGCATCATCTTCTTCGCGGTGTCCGTATTCAGCTACTGGAACGCGAGCACGCTTCTGGAGAAATCCACGGAACGCGAGATGATGACGCTTGCCGAGCTTGACGCCAAGCAAATCAACGAAATGGTCGAAGCCCAGCGTGGCACGCTGGACGGCTTGACGGAAGCGTGGTCGGACGGCCTTCCCAGCAACGAAGCATTTGCTCCCATCGGCAAGCGCTTCATGAATCGCGAGGATGTCAACACGCTCTTCATTGGATTTCCCGAGCGCGACTTTCTCGACAGTGAAGAAGGCGTCGTACCCAAGGCTGAATTCGACGCGACGACACGCGATTGGTACAAAAAGGCCGTGCAGAATGACGGCGTGCAGCTTTCCGATGTCTACATGGACAGCTTCACAAACGACAAGGTTGTGACCCTGAGTAAGGCCGTGCGCAGCAACGGCGAACTCCTCGGCGTTGTCGCAGCCGATGTACGCTTCGAAAACATCGAGAAGAAGGTCGCCTCCTTCAAGGTGGGCAAGACGGGCGAGGCTTTCATGCTCGACGCGGACGGCCGCTTCATCTGCCATCCCGTTCTGACGCTCAATGACAAGATTCAAGATGAGGGACCTGACAAAGAGAAAACTTACCTTTCCAGAGAGCCACTCTTCTTCGAGGGAAGCTATCAGGATGTCGCAATGTTTTACGCCGTGCAGCCCGTCGGCGATACGGGCTGGAATCTCATCCTCTTCGTGCCGCAGGAAGAAATCTTCGCCGACATTGCCCATCTCAAATGGACAATGATCGGCTGCGCCCTCTTCGCTCTGGCTCTGATGGGCGCGATTCTCTTCACCATCGCACGTTCCATCTCTCTTCCCGTCGAGACGCTCGAATCCGTCGCCGCCAAAGTGGCGAAAGGCGACCTCTCGGCAAAGCTTACGCCGACCGACCGTCAGGACGAGATCGGCAGTCTGCACAACAGCTTCTGCCAAATGACGCAGGGTCTGCAGACCCTCATCCGACAGACTGCGCAGACGGCGGAACAGCTCGCCGCCTCCTCCGAAGAGCTCACGGCTTCCGCCGACCAATCGGCACAGGGCGCACAGCAAACATCGGCGGCCGTCGTCAAAATCACGGGCGACACACAAGAGCAAGGAACGGTCGTCAATGACTCCCTGCAGGCCGTCGGCGATATAACGCAGGCGATGGATCAGATCAATGCGGGCGTCGACGACGTTTCCCACGCTGTAGAGCGCGTGGAGGCGGCGACGACCGAGGGACAGCAAGGCTTAAACGTGGCGGTCAAAGGAATGCAGGTCCTCGACGAAAGCGCCAAGGACGTGGCGGATGCTGTCACAGCCCTCTACGAAAGCTCCAAGCGCATCTCGGAGATCGTCGAGATGATCACCGACATCGCAGGACAGACGAATCTTTTGGCGCTGAACGCCGCCATCGAAGCGGCGCGTGCAGGCGAACAGGGCCGCGGCTTCACCGTCGTGGCGGAAGAAGTGCGAAAGCTTGCCGAGCAGTCGGAAAACGCCGCACAGGAAATTACCTCCCTGATCATGGACAACGCGAAGCGCATCGAAGAGACCTTCAAGGTCATGCAGGAGCAGAAAGAGCGCGTCGGCGAAGGCGTCGAACAGGTGCATCAAGCGAGCGAACGCTTTGATCGCATCGCCGCCGTTGTCAAGGAACTGTCCGAAAAGGTCTCAGGAATCCTGACGAGCACGCAACAAATCCACACGCAGAACGTGCGCATGGAAACCTCCGTGCAAAAACTCAAGGCCGTATCAGATTCGGTGCAGAGCGAAGCGGAAAACGTCTCCGGCGTATCCCAGGAGCAGGCAGCTTCCATGCAAGAAATCGCTGCAGCAAGTTCGACGCTTGCTGAGATGGCGCAGGATCTGCAGAAAGCTGTGGGCAAGTTTCACATAAGCTGAAAAACATAAAGAAACAGCCGGCATCATTCCGCGAAGGATGATGCCGGCTGTTTCTTTGTCTCCCATTTCGCCGAAATACAACGATACCATTGACTTATCACTACAATGCCCGTCCTGCATGGCGGACGATCTGAAGCGCGCGTTCCCCCCACATTCCCGCGCCCGTGCAAGACGCGCGCCGTTGACCGCTCCTTTCATCAATGCTATACTTCGTATTAAGTTTACGAAAGAACAGGTGACGACCATGAGCCTCGATGGATTTTCCACACAGCCCTTAGTCAGGGAACTGCGCGCCGCGCTTCTAGGCGGACGCATCGACAAGATCACGCAGCCGACGAAAGCCTCCGTCTTCTTGAGCATACGCCAGCCCGGCAGGAATCACCTGCTGCACATCGCGGCAAGCCCGCAGGCAAGCGCCGTCTTCCTCGCGACGAAGCCGCCCGAGAATCCAGCCGAACCGCCGCTCTTCTGCATGGTTCTGCGCAAGCAGCTCGAAGGAAGCCGCATCGCCGACATCCGCCAGCACTCGCTCGACCGTATCCTCTGCTTTGACTTCGACTCCCTCGCGGCCGGCGGCAAGATCGTCACGAAGACGCTCATCGTCGAGCTCATCGGCAAGTACAGCAACATCATCCTCGTGCAGGACGGCATCGTCATCGACGCTCTCAAAAAAGTCGGCAGCGCGAACAGCCGCACGCGCCTCATTCTGCCCGCACGCGAATACGCGCCGCCGCCCGCTCAGGAAAAGCTCGACCTGCGCACCGTGAAGCCCGACATCATCGTCGAACGCCTCGCACAAGATGCGGAAGCGACGCTCTGCAAAGGACTTTTGAATGCTTGTCTGGGCTTCGGCCCGGTGAGCGCCCGCGAGGTCATCTTTTCTGCCGGATTGCCCGAGAAGATGAGCTGCGCCGATTTGGACGCAAAGGACAAAGAAGCGCTGCAGTGCGCCCTCGCTGAAGTCTATGCTGCCTGCATAGAGGAAGAAGCGGCACCCAGCCTCACTCTTGATAAGAACAACAAGGTGCTCGCGACCTCGCCCTTTCCTCTCCATTACTTCCCGGCAGAAAGCACGCAGCTCTCCTTTCCCACGATCAGCGCGATGCTCGAAAAAGCCACGCAGCTTGCGGGAGCCTACACGCCGCCTGAAAAGGATCGCCTGAAGAAATTCGTCAAGACCGAGCTCACGCGTGCCGAAAACAAGCTCGGCGTCCTGCAGGAAGAGCTTCGCCAAGCAGAAAACGCCGAGGACTACAAAATCTTTGGCGACAATCTCATGACGTATGCGCATCTCTACGAAGACCACGCCGACGCCTCGCTGACCGTCGACAACATCTACAGCGAAGCGGGTGAAAAGATCACGCTGAAACTCGACCAGAGATTGACGCTCAGTCAGAACATGCAGGCGTTCTACCACAAGTACGACAAGCTCAAGCGTGCGCAGAAGCTGCTCGACGGACAGATCGCCCTCTGCGAGGAAAACATCCGCTACCTCTCCAGCGTCGAAAGCTCCCTCGCCGCCTCCTCAACACTGCCCGAAATCGAAGAGATCAAAGATGAGTTGATTCAAAGCGGCTTCCTCAAAGAGAACATGAAAAAGAAGCGGCAGGACAAGCCCTCCGCTCCCTTTCGCTTCGTGACCGAAGACGGCAAGAGCATCCTCGTCGGCAAGAACAACTACCAGAACGACCGCCTGACCTTCCACACGGCGGCGCCCGACGACATTTGGCTGCACGCCAAGGACATCCCCGGCTCGCACGTCATCCTGCGCCTCTCAGGCGAAGAGCCGAGCGAAGAGAGCCTGCACCACGCCGCCCTCCTCGCCGCACACTTCAGCAAGGCGCAGGATTCCTCGAACGTGCCCGTCGACTACACCTACCGGCGCTATGTGAAAAAGCCCTCCGGCTCACGTCCGGGCTTCGTCATCTTCACGCACCAGAAGACGCTTTTTGTGACGCCTTCAGCAGAAGACGCGGCAAGGCTGCTTCCCGAAGAGCGCTGACAGCAACCCGCTTCAGCGCTTGCCCGTCGAGCCGAACCCTCCTGTGCGCGCTTCGCCCGTGCCCGCCTCGTCGTCATCGGCGACGAGATACTTATAGAAGATGCCCTGCGCGATGCGCATGCCCTTCTCCACATGAAAATCCGACACGCCGAGATTCAGGATCGCCACCATGATATGCCCCTCGTTCTCCTCGTTGTCATAGTAATCCGCGTCGATGATTCCCTGCGCATTAACGAGCATAAGCTGATGCTTGAGCGAGATTCCCGAGCGGATGTGCAGTCCGAGATACTCATCCTTCTGCATGTACGCCTTGAGTCCCGTCGGCACGATCGTCACCTTGCTGCACGGCAATACGCAGTCCTCCGCCGCCGCGAGATCGTAGCCCGCGCTCGCCGCCGTCTTTCTCTGCGGCAGGGAAAGCCCCGCCGCTTCATACGCCTTGATGATTTCAAATCCACGCTTTCGCAAAGTATTTCCTCCTAAGATCTTCGCCGCGTCACGAAGAAGAGCCTTCCCCCTCTGCGGGAGAAGGCTCTTCTTATTTTTCCACCTCGCCGGCCGACGCAAGCTTCGTCGCCGCGATCGTCGATATGGCGTGCTTGTAAACAAGATTCTGCTTGCCCGCCACCTCAAGAATCACCGTGAAATTGTCGAAGCCCTTGACATATCCCTTCATCTGGAAGCCGTTGAGCAAATGGATGCTGACTGCCCGGTTCTCCTTGCGCATCTGATTGAGAAAATTATCCTGTAGGTTCAGCGGTTTTACCGGCATGGAAAGACCTCCTTATATCCGTACAAATTTTTTCCAGCAGCAGCTCTTCCCCCTGCGACGCCGCATACCAATGTACATACGGCATCTTGCGAAACCAAGTGAGCTGGCGCTTCGCGAAATGGCGCGTCGCCTTCTTGATTTCCGCTGCGGCAAGCGGCAAGTCCATGCTTCCCGCAAGATAGGCAAGCATCTCACGATAGCCGATGCCCTTCATCGCCGGACAGTCACGAGGCACGCCTTCCGCCAAGAGGGAGCGCACCTCGTCGGCAAAGCCTGCCTCCAACATCGCATCGACACGTTCCTCGATACGTGCATAGAGCGCTTGCCGTTCGCGCCGCAGTCCGATGACATAGGCGTCGTAGGCAAGTTCCCCGCCTGCCGCCTCGCGCTGCTCGGAGATATGCTCGTTTCCCAAGGAAGCGACCTCCAAGGCACGCACGACGCGGCGGAAATCGTTGATATGCAGACGAGCAGCCGCCTCCGGATCGGCTTCCTGCAAAAGGCCATGGACAAACGCCTTGCCCTTTTCCTGTGCCAGCCTCTCAAGCTTTTCACGATAGGCGCGATCGCCCGAAGTCTCGTTGAAAACGTACCCTTCCAAGAGCGACTTGATGTAAAGCCCCGTGCCGCCGACGACGAGTGGCAGCCTGCCGCGCGCGGCGATGCGTCCGATCTCCTCCCGCACGAGGCGCTGAAAGTCCATGACGTTGAACGAAGCCGCAGGCGCGAGAATGTCGATGAAGTGATGCGGCACGGCACTCAACTCTTCTTTCGTCGGCTTCGCCGTGCCGATGTCGAAGCCCCGATAAAAGAGCATCGAATCGCCCGAGATGATTTCCGCATCAAGCCGTCGGGCAAGCGCGAGGGAAAGCGCGGTCTTGCCGACCGCCGTCGGCCCTATGAGGACGACGAGCCGCTCCTTCTTCATGCAAGCTCCAACGTACCGCCCGGCTCTACGATATGCACGGCGGCACGCGTCATGCCCTCCGTCACTTCCTTGTACCGCCCCGCTTCCTGCGCGATGACGGGCCAAGTGTTGTAGTGGATCGGTATGACGTTCTTCGTGTTGAGCCACTGTGCGGCAAGAGCCGCGTCCTCAAGTCCCATCGTATAATTATCGCCGATGGGCAGAACCGCGTAGTCGAGCGGATCCTTCTGCCCGATGAGCTTCATGTCGCTGAAAAGCGCCGTATCGCCGGCGAAGTAGACATTGATGCCGCCGATCTGGATGACGTAGCCGCAGGCGATGCCGCCCGCGACGCCCGAGCTGTGCAGCGCCATCGTCATGCGCACTTTGCCGAAGGGCAGCTTGACCGAGCCGCCGATGTTCATGCCGTGCGTCTTGATGTCGCTCTCCGCCTGCAAACAGACGTCGAGAACCTCCGGAATACCCAAGACCATCGCGCCCGTGCGCTTGGCGATGGCAGGCGCGTCGCCGAGATGATCGCCGTGCGCGTGCGTCAGCAAGATGTAGTCGCACTCCACCTCATCCGCCTGAATCGCAGCGAGCGGATTTCCCGTGAGGAACGGGTCGGTCAGAACCTTCGACGTGCCGTCATCGAGCAAGAACGAAGCGTGCCCGTAATACGTATACTTGATCATCGCATTTGACTCCTCCCATTTTAGTCGAGCACAAAAAATCTATATATTGTATAATTAAACAAAAAAATTGAAAAACCTTCCTACAAACGGAAATGGAGGAGGAAAAACATGCACTCCCATGAATTTTCCCTGCCGCAGGGCACGATCGCGTTCTCTCGGGCGCTTCCCGCACACATCTGCACCTTGGTCACAGGAGGCCGCCCGCCCGCCGCCGACTGGCTGCAAAGGGCGCGGCGCGGCAAGCTCTGGGCGATCGATCACGGCGTCGATCTCTGCCACGCGATGAAGTGCGTGCCTGACTTCCTGCTCGGCGACGCAGACAGCGCCTCGCCCGCCGCCTGGTCTTGGGCGCTCGCCGAGGGCGCTCCCTGCGAGCGCTTCGATGTCAAGAAGGATCTCACGGACACGCAGCTCGCACTTGTCAAAATCAAGGAGAAAGCCCCCGACACGTTTCTCCTGCTCACGGGGGCTTTCGGCGGCCGCTTCGATCACGCCATGAGCACGCTCTTTTCCTGCGCCTTCAGCGGCATCCCGATGATTCTGGCGGACGATCAGGAAGCGTGCTTCTTCCTGCACGAAGAAGACAGCCTTTCCTTCACCGCAAAGCAAACGCCCAAGGCTATCTCTCTCCTCGCCTTGGGCGGCGAATGTCGCGGCGTCTCTCTAGCGGGAACACGATGGCCGCTCGAAGATGCCGTCCTGCGCCAGGAAGAACCGTACGCCGTGAGCAACGAACTGGCGGAAGGAAGCTCCTCCTTCCGCGTCAGCCTGCAAGCGGGCACGCTCGCCGTCTATCTCTACTGGCAATGACGCCGAAAGCCGCGGCGCACGCCCGCCGCCTCGTAGAGCACAAGGGCGGCGGCGGTCGCCACGTTGAGCGATTCCGCCTTGCCGAACATCGGAATGAAGAGTTTTGCCTCGGCCATACGACGAACCTCATCCGACACGCCGTTGCCCTCGTTGCCGAAGGCGAGCGCGATTCGGCCACTGTAATCCGCCGCATAGTACGGCTGCGCCGCCTCGTCGAGATCGGCAGCCAAGAGCCGCACGCGTCCCTGCTGCAGGAACTCGCACAGCGCCGTGCGAGACACGTTCCGCACGACGGGCACATGAAAGACCGATCCCATGCTTGCGCGAACCGCCTTGGCAGAAAACACATCGATCGTATCCTCCAGACAGACGACGGCATCCGCGCCCGCAGCATCCGCCGTGCGCACGATCGTTCCTGCATTGCCCGGATCCTGCACGCCATCAAGCACGACGACGTGCATTTCCTGCCGCATCGCAAGAGCCGCAAGACTCGCTCCTCGCTCTTCCAGTACAAGCAAAATGCCCTGCGGCGCGTCGGTGTCGCTCGCCTTCTTATAGACTTCGGGCGTCACCTCAGCGAGCGGGCAGCCGAGGGACTCCAGCCGCGCGAGGATGCGCTCTGCGCGCTCCTCGCGCGCCGCCTCGGCTGTGACGAGACAAAAGCGCGTCGTCCAGCCCGCCTCCGCCGCCATCTCGACGAGCCGCACGCCCTCGGCGACGACGACGCCTTCTTCCCTTCGCCGCCTGGCATTCTTCAAGCTCGCAATCCACTTGATCCTCTTATTCTGTGCGCTCTCGATCTTTTCCATCGTTCCTCCGCGGAAATTGTAGATATTATACGCACGAACATCCACTTTCATGACATTGTGTGCCGCCCTTACAGAAAGTTCCCCGAGCAGTCTGCACCCTTCGAGTTTGACTTCTTGGCTTTCATAAAAAAAGAGGAGCTGTGGAAAGCTCCCCTTTCGTCATCTTCTTACTGATTTTCCTTGGCAATAGCGACGAGCTGGGCAAACGCCTTCTCATCGTGCACGGCAAGATCGGCAAACATCTTGCGGTTGACCTCGACGCCGGCCTTCATCAAGCCGTTGATGAGACGGCTGTAGGAAATGCCGTTCATGCGTGCAGCCGCATTGATGCGGGCGATCCAGAGCTTGCGGAACTCGCCCTTCTTCGCGCGGCGATCACGACGCGCATAGTAGAGCGCCTTCATGACCGTCTCGTTTGCCTTCTTGAACTGCTTGCTCTTTGCGCCGCGATAGCCCTTGGCGAGCTTCAAAATCTTCTTATGGCGGCGATGCGCCGTAACGCCGGATTTTACTCTTGGCATATCTTATTCCTCCATTATCTTCGCTCGAATCTTACTTGTTCAGCATATCGCGCACGCGCCTGTGGTCAGCGGCGGCGACAAGCGTAGCCTTGCGCAGGTTGCGCTTGCGCTTCCTCGTCTTCTTCTCAAGGATATGGCTCTTGAACGCCTTGTTCCGCTTAAACTCACCGGAACCCGTTATCGAAAAGCGCTTGGCAGCGGCCCTGCGTGTCTTTACCTTTGGCATGTTTATTTTCCTCCTTTAGTCTGCGCCTTCGGGGCGAGAATCATCGTCATGTTCTTGCCCTCCAGCTTCGCATCGCGCTCGATGGAAACGAGCTCCTTGAGCCGGTCGGCCACCTTGTTCAAAACCTCTCGGCCAAGCTCCGGATGCGACAATTCGCGGCCACGGAACATGATCGTGACCTTGACCTTGTTTCCTTCTTCCAGAAAGCGAAGAGCATTCTTGAGCTTCACGTCGAAATCATGCTGTTCGATGTTCGGGCGCAGCTTGACCTCCTTGATCGTGACGATCTTCTGCTTCTTCTTCGCCTCCTTCTCCCTTTTTTGCTGCTCGTAACGGTACTTGCCGAAATCCATGATGCGGCAGACAGGAGGCTTCGCTTTCGGCGCAACCTCGACGAGATCGAGATGCTGCTCCTCCGCCATGCGCAAGGCATCGCGTGTCGCCATGATGCCGAGTTGCTCGCCGGACGCGCTCGTGACGCGTACCTCGCGAATGCGGATTTCTTCGTTGATTCTTAAAGAGTCCCTGCTAATGGGAAAACACCTCCTGGTGAACGAGCAAATAAAAAGGGCGGCAGACGCCACCCCTTCCTTTGCAAAACCTGCATATAAGACCCGCTCGACGCATGTCGGCAGGTGAGAAGCGGCGGCCTCTTCTTGAATTACTTGCATATATTATCATATCAATGCACCGTACGTCAAGGGATTTTTCAAAAACACCGCTTTTACCCCGAAATATGTTAGAGGAATTTCATATAATATGCAGAATATACTCTATGTAAAAGGCTTTATGGAGGGATTTTACATGAATATGACCTACAAGCTGCACCTAGGTACGTTTTGTATGCTTCTTGCTTTATTTTGCTGCCATACGCACGACGGTTACGCCGCTGTGCCTCCTACAGAGTATGCCATTTGGGACAGGATTCCTGGCGAGGCATTCGTCGAAGCAAGACTTGAGGCAACCGCCCCCATCAACCTATACGATTCCCCGCGAGGAAATACGGTCATCAACTCTGTAGCTGCTGGCGAAGTCGTCAAGCGAGTTTCCTGCGTAGTTTATACGCATCCACAAAAGCATCCCGTACGGGTGCTGCGGACGTTGCGAAGCTACAAAAAGCAAGGCGCCAGCACAATTGTCCCCGATGGATTGATCCTGCAGCCTGGCTCCTACGTCTATCTTTTGATGTACACGGGAGAAGGAACCTATATCGGCTGGTACAACGGAGAAGAAGCTTGGTGGCTAAACGGTTCCGCTATCCGAAATTTCTCCGATCGGGCTTCCCAGCAAGCATGGGGAGAATATATCGGCGAAATGACATCACGCAATCTTTCCATCGAGGCATGGTACTGCCTTCGCAAGAGTGATGGGACGACAGGCTGGACAATGGTTGCTCAAAACGGAGACTTCTCTTATGAGCATCTAAAGATACGTCGGGATTGAGGAATTCTCAGGAGGAATGCAAAATGAAACGATTTTTTCTCATGGCTTTGCTCGTATCTGCAGCCATTCTGCTGCCATCATACGTCTGCGAGGCAAAGGACGTCTGGGTCGACCATTGGAATTCAGAGGACGTCGATATCTACGTTATGGATGATACGCTTACAACTGGTTCATCCGACAGCATAAAATATTTCAAGGTATCTACCAAGGAGGTGCGAAACGGAGAGCTGATCCGTATCGTCCATTGGAATTTCATCAAATACAAATCGGATATGTGGAGATATGAAACAAGCACTATGCGAGGAGACCATACGACGGTCGTCCTCCCCAGGAATCAGGTCTTCGAGTTTTGCATGGATTCCTTAGGTTGGTCATATTACATCAAGGGATACTGGTACTATTGAGACCACCGCTCTCGAACGCACGAATTTCTCCCCAATATGAAAAATCCCGCCTGTTCAGAATACGATCTGCAACAGACGGGATTTGTCATACTCAAAGCGCACGATGCGGGAATTGCGGAAATTATTGCGCCTCCATCCCCAGCCACTTCGCAACTCCTTGTGGAGACGGTTCAATAGCCGTATCCAACTGCTCGACCAACGCTGGATATTCCTCTGCCGAAACATCGCTAAGAAATATCGTCTCAAGATATGCAGAAGCGCGTGAGCTGCCGACGTAGACGAGTCGTTGGCAGGTCGGTTTCACGAGCTTCGACACATGCACATCCACAAGGAGGACGCCCTTCGCCTCCAGTCCTTTGTAGCGACGCACCGTCGTTTGTGCGCCGCCCTTACAGAAGCCTAGTCGATCAGTCTGCGCCTTCGGCTTGACTTCTCGGGGCTTCATGGTAAGCTATACGCACAAACGTCCACTTTGTGGACATTGTGCGCCGCCCTTACAGAAGCCTAGCCGATCAGTCTGCGCCTTCGGCTTGACTTCTCGGGGCTTCATGGTAAGCTATACGC
>CAJPOT010000013.1 GCA_905372355.1 uncultured Selenomonas sp. | reverse complement strand
AGCCGCGCAGTTTCACCGACATACCGTCCTGGTGCGACCAGAAATAGCGCACATAAGCGTCGAGGGAGGCGCTCTCCTGCAGCGCGAAGGTTTTGCCGACGCCGAGGTGGATGCCATAGTAGGTATTCGAGCCGTCGTATCCGGCATTCTCACCGTGCAGGCTGTAGTCGCTCTTGGCGCGGCCTGCGCGTGCAGAGGCTTCGAGCCACAAGCCGTCCTGCTGCGTCAGTTTGCCCAGGACACCGAGGCCAAGATAGCTGAACTTGCCACTGCCGTGTGCGCCATTGTCGAGATAGGAATCGTAGGTGCCGCGTCCGTATTCGACGAAGGGGCTGAAGAGCCGCTTCGTGCCGCCCTTCGCTGCATCTTCACGCGCCCAGCCAACGCCGAGATTCCAGCCCTTGGAGTCAACATGGGAACCACTCTCCACACGCATGGCATTGGCCCCTGCGCCTGCCCATAGATGATAGGATGCCAAATCTGAGGCGGCCGTCCTGCGCTGCGTGTCCTTGGCAGATGATTCTGCCGTGTCGTCGGCACTTGCGTTTTCCGCACCACTTTCGGCAGACATTTCAGCGGCGGTAAAACCGCTCTCTACAAGATAGTCCGCGCCTTGGTTGACGAAGTTCGCGAGCCCCGCACGCGTCTCCACGGGGGATTTCGCCGTCTCGCCAACGCCCGTCTTGGTGACAGTCGCCCGGAGTTTCTCAGGATGCGCCTGGTCGGGCGCAATCGCAAAGAGGCAATCGTGCGCGATGCCGTCCGTTCCCTTCATCGTGACACCTTCGCCAACGGTGATCTTGCCGCTCGTGTTCTCCAGCAGTGTGAATGAATCTCCTGCCTGAAGCTTCCTTGCGGCGCCGCTGCGACGGAAGTCGAGCGTCATGTTCGTGAGATTCTTGCTGCCGCCGCTGACATTCGTGAGCTTGAGCAAGGTATGCGCCGTGCCGTCGGTCGGAGCGTCCTCGACATCGAATCGGAGGTCCTCGATCCCCTTGAAATCATGGATCGAGGATGTGCCTGCACTGTAGTAGACGGAGAGCGTGTTGCCCACACCGCCCGACGCCGTGCCGCCCGTGACGATGCCGTTGACGACAGTGTTGCGCAGATGGATGGTGTTGCCGTTCGTCGCCGTGCCATAGCCGCCCGTGACTGCGCCGTTGACCGCCGTATTCTGCAAGCTGACGGTGTTTCCGTCACTCTGCGCCGTGCCATAGCCGCCCATGATCGCACCGTTGACGTGCGTATTGCTGAGGCTCACAACGTTGCCGTTTGCCGCCGCACCTCTGCCGCCTGTGACATCATTCGTGACGATCGTGCCATCGAGACTGACGGTGTTTCCCTCTGCAGTCGCCGCGGCATCGCCGCCTACAACACTGGTAGCAGTAATGTTTCCGAGCGTCACGCGGTTGTTCGAAGCCGCGCCCATGGATCTGCCGCCCGTGACGGCTGCCGCGTTCGAGCGGATGTTCACAATGTTGCCCGACGCTTCGCCCGCGCCTTCGCCGCCGACGACATCGTGCACGGCGCTCTCAATCATGACCGCGTTGCCCCGCGCCTTGCCGCCCGCGGCATCGGTATAGCCGCCGTAGACCGTGCCCGTGACCGTCGCCGTGCCGCTGATCTTGACTTTGTTCTCATAGCTCGCGCCCTTGTCCGCAGCCGTCGTGCCTACGCCGCTTGTCCAGCCGCCATAGACGTTCGCGTATGTGCCGCTCGCGAGCGCGATCTCGTTTTCGCGCGTCGAATTGCCCGCCTTGGAGCGGCCGCCGTAGGCGTCTCTTCCTTCTCGTGTCGCTTGTGTCGCTCCCTTGAAGCGATAGCCCTCGTAAGTGATGGCGGTGATGCGTGCGCCCGACTTGCGAACGTCGATGTTCGTCTCCGCCTCATCGCCCGTCTCGGACTTCGCCGCGCCCGTGTAGTGCGCGAGGCGTATGCCCTGCTCATTCTTGAGGAGCGTGAGCGGCTTCGCCGCCGTGCCCGTCGCCGTGAGGCTTGCCCAATCGACCGCGGTCTCGCCCGTACCTGTGACTTCGAGCATCGTATCATCCTTGGCAAGGCCTGCGGCATCGAATGTCAGCTTCTGGAAGCCAGTGATTGCCCCCGCCTCGTTGCCCTTGCCCTTGACGCTGAGCGTGTTGCCCATGCCGCTTGCCTGCGAGCCGCCCTTGAGTGCGCCTGTGACTCGCGCATTGCCGTTGAGATGGACTTCGTTGTTGTTTGTAGTCGCACCTTCGCCGCCCGTGACGGAAGCGACCGTGACATTCCCGAGGTTCACGATGTTACCGTTCGCCGCCGCAGCCCTGCCGCCCGTGACGGCTGCCGCGTTCGCGCGGATGTTCACAATGTTGCCCGAGACTTCGCCCGCGCCTTCGCCGCCGACGACATCGTGCACGGCGCTCTCAATCGTGACGGTGTTGCCCCGCGCCTTGCCGCCTGCGGCATCGGTATAGCCGCCGTAGACCGTGCCCGTGACATTTGCCGTTCCCGTGACGGCAATCTTGTTGGCGATGCTGTCTCCGAGCTTGTCGGCAGCGGCATCCGAGCCTGCGCCCGTCGTCCAGCCGCCGAAGGCATTCACATAGCTGCCACTCGCGAGCGCGACGTCGTTGCCCGTCGTCGTGTTGCCGATGGCAGAGCGGCCGCCCCATATATGTGTGCCGTCACTCTCAGCTGTCGTCGCGCCCTTGAAGATCAAGCGCGAATAGAGAATCTTCCTGCCCGTCGCGTCCTTTTCCAGCGTGACCTCCGCCGTATCGCCTGTTCGTACGACCGCGTTCACGCCGTCGCGCACGACGATGCCGCCCGACGTGTTGTTCTCGATCAACGTGCCCGCAGGGGTGCTCGGCGAGCCGTAGATCGCGATGTCCTTGAGGCTCTTGAACTTCGTGCCCGTCGAATCGCGCAGAGTGAGATGCGGCTGCAGCGTATCAGTAAAATAGAAGTTGACCTTATCGAAATTGATGATGTTCTTCGCCCGTGCACTCGCCTTGACGTTGAGCGTATTGTCCGCATAGGCGGCACGATCGCCGCCCGATGCACCGAAGATGTACTTCGCGATCCGATAGCCCGCCTTCATCTCATTTTTCCCGTCGCCGAGGTTGACGACGTTGCCCTTGATCTCGCTGACATTACCGGCGGAATACGCAGCATAGACGCTGTTCAACTCGCCGCCCGTGATCGTGACGATATTCCCCATCAGAGCGCCGCCGCGCCGCGTATAGCCGCCGTAGACGTCCCCGCGAAAGACGCCGCCCGCAACGGTGACCTCGTTGTGCGCCACATTGCCTGTGGAATCCGCTTTTTCAAGCGAGCCGCCGCATACCGCTTTCTTCAATGTGCCGCCCGTGATCGTGACCGTGTTGTGCGTCACATCGCCCGTGGCATGTGCACCGCCGAAAACGCCGCCATAGACCTTTCCCGCAATCGTCCCGCCCCGAATGACGACATGATTCTTATGGATTCGCCCCGTCGCATTCGTGCTGTTGGAAAAGCCGCCGTAAAGGGACTCCGCCTTGCCGCCGTTCACCTCGACGATGTTTTCTTCCGCTCTGCCGCTGCGTCCGACGTAGCCGCCGACCAGCCATTCGGCAAACGACATCGTCCCTGCATCGAAGCGAACCCGATTCTCTCTCGCATGACCTGTACCCCATGCCGCGCCGCCATAGACGGAGGCGATCTCCGTCGTCGCACCCTTGATGCGCACCGTATTACCGTCGGCGTTTCCCGTGCCTCGGGCGACGCCACCGAAGACGCTCAGCGTATCCTCTTGATACCGATCGACCGTCAAGCTGTTGCCCGACGCATCCTCGCTGCCCGTCCCGACGCTCGCCGCACTGTTCGGCGTACTGGGATCATCGGGGTTCGGCACATTCCTCTGGGGCGGATGCGTGCTGTCGATCGTCACATCCGCCCCAGAGGCGAAGGACGGCGCAAAGAATGCTCCGCCGCTCAGAGCAATCGCTATAAAAAGCGCCAAGGATGGGCGCGAGAACTTCTTGTTGGACATTCGTTTTCTCCTCTTGGGTCTTTAGACTTGAAACTTTTTCTATAACTAGATATTTCGATTCATTATAGCAGTTTCTTCCCGTCTGAGCAACCAGAGTGTCACAACGAAATTATTTCATCAGCTCTTCCTGCGCGGCGCGAGGTTTTTCGCCCTTGGCGCGGCGCACGCGGCGGTAGCTGCCGTCGGGATGCATGAGCCAGGCGCGCGTGTTGTCGGCGAGGTATGTGGCAAGAAGCGCGAGCAGGCGCTTCTTGTGCGCCTTTTTGCGCACGGGCGTCATGAGTTCGATGCGGTTGTTGAGATTCCTCGGCATCCAGTCGGCGGACGAGAGGAAGACGTCCTCCTTGCCGCCGTTATAGAAGCAGAAGATGCGGCTGTGCTCGAGGAAGCGGCCGACGATGCTGCGCACGCGGATGTTTTCGCTGACGTCCTTGAGTCCGGGACGCAGCACGCAGATACCGCGCACGATGAGGTCGATTTCGACGCCTGCGGCCGAAGCTTCGTAGAGTTTGGCGATGATGAAGCGGTCGAGCAGAGAATTCATCTTCGCCGCAATGTAGGCGCGTTCGCCCCGCTTGGCGTGCGCGATTTCCCGCTCGATGCTCTCGGTGATGCGCTCCCTCAGCGTCAGCGGGGCGACGGCGAGGCGATTCCAGACGGGCGGATCGGAGAAGCCCGAGAGAAAGTTGAAGAACGCCGAAGCGTCGACGCCCGTGAGGACGTCGGCGGTGAAGAGGCCGACATCGGTGTAGATCTTCGCCGTCGCGCCGTTGTAGTTGCCCGTCGCGAGATGGCAGTAGCGGCGGATGCCGTCTTCTTCGCGCCGTATGACCATCGTGATCTTTGAGTGCGTCTTGAGTCCGAGGATGCCGTAGATGACGTGGCAGCCCGCTTCTTCGAGACGGCGCGCCATGAGGATGTTGTTCTCTTCGTCGAAACGCGCCTTGACCTCCATGAGCACGGTGACCTGCTTGCCGTTTTTCGCGGCCTCTTCGAGCGCGGCGATGATGGGCGAGTCGCCTGCGACACGGTAGAGCGTCTGCTTGATGGCGAGCGTGCGCTCGTCGGCGGCGGCACGGGCGAGGAAGCCTTCCACGATGGCGAAGGAATCGAATGGATGGTGCACGAGGATGTCGTCTTTTTCAATCGCCTGCCAGATGTCGCCCTCGGCGGCAAGCTCTGCCGGGCGCGGGGAAAAGCGCGGGTAGCGCAGGCGGTCGAAGCCCGCGAGATTGGCGAGCGCGGCGAAGAATGCGGCGCCGAGCGGGCCTTTCGCGCGATAGACGTCCATTTCCTCTAGCGAAAGCTGCTCCTTGAGGAAATCGAGGAGATCGGCGGGAAAGTCCTCGGCGACCTCAAGGCGCACGGCTGCGCCCTTGCGCCTTTTTTCGAGCGATTTCTCGACTTCTGCCAAGAGATCTTCGACGTCGTCGCGGATGTCGAGGTCGGCGTCGCGCGTGAGACGGAAGGCCGCCGTCTGCACGATTTCCCAGCCCGTGAAGAAGCGTGCGGCGAAGAAGCGCAGAATGTCCTCCAAGAAGAGGAAGGTCGGCTCGCCCGGCAGTTTCCACAGGCGGTCGAGCACGGGCGCGGGCACGGGAACGATGGCGAGATGCTCGGCGCTTTCGCCCGCGCGGCGAAGTTTCACGGCGAGATTCAGGCTGCGGCTCGCGAGGAAGGGGAAGGGGTGCGCGGGGTCGAGCGCCATGGGCGTGACGACGGGATAGATCTCGCGCTCGAAAAGCTCCGCAAGCCACAGCGCCCGCTCCCCCGTCAGCTCTTCGGGGCGCACGAAGCGTATGCCCTCTGCGGCGAGTTCTCGGGTGACGAGCGCGAGGCAGCGATAGATCGCGCGGTATTGGCGGTGCGCCTGGCGCGAGACGGCGAGCATCTGCTCGCCGGGAGAAAGCCCTGCGATGTCCTTGTGCGCGACGCCGCTCGCGACGAGGTGCTTCAGGCCGGCGACGCGGATCATGAAGAATTCATCGAGGTTCGAGCAGGCGATGGCGATGAAGCGCAGGCGCTCCAACAGGGGATTCTCCTCGCGCGTCGATTCCTTGAGGACGCGCTGGTTGAAGCTCAGCCACGAACATTCGCGGTTCAGGAAATAGGCTCTTTTCAACATGTCCATGACGATTCCTCCTCACGCTTTGCACAGGACAGGCTCGATGCCGAAGATTTCACGAAAGAGCGCGGCGGCGCGTGCGAATGTCCAGCGAATCAAGGAGATGTCCTCTTCCGCTTCGAAGCGCACGCAAAGCTCCTCCTTCGAGAGCTTGACCGAGAGTTTTGCGATCTTGCCGCTGTGCCCTTGGTCGAGCGCGTCCGCAAGGCGCAGGATGGCGCATAGCTTGAGCATCGTGACCTGCTGCTCGTGCGAAAGGCGCGCATAGTGCTCATCCTTGCTGCCGGGATTCTCGCGGTTGTAATAGTAGGCGACGCTCGCGACGATTTCCTTTTCCGCCTCGGAAACGCCGAAGAAGTCAGTGCCCATGATGATCTGATAGGAATAGCGGCTGTAGCGGCGCAGGTTGATGAACTTTCCCGTCTCATGCAGGATCGCGCTGAGTCTGAGCAGCAAGAGTGCGCGCGAGGAAAGCCCATGTGCGCCGCCCAAGGCGCAAAAAATCTCCTTAGCCGCCCGCTCGACGCGCGCACAGTGCTCTCTCGTCGAGCCGTACTTCTCCGCCGTCGTGCGTGCGAGCTGCACGGTGCGCTCTTCCTGCTCGGCGAGGCACGAAAGTTCCGCCAGCTGTGCGCCGCGATAGACGCTGTAGCTCATGAGAAATGTCGTGCCCATGAGGAACATGCCCTTGACGCGCGTCGCACGCACGACTTCGCCGTAGAGGAGCAGTGTCGGCATGAGGAGATGGGCGCGGCTCTCGGTGACGGCGCAGCGCGTCATGAGCTTCTGCGGAGTCAGCCCCGCGAAGGAGTCGAGGAAGCGCAGGAAGTCCTCGCCCTCTACGAACGTATACGCGCCTTTCGCGCCCGGCGCGAGGAGCGCGGCGACGGTGCGCGCTTCGAGTCCCGAGAGCACGAGATGACGGATCGCATGATGCTCGATGCTCGGCCAGAGCGGCGAAAGGGTCGCGTGGATGTAGTCGCGCACGGCGGAGGGAAATGTCAGGCTCTCGCGTTCCTTCTCGCTGAAATGCTCAAGGATGCTCAGGCTGCCGCTCGCGACGTTCTGCTGAAAGAGCAGCCTGCCCCCCTGCCAGCCCGTGAGGCCGAGTCCGCTCGACGTGATGTCCATGAGCAGCACGGGCTTTTCGCCGAAATTCTCCGCGTTCTCCAAAAGCTCGTGACTCAGGGCAAAGAACTTGTAGTAGATCTCCTGCGTCATGTCGGCGACTTCCACCATAAAGCCTGTGCGGATGCGAATCTGATCGAGGATGCCGAGGCGATTTTCCGCCTCGCGCAGGACGGACGTGCCGATGGCAAAGACCTGCGTCACGCCGTAGTCGGCAAGAAGCCGGCGAAAGCCTGCGAGGATGCGGCAAAGCTCGCGGATCGAGTCAAAGGAGAGCCGCCCGTGACGGAACACCTCCTCGCCGAACCGCGTCTCCTTGCGCACGCGCTCGATGATCTCGACATCGTCGAGCGCGGCGAATGACACGATGAGGAGGCTCGTATGAACAGAGCCGATATGCACGACGCCGTAGGTGAATCGCTGCTTCATGGGCGTGTCGCCTCCTTTCTTTCGTTCTATTATAGCATAGGATCGGTTCTTTTTATCTCCATCATTTTATTGTTGAATGATGGAGATAAAAAGGTGGCTGTTCATATAAAAACAGGACGCCGCAGGAAAATTCCCCTCCTGCGGCGTCCTGTTTTTATTTATGCGATTTCCCAGACCTTACCAGAACATCTGCACGCGCGTGTAGAAGGTCTTCGCGCTGCGGTCGCTTCCGAGCGACTTGCCGTGGAAGTAGGCCATGTCGATGTTCGTGTTCTTCATCGGCGCGTAGCTTGCGCCGACGACCCAGCCTTTCGTGCCGTACTCGCCGCCCGCCACGGGGATCTTGTAGGTCTGGCGGTGCAGCTCGTAGGTTGGCATGAGCGTGCTGTAGCCGCCGAGGTGGCGATAGGCGAGGTACATACCCCATGAGCCGGGGCTGGCGACGTTCGAGCCTTTGTAGTTGAGCTGAACGTCCGCCGACTGGTTGTAGTTGTCCGCTTCGAGATTTCTCGCGTAGTGCGCGGAGAGGGCGACATCTTTCGTAAACTTGTATTTGCCGCCGACGGAGAGGATGCCTGCCTTGTCCGTCACGGCGCCGTCGCGATAGGCGGGCAGGAATTGGAACACGTCCGAATCATAGTGGCGGTAGGCGACGCCGGCCTGCAGTTTTCCCGTCGCATGATCGATGCCGATGCCGTAGTGCTTCGCCGTGTAGTCCGAGGCCGTGCGGCCGCCGAGCTTGTCGCTGCCCGAGATGCTGAGGGCGGCGTTCCCCATGTTCCAGCGTCCGCCTTCGACCATGATCTTCGTCTTTGTGCCGTAGGTCAAGATCGCGCCCGAGAACCACGAGTCGGCGACGAGGCCGTCGTCGGAGTACGACCAGAAGTGCGACATCTTGCCCGCCTGGATGCGCAGATTGCCGTAGTTGCCGTCGGCGTAGAGGTAGCTTAGGGCGACGTTGCTCGCCTGATCTTCTGCGAGCTTCACTGATCCGGTCAGACGCGCGCGCACCTTCCAATGATCGTTGACCGTGGCGACGGGCAGGAGGCGCAGCTGCAGCGTGTTGACCGAGTGCTTGTCGGTCGCGCCTGCGGCATTTTCGTCGCGGTGCGAGAGGTGGACGTAGCGAAGCTCGCCTTCCCACTTCACGTTGTCCACCTTTTTCTCAAGATTTTCGACGCGAACGCCGAGGTTGCCCAGCTCTTCCGCAAATTCCGCCGCGAGGCGGTCGATCATGGCCTTCTGCTGTGCATTGACCTGATCTTCCTTCGCCATGGCTTTGGCGACCATCTGCGCCATCTCGTAGCGCGTGATTTCGTTCTGGCCGCGGTAAGTGCCGTCGCCGTACCCTTCGATGACGCCGTCGTCGGCAAGCTGGGCGACAGCGTCATACGCCCAGTGATCGGCGGGCACGTCGCTGAAGGGGTTCGCCGCCGCAGAGGCGAGGGCGGAGGATGTGAGGAGGGCGGAGCTGAGAAGTGCACCACAGACATACTTTTTCATGAACAACAACCTTTCATTTTCTTTTGTTTCTGGCTCATTCCACCGTGATGTCCTTCGTCAGCAGATAGTAGTCGAGTGGGAAGATCTTGACGTTCTTGACGTTCGACTTGCCCACGACGGTCGTCGTCGGCACGATGAGGAAGATTGAGGGCTGATCTTCCATGATCTGCTGCGCCGCCTTCATGACGAGGGCGTCTTTCTGTGCGGGATCGAGCGCCGTGGCCATCTCGTCTATGATGGCGTCGAAGGCGGGGCTGGCGTAGCGGCTGTGGTTCGTGTTTTTGCCGCTCTTCGAGTAGAGCATGCCGCGCAGCCACGGGTACGGATCGTTCGTCGTCGCGACGGACCAATCTTCTTCGAGCAGGTCGAAGCCGCCGACTTCATCGACCTTGTCCGGCTCCTGCACATGAACCATCTTCACATCGATGCCGCCGGCACGAAGCTGCGATTCGATGGCTTCATAGAGCGTTGTCTTCGTGCCCCAGGTTGCGAAGCGGAGCGTCAGGGGCTTGCCGTCCTTTTCGTACATGCCCTGCGCGTTCTTCTTCCAGCCTGCCGCCGCAAAGAGCGCCTCGGATTTCGCCGGATCGTACGTGACCTTCTGTCCCGTGTGCCCGTAGGGGACGCTCGGCGGGAACGGCTCGCCCGCTGCTACGGAATTGCCGTAGGACTTGGCGAGGGCGTCGTTGTCGAGCATGTAGGCGAGCGCCTTTCTGAGGTTCTTGTCCGTGAAAATGCCATCGCCTTGGTATGGCGTGACCATGAAGACGCGCACGCCTGTCGTCTCGTAGATAGTATAATCGGGCTTGTCTGCGAAGAGGCTGCGGTTTGCTTCCGTCATGCGCTGCATGAGGTCGATCTCGCCCGACTGCAGAGCCATGGCGCGCGAGGTGTCGTCTTCGAAGAGCTTGACCGTGACCGTGTCAAGCCCGGGCTTGCCGTCCCAATAGTGCTCGTTGCGCTTCATCTGGATCTCCGATCCCTTTGTCCAGCCTGTGATGGTATAGGGTCCCGTGAGAACGGGCGTGGAGGCGACCTTCGACATGTCCGCCTGCGTGTTGACGATGATGAAGAGCGGGTCGGAAAGCGCCGAGATCAAGGAGGCGTTGGGCGCTTCCGTCTCGATGACGATGTTTTCCCCGTCTACGCGGATTTCTTTCGCGTGCAGAGCCTTTTTCGCACGGTCGTTTTCCTGCAGTGTGCGCTCGAGCGATGCCTTGACCAGCTCGGGCGTCATCGGCGTGCCGTCCTGGAACTTCACGTTCGGGCGGATGTGGAAGCGCCACGTCGTCGGATTGACGTTCTCCCACTTGTCGGCGAGCTGCGGCACGAACTCCATGTGCTCGTTGACGGCGACGAGCGTCTCGCCCGCGCCGATGCGCGTCAGTGTCCAGCCGTCCCAGGCGTGCGCGGGGTCGAGCGTCTCGCCGAACCACCAAAGGGCGAGATTGAGATGCCCCGGCTTGCTCTTCATGCCGCCCCCGCCGCAGCCCGTGAAGGCCAGGAGGGAGAGGATGAGGAAGATTGCGGTAAAGATACGTTTCATGAATAAACCTCCCCGTGGAAAATGCAGCAGCATTTTCCTCAAATGAATCTCAGACGCTTCCGCGTCCGTCTCCTTGCAGGAACGGATAAAAGACAAGGAATTGCGTGCAGCCCCTTACTCTTGGCCGCACAGTTTTGTCGTTCTGCGTCCCTGCAATCTATGATACAAGCGGGGTGACGCCGCTTGGCAGACTCCGGTAAGACCGCGCGTCCTCAGCCGAGAAGCTCGCTTGCGTGCAGCAGCGCGAGAGTCGCTTCGTGCTTGGCGTGGGCGAGGTCTTTCGCCGCGAGCGTCTCGACGAAGCGGCCGTCCGCGAGCACATAGATGCGCTCCGCCACATGCTGCACGGCGCCGAGTTCGTGCCCGACGAAGAGTCCTGCGAAGCGGAAGCGCCGGCGGAGCGCGGCGATGAGGTCGAGGATTTCCTTCTGCGTGATGACGTCGAGTGCGCTCGTCGGCTCGTCAAAGAGCACGATGTCCGGCTCTTGGAGCAGCGTTCGCGCGATGATGACGCGCTGCAGCTCGCCGCCCGAAAGCTGGTGCGGCAGGGCGGCGAGGACGGCGGGCGCGAGATGCACCTCGGCGAGCATGGCGAGGATGCGGCTTTCGAGCGCAGCTTTCGTCTCGCCTGCCTTTTCGAGCGCCGTGCGGAAGAAGTCGCGCATCTGCATTCGCGGCGAAAAGGCCTCGCGCGGATCTTGAAAGACCATGCGCACGACGCCCCTTTTTTGTACTGTGCCTTCGTCGGGCAGCTCTGAGCCTGCGATGATGCGAAAGAGCGTCGACTTGCCCGAGCCGCTTGCGCCGACGATACCGCAGACTTCGCCGGACGCGAGGCGAAGCGATACGCCGCGCAGGACTTCTTGCCTGCCGCGCGGCGTATCGAAGGCCTTCTTTACATCCGTGACCTCAAGGAGCGCGCGCATATCTTCGTGCACGTCGGGCATTTCGCCTGCCTTCTTTTCTGCCGTCATGACTTCACCTCCAAGATCGCCGCCAAGAGTTCCTTCGTGTAGGCTTCCTGCGGCGCTTCCATGACTTCCTGTGTCGGGCCGGTTTCTACGATGCGCCCGTCCTTCAAGATCAGCAGGCGGTCGCCGAGGTAGGCGCCCGCGCGGATGTTGTGCGTGACGAAGATGAGAGCCGCGCCGCGCGACTGGTGGAGCTTCATGCGGTCGAGGAATTCGAGCGAAGCGATGGGATCGAGCGCACTCGTCGGCTCGTCGAGCAGGAGGAGCTTCGGCGAGAGCGAGAGCGTGATCGCCGTCGCCGTGCGCTGGCGCTCGCCGCCCGACAGCTGGAACGGGTAGGCGCTGAGCACGCGCTTCGGCTCGCTGAAGCCGACGGCTCTGAGGCGATCTTCCATCAGGGCCGGCCACTCCTTCTTGAGAACGCCGTGTGCACGCAGAAAGTCCTCGTACTGGCGGCGCACGCGCAGGTTCTGGTTCAGGTAGTTGCCGGGATTCTGGAAGACCATGGCGAAGTCGCGCCCGGCCAGTTCCTTTTGCAGCGCGGCGTTCTTCAAAAGCGGTGCGCCGTGGTAGAGGATGTCGCCCGCGATCGCCTTGCCCTCGTGCGGCAGAAGCCCGAGGATGGCGCGCAGGAGCGTCGATTTGCCCGAGCCGCTTGCGCCGATGATGGAAAGCGCCTCGCCTGCCTCCAATGCGAGCGACACGTCGTCGAGGACGCGCTTTTTCGCCACATCAATGGAAAGGTGATCGACGGCGAGGAAGGGCAGATGCGGCGAGGATTTCGCGCTGTGCGCGGCTGTGTTCTTTTCGCTCATGATTTCTCCCCCCTCCTTTCCCAGCGCGGCTCAAAGATGTCGCGCAGTTCGTCGCCCATGAGACTGAAGAGGATGACCGTGATGAAGATGGCAAGTCCGGGGAACATCAAGAGCCACGGCGCCGTCTGCATGTAGTCCTTCGATCCCATGAGGAGCATGCCCCATTCGGGCGTCGGCGGCTGGATGCCGATGCCGATGAGCGACAGTCCCGCGACGATGAGCACGATGTCGCTCAAGTGCTGGAAGAAGAAGACGAACATCTGCGGCACGACGTTCGGCAGCACATAGCGAAAGAGCCGCCGCGAAAACGGGATGCCCGACGCGTCAGCGTAGCGCACGTAAGGCTTCTCGCGCTCCGTGCGAACGATCGTGCGCACGATGCGTGCATACTCCGCCCACGTCGTGATGAAGACGGCGAGGATGACGTTGCCGACGTTCGGCCCCAGGAAGCCGAGGAGCGCGACGAGGAATACGCGGCTCGGAAAGGCGAGGAAGAAGTCGACGATTCCCGTCGAGATGAGCTGCATGCGGCCGCGCGTCAGAGCCATCGCCGCGCCGACGCCTATGCCGAAGACGGCAGAGAGGATGCCGCTTACAAGGGACGCCGAAAGGCTCGCCTGGCCGCCGACGAGGACGCGCGAGAGAAGGTCGCGCCCGAGCTGGTCCGTACCGAGGATGTGCTCTGCCGACGGCGGCAGGAGGCGTGCGCCCATGTCGTTCGTATAGGCGTCGTAGGGGAGGAAAGGCGGCACGGCGAACATCGCGGCGATCCACAGGAGAAGGAGCGCTGCGAGCACGCAGAAGAGTGGGTCTCGCCTCATGCGCGAGAAGAAGAGCCCCATGTCAGCCCACCTCCTGTTCGCGCACCTTGGGATTCAGCCACAGGCAGAGGATGTCCGCCGCGAGGTTGACGAGGATGAAGATGCCCGCGCCCCAGAGGACGTAGGCCTGCATGAGCGTGAAGTCGTTGTTCTTTATGGCCTCGACCATCAGAAAGCCCATGCCGCGCCAGCCGAAGATCGCCTCGATGACGACCGTGCCGCCCAAGAGACTGCCAAAGGACAGGCCAAACATCGTGATGATGTTCGGCAGCGCGTTCGGCATGATGTAGCGCCAGAGGATGCGCGAATCGGAAAGCCCGAGGGCGCGCGCGCCCGTCACATAGTCCTTTTGATGCTCTTCGAGGAGCGCACCGCGCAGGCGGCGCACATACAGACCCATGTAGTAGAAGGAGAGCACGAGAGACGGCAGGATCAGCCCCGTGAGTCCCGTCGTATGGATCGGTATCAAAGACAGCTTGACCGAGAAAATGTAGATGAAGATCAAGGACAGCCATATCGTCGGTATCGTGATACCAAAGAACGAGCCGAAGCGAATGACGAGATCGAGCGGCCGCGCATAGAAGCGAAATGCGAGAACTGCGAGCGGCACGGAGATGAGGATCGAAAGCCCCATCGCCGAAACCGCCAGAAGAATCGTGTTTGGTATCGCATCCTTTAAGAGCGTCGCCACGGGCATGGAGAAGAGCAGCGAGTAGCCGAGATCGCCCGAGAGGAGGTCGCGCAGCCATACGAAATACTGCACCCAGATCGGCTCGTCGAGTCCGTAGCGCGCGCGCACCTCCGCGATCAGCTCGGGCGTCGGGATGATTCCCGAGCGAATCATGTAGAGCTTCACGGGATCGGAGTCCGACGTGTGCATGAGGAGGAACGTGATGACCGAGAGCAAAAAGAGGATGACGAGCATCATCAAGAGACGACGCAGGAGAATTCGTGCCATAGATCTTTCCTTTCTGTTCGATTGCGCTGCCTTACGGACGCTTGGCGAAAAGCCATGCAGCAAGGCTTACGGCGAGGACAAGAAGCCAGGCAAGGGAGCCGCTCGTGTTGCCGAGGAAGGTGTCCGAGAGCGGTGCCGTCATGCCGATGAGGGAAAGCCCCGCGAGGAGCGCCGGCAGTTTCCAAACGGACGCCATGAGGGCGCGGCCTCTTCCGTCGGCAAAGACAGGGCGGCGCTCCTTCTGCCTGTGGCAGCGACGCCACCAGCCGAGGAAGCCCGTGACGATGACGGTGATCGTCAAGATGTCGAGCAGCGCCCAAAAGAGCTTCAGGAGAATCGTCGAATGGTTGTGGATGTGGAGGTCGAGCAGCGAGGCGCAGACGGCCAAGTAACACGGCAGCGGCTCTGTGAAGTGCAGGAGCTCGCCGTCTGCCGTGCGGGAAAAGAGCACCTTCTGCCCCATGAACATCGCGGGGTGCGCCGCATCCGTCAGGTAGAGCGTCGCGGGGAGTTTGCCCGTCGCGGCCTCCATGCTCAGGACATCCTGCTCGGGGAAGGCTTCTTTCGCATAGGCGAGCATATCCTCGTAGCGGACGCTCGCAGCATCCCCCTGCGGCGCGTGGGCGTCGACATCCGCGAGGTAAGCGCCGTAGCCCACGGAGAAGATGACGATGGCAACGCCGCTCAAGGTCAGAAGCCCCGCCCAGACCGCCGTGACGACGCCGAGGAAGTTGTGCCAGTCGAAGGAGCTGCCCGCCGAGACGCCGCCGCGCGTGCCGCCGAAAAGGCGGCGGCGCATGAAGGTCGGATAGAGCAGCAGGCCGCCGAGAATGGAGAGGAAGCTGAGGAAACACATAATGCCGAGGAAGATCATACCGCCCTGCCCCATGGCGAGCCGCAGGTGCAGGATGTGCAGCGTGTGCATGAGGCTCGCGACGGCAGGCGACTTCACTGCGCCGCTGCGCCACGGAACGGCCTGCTCCGTCATGGGCGAATAGGCGATCTGCGTGCCGCCCATGCTCATGCGCCCCGTGCGCCCGTGACTGCCCTTGTCAGCGATGCGGTAGAGCAGAAGCCCATGCTCGGGCATGGCGGAAATGGCCTGCACCTTCTTGTCGGGGTTCTCTTCCAGGACCTTGTCGAGTCCGGCAGAAGTTCCCTGCCAGAGCACATGGTAGGAGGAGTCTCCCGCATGGGGCAGAGGCTCGACGCGGTTCCACTGCGTGATCTCCTCCTTGAAGAGAAGAGGCAGCCCCGTGAGGCAAAGCAGGAGGAAAAACACTGCACAGATCGCACTGATCCAGCGGTGCAGACGATAGAGAAGTAACATGAATAAGATTCCTTTCTTTTCAGAAGTGGTTTTGCGTCGGGCGGTCTCATGCGGGATCGGGCTGAAATACCATAGAAGGGAAGCCCTGCCTTTCACGGGCTTCCCTCCCGGCTAAGAATCCGTTTGCCGCAGTTCACCAAAGCCCCAAGACTTTCCACCAGGCCGCGCCGATCGTCAGGTAAATCAGTGTCGTTATGGTCGTCATGATGAAGCCGTTCTTCCACCATTCGCCCTGCGAGACGTAGTCGCCGCCAAAGTAGATGGGGGCGCAGCCGTTGCCGTAGTGCGTGAGGGAAATCGGCACGTCGGCGAAAATGCCGAAGACGATAGCGACCAAAAGAGGCGGTGCACCGACGGTGACGCTGACGGCGATGAACGCCGCATAGAGTGCACTGATGCGCGCCGTGACGCTGGCAAACGCATAGTGAATGTAAGTGTAGAAAAGCAGGATGATGAGGCAGGAGATGACCCAGTCAAAACCGAGCGAGGAAATCGCCGCGCCGGCGCCGTTGGCAATCCAAGTGATGATGCCGGATTTTGCGAGAGCCGAGGCGAGCGTCATCAACGAACCCATCCAGAACATTGCGTCCCACGCGCCTTTTTCCTTGATGACGTCCTGCCAGTTGATGATGTCGAGCATGAGCATGAGGCAGACCGCGCCCATGGCGACGGGTGTCGCGTCGATGCCCGTGAGACCCGAGCTTGCCCAGAGCGCGAGGGAGGCGACGAAAATGACGGACAGCCCTTTCTCGGCAAGGCTCATCGGACCCATTTCGGACAATTCGCGCTGCGCCAGTCCCTTCGCGTCGGGAATGCGCACGAGTTCGGGCGGAGAGAGCTTCATCATGACATAGGGAACGAGCAGGAGCGCGATGAGTCCCGGCACGATGGCAGCGCTCGCCCAGCCCATCCATGTGACATGAACGCCCAGCGTCTTTTCGGCGAGCGCCACGCAGAGCGGGTTGCCCGCCATCGAGGTCACGAACATCGTGCAGGTCACGGCATCCGTATGGTAGCCGACCTGCATGAGATAAGTGCCGATGCGCCGCGCACTCTCGCCGGGCTTCGAGCCAAGAGCTTCTGCCAGGGAGCGCACGATCGGATAGAGGATGCCGCCGCCGCGTGCCGTGGCCGAGGGTGTCGCGGGCGAAATCACAAGTTCGCTCAGAGCGATGGCGTAACCGAGCGACAGCGCACTCTTGCCGATCGCCTCGATGATGCGAAAGGCGATGCGCTTGCCGAGTCCGCTCTTGATGAAGCCGCGCGAATAGAGGAAGGCGCAGACGATCAGCCAGATCGTGCTGTTGCCATAGCCCGCCAGGGCGTCCGAGGTCTTCAAAAGCCCCGCCCAGACGGAAAAGGAAATCGCGATGAAGGCCACCGCGCCGATGGGCAGCGGATGCAGGATAAAGCCGAGCACCGTCGCGACAAAGACCGCGAGCAAATGCCAGGCGAGCGGTGTGACGCCGTCAGGAATCGGCAGGAACCACAGGACGATTCCGACGCCGATCGTGAGGAGAGCGTTTCTTCTGTTAGCGTTCATGTTTTCACCCCATCTGAAAATATGAGTTCTCAGCCGCAGTCCCCATTTGCTGAAAGCATTTTTCTGCGGCACCTGTGGAAGCGATGGACGTACAAGGCATACAGCTGGACGTTTGCGAGGAGGGCGCATTGCGTCCTTTCACATTCGCAAAATAAAAGCAGCCTCTTTTCCTGCAAAGGAAAGAAAGGCTGCAAAATATCCTTGCCTTGCCGCATGCCGTGCTGTATATGCACACGAAACCATCGCTGGAACAGCATCCAAAAGACGTGAACCAATCGCAAGGCGCAGATCCCCTCCCCATCGCTCGCAGGTCAGACGGTGATCGTCGATCAGGCAGTTCTCCTGGCTCCAGTTCATCGCTCCTCTGCGCCTTCCCGGGTCACCCCAGTGACGTTTCCTGCAGATTCGCTCGCTGTTACAGTGGCGGGACCGCGCCGGCTCTTCCGGCTTCTCTATTGAGTCTTGCGACACCTGATCCGTCAATATGCTGTTTGTCGTGATGATGGCTTCCAGGAGGAAGAATATCATCGCTTTCGGTTATTGTCAAGGGATGGCGGCAAGTGATAGTATTCCGGACACATCTATGCCGTTTCCTAGATCGTGTCCGAATACATTGCGCATACTTTGCTCGGCGTCAGGCATGGGATATCGCTATCCATAAAGTCGCTCGCATCTCTGGTGACGATGTATCTCACGTCCACGGCGCGTCCGCATTCCATCTGCAGACAATCCTCGAAATCCTTGAATCGCTTATTTGCAAGAGCGAGCCTCAGTTTACTGTCGTCCACTGATATAACGGAAAAAATATCGAAAAGATCTAATAGAATGTCATGGCATTCGTCTGAGGGATAATACTTCCGCAGTATATAAAATAGATTCGTTATGGTATGTGCCGCCAGATATCCGTGAATCTGCTTGTTTTTGCACATCTTTAACACTTGGCGAGAGTCATGCAGAAAAGGCTCCCGCCCGACTAAGACGTCCATGATGACATTGGTATCAATCAACATCCGCATATTTTTTCTCCAGCATTTCCATCAAGTCTTTTTTATAGTCTCCGCTGCTGATACCCGGTTTGGCATGAGACAGAAGCCTGTCATAAGCCTGTTGCGCCTTATCGTCGTCATTGATACGGAGCTGGTCGTTATTCGGCAATGAATAGGTTTTGGTCTCATCTACAAAGTCATCCGTGACGATGATTTTTAGAATCTGATATTTTTTCAGACTCGCTCCTTCCAAGAGCTGCACGTTTGCGCCGTCATAATACCCTGCTAGTTCTAACATGCGATTTCCTCCTCATATTTTGACTGCATGGCACGCGCCGCCTCTTCAATACTGCTGCATCTCGTTCAAAAGCGCGAGCTTCATCTCGTAGTAGGCGGGGCTCATGTCGAGGTAGTGCGTGTGCGGGTTCTCGAAGCGCTGCTCCTCCTGCCAGATCTCGCGGTCGAGCTGCGCCTTGACGTAGGCGCGGATTTCTTCGAGCGACGGCTGCTTCGACACGAATTTGCCGTTCTTGATGACATCTTCCTGCAACTCGCGCGCCGTGCAGTTTGTGAAGAAGCGGTGCTTCCACGGCTTCTTGGGGTCGATGTAGCGATAGGGCTTCGTCATGTCGGGCGTTTCGTCGGCGAGCGTCAGGAGGTCGGCGATGGCGTGGCCTTCTGCGTCGTAGATACGGTAGACCTTTTTCCTGCCGGGGTTCGTGATCTTCTCAACCGTTTCGGAAACTTTGATCTTCGCGAGCACCTCGCCGTCCTTTTCCACGGCGGCGAGCTTGTAGACCGCGCCGAAGACCGGCTCGCTCTTCGACGTGATCAGGCGTTCGCCTACGCCGAAGGCATCGATCTTGCCCCCCTGCGCGTTGAGAATTGAGGAGATCGTATACTCGTCGAGGCTGTTCGAGGCGATGATCTTGCAGTCGGAAAGCCCCGCCGCGTCGAGCATGGTGCGCACGCGCTTGGAGAGGTAGGCGAGGTCGCCCGAGTCGATGCGCACGCCCTTGAGTCTTTTGCCCAGCGGATCGAGCACGTCCTTGGCGGCGCGGATGGCGTTCGGAATGCCCGAATGTATGACGTCGTAGGTATCGACGAGGAAGACGGCGTTGTCGGGGTACGTCTCGGCATACTTCTTGAATGCCGTGTATTCGTCGTCATAGTACATGACCCAGCTATGCGCCATTGTACCGCTGACGGGGATGCCGAAGAGCTGGCCCGCGAGCACCGTCGCCGTCGAGGCCGCGCCGCCGATGTAGGCGGCGCGTGCGCCGTAGACAGCGGCGTCGACGTTGTGTGCGCGGCGTGCGCCGAAGTCGGAGACGACGCGGCCGCCCGCCGCCCGCACGATGCGGCGCGTCTTCGTCGCGATGAGCGACTGGTGGTTGATCTCGGCGAGGAGCGCCGTCTCGACGAGCTGTGCGTCAATGATGGGCGCGGTCACGGTGAGGATCGGCTCTTCGGGGTACATGATCGTGCCCTCGCGAAATGCGCGGATGTCACCTGTGAAGCGGTAGCGCGCGAGGTAGTCGAGGAAGTCTTCGTCGAAGAGCGAGAGCGAGCGCAGGTAGTCGATGTCAGCAGGCGAGAAGTGCATCGCCTCGATGTACTCGACGATCTGCTCAAGCCCCGCGAAGATGGAAAAGCCGCCGCCGTCGGGGTGGCGGCGGAAGAAGACGTCGAAGGAGGCGCGTGTCTTCCTAGCCTCCTCGCCCTCGCGGAAATAGCCGTAGGCCATCGTCAGCTCATAAAGATCCATCATCATCGTGATGTTGCGCGATTCAAACTGTGCCATTGAGATCGTCCTTTCTGGCGGCCGCCGCAAAAGCGGCAATCGGTCGTCCCCGTCAATGGAAAATGCAGGAAGTGCTGAGAAAGAGCGATTCCTGCCTGGGCTCTTAAGAAAGCACTGATAAATTCAGCCTTTCCTTAGGAGCACGGATACATTCAACGCCGCCATTTTGGCGGCGTTTATTTTATTCGTGCCTCTTCAGCGTCTCGTATCTATGCCGCCAATCTTCCTTTCGCCGACGGAAAAGCCTGCGCCGCCCGTCTCTTCGTCCACATGCGCGAGGAGGTCGACGAGCTGCGGCAACTCTTCCTTGCCCGAAGTCTTGTAGGAATCCGCCAGCGAAAGGAGCGCATCCGCGCTGCCCCGTCTGCCGTAGTCGCCCGCTGCGCCGTGCTTGCCGCGCAGCTTCGCCTCGCGCTCGTTCTCGGGAAGCTTCTCCCACGCCTTCGATGAAGTGAACTCGCGCCATTCGTCGGCAAGTGCGCGAAGGACGATGATGTAGGTGTCGTCGAGGTCGAATTTCGCATTTTTCGCGTTTTCCAGCTCGTCCATCGCGCGGCTGTAGCTTGCCTTGAGCTGGGCGACGCGCTCTTCGAGAAACGACGGCTTCTTCTCGCCGGCATCATGCGCCTTACCGTCGTGCGCCGCGCCCTTTTCCGCCGCGCCGCTCTGTGCGGCTTCTGTACTGCCATTTGTGCTCGCCGCGCCGCCTTGCACCTCCTGCCCTGCCTGTGCAGCAGGAGCGGCCTTTGCTGCCGCTGCCTCACCTGCACCGGCCAGGGCGGGGGCAGCTCCGTCGCTAAAGCCCGACGCTCCTCCTTCGGGCGCGGCGGCAGAGTCGTTGGCGGCGGCTCTGCCGGCTTCAGCCGACGATGCACCGCCCGCACCGCTCGCAGAGGCGGCGGGCAGGCTTCCTGCGCCGCTCTTTGCAGCCTCCATCGCCTCGATCGCGACCTTGAGCTGCGCGTCCATGAGGATGCGGCGTGCAGCTTCTTTCGTCTTGGCACGCTTCAAGGCAGCCTTCAGTTCCTCGCGTGCGTCGTCCGCTTTCTTCGCCTTCTGGTAGAGCGCCTCGTCATTTTCCCTCAAGAGGCGAAGCTCCTCGGGCGTGAGTTTCTTGCCGCCGCGCGCTTTCTGCGAGATGATGGCGAGCCGCGTCGCATCCGTGACCTTGGCGAGCGTGCCGACGGTCTGCGGCTTCCTTTGACGCGCCTCCTCCGCGAAGTCCTTCTTGCTGTCCGTGAGCGAGATTGACTGCCCGGTCTTGATGCGCCAGTTCGCTTCCTTCTTCAGCCTCCACGTCGCCGTGTAGTCGCTGATCTTGCCAACCCATTCAAACATCGTGTCCCCTCCTTGGGTATGCGTCTGCTTCCTTGGGCAAAAATCCCTTCGTCTTGTTATCGTCAAAGGGGCGAGACTCCTTAAAAGCGCGGCACTACTCCTCGTCTTCAAGGAACTTGCCGAGCACGTAGAACGTGCCGTGTCCCTTGGCGTAGATCTTGCCGTCCTCGTCCTTGATCTCGCTCTCCAAGGTCATCGCGTGCTTGCCGTCGTGCAGGCAAATGCCCGTCGCGATGATCGTCTTGGCCAGCGGCACGGCGTGCATGAAGTCCATCGAGAGCGACATCGTCACGACCTTCTTGTTTCGCGCGAGCGCGGCCGCGCCCATCGCCGTGTCGGCGAGCGTCATCAGAACGCCGCCATGCACGATGTTGTAGAGGTTCGTATGCTCGGGCTCGATCATCAGACGAAGCTCGACCGTGCCATCTGGCTTCGGCACGACGGCGGCATGCAGGTATTCGATGAACGGATTGAGATGGTAGAAGCGAATGATCTCCTGCTGTCTTTGGGTCAAAGGGAAGTCCATGAGATACCTCCTTATTCTTGCGGATGTTCCTGCGGCGTTCTCCTGTGCAGACGCTCTTTCGGCACAGGTCGCGTCACGAGGAACGCCGTCGCATACGCCGTGATGGGAATGGCGAAGAGCAGTCCAATGCTGCCGATGAGCGAGCGCACGATCTCGGTTGCGATCATGTCAAGGTTTGCGACGTGCACGAAGGAGAGGTTCGGCTGCGAGAAGAGCAGCAGCATCAAAGGCAGTGCGCCGCCGATGTAGGCGAGCACGAGCGTGTTCGCCATCGTGCCCATGACGTCGCGACCGACGGCGAGTCCCGAAGCGACGAGCACGGTGAACGATGTCTTGGGCGCGAGGTTCTTCATCTCGCACTGCGCGGACGCGATGGAGACGGCGACGTCCATGACCGCGCCGAGCGCGCCGAGGACGATGCCCGAAAAGAGCAGTTCGCGAAAATCGACATCCTTCAGATACAATACCTTGAGCATTCCTGCGTGCTCTTCGGCGATGCCCGTCAAGTAGGTGAAGTGGATGGCGAGGAGCGCCAGCAGGCCTGCGACGAAGATGCCGCCGATCGTGCCGATGATCGCGCCCGCCGACTTCACGTTGCAGCCGTTGACGACGAGCTGGGTGCTGAGCGTGATGAGAGAGCCGATGAGGAACGTCCACAAGAGGATGTGCGTCGGCGAGAAGAGGATCAGCGATATGAGCCCCTTGGCGATCAGGAAGACGGCGAAGAGCAGCACGAGAAGAGCCTTGAGCCCCGTCACGCCGCCGAAGAGGATGAGGACGAGCGCGAAGCCGAAGAGCAGCCACAGCACGCCGGGCAGGCGGTCATAGTCGACGATGGCGTAGGAGCCGTGTTCCTCGCGCACGAGGATGTTCTCGCCCTCCTTCGGATGGATGTCAAAGGCCGGATTGTTGAGCGTGCGGTGGACGATGCGCGCCTCCTCGCCCTCGTTGGGGCCGGATTCGAGGCGGATCGTCACATAATATTTCTCGCTGCCCGGCGCGAACTTCTCCATATCGTTCGCGCTCTCCTCGACGGCGAGAATCTGTGCCTTGCATGTCGGCGGATCGTCCCCCTCGCCGCCCGGCAGGTGGAAAAGCCCGTAGAGGGCGAGGGCAATGAGAAAGCAAAAGGAAAGGAATGCGCCCAAACGGCGCGGCTGCGGCTGGATTTTCATAGTGAGGTCTCCTGGATGTCAGCGGCTGCTAGTGCAGACGAAAGTATTCTTTCACATTATATAACGAAGCTCTGGAAAACGTAAGATGAGGAGAGTATAATTAACCTATAATTTAAGATGAATAGAAGGGAGAATGACCATGGGGAAGAGCGTCAATATCTTTATCACATTCTTTAGCGTGATATATGGGGATGTACCAGCATCGCAGGCATACGCTTATTGCATGGATGGAAAAATTGAAAAGGGCTATGTCACGGGCAGTCTTACCAATGAGGCACCTGCCTACAGCATGGCAAAGATGCTGCAGGAGAAGGGGGAAAAGATTGACTACATTTACGGCTTCTCAACGAACGATGAGCGGACACCGCATTTTGAAGTCAAAGTTTTTGGAGAAGCGGAAAAGCGTCCGCCGTATAAGGATCAAGTTGATTTTTTCCAGAGTTTTATGACGGAGCGCTGCCCTGCCTTGCAAAAGACAGTCTTTCGTTTTATCGATTTTGAATATCCGACGGAGGAGCTTGATCGGGAATGCGTCAGGCAGGCGATTCATGCGGCGGAACGAATCAAGAAGGAGCTGAAAGACGCGGGACATTGTTGGTCGGATTGCCGACTATACGTCGATGTGACGGGGGGCATACGTTCAGCGGGCATGATCCTGAGCCAGATTGTGCAGCTTTTGCAGCACGATGGGATGACGGTGGAAAAAATTCTCTATTCCGATTATCAAAAAGCTGAGAACATACCGAGCCGCCTGTTCAATATCACAGCACTGACATCCTTGTCACAGCTCATCGCCGGAGCCGATGCCTTCGTCAAATATGGAAGCTCGCTCACACTGGAAGAGTATTTTGACTACGATTATGAAAACAATGCGAGCGGGGCATACGAGCTTTCCGAGCCTCTCAAGAAACTGCTGCATGCCATGCACCGCTACTCCGATGTCATGCAGATTTGCCAAGTTGATGCGATAAAATCCGTCCTTGCGGATTTGAAGCATGCTCTCGATGAATTCTCGCAGCACAACATTGCAGCGGACAGCCTGAAGGAAAAGGCGTTCTCGCTGATGCTCGACACGATCAACAGTGCCTACGAGGACATCTTGAAGTATGCAGAGGGCGAAGAGGCTGCACTTTACTACGAGATGATCCGCTGGTGCCTGAAGAACGGCTTCACGCAACAGGCAATGACGCTCTATGTGGAATGGATGCCCGTTTACCTGGAAGAGAAGCGGGTATTCTATCCCGTTTGGCGTGAGATGATGGAAAAACAAATGGTGGATCCGCAAAGGCCTTCGTGGCAGAAGAATGTCCTCGACCTTTGCTCGAAGGAGTCCTATGCTCTTGAACGTCAAAAATATTGTTTAAATCAGTTCCAAGACGCGATCAAACGTATGCAGAAAAGGGAAGACGATCCTTTGAGGGGCTTGGAATCGGAGATTTTTGCGAAAGGGCGGGAAACATTGGAATTTCTACTGGAGAATCGCGGAAACATCGAAAAGATGGGGAAAAATCCAGAGCAGTATATCGAGAAACTCCCGGAGCTCAAAAAGCTGTATGAAATGATTCAGAAATATCCACCCAAAAACCAGAAGATGCCAGAAGATCTTGCCGTGCTCCTACAACGAAAAGCAGGTTGGGAAAAGACCTGCAATGCATTGAACGCGATGAGCGCGGAGGGAAAATGCCGCCTCTATGGTCTGGGCGATGCCTTGGATAAAGATGATTTGCCTAAAAGGAGCAATTCGCCGGAGGCGCGTGCAGCGGAATTCAGGGTGCTGCTGGAAGAAGGCATACTGCGGACGGCTTATGCTGTAGAAGATGTCCTGACGCTCGTTGCCGATTACCGCAGGATTCGCAGAACGCGCAACAGGATCAATCATGCAGGGAATATAAAAAGCACAGAAACCTCGATGAATCGCAGAGAGGTAGACCGATGGCTCGGCGACTGCCTCGATCGCATAAAAAGCATGCAACCTATCGGAAACATGAAATCGGAGGAAAAGAAATGAAGAACTACTATCTTTACCTTGATGAGAGCGGCAGCTTTGAGCCGCAGGGAACGCCGAATACAGGACGGGCTTCGATCGTCGCCGGCTATTGGACGGAAAAGCCGCTGTCCGAGGCGGAAGCGTTTGCGCTGTTTCAAGAGGTGCGAGCAAGCAAGGAGACGTACGCGCCGATCTCCATCGAGCCGTTTCACGGGATGGAAGAGTACCGTCGCGCCAATCTCGGGGATTTCATCGAAGACATGGTGCGGGCGATGTTTGACCGCGGCATGAAGCCTGTTGTTTTCGGCGAGGGACGGTACTATGACATCGTCAACAGCGACCGCACGTATCTGAACATCCTTGCCGACGGTGTCGTGAAGCTTGCCATGGAATTGTTGGCTCAGACGGAGGACGATGTTCAGCTGCATGTCCTCTATGCGTGGCGCAAGGCGATGTCCGAAAAGGAATTGAGCGATCAAAAGAAGATGATCGCTCAGGAGGAGTATAAGCGCCGCATAGAGGAACGCATGGCACTGGGTAAAAGCCGGATCTCACGGGTAGCGCAAAAGCGTCTGCAACCGATCGATATAAAGGAAGGAAGCGCGAGGAAGCTGCATCGTCTGATGCTCGCTGATCTCGTCTGCACGGCGGTGCGCGGCGGGCGGCAAAAGCTCGATGCGGTTGCGCGCGAATACATCAGAGAACAGAAAAACAACATCCTCGTCATTGAGGACGATGCGATGGAGCAAGTGCGGCGGCTCTTCATTGAGAATCGCATTGCTGACGCCATTTATTCGTGGTATCTCATTTATGAGGAAGGACGCAGTGAGGCGGATTGCAAGAAATTTCACGATTTGCTGGCGGCAAACCTGAAAGCGATGAGTGTGAGAAGCCGCAAGCTGCAGTATGATATTTTGGTACATGCCATGGGCACGCTGATTGACTCGCGTCAGTTTGTGCAGGCGGAGCACCTTTCGGCTCGTTTGGAAGAGGACCTCTTCCCGTTCCTGCAGGAAATTGATTGCGCGTCCGATATGTTCTATTTCGACAAGCATTTCTACGATTTGACGCGTCATACGCATCAAGGCGATACAGCAGCCTCGCAGCGCGAGATCGAGCTTTGCAACAAGATCCTCAGTCAGATGCCCTTGCCGCTTGAGTCTGCTTGGTCTTGCACGGACTATCGCATTCGTGAGATCGAACATCTGAAAAATATTTATGCCTATGAAGAAGCCTTGGAAAGATTGAAGAAATTGGAAAAAGGCTTGACGGAAACCTTGTCGATCCTGCCCATCATTCATCCGATGAGAAAAGATGGCAAACAGAAAAAATCTGCTCTCCCGAATGAGGAAGAAGAGCCGCTGTACTCTGACCTTTTGGGCAAGGTTTCTTCCTCGATGGTACAGACATACAGTCTGCTCATGCAGAGCGGCGAAAAAGAGCATTGGCAAGCGGGAAGAAATGCGTCGCACAGAGCGTTCCAATACTTTTCGCAGGAAGCGGACAGGATGCGCCATGCACAGAGTCGCGCCGCATTGGAATATTGGGGCGGCGACTACGAAGAAGCGAGGCATTTCTTTGCAAAGTCTGTCGGCCTCAGTGAGGGGGCGGCTTTCAGCGAAATATTGCGAAGAATGCTTGGTAGCAGACCGAACCTTTTTGGCTTGATGCATTATGCGAAATGGATGCGCTTGGCTTTTCGTGATGGTGACGAATCTGCCGAGGAAATGTTTGCCGCTTGGAAGCAGGCGGGCGTGGAAGAACGCCTGAACGAGAAGGATGGCGACCATATTCGTTCCAAGGGCTATCCGGGCTGCGTGATCCGCTGGGATGTTGCTGCTGTGGAGGCGAGAACGGGGCAATATAGGGATGAGCCTTTTCACGCGGCAATCGTTGATATGCTGGAAGACAAGAAGAATCTCACCTTATATTTCATGGGACTTGCTGCCAAAGCGGATCGCCTGACCTTTGTCGACGGCAAGAACTGGGACAAGGACGCTCAGGAACTCGGCGAATCTGTAGACTCGCTGTTGGAAGAGGAAATGCCCGAAACGATGCGTGTTCTGGCCGAGAAGTGGAAGGATGGCATGGAGCGCCTGTCCGGGCTGTCGCGCGAGGAGAAGAAGAGCATCTTGAAATCCTTGGCAAGAGCCACGCCCATATTGTAACTTACGCAAACAGCCCGAGGACATACGCCAAAAGCCCCTCGATGCTCAGCCCTCTGCCGACGCTCTTTTCGGCGCGCAGCGGGATGCGCGTAAGCTCCTTGCCGCCGTGGGAGACGACGAGATCGCCGACGCGGTCGCCCTCCTTGACGCCGGCGGCGATGACGCGCGGCAGGTCGTAGGTCAGGCGATAGTTTTCCTCGGCCTCGCCGTCGACGAGCGGCAGGCGCAAATCCTCCGTCGGATAGACGGTGAGACGGCCTTCCTTGCCGCCCTTGACCCAGACCCTCCGCGCGAGATCTGTCTTCGTATAGGCGGGCGCGGCCTTCACGCGGCGAAAGCCCATGTCCAAGAGCTTTGCCGCGTCGGTAAAGCGCGCCTCTTCGTCCGCCGCGCCGAGGACGACGGCGATCAGTTCGACGCCGCCGCGCCGCGCCGAAGCCGCGAGGCAGCCTCCCGCCGCATTCGTATAGCCCGTCTTGATGCCCGTCGCGCCCGCGTACGTCGAGAGCAGGCGGTTCGTGTTCGCCATCAAGGCGCGTTTCTTCTCGGGCGTGACCCATGTGATCTCACGCTCCTTCGCGCCGACGAAGGAGCGAAACTTCGGATTCTTCATGCCGTAGGCGGCAATGCGGGCGATGTCGTGCGCCGTCGAGACATGCGCCGGATTGGGCAGGCCGTTCGGATTGACGAAGTGCGTGTCCTTCGCGCCGATGGCCTTCGCCTTCTCGTTCATGTGTGCGGCGAAGCTGCCGACAGAACCTGCAAGGTCTTCGGCAATGGCGACAGCGGCGCCGTTGTCCGAGCGCAGCATCATCTCGGCGACGAGCTCCGCGAGGACGAAGCGATCGCCTGCGCCGACCTCCGTATCTTCCGTTTCTGCCGCCGTGCGGCTCACGGTGAGGATGGACGAGAGATCCCCCTCCTCGATGGCGAGCACGCATGTCATCATCTTCGTCGTACTCGCAGGAAAACGCGACACATCCGCCGCCTTCTCATAGAGCACGCGCCCCGTCGAAGCCTCGATGAGAATTGCCGAGGCCGCTGTGATCTGTATATTTTCCGCCGCCCCCGCCTTCGCTGTGAGAAGCAGGAAGACGAGGATACAGAGGGAAAAGACTCGCTGGAAATGCAAGAAAAAGCCTCCTGTCGTGATTGTTTTCCCTATTATAGCACACGGCGAGAAAAAAAGGACCGTCTCACGCATCGGATTCGACGTATGAGACGGTTCTTTTGCTTTGAGGCCAAGCCGCCGTATAAATTTTCCTAGCAGCTTGCAAAGGGTGCGTTTTGTGGTTATGATAAAGATGAGATAGCGCATAAAGATGCTCCATCAACCGAAGGAGGCAAAACCATCATGAAAAAAGCGATTGTCGTCGTCGATATGCAGAAGGATTTTATCGACGGAGCATTGGGGACGAAGGAAGCGCAGGCGATGCTGCCGCGCATGGAGGCGAAGCTGGCGGCAGCACGTGCGGCGGGGACGGCGCTCGTCTTTACAATGGACACGCACGGCGAGGACTATCTGGCGACGCAGGAGGGAAAGCGGCTTCCCGTGCCGCATTGCATTCGCGGCACGAAAGGCTGGGAGATCGCCGCATCCCTGCAGCCGTTCGTCCAGGAGGCGGCTGCCGTCATCGAGAAGCCCACTTTCGGCTCGACAGAACTGCCCGCCGTGCTCGCAGACTATGACGAGATCGAGCTTGTCGGCCTTTGCACCGATATATGCGTCATTTCCAACGCCCTCCTGCTCAAGGCCTTTTATCCCGAAAAGCACATATCAGTCGATGCGTCCTGCTGTGCGGGCGTGACGGTTGAGAGCCACGAGGACGCACTGCGTGCGATGAAGATGTGCCAAGTCGACGTGAAGTGAGGGGGACTTGTCTGCAATCTTCCCATGAAATAATTTCCCTAAAAAAACGCTTGCATTTTCCTTCGGCTTTCTGTATAATACATTTTGTTCGCAGGCACACGCCTGCACAACATACGCTCGGTTAGCTCAGTTGGTTAGAGTATCACATTGACATTGTGGGGGTCACTGGTTCGAATCCAGTACCGAGCACCATTCGCTTATCAAGCAGTCATCTTCGGGTGGCTGCTCCTTTGTTATATAGGAAAGTTAAGGAATCCCTGATAAATACAGCGCCGATCCGGCAGATCTCAGATGGTCTGTGACAGCGAAAAATCGTCGCTTCGTCAAGAAAATGTTGAATGAAGCAACTTTCTGAGGAGGAATCAACCATGAAGATCGGGAAAAAGCTCTGCGCCGCCATCCTCACCAGCCTCGTGACCATCGCACCGCTTGCGCCGCACTTTCCCCTTGCGGCGAGGGCCGAGGCGGCGGCGCTCAACCCCGTGATGATCGGCATGTCCGCCATCGGCGGCTTCCTCGCCTACCAGGGCACGCTCAAGGAGATGCTTGCCATCGGCAACAACGTCGACTATCAGATCAGCGGACTCAAGCAGGACATGGAGAAAAACGGCGAGGACAAGGACGCGCTTGACCGCGAGGTCGTCGACCGCGTGCTTGGCCAGATCACAGAGCACGGCGAATACGCGCTCTCTATCAACTCCCTGCCCTTCCTGTGGCGCGTGACCGCGGGCGACGCCTTCAACGCCGCCTGCTATCCGACCGACTACATCACGGTGAACCGCGGCCTCGTGCGTGCGCTGCACCACGACGAGGACGAGCTCGCCGCTGTCCTCGGCCACGAGATGACGCACGGCCTTCGCCAGCACAGCGCGAAGAACTACGCCAAGGCCGTCGCCGAATCGTATGCGGGAATCGCCATCGGCTCGGCGGCGGACAACCTCGACTGGCAGAAGCTCAATGCCGTCGTCGGCTACGCCATCGCCAAGGACGTGACACTGCCGAGCGAGCTTGAAGCGGACGAGGGAGGCTTCCACCTCATGACGACGGCGGGCTTCAACCCCGGCGGCGGCGCGGCCGCCATGGCACGCATGGCCTACTACCTGACATACGAGACGCAGGACATCAGCGAGTACCAAGATCCCTTCGAGAATCCCAATGCACCGAACTACAACGACCACCCCGCCATGCACGAGCGCGTCGAGCGCCTCGCCGCCATGATGACGAATTACGGCATGGGGCATGTGACCGTCGAAAACGGCACGGATGTCCTCATCGACGGTGAAAAGCTCCTCTCGGCCGACTGGGATGCCGACTACAACAACACGACGGAGAACGCCTACCTCATCGCAGGCGGCATTGCCAAGGCGTTCCACGACCACGCTTCCTTCGACGGCTGGCACTTTTCCGCCGCGCCCGGCGCACGCATCTCCTACCTCGACGACAGCCGCGTCTACGAAAAGCTCAAGAAATTCGTCATGCGCAATCATGCGGAAGAGCGCCTCGAAGAACTCGTGCGCAATGCCTATGCGAGCAGCAAGGACAAGGAAATGCGGGAAAAGGTCGCCGCCGAGGAAAAGAAGCGCACGGACGCGTGGCAGAAGATTCGCGAGAATGCGCTCAACGCCAAGGGCGACTACGTCAAGCAGCTGCGCTACAACGCCGACCGCTACAGCGACAACGGCATGGCGAAGGAAGCGCTCTTCCTCATGGAGCGCGCCTTCGCCGCGAAAAATCCCGACAACATCGCGGAGAACTACGCGATCCGCGGCAGGGCCAAGGCCGTCGCCGGCGACTACGAAGCCGCGCTCGCCGACTCCAATCATGCCGTAGAGCTTGACGCGACGAACATCTACAACTTCCTCAACCGCGCCGACGTCTATCGCATGATGGGCGAGCGCGAAAAAGCCCTCGCTGACCTCGAAAAATCGCAGGAGATCGACGCAAAGAATCCCTACATCTACAAGATGCGCGGCGAAATCTACAACGAGATGGGCGAGAAGGAAGCGGCACTCGCTGCCTATAAGGAATATTGGAAGCAAGCGCCGAATGCAAACGACATTCCTGACGAATACATGCAGGAAGTCGATGCCGCAGCCTACGACAAGATCGTCAAGGAGCGCGAAAAGAAGGAACAGGAGAAAAAAGAGAAGGAAGCAGCAAAAAAAGACGCTTCTGAGAATAAAATGGGCGAAAAGCCTTAATTTTCTCCTTGAAAGTTTCGATAAAGAAGAAAAGAAGCGTGCAAGCGCTGTATTCATCTATTCTTCTCTATCGGAAAGGAGATGTAGAAAATGGGCATATTGGCCGCAGTTCTCGTTATCTTACTTGCCATCCTCTTCCTCGACGACATGGAATTGACGGCGGTATCGCTCATCATCGCCATTCCTCTCGCTGTGACGTACCAACTGACAGACTCTGCCGTTTTGTCCGCCTTCACGACCTTCGGCATCCTCATGCTCTTGGGACTGCTCTACCGCTACCGCACCGCAGCCCTGCAAATGCGCAAATAGATCGACCTTGTTCTCGAAGCCCTGTCGAATGCACCGCATCCGGCAGGGCTTTCCTTTGGCAGGAGCAGTTCTTGAAACAGCGCATTTCCAAAGATTAGAAGATTCTTTTTCCCGATTTTCGATTTATTTCGTGCAATTCTGTCGATAATGTGGTATACTATGTTTGCGGCAAGTAGACAATCAAGATCTACACGCCTATTCTGCCGTGTTTCACCAAACACGGGGGAGGTAGGCCAGCCACTGATTCTCTCCCCGTGTTTATTTGATTTACGGGGACGGAAACATCGTCAACGAAATACAGAAAGCCGCGCAGGCGTCATCCGACACTTGCGCGGCTTTTTTGTATATATTGCATAGAAAAGCTGGCACAGCAAAAGGAGAGAGTCGCAAGACTCTCTCCTTTTGTTTCAATACCGCAAGCGGTATGGATTGCATGCAATGTGTGGCATTCGCTACGCTGAAATACGGCGCGACAACGTTTCAATACCGCAAGCGGTATGGATTGCATGCAATGCAACTTCGATGCTGCTGAGTGCGACTTGTTCGAGTTTCAATACCGCAAGCGGTATGGATTGCATGCAATCACGACGAGGGCTGGGGATCGTACCCATCCGAAGCCGAGTTTCAATACCGCAAGCGGTATGGACTGCATGCAATTTATGCGGAATTCCATGGGATTGACGTATCGTTCTCGAAGTTTCAATACCGCAAGCGGTATGGATTGCATGCAATTGCGTGCATCCTGATTCAGGCAAGTCAGAACGACTTGTTTCAATACCGCAAGCGGTATGGATTGCATGCAATACCGTCCCTCACAGCCCTTGGGACAGCTGAACCCAGAAGCGGGTTTTCTAAACGGATCGCTCTTTTTGGCAAATCGCCGCAACCTCGCGGGATTTTTTTGTCGCCAAAATCGGCTGAAAACGTCCGCAAACCCTGTGATACCAAGGAAACTTTTGTCCACGGGAAAAATCTAAAACTCATGGCATTTTTCCGAGAATTTCTTCCTTCACTGTAACAGAGTATAGCATAGAAATATGTCCGTTGTCAACCGTGTACAACTGCATACATGACCATGCTCTTTGCGTACGAAAGGGCTGCCGCACACGATTCAATGTGCGGCAGCCCTTTTCTTGGTCAGCGTGCGAAGTCGAGCGCGCTCTTCAAGATCACGCGATCTTTGAAGCGCGTGTCGCTCCTGTCGCCGATGCGCATCATGGCGGTCTTTTCCTGCCACTTGGGAAGGCTCGTCTTGTTCCAGTCGAGCAGACAGCGAAGCTCCTTCATGCTCTTTTCGAAGGCTTCTTTCCCTTCGCCCAGATGCTCTTCGCGCCACCGGCGGAAGGCGGAGAGGCATTCTTCGCCTGTACTCTCTTCTAGGCTTTCGCGCCATGCGCCGTCCGTGAAGAGTCCCGCGAACTGTTCTTCCGTGTCTTCGAGCAGGAGACGCGCCTTGAGGCGCACCGAGCCGAGGCCGAGGGATTTTCCCTGCCCAATCTTGAAGCAGATGTCCTCGCCGTCCGCGCCGAGAGAGAAGACTTCGAGCAGAGCGCCGAGTTCTTCGGGGCGCAGGTTCTTAAAGCGGATAGAGCCGGAAAAATGTGCGCCGGCGGCGATCGGACGGATTTCCTGCGTGCCCTTGACGACCTTGTCACGCTCGGGGTCGAGCCGCCATGAGTCGGCGCTCGCCTTCTGATGCCAGTAGAGCTTGTAGCCGCGGATCGGCGCATCACTGTCCCAGTGCTGCGGCTCTTTTCCTGTCTGCTTCAGATAGAGCTGGAAGGATGTGGGGTTCGGCGTCATCAGCGGATGGGAGCGCGACGGCGCGAGCTGATTGGCCGTGCCTTGGAGCACGGCGTCTTCGAAGATGACGCGCCCCGCCCAAAGCGCCTTGCAGCCGAAGATGGCGTCGGCGAAGTCGATCGTATCCTTTTGAAGCGCCGCAGGCACATGGTCGGCGATGGATTTCTCGTAGGGGATGCGGTAGTAGCGCCCGTGACCGAAATGCTGCACGACGCCGTCTTCCGCCATGTAGAAGCATGGGGCGCAGAAGCTGATTTCGGCATCGTGCGTGAAGCCTGCCGCTTCCCTGCGCTTGAGTCCGTTGGCGAGGAGGTCGAAGCGTCCGCGGCTCTTGTCCTCGCGGTAGCCTTTGAGGACGCTTTCGGGCACAGGCAGGCGGCGCTCCTTGCTCCAATCTGCCTTGCTTATGCGGAAGTAGATGTACTTCTTCTGCGGCGAGCGTCCCGTGATGACGTCGGCGCTCTGCTCCTTGTGATGCCAGCGAATCTCGGCGCGGTTCTGCTCTTCGCCGCGCGGAATCTTCAGGCTCTCCTTGTCGGCGGGGCAAACGTAGTATTTACCCTGCACGGCGATGAGGAATCCCGCATTCGCCTTGGAAACGGATTTTGCGACCTCGATGGTCTTGCCGTCATCGGTCGTTTTCGAGACGGTGATGTTTTCCACCATGCGCTCCTTGTAGTAGTCGCGGAAGCTGGCGAGGCTGTCGGCGAGCGCGCGCGAGTACAGGTGGCGCTCGGTGAATTCCGCGCCCGGGCGCATCGCGCCGCCCGATACCATGCGCACCATGTGCTTGATGAAGCCGCGCAGCGTGCTGCCCGGCACGATCGGCTCGCCCGTCGGCGAGAAGAATTCGTTCGTATCGCCGCTGCTGCCGCTGCCGATGAAGAGCGGAGTCAGTGTCTCAAGGGAAAGCTCGATGCGTCCGCTCTTCGCGCCGTCGGCGCATACATAGTCGCGGTAGCGCGTGAGTCGTTTATCCTCATCCATCTTGTGCCAGTCGAGTCCTTGGTCGAGCGGCGCGGGCACGATGGCCTCGGGCAGCGACACGAAGTTGTAGGGTGCGCTCGCAGGCTCCGTCGTCTTGGGGCGCGGCGATGCGCCGCCGCCCTGTCCGCGATAACCGCCTTGCCCGCGATAGCCGCCGCCCTGCCCGCCGTAGCCGCGCCCGCCACGGCTGCTGCCTTGGTTTCCGCGTCCGCCGCCATAGCCGCCACGCCTTTCGCCGCCGCGCCTTTCGCCGCCGCGTCTCGGGCGGCGGCTTTCCGCCTTCTCATAGGCGGCGCCCCAGTCCTTCTTTTCCTCTTTTTCCTCTGGGACATCCCTGCCGAATCCTTTGGCAAGTTTTTCTCTCCAATCGTCTGCCATCGTTATCCCTCCTCCAGCGGAACGACCGTCTTGTAGCGCATATCCTCGTAGCCCGCCTGCTGCGTCTCGGGATCGTAGCCGATGTAGCAGCGCGTGACGAGAGCGAAGCGCTCCCCCTCTTTCTCAGTGGGAACGGTCAGAGAGAGGCCGCGCCCCGCATCGGCGAGCGTCACATAGCCGTCCGCGCACGCCGTGCGCTCGCCCCAGAGCGGCGCGGCGCTGTCGACGACTTCCGTGCCGTCGCCGTCCTTGTCAAAGATGTAGCGGCCGCGGAACTTGCCGCGCTTTTTCACAAGATGCAGTTCCTCCGTCTCGTTGAAGGCGCGCATCTCCCCGATGAGCGAGGTGTCGAGTGCGCTGTCGTCGGCGAGATGGATCGCTCCCGCCTGCCAACGCCCCCAGACAATGCGATGAAATTGCCAGACGATGAGAAGCGCGTCCTCCTTCATGTGCGTTCTGAGCGCTTCTTCGAGCGCCTGCTCGGAAAGGTCGACGCAAAGCCCCGCCGTCTTTTCGGAGGAGAGGCCGACGATCTTGAGCGGAGCGCTGAAATCCGTGTTCTTCATGCTTCTTTCGCCTCCTCTTCCATGTCGCGCAGAGCTTTGGCGAAGGCTTCGAGCTTTTCTGCAGCTGCTTTTTCCACCGCGCCCGCCGCGCCGATTTCAAGGACTTCATCATCGAACGAGACGGTCGCTGCTACGCCTTCCAAGAGTCCGCGCCCGACGGAGCTTTCGCCGCCGAGGGGGATCGCGCCCTGCCAGAGGTCGCGCAGCAGGTAGAGGGCGAGTCCCGCCTCCCACGGCGCATAGTTCTCGATTTCGTAGTGGAGACGGAGCGTCGCCTCGCCCGGCTTCTCCTGCCAGACAGGTTCATCGGTGAAGAGGACGCTGTCGACCGTGCCGCCCGTGAAGCAGTCGAGGCGGTTTCGCGCGTGCGTTTGAGGCTTGACGCCCTTTCGGAAGTAGGCCTCGTCGACGAGGAAGCGGCTCTTCTGCCGCCGCGCGTCCGTGCTGCAGCCCATGAGGCCGTTGAGCGCGGCGGCGGGCTTCTTGAGAATCGTCAGGATTTCCAGGGCGCGGTGGCGAAGAGCGCCCTTGATGCTCGTGCCCGGAATGAGGAAATCCGCGCCGCTCTTCTTCTGCTGCGACTTGACCTTGCGTTCGGCCGCTTTTTCATCGACGTCGTTCTCGCGCACGATGAGCGAGCGGCGGATGGCAAAGGCGGCGTCGACGGAGAAGACGCCCGCACGCTTTTTGCCCGCCGCTTTGCTGCCGTGGGCGATGCATTTGGCGTCCTTGCGGAAGAGCCAGCGGCGCACGTCGTCGAAGTCGCTGAAATCGTAGGTGGAAATGCGGACGTCCGCCGCCGAGGCCTTGCCGAATCCCTTGGCGGTCAATGCACCGAGGCGCACGCCTGCGGCAAGGCGGTCGGCGAGCGTCTGCACCGCTTCTTCCAGCCCCTTTCCCGCATGGGCGCGGCGCACGGTGACAGTCATGCGCAGCCGCCCCTTCGCGCCGCGCTCGACGGCTTCGTAGTTGTACTTGCGCCCTGCAAGACTCGTGCGTGCGAAGTCCGCGATTCCCACACCGTCGCGCACGGCGATGGCGGCATCTTCGAGGAGCACGTCCTCGACGTCGATGGCGCTCTGTGCGCCGCCTGCCTTCTCGCCGCGCTCTGCCGAGCCGAAGAGGAGCGCCGCATCCTCATCTGCGAGCAGCGTGCGCAGCACGCCCGCGAGCGATGTGCCGGGAATGAAGGGGCGTTCCTTTTTATCTTTCAAAACCTGCGTGTCGGTTTCCTGCCGGGCCTCGCGCGCCGTCAGCCCCGTGCCGATGAGCAGCGGGGAGTCGAGCGAGAGCGTGCCTTCGAGGAGGATCTTCTTCGTGATGCACGCCATCTGGCCGTTTGCCAAAACGCTTGCTTCTGCCATCAGTCAGCCACCTCCTTTCGCTGCTGCACGGCTCTCTTTCGCGCGTGGCGGAAGAACCAGAGCCAGTAATCGTAGAAGATTTCCCCATCGTCCTTCAGCGCGGGACGCGAAAAGCCTGCATCTTCGGCAAGCTCTTGCGGCACTTCCGCCGAAAGGTCAAGCGAAGCGTAGGGAGAAAGTTCAGGACGCTCGCCTCGGAGGATGTCGCGCAGCTCCGCCGCGCCGAGCTTCACGCCTTCGAGATGGCGGGCGAGCGGCGTGCGCTTCGCGCCGACCTCAGCGGCGAACTTCGCGCGAAAACGCGCCGGCGCGCCTTCGAGGTCTTCGCGCGGCCCGAGCATCGCTTCAAGACGCGCGAAAGCGTGGGTCATGCCCGCGAGCTTTCCCGTGAGGGCAGCGGCGTCCTTGTACGCCGCGAGGCGCACGCTTTGAGCGATGCGCCGGCGCAGGACGGCGCGGACGATGGCGCGCGCGCGTTCGCTCTTGACGGGGCGGCGCTCGGGTCTTTCCTGCGTCGCTTCAAAGAGCGTCGGCGCGTCGACCGTCCACAGGGCGAGCCTGCCGAAGCCCTCCTCCGTGCGAGAGCCTGCGCCCTCGGCGAGGAGAGCGGCGAGAGCCGCCGCGTCGCGGCTCGTCCACGGCGAAGCCTTCTTCAACTCGAAGATGGAGCCTGCGTCCAGCCCGAACTGCGTGGGACGGCGCATGTTCCAGACGCCGACGAAGTTCGACGCCGAGGCGGAAGCCGCGAAGATGCGCCCGAGGGAGAAGTCGTCGGATTCGGCGCTTTCTTTGAGCGGTGCGAGAATTTCCTCGTCGAGCACCTCGCGTGCGTTCCTCGAAAATGCGGCGTCCGAGAGGAGCGTCGTCGCGAGGCGCAGGCGCAGAGTGCTCGAAAGGAGCGATTGGTCAAGGGGTTCGAGCGGTGCGGGCGCATCGAGCGCGATGCGGCACAGTCCGTACTGCGTGGAGCGCGACTTGCCGATCCGGCTGAGAAAAGCGCCGTCCTCGCAGTCTATGCTCGTCAAAAGCTCTTGAATGTCCGCCGCTTCGCCGACGATTTCACCGCAGAACGCCTGCCCCGGAAGCAGCGACTCGTAGCTGTAGATGCCGCCCTCCGTGCTCTTTCCCGCGAGACGTTCGCCGTCCTCGTCGCGGCTCATGTGGAGCGAGATGTTCTTCGCCGTCTCCACGCGCTCGATTGCCGCGCCGCGCACGATGCCGCAGCCCTTGAGCGGCTTGTAGCCCTTGAGCGCCGTGCCGTCCGATGCTGAGAGGTCGGCGAGGGCGGAGGAAAGCTTGTCCTTTTGCAGCGAGAGCGGCAGGCGCATGGCGCTTTCGCCGCCTTTCGACGGATAGGCGGCGGAGAATTTCAGCGCCCCCGTGAAAAGGCGGCGGAAGGCCTCGGACTCGTGGGCGGCTCTGCCGAGGTTCTGCGCCTCGATGAAGCGCGCGGCGATCATGCCGCGCACGATCGCGCCGCTGATGGCGTCGCCCGATTCCGTCAGGATCGCGCCCTGGCTGCCCGCCGTGAGGACGAGCGGGGAAAGCGCCTCGATCGTCAAGGGGATTTTCCGCATCTCTTTCAATCAGCCCACATCCTTTCCGAGCGCTGCCAAGAGAAGTTCCTCGCCGCCCGAAAGCGTGCAGCGAATCTTGCCGAAGCCGCGGTTGCGCTTGAGTCCCGCCGTGCGCAGGTTGGCGCAGGCGAGCGCGAGCGCTTCAGCGTGGCGCGCCTCGCCGCCCGTCAGCGTGATCTCGCCGCAGAAGACGAGATCGTCGGCGAGCGCGGCCTGCATGTTGTGCAGCGAATTGTCGCGAGCCGTGCCGCTCTCCTTGTCGATCTCCGTCTGGAAGCGCACGGTAGTGTACTCTTCGAGGACGTCGAGCGGCGAGAGCGCCGCCTCGTAACGTGCCATCAGATAGGCGAGATCCGCGCTCAGTTCTTCGTAGCCCTCGGGATGAAGATCGTGCAGCGAGAGGCGCACGAGAGAGTCTTGACCTTCGCCGTGGCGGAAAAGCTCCGCGACCGTCCGGCGCGTGAGGAAGCTGCGCCCCGAAAGCTCCGCCATCTCCGCGACCTCGATGGCGCTCTCATAGAGAAGACCACGAAGCCGCTTGGCCGGGAAGAGCGGGATGCCGTACCTGTCATGCACGATGGTGGAGTCGAGCGTCACGTCCGCCTTGCCCGAGGTCAGGGCAAGCGGCGAGAGCGCTTCGATGCGCAGGGTGTAGCGAGCCATCATGACGCCTCCTTTCCATCATGCGCGCTCTTCGGCGGCAAAAATTCCGACAGCTCGATCGCCTCGACAAACGGCGTTCGCATACGGCCGCCGTGCTCCTGCCAAAGATGCGCGGCGTAGGCCTCCCAACCCGCAGGCTGCGGCAGAGCGTAGCCGTCGTGGCGAATCTGCTCGAGGTATTTTCCCGCCTCATGCTCTCCGTGCTGCAGGACGGTGCGCAGATCCTTGAGCTTGCTGCTCGGCAGGCTCTTCGAGAGGCCTTCGGCGAGCTCGCGCAGTCGGGCGAAAGCGTAGTGAGATTCGCCGTCGATGCGGTACGGGCCGAAGTGCAGGCTGCCGAGCGCCGCGCGGTACTCTTGGCGACGGATCTCAGCGAGCGTCGGCGCCTGCTCGCCGTGCAGACGCAGGAAGTCGAGCCAGCAGCTCGCCTCCTCGCGCAGGCCTTCGCGTTCGTTCGCAAGCTTTCTCATGCGCCCTTTCGCCGAGTCGCAAAGCTGCTCGGCGATCTCGTAGCCGCGGAAGAAGGGATAGGCGGTCGGCAGGATCGCGACGCCCGCGCATGTATCGACGCCCTTTTCCAGCAGCGACTTCATGATGAACGCCGTGCAGTCGAAGGCGACCTTCGCCGCGCAGACGAAGGTCATGTCGTCGCCGCCGAGGATCAGCGGGCGCACGGGCAGATAGCGGCGCTTTTCTTCGTCCTTCCTCTGCGCGAGGAAGGGGAATCTGTCCTCTTTCATGGAGAGGACAAGCTCGGCAAAGGCGCGGGTCGTCGCCGTGCAGATCTCCTGCGACTTATTCTTGTAGTCGGAAAGCGTCGCGAGATCGGCGAACTTCTTGCCCATGTTGTTGCCGTCGATGTGAACGACGGCGATGTAATTTTCTGTCTCCTTCTGCCCGAGCTTGTCCAATTCGCTTGGAAACACTGCGTTTTCCATGAAGCGCGATTTCTCCTCGTCCGTGAGGACGCCCGTGAGCTTCTCCAAAAGAGCCTGCTCCGCTCTGGCCGCCCGCAGTGCGCCGCCCTCAGGACGCGGCGTCGCGACGCGCAGCTTCGCGGCCTCGCTCTCTGCAATATAGCGCTTGCGGCTCGCATCGTAGGAGGTCGCCGTCTCGTCCGTGCCGTCGGCGGCGAGCGTCAGACCCGTGTAGGGAATCGTCGTCCGAGGAAATGCGGTGTTCTGCTGCTCTTTGAGCTTCAAGACGAGCGCGGTGCGGTTCGCCGTCTTGGACAGCCAACTGCCGTCGGATGCGAGATCGACCGTACCGATGGCGGCTCCCGTCTGCAGCCCCGGGCAGCGCACGAGAAGTTCCTTCGAGAAGCGGCGCACGATCTCCGCCGCAGCCTCGCCTGCATCGGCTCGCAGTAGAATCATCGCGTTGCCGCCGCCGATATAGGCGACACGCGCCTTCTGCGGCATCGACGTCCAGTCGGGCGAGGCGACCTCGCGCCAAGTCGCATCGTCCAGCTCCGCCGCGCCGCAGACCTCGCGGATGACGGGAAGCAGCACATCGTCAAAGATGCGGTCGACGAGATAGGAAGCGCCAATCTGCGTCTTGAGACGGCTGCTGGAAAAGATGTACTTCTGAATCGAGCGTGTGTCGAAAAGCAGTGCTTTCAGCTCCATCAAAAAGCCTCCTTTGCGTAATTTATTCACTTTTAATATTCGTGCAATTGAGGAAGATTCCTGCCGGAATGAGAAGAAATATTTCTCTAGTGATAGAAAGCACGATGGAGATGAAGAGGCTAGAGCGGATGGACGACAGGAAGGAATACAGGAAGGCTTGGCCGCCTCCATCCGCAACGTGATGCACAGCATGAATTTTTCCGTTTGTCTTCTACCCGCATAGCGGGTGGTTTATTGTGTCGCATACTGTACATGCAACACTGGGTCACGACCCATAACAAAAGAAGCCCTGCGGCTCTGCCGCAGGGCTTCTTTTCATGCTCTTAGGGATTTTCTGCACAAACCTGTCCTTTTTCAACACCGCAAGCGGTATGGATTGCATGCAATTTTTCGCAGATGGTTGCGGGATGGTTCGGATTGACGAAGTTTCAATACCGCAAGCGGTATGGATTGCATGCAATTTCGTAATGATTTTTGTAGTTCTTCATAAAAATTGTTTCAATACCGCAAGCGGTATGGATTGCATGCAATGAGAACATCCCGTTCAACGGACAGCAGAACGTTGCGTTTCAATACCGCAAGCGGTATGGATTGCATGCAATACCGTCCCTCACAGCCCTT
>CAJPOT010000012.1 GCA_905372355.1 uncultured Selenomonas sp. | reverse complement strand
GAAGCCTAGCCGATCAGTCTGCGCCTTCGGCTTGACTTCTCGGGGCTTCATGGTATAATACGGCAAAAGTCTTTCCAGAGTGATCCATGGAGGCATCCGATGAGCGACTACAGACCACCATTTCATATGACGGATCGAATGACCTCTCTGATTGCCGAAATCAGCGAACACGTCGGTCGTATTACTGTCCTCCAAGAAGGCACGATCAGCCCGCATCTGAGGCGTAAAAATAGGATCCGAACGATACACTCTTCTCTTGCCATTGAAAATAACTCCCTTTCCTTGGAACAAGTGACGGCTATCCTGAACGGCAAACGTATTCTTGGCAATCCAAACGAGATACGCGAAGTGCAGAACGCTTATGATGCATACGAGATGCTGCTGCTTCTGGATCCGCTGTCCGTACACGACCTATTGAAAGCACATGCACAAATGATGAACGGTCTGGTGCCGGAAAGCGGCCGATTCCGCTCCGGAGGCGTCGGCATATTCAAAGGGATATCGCTGATACACATGGCTCCGCCGGCGGCATTTGTAGCCGAGCACATGCACAACCTCGTTGCATGGTATCGGCATTCGGAACTTCATCCATTGGTGAAAAGCGCGATCTTCCACTACGAGTTTGAATTCATCCACCCCTTTTCCGATGGAAACGGTCGTATGGGCAGAATGTGGCACACTCTCCTGCTCGCCCAATGGAAGGAACTATTTTTCTGGCTGCCCGTTGAAGAATTGATCCAAGCTCGACAACAAGAATACTACGATGCGCTTGGTGCGGCAGACGCACAGGCAGATAGTGCAGGATTCGTAGAACTGATGCTGGAAATCATTCGGGATGCCTTGGGCAAAGTAACCGTTGTCGGTCGCGACAGCGACCAAGATAGCGACCAAGATAGCGACCAAGATAAACCTGCGATTCAGCGTCTTCTCTCCGCACTCGGCAACGACACGCTCTCCGCTGCGGAACTGATGAAGCGACTCCATCTTTCCCACCGACCAACCTTCCGCAAAAATTATCTTCACCCTGCTTTGGAGCAAAATCGAATCGAGCGCACGCTTCCTGATAAACCGAACAGCAAAAATCAAAAATATCGAAAGCACAGATAAACTCTGCACTTTCGATAAAATTCGACAGCAAAAAACGGAGTGCCGACAGCGACACTCCATTTTTTTGCTGTTGAGATGCACGATTCGATACAACGTGCCCAGCAAGGGGCTTGCCCATCAATCGAACCGAATCTCTTTCTTCTTCAACTCTTCCTGCTTCCTGCCTTCCTCATCAAGCAGCGCTTTCGCCTTTTCAAGCTGCCACGCGACCTGGCTGTACGAAGTGCCGCCGAGGGAATTGCGGTTCTTTACGCAGGTTTCGGGACGGATGGCATCTTTTATGTCCGCTTCGAAGAGGTCGGACAGGGCGCGGAATTCTTCCATGGTCATGTCTTCGAGCCACTTGCCCTGCTCGATGCAAAGATGCACGGCGTGTCCTGCGACGGCATGCGCTTTTCTGAACGGCATGCCTTTCTTCACGAGGTAGTCGGCAAGGTCGGTGGCGTTGGAGAAGTCTTCCGTGACGGCGCGTTTCATGACGTCGCCTTTGACCGTCATGCCGCGCAGGAGTGCTGTGTAGACGGCGAGGCTGAATTTCACCGTGTCGATGGCGTCGAACACGCCTTCCTTGTCCTCCTGCAGATCCTTGTTATAGGCAAGCGGCAGACCCTTGACGATCGTGAGCATCGCCATGAGGTGTCCGATGACGCGTCCCGTCTTGCCGCGCACAAGCTCGGAGACGTCGGGATTCTTCTTCTGCGGCATCATGGAGGAGCCTGTGCAGTGGGCATCGTCCAACTCGATGAAGGAGAATTCGCGCGAGCACCAGAGGATGATTTCCTCGGAGAGCCGCGAGAGATGCACCATGAGGATAGAGGCGGCGGAGAGGAATTCCATGATATAGTCGCGGTCGCTGACGGCATCGAGGCTGTTCGTGTAAATGGCATCGAAGTGAAGCTCCTCCGCCACGAATTCGCGGTCGATGGGGAACGTCGTGCCTGCGAGAGCACCCGCGCCGAGCGGCATGATGTCCGCACGCTCGTAAACGCCCAGGAAGCGTGAGAAGTCGCGTGCGAGCATGGAGAAGTAGGCGAGCATGTGGTGCGAGAAGAGGATCGGCTGCGCACGCTGCAAGTGCGTGTAGCCCGGCATGATCACGTCGGGATAGCGCTCCGCCGTCTCGACGAGCGCACGCTGCAGATTGGCAATGCAGCTGAGCACGGCGAGCGTCTGCCCGCGCACATAGAGGTGCGTGTCGAGCGCGACCTGGTCATTGCGGCTGCGTGCCGTGTGCAGCCTGCCACCCGCTTCGCCGATCGCGTCGGTCAGGCGCTTCTCGATGTTCATGTGGATGTCTTCGAGCGCGACGGAAAAGTCGAAGTCGCCGTGCTCGATTTTTTGCAGAATATCACGCAGCCCGGAGATGATGGCATCTTTATCCGCTTCCGCGATGATGCCGCACTTGGCAAGCATCTTCGCGTGCGCGATGCTACCCGCGATGTCCTCGCGGTACATGCGCTTGTCGAAGGAAATAGAGGCCTGGAAATCGTTGATCATCTCGTCCGTGCTCTTGGAGAAACGACCGCCCCAAAGCTGTTCGCTCATTTCTTCCCCGCCTTTTCCTGCATGAGGGCACGCACCTTCAATGGCAGGCCGAAGAGGTTGATGAAGCCCGTCGCGTCGGACTGGTCGTAGACCTCGTCGCGCTCAAAGGTCACGAACTCCTGACTGTAGAGCGAGTACGGCGACTTCGAGCCGGCGCTGATGATATTGCCCTTGTAGAGTTTGAGGCGCACCGTGCCCGTGACGCTCTCCTGCGTGCTGTCGACGAACGCCTGCAGCGCTTCCCTGAGCTGGCAGAACCACATGCCGTCGTAGACGAGCTCGCCGAAGCGGATGGCGACGCCTTCCTTGTAGTGGTACGTCGCGCGGTCAAGGCACAGGTACTCAAGCTCGCGATGCGCATAGTAGAGGATCGCGCCGCCCGGATTCTCGTAGACGCCGCGCGACTTCATGCCGACGAGGCGGTTCTCGCATATATCCGTGATGCCGACGCCGTTTCTCGCGCCGATCTCGTTGAGCTTCGTCAAAAGTTCGACCGCGCCGAGCTTCTCGCCGTTGACGGCGACGGGAATGCCCTTCTCGAAGTCGATCGTGACGTACTCGGGCTTGTCGGGCGCGTCCTCGGGAGCTTTCGAGATCAGGAACATCTCGTTCTTCGGCTCGTTCCACGGATCTTCGAGGTCGGAGCCTTCATGCGACAGGTGCCAGATGTTGCGATCCATGCTGTACGTCTTGTTTTCCTCGGCGACGGGAATGCCATGCTTCTTCGCGTACTCGATTTCCTCCGTGCGCGCGCCAAGTTCCCATTCGCGCCACGGAGCAATGATCGTGAGATTCGGCGCGAGAGCCTTGATCGTCAGCTCGAAGCGCACCTGGTCGTTGCCCTTGCCCGTCGCGCCGTGCGCGATGGCATCCGCGCCCTCCGCTTTCGCGATCTCGACGAGACGCTTGGCAATCAGAGGACGCGCGAACGACGTGCCCAAGAGGTACTTGCCTTCGTATACTGCCTGCGCCTTGAGCGTCGGCCAGACGTAGTCTTCGAGAAATTCCTGCGTGAGGTCTTCGACGTATGCCTTCGACGCGCCGGACTTCAGCGCCTTGTCATGCACGGGAGCGACCTCGTCGCCCTGCCCGATGTCGACGCACGCCGCGATGACCTCGCAGCCGTCATAGTTCTCCTTGAGCCACGGAATGATGACGGAGGTGTCCAGACCGCCCGAATATGCGAGTACGACTTTCTTCACTTTTGCCTTTGTCATGAAAAACAGCTCCTTAAAATATTTTATATCAAGGAAGCACTGATAAATTCAGCGTCTCCTTAAGAATACGCGCTTTCATAAATTTTTCCTGCCAGAGATTGCAGATAAGATGAAGTCAGTCCGCCATCAAAAGCGCCATGATTGCCTTCTGCGTATGCAGGCGGTTCTCCGCCTCGTCGAAGATGACGTTGGAGAATCTCTCTAAAACATCTTCCGTGATCTCCTCGCCGCGATAGGCGGGCAGGCAGTGCATGACGATGGCGCGTTTGTCGGCGACGGCGAGCAGGTCGCCGTTGATCTGGTACGGCGCGAAAATCTTCTTGCGCTCCTCGTGCTCCGCCTCCTGCCCCATGCTCGCCCATGTGTCCGTCACGAGGATGTCGGCGTCCTTCGCCGCTGCAAACGGGTCGGTCACGAGCGCGATGCTCGCGCCAGTCTCCTTCGCATCTTCCTGCGCCCTCTGCGTCACCCCTTCATCGGGCGCGTAGTCCGCAGGCGTTGCGGCAACAAAGTTCATGCCCGTCTTTGCCGCCGCATACATCAGAGAATGCGTCATGTTGTTGCCATCGCCGACGTACGCCATCTTCAGCCCTTTGAGATTCTTGCCCTTGTGCTCGCGAATCGTCAAGAGGTCGGTCAGCGCCTGGCACGGATGGAGGAGATCGGTCAAGGCATTGATGATAGGAATGTCGGCATACTTGGCGAACTCCTCCACCTTCTCATGCTCAAAGGTGCGGATCATCACGCCGTCGAGATAGCGCGAGAGGACGCGAGCCGTATCCTTGATCGGCTCGCCGCGCCCGATCTGCAGGTCGCGGTTCGAGAGGAAGAGCGCCTGTCCGCCGAGCTGAAACATGCCCGTCTCAAAGGAGACGCGCGTCCTCGTCGAGGATTTCTCGAAGATCATGCCGAGCGTCTTGCCCGCGAGAACGCGGTGCTCGATGCCCGCCTTCTGCATCGCCTTGAGTTCTTCGGCAAGCGCGAGAATCGCCTCGACCTCCTCAGAGGACAAATCGTGGATGGAAAGTAAATCCCTGCCTTTTAACATACGTTTTCCTCCCCTTCAACCCTTGGCGTACTTCGCCAGAATCGGCTCCAAGATCGCACAGAGTTCGTCGATATGCGCTTCCTTGACGATCAACGGCGGCACGAAGCGCAGGACATTTCCTGCCGTGCAGTTGATGATCGCGCCGTGCTCCAAACATTCGTTGACAATGCCGCGCCCCTCTATGGAAAGTTCCATGCCGAGAAGAAGCCCCATGCCGCGCACTTCCTTGATGAGTGCCGGATACTTCTTTTGAAAGCCTTCGAGCTTTTCACGGAAATACGCGCCAACCTTGTCGACGTGACCCAAGATGCCCTCTTTCTGCACCGTGTCGAGCACGACGTTCGCCGCCGCACACGCGAGAGGATTGCCGCCGAAGGTCGTGCCGTGATCGCCCGCATGGAGAGCAGCAGCCGCCGCGTCCGTCACGATGAACGCGCCGATGGGCACACCGCCCGCAAGACCCTTGGCAAGCGTCACGATGTCGGGCTGCACGTCGAAATGCTCGTAAGCGAACATCTTGCCCGTGCGCCCCATGCCGCATTGGATCTCATCGAAGATCAAGAGTGCGCCGTGCTCGTCGCAAAGCTCGCGCACGCGCTTCAAGTATTCTGCCGTCGGCACATGGACGCCGCCCTCGCCTTGAATCGTTTCGAGCATGACGGCGCACGTCTTCGCGCTCATCATCTTTTCCAGCTCTTCAATATTGCCGTAATGCACATAGTCGAATCCCGCAGGCAGCGGGCCAAAGCCTTCGTGATACTTCGGCTGCCCCGTCGCCGTCAATGTCGCGAGCGTGCGTCCGTGAAAACTATGCCACGCCGTGATGATCTGCGACTTTTCAGGATCTTTCGCGTGCGCATACTTGTGCGCGATCTTGATTGCGCCCTCGTTCGCTTCCGCGCCCGAGTTGGCGAAGAACGCCTTGCCCAACCCCGAAAGGCGCACGAGCCTTTCCGCTGCATCCGCCTGCGCCTGCGTGTAATAGAGATTCGAGCAGTGGATCATGCGCCCCGCCTGTTCGGCGATCGTCTTGACGAGCGGCGCATAGGCGTGACCAAGCACGTTGACCGCAATGCCCGCGAGGAAGTCGATGTACTTCCTGCCGTTGTTGTCGAAGACGTAGACGCCCTCGCCGTGGTCGAGCACAATCTTGTAGCGGTTGAACACGGGCAGATAGCCCGCCGCGTCCTTCGCGTAGATTGCTTCATCCGTTTCTTTCATAATTTCCCCCGCTTTTCCATGCGCCGTCACTTCACGACCTGCGTACCGATGCCCGCCGAGGTGAAGATTTCCAAGATGATGGAGTGGCCAAGCCTGCCGTCGATGATATGCGTCTTTGCCGCACCCGCATCGAGCGCCCTCAGGCACGCTTCTACCTTCGGGATCATGCCGCCCGTCAAGGTGCCGTCCTCGATATAGCGACGCGCCTCGGCTGCCGTGAGCGTCGAGATGAAGGATGATTTGTCCTCATAGTCCTTGTAGACGCCCTCGACGTCCGTCAAGAGCAGGAGCTTCTCCGCCCCAAGCGCACCCGCGATCTCCGCCGCCACGTAGTCGGCGTTGATGTTGTAGCTCTCGCCATCCGCACCGACGCCGATCGGCGCGATGACGGGGATGTAGTCGTGCGCGATGAGGTCTTGCAGGAGGCGCGTGTCGATTTTTTCGACCTGACCGACATAGCCGATGTCCACCTTCCTGCTCTCTTCCCCTTCGTAGACCGTCGCGAGCTTCTTTTGTGCGCGGATGAGGTTCGCATCCTTGCCCGACAGCCCGACAGCACTGACGCCGCGGCGATTGAGGAGCGTCACGATGTCGGAGTTGATCTTGCCATCGAGCACCATCTCGGCGATCTCGACCGTTTCTTCATCCGTCACGCGCAGGCCGCTGATGAACTCCGTCTCCTTGCCGACCTTGCCGAGAAATCCCGTGATCTCGGGGCCGCCGCCATGCACGATGACGGGCTGTATGCCGACGTACTTCATCAGCGCCACGTCCTGCATGACCTTTTCCTTGAGCTCTTCATTGATCATGGCGTTGCCGCCGTACTTGATGACGACGGTCTTGCCATAAAATTCCTGTATATAAGGCAGCGCCTCGACGAGGATCGCCGCCTTGTCGTTTGCCGCAAACATCGCTTCACCGCCTCAGGTATGGTACTCGCCGTTGATCTTCACATACTCATAGGAAAAGTCGCACGTCCAGACCGTTGCTTCGGCACTGCCCAAGCCCATCTCGACATCGATGACGATGTCATGCTGCCCCATGACCTTGCGCAAGGCGTCTGCATCGCAGGAAGCGCCCGTGCCGTTCGCATAGACGGGAATGCCGCCGAACTTCACGACGGTCTTTTCCGGCGTCATGGGCACGCCCGCATAGCCGACGGCGCAGATGACGCGCCCCCAGTTCGGATCTTCACCGAAGAACGCCGTCTTGACGAGCGGCGACTTCGCGACGCTCATCGCGACCTGCTTCGCCGCATCGAAGGACTCCGCGCCCGTCACATGCACGGTCAGGAACTTCGTCGCGCCCTCGCCGTCCGCCGCAATGCGCTCGGAAAGCCCCGTGCAGATCTCCTTGAGCGTCCGATAGAAAATTTCGTAGTCAGCGTTCTTCTCCGTGATCTTCGCATTTCCCGCCGCACCGTTCGCAAGCACCGTCACCATATCGTTCGTGCTCATGTCGCCGTCGACCGAGATCATATTGAACGTGACCTCGGTGATCTCGGAAAGCGCCTGCTGCAGGAGCTTGCTGTCGATTGCCGCGTCCGTCGTGATGAAAGAAAGCATCGTCGCCATATTCGGCTGGATCATGCCCGAGCCTTTGGCAATCGCGCCGAAACGCACCTTCCTGCCGCCGATCTCGACCTCCGTCGAACACGCCTTGGAATATGTGTCCGTCGTGATGATGGCATTGCCAGCATCGACGCTGCCTTCCGTGGAAAGGCTTGCCACAGCATCCTTGACGCCCTGCTCAAGCTTGTCCATCGGCAGATTCACGCCGATGACACCCGTCGAGGCGACGAGGACGTCATCCGCCGCACAGCCGAGCGCCTTCGCTGCAATCTCTGCCGTACGCTTTGCATCCTTCATGCCCTGCTCGCCCGTGCAGGCATTCGCACAGCCCGCATTGGCCACGATGGCGCGCGCCTTGCCGTCCTCGACCGCCGCTTTGGAAACGTAGACGGGTGCCGCCGCCACGGCGTTCTGCGTGAAGACGCCCGCGACGGACGCTTCCGTCTCCGAATAGATCACGGCGACGTCAAGGTTGCCGCTCTTCTTAATGCCGGCCTTGACGCCCGCCGCCTTGAATCCCTTGGGAAATGTCACGCCTTTTTTTGCTGCTGTATCAGAAAACATGTTGTATACCCTCCTGTATTACGGATAAACTGCGATATGATCAAGCCCGAGCTTCTCATCGAAACCGCAGGCGATGTTGAAGTTCTGCACGGCCTGTCCCGCCGCCCCCTTGACGAGGTTGTCGATGGCGGAAAGGACGACGACGCGATGCGTCCTTTCGTCGATGTGCCAGCCGATGTCGCAGAAGTTCGAGCCGCGCACCGCCTTCGTCGCCGGATAGCCGCCGCGTCCGAGAAGCCGCACGAAGTATTCCTCACCGTACATCGTTTCATACACTGCATCGACCATATTGGGTTCGACGCCTTCTTTCAGCCGCGCGTAGCATGTCGCGAGGATGCCGCGCGCCATGGGCACGAGGTGCGGCGTAAAAGACAGGATGCACGGCTCGCCCGAAAGCTCCGTCATCGCCTGCTCGATTTCAGGCGTATGGCGATGCGTGGCGACGCCGTACGCCTTGAAGCTGTCGTAAAGCTCGGGCAGAAGATTCGCCTGCTTCGCCGAGCGTCCCGCGCCCGATACGCCGGACTTCGCGTCGACGACGATGCTCGCCATGTCGACGAGGTGATTCTTGGCGAGAGGTGCGAGCGCGAGGATGCTCGCCGTCGTGTAGCAGCCCGCGTTGCCAATGATCTTCGCACCGCGAATCGCCTCGCGATTGAGTTCCGCCAGACCGTAGACGCGCTCGGCATCCTTGTGTGTATGCTTGACTTTGTACCACGCTTCATAGACCGCTGTGTCAGCGAAGCGATAGTCTGCGCCAAGGTCGATGATGCGCGTATTCTCGCCTTCGAGCGCCTTGCCTGCCGCCATCGCATGACCGTGCGGCAGGCCGATGAAAACGAAGTCGCTGTCCCTGCCGATGCGCTCGATGTCTTTCATGCTCTCAAGCTCTTCATCGTAAATGCCGCGAAGATGCGGATAGATGCTCGAAATTTTTTCCCCCGTATGGCTCTCCGACGTGATATGCACGACATCCGCCTGCGGGTGTTCGTAAAGAAGCCGCAGAAGCTCCGCCCCCGCGTAGCCCGTAGCTCCGATAATGCTCACTCTCATGTGCTCGACCGCCCCTTCCCGAATTCCTTTGTCGAACGATGTTTATAATTATACATTTTATTGCATAATTATGCAATAGGTTTGGGGGATTTATCTTCTAAAACAAATTGTATAATTGCTGTTTTTGCGAAATGTATTCCAAAAAAGGACGGTATAACTTATAATAAGATCTGCATACTATTACAAATCAAAGGAGGACGCTTCCGCCATCATGAAAAAAATCAAGCGGCTCTTGCGCTTTTCCCTCTTTCTCCTCACCGTTTTCTGTCTCGCCTTCCTCGTCACGGGCAGTGCGGCAATCTTTCGTCCCGCGTTCTTCGACTCCATGCCGAAGATGCAGGAAGCTCGCCGCCTCATCTTCCTTCGTGATGCGGTCGCTGAGCGCGTGCACCAACGCGAGCACTATGTGACGATCGACGAGATGCCCGACTCGCTCCTCGACGCCGTCGTTGCCGTCGAAGACAGCCGCTTCTACTCGCATCACGGCTTCGATCTCGAAGCGATCGCACGCGCGACGCTCGTCAATCTGCAATACGGACGCATCGAGGAAGGCGCGAGCACGATCACACAGCAGCTCGCCAAAAACCTCTTCCTGTCCGACGAGCAGTCCCTCGACCGCAAGTTGGAAGAAGCGCTGCTTTCACTCGATCTTGAGATGCACTACTCCAAGGATGAGATTCTGGAGCTGTATCTCAACACGATCTACTTTGGCTCAGGCTTTTACGGTATACACGAAGCTTCTGTCGGCTACTTCGGCAGAGAGCCGCACGAACTCGACCTGCCCGAGACGTCAATGCTCGCAGGAATCCCCAACGCGCCTTCCGTCTATTCGCCCTACGTTGACTTCATGCTTGCAAAGAAGCGGCAGATCGTCGTGCTCGACGCCATGGTACGGACGGGCTGCATCACGGAATCCGTCGCAGAATCCGCCAAGATCAAGCCGCTCTACTTCGCACACTGACCGACAGGAGGCTTCTCACACTTCCTCGTCTTGACGAAAAAGAGCATTGCGGCGCACTGAAGAAGCCATGCGCCACCAAGCATCATCAATCCCATGTGATTGTCCAAAAGGAAGTAGCCGCTGACGCTCATGACGCCCGTCACGAGCGCCATGGTTTTGAGCTTCGCCTGCCACGTCATGCCATTGCCGTCGTTGAACGGGACGACGTATTTCTGATACAATTTGGTGCCGGCAAACCAACGATGGAGACGCTCCGAACTCTTGGCAAAGCAGAACGCCGCCAGAAGATAGAACGGCACCGTCGGCAACAGCGGCAAAACGATGCCCGCCGTGCCCAAGGCGAGGGCGATCATGCCGACGCCGAGCCAAAGATAGCGCATCAAACGATTCGCTGAAATCATCCGATCATCCTTTCTACCAATATTGTCCATACAGGTTTTCCGCTGCATCCCACCGCATAAAGAAGGGGCTGCCGCACAAGTCCGATCGACTTATGCGCAGCCCCCTTTCCTTTTATTTCTTTGCCTGTTCGTTGGCGGAGCGCTCGAAGTTCTTGTAGAACTGCTCCGACAGAGCCTTGTACGTTTCCGTATTCGCCTTCTGGCTTCTGTTCGCTACAATCTGATAGGTGTAGAGAAGCTCGTTCGTGCCCGAGCGGTAGACATCGAAGAAAAAGACGATGCGACTGTTGTTCGCGACTGTCAAGACGACATAAGCATCGGCATCGGCGGCCACGTTTTCCTTGTAGACCTTTGCGGCCTGGCGGCGGTCGAGAGACTTGATGTCAACGCCTGTATTCTTCTGAATGTCGGCGGCAACCATATCATAGGAAAGCACATAGCTGCGCGCCACATTGCTTGCCTCATACATTGAAGCGAGCAATTCTTCTTTCGTCGGAGCGTCCTTCGTCGGCGTGTAGAGCGGCGCTGCGAGAGCAAGACGCTTGACGCTGACAATGTCGGCGCCCTCCGGGATCGTAACCTTGTCGGAGTTGGCGAAAGCGACCTGCATGCCGAACACGGTCAGGCAGACGAAAAGCATGACTTGGACAATCTTCTTCATTGAATCTTCCTCCTTGACTCTTTCTCAATCGGCATGAGGTCACTGCAAAAGGCTGTGACTCTTCAGCGCCTTTTTCAACGGTTCCAGATGCTCAGGCTCCAGCTCGGAAAGCGGCATGCGCAAGTGCCCCGTCTTGTAGCCCATGAGGCGCATCGCCGTCTTGACGGGAATCGGATTGACCTCGGAGAAGAGCGCTTCGATCAGATCCATGTAGTCAATCTGAATCTTCGCTGCTTCCTCAACCTTTCCCTCGAAGTACAGACGACACATATCGTGAGTCGCCTTCGGCGCGACGTTGGAAAGAACGGAGATGACGCCCTTGCCGCCGACGGAGAGGATCGGCACGATCTCATCGTCGTTGCCCGAATAGACGTTGAGCGAATCGCCGCAAGCCTTACGGATGCGCGCCACTGCCGCGAGGTTGCCGCTCGCTTCCTTCGTCGCGTTGATGCGCGGATGCTCGGCGAGACGGGCATACGTCGCGGGCAGAATGTTGACGCCCGTGCGCGACGGCACATTGTAGACGATGCTCGGGATATTGACATTGTCGGCAATCTTCGAGAAATGCTTGACAAGACCTCCCTGCGTACACTTGTTATAGTACGGTGTCACGAGCAGCAGCCCGTTCGCCCCCGCCTTCTCCGCATACTGCGAAAGTTGGATCGCGTAGTTCGTATCGTTCGATCCTGTGCCCGCGATGACGGGGATGCGTCCGCCGACTGTCTCAACGACAAACTTGATGGCTTCCTTGTGCTCGGCATCGCTCATGGCTGCCGCCTCGCCCGTCGTTCCTGTGACGACGATGGCGTCCGTGCCGCCCGCGATCTGATCTTCGATGATGCGGCCGAACTCCTCGAAGTTCACGCCATCTTCCGTAAAGGGAGTGATGATGGCGACGCCCGCACCAGTAAAGATTGGTTCTTTCATTCCGAAGTCCCCCTTGATATTATCTCATTTGGAGAGAAACGCCGACGTGTGCAGCGTTTCTCTTCATTATGGCATGACAAGGGAAGAAAGTCAATCAGCCGCACTGCCCAGAGCGTGCAGAAGCCCGCCGAAAAGGCCTGCATTTTCCTTCAGTTTTTCTTCATTGCCGAAGACGCACAGGACATTTTCCTGCATGCAGGCGTCGACGACATCCGCCAGCGCGCGAATGTCCGCCTGCCGCGTCGCAAGAATCTCATCGCGCGACTTCTGACGATCGGCTTCCGTCACATGACGCAGAAAGCCGTCCTGCGCGGCAAGTCCCTTGAGTTGCGGCGTCAGCGGCGCGTCGACCGTGCTGATCGTGCCGATGATGAACTTCACCATCTCGCGGTCGGACACGTCGAAGCCGCGTAAATAGTACGCCGTCTTGTCGAAGACGTCGAGCGTTTCCCTGAGGTTCGGATCGCGGTATGAGCCGAAGAACAGGAAGCCGACGCGGCTGAACTGCGTAAATGCGCCATAGGCGCCGCCCTGCACGCGGATTTTAGTCCAGAAGTAGTCGTAGCGCAGGATCGTCTCCAGAACGCTCATGCTGCCCGTGTAGGAAAAGCCGAGGCGCAGGAAGTTCGCCGCCTTGCCCACATACTGCACGCGGCTCGACGACAGAAGCCCCTCGTTCTTCGCACACACATCGAAATGGTACACCTGAGGCTCTGCCTTCGCCTGCGGCAGACGGCGGCAGAACTTTGCGGCCTCCTCGGCGAATGTGGCATATTCGGCTTCGGCGAGCGTCACACCGATGGTCAAATTGCCCTTTGTGAACACAAGCGGCAGGAGGCTTGCGAGTATCTGAGAAAGTCCCTCGAAGCGTTCCTCGAAGTGATCGGTGAGATCGGCGATGAAGCTATAGAAGGACAGCATCGCCTGCTCGTTGTAAGCGCCCGCTGGCGACAGATAAGACGCGATGCGTGCCGCCATACTGCGCTGCGAGGCGCTCATGACGCGAGCCTCCATGACGGCGCGGCACTGTCCGCAAAGCTCCTCGATGCGCTTCTTGTCCGTGAACTTGCTCTCGGTCAGAACCTCCGCGAGAAACGAGAACAGCTCGGGCAATTTGCGTACGAAGGCGCGTGCACGCACGCGGAACATCGGCATGCAGGAATCCGGCTCGCCGTTTCGGACGGCGGCGGAATTTTCGTACGATATGCCGCCCGTATGGAGGTTCGAGAGATTCGACAGCTCGGCGTACGTATGGCTCTCTGTGTCAACCGCATCAAGAAGCTCGGTCAGCAAAAAGAGATACGGGATGTGCTCCTGTGGTACGCCCTGCGCATCGAAATAGAGGTTAACGTAGGCGATCTTGTTCGTGAAAATATCGCTGTGGAGCACCTTGCAGCCCTCGATCTCGCGCTCGGTGAGCGGCAGTTTCTCCACTTCCCTGCGAATATCGGAGAGTTCAAGAAGAGGGATCGTCGCCAGGGCCTCCGCTGTCTCGGAGCTTTCCTGCCGTTCCTTCAGTCGTTTGTTCATCTCGATGATGCGCTCAATCTCCTCGTGCGTGAGCGCCTGCTTCTTCTTTTCCAGCGCTTCGGCAAGCGCCGCCTCGCGCTCAGAGGAAAGCGTCTTGCTAGGCTTGAGTACGACGAGAGAACGATGCGCATTCTTCACGAGGTACTTTTCCAAGACCTCTTCAAAGTAACGCCCTTTGAGTCCTTCGCGCATCTTCTGAAAAAGCTCCTCATAATAGAGGTAGAGCGCAGGGTCGGCATCGTAGAGCCAGCTGTTCATAATCTTGATGTTGTAGACAAGCCCCTTGGGGAACGTGCCGAAGTCCGCCTCACGCGCCTTGAATTCGAGGCGGTTGATCGACGCTTCGAGCAGCGTCTTGTCGATGCCGTTCTCGATGAGGCCGCGCATCGCCTCCTCCGTCAGGCGGCAAAACTCCTCGGCGCGCTCGGCCTCCGAACTCGTGACGATGATGCTCAGGTAAGGCTGGCGCAGCGCATCCTCGAAGGAAGCGCTGACGTCCTTGCCGATCTTCGCGTCCATCAGCGCTTTTTTGAGGGGCGCGGCTTCCGTCTGCAGGAGAGCATGCTGCAGGATTTCAAGAGCGAGCATCGCTTCGGCATTGTCCGCCTCTCCCACGAGCCAATTCAGCGCCAAGAAGGTTTTCTCCGACTCCTTCTCCCCCTCGCTAATGGAGTAAAAGTCCTCCTTGCGAGCCATATCACGGAAGGGCTGCTGCAAAGCGATCTCGGAATGCGGCTCAATTCGGTCGAACGCAGCGAGATATTCGCGGTCGAGATAGGCGAGCTTTTCTTCGATGTCCATCGCGCCGTAGAGGTAGATGTAGCTGTTCGACGGATGGTAGTAGCGGCTGTGAAAGGCGCAGAAATCCTCATACGTCAGCGTCGGAATCGCATCGGGATCGCCGCCCGACTCGAAGCCGTACGTCGTATCGGGATAAAGGGAGAGCATGATCTTGTTCTCAAGCACGTCATCGGGCGAGGACAAAGCGCCCTTCATCTCGTTGTAGACGACGCCGCTGTAGCGAAGCGGCTCTTCGGCATTGTCGATCTCGTAGTGCCAGCCCTCCTGCTGGAAGATTTCAGGCGTCTCCTTCATCGAAGGATAAAAGACCGCGTCGAGATAGACGTCCATGAGGTTCTGGAAGTCCTTGTCATTGCGGCTCGCCACAGGGTACATCGTCTTATCGGGAAAGGTCATGGCGTTGAGGAAGGTGTTCAAAGAGCCTTTGACAAGCTCGACGAACGGCTCCTTGAGCGGGTACTTCCTGGAGCCGCAGAGCACCGAATGCTCGACGATGTGCGCCACGCCCGTATCATCCGCCGGCGTCGTACGGAAGCTGATGGAAAAGACCTTGTTGTCGTCGTCGTTTTCCAAAAAGAAAAGGCGGGCGCCGCTCTTTTCATGCACGAACGCATAGGCCTTCGCATCGATCTCCGGCACCGTCTGCTGCTTGAGCAGACGGAAACCGTGGAGAATCTCATTTTCCTTGAGGTTCAACTTCATAGAGGTTCATTTCATCCTTTCCAATGCACGGTACGCGATGTCCTTACGGCAGAAGGCGTCCTTGAAATGTACGCACCCGACGCCGCGATATGCCTTCTCAACCGCCGCGCGGATGTCCGCTGCCTCAGCGACGATGTTCAGCACGCGGCCGCCCGCCGTGACGATCTTGCCGTCCTTCTCTGCCGTTCCCGCATGAAAGACGAGGCATCCTTCCGCCTCAGCATCGGCGAGACCCGTGATTTCCGCGCCCTTCTCGTAGGTCTTCGGATAGCCGCCCGCCGCGAGGACGACGGTCACCGCCGCGCCCGTGCTCCAAGGAATCTCGACATCAGCGAGATTGCCGTCGACGCACGACAGCATGATTTCGACGAGGTCGCCTTTGAGGAGCGGCAGCACAACCTCCGTCTCCGGATCGCCGAAGCGGCAGTTGAACTCAACGACCTTCGCGCCTTCCTCTGTGACCATGAGTCCTGCGTAGAGGCAGCCTTTGTAGAGCCGCCCTTCCTGCTCCATCGCGCGGATCGTCGGCTCCAGAATCGTCCGCTGCACCTCGGCGACGAGTGCGGGAGGCGCGACGGGAGCGGGCGCATAAGCGCCCATGCCGCCGGTGTTCGGCCCTTTGTCGCCGTCGTAGGCGCGCTTATGATCCTGCGACGGAATCATCGCGCGAATCGTCTTGCCGTCGGTGAACGCGAGGATGGAAACCTCCTCGCCCGCCATGAATTCCTCAATGACGACGCGGCTGCCCGCTGCGCCGAATGCTTCGCCCTCCATGATCTCGTCGACGGCGGCAAGCGCTTCCTCCTCGGTCATGGCGACGACGACGCCCTTGCCCGCCGCGAGTCCATCCGCCTTGATGACGATGGGCGCACCCTCGGCTTTGACGTAGGCGCGTGCGGCGGCGGCATCGGAAAACACTTCGTACTTCGCCGTCGGGATGCCGTACTTCTTCATGAGGTCTTTGGAAAATGCCTTCGAACCCTCAATCTCCGCCGCGAGCTTCGCGGGGCCGAATGCCTTGATTCCCTCCGCCGCCAGTGCGTCGACGAGGCCGCCCGCAAGCGGCGCCTCAGGGCCGACGACGACGAGATCGATGCCGTTCTCCTTGGTAAAAGCGACGACTGCCGCATTGTCCGTCGGAGAGATCTGCGGTACGCATTCGGCGATTGCCGCCATGCCCGGATTGCCCGGAATCGCATAAAGCTTCTCCGTCTGCGGACTATCCTTGAGCTTCCAGGCAAGTGCATGCTCGCGCCCGCCGCTGCCGATGACCAAAATCTTCATCTCGTTGCTCCTATTTCTCAATCTGCTCCGAAAGATATGCGGCGATGTGCTCATCGTAAACCGATGTATGACGGAAGGCCTCACGAGCGAGTTCCATGCGCTTCATGCCGCGCACGCAGCCGTCCTTTTGGATCATTTCCGCAACCTCATCGTAGTGCGAGGGATTCGTCACGACGGCAACGAACTTGAAGTTCTTCGCGGCGGCGCGGATCATCGCAGGGCCGCCGATGTCGATGTTCTCGATCGCCTCGGCGAGCGTCACGTTTGGTTTCGCCACGGTTGCATCGAACGGATAGAGGTTGACGACGACGAGATCGATCGGCGTGATCTTGTGCTCCTTCATCTGCTGTACATGCTTGGGATCGTCGCGCACGGCGAGAATGCCGCCGTGGATGTAGGGATTGAGCGTCTTGACCCTGCCGTCCATGATCTCAGGGAAGCCCGTGACATCACTGACGTAGAGCACGGGGATGCCCGCATCGCGGATCGCCTTCATCGTGCCGCCCGTCGAGACGATCTCAACACCGGCATCATGCAGCTTGCGTGCGAACTCGACGACGCCCGTCTTGTCCGATACACTGATGAGAGCACGCTTGATTTTCATGGTCAACCTCCACCTTTCGTCTACAACAAACAAATAGCTTATTCCAAAATCGTCACATGGCGGCCTTCCACCTTGAGCCGCCCATCCACATAGAGCGCGATAGCGCGCGGATAGAGGATATGTTCCTGCTCCAACACCCGCGCGGCGAGCGTATCTTCCGTATCGTCATCCATGACAGGCACAGCCGCCTGCAGGATGATCGGCCCTGAGTCCATACCCTCGTCGACGAAATGAATCGTGCAGCCTGAGACCTTGACGCCGTAGGCGAGCACATCGCGATGGGCGTGCGCCCCGCCAAACGACGGCAGGAGCGACGGATGAATGTTCAATATGCGCCCGCAGAACTTGCGCACGAAGTACGGACTCAAGATGCGCATGAAACCTGCGAGCACAACGAGCGTCACACCTGCCTCTTCAAGCGCCGCAACGAGCTTTTCCTCGAACTCCTCGCGCGTCGCACACGCTTTGCGATCGACGCAATGATGCGCTATACCCGCCTGTGCCGCGCGTTCCAAGGCCTTCGCTTCGGGTTTGTCCGTCAGCACGACGGCGATCTCAGCGCGAATCTCTCCCTGCTTCTGCGCCTTGATGATGGATTCGAGATTCGTGCCGCGCCCCGAGCACAGGATGCCGAGAACTTCCTTACGCATCGAGAACCCCGCCTTTGATCGTCACATCGTGCGCACCCTTCTTGACGCAGCCGATCTCGTAGACCTCCTCGCCCGCCGCCTCAAGATGTGCGCGAATCTTCGCGGCCTCCTCGGGCGCGGCGATGATGACCATGCCGACGCCCATGTTGAACGTGCGGTACATCTCATGCCCATCGACATTACCCCACTCTTGCAGCAGGCGGAAGATCGGCGGCGTCTGCCAGGCGGAAGCATCGACTTCTGCGGCAAGATGCTCGGGCAGGGCGCGCGGGATATTTTCATAGAAGCCGCCACCCGTGATGTGCACCATGCCATGAATGTCGAACTTTTCGATGAGCGGCAGACACACGCGCGGATAGAGCCGCGTCGGTGTCAGAAGCTCCTCGCCGAGCGTCTTTTGAAGCTCAGGGAAGGTTTCAACTCCCGTGAAGCCCTTGTGCTCGAAGCAAATCTTGCGCACGAGCGAGAAGCCGTTCGAGTGAACGCCTGAGGACGGCAGCGCGAGCAGCACGTCGCCCTCCTGGACACGCTCGCTCGTGATGATCTTCGACTTCTCGACGACGCCGACAGCAAAGCCTGCGATGTCGTACTCGCCATCAGCATAGAAGCCCGCCATCTCCGCCGTCTCGCCGCCGATGAGCGCACATCCCGACTCCTTGCAGGCGGCGGCAACGCCCTTGACGACGGCGGCCACCTGCTCGGGGACGAGCTTGCCGACGGCGAGGTAGTCGAGAAAGAAAAGCGGCTCTGCACCCTGCACGAGGATGTCGTTGACGCACATGGCGACGGCATCCTGCCCCACGGTATCGTGCTTGCCGAGCATGAAGGCAAGCCGCAGCTTCGTGCCCACGCCGTCCGTGCCTGAGACGAGCACCGGCTCCTTGTACTTCGCCGCCTGCAGCGCGAAGAGCCCGCCGAAACCGCCGAGGTCGCCGAGCACTTCGGGGCGGTACGTCGCACGCACGCTGTCCTTGATGAGCTTGACGGATTCATTGCCCGCGTCGATATCGACGCCCGCATCGCGATAGGTAAGTTTCTTTTCCATTCTGCCTCCTCCAACACAATCGAAAACGAAAAAATGTAAAGAAATACACAAACCCACCGCCATCCAACAGAATGGCGGCGGGCTGCGGGCTATTATCTCTCCTCGCCTGTCAGGCGGCGCAGAATCTCCTTGTAGGCGTCCTCCACGTTGCCGAGGTCACGGCGAAATCTGTCCTTATCGAGCTTCTCGTTCGTATCGCTGTCCCAGAAGCGGCAGTTGTCCGGCGAGATCTCGTCGGCAAGAATGATCGTACCGTTCTTGTCCCTGCCAAATTCCAGCTTGAAATCGACGAGCGTGATCTTTTTCGTCTTCAAATAATCGCGCATGATCTCGTTGACCTTCAAGGCCTGGCGCTCAATCTCACGGATCTCCTCATCCGTCGCCATTGCCATCGCCTTGACATGGTAGTGGTTGATCATCGGATCGCCGAGTTCATCGCTCTTGTAGTAAAGTTCCACGATGGGAATCGCCATCTTCGTGCCTTCTTCAAGGCCGAGGCGCTCGGCAAGGCTGCCCGCCGCAATATTGCGCACGACGACCTCAAGCGGAATGATCTCAAGCTTCTTGACGATCATCTCACGGTCGCTCGGCATGCTAATGCAGTGATGGTCGATGCCGTTCTTCTTCAGGAGGTCAAAGAAAAAAGCCGTGATCTTGTTGTTCATGACGCCCTTGTCGACGATCGTGCCCTTCTTCGCGCCGTTGCCTGCCGTCGCATCGTCCTTGTAATAGACGAGCAGTTCGTCGAGATTTTCCGTCTCATACATGATCTTTGCTTTGCCTTCGTACAGAACCTTCTTGCTCATGATTTCCTGTCCTCCGTTAAACTTCTACTGATTGACCTGGGACGCTACACGCGCCGCCTTCTTCGCCACGCCTTCCCTGAGCTTCTCGCGATACCCTTCGAGCTGCTTTGCGACGGCAGCGTCTCTCGCACCGAAGATCTCAAGGGCAAATACCGCCGCATTCTTCGCGCCGTTGACCGCCATCGTCGCGACGGGGATGCCCGACGGCATCTGCACCGTGCTCAAGAGCGCGTCGAGGCCGTTCAAAGGCGTCGCGTTGATCGGCACGCCGATGACGGGAAGCGTCGTGTAGCTCGCGATGACGCCCGCCAGGTGCGCTGCCGCGCCCGCCGCTGCAATGATGACGCCAACGCCGTTTTCACGCGCATTTTCGGCATACTCATGCACCTTCGCGGGCGTGCGGTGCGCCGAGGCCACGATGACATCGACCTCGACGCCGAACTCCTTGAGAAGCTCCACCGCCGGCTTCATGATCGGCCAGTCCGAATCACTTCCCATAAAAAGAGCTGCTTTCATGAAAGTTCCATCTCCTTTTCTTTCTAGCACATTTTATGATAGCAGATGAAAGGAAACGCTGTCAACCATTTCGCCCGTCGAGCGTGCTTTCGAGCGCTTTCTTAAGCCTGCTTTCCAGCTCGACAAGCTCGGCTTCCGCCGCGCGCCTTTTCGCCCTGCCATCCTGCTGGATCTTCAGCGTCTCCTCGATCGTCGTCACGAGATCGTCGTTCACCTTGCGCACCGTCTCGATGTCCACGATGCTACGCTCGTTCTCCTTCGCCGTCTCGATCGTGCCGATCTTGAGCATTTCCGCATTCTTCTTTAGAAGATCGTTCGTCATCTCATTGACCGAGTGCTGCATCTCAAGAACCTTCTTCTGGTTCGCGAGGCCGAGCGCTATGACCATCTGATTCTTCCACAGCGGAATCGAGTTGTAGATCGCGCTCTGCACACGGTCGATGAGGACCTTGTCGTTGTTCTGTATGAGGCGGATCTGCGGCGCCGTCTGGATAGAAATCGTCTTGCTGATCTTGAGGTCATGCACCTTCTTCTCGAAGCGCTCGACGGAACTCTCAAAATCGCTGACGACCTGCGCCGCCATCGGGTCGCTCGACGCAGCAGCCTGCGCACGCAGCTTGGGCAGCGTGACTTCACGCATCTCCTGCATCTTCTCCTCGCCCGCGCGAATGTAAAGTTCCAGCGTCTTGAAGTACTCAAGATTCTTCGCAAAGAGAGTGTCGAGCATCGTGACGTCCTTCATCATGAGCATGCGCGCCTTCTGCAGCGACGTCTTAACCTTCTCGACCTGCACGGAAACCTTCTCGTAGCCCTGCATCATCGTCTCCGCCTTGCCGACGAGGGAGCTGACGAGCGGCAGCTTCTTCAAAAAGCCGCCGTCCGACGACTTCGGCTCGAAACTCTTGACATTCGTCAGAAGCTCGCCCAGAAGCTCGCCAACGTAGCCGCTGTCCTTCGCACGCACGTTGCAAAGAATGCTGTCCGAAAAGTCGGCGATGTTCTTCTGCGCCGCCGTGCCGAAGTCGATGATCGCCGCCGAGTCCGTGAGGTCAAGCCCCTCCTTGATCTTCTCCACCTCGGCACGCTCCGCAGGCGTCAGTTCCTCGACCGCCTGCGCGATGCGCTCAAGCTCCTTTTCAGGCGCAAGTTCCAGCGCCTTTTCCTGCGGCTGCTGCGCACGCTTGCTCAAGAGATCGTCCAGATTGATTTCCGCCATTTCTCCCTCTCCTTTATCTGCTCTGCCTAATCCTCATCACAGTAATCGAAGTAAAAATCATCGACGGGCATGAAGAGCCAACGCACGCCCTCGATGAAGCCGACGAAGATCGGCAGTCCCGTCCAGAGGAACAGGATGTAGCCAACGCCCTGAAAATTCTTGCCCAGAAAAAACTTGTGCGCACCGAAGCCGCCGAGGAATATGCCGAGCAGCGACGCCTTGATCTTGCGCCGCACGACTTGCCAGTAAAGCTCCTGCGGTATGGCGCTCGTGCCTCGCGCGAGACTCGAAACCTTCTGCAGGAAAACCGGCATCGCGTTCGCCGCCTTCATCGGATGCTGCGCACCTCGCCTTACGAAGGGCTGCTCCGTCGCTTCGGGCACAGTGCACGCTTCCCCCATCGCCTGCCCCTTCATCGAGTGCTGCAGCACCTCGATCTCAGCGTTGAGATCCATGAGCTGATAGTTTATGACGCGCTTGAACTCCTCCTCATACGTCGTGCGCAGGGAAGAAAGCATCTCCTTGACACGCCGCTTCGCCTGCACCACCTCTTCGGAAGCGAGCTGCGTTTCCTCAAGCTCGACATACTGGCGCAGCATGACGGCCGCCTTCTCTTGATATATCTCGATGAAATCCTCCGCTGCCACGATGCGTTCGGGATTGCGCTCCAGATAGCGCAGCATATTGCCCGCAACATGCTGCAGGGCAACAAGTTCCTGCGACATCTCACGATCTTTTACCTTTTGCCGCAAATCCTGCAGAACATCGTAGTCGCCCACCGCCTTGGCAAAACTCGCTTCCAGAAGCTCCGCTCGCGCATCGGGCAGCCTCTGCAGTTGCGCCCTCTTGAGCTTCAGCCTCTGCTTTCCGCCACGCAGTCCTCTCACCTGAAAAATTGTAAAGCCGCCGAGAAAAACCATCACGCTGGCCTTCCACCATTCCCCCTCATAACCGAGCCAAGCGCCGCCGCCCAAGGCAGCGATTGCGAAAATCAGCCACAGATAGCGCATACGCTCGCTCCCTCCTATGACAACTGTCGATTGCGAAAAAGAACTTCTTATGTGCTCCATTATATCATTGAAGCAAACTCATATCCATAGCATATTTCTCAAGAAATCATGGATAACATGATGCCCATTCTGTCTGTACCTTTGGCTTGACCTCATTTTATCAGCGCTTCCTTAAAACTCGTAATGCGTCCACATGCTGATGATCTTAACGGTCTTCTCTTCCCCCAAAACTTCGTATACCAAACGATGCTGAATATTCAGCCGCCTGGAATATGCACCTTGCAGACTGCCTCGCAGCTTCTCATAAGACGGTGGGTTCTGAAATGGATTCTCCCCCAGAATCTTGATAAGCGCCTGCGCTTTTTCCGCCAAATGCGCTGCTTTGAGTTTCGGCACATCCGCCGCCGCTGCCTTCGTATAGACGATTCGCCAGCTCACCACGTCACCTTATCCGCAGGCAGGCATTCTTCCATCGATGTATTCAGCCCATCGACGATTTTCTTCTGCATACCGGGAACGGCACAAAGCTCGATCGTCGCCATCAAATCGTTGTAATCCGCGGCACTCATGAGCACCGCTGCCCCTTCCTTTCCTGTGATATGGACAGGCTCATTATAGCGTACAGTCTGCTCAAGCGTTTGAAACAAATTCTGTCGAAATGTCGTCGCATTCATCACCTGCATGATAGCCATCCTCCTTTACGTACATTATAACGTACACTATTGTGAAGCGCAATCTTTTCCATGCCAAAATGAACCTCATTGCACCTATATCAGCGAAACGTCTCTACCCGCAGCGTCTTCCCATCCGTCCTGCATACGACCGCACCATCCTCATCGGTGCGGTAGATTTTCATGCCGTTTTTCTGTAGCCGCTCGATGACCTCCGGGGCGGGATGTCCGAAGTTGTTGTCCCTGCCGACGCTGATGACGGCGAGGCGCGGCTGTGCGGCAGCGAGGAACTCCTCCGTCGTCGAGGTTTTCGAGCCGTGGTGTGCGACCTTCAGGACGGTGCATCGAGGATTTCTCCCCTCTGCGAGCATGGCCTTTTCCTGCTCCGCGACAAGATCGCCCGTGAAGAGGAACGAAGCCGCGCCGTATCGCACGCGGATGACGTTCGAATACTCGTTGCCCGTCGCGCCCTCTGCTGCACCGCCCTCCACCTGCGGCGCGTAGAGGATGTCGACCGCCACTCCGTCGAGGTCGATGTGCTCGCCCGCCTCCGCAGGGGCTAGGTGCTGCATCTCAGGCGCATCGAGGGAGCAGCCAAGCACGCGTGCATACTCGGTACGCGGCTCGTGCGCCGTCAAGATCATACCGACGGGCATGTGCCGCACGATGCCACCCGCGCCGCCCGCATGATCCTCGTGCACATGCGTGAGGATGATGTAGTCGATCCTTCGCACGCCGTAATGCGAAAGGTACGGCACATCGACGCGCGAGCCGATGTCGTAGCCGCCGTCGCGCGTGCCGCCTGTATCGATCATCAAGGCTCTGCCGTGCGGCGTCACGACGAGAGCCGCATCTCCCTGCCCCACGTCGATGAAGTGCACCGCCATCTCCTGCGGACGTGAAATCTGCCATAAGGCGACGGCGGCAGTGACGAGTAAAAGTGCGGCAAAGAGCGCCTTGCGACGCTCTCTGCACCAAGAAAAGACAGCCTCTCGCCGCTCCTCGGGCTGCGCGAAAACGACGAGCACGGCGAAATAGACGAGCGTAAGCGGCACGGAAAGCGTCGGCAGATATACCTCACCGCCCGGCATATTCGCCAGAAGGCGCGTGCACTCATAAACAACCCCCAAGAGCAGACTGTCCGCAAGAAAGACGGCCTTCGCCAAGAACGGCAGCACGAAGGATGCAAGCCCCGCGAAAAGCCCCGCGACGATGACGAGTTCCACGACGGGCACGACAAGGATATTGGCGATGAGAGACGAAAACGACAACCGGTGGAAGTACCATGCGAGGAGCGGCAAGGTCGCGAGCTGCGCCCCGAGCGTGACGGCAAGGCTCAGCACGATGAAGCGCGGCAGAAAACGCAAGGTCGAAAGGCGATCGGCAAAAGGCGGTGCAAGATAGAGAAGTCCCGCCGTCGCCGCGAACGACAGTTGGAAGCTGACATCAAACGCCAAAAGCGGCTCGAAGAAGAGCAGCGCCATGCCGACGAGAGCCAGAAGCCGCCGCGCGTCGTTCTCGCGCTCCAATGCGAGCGCAAAAAACGCGAGCAATCCCATTGCGCCCGCACGAACGGCCGGCGGCACGCAGCCCGCAAGCACGCAGTAGATGGCAACGACGACCGTGACGAAAGCAGCCGTCACGACGGAACGCAGGCGCAGGAGCGCACCGAGCCAAGCCATGACTGCCGCCAACAGCGTGATATGTGAGCCGGACACCGAAAGGATGTGCACAATGCCCGTCGCCGTGAACGCTTCGACAAGCTCGGGCTTTATGCCCTCGTAGCCGCCGAAGAGCATGGCGAAGATCGCCGCCGCATCTTCCTTGGGCATCACACTCTCCATCGAAGCGCGGTATGCCGAGCGCACCCGCTCGCTCCAACGCAGCACGGGATGCGACTCTCCCGCTTCCCATGCCACGCCCGGCTTCTTCGCCGATAGACGCGCGCGCACGCCCTTGACCGCCGCCGCGCGCTCCACATCAATGCGCCCGGGATTGCCGTAGCCATAGATGCCCTTGAACTTTCCAAACGCCGTGATTTCTGCGCCGATCTCAGGCAAATCGCTGACATCTTCGCGCATCTCCGAGACGTAGAGTGCTCCCGACGCCGCCTGCTCCTCACCGGAGATGCGCACATGCTTCGCCTCCACTGTATAGCGCACGAACGTCCCCTGCGCCGTCCGCCGCACATACGGCGCCTCGACGAGCACACCCTTGACCGCCGCCTCATGGCCAATTAAATGCGAAACATCATCGGCAGGCAGAGCCTCGCCCCAAGCGAAGCGCCACGCGCCGAAAAAAAGAAAGAGCAGCAAGAACGCCAGCCACGTCCTGCTGCTCTCGCGCACGAGCAGAAAAAGCGACAAAAAGAAGAACCCCGCCATGCCAAGGGCAAGAGTGCCAAGCGAGACATGCAGCAAATCCTCGCCGTAGATGCCGAGCAAAAGCACGAGGAAAAGACCGTTGAGAAAAACAAGCTGCTGCTGTCCATACCGCATGGCTACGCCTCGCCTCTCAGCTTCCTTGTTGTCGTCCCATTACTCTGCAACTCTCCCGCTAATGTACGAGACCGTACCATTTTTCATCGCAAAGCGCAATAGACAGTTTCTTCCATTCGCAGAGATGAATTTATATTCATAGAGAAGATAGCCATCATACTCCATAATCATATCCGCCTTACCATAGGCCGCCAATACGTCTTGAACACTATTTCCCTCGCCAATCCCGCGTCCCGTTTTGACCATTGCATTTTTAGAAACAAATGCCGTGACAATATTTCCAGACATGACCACTTCCATATTCGGATATTGGTAACGAGGATCGCTATAGCTGCCTTCATAAGAAATCCTTGATTCTCTTCCCAACATAGAATAAACCCTGTTTTTTGTATCGCCAATAGCGATTCCGCCCAGAGACATTTCTACAGATGAACTTTGTGGGCTATTTTTCTTGTTTGGCATAGTATCCATTGTTGCATTATACGAGTTCTGATTAGAATAATCCCAAATCACATAATTCGTCATATCGGCCATGATATTATGAGGGTCATCTCTTCGAACCGATGAATCAGAGTCGGTACTGATATCTTTGGCGACGGCAAAGAATATTACCCCTTTCCCTCCCGTTCCTTGAAGTTTATAGGAAATATTGTTTCGAGAAGTCGTTTTGTTTACCGTTCTATAGTCTGTATGTTTTCCATCAAATATCCCTAGTTTGGGCAACAGTTCTCTCACTCCACCATCAGGCAAATCCGGATTTAGCGTTGCCGTAACATGTACAATAGCAGAAATGAACCGAACTAACTCAGGATCAGTTGCAGGAGTTCCCGATATAAAGATGCCTCGTACGAAGCCTGTCTTTGGCTCATAAGATATCGCTATTGAGGACACAGTATCGAGCGGCGTTTGATAGACATTCGCATAAGTTCCCTCATAGACATATTTTTTCGTTAACCGTAAATCAAATTCGTATTCATCTGCAATTTTATTAAATCTTTGGCGAAACTCCTCTTCAGTGATCCCGATATTATAAATATTCTCAACTTTCTTTTCCGTTTTTTCTTCATGCGTTTTGACTTTAGCGGGTTCTTCACGGACATCAGACGACATCGCATCTCTTCCCACATGCGATGCAAAATAAGCCACTCCCGCCCCTATAAGAACACCAATAAAAACAGCAAGCAGTATCGCATATTTCGTCTGTTTATTCATATCTGCCTCGCCCCATCTTGAATGTCCGCCCTCTCATAAGCGCTGCTTCTCCCCTCACAATGCAATCTTGTCCTTCATCTTCTCATACTTCGCATCGCCGATACCCTTGACACGTTTGATTTCCTCAGGGGCTTGGAACGCGCCGTTCTCCGTGCGGTACTCGACGATACGCTTCGCCATGGCAGGGCCAACACCCGGCAGTTTGTCAAGCTCCTTCTCGTCCGCCGTGTTGATGTTCACCATGCCTTCGGGCAGGGGCTTCGCCGTCCCTGCCTGCGCTCCTGCCGCCGCGCCTTGCACCGCCGTGCCTTGCGGAGACTTCTCTGGCACGGTGACCTGCATGCCGTCCTTGAGCTTCTGCGCGAGGTTCACGCCGTTCGTGTCCGCCGTCGGCAAAAAGCCGCCGCAGGCGTCGACAGCGTCCTTCGCGCGTGCGCCCTCAGCGAGCTGCACGACGCCCGGATGATTGACCGCGCCCGCAACATAAACAACGATCTCTTTCGCCTGTGCTTCTTGCACGGGCGCCGTGCCCGCGTCCAGCTCGACAACTTCCTCCTGCCCATGAATCCCTGCATAGAACGCGCCGCCCGCCGCAAGGGCAACGACAGCCAAAAGAACAAGCATCGACTTCTTGAACATCGGCATGGTTTCAGCCTCCTAAGCAGAACTGCACCTCTAGCAAGACGATTTCGCATTCATTCTTCCATATATGGAATATTCTATGAATTTCATATTTCTCCTGCTATTTCAACAAATATAGGATTATGATTCCCAATGTTTGACAGCATCCAACCACCATGCTAGAATAAGAACCGTCAAATGTACAATGCGGACGTGGCGGAACTGGCAGACGCGCTGGACTTAGGATCCAGTGCCGCAAGGCATGGAGGTTCGAACCCTCTCGTCCGCACCAACGATGATGAACAAAAGCCCGGAAAATCCGGGCTTTTTCTATTGATACGACGCACTTGAAGTCTGCCGTCCTCAAACAAAGGCGAAATTCCCCTCGCGGAACACAGGGACGCGCGTGCCGTCCGCCTCGATTCCGTCGATGGTGAGATCTCTTGAGCCTACCATGAAGTCCTCATGCACGAGCGAATCGTTGACGCCGCGCTGCAGAAGCTCGACGCTGGTCATCGCCTCGCCGCCCTCGATGCACGTTGGGTAGGCTTTGCCGAAGGCAAGGTGGCACGCGGCATTCTCGTCGAAAAGTGTATTGAAGAAGAGCACGCCGCTCTTCGAGATCGGCGAATCGTAGGGTACGAGCGCGACTTCACCGAGATAGCTCGCACCTTCGTCGGTCGAGAAAAGCTCCTTGAGAATTTCTGCACCGCGCTCCGCCTTGTAGTCGACGACCTTGCCATCTTTGAAGGTCAGCGAAAATCCCTCGACGAGATTGCCGTTGACGTTCAGGGGGCGTGTCGCTTTGACCGTGCCGTTTACGCCGTCACGCTTGGGCAGCGTATAGATTTCCTCCGTCGGCATATTGGCAACGAAGGTCACGCCGTCCTGTGTCTTTTCCGCACCGCCCATCCATATATGCCCCTCGGGCAGTTCGATGGAGAGGTTCGTGCCGAGACCGTTCTTGTACTCCAAGCGCGAAAAAGCATGGTCGTTCATGAAATTCGCCGCACGCGCCAAAAACTCGATGTGCTTCTGCCAGCGCACAGCCGCATCCTCGCCGGGCGCAAGGCGCACGGCAGCGAAAATCGCCTGCCAGAGATTTTCAACGGCAGCGTCAGGCGCATCCTCGGGAAAGACCTTGCTCGCCCAGCTTTCCGTCGGAATCGAGACGACGCACCAGGCATTCTTGTTGCTCATCAGGCGCTGGCGATACTCAAGGAGCGCCGCACCTGCCGCCTGCTGCGCGAGCGTCAGGCGCTCTGGCTCGACGCCGCTGAAGATCTCTGGGTCGGAAGCATGAATCGTGACGAAGGCTGCCCCCTCTGCCGCACTGTCCTCGTAGAGACGGCGGCGCCACTCGGGAAACTCCGAAAAAACGCTCTTCTTCGCCTTGTCGTAGCGCAGACGCGCGAGCCGTTCGTCGTTCCACGCGACCGTCACATCGTGCGCACCCGCATCGTACGCCGCGCCCGCGACGCGGCGCGCGAAATCAGCGCACGCGAGCGGCGCGTTGATGACGAGCGGCTGATCCGCTTGCAGATTGACGCCCATGCGCACGATCAGCCGCGCATATTCTTCGAGAAGTTCCTCTCGGCTCTTTTCGTCCATACCTTGCTCCTTTTCCCAAAACCATAGATTTTCCGCTATCCCCGCGCGACGCTGCGCAGGGGCGTTCTTCAACATCAGCGTCAACGATAGCGCAGACGGTACGTCTTTCCTTCGGGCAGGGCGACACTGCCGTCGCCCGACGCGCCAACCGCCTTCAAGGCTTCCTTGTACTCCATCGGCACGGAAAGCGCCTCCGTCTTGAAGGTTGCCGTGCCATCGCCGTCCAAGTCGAGCGTGAAGCCTGAGCGCATCCTTTGACCGCTGCGCTCAAGGTAGTCGAAGTCGCCCTCGCCATCGTCGTCGATCTCGCCGCGAATCTTCAGCGTCATGCCGATGAAAGCGATGTCCGAAAGCCTCGTCGCCGCACTTTCGGGCATCAGGGAGATATTTCCCTCCTTGACCTCGAGCGAATTGCGTGTCGCCACGGCCGAGAGAATCTGCACCTCGACATGACCATCGTCGCTTCTAAGACTCCTCGACGTGCGCATGAGTTCGCTCCAGCGCGGCACCGTGACTTTGTAGGAGTCGATGACGGCGACATAGCCCGCCCTGTCGTCTTCCGCCACCTTGCCATAGAGCCGCACATAGTCGCCGCGCGACGGGCGCGGCTCGGCGGCGCTGACGCCCTTGCCCTCGACGAGGAGGCGCGGTCCGCCCTCGTGCATCTCCGCCTGCATCGCCGCGCCGTCGATATCAACGACACGCGCGACGAACTGCACTTCCTTGCCCTTGAATTTCGCAGGATTCTCCGAGAACTTCGCGCCCTCAACGAACTCGGGATGGTGCGGCGGCTCGCGGTAGACGGCGCTCCTTCCGCCGCAGCCAGCAGAGAGCGCGAGCAGGAAGAACAGCGCAAAGAGGAAGACGAAGCGCATCCTGCGCCCTTTCCCTGGCCTCAAAGTTCCAACGCTCCTATCAAATCCCGCACATGTTCAATGCCCTGGCGCTCCAAATACGCATCGAGTCCTTCGGCCGCCTCAACGACGGCACGCGGATTCGCGAAATTCTCCGCGCCGATCTCGACGGCGCTCGCACCGACCAGAAGGAACGCTGCCACATCCTCGCCCGTCTGTATGCCGCCCATGCCGATGACGGGAATCGAAACCGCCTGCGCCGCCTGATAGACCATGCGCAGGGCGATGGGCTTGACGGCAGGGCCGGAAAGGCCGCCCGTGATATTGCCGAGGAGCGGCTGGCGCTTTTCGACATCGATCGCCATGCCCGTCAACGTGTTGATGAGCGATACGGCGTCCGCGCCTGCTTCCTCGACGGCGCGCGCCATCTGCGGGATGTCAGTGACGTTCGGCGAAAGTTTTACGATCACGGGCTTCTTCGTATGCTTTTTGACCTCCTGTGTCACACGCGCCGCCTGCCTGGGGTCAGTGCCGAAGACGATCCCGCCTTCCTTGACGTTCGGGCATGAGATATTGACCTCGATGCCATCGACGCCCTCGACGTCGAGCATTTGCGCCATCTCACCGTATTCCTCCGCCGTGCCCGCGCTGATGTTGACGATGAACGAAGTCGGCAGTTTTGCCGCCTCGGGCAGGATGTCATGGCAGAACGCCTCGATGCCGGGATTCTCCAAACCGATGGAATTGAGCATGCCGGCGGGCGTCTCGGCGATGCGCACGCCGCCGTTTCCCGCACGCGGCTTCGGCGTGATGCCCTTCGAGACGACAGCACCGACGTCCGCGAGGTCGAGGAAATCTTCATACTCCATGCCGAAGCCGAACGTACCCGACGCGCCCATGATCGGCGTCGCCATGCGGATGCCCGCAACCTCGACGGCAAGCCTTTCTCTGTTCATTCAAAAACCTCCTCCGCCGCAAAGACCGGCCCTTCCGTGCAAACTTTGCGCCTCCTGCCCGTCGCCTTCCCCTCGAAGGTGCAGCCCAGACAGACGCCGAAGCCGCACGCCATGCGCTTTTCCAACGATACCTCGCAGGAAATCCCTGCGCTCCGCGCCAGACGCGCGATGCCGTCCATCATCGGGTCAGGGCCGCAGACTTTAACGGAATGCACTTCATTCTCGCAGAGGACGAGCGGCATCAAGTGAAGCGGATAGCCATGGAAGCCACTTGAGCCATCGTCTGTCGCGATGTAGACCGCCTTCGCATGCGGCGTGAAAAACCGCGTCCAGAACGTTTCCGCCTCCGTGCGGGCGGCGACGATGACGACGGGCTTTTCGCGCAGGCGACGCGCGAGCAAAAGAAGCGGCGCCAGTCCCAAGCCGCCGCCGACGAGAAGCGCAGGCTCGTCTGTGAGCGTAAAGCCCGTACCGAGTGCGCCCTCGACGCTCAGAGTTTCGCCTGGTCGCAGCGTGGAAAGCTCCGCTGTCCCCTCGCCCAAGATGCGATAAAAGAGCGTGATCGTCCCCTTCTCGTCGTCGATGTCCGCCACGCCGAACGGGCGGCGCAGAAGATGCGCGCTCTTCGGCTTCTTCACCATGACGAACTGCCCCGGCTCTGCCCCCGCCGCAATCTTCGGCGAGAGAAGCTCCATCTGCCAGATGTCGGGCAATATAGCGCGGTTCAAAACGACAACGGCATCCTCCAAAGTTTTTTTCAAGGAATCGTCCTCCTGTCTTGATTCTTATGTCTTTCTGTATTATAGCACACTATTGGATGAAATCCCCTTCTTCGCCATAAAAATACCCCGCCTGCAGATCAATATATACACTTTTGCAACCATAGGCGCATATAACAGAAAAGCGGTTTTACTCCATACGAAATATGGAGCAAAACCGCATAAATCAGCGTGATTCTACGACATTGGCTTATTTTCTTGTCCGCTTAGCAGAGAGCAATCCAAGTTGGGCGGGGATTCTCTCACTCCGTATCAAAAAACAGCGTCACAGGCCCGTCATTGACCGATGCGACCTGCATATCTGCGCCGAAACTGCCGTGCTCAACGCGAAAGCCCAGAGCGCGGCAATGTGCCATGAAACTCTCGTAGAGCGGCTCGGCAATCGCGGGCTTCGCGGCCTTGGAAAAGCCCGGGCGGCGGCTCGAAAGGTCGGCGTAGAGCGTGAACTGCGAGACGACGAGGAGCGCGCCGCCGACATCTTCGAGCGCGAGATTCATCTTTCCCGCTACGTCGGAAAAGACGCGCGTACGGCAGATTTTCTCTGCGAGGCGCTTCGCCTCTTCTTCCCTGTCTGTCGGCCCCACGCCCAGAAGGACGAGAAAGCCCTGTCCGATCTCGCCCGTCACTGCGCCGTCAATGGAGACGGCGGCCTCCTTCACCCTCGTCACGACTGCCCGCATAAACTCATTCCTTCCTACAGCAAAAACCGCGCCAACAGCAAAACACCCGCAAAGCCGAAAGTCTAAGCAGCGTCCGCCGCCCAAGTCTCAGTTCGTCCAGCGATCAGCAAAGGCGAAGACGTGGCGGTAGTAATTCTCCGGATCCTTCGCCTTCGCCGCCGCGTGCCACGCGCCCTCGACCGTCAGCAATTCCTTCTGCGGCGCACTCGACGCCGCCGCCAATTCCTGCATCATACCGTAGGGCACGAGCAGGTCGGACGTGCCATGGATGAAGAGCGTTGGTGTCTTCGTGCGGCGCACGGCATCGAGCGCCGAAGCGTCGGAGAGCGCGACGCCCGTCTTCTCACGGCTCATGTAGTCCACGCCGCGCATGATGACGGAGGCCGGCAGATTGAAGCCCTCCATCTTGCGCACGAACATATCCTCTGCGCTCGTATAGCCCGAGTCCTCGACGACAGCAGCAAGGTTCAGCGGCACATCGTCCCGCCCTGCCGCGAGAAGCGCCGTCGCCCCTCCCATGGAAACGCCGTGCAGCACAACACGCGCTGCAGGGTCAACCTCGGCGATGCGCGAAACCCATGCGACAACATCACGGCTTTCAAACGTTCCCATCGTCACATATTTGCCCTCGCTCTTGCCCGAAGCGCGCAAATCCGGCGTCAGGACATGATAGCCGTGCTCGATGTACGCTTCGGCATAATCCCACGCATCTGCCTGACTGCGCCCGTAGCCGTGCAGCAGCACGACCCAGCGATGACTCGGTGCAGCGGGCGAAAAGTGTGTCGCCGCAAGATGCAGTCCGTCAAAGGAGCGAAGCGTCCAATCCTCACTCTTCGCCTCAGGCTTTTCTGGCAGATGGACATTGGGGTCGGAAAGACTCGCGGCGATGACGGGCGGCGCCAGCGGATCGCCGCCACTGCCGCGCTCCAAGGCGAGGTCGACGAAGTAACCGTCGACAACATAGATAAAAGCACCTGCAGAGAGCGCCGCGAGCAAAAGCGTCGTCACGATACTCGTGAGGACGATGGTCACCAGCGTCCTCATTTGCCCGCTTTCATGCGGTTGATGGCGCTGACGAGCGCCATTGCCGATGCCGTGATGATGTCCGTATCCATTCCTGCCCCCCATGTGACCTTGCCATTCTCCGCCGTAATGCCGATGTATGCCATAGCGCGCGAAGTTGAGCCGATTTCAAGCGCGTGCTCGTTGTACGTCAGATTTTTATAGGAGATGCCGAGATTCTCCTGCAAAGCGTTGCTGATGGCATCGAGGCGGCCGTTGCCGCGCGCCTGGTACGTCACGGGCTTGCCCTCGATTTCCATGTGCACCTCGCCCGCGCGTACGCCGTCCGGCGCCTTGCGCAGTAGGAAATCGACGAGCCGCACAGGCGCATCGACATTGACGTACTCCTTCTGGAAAAGCTCATGCACCTCTTCGGGCAGAAGCTCCTTATGTCCACGATCGGAAACGCCCTTGACGAAGTAGCTGAGATCTTCGCGCATCTTCTTCGGCAAATCAAGCCCGAATTTCTGCTCCAAGAGATAGCCGACGCCGCCCTTGCCCGACTGGCTGTTGATGCGGATGACGTCGCCGTCGTACTCGCGCCCGACATCTTTCGGATCGATATAAAGGTACGGCACATTCCAGAACTTCGGATGCTTCTCCTCGCGCCACTTCATGCCCTTGGCGATCGCGTCCTGATGCGAGCCAGAGAACGCGGCGAAGACCAGCTCGCCCGCATACGGCTGACGCGCGTGGACACTCATGCGCGTCACGCGCTCGTAAAGCTCGACAAGCTCGGGCATATTGGAAAAGTCCAGCTCGGGATCGACGCCGAGCGCGAAGAGGTTCATGGCAAGCGTCACGATGTCCGCATTGCCCGTGCGCTCACCGTTACCGAAGAGCGTGCCCTCGATGCGCTCCGCGCCCGCCAAGATGCCGAGCTCCGAATCTGCCACGCCGCAGCCGCGGTCGTTGTGCGGATGCAGGGACAGTCGGACGGCATCGCGGTACTTGAGATTCTGCGAAATATAGGCGACCTGCATGCCATAGACATGCGGCATCGAAAGCTGCACGGTCACAGGGATGTTGATGATTGCAGGACGCTCCGGCTTCGGCTGCCAGACGTCGAGCACGGCGTTGCAGACTTCCAGAGCATACTCCGGCTCCGTGCCCGTGAAGCTCTCGGGCGAATACTCGAAGCGATAGTCGGCGCCCGCCTTCGCCGTAAGCTCGGCGAGGAGGTTCGCTCCCTCGACGGCAATCTTTTTGATCTCTTCTTTTGACTTGTGGAACACCTGCTCGCGCTGCGGCACCGACGTCGAATTGTAGACGTGGACGATGGCGTTCTTCACACCGTCAAGCGCCTCGAACGTCTTCTTGATGATATGCTCACGCGCCTGCGTCAAGACCTGCACCGTCACGTCGTCGGGGATCAGATCGTCCTCTACGAGGCGGCGCAGGAACGCGAACTCCGTATCGGATGCGGCAGGAAATCCCACCTCGATCTCCTTGAAGCCGATCTTCACGAGCATCTTGTAAAATTCCAGCTTCTCCTCCAAACTCATCGGGATGATCAGCGCCTGATTGCCGTCGCGCAGATCGACGCTGCACCACGTTGGCGCCTTCGTCGGATGCTCCTTCTTGAGCCAGCTCAAATCTATCTCAGGCGGCAGAAAATACTGCTTCTCGTACTTTGTGAAATTCTTCATAAATAACGCCTCCTACATGCCTCTTCATAAAAAAAGCCTTTCATCCCCAAAGAGACGAAAGGCAATGCTTACGTGTTACCACTCAATTTCGCGCCGAAGCGCGCACTTTAACGGATACCATCATATCCTCCTGCTCTAACGGTCAGGCACCGGCTCCGCCTACTCCATGTCGGTTTCAGCGAGCTGCTTCAAGGCGAGTTCGACGGCGCTTCCTCTCCGCTTTCCACCAGCCAGCGGCTCTCTATCCATTCCACGACGCCTACTATTCCTCTGCAACGCATTTGCAATTTGAAGTTATGCTCTATAGGATAGCATATATGTTGTCACTGTGCAAGAAGAAATTTCCTAAAACAAAAGCCGCCCATTTCTGAGCGGCAACCGAGCCAAGAAAACATCCGGCAGGCGTGCCATGCCCCTGCATCTCTCGGGTTTCCCCTGTCATGCCATCGGCGTGTGGTCGACACGAAATTTACCACCTCAGATGTTCTCTTCTCTACTTTCATCTTATATGATACTCGCCTTTCTGTAAAGGATTTTTTTATTTCGCAAATATTTCTCCCATTTCTTGCCACTTAATACATGATAAGTAATAATTGAGTTCTTCCTCTTCGAATTATCGCTCACCACGGCTAATCGCAAAATGAGATTCAAACGTTTTCCATCGCTATGAAATTCCTTCAAAATCATTGCCGTATGTGGAAAAGCAGATGCCAATATATAGTCTGGATTCATAATCGCTTCTGCCAAGCGCTCCTTGAATAGGAAAAAATCATTCCCATGCTGAATCCGAACATGTGCCATCCGCTCTTCAGTAAATACCACTTCATCTGACTGTATATTCGCCTCAACGAGAGAAAACAGAGATTTATCCAGATTGCAAACGTGATGGATCATCAAGCAGCCCCTACGCCTCGCTCGTAAACCGCTTTACCTGCTCAGCGATCAATTCCTCGTCTTGGAAATAATTGATCTTCATCGCCGCCTTCATCGCTTCGAGCGTTGCGGCGGCTTTTTTGCGCGCTTTTTCGCTGCCTTCGGCGAGCACAGCATAGACAGCGCGGATGTCTTTTTCAAGCTCCTTGCGGCGTGCGCGGATCGGTGCCAGCTCATCCTCCAATACCGCGATGAGGAACTTCTTGACCTTGACGTCGCCGAGGCCGCCGCGGCTGTAGTGCGCCTTCAAGGCATCGAGATTCTCGTACTCGGGCAGGAACTTCTCGAAATGCTCGGGACGCGAGAAGACATCGAGATAGGTGAAGACCGTATTGCCCTCGATCTTGCCGGGATCTTCGACGCGGATATGGTCGGGGTCGGTGTACATCGACATGACCTTCTTCTTCACCTCCGCCGCCGAATCGGAGATGTAGATACCGTTGCCAAGGGACTTTGACATCTTCGCCTTGCCGTCTGTGCCGGGAAGACGCATCGCCGCCTTCTGCGAGGCGAGCAGGCTCTGCGGCTCGACGAGGGTTTCGCCATAGACCTCGTTGAACTTGCGCACGATTTCGCGCGTTTGCTCCAACATCGGCTCCTGATCCTCGCCCACAGGGACGGTCGTCGCCTGAAACGCCGTGATGTCTGCCGCCTGGCTGATCGGATAGGTGAAGAATCCCACGGGGATGCTCGTCTCAAAGTTGCGCATCTGAATCTCCGCCTTGACCGTCGGATTGCGCTGCAGACGCGAAACCGTCACGAGATTCATATAGTAAGCCGTCATCTCGAAGAGCTGCGGCACCTCAGACTGCACGAACATCACGGTCTTTGCCGGATCAAGCCCGCATGCCATGTAGTCGAGCGCGACTTCGATGATATTCTGACGGATCTTCTCAGGATTGTCCATATTGTCGGTCAATGCCTGCGCATCGGCTATCATGATGTATATTTCATCGTACTCTCCCGAATTCTGCAGTTCCACGCGCCGCTTGAGCGAGCCGACGTAATGTCCGAGATGAAGCCGCCCCGTAGGACGGTCACCTGTCAATATGATTTTCTTCACGATAAAGCCTCTTTTCCTTTGATTTGCAAGGAAGTGTCGAATGTATACACACTTCCAAACCTACTCCTTATTCTACACGATGAACGTCATTTCCTCAACCGATGAAAATTCGACCATAAGCGCACATAAAAAATTCGAGCAGACGCGCACCGTATCAACGCGACTGCCCGAATCATTTTCAAACTTTCAGGCCTTATTCTCTGCTGCCGAAACTGTAATTGCGCTTGACAATCAGATAGACAAAGACCGGCGCACCAATCAGAGCAATAATCAACCCGACGGGGATTTCCGTACGCGGAATCAGACTGCGTGCAAGTGCGTCAGCACCGACCATGAGGATGGAGCCAGTGACGCTCGCCAAAGGCAAGAGAGCACGATGTCCTGCCCCTGTAAAGAAGCGCACGGCATGCGGCACAATGAGGCCAACGAAGCCAATCATGCCTGCCGCATAGACGAGAAATCCTATGACGAGCGAACTGAGCACAAGATAAACTTCGCGGTATCGCTTGAGATTCCTGCCGAGCGTCACCGCTTCGGCATCCCCAAGAAGCATGAGGTCGAGAACCGAGCTCTGCGTCCAAAAGAACACCACGCCGAGCAACGTAACGAGCATGATTGCCGCCATCATCTCCCAGCGTGCACCCGCAAAACTGCCCATGAGCCAAAAAATCACAGACTGAACACCGCTCTTATCGTTGGCAAAGTAGATGATGAAGCTCGAAATCGCCGAGCACGCCGTAGAAAGCGCCATGCCCGCGAGCAAGAGTCGCACGGGGTCAGCTGTACCGCGGATATTCGCCACAATAAGCACAAGCAGCGAGACACCGAAAGCACCGAAAAAGGCCGCGACACCGACGAAATTCGTGCCAAGCCACGTGCCTAGTCCCAGAAGGATTGCCGCCGCAGCGCCAAGGGACGCACCCGACGATACGCCTAGGATATACGGATCGGCCAGCGGATTTTTGACAATCGCCTGCATGACGACGCCGCACGCCGCAAGTCCTGCCCCCGTGCATGCCGCAAGTAGGAGACGCGGCATGCGCAGCATCCATATGATGTCATGCACAGGGCCCTGCTTGGGCGCCGTCACGGGAAGAGGCCCGAATATTCCCTCCTTGACAGCTGCATAAATCGCATCATAGCTTAGATGCACCGAACCGATGCCCAGACAAAGGAAAAGCTCCGCGACGAGCACCGTGAGCAACAGAAAAAACAAGGTTCGTCCTTTCCATTCCTTATTCACTTCCCCACCTCCTCGTAAAGCTCCGGATGTAGCCCGTGCGCCATGGCATGAATACCATCATACGTGCGCGTCGCGCTCGCATAGACCATATAAAGCGGCAAGACATAGACTCTGTTGTTCTGCACGGCTTGAATATCTTGGAAAGCAGGATCGTCCATGAACTCCGCCTTGATTGTCTCCGCTTCCCTGTAGCGATCCTCACTCACGATGAGGAAAATCACCTCGGGATTCGCATCGACGACCTGTTCAAAGCCGATGTAGCGCTCATAAGACAGAGGATCGCCATTCACATGCCGCAGAATGTCAGCAGCCAGCGTATCCTTGCCATAACTCATGAACTGGTTGCCCATGCGCTCTATAATGAGCGTGCGCGGTCGTTCTTTCCCTCGCGTATTTTCCTGCACATAGCGAATCTCCTCCTGCATCTGACAAACGAGTTCTTCCGCGCGTTCCTCGCGGTCAAAGATGCGCCCGAGGTCGCGGATGTATTCACATTCGCCCTCGACGGTATTGCCGCTCGGCCTCCCCATGGAAGATGCCGGCATGTAGGTATGGATGCCACGCTCGTGCCAAAATGCAGTTGATTTCGTCACGCGATCAGAAAACGTAGAATACCATCCTATGATAAGATCAGGCTTCAGCATCAAAATTTCTTCCACGCTTGGCATCACCATCTGACGCAAAGGAATTTTTTCATACGCCTCACGATATTCGGGCAGCAAACATTCGACATATGGCACACCGACAGCAGCGACAAGCGTATTTCCCGCGCCCAGTGCAATAATGGTTTCTACATCATTTTGCCAAATGGCAACAACGCGTTCCGGTGGATGTGCGAAGACTTCTGTAATCTCACTGCCCGTCGAATCGTAATTCACGATAGAAACGCCTCCTTCCTCAATGGAAGGAGGCATTTCGCCGCCAAAAAGGCAGCCCGAGGAAACGAGGCAGACGAGAGTGACTACTCCTAGAAAAGCGCATTTTCTCATCAAACCCGTCTCCATCAGAACGTATACTTCGCACCGAGCATGAAACTCCGTCCCGCTTCCGGCAAAGCGCCGGGTCCATAGACTGCCAAAGCCCGAGTCTCATATGTCGTATTCAAGATATTGTAGACGTTCAGATACAACTGCCAATCTTCGGCCACTCGATAATTCACGGAAAGATCAAGCAGATCGAAATGTGAGTCTGAGAAGAATCGCGTATCGTTGCCCGAATAAACAGTATAGGAAAGATCGGCAAACCAACGATCCCGATCGTACATCAAATGCGTGCGATAAATGTTGCGCGGACGGTAAGCGTTGATGAAATCATCCGGATTCGTCCCATCTGGATTACGGCGCACATTTTTCGTCGAAAACGTCTCATTGACCCAGCTATAAGACAAACCAAGCGACCACGCATTGTCAAAGCGATGCGTATACGCCAAGTTCAAAGCCTGTTTCTTACGCTTGGCATTAACCGAATAACGTACCCAATCCGAACCATCATGGATGCTGTAGCGGCCAATGGCATTGCTCATGTCGGTAACGCCGTAGTTGATTTCCGCTGTATCACGCTCCGTAAAGTGACGGCTCGCCCCCAGCGTATAGCTCCACCCCTTTTCGTCTTGTAAGACATCGCCAGCGAACTGACGCGAGCGATCCAGTCCTGTCACAGGCTTAAAAATCTGTACAGCAGAAAAATATGCATTGGACTGCTTGTCGAAATCGTAACTGCCGTAAAGGGAAAAACTCAACTTTTGCGAAGACTCGAAATTCGTCTTCTTATATTTCCCACTTCCGTAATGCGTGTAAATAAGTCCCGGCGTCAAGGCAAACTTGTCGCTGAGACGTATCTTGTCCTGCAAATAAAGATCCCAAAGCGTGCGGCTCGTATCGCTTGTCCCTCGTGAAGTCCAGCCCTCATATTCGCTTTTGCGATAGTCGATGCCCCCCGTTAGGCTATGTCGGTCAATATGCTTTGCCAACTGCACAGATGCGCCTGTCGATTGCTCGACGTCCTTGTGGATTCCAGGGTTCGCTTTCGCATTCTCCCAGAACTCCGAAATATACGGATAAGGAACATTCCACATGCCCGCATAATCCGCCATGTTGTAGCGAGTGTAGTTGCGGAACACGCGCACGAAGCTTTCCGCCCCTTCATCCGTTTTATCGAAGACATACTTAAGCGACACGTTGTTTGTCAACGTCTCATCGTGCGAACCCAGCCATGCATCATAGAGGAAGATGTTGCGATAGCCGGGAATCCTACTGTTCAGCCCGATGTAGCGATGCTTCACTGGATCAACAGGCGCCATCGTGCCATTGTAAAAAGATTCCATATTTCGATAATCCGGCGCCGTGATGGGATAGTGCGCCCTTTCGTTAGCATAGTAATAATTGAGTGACAAACTGTGCGTTGCATCAAAATCTTTTCTGAGATTGAAAGCAGCGTTGTCGCTCTTATAATGCGTATTATTGAAGCGCTCCGACTTTCCCGTATAGACATCCTTGTATTTCGTGTCACCGCTCATCTCACGGCTGACAGAAAGGGCATACTTGATCGTACCATCATCTTCCGAACCCGTATGCGTGAGTGCGTAGCGATGATGCCCCCAAGAACCTGTCGAAAGATTCAGTGTCGTGCGCGGCTTCGACGTGCCGTGGCGTGTCGTGATGGAAATAACGCCTCCTGCAGCATCCGCGCCATAGATGGCAGCACCACTGCCTTTGATAACTTCGATCTGCTCTACATTGTCGATGCCGGGCAGTGTGCTGAGATTGACGCGCGATTTATTTCCCGCAAAAGCATTCGCGTCATTGTCGATGCGACTGCCATCAACGAGAACGACGATGCTTCCCTCACCATTGATGGTAAACTCCGTATTGAAGGCCTCGTAGCCATATTCACCACCGCGATAGCCTGGTGTAGAAATACGCACGCCGGGAATATTTTTCAAGGCATCCTGTATCGTCGAATAATTGTGCTTCTCAATATCCGTGCGCGTGATGACGTTGACATCGCCGCCCGTCGTGTAGGGATTCTTGATTTTACGGCGATCCGCCGAGATAATTGTGCCACCGAGGTCGTAATCCTTTGCCGAGGCCGCTTCTTGCGAATCCTTCGATACAGTCACATTTTCCTCAGCCTCAGATATACCCCCCCCCGTATTTTCCGCTGCAAATGCCTGCGGCATGCCGAGTACCATACAGGAAACGGCAAATGCCAAAAACTTCTCCTTGTTCTTTCTAATCCTTTTGTACATCTTGATTTTGATTCCTTCCCTTGTAATATGATTTCACCGTATACGCATCGCATCAGAACTCTTGCGACATCACCTCCTCATTACAAGCGGCACATCTCTCATTCCGCTTTGGCAATTCCACTTCACGAAACCTCATCGTCAGCGCGTCGTAAATCAGCAATCGCCCAACAAGAAGATCCCCGATGCCCAGAATATACTTAACAGCCTCAACCGCCTGCAAAGATCCCATGACGCCTACCGCTGCGCCCAGAACGCCGATTTCGCGACTCGTCGGCACTGTCCCCTCTTTGGGCACATCCTCGAAGATGCAGCGATAGCACGGGCTTTCTCCTGGCAGGACGGTCATGATCTGCCCGCTGAATCCCGTGATTCCCGCATGAGAAAAAGGCTTATGCAGACGCACGCAGGCATCATTGATGAGAAACTTCGCGGGGAAATTGTCCGTGCAGTCGAGAACGAAGTCATAGCTGCGGTCACAGAGAATATCCTCGGCATTGTCCTCAGAAAGTCTCTCCCGATAGACGTTAACGCGCACAGCGGGATTAAGCGCGGCGAGCGCCCTCGCCATCGAATCCGCCTTCTTCCTGCCAACATCCACCGACCGATGCGCTATCTGGCGCTGCAAATTGGAGATGTCGACGTCATCATCGTCGACAACGCCGATCTCGCCGACGCCCGATGCCACGAGATACATCGCCGCAGGCGAGCCAAGCCCGCCCGCGCCTACAATTAAAAGCTTCGAGGCGAGAAGCTTCCGCTGCCCCGCCTCGCCAACACCCGCAAGCAGCATCTGGCGCGAATACCGCTCACACTCTTCCTGCGTCAACTGCTGCGTGTGCATTTCCTCATCGCCCATATCAGACGGCAACGACCTTGACGACGTTTGCACCGAAGGCTTCCTTCAAAGCGGGCAGGCACTCCTTCACGAGCATCGTGCGCTCACGCGCTGTGCGTACCGTGACGAGGAGTGTCGTGCCGCTCTTCGCGAGATTCTGCAGCGGCGCAAGGTACTTCTTGTAGCCCTCTTCCCCAAGGATGCCCTTCGCACGCGAAAGTCCTTCATGCACCTCCGCGCGAGCCGCAGGGATGCGCTCCTCAATCGGGCTCATCTTTTCCGCTGTCAGATGTGGATTGTTCAGCAGCCATTCCTTTTCCATCATAGTGGATTCCTCCCCTTACAAACGATACGAAATAACGACGGCATCGTCATCAAGTTCTACGACGCGCGCATGAACCTCGTAAAGCTCATAGATAAACTCTTCCGTCAGCAACTCCCTCGGCGTCCCCTCCCGAATGATATGACCGCGCCGCATGGCGATCAGACGATCGCAGTAAGCGGCGGCAATATTGAGGTCGTGAATGGCGGCGATGACCGTGAGATTCATCTGCCGTACATTTTCCATGACCTGCAGCTGATAGCGGATGTCCAAATGGTTCGTCGGTTCATCGAGGATGAGACACGGCGTCGACTGCGTGAGCGCACGCGCGAGCATCACGCGCTGCTGTTCGCCGCCCGAAAGCGTCGCAAACGAGCTCTTGGCGAACCTTTCCATGCCCGTGAATGCGAGATACTTATGAGCGAGCGCGAAATCATCCTCGTTGTATCGCTCTAATATGCCCTTGTAGGGGCTTCTGCCCATAAGCACGACTTCGAGCACCGTGAAGTCAAATCCCGTGCTGTGATGCTGCGCGAGTACGGCCTGACGCATCGCCGATTCGCGCACCGAGAGATCACGCAGTTCATCGCCACCGAGAAAGACCTTGCCCAATTCCGGCTCCAGCACGCGGTAGATGCACTTCAAGAGCGTGCTCTTGCCGCTGCCGTTCGGTCCGATGATGCCAACAGTTTCTTTGTCCTTGACTGCGAGATTGATGCGCTCGATGATCTTGCGACCATCAAGCGATTTTTCGAGATCTTCTACACGGATTTCCATATCTTATTTCTGCATCAAACCGACCTTGATGAAGGCGATCTTGCCGTTCTTGACACCGAAGGTCAGATAGTGAAACGGATTGTCTGTCTGCCAATACGTGTAATAGTCGTAGCCTGGCATACGGTGTTTCTTATGCTTCGTCGAGTCGACTGCACCCGTGCCATAGATTTTTTGCAAGATCGAAGCATCCATGCCGACAGTCACACCTGCAGGCGTCGCCCAGCCGTTGTTTCCCTTGACGAGGACGGACTTCACACTCATACCATCCGCCGATGGCACGATCTTCACGGTGTCGCCGTAGCCGAAGAGATGCTCGACGTAATGCGACTGCACATCTTTCATCGGTCCGTAAATGCTCTCCACATAGTCAAGTGACATTCCCGGCTCCACGCCGCCAAGCGACATATCCTGCGGCGTGATCCAATCAAGCCCTTCCGCACCGCATACGGCACTTCCAGCGGCGAGAGTTGCGCCCAGCAGCAAGCTTACAGCAATTTTCTTCAACTTCATAAAAATACACTCCTTCTCCTAGATAAACAACAAACTTACATCTCTCTTTATTCCGATGCATCACCTCCCCAAAGACTGTTTTTCTGCTTCTTCACCTTCTTCTGCCACTCCTCCCACGAGGAAATCAGAAACTCATGCACGAGGAACTCGGGCGCGACCGCCTCGATCAGGCGACGCACAGCTGCAGTCTCGAATGGCTCGTGGCGATCGACTGCCGAGACGTAACGATACCCCTCCTCAAAGGACAGTGTCCGCATCTCCTCCTTCTGCGCCTCAACCATGCTCCTTTGCACGAAATCGCCCGAAAGTGATCGGTGCAGATGCATGGCAAAGATCCTTTCTCGCAAAGAGCCGAGATTTTCCACCTTTTGCAGAATATATCGGACAGCTTCCTCCTCATTCGTCAGACTCGTATTCGTATTCATCATGTGGCCCGTGTCGAGCACGAATCCTGTGCGTTCATGATGCGTTTTTTCGAGCAGACGCGTGGCGAGCTTCGGCTCGGTCAGCGTCAATCCCGGCCACCAGAGGTTTTCATAGAGCAGCAAACACTCCTCAGGAAGAACATCCGAGATGGCGTTCACCACTTCCGCCGTAGCGTCAATGACCTGCACCGATCCATAGGCGAAATGGCGGCACTTCATCTCCCAGCTGCGCGCATTCGCTACATGAAAGACGACATAGCGTGCCCCGACACGCGCCGCCGTGCGCATGTTCTCGCGCCAAAGCGCGAGCCACTCTGCGCGATTCTCCCCGAAGACGGCAGCGACGTTCTCTCTGCTGCCAAACTCCTTTTGCAGTTCCTCTTCGTTGCCCAGCCAGAAATCGAGCCAGTTCGGCCAGAAGCGCAGATGCACGCCTTGAATCGCTTCCGTCGGAAAGAAAGCCGGATCGCCATAGCCCGTGACCATCAGCTCGATGCCGGAAAGGCCGCCCTGCTGCAAAAGTGCAGCAAGGCGCGACGGATCACCGTCGAGGACACCCAGCGTATCGCACGCATGATCTGAGATGTTCAAAAGCTCCTGCACATCTCTCCCCCCTGTCCGAAAGCGTCGAAGAATGCAGATGCTCCATGCCGCCCTCTCATCGATAATTTCTCAAAACGTATAGTTGCAGCTCAACATGAAGTTCGTCGGCGCAACGCGGTAGTTCGCGCCCGTATGCGACGTCACATCCGCACGGTCGAGCACGTTTTCCACGGTCAGGCGAATCTCGCTTCTTTCGTCGGGATGGTAGGCCGTACTCCAACTCGTGAGGAAGTACGGCTTGCACGCATAGGCGGGCTCGCTCGACGGCGACTGCACGCGGCCTGCAAGGTAGGAGCCTGTAAGCGACGAGCTCCACTTGCCCTTCTTGTAGAGAACGCCGCCCGTAAGCTGCAGCTTGCCGAAGGTGCGCTCCCAGTCCGTGCCCTTGCTGCCCTTCGTCTCGGGATTCTGCCATGTGACTCCCCAGTTCCACGAAAAGCCGTGCTTTCCTTGCGTCTCACACGAAAGTTCCAGTCCCGTGTTGCGAAAATCTTCGTTCGTGTACTGGTACCTGTCCTCCCGCGGTTTCCAAGTCGCCGTGATGTTGTCCTTCACGTCCATGTGAAAGAGCGCCGCCTTCCACGTATGTCCTGCATGCTTCGCCTTCCAGCCAATCTCATAGGTAACGCCCGTCTGAGGCTTCAAATCCGGTGCAGGCACGAGGCGGCTGCTCGCACCGTACATCTGGGCGAACTTCGGCATGATGAAGGACTGGCTGACGGAAAGATAGAGGCTGTTTTCGTGGTCGAGCTTGTGCAGCCACTGACCCGAGGCGCTGAAATTATGATAGTTCTCATCGCGCATCGCCGCTGTCGTCCACGTCTCGCGCACGCCAAAGACGCCCGTATCGCGCTCGGTGAACTTCTGCTCCCATTGACCGAACACGCCCCAGTTGTTGCGCATGTAGCTCGTGGGATTCGCCGTCGAGCGAGCAGGCAGAGCTTCGTAGAGTTCATGCTCCAAGCTGAAGCCGAGTACGGCGGTCGCCTTCGGATCGATCTTCCATGTGCGCTGCAGATCGACGCCGTACGTCGTATTGCGCTCACGCGTGTTGTACCAATCGCCAGGCGTCTTCGCACCCGTGCGCGAAATCTCTGTCGGCCCCTTCGCTTCCACCGTTCCCGTATTGAAGTAGAAGCTGCCTTTCCACGCATGATCGTGGTAGTTGAGCTGGCTCACGTACTGCTCCGTCGTGTAGGTGCGTGCATGGAACGGATCGCCGAGGCGCACGCCCGAGGACGTGCGATCCACACGGTCGACGAAGCGCAGGTAGGTCGCCTCCGTCTTGTAGTAGCCGAAGAGGAAATCCAGCTGCGGATTGATATGGTATGTCAGCCCCGCGCTCGTCTTCTCCACATCGCGCAAGTCGGTGCGCGTCGAGCCTTTGAACTTCGTAGATATGACGTCCGTCTCGGCAAGGCCGTTCAGATGCCCCCACTTGTCGTAATTGTAGTAGACGCCGAAGCGATCGTCGCCTGCACTCACGCCGTACTGGCGCTGTCCGAAGTTGCCGAAGCCAACATGCGCCGCGTTGCTCGCGCCTTTCTTCGTGATGATATTCACGATGCCGCTCATCGCCTCGCTGCCGTAGAGGACGGATCCCGAGCCTTTGACGACCTCGATGCGCTCGATTTGATCGGCAGGGATCTGGTCGAGGTTGTACTTGCCGCGCCATGAGATAGGATTGCCGTTCATGAGCACGAGGGTGCCGCTCTTGAAGCCGCGCACGTTCAGCTCGTTGTTCATCGTTCCCATCGAGGCTCCGGAAGGGCCGAAGGATTTGTAGGCGAAGCCGTTGACCTTGGCGAGCGCGTCCGCTGCATCGGCGGCGCCGCTCTCCTTGATGGCCTCACCTGTGATGACCATGGTCGCCGCCGGCACGTCGATGTCGCGCTTCTCGCGGCGCGTCGCTGTCACGACGGTATCTTCAAGCGCATGATCGTCTTCTGCCGCTGCCACAGGCACAGCAGAAGACTCTTCCTTTGCTGCCTTCCCCGTCTGCTCTGGCATTTGCGCCGCCCAAGCGGGGACGGATGTCGCCATAAATGCAGTCGCGATGGCGAGAGTGAGCATCTTCTTTTTCTTGCTTTGCAAAATATATCCTTCTTCCATAAATTCAGTTCAGGCGGAAGTGAAACGTCTTTGTCCAGACGCCGCGTGCACCGCCGTCGCCGGGGTTGAACGTGAAGCGATAGCCTGCAGCCACCGCCGCACTGTCCATCGCGGCGTAGCCCGAGGACGAGATGACGGCGACATCTTCGATCGAGCCATCGGACGCAACGAAGATCTTGATCGTGACGCTGCCCTCGACGTCTTCCTCAATGAGGTCAGGCGGATAGTCAGGGCGCGCTTCCGAGCGAAGGCTCGCCTCAATGCGCTCCTTGGGCGGCGCAAATGCCAGAGCAGACGGGGAAGGCAGCAAAGGAAGAG
>CAJPOT010000011.1 GCA_905372355.1 uncultured Selenomonas sp. | reverse complement strand
GCGCCCGGGCTTCGTGCCCGTGTCGGCGGCAGAGGAGATCGAGCGGCTCGCGCCCTTCTTGGAGCATATAGTACCGAAGATTCCCGTGCCGATCTCCATCGACACGTTCAAGGCGGAGACGGCACGTGCTGCCTTGCGGCTTGGTGCGGACATCCTCAACGACATATGGGGCCTACAGTACGCGGCGGAAGACCGCGGCGCGATGGCTCGCGTCGCAGCCGAATACCACGCGCCCGTCGTCGTCATGCACAATCAGACGGGTACGGTGTACAGGCCGGACGTCATTGAAGCTATGCAGGATTTCTTCCGCGAGAGCTGCGCCATTGCTGAGGAAGCGGGTGTGGCGAAAGAGCGCCTGATCTTCGATCCGGGCATCGGTTTCGGCAAGACGCCCGAGACGAACATCGAGGTACTGCATCGTCTGCATGAGCTGATGAAGCTCGACGGAGAAGCGTATCCGCTGCTTTTGGGCGCGAGCCGCAAGAGCTTCATCGGCTACGCGCTCGATCTCCCCGTAGAGGAGCGGCTCGAAGCGACGGGCGCGGCGACGGTTTTGGGCGTCGCCTCTGGCGCATCCATCGTGCGCGTGCACGACGTCAAGGAGATCGCACGCATGTGCCGCATGGCGGACGTCATCTTGGAGGGCGGGAAGCATGGACAGAATTGAGCTTTCGGGCATGGAGTTCTTCGGCTATCACGGCTGCTTTGCCGAAGAGCGGCAAACGGGACAGAGATTCATCGTCGATGCCGTGCTCTGCCTCGACCTCGCCGAAGCGGGGCGCACGGATGACCTCTGCAGGAGCGTCAATTATGCCGAGGTGTTCGAGGACGTGCGCACCGTTGTCGAGGGAGAAGCGAAGAATCTCATCGAGGCACTGGCGGAGGAAATCGCGGCGCAGCTCCTCAAGAAGTATGCGGCGCTTGCGCGCGTCGAAATCGCCGTGCATAAGCCCCAGGCACCGCTTGCAGGCGCATTCCGCGACGTCTGCGTGCGCATCGAGAGGGGCCGCGCATGAACGGCGAAGAGGCGAGAGCCGGCGAGGGGGCGAGCGTGCCCCCTGTGGAGCGGGGATTGGCGCACGATATTGCAGGGCGTGCAGAGAGAACATATCGCATCTATCTCGGTCTCGGCGCGAATCTCGGCGACCGCCGCGCTTCCTTGCGGCGAGCCTTGCGACTTTTGGCTCATCTTGAGGATACGCGGCTCCTACGCGTATCCTCTTTTTATGAGACGCCGCCGTGGGGAAACGAGAAGCAGCCGCCGTTTCTCAATGCCTGCGCCGCTTTGGAGACGCGCCTTTCACCCCTCGTGTTCCTGCGCCGCGCTCAGCGCATCGAGCGTGCGCTCGGCCGCGTGCGCAAGGAGCATTGGGGGCCGCGCACGATCGACATCGACCTGCTCTTCGCCGAAGGATTCGAGAGTGCGGCGTCGGAGCTTCGTCTGCCGCATCCGTATCTTCACGAACGAGCTTTCGTGCTCTTGCCCTTGGTGGAGATTGCACCTGGGCTGATTGTCCGAGGCAGGAAAATCGATGAATGGCTGGCGGATCTTTCGGAAACTGCCGCTTGCCGCAGGTGCGGCGTATACCGTCCCATGAAAAAATGAAAGAAGGTTTTTTCTTCCAAAAGAAAAGCTATCTTTTTCTGTTGGAACATGGTAAGCTACACGCACAAACGTCCACTTTGTGGACATTGTGCGCCGCCCTTACAGAAGCCTAGCCAATCGGTCTGCGCCTATGGCTTGACCTCTTGGGGCTTCATGGTAAACTACACGTACCAACGTACACTTCGTGGACATTGTGCGTCGCCCTTACATGAAAAAGCCAATCGCTCTGCGCCCTTTGGGCTTGACCTCTTGAATTTTCATGGTAGAATAGACTTGGTTGATTGAGATTTCATGAGAACTACGCCAAGGAATTTGGATGGCGCGACTATCCTCTCCGTGGTACCTTTAGGAGGGAAATGCATGGCGAGATTCAGTATGCAGGAAGCGCGTCAGCTGGAGCAAAATCTTGCGCATATATATGATTTCGCTCGCTTTGTGGATGCAAAAGCATGTGAGGTGCTTCATCTTGAAGCGGATGGCACGGTGCGGCGCGAGGGTCGCTGCTTCACCACTTGGGGAAGGACGCGTCGTTGCCGGCACTGCACGAGCTTCTGCGCCGCCGAGTCGCAGTCGAACTTTGAAAAGGATGAGATTTCGGACGACAAGATCTACCACGTCCTTTCTGCACCGGTTGAGATCGAGATGCCGGACAAGAGCATCCTGCATTGTGCGATGGAACTGGTGACGAACTACCCGCGCAATGCGGATACGCGCGCGATGTGCGACCGCGAGGTGCTGCAGCTTCTCTCGCGTGCGAAAGATACGGCTCGTGCGGGTGTCCTGTGCTTCAATGTGGAGGATTCCTGCATTTATGCCAACCTTGAGGCATACCGCGCCTTCCAGGTGCCGCCAGGCGAGCTTGAGGCTCTGCGTAGCTTCTTCATGACATGGCTCAAAGATGAAAGTTGGGACTCTCCGTGGGAGAGTGCAGCTGCATGGGAGCAGGAATTCTTCCTCGAAGGTGAGCGCTTCGTCTATCGGGTGACGATGGCGAAACTCTTTGATGCGGACGGACATTACAAGGGCTATTATTACACGATCCGCGATCGGCATGGAACGATGGAGGAACAGGACGATGCGGCATGGTCGCGCGATAAGCTCACGGGACTTTATGACCGCGAGGGCTTCTACGGCGCCGTGCGCGAGGAACTTGACTACGGCATAAAGGGCGAACGCTGCATCATCTGTTCGAACATCAAGGATTTCAAACTGGTCAACGAGCTTCTCGGCGAGGAGAAGGGAAACGAGATCCTAAAGAGCCTGGCGGAGTTTTTCACCGACCTTGCCATGGATTCAGGCGCGGCAGCCCGTCTGCACGGCGACCATTTTGCCGCTTATGTGGACAGGGCGCGCTTCACGGAAAAGGATTTGCTCGACGGCCTGGAACATTTAGGGCAGGCGTTCGACAGCAATTCATTCAAGCTGAATATCCATCTCGGCATATATAAGATTCAGGAGGCGCAGATGCCCGTTTCCGTCATGTGTGATCGGGCGCATCTCGCGCTCGCTCTTGTGCGCGACGAGAATGGCAACAAGGTGGCGTTCTATGACGATGCCTTGATGGAGCGCACATTGCGCGAAAAGGAGATCCTGGGTAGTTTCGAGGAAGGTTTGGCCGAGCGCCAACTCGCTGTCTACCTGCAGCCGCAGGTTTCGACAGAGGGGGATCTGCTCGGTGCGGAGGCGCTTGTGCGCTGGAATCATCCCGAGAAGGGGTTCCTCGCGCCCGGACAGTTCATCGGTATCCTGGAGAATGCGGGGCAGATTCATCGCCTTGACCAGTACGTCTGGGAAGAGGCGGCGGCGATTCTGAAACGTTGGCAGGGAACGGAAAAGGAAGGGATGACGATTTCTGTCAACATTTCCGTGAACGACATGCTTCATCTCGACATTTTCCAGACGATGACGGATATTGTGAAGCGGCATGGCATCGACGCTAAACAGCTGAAGCTGGAAATCACGGAGACGGCCTTGATGGGAGACATCGAAAAGTACAGAAAGCTCATCAGCAGTCTGCAGGAGGTGGGCTTCGAGGTCGAGATCGATGATTTCGGCAGCGGCTACTCCTCGCTTTCCATGCTCAAGGACATCGAGGCGGACATTCTGAAAATCGATATGGGTTTTCTGCGTCAGACGGGCAATCCGAAGCGCAGTTCCGTCATATTGAATGCCGTCATCGCCATGGCAAAGTGGCTCGGCATGCGCGTCATCACGGAAGGCGTGGAAACGAAGGAGCAGGTCGAGCATCTGCGGTCACTCGGCTGCGATATGTTCCAGGGGTATTTCTTCGCGAAACCCATGCCGGTCGAGGAGTTCGAGGCAAAGTATTTTCAGGAAGCGTCAAATGTATCTGCGCTTCCCGAAGCCGGAAGGTGATGGAGGAAGTTGCACGAGGACGATTTTATGCAGAGTTACGAATCGTCCTGGCGCAAGGGAGGAATGCTGGAAATGAAAAAGGGTTGGATGAAGCGTGCGGGGTGGCGAGCCTTCGCGCTTGGCGCATGTGCTTTTGGGGGATGGAGCACGCAGGCTTTCGCCGCCCGCATCGACCCGCAGGAGCTTGAGCAGTTGCGCGGCACGGTCGGCATGCTGCTTGAAGACGTCGAGGAATTTTACCATGTGACGCTCTTGATTGAGTCGTTCATGATCTTCGTGCTGCTGGCGCTGATCGTCGTCGGGCTCGTTGGCTATATCAAGCTGAGAAAGGAAGTTCGGGAACTGCGGCGGCGCATTTGCGGCGAGGACGATTTTGCGGCAGAGCCGCCCGAGGACATCGACTCTCCCTTTGAGCCGATGCCAACGCCTGAGCCGATGCCAACGCCTGAGCCGATGCCGGAGCCTGAGCCGATGCCGGAGCCTGAGCCGATGCCAGAGCCTGAACCAGAGCCAGAGCCGGAGTCGGAGCCGGAATCGCCGCCGATCGTACGCTTTATGGAAGCGTACAGCGAGGCGAACGATATAGAAGACCCGGCGCTGCAAAAAGCGCGTTTTGCCAGCCTCTTGGCGGAGTTTTCCAGCAAGAGGTTCACCTGCACGAATCCTGAGGATCGGAAGACGAACCCGAATGCGCCGCCGACATTTGAAACGAGAGATGAAGGAGACTTCTGGGCCGTTGAGAAGGGTGACGGTTCGGACGATTACTACGTCATTCCCGATCCCACGTTTCCGTACAGTGAGGAACGCCATCGCTTCTGCGGCATGAAGGAAGCGTTTGCTTCAAATTATCAAGAGGGAAAGACGTACACGCACATGGAGATCGAAGCTCCCGCGCGTTTCAGCCTCATGGGCAGTCTCTGGGCGCCGCAACGCCCCGGTAAGATCGTGCTGTCGGGAGAACAAGACGCATAATTACTGATTATATGAAAAGGCTTCGCTAAGAAAAGGGAATTCTTCTTAGCGAAGCCTTTTCGTATGAGTGAGTATGTCTCTAGGTATTTTTTAGCGGATAAAGATATTGAAAGATGTAGCCTTATGTTGTTTTATTGTTTAATATTAGGACTAATTGTTGAATTGCAAGAATTTTTATAATAAATATTGCAAAAAATATTGATTAAATGATATAATACAATAAAAGAAGATATAATTTAATTATAAACGCTAATGGGGGGATATGGATGAAGTTTTTTATTGACACAGCGAAGGTCGAAGATATTCGTAAGGCAAACGACATGGGAGTTATCGCAGGTGTGACGACGAATCCATCGTTGATTGCAAAGGAAGGGAGGAATTTCAATGAAATCATCAAAGAGATTGCATCGATTGTGGACGGTCCGATTAGTGGTGAAGTCAGGGCGACGATAGTCGATGCGGACGCTATGATCAGTGAGGGCAGGGAGATTGCCGCTATGCATAGGAACATGGTTGTAAAGATCCCCATGACGATGGAAGGACTGAAAGCAGTCAAGGCGCTTTCGTCTGAAGGGATCAGGACGAACGTGACCTTGATCTTCAATGCAGCACAGGCCTTACTGGCTGCCAGAGCCGGCGCGTCGTATGTTTCTCCGTTTCTTGGGCGGCTTGATGATATCTCCGTAACGGGTGTAGATCTCGTGCGTAAGATCTCAAATATTTTCCATATTCATAAGATCAAGACGGAAATCATTTCTGCCAGTGTGCGACATCCAATTCATGTTCTTGATTGTGCACTCGCAGGAGCAGATATTGCTACGGTACCTTATAAAGTGCTGGAACAAATGACCGTGCATCCTTTGACGGAACAGGGCATCGAGAAGTTTCGCAAGGATTATGAAGCCGTTTTCGGGGCGTAAAAAGGCGGGATTGAACGTGGATCTTCTGAAATTGAGGCAGACGGCGAATCGTGTGCGTAAAGATATTATCGAAGCTGTCCATGCGGCGAAATCCGGCCATCCAGGCGGCTCGCTTTCTGTGGCGGACATCCTCACGTATTTGTATTTTGCGGAGATGAAAATTGATCCGGCGAACCCCGATATGGAAGAGCGCGACCGTTTTGTGCTCTCTAAAGGGCATGCGACGCCAGCCTATTATGGCGTTTTGGCCGAACGCGGCTTTTTCCCCGCAGATGATCTTAAGACGTTTCGTCATACGGGATCCTATTTGCAGGGTCATCCAGACAGAAAGAATATTCCCGGTGTCGATATGAGCTCAGGCTCCTTGGGACAAGGGCTTTCCGTAGCGGTCGGCATGGCGCTTTCCGCCAAACTTTCCAGACGCAGTTATCGAACCTATGCGCTGCTTGGCGACGGTGAAATACAGGAAGGGCAGATTTGGGAAGCCACCATGTTCGCCGGTGCACGAAAACTCGACAACCTCGTCGCTATCATAGACAACAATGGTCTGCAGATTGATGGCTCCATCGAAGTGGTTTGTTCGCCCTACCCCATCGCGGAGAAGTTTGAGGCATTCAATTTCCATGTAGAAGAAGCGAATGCGCATGATTTTTCGGCATTGCAAAGGGCTTTTGATGAGGCGCGCCGAACGAAAGGCATGCCGACGGCGATCATCTTGCAAAGCGTCAAGGGAAAAGGTGTTTCCTTCATGGAGAACAAGGCTTCATGGCATGGCAGTGCACCGAATGATGAGGAGTATCGTGCAGCAATGACGGAGCTGGAAGAGGAGGGTAGATCGCTGTGCAAGGACTGAAAAAAATTGCGACGCGTGAAAGTTACGGTCGAGCTCTCGTCGAACTTGGCAAAAAGCATGGCAATCTCATCGTCCTCGATGCGGATCTTGCTGAGGCGACAAAGACGAATATCTTCCGCAAAGAATTTCCAGCGCGTCATATAGACTGCGGTATCGCCGAGGCGAATATGATGGGGATAGCGGCGGGGCTTTCCTTGACGGGCAAGGTGCCGTTTGCAAGCACATTTGCAATGTTTGCGGCTGGACGTGCCTATGAGCAGGTCAGAAATACGATCGGCTATCCACATCTGAACGTCAAGATTGCTGCGACCCACGCGGGGATTTCTGTCGGTGAGGACGGTGCTTCGCATCAGTGCCTGGAAGATCTCGCCCTCATGCGCATGATTCCGGGCATGACAGTCATGTGTCCTGCCGATGACGTGGAGGCGCGCGCCATGGTCGAGGCCGCTTACACATACGAAGGCCCTGTCTACATGCGTTTGGGACGTCTCGCCGTACCTCCGGTCAACGAAGTCGAGTCTTATCGTTTCACTTGGGGCAGGGGAATAAAGCTTCGCGAAGGAAAGGAGGTTGCTGTTTTTGCGACGGGGCTGATGGTTGCGCCGGTGCTGGCCGCTGCTGAGAAAATCACGACGGAGCTGGGTCTTGGTGTGAGTGTCGCCAATATTCATACGATAAAGCCGCTCGACGATGATCTTATACTGGACATGGTCAAAGATGCGAAGCTTATCGTCACTGCGGAGGAACATTCTATCCTCGGCGGATTGGGCGGCGCGGTGGCCGAACTTTTGTCCGAAAGATTGCCGAAACGTATGCTGCGCATTGGCATACGCGATGTGTTCGGCGAGTCGGGGCCTGCGGTGGAGCTCCTGCAGAGGTACGGACTCGATGCGGCGGGGGTTCATAATCAGATTTGCAGCGCTTTGAAAAATAATGAAAAGAGTTGTTGAGGAGGCATGGGAATGGAAACGATAGCGATTGGATGCGATGAAGCGGCGTACAATCTCAAAGTCGCCATCATTAAGCATTTGGGTACGCTAGGGATTCGTTGCGATGATTTTGGCGCGGCGGCAGGCGAAGTCATCCTCTATCCGGATGTTGCATTCAAAGTGGCAGATGCAGTTGCAGCAGGGAAGTATAAGCGAGCGATTCTCGTCTGCGGCACGGGGCTCGGCATGTGCATCTGCGCCAATAAGGTTCCCGGTGTGCGCGCTGCCGTTTGTCACGATCCGTTCTCTGCGGAGCGTGCACGTATGAGCAATAACGCACAGATTCTGTGCATGGGAGAACGCGTCATCGGAGTAGAACTCGCAAAGAAGATTGTCGATATTTGGCTGGCTGCAGAATTTTCGGAAAAGTCACATTCACAGCCGAAGGTTCAGCGCATCGCAGAATTGGAGCAAGAGCATTGCAAGAGATGAATAGAAAGGAGCTTTACAAATGGATACAGCGTTGAATTTCATCCAATTCATCCTCGATCTGGGGCCGACGGTCATGATGCCGATCATCATAACACTCATGGGTTTGATCTTTCGTCAGCGCGTATCGAAGGCCATACGTTCCGGGTTGACCGTGGGTATGGGTTTCGCTGGAATTTTCCTGGTCATTGCGCTGTTCTCGACGAACTTGTCGCCGGCTGCCAAGGCCATGGTAGACAATTTCGGTTTGCATCTCAATGTTCTGGATGTCGGTTGGCCGGTTCATGCGGCGATCAGTTTCGGCACGCCGATTGTGCCCCTCGTATTCCTTATGGGCATTCTGATCAATGCGGTGATGCTTGCCTTTAATTGGACGAAGACGATGGATATCGATCTTTGGAATTACTGGCACTTTATTTTTGGTGGCGCTCTCGTCATGTACCTCACAGGCAGTACGGCTCTCGGCCTTTTGACTGCAGCGATTACGATTGTTATTGTGCTAAAGCTGGCCGATTACACACAACCGTATATCGAAAACTTTTTCAAAATGCCGGGCATTTCTCTGCCGCATACGGAAGACATAGGCTGGGTTCCTGTTGTCATCGTCTTGAATAAGATCATTGACAAGATCCCCGTCATCAACAAAATTGAAATCAATGCAGAAAAGGTGCAGCAGAGATTTGGCGTCATCGGCGAACCGATGTTCATCGGCATCGTGCTCGGCAGTCTTATTGGCATCTTGGCAGGATATGACGTCAAGGGCGTCATTCAACTCGGTATCAATATGGCGGCTGTCATGTTCTTGCTACCGCGCATGTCGAAGATATTGATGGAAGGTCTTGTGCCACTTTCTGAGAGCGCGAGAGAATTTCTCAACAGCAGATTCCCGGGCAAGGAGGTTTTCATTGGTCTTGACACCGCTGTGGTGGTGGGGCATCCGTCGGTCATGTCCGTCTGCATCTTGATGATACCGATTACCTTGATTTTGGCTGCTGTCCTGCCGGGGAATCGCATGCTTCCCTTTACAGATTTGGCGGGGCTATGCTTCTGCCTCATGTGGTCTGTAGGAGCGACGAACGGCAATGTGTTCCGTGGACTGATCATCAGCACGATTCTTATGGTATTCATTCTGTGGATCGGCACGGATATTGCGGCGGTCAGCACGACGATGGCACACGAGGTCGGCTTCCCGTTCCCGGAGGGGACGCTGGAGGTTTCCTCTCTAGATGGCGGTTCGCATTTCATCTCGTACATCATTTATAAGATCGTCGAGTTCGTTTATTGAGGTGCTGCAAATGTTCTTTGATCAAATGATGCATATCATGGCGGGGCCTTATCTCGGAAGCCTCATCGATTGGTATTGCGAAAACCAGGATGTATGGAACACGCTCGTCGTCATTGGCGGTGCGGCATGGCTGTTTTATAAGAATCGCAGCGGAACCGGGCGGCAAATGGAGTTTGAAAAGAAGGGGTGACGAAGATGGCAAGGATTGCAGTGATTGGTGCGGGGGCTATGGGAAGTGCTTTTTGTCAGCCGTTGGCAGATAATGGAAACGATGTTCGCCTTTGGGGGACGCATCTGGACGATCACATTATTGATGAGCTTAAAGCGGGAAGGGATCATCCCAAACATAAGTATCCTTTGCCGAAAGCGGTACAGCCGTTTTACCACAGAGAGTTTGCTGATGCGGTCAAGGATGCGGAAATGATCGTGATGGCTGTGACGTCAGACGCTTTGGGAAGTGTATTCGAGCAAGTGGCGTCCTGCTTGCGTCCGGGCATGATCGTCGGTAGCGTATCCAAAGGTTTTGATTATGATCAGTCAGGTGCGGTCGCATTATTACCGAACATTTTGGAAGAGAGACTGCCGGCGGAATTGCACGGAAAAATCGACTTTGTCTTTGTTGCTGGTCCCTGCAAGGCAGTTGAAGTTCTTTGGAAGGTTCCGACATCGGTGACGTATGCCAGCAGAAATATAGAAGCGGCGAAGAAATTGCAAAAGGTGGCTCAAACGGATGTTTACAACATTGATGTGACAACGGACGTCATTGGTACAGAGACCTGTGCAGCGATGAAGAATGCCTATTGTGTGGGGCTTGGCATGGCAGAAGGATTTCCAAAGCAAAAAGGCGGATTTCTGCATAAGAATACAAAGGGCGCATTGTTCACCTATGCTGTTCAAGAAATGGGTCTCCTTTCCCAAGCCTTGGGGGGAACATGGGGACCGGTTCTAGGTTTGCCGGGCATAGGTGATTTGGAGCTTACTGGTGAAGCAGGGCGTAATCGCACGTTGGGTGAAGTCTTGGGTGGTGGAAAATCTGCTACGGACGCTGTGAAGGAGATGCGAGAAAAGGATATCACGGTAGAAGGCTATCCTGCAATCCGTTTTGGTTGGGAATTGGTGCAAGCACTTGCAAAAGAAGAAAAGATCAAGCTGGAGGAGCTGCCGCTGCTGGCGGGGCTTTATCGGATTCTTTATGAGGATATTCCGAGCCATCCAGAGATCAAGCGATTGGTGGCGCTTTGTACCGAGATGAATCTGAGCGATCAAAGGAAATGAGGGGTAGGTATGCTGTTTGCATTTGATCCGCAGGTGAATCGATTGGGATTGACGGCCGCCTCGACGGAAGCCGCCATCCGTGAAATGGGAGATGCGCTTTGTGCGGCTGGTTATGTAAAAGACAGCTTCGTCGATGCCGTCTTAGACAGGGAAAAGACATATCCGACGGGACTGCCATTTGAACGTACGGGGATCGCCTTGCCGCATACAGATGTTGACCATGTCATCAAACCGATCATTGCCGTCGCTGTTTTGGAAAAACCGATAAAATTCCAAAACATGGGCGATGCGGCGCAATCCGTGGATGTGGAAATGATCGTTATGCTGGCGATGAAAAACAGTGAGTTTCAGCTGGCGCTCCTTTCACGCTTGATTGAGACTTTGCAAGATGTTGCCTTTGTCGATAGCGTTTTGCAGGCAAAGACGAAAGAGGAATTGACCGAGCGGATGTCGAAAAAAATCAACGCTTGATTTAGGGGGAAAAGAAAGGGGAAAAACATGAAGTACAGAATTTTGACGATCTGTGGTTCAGGCATTGCGACATCTACAGTAGCAGCAGAAAAAATGCGCCAGATGCTCAATGACAAGGGCTATGATGTGGATGTGGTGGAATGTAACGCTTTGGATGTACCGGCGAAATTGGATACGTTCCAACCGCATGCCGTAGTGCCGACGACGACGATTTCCGACTCTGTATTGCGGGGCATCAGGCGATTCCAAGGCTTGGCCTTCATTACGGGTATTGGAATGGACAAGGTCGTCGAGGAAATCGCCGCATATCTGGATACGATTCAGGAGTAGGATTTGCAAATGAGAAAACGGCATCACCGTAACGTATGGTGATGCCGTTTTCCTTAGATATATTCTTCAGACTACGGGATGCCTCACACCTTGAATTTGACGGATTCTTCCTTCAGATTCTTCGCGGAGTCTGCAAGGCCACGCGAGCTTGCGGCGATTTCTTCCATGCCCGCGGCCTGCTCTTCGGTGGCGGCAGATACATTCTGCGAGGCGTCGCTCGCACGTTTCGCGGAATTGTTCACGTTCTCGCTGAGGTTCACGATCGTGTGGATGCGTCCGTCGAGGATCTGCATTGTGTCGGTGATCTGTGCGCTGTCGTCGCTGCAGATGCGGATGAGCTCTAGGATGCGCGAGAAGCCCTGGCCTGTCGAAGAGACATTCTCCAGCCCCTTCTCAGCCTGTTCGCGGCCGTCCTTCATGGCGCTGACTGCTTGCTCCGTCTCGGTCTGGATGGAACTGATGAGGTCGCCGATCTGCTGTGCTGCCTGCTGGGATTCTTCGGCGAGCTTTCGGACTTCCTCGGCGACGACGGCAAAGCCGCGTCCGTTCTCGCCGGCGCGCGCAGCCTCGATGGCGGCATTCAGAGCGAGGAGATTCGTCTGCTCGGCAATGCCCGAAATCGTCGAGATGATCTCGCCGATTTCCTGCGAGCGCTGACCGAGCTTTTCGACAATCTGCGCCGATTGGTCGACCGTCTCAGAAATTGTGTTCATCTGCTCGACGGTCGATTTCACGAGGTCATTACCTTCGTTGGCGCGCTCGACGGTGTCCTCGATGTTCTTGCGGATCGTGGCGATGCGGCTGACGGCTTGGCTGATGCCGTCGGACAGGGCGTCAATCTCATGCTTCGTTTCGCCGAGAGAATCCATCTGGACGGCAGCGGACTCGGCTACCTCCGTGATGGACTGAGCGACGCTCTGCGTGGCCTCAGCAGACTGGTTGGCGTTCGCCGTGAGCTGCTCGGATGTGTCGGAGACGAAAGCGGCGGTGTCTTGGATCTTCTTCGTCATCGAGCGCATGTTGTCAATCATGCCGTTGAACGCTGTCGCCATCTCACCAAATTCGTCCTGATTCTCCACGGGCGCATGAACGCTGAGGTCGCCGCCTGCGGCGCGGCGCACGGCCTGCAGGAATCCTTGCACGGCGTTGTTGATTTCGCGGCGCAGCCAGTAGAGGACGGCGAGCGTCAGGGCGATGACGAGGAGCAGAGCGACGACGGTGATGACGGCGATCCGCGCTTCTTTCGCCTGGCTGAGTTCCTTCTGCGTCGCGGCGTCTCTGATGCAGTTCTGAGCATCCTGGTTGATGCCAGCGACGGCGGTGTCGAATGCCTCGACGATTTCGGGCGAGAGGATGGCGGCTTCAGCCTCTTCACGGTTGTTCGAATCTTTCATGGCGTCGCCCGCCTGACTCAGGCGCTTGTAGTTCTCCCAAAGCCCCTGCTCTGCATCGAGTTCGGAGAGCGCCTGCTTCGTGATGTCGGGCGAGCCAAAATCCGTGTTTTTCTTTGCCTCGCGCAGAGCATTGAACGCATCTTCCACCTCTTGACGCGAATCCTGAACCTTTTGGGCGAAATCATGCTTCTTCGCCGGGTCGACCGATACTACCTGATAGAAGACGTAGAGGCGCGTCTTCTGCATGGCCTGCGCGACCCTGTTCGAAGTGGCGACGAGGGTCGTGCGCTGGTTGATCCCCGTATTGAGATCGTCGAGTTCGCCGACCGAATGGTAGGCGAAGACGCCGAAGGCGATGAAGGCAATGAGCAAGATGCTGAAAGAGAACAGGATCTTGTTTGCCACGGTCATGTTTTTCATTAAAGATCATCTCCATTGATTTACGTTGAGTTGAAACTTCGTCTTTTGGCCTTCGACGTTTTCGGGAAAAATCCTTCGAGGAAATTTTTCTGATTTTTATCAGACTTTTACTCGTTTGTATTGATTCTGCCGCCTTATTGAATGAAGATGAAGAGAAGACAAGTCGTATGAAGATATGCGAGGCGCGAGCAGTATGAACACTACTTTATTGTTTCCTGTTGTTTTTCTGGTTCTTCCGATATACAATATAAACAGTACGCTAGGAAGCATGTTGACAAATTGACTGGAGTGCGGGGAAAAGTTGATAGTTTCCCGCGGAAGGGTGACTTATGTTTGCGATTGAACGAAGAGAGAAGATACAACAAATTCTCCACGAGAATGGTACGGTAAAGACGATGGAGTTATGTGCGGCTCTTGATGCTTCACCAGCCACCATCCGCAACGATCTCAATCTGATGGCGAAGCAAGGGGTGTTACAGAAGATCCATGGAGGGGCGTCCTCCTTACCAAAAAAATTGCAGCCGCAGCTGCAAACTGTCGAAGCAACTGCTCTGCTGCGTCCGGAGGCGTTTAGTTTCCAAATGCGTGAAATGCAGCATGCAGAAGAGAAAGGTGCGATTGCGGAAGCTGCGTTGGAATACATTAAGGATAATCAGTGCATCCTGCTTGATGCGAGTTCCACTGCATTGACTCTGGCAAAGAAGCTGACGCGCTTTAGCAAACTTCTCGTTGTGACGAACGGCGTTTATACGATGCTCGCTTTGAAAGATACACCGAATATCGATACGATTATCATCGGCGGCATTGTGCGCAAAAATTCCGGCTTTATTGAAGGGACAATCGGTGCGGATATTTTGCGTCATTTCCATGTCGACATTGCCTTTGTTTCAGCCAATGGCTTTTCGGAAAAGGAAGGCTTGACGGACTTCAATATCTATGAAGTTGAACTCAAGCGCCGTATGCTGGAGAATTGCAATCATATTATAGCCATGATTGACTCTTCGAAATTTGCGCGCGTTTCATCTTCGAGTTTCTTGGCGACTGAAAAAATTGACGTGCTTTTGACGGACGATAAAATTGCCTCAGAGCTGCTGGAGCGGTACAAGAGTGAAGGAATTAATGTGCAGGTTTGTACAAGGAAATAGTAAAAAAATGAGCCGCCCGACTGCAACAGCCTTCGCTAGGTGAAGAGTGTTGCGGTCGGGCGGCGTTCTCATCTATTTGTTTGTGATAGCCGTTTATGGAAGGGCTCATTGTAAGAAGAGAGTTTACGATTCTTTGAAGTCATCGACCTCGGCTGCGTCATGCTCGGGAAGCTCTTCTAAGAGCAGCGCCGCAGCGTCGACCCAGTCGCCTTCGTACGACTCAATCTTGCCGGCGTCGCAGAGCGCGGCGAGCTTCGGCTCGATCGGCAGGCGTGCGAGAAGCGGCAGGTAGTAGTCGCGGGCGATCTCCTCGATGTGGCTGTCGCCGAAGATCTTGTGCTCGGCCGAGCAGTTCGGGCACTTGAAGTATGCCATGTTCTCGATGATACCGAGGATGGGGGCGTTCATCAGTCCGGCCATCTTGACCGCCTTTTCGACGATCATGGAGACGAGCTCCTGCGGCGAGGTCACGACGATGATGCCGTCGACGGGCAGGGACTGCAGCACGGTCAGAGGAACGTCTCCCGTTCCCGGCGGCATGTCGACGAAGAGATAGTCCTCATTCTCCCAGACGACGTCCTGCCAGAACTGCTGCACGACGCCCGCAACGATGGGGCCGCGCCAGACAACGGGGTCGGACTCTTCCTTCAAGAGCAGGTTGATCGACATGATGTCGATGCCGCCCGCGCTCTTCAAGGGTCGGATGCCTGCAGAATCGGCGTTCGCCTTCTCTACTTCGCCCTTGACGCCGAAGACCTTCGGGATCGAAGGCCCCGTGATGTCAGCATCGAGCACGCCGACGCGATGGCCGCGCCGCGCCATGGCGGTCGCGAGAAGCGAGGTGACGAGGGATTTGCCGACGCCGCCCTTGCCGCTCATGACGGCGATGACGCGCTTGACGCTGCTGTGCTCGTTCGGCGGTGTAAGAAGGCTCTGCGGCTCCTGCTGTGCGCCGCCGCAGCCGCCCGCCGAGGAACAGCTGCTGCAGCCGCTGCTGCAATTTTCACTCATGATGAATCTCTCCTTTATCGTGGAAAATATCTCTGATTTAATAAGGTATATCCTCTATATTAGCTGCTTTTTCTGAATTGTCAATAGGCATGTGATACGGCACGTTCATAGATGAACCTTATCACAAAAACTTTCATATATAAATAAAATAATGATACTCTATCTCATTTACAACCTTCGGGGAACGTGCTATACTACATGCTAAGAAAATCACGAAAGAAGGTGCAGTATGAATTTTTTGAAGAGGATGCTCCGTGGGAACGGCAAGGGGCTGTTTCTGTTGGCTCTGTGCCTCGCGGCGGCGATCCTGACGGCGGGCTGCGGCGGCGCGGCGGGGGATGCGCCCTCGGGCAAGAAGAAGGTCACGGTCACGACGTCGTTTCTCGCCGACATGACGAAGGAGCTGGCGGGCGACTACGTCGATATTGACCTCGTCATTCCGGCGGGAGAAGACCCGCATCTTTACGTCGCTCAGCCGGCGGATCTCAAAAAGCTCAAGGATGCCGATCTCGTGCTTTACCACGGACTGCATTTCGAGGGCAAGATGGTCGAAATCCTTGAAAAGCGCGGCACGGCGGTGACGGCGGACTTCCCTGCGGATGCTGTACTGCGCATGGAAGAGGACGGCGAGAGCGTCGTTGACCCGCACTTCTGGTTCAGCATTGCGCTCTACAAGAAGGCGACGGAGAAGGCGGCGGACAGTCTCTCCAAGCTCGTGCCCGAGCATGAGAAGGAGATTCGGGCGAACTCGGCTGCCTACCTCGCCAAGCTCGATGCGCTCGACGCCGAGGTCAAGGAGAAGATCGCGTCCATTCCTGAGGGCAAGCGCAACCTCGTCACGCCGCACGATGCTTTCAACTATTTCTCCAAAAGCTACGGCATGACGGTCGTCGCGCCGCAGGGCGTGAGCACGAATTCCGAGGTGGCGAATGCCGACATTGAAAAGACCGCAGACTTCATCGTCGAGCACAAGGTCAAGGCGGTCTTCGCCGAGAGCACGACGAATCCCGAGCGCATGAAGAAGCTGCAGGAAATCGTGCGGTCGAAGGGCTTCGATGTTGAGATCGTCGGCGGCGAGGGGAATGAACTGTTTTCCGATTCGCTCGCACCCGCAGGGCAGAAGGGAGATACGTTCATCGACATGTATCGGTTCGACGTCGATTTGATCGTCAGTCATCTGAAGTAAGAAAAAGAGGGAAGAAGGGCGGGCGACCGCCCTTTTTTGCTTTGCAGCCTTGGCGCGGCGCATTTGGACGGACGCGTTCGCGGGCATATTCTAGGGAAAGAAGGCGGAACATGGGAGAAAAGATGCTGCTTCATGTGGAGGATGTGACGATGGCGTACCGCGAGAGCGCGGTGCTCTGGGATATCGATCTCGATGTGCCGACGGGTGTGCGATGTGCGATCGTCGGGCCGAACGGCGCGGGAAAGTCGACGCTTCTGAAGGGAGTCCTCGGTCTTGAAAAGCCCGTTGCGGGCTATGTGCGCCTTTGGGGCAAGATGATCGACGAGGTGCGTGAGCGCATCGCCTATGTGCCGCAGCGCGGCGCGGTCAACTGGGATTTTCCGACGACGGTGTTCGACGTCGTGCTCATGGGACGCTATGTGCATATTGGACTCATGCGCCGCCCGGGCAGGGAGGATCGCGAGAGGGCGAGGGCGGCGCTCGCCGAGATGCAGTTGGAAAAGCTCGCCGAGCGCCAGATTTCGGAGCTTTCGGGCGGACAGAAGCAGCGCGTCTTCATCGCGCGCGCACTCGCGCAGGAAAGCGATCTCTACATCATGGACGAGCCGCTCGCGGGCGTGGACGAGACGACGGAGCGCATCGTCATGGACAAGTTCGTCGCGCTGCAGAAGGCAAGGAAAACGGTGATCGCCGTGCATCACGATCTTTCGACGCTCGACATGTATTTCGACTACCTCGTCGTTCTGAACCGCACGATCAAGGCGAGCGGCTACTTGAAGGATATGGACAAGGAAGCGGCGCTCGCACTCGCCTTCCGTCCGAAGGAGCGTTGACGATGGACATTCTGATGAATTACGCATTCCAGATCATCGCCCTCGGTACGGCGCTTCTCGCGGCTGTCGCGGCGCCTGTCGGCGCTCTGAGCGTCTACAAGGGGCAGAGCCTCATCGGCGACGCTATCGGACATGCGACGTTTCCAGGCGTCGTCCTCGCCTTCATGGCGTTTTCGACGCGGAGTCCTGCCGTGCTGCTCGTCGGCGCAATGGCGGCGGCCGCCGTCACCTTTTTCGCCATTCAGGCGGCGCACGAGAACACGCGCGTCGGACTCAATGCCAACCTCGCCGTATTCCTCTCGGGCTTCTTCGGCCTCGGCATGGTCTTGAAGAGCTTCATTCAGGGGAACGAAGCTTATCGCGGCGCGTCGCAGGCGGGGCTTGAGACGTACATTTTCGGGCAGGCGGCGTACATGCTTGAAGCTGACGTGAAGCTCATCGCCTTCGTCGCTGCGCTCTGCGCGGCGCTACTCTTCGCGTTCTACAAGGAGCTGAAAGTCTTCGTCTTTGACGCTGAGTATGCGCGTGCCGTGGGACTTCCCGTGCGTCTTTTGCAAGTCCTGCTGCCCTTTTTGACGATCGCTGTCATCGGCATCGGCATCAAGGCGGTCGGTGCGATTCTCATCAGCTCGTTCCTCATCATCCCGTGCGTTGCGGCGAGCCAGTGGTCGGACGATTTTGCACACGTTCTTTTCCTGAGCGCTGTCTTCGGCGTCGTCGCAGCTCTCGCAGGCACCTATGTGAGCACGTTGGAGCAGGGAATGTCGACGGGGCCGAGCATCATCCTCGCGGCCTCTGCCATCGCCTTTTTGTCCATGTTCTTCGGCAAGCGGGGTGCGTTCAGAAAGCGCGGAAGGAGGGAAGAGGCATGACCGATTCTTTCGTCGTGCTCGCCCTGACGGCGGCGGCGTGCGCCCTGCCCGGCGTGTTCCTGCTCCTGCGCAATCTCTCGATGATGGCGGATGCGATCAGTCACACGGTGCTCCTCGGCATCGTCCTCGCGTTCTTCCTCGTGCACGACCTCTCGTCGCCGTGGCTGCTCTTCGGCGCGGCGCTCATGGGCGTTGTGACCGTGCTCCTCGTCGAGCTTCTGGGAAAGACGAAGACGACGAAAAGCGACGACGCGATCGGCATCGTCTTTCCTGTGCTCTTCTCTCTCGCCGTCATCCTCATCAGCAAGTATGCGGGCAACGTGCACCTCGACACCGACATGGTGCTGATGGGCGAGGTCGTCTATGCGGGACTCGATACGATGACTCTTTTCGGGCACGAGGTCGCGTCCTCCGCCGTCAAGATGGGCGCGATCTTCCTCGTCAATGCGGCGTTCATCACGCTCTTTTACAAGGAACTCAAGCTCTCGACCTTCGACGAGGAGAACGCGCGTCTCATCGGCATGGCGACGGGCGCGATCTTCTACGCGCTCATGACGCTGATCTCCCTGACGACGGTCGCGGCATTCGACGCCGTCGGCTCGATCCTCGTCATCTCGTTCTTCATCGCACCCGCGGCGGCGGCGCTTCTCTTCACGAAGCGCTTGCATCACGCGCTCTTTCTCGCCGTCTTCTTTGGCGTTCTCGGCAGCGCTATCGGCTACGGCCTTGCGCTTCACTTCAACGCTTCGATGGCGGGCATGTGCGCTCTCGTCAACATGCTCATCTACGTCGTCGCCGTCTTCGTCTATCCGAAGGGCGTCATCACGCGGCGCTTGAAGCGCATGCGGCGCAAGGCGCGGCTCAAGGAGGAACTTTTGATCATCCACCTCGGCACGCATACTGCCGAGAACCTTTATAGCGAGGAAAACGCTGTGCGCGACATCGCCGAGCACCTGCGCTGGAGTGAAAGGGAGATGCGGCGCGTCAGCGAGAGATTGAAGGAAGCCGGCATCGTGCGCCGCTCGGGCGGTTACTACCTGCTGACGGAGAAGGGCGAGGAGCGCTATCGTGCGCTTTGCGAGGAGTATGTGATCTGAAAGAAGCCTCATGGCTTGGGAGAAGCTGTACACGTTGAGAGAAGCAGCAAGGCAGCCGTTCGTCAGGGAGCGGCTGCCTTTTTTGCAGGTACGGCGGTTTTTGCGTTGTTCTTCATGAAGGGGCGGCGCTGTGGTATAATGCCATGGAAGAGAAATTCGTGCAGAGGAGAGATGGTCATGATCGATATTGCCGCTTTGAGTCTGGATTATTGGGACGACTTGATGGTGCGCATGGCGCATCATTCTACGGCGATCGAGGGAAACACCTTGTCGCAGGGCGATACAAAGAGCCTGCTGCTCGATGGCTACATCCCACGTGCCATGGATCTTCGGGAGATGCACGAAGTCTTGAACTACAAGCGCTTCATGGACTTTCTGCAGCAGAGCTTGGCAAAGGAACGCGCCCTTTCGCTCGACTTCATCAAGGAAGTCCATGCCGTGCTTTGCAAGGACGCAATCGAGGGCGTCGCTGGACGCTTCAAAGAGATTCCAAATCTCGTCGTCGGAGCGGATTTCGTCCCGACGCCGCCCTATCTCGTGCCGACGGATCTGCAGAACTGGCTGCTCGACCTCGCGGCGCAGCTGGCGGCGGCGAAGTCCGCCGAGGACAAGATCGCTGCCATCTGCCGCCAGCACATCCGTTTCGAGCGCGTCCACCCATTTTCCGACGGCAACGGCCGCGTGGGGCGTGCGCTCATCGTCTACAGCTGTCTGCAGGAAAAGGAAGCTCCGATCGTCATCCCCGTCGAAGAAAGGAAGCGCTATATGAACTATCTTAACACGGAGGATTTGCAGGGGTTCGTCGCTTTCGCGAAGGAGCTGCAGAAAGAGGAAGAGGAACGGCTGCGGTTGTTCTGTGCGAAAGGGTAAAAACGACTTTTCGTGGGACGCTTTCTTGCAAATTCATATCATTTGTACTATAATGTAAAGGCATGGAACAAATGTGTTCCGCAGAGTGAATTGTTCTCGATGGGAGGATGAAGAATGAAGAAGAAGCTTTTGGCAGCGGCGCTCGGCGCATTTGTGGGTCTTGGCATGTATGCGGCACCGACGGACGCGCATGGCGTGTTCTTTGCGAACCGTCTCGATCAGAAGGCGCTCGTGCTCGGCGAAGGGCCGTTGGACAACGCTTACGATCCCGCGTGCGTGCAGCGCATCGACGCCTACGATGTGAACTTCGAGCCGACGACGGTCGAGCGCGTCGACGCGGGCAACCATGTGACGATCGTGCCAGGCGACGACCTCGGCGTGACGGCGACGTTCTTCGACTATGGCTACTTCGCCAAGACGACGGACGGCCAGGTCATTCCGACGCGCGACTACGCGAGCGTTGAAAATCTCAAGGCAGTGACGTACGCGCGCAAGTACAACGTGCATTACTGGAACGCGGCTGTGAAGCCGGGCGGGCTCTACAATGTGCCGATCCAGATCGTTCCCGCAGTCAATCCTCTGACGCTTCGCCGTGGCGATGCGCTGCGTCTGCGCATCTACAAGGACGGCCAGCCGTATGCGAATGCGCCCGTCATCGCTGATGTGCTCGGCGACCTCACGACGGAAACGAACGCGGATGCGAACGGCTACATCACTGTGCATGTGGCGAACAACGGCCTCAACGTCATTGGCGTCGAAGTCGGCTTCCCGACGGACGATCCGATCGTGACGGAGAAGATCTTCAGCTCGCTTTCGTTCATCATTCCAGCCGAGTAAGAGTGGCTTCGATTCGTGAAACTATACGCGCTTAGGCGCAGTAAAAACACCGCAAGCAATGCTTGCGGTGTTTTTGCTTTTGCAGCGCATTCAGATGTTGATGCCGCATTCCTTGCGGATGGTATGTACCTGCTGCAAGGCAATCGCTCGCTAAAAAGTGAATCTTTTTTCAAATATGAACAAATTTCATTTTCATATTGAACTTTAACGAGGTATGTGCTATACTCACAGACGTGATAGGAATAACCGCTATCAGCGGTATTTTAGATAGAAAATCCTTGAAGGAGATGTTCTTGTGGAGAATACTTGGGAATTATTTCAAAAGGGCGGCCCTGTCATGTACGTCCTCTTGGTGTGTTCGATCGTTGTTGCGGTCATCGCCATTGAGCGTTTCCGCTTCTACCGTCAGGCGGGCAGGGGCGCGAGCGATTTCGTCGCGAAGCTTCCGACTTTCCTGAAGGAGCACGATTTGAAGCAGGCAGCGGAGCTTTGCCAGACGGAGAACACGGCGCCCGCGTACATCGCTGAGATCGGCGTGCGTGCGGCGGCGGCGGGCGATGACTTGACGCTCGCGCTCGACACGGCGTACGCCGATATGGCGATGCGCCTGAGGGAAAGGCTCAACTACTTGTCGATGATCGTGACGATGGCGCCGCTCCTGGGGCTTCTCGGTACGATTTCGGGTATGATCGAGTCGTTCAGCATCTTCAGCGTGCGTGCGGGCGAGCCGCTTGCCATCACGGGCGGCATCGGCGAGGCGCTGATCGCGACGGCGACGGGGCTTTGCGTGGCGATTTTTTCGCTGATCGTGCATACGTACTTCGTGCAGAAGCTCGATGAGATGCTCGCCACGCTCGACAAGGCGGCCGCCGCTGTGCGGAACGCGTTGAAGAAGACGGGGGAGGATGGCCATGCGGCGTGATTTTCGTATTACGAAAGAACCGCTCGTCATGATCATCCCGATGATCGACATCATGCTCTTTTTGCTCGTGTTCTTCATGATCAGCACGATCTACATGGTGCAGACGAACACGGTGCAGGTCGCTCTGCCGCAGGCGGCTGCGGGCAAGATGGAGACGCGCCCGAACATCGTGCCGATCACGGTGACGGATAAGGGCGATGTGCTCTATGACAAGGATGAACTGCCGAATGAAGATCTTGCGGACAAGATGAAGGCTTCCTTGGCGAGCGATCCCGATACGGTGTTCGTACTGCGCGGCGACAAGAAGGCCGACTATGAAGCCGTCGTGCGCGTCTTAGATCTCCTCAAGCGCTCGGGCGCGAAGCACGTCTCCATCGCGACGGAGACAGCGGGGAGGCAGTGAGATGCGGTTCAAGAGCTACTGGCGCACGACGGTCGTCGCGGCGATCTTCCTGCACTTCTTCGTCTGGCTGGGACTGGCTCTGGCATTGCCCCTGCTCGACTTCGAGGGCGATCCCTTGGCGGTGCAGGAGATGGAGGTCGTAGACCTTCCCGAGGAAGGCTCTTCGGGCGAAATGGAAGAGAAGAAGCCTGATCCGCCGAAGCCGGAACCGCCCGAACCGCCGAAGCCTGAGACACCGCCTGTGGAGACGCCGCCTGAGGATGTCATTCCGACGGAGACGTCGCCGACGGAAGCCGCCGAGTTGGACGAGGCGGTGGCAGAGTTGCAGAAGCAGGAGGACGAGGCGAAAAAGAGCGGCGAGGACGGCAAGGCTCTGCCACCTGCACCGCCCTCACAGGCGGTTGGCGTGCTCATTACGGCGGGCAATACGCCTGATACGCGCGGCACGGACTTTCGCGGCACGGTCGGCATCCTCGTGAGCATCGACGCGCAGGGGCGTATCACGGGTTATCGCTTCACGCAGACTTCGGGACGCCGCGTCGTCGATCAGCTCGTCTTGAATGCCATTCGCAACTTCAAATTCGAGCCGGCGCTCGATACGAATGGACAGCCGATGAAGACGATGCGCCTCCTGCGCTTCCCGTTCGACGGTTCGGGCAGTCATGCCTACGAGGATGATGAGAACAAGCGCATTCGCGTGAACAAGGAGATGTTCCTCCGAGAGCTTCATGCGAGGGGACAAGCGCCGTCGACGTAAGGGGGCGGCACATAAAAATCATATCGGAACTTCCAAAAAGAAGGTGAGAGTCTTGAAAAAAATCTTATTCCTTTGCATGGCACTCGTGCTTCTCGCCGTGCCGCGCGCAGATGCAGCACCGAAGTGGCAGGAGGTCGCTGATCGTATTGCTCAGATGGTCGACCAGGCCGTTTCTGTCTACGAGACGGGCGACTACGAGGGTGCACGCGACCTCGTCAATACATCTTACTACGGCATTTATGAAAAAGAGGGTTTGGAGAGCGTCATGCGCAGTTCTGTCTCCGCCAAGGAGACGAGCCTGACTGAGTATCAGTTCTACAAAGTCAAGAAGAGCATGAAAAACGGCGAGAGTGTAGACACGGTCAAGCAGGAAGCCGAAAAGCTCAAGTCGATGGTCAACGACAACGTCAAGGCGCTCGAAAATGCGCACGGCAGTTCGGGCTGGGCAGCGTTTCTGCCCGCTTATCTGATCCTCCTTCGCGAGGGCTTGGAAGCGATCCTCGTGCTCGTCGCGATCATCGCCTATCTGAAGCGCGCGCAGGATGAGAAGCATCTCGGCACCGTCTACAACTTCTCAATTGCGGCGGTCGTCGCGAGTTTCATCTCGGCGTATCTGTTTAACACGTTGCTGAACAACACGACGGGCGGCATGAGCCGCGAGGTGCTCGAAGGTGCGACCGCGCTCTTTGCTGTCGTCGTCCTGCTTTTGACGAGCGCATGGCTCGGCGGCAAGGCGAACAAGGACAACTGGAAGCAGTACATCGACGGACTCGTCAAGGAATCCATCACGCATGGCACGGCCAGGGCATTGGGCATGGCGGCGTTCCTCGCCGTCTACCGCGAGGGCGCAGAGGTCATCCTCTTCTATCAAGCGCTCTTCAACAACGCGGCTGCCGACGTCACGATGATTTGGGCGGGCTTCGGCGCGGGCTGCGTGACGCTGGCCTTGATCTTCTACGGCATGCAGCATGGCATCTTGAAGATTCCCCTGCGTCCGTTCTTCCTGTTTACGAGCATCCTGATGTTCCTGTTGGCCGTCACCTTCGTCGGCGGTGGCATCGAGGAGCTGCAGGAGGGCGGCGTCATCGGCATCACGCGCTTCGAAGGCTGGCCTACGGTCGATCTTCTGGGCATCTTCCCAACGGCGGAGACGCTCGGCGCACAGCTTCTCGTGCTGCTTCTTGGCGTGGGAATGGTCATTTACGCGAAGAGACGCAAGCCGAAAGCGGCGTGATCGCCTCTTCAAGAGTTATTGGCAATGGCGGAGCAAAGTGCTCCGTTTGCAGATGCAGCGGATTGCCGCATCTATACAGGACGTATTATGTAAGGGCGTCCAGGAGGAATTTCATTACATCATTTTTCGGAGGAGTGTGTTTTATGAAAATGTTCAAGCTCAAGAAACTCAAGTCGGCTCTGGCGGTCTGCGCGGTAGCGGCATCGCTCTTCACGCTCGGCGGCTCTGCGTCGGCGGCGGGCTTCACGGAGTACCCGATCGGCGACGAGATCGAGAACGAGGCGAACCACTTCAAGGTAGCGCTCGTCTATTTCCAGCCGATTGAGATGCTGCCTGCAGGCATGATGCTTTCGCCGGACAAGGCGGACATGCACATTGAGACGGATATCCATGCGACGGAAGGCAACGACACGGGCTTCGGCGTCGGCGAGTGGATTCCGTATCTGACGGTTCACTACAAGTTCACGAAGCGTGAGACGGGCCAGAGCGTCGAGGGCGTCTTCATGCCGATGAACGCAGACGATGGTCCGCACTACGGCGCAAACGTCAAGCTCCTGGGTGCCGGCACCTACGACATGCACTTCTCCATCGAAAGCCCGTATCGCCAGAACTACGGTCTGCACGTCGATGATGAGACGGGCGTCAAGGGCCGCTTCTGGGATGAGCCTGTGACGATGGATTGGGTCTTCAACTACGTCCCGCGTCGTTGGTAATGCTGAGCCGTCCAAGAAGCGAACCCTGAAAGGGTGAAGCTGATTGGGCAACGGCTCGTATGCGAAAACGTCCCAAGAGCGCAAGCCGAAGGCGCAGTGCGATTGGCAGACGTTGACCGCCCACGAAGCAAGTCTCTCCTAAAGGGCATAAGCCCACCACCATCCAATGGGTGGCGGTGGGCTTTGCTTTCATATTCCTATAGATAAAGTGAGGTGCAGAATATGCTGCAGATGTTCCTGCAACAGTTTGTGCCGGCGATGGAGCAGGTGCTGACGCTTGCTGTGCCGCTCGGCATCCTTTTCGCCATCCTGCGGCGGCTGCCGCTCGAAAAGTATCGCCGCAATTATAACACTGCGATTCATTGGGGCTTCTGGCTTTCCGTCGCCATCGTGGCAGCTCGCGTCGGCACGCGAAACGCCGTGAGCCGCGAGGTCGCCGAAGCCGGCGCAATCGCCTTCGCCATGATCGCCGAGGTCGTGCTTGTCGCCATGCTCGCACGCGGTGCGGGACAGAAGGAGGGGCTTTCACGCCCGCTGCAGGTTTCCGCCTGCGTCATCGGCGTCTTGCTCTTCTTCTATCACGGCATGGAGCTTTGGCTCATCCCCGTCGGCACGATCATCTCGGCGGCGGGCGACTACATGACGCAGACGGTCGCCGTGAAGCTCGCGGGCTTTGCCGCAGGGCTGTTCTTCGGCGTCGTCAGCTCCTTCGTCGCCTACAAGGCGGCGGCGGCGCTCAACCCGAGGCGGCTTCTTTTCGTATTCGTCATTCAGGCGGGTGCCATGTTCATCCAGCAGGGGATTTTCCTCGTGCAGGTGCTGATGGCGCGGCACATCCTCGACAGCGCGGCGCTGCTTTCCATCATGGCGCCGATCATCGACCACTCGTCGTGGCTCATCTTCATCATCTTCTTCGCGCTGCTCTTCGTGCCGCTGACGCTCTTCTCCCAGAAGAAGCCAGCGCGCCCTGCCGGCACGAATCCCGCCCAGTACCGCCGCATGATCATGCAGGCGATGCACAAGAGGCGCTGGGGCACGGCGACGGTACTGTTCCTCGCGGGCATGGTCTTCTTGTCGAGCTTCGGCGCGAGCTATGCGAACCGCAAGGAAGAACTCGTGCCTGCTGTCCCTGTGACGGCGGTTGACGGCTTCGTCGACGTGGATCTCTCGGTGGTCAACGACGGACATCTGCATCGCTTCGTCTATCAGACGGCGAGCGGTCAGATGGTGCGCTACATCGTGATTTTGAAGGGCGGCAATTCCTACGGCGTCGGGCTTGACGCCTGCGAGATCTGCGGTCCGACGGGCTACTACGAGAAGGACGGGCAGGTCATCTGCCGCCTGTGCGACGTCATGATGAACAAGGCGACGATCGGCACGAAGGGCGGCTGCAATCCGATTCCCATCGAATACAGCGTGGCGGATGGCAAGCTGCGCGTGCCGCAGGACGCCTTGGACAAGGCGCGCGACGTGTTCCGCTGATGCGTGAAGGAGGGATACAATGTTTTGGCAGATGGTAAAGGGCGCGCTGATTCGCCAGAGGAAGCGCTTCTTCCTCATTGCGCTGACGGCGGCTCTCGGCGTATCGCTGGCTGCCGCCATGCTCAACGTCATGTTCGACATCGGCGAGAAGGTCAATCAGGAGCTAAAGGCTTACGGCGCGAACATCACGGTCACGCCGAAGACGGCTTCCGTGCTGCAGGACGTCTATGGCCTTGAGGGCGGACGCAAAGAATATTTGAACGAGGCGGATGCGGCGAAGATCAAGACGATCTTCTGGACGAACAACATCGTCGCTTTCGCGCCCGAACTTTCGGGCGAAGTCGCTCTCGCGGACGGCAAGAATGTGCCGCTCATGGGCACGTGGTTCGACCACGAGCTTGAACTGCCGACGGGCGAGAAGATGCAGACGGGCGAGAAGGAAATGAAGTCGTGGTGGAAGATCGACGGCGCGTGGCCGACGGAAAGCCCCGACGAGGCGCTGGCGGGCGTGAAGCTCGCGGACGCTCTGGGGCTGAAGCCCGGTGATACGGTTTCCTATCGCACGAAGGACGGCGCGGAAAGGACGCTGAAGATCACGGGCATCGTCACGGGCGGCGGCGCAGAGGATGACGCTCTGACCGTGAACCTCGCGCTCGCGCAGGAGCTTCTGGGCGCAGCCGGAAAGATCGACAAGATCGAGGTTTCCGCCGTCACGACGCCCGAGAACGACCTTGCGCGAAAGGCGGCGGAGAACCCCGAGCGCCTTTCGCAGAAAGAGCGCGAGATCTGGTACTGCACGGCCTACGTCAGCTCCATCGCCTTCCAGATCGAGGAGGCGATTCCCGGCTCTTCGGCGCAGCCCGTGCGGCAGATCGCCGAGTCCGAGGGCAAGATTCTCGAAAAGACGCAGATGCTCATGCTGCTCATCACAGGGCTTTCGCTTCTGTCGGCGGCGCTCGGCGTGTCGAACCTCGTCAGCGCGAACATCATGGAGCGAAGCCGCGAGTTCGGCCTCATGAAAGCGCTTGGCGCGACCGACCTCTCCGTCGTCCTCATGGTGCTCGCCGAGATCTTCATCGCAGGCGCCTTGGGCGGCTTCTTCGGCTACTTCGGCGGCCTGGCACTCGCACAGGCGATCGGGCAGACGGTCTTCGGATCGAGCATTGCGAACAACCTCGTCGTCATTCCCATCGTGGGCGGACTCATGGCTCTGATGCTCCTCATCGGCAGTCTGCCCGCCATCCGCATGCTTCTCTCCTTGCAGCCCGCAAGCGTCCTTCATGGCAGGTGATTTGATATGGCAGGAAGAATAAAGATACTGGAAATGTTTCTGCGCATGATCGTGCGGGCGCTCTTCCGCCAGAAGTCGCGCATGTTCGTCGCGCTCCTGGCGGTCGCGGTCGGCGCGGCGATCATCTCGGGCATGATCACGGTCTACCGCGAAGTGCCCGCGCAGCTCGGGCGCGAGTTCCGCGCCTACGGCGCGAACGTGCTGCTCTTGCCGGCGGGCGAGGCGAAGACCTTCGACTCCGCCGCCTTGCAGAAGGCGCGTGAGGCGCTGGCGGGACGCGACGTCGTCGGTCTCGCACCATTTCTCTACGAGCGCCTTGAGGTCAACAAGCAGCCTGTCCTGACGGGCGGCACGGACTTCGAGGAAATCAAGAAGGTCAGCCCCTATTGGATGGTCAAGGGCGAGTACCCGAAGGCGGGCGAGCGCGAGATCCTCCTGGGCGCAGAGATGGCCTCGAAGATCGCACGCGATACGGACAAGCTGATTGGCCAGACCGTATCGGTCAGCGCGGGCGAGGGCAAGGCCATGCTCTCCTTCACCGTCTCGGGCATCGTCTCGACGGGCGGCAAGGAAGAGCAGTTCGCTTTCCTGAATCTCGACGAGCTGCAAAAGATTGTCGAGAAGCCCGGCGCCGTCGGACTCGCACAGCTCAGCGTCGTCGCCGACGGCGACAGCTTGAAGTCCGTTGAGGACGCCATTCGCACCGCGAATATCGGCATCGAGCCGCAGGAGGTGCAGCAGATCGCGCACTCGGAGTTCAACGTCTTGAAGAAGCTCGAAGTTCTGATACTTCTCGTGACGATCATCGTCCTCATTTTGACGCTCATCTGCGTGACGACGACGATGACGGCGGTCGTTACGGAGCGCCGCCGCGAGATCGGTCTGAAGAAGGCGCTCGGCGCGTCGAATGCGAACATCGTCATGGAGTTTCTCGGCGAGGGCTGCGTGCTCGGCCTTGTCGGCGGCCTTTTAGGCAGCGGCTTCGGCTACCTCTTCGCACAGAGCGTCAGCATCAACGTCTTTTCGCGCGGCATCGCCTTTGCTCCGGGCATCGCCGTGCTCGCCGTCGTCTTGTCCGTCATCGTGACGGGCGTCGCGAGCCTCATTCCCGTGCGCATCGCGACGAGCGTTGACCCCGCCATCGTCTTGCGGGGAGAGTAGGAGGGTTTTATGAGTCTATTGGAATTGAAAGACGTGACGATGGCCTACGGCGGCAAGGTCAAGGCGCTCGACAACGTCAACCTCAAGGTGGAAAAGGGCGATTGGCTCGCCGTCATGGGGCCTTCCGGCTCGGGCAAGACGACGCTCATGAATATCATCGGCTGCATGGATCACGCGACGAGCGGCACGGTGCTTCTGGACGGCATCGACATCACGAAAGTCTCCGACCACGAGCTGACGCTCCTGCGCCGCGACAAGATCGGCATCGTCTTCCAGCAGTTTCACATGATCCCGTACTTGACGGCGATCGAGAACATCATGGCGGCGCAGTACTATCACAGCATCCCCGACAAGAAGGAAGCGCTCGAAGCGCTCGACCGCGTAGGGCTTGCTGACCGCGCCGACCATCTGCCGAGCCAGCTTTCGGGCGGCGAGCAGCAGCGCGTCTGCATTGCGCGCGCTCTCATCAACTACCCCGTGCTCATCCTCGCGGACGAGCCGACGGGCAACCTCGACGAGGTCAATCAGAATCTCGTCATGAAGATCTTCCGCGAACTGCACGCGGAAGGTCATACGATCCTCACGGTCACGCACTCCGCCGAGGTTGGCGCGGCAGCGGAGCGCTGCGTCATCATCGAGCATGGGCGCATGGTGGAAAAGAGCGCCGAGGAGCAGGCGGCGGCAAAGCTGAAGGAAGGGGCGAAACAATGAATTTGGGCAGGAATTCTCTGACGCTGGTCTTGGGCGTCGCCTTCGCGACGGCTCTCTTCGCGGGCTGCGGTGACGATGCGGCGAAGGACGAGCCGAAAGACGGCGGGGCGCAGGGCGTCGCCGTCAAGAAGATTGCCGACATCGACCTCTCGCAGGCGAAGGACGGCACGTACAACGGCGAGAGCAGCGAGAACTCTGAGTACGGTCACGGTAAGATCGCCATCACGATCAAGGATCATAAGATCGTGAGCGCGACGTACTTTGGCATCGACAAGGACGGCACGATGAAGGGCGAGGACTACGGCAAGAAGAACGGCCAGGTCAGCGATGCGCAGAACTACAAGAAGGCGCAGAATGCCGTCAAGGCGAATGCGACTTACGGCGCACAGCTCGTCGAGCGTCAGCAGCCGGGCAAGGTCGATGCCATCTCGGGTGCGACGATCTCCTACGAGCAGTTCATCGAGGCCTCGACGAAGGCGCTCGATGAAGCGAAGAAGTAGCTATGATTCGCTTGCAGAATTTAGTAGCTCAAGGCGCAGGGCATCTTGCCCTGTGCCTTTTGCTCGTTTTTTTTGCCGCTTCTCTTTCGGCGGGATGCTTGCCCGCGCAGATGAAGAGCGCGGCTTCCGACGACGCTTCCCGCACCGCAGAGGAAGCGAGTGAGGAGTTCTTCGCGATGGATACGAAGATGACGGTCAAGGTCTATGGCGAAGGCGCACCCGAGGCGGCGCGGGAGGCGAAGGAGCGGCTTCAAGGGCTCGATGCGCTTTGGAGCGCGACGAGCGAGGGAAGCGACGTCGCGCGCTTGAACAGCGGCGCGGGCGAGGCCGTCGCGCTCGCGCCCGAGACGATGCGGCTTCTGCGCCTCTCCGAGGCGGTGCGCGAGGAGACGAAGGGCGCACTCGACGTGACGCTTCTGCCGCTCCTCAAGCTCTGGGGATTTTCGGGCGGCGTGCATCGCGTGCCGACGGCAGAGGAAATCGAGGCGGCGCGTGCCTTGACGGGAGCGGGAAAGCTCAAGCTCGACGAGGCGGCGGGTACGGCGCGGCTCGAAAAGGGCAGCAGCGTCGAACTCGGCGCGGTGGCGAAGGGCTATGCGGGCGAGCTTGTCGCGGCGGAGCTCAAGTCGCGCGGCGTGCGCTCGGCGCTCCTCGATCTCGGCGGCAACATCGAGGCGGTCGGCATGCGCGAGGACGGCACACCGTGGCGCGTGGGGCTTCGGAATCCTTTCGGTGGAGCACTTCTCGGCACGGTCGAGGTCGCGGATGCCGCCGTCGTGACCTCGGCGATCGACCAGCGCTTCTTCACGGATGAGGCAGGAAACCGCTATTGGCACATCCTTGATCCAGCTACGGGCGCACCTGCGGCGAGCGGCCTTGCTTCTGCCACTGTCATCGCGAAATCGGGCGGCAGGGCGGACGCGCTTTCGACGGCGCTCTTCGTCATGGGCGCAGAACGCGCCGCCGCTTTCTGGCGCGAGCGGCAGGATTTTGAGATGGTGCTCGTCGGCATGGATGGTCATGTGTGGATCACAGAGGGGCTTCTTGACCGCTTCTCGGCGGGCGAGGGGCTGACGGGAGAAGCGGAGGTCATTCGATGAACGGGGAAAAGAAGGCGCGGCTCTTCGCTCTTTTCGCCGTGCTCCTGCTCGGTGCGGCGGGCGCGTGGCTCTTCGCAGCCGCTTCTCGCGGCGAAGACGCATCGGAGTCGGGCGCGGTCGAGGTCGTGCAGGACGGTGCGGTGATCTATCGCTTCACGCAGGAGGAACTGCAAGAAGAGCGCCATATTCGCGTGCCCTATGGCGAGCACGAGAACGTCATCGCGACGGGCGGCGGCACGATCCGCATCGAGAGCGCCGACTGTCCCGATCAGATCTGCGTGCATACAGGCGAATTGAAGGGGGACGGCGCACCGATCATCTGTCTGCCGCATCGCTTGGAGATTCGCTGGGCGAAATCGGGCAGCGCGGGCAAGGCAGCGGGCGAGGCCGATGTGCCCGACGCGGTGGCGAGGTGAGGGGCGCGCGGCAGGAGCGCGGCGCTCGGCAGGGTGCGTCCGAGGCGCGGGCGCGTATATGCGCAGAGGGAGCGCAGGAAGCGGGTCTGGCGCAGCAGGGGGCGGCGCGGCTGACGCTTCTTTCCATCTGCCTCGCACTCTCGTTGATGCTCTTCTTCGTCGAGCTTCGCCTGCCGCTTGTCGCAGCGGTGCCGGGCTTCAAGCTCGGTTTCGCGAACATCGTGACCGTCGCCGCGCTCCGTCTCTTTCGCGCGAGGGAAGCGCTCTTGCTGCTTGTCCTGCGCATCGTGCTCGGATCGGTCTTCGCGGGCAGCCTGCCCGCGCTGTCGTTCAGCCTTGCGGGCGGGCTTCTGGCGCTCTCGGTCGGCGTCCTCTTGCTGCGGGCAGTCCCGCGCGTGCCGCTCGCGCTGCTCGGCGTCGCGGGCGCACTCTCGCACAACGTGGGTCAGCTCCTTGCCGCCGCTTTCTGGCTCGGCACGCTCGACGTCTTTTACTATGCGCCCATGCTCTTTGCTCTGGCCGTTTTCACGGGATCTGCCACGGGTTTCCTCGCGCAAGAGATCTTGCGGAGGCTGCTTTTGAGAAATAAGAAAATTTCTCAAAATCTGTAACAAATGTTCCCGCTGTGAAGATTTCCCTGTGCTATACTAGGAAAAAAGAGAGGAGATGACAGCCATGAAAGGTCAGGCAGGCAGGGTATTTCGCCCCGCCGAGGAAATGGCGCCCATCCCGGGCTGCACGGTGTCGGAAGCCATCAGCGCGGCAGGCGGCAACAACGTCGTCTGGTTCTCGCTCGCAGAGGCGACAGACATCAGCGCGGAGAGCTACGAGCGTCGCCGCCTCTGGTACGTCGCTTCGGGCGCGATGGAAGCGGTCGAGGAAAGCGGGAATACGCCGCTCGCCGCAGGAGATTTCTTCGTCGTGCCCGTCGGTACGCCCGTGGGCGTAAAGACGGAGCGCGGTGCCGTTTATCTTGAGATCAGTTTGCAGGAGGGAAAAACCATGAACAAGGCAATCGAGGATAAGAAGGTATTTCAGCTGGCGGAGCTTCTGCCGTGCCAGGAGGGTAAGATCGTCAACATGGATCTCGTGCAGAGCCCGAACCTCAAGTTCGTGCTCATGAGCTTCGGCGCGGGCACGGGGCTTGACGAGCACGCGGCGCCGGGCGAGGCTCTCGTCTTCGCGCTCGAAGGCGAGGCCGTCATCGGTTACGAGGGCAAGGAATACACGGTTCACGCGGGTGAGAACTTCAAGTTTGCGAAGAACGGCAGACATTATGTGCGTGCCGTGAAGAATTTCAAGATGGCGTTGATGCTGGAGCTTGCTTAAGCTGATATGAATACAGGCCGTTCATGCCTGTACGGCTTCGGCAAGTGGAAAAAGCGTGCGGGCAGGACGAAGCCCGTGCGCTTTTTTTCATGAAAGCGGCGACAAATGCGAATTGCTTTCAGCAAAAGGCTTGACATCTGCCGCTTTCGTGATAAGCTAAGAGTATAGTGTTTCATTAGATTTACAAGGAGTGGATACGATGAGGAACAGCAAGATCAAATGCATCCATGCACGCGAAATCGTTGACTCGCGCAGCAATCCGACGGTGGAAGTCGATGTCGTTCTGGAGGACGGCAGCTTCGGCCGTGCGGCGTCGCCGTCGGGCGCATCGACGGGCCAGTTTGAAGCGCTTGAACTGCGTGACGGTGACAAGGCTCGCTACCTCGGCAAGGGCGTCCTGAAGGCGGTCGAGAACGTCAACACGACGCTCGCCAAGGCGGTCGTCGGCGTCGACGCTGCGGATACGGCTCTCGTCGACCGCACGATGCTCGAAGCGGACGGCACGGAAGACAAGTCGAAGCTCGGCGCGAACGCCATCCTCGCCGTTTCCATGGCGGCGGCGAAGGCGGCCGCTGCGAGCGAGGAAACGCCGCTCTATCGCTTCTTGGGCGGCAGCCAGGGCGGCCTTTTGCCCGTGCCGATGATGAACATCCTGAACGGCGGCGCCCATGCGGCGAACAGCATCGACGTGCAGGAATTCATGATCATGCCGGTCGGCGCTCCCGATTTCCGCACGTGCATCCAGTGGTCGTCGGAAGTCTTCCATGCACTGCAGAGCCTCTTGAAGGCGGACGGCCATGCGACGGGCGTCGGCGACGAGGGCGGCTTCGCACCGAACCTCAAGTCGGACGACGAGGCGATCGACTACATCATGCGTGCCATTGAGAAGGCAGGCCACAAGCCCGGCAAGGATTTCGTGCTCGCGATGGACGCGGCCGCTAGCGAATGGAAGGGATCGAAGAAGGGCGAGTACAAGCAGCCCAAGTCCGGTCAGGTCTTCACGACGGCAGAGCTCGTCGAGCATTGGAAGAAGCTCGTCGATAAGTATCCGATCATCTCTCTCGAGGATCCGCTTGATGAAGAGGATTGGGAGGGCTGGCAGCTCATCACGAAGGAGCTTGGCGACCGCCTGCAGATCGTCGGCGACGATCTCTTTGTGACGAATACGAAGCGCCTCAAGAAGGGCATCGACATGAAGGCCGCGAACGCCATTCTCATCAAGGTCAATCAGATCGGCACGCTGAGCGAGACGCTCGCCGCCGTTGCCATGGCGCACAACGCGGGCTTCAAGGCCGTCGTATCGCATCGCTCGGGCGAGACGGAAGATACGACGATCGCCGACCTCGTCGTCGCGCTGAACGCCGGGCAGATCAAGACGGGCGCACCGAACCGCAGCGAGCGCGTCGCGAAGTACAACCAGCTTCTGCGCATCGAGGAAGAGCTGGGCAAGAACGCCGTCTTCGCGGGCAAGAATGCCTTCAACGTGCCTCTGCCGTGAATTTGAACGGAAAGTTTCAGTGATTCTCAAGATTTACAGCCTCCCCGACGGGGAGGCTGTTTTCGTCTCAAAGCATATTGCCAACACTAAGAATCACTATTGACAAGTCGATAAAGCGCGGGTAAAATAGAGCGATAGCATGGTATATAAGGGCAATGCCCTTTGGTAAGGAAAGAAGGAGAAATCATGGCAACGTATATTTTGGGAGCGGTTCTCTTGGCGGCGCTTTTCTTCGCTGTGCGCGGCATGGTGCGCCACTTCGGCGGCGGCGGTGCGTGCTGCGGCGGGGGTGGCAGCATCGAGGGCGGCCCGAAGAAGAAGCTCTATCACGACGTCATCGGCGAGAAGGTGCTGCATATCGAGGGCATGCACTGTGACAACTGCAAGAACGCCGTCGAGCGTATGCTCAACGGCATCGACGGCGCGGTCGCCGAGGTCGATCTCGGAAAGAACATCGCTGTCCTCAAGATGGAGCGCATGATCTCCGACGAGGAGCTTCATGCAGTTCTCGACAAGACGGAGTACAAGCTTGCCCGCGCAGAATTGCGCGAGGCATAAGAGCATACAAAAAGACCCTGCCGGGCGGCAGGGTCTTTTTGTATGCCTTTATCAACTCAGATTTCATGCTTCCCCATGCGCGGATAGTCCTTCATCGCGCGAAGATCGTCGTCAAGGAATACGGCGGGGTCGATGCCTGTATGACGGATGAAGTTCAAGAGTTCCACGTCGTCCATGACGTAATGTATGGCATCGCGGCGGCAGTGGGCGAGGTTTACGCCGAAGGGTTTTGGGAGAAGCTTACCGTTCTTGTCTGCAAAGACGATGACGATGGGGGCGAGCGTGTGGCCGAAGACGACCTTCTTGACGATGGCGTAGCCGAGCTGTGTTTTCATGACTGTACCAACGGGGTAAATGGCGACATTGTCGAAGAAGAGGCGCAGGCGATCCATGTCAAAGTGACCGGGGGAGTTCTTCATCATCATCTGATAGACGACGTTCGGCTTGTATGCCCTCTTGTAAGGACGCACGCTCGTCAGCGCGTCGTAGACGTCGGCGATGGCGGTGATGCGGCTGTACGGATGGATGGACTTGCCGCGCACATGGTAGGGATAGCCTGAGCCGTCAAGGTGCTCGTGGTGCTGGACTGCAATGATGGCGAGGATCGAGGCGAGCGGCGACTTCAATTCCTTGAGGAGTCTGCGCCCTTCACTTGGATGCCGACGGATGATCTTGAATTCGTCCGCCGTCAGGGCGCCAGACTTGTTGAGGATGGATGTGGGCACGGCGAGCTTGCCGATGTCGTGTAGGAGTCCTCCGAGCGTGATGACCTGCAGCTTGCTCTTGGAGTAGCCGCAGAGATTGCCGAGCATCGTCGCGAGGACGGCGACGTTGACTGAATGGGAAAACGTGTAGGAGTCGTGCAGACGAATGTCTGTGATTTGCACGAGATTCTTCTTTTTCGACATGATGTCGCATACGAGGAGATCGGCACATCGCTCCATGAGGCTCATGTTGAACTGGCCATACTTTTCCGCCTGGCGGAAGGTCTCCGCGACGTTTTCGACGGCCTGCACGCGCGTGTGCTCCTTGATGATGTCAGGGGGCGGTTGCAGCTGAAAATTAGAAGAAAGCGATGTGACGTGAAGTTCGGGCACGCTGAGCTGACGAAGCCGATAGATGTAGCGATCAGTCAGCGGCGTGCCACGTACGAGAAAGGCGGCACCCTTCTCATTGAAGATGCTTTGCGCCGTCACCATGCCGGTTTTGAGCTGATTCGATTTCAAGCGTATCATGGAGAAAACACCCCGGTTTCAGTGGCGGAACACCTTGAAATGCGCCGTAGTTCATTCAGTATTTTCTTGTGACGCGTCTTCTTTCTCTGTGTTTTCTTGGAGGAAGATGGCCGGATCGACGTTGATGTTGTGGATGAAATGGTACAGCTCGCTGTCGGAAATCACACCATCAAGCATCCCTTTTGGCGCTTCTTTCAGATCGAGGTCGCTGGGGGCATTGAGAAGTTTGCCCTCACGGTTGGCAAAGACGCAGACGACGGGCGTCAGCGTATAGCCGAATTCGACCTTCTTCACGATGGCGTAGCCATCCTGTGTCTTGAGGATCGTGCCGACGGGGTAAATCGCGACGTTGTCGAAGAAAAGCTTCAAGAGATCGAGATCGAAATGCCCGGGCGAACATGTAGCCATGAGGCGATGTGCGACGGATGGCGTATAGGCTCTCTTGTACGGGCGCACGCTCGTCAGGGCGTCGTAGACGTCGGCGATGGCGACGATGCGTCCGTAGCGGTGGATCTGCTCGCCTTTCAGATGGTTGGGATAGCCCGAGCCGTCGATGTGCTCGTGGTGCTGCAGGGCGATGGTGGAGAGCAGCGTGTCGTTGGGAAACATCTTCTTCAGACGCTGCCTGCCGGCTTCCGGATGTCCCTGCATCACGCTCCACTCGTCGTCTGTGAGATGGCCGGCCTTCGTGAGAATCTCATAGGGTACGGTGATCTTGCCGATGTCATGCAGGAGACCGCCGAGCGTGAGCTTTAGTTGCTCCTCCCTGGAAAGCTTCAGAAGCACGCCGAGGAGAGACGAGAGGATGGCCACGTTGACCGAATGGGCGAAGGTATAAGTGTCGTGCAGGCGGATGTCCGTGAGCTGCACGAGGTTCTTCTGCTGTGCGATGATGTCCTGCAGGATGTTCTCCGAAATGCCCTGCAGCGGCGCCGGGTCGAAGGTGCCGTTCTCCTCGACGCTATGGAAAGCCGTCGCCACGTTTTGTATGGCGGAGATGCGCGTTTTTTCCTGCACGATATCATCGGGCGGCGCGAGCTTGAGCTTGGGATCCAGGGAGGTGACGGTCACGCCGTCAAATCCCGCTTTCTCCAGACGCTCGATGTATGTCGGACTGAGTTCCATGCCCTTCGTCAGGTAGCTGGCGCCGAGCGGATTGTATATGCTCTGCGCCGTGATCATGCCGTTTTTTAGTTTTTTTATAGGTATATGAATCATTTTACCCGCCTATCATCTTACTTGATGCAGTGTTTCGAGCATCGTTTTATATTCGACGAATAATTTTGAGTTTTTTATCCTAAAATATAAAGGAGAAATATCCACTCATCTTCATGATACTATATTTTGCTCCAAAAGGGAAGAATCTCGTCCGCGAATACTGAATAAAGTGCAATAGTTTTTGCCGTGTGATTGGTGTTCGTGTGCTATAATGAAAGGACGAAACGTGTGGGGAGGGATGATTGTGATCGTACGCCAACGCTGGGGGACTGTCGTGCTTCTTGCCGTTTTTCTGCATATGTTCGCGTTTGGCATCGCGGGGCTTCTTTTGCCGCATGAGGAGTCGTTTTGGGACACGGCGCAGGAAATCACCTGGCTCGATGTGCCGGACTCGGATGAGGCTGCCGCGAAAGTTTCGCCTTCTGCGGAGGAGAAGCTACTGGCGGAGGAGAAGCCGCGGGTGGAGAATGAGACGTTGGCGACGGAAGAGGAGAGCGTTCCCGAGTCTTGGAAGCCGCCTTCACAAGAAGCGCTGAAGTCGCCGAGTGAGGCAAAGAAAAGACCAGTCGAGGGTCAAAAAGCGAAGCCGCCGAAGAAGCGCGACTATCCTGCGATGCGTAAGCCGAACAAGCCCGCCGTGCTGCGTGAGGAGACGAAGCGCGGCCTGACCGAGAAGGAGACTGCGTACCGAGGGCATGTGCAGTTCTTTGCGGACATCTCGCCGGAAGGCCGCGTGACGGGCGTCCAAGCGTGGCAGTTCGAGCCGGAAATCACCGACGAGAGGGAGCGCCGACTTCTCGAAGAGCGTCTGGAAAAGAGGATCAAGGAGAGCTGGCGCTATGCGCCGAGCCTCACGCCCGAGGGCGTGCCGACGACGCAGACGAAAGCCGAGGAGCTTGACATTCCTGAAAAAGAAAAGCCCAAGGACGACCGTTAGGGACGGCTCTTGGGCTTTTCTCGTTTGGCCGTATGGGAATCGCGGACGAATCAGTGGCAGACGAAGGTCTCGATCGCGCCGAAGCGGATGTAGCGGCTCGCTTCGGCGGGGTCGTTCTCAAGAATTGCCGTGCGCACGCTCGTCAGATCGTCTTCGGCGATTTCGATGCGCGAGGCATCCTGCTCCTCCTTGACCTTCTGCCAAAGAGCCTTGCGCGAGGCCTGTGTGTCGCGGTAGATCTCGTGGTTGTAGAAGATATTCATCGAGTCGTGGGATTTTTCGGCGTCGCAGTTGAAGAAGATGTAGGCGACGTTCGAAGCCCTGCGCGTGCGCGAGGGGGTACTGCTTTTCTTTGGGACGGCGGTCTTTCTTGCGCCGCTCGATTTTGCTGCTGTTGGCATGGAAAAGACTCCTTTCGTTTTGTGCGGCACGTTGTGAGAAGATATGCCGCATCTGAGAAATGATGAAATGTATGAAGCCGTGCGGTCTGCCGCACGAGCCTCATTATAGCACAATTCCCGCACAGGTGCAAAAAAGTTGCGGGAAAATACCAGAAATTGAGAATACTGGAAAAGGAAAGAAAGCGAAAGAAAACAGGCAGCGAGCCTAGGCTCGCTGCCTGTTCTTTTCTTGTTGGCCTTGCAGCCTGAACCCCTGGCGGGATTCGATTATATTGCCACCAGGAGGAACCATACGCGATGATTCCTTCTGGTGGTTAGTAAGGTACGGCACTAAAGGCGGGATGACGCTTAGTCCACCTGCCGCACCTTTATTATAGCATATTGGCTCGTATATGCAAGAGGGCGCAGGTAAATTTTTGCAATATTTAGCTTTTGTTAATTTTTGGCTGCACCTCACGCATTGTCACTGGGCGGTCTCTTTGCTATACTAGGAAACGTACAGGAATGAGGTGGAAAAATTGTTTCCTTTCATGGACAGGAAGAAGGGCAGCTGGCGTGCGCCGGTGAACGACAGCGGCGAGCTTGTCGGCTACAACGACCTCGCGCGCGTTTCTTTCGGCATACGCACGGTGCACTACCTCGTGCGCGAGACGATCCAGAACTCGCTCGACGCGCGAAGAGATGACGCTGAGGGCGCCGTCCTCGTTTCCTTTCAATCGTTTGACATCCCGCGCGAGAGGTTTCCGGGGCGCGAGGATTTTCAGAATATCCTGGAGCGCTGCTTCCTCAGCAATCGGGACGACAAGAAGTGCCGCGAGGCGTTCGAGCGTGCGGCGGATGTCCTCAAGGCGGAGCGCATCGCTGTCCTTCGCATCAGCGATTTTCGCACGCGCGGGCTTGAAGGGGCGCTTGCAGGCGAGAAGGGTTCGCTTTGGAGCGGACTCGTCAAGGAGCAGGGTTTTTCCGTGCAGAAGGAGGAGAACGCGGGCGGCAGCTTCGGCATCGGCAAGGCGGTCGTCTATAGCTGCTCGGAGCTTCGCACGGCGTTCTTCGCCTCGTTGGACAAAGACGGCGTGGAATCGTATACGGGCGTCGCGAAGCTCGTCTCTTACAGGGACGAGAAGGATCGCTGGACGACGGGCACGGTCTATTACAGCGACGAGAACAAGAAGGCGCTCTTGGACATCTTCACGCTCGATCCCGCTTTTCGGCGGCGCACGAGCGGCACGGACATCTTCATCATGGGACTCGTGCCCATCGAGGGCTTGGAGCAGGAGATGATCCGCGCCGTTCTCGACAATTTCCTTCTCGCGATATGGCTGGGCAACCTGGAGGTGGAGATCGGCGATCACCGCATCACGAAGACGAGCCTCGGCCTTTACGCGGATTCACTTCCCGTTGAAAAGACGGCTGGCAGTCCGCATCACAAGGAATACTATGAGGAGAACCGCATGATCCAGCGCTACGCGCGCATGCTTCTAGGCGAGGATGAGGCGACGCAGAGGATCGAGCTTCGTGCCGCAGAATACGGTGCGAAGTACGGCTTTCCCGACGGCGCGGCAACGCTCTTTTTGACGCGCGGCGAGGGGCTGAACCGACGCATCCTCATGTCGCGTCACATCGGCATGAAGCTCTTCGATCAGAAGGGGTTTCCGAGCGGCATCGACTTTACGGGCATCTTCCTCATCAAGGAGAATGCGATGGGACAGGCGTTCCGCCGCATCGAGGTGCCGTCGCACGACGCGTGGGAGCCGGGCGTCGTGCAGGACGCGGCAGAGGAGAAGCAGGCGAAGGAGATGTATCTGGGGCTCAAGCGCTACCTGAAGGAAAAGGTACGCGAGCGGCTGATGGCGGAGGAGGAGCGCGGCGTCGACGCCTTCGGCGCGGGCGATTTCCTGCCTGACTTGGAAGACGCGGCCGTGCGTCGCGCCCTTGCTGCACGAAAGGGCGGGCGCAAAGAGGAGCTTCAAAGCGGTGTCGAGAAGATCCGCAAGAAGAAGGCGGCGGCATCGCGCCTCTCGCCGCTTCACATGCGCTCTTTTTGCGTCGAGCGCGAGAAGGGACGCTATCGCCTGAGCCTCATCGCGCCGCGAAAGGTCGAGCGCGTGCGCCTGGAGCTTTTTCTCGCAGGCGAGCAGACGGATGTTCCCGTCAAGCTGCTTGCGGCCTCGCTTTCGGGCAGAGCCAGGGCGAAATTGGTGAAGTTCGAGAAGAACGTCATCGAGCTGCAGAGTGTCGCGAAGGGCGCGAAACTCTTTGTCGACTATACGATGGATTATCGTGACTACTGCCTGATGGAGGTGAAGTACGTTGAAGATCCGGGGGCATCTGGCGCCGTATCCGCTGCTGGCGAAGACGAATGACAGCTACCGCAAGTCGTCGTTCGACGGTATCGCCGAGCTGAAGGCGTCGGGAGGAGAACTGCGCCTTGAGTTTCGCGCCGTGCTTCGCTGTACTTCGCTCAGGAACCTCGTGCGTGCAGGGCTTGCTGGCTATGCGCTGCACGTCGAGTCGCCCGTCACGTCGTATCGCCGCCTCTTCGAGTTCAACGATGCGCCGTTTCATTTGACGCTGGCGGCGGACGAGGTGCGCGTCTCTCTGCAGGTCACGCCGTTCGTCGTCGCGAAGGCGGCGATCGAGGGATACGCGAGCGATGATTTTCATGAAGCCTACGAAGGGCAGGTCTTTTCCTTCGCACGCGGACATATCCTCGCCGTCGATCAGACGACGGAATTCCTGCTGCAGGCGCATGACGAACGCGAGACGCTTCCTTCCATCGTGCGCGTCGAGCCTTTGGGACGCGAGGCGGGCGAGGCGGCGCTTCGCGTCGACTGCGGCTCGGATTACATCGTCACCCGCCTGCCGCAAGGCATGTACGACGCTTATCGCCGCTACGCGAAGGGAGTCTACAGCGCGACGTTCCTCTCGTGCGTCGTCCAGCCGGCTCTCACTGCGGCGCTCGAAAAGCTGCAGAGCGGCCTGCGTGCGGGGGAAGAGCCGAGGACGCGCTGGCAGAGGGTGCTCGTGCACCTCTTGGAAGAAGAGAAGCTTGATGTCGCGGCGAAGGACGCAGAGCCTCTCGCCGTCGCCCAGCGCCTCCTGCGCGATCCGCTGAACCGCGCCGTGCAGGAGTTGGAGGATCTGGCGCAGCGCGAGGAGGTGGGCGCATGGAACTGAGCTTCATGACGCAGGCGGGCATCGACGATATGAAGACGCATGTCGAAGAATATGCCGCGATGTATCAGAGCGCGGACAATGCGGCGATGCTCGCGCATCTTTCGGCGCACGGCTATCTCGAAAAGACGGAGCTTGCCGCACTTTCGCCCGTCGAGCTTCTGACAGAGGGCGACTTTGCCTCGACGGACGTGGAGAACGTGCGGCGCATTTACGGCGCATGGCGCACGCTCGCGCCCTATACGGCGGCGGATGAGCGCTTCTGGGCGGGGCTTTCGCACACGCTCTTCTGGCGCTACATCCATTACCGCAAGGAAAAGGATTTCGGCGAGGGAAAGGCCGCCGTGCTTCGAAGCGATTTCTTCTTCGCGCAGGGGCGACGTCGCTCGCTCTTCGTGAATCCGATCGCCCGCCTGTGGTGGGCGGGGCACATGGTCTTCGATGAGCGCCGCCGCGATCCGTTCGAGCTTCTGCCCGTGCTCGCGCAAGAAGCGTTCGCCTCGCAGCTCGTGCTCCTCGCTTCAAGCAGCCTCATGAGCCGCAGGGAGACGCGCTTCGCCGTGCTCGCGCTCTTGGAGCGCTTCGAGCGCAGTGGGAGGAAGGTCAAGCGCGAGCATCTGCAGGCGCTCCTCGGCAGCCTCAACGAGATTTCCTCGCTGACGCTCGTCGACATGCTCGCGCAGGAGGAGATCGAGAAACGGTTGGAAGGAGCGCTTTTCCCGCGATACGAGAATCGGAGGGATTGATATGCCGGAGGGGATTTTTACGTTCGACGAAATAAAACGGCGATTGCAGCCAATTTTTACTAGCCATCGGATTCGTCAGGCGATTCTTTTTGGTTCTTACGGCAAGGGGACGGCAACGCAAAAAAGCGATGTGGATTTATTGGTGGACAGCGATTTGCGCGGACTGAAATTCATGGGCTTCGTGGAGGAGTTGCGCGAAGCTTTGGATGATAAGGATATGGATGTGTTCGATGTCGCTCATATCGAGCCGAAGTCTCGGATTGCCGAGGAAATTAAGCAGACGGGGATCGAGATTTATGCGCGATAAGATCATTCTTGATAAGATGATTCGCTATGCTGACAAGGTGTGCGAATATTGTAAGGGCGTCTCCTATGAGGATTTTCGTGCCAATGATATGCTCGTCGAGGCGTGCGTGTTCAATCTCGGCCAAATCGGGGAATTGACCAAGAAGCTGGGTGAGGATTTCAAGAAGGACAATCCGCAGGTGGCATGGGCTCAGATCTATGGCTTGCGGAATCGCATCGTTCATGACTACGAAGGCGTGAATCTGCGGCTTATCTGGGAGATTGTCTCTGACGACATGCCAGCGTTGAGATGCGAATTGAACGGTATGAAGAAGCGGTTTGGCGAGAGCGGGCAGGTGTGCTGACGCTCGTCGACATGCTCGCGCAGGAGGAGATCGAGAAACGGTTGGAAGGAGTGCTTTTCGATGGAGAATGATGTCGTGTTTCAGCGCCGCAGCATAAGGAAGTATCAGGAGAGGCCGGTCGAGCCGGAGAAGGTCGAGCGCATCCTGCGTGCCGGGATGCAGGCGCCGTCCGCCTGCAATCAGCGGCCGTGGGAGTTCTTCGTCGTCGAGAACCGCGAAAAGATCGCCGCGCTCGCCAAGGTCACGCCCTATACGGGCTGCGCGGCAGGAGCGCCGCTCCTCTTAGCGCTCGCCTACCGTACGGAAGGCTTGACCGTGCCTCGCTTCTCGCACATCGACATGGCGGCGGCGCAGCAGAACATCTGGCTCGAAGCGACGTATCTCGGCCTCGGCGGCGTCTGGTTCGGCATTGCTCCCTACGAGGAGAACATGAAAAAGGTGGAAGAAATCCTCGAAATGCCCGCGAACCTCAAGGCGTTCTCCCTATTCGCCCTCGGCTATCCGAACGAGAGAAAGCTGCACGCAGACAGGTTTGAAGCGGAGCGAGTGCATTATGTGAGGTGAGGGGCGGAGGGGCTTGTCACTGTGTGTATGGACGGGGTATGAGACGCAGTGTACGAGAATATACATTTGAAAAGACGGGCTGTCATACGGAGCGGAAAAAGCTTCGTATGATAGCCCGTCTTTTCTGCGCTTTCGAGGATTTTGTAAGATTTCTTGTCGTGCCCCTTGACAGTGCAGGCGGAGATTCGTATAATATAAACCATACTGATTTTATATGAATTATCAACCGCTTGCTTCTGAGGAAGCGGTGATTGGTTCGTCGACGTGGCGGGAGGCTTCCTGCCATGCAGAAAGAAGGGGTATCATGTCGGAAGAAAAGAATCATGCGGCCGTCGAGGAGACGGCGCAGGCGGCGATCGCAAAGAGCCGCCAAAACGGACAGGGCAAGCAGTTCATCCTGTGGTTTCTCGCGCTCATTGTCGGCGCCGGGCTTGGCTGGCTGAACGTCGGGCCTTTGAACGAACTGTTTGATTTCGTTGCGACGGTGTTCACGCGCCTCTTTCAGTTCATCGCCGTGCCGACCATCGCTCTCGCTGTCATCACGACGCTTGCGGCGCTTGGCGCGAAGAAGGATACGGGACGCATCTTTGCCCATGCTGTCACTTATACACTGTTGACGACCATTTCGGCGGCGACTGTCGGACTTGCACTCTATGTGTGGATAGCGCCGGGCAACTTGCCCGCTGAGATCATCGGAGCAGGTACGGCCGATGTGCCGCAGAAGCTTGGGACGCTTTCCTACTATGACCACATCCTTTCGGTCATTCCGAACAATTTGCTGCAGCCGTTCCTCTCGGGCAACGTGCTCTCGGTCATGTTGATTGCGGCATCTGTCGGGCTGGCGCTCGCCTTCATGCCAAAGACGGAAAATCGTGCCGTGCTGTTGAAGGCGCTCCATGGCGCACAGGAGCTTCTCTTCACACTGATCCGTGCACTGCTCTACGTTCTGCCCGTCGGCATCCTCGCATTTGCCGCGCAGCTATCGGCACAGATCGAAGCTGGTGTCATCGTCGGTGCGCTCGGCAAGTACACGGCTGTCGTCCTCGGCGGCAATCTCATCCAGTTTTTCATCATCCTGCCGCTCTTCCTCCTCGTGCGCGGCCTCAATCCGCTCCATGTCTTCCGCAAGATGGCGCCGGCCGTCGCTGTGGCGCTCTTCACGAAGAGCTCGGCGGGCACTTTGCCCGTGACGTTGGCTTCGGCGGAAAAGAATCTCAAGGTGAATCCGACTGTCTCGCGCTTCGTCCTGCCGATCTGCACGACGATCAACATGAACGGCTGCGCGGCCTTCATCCTCGTGACCTCGCTCTTCGTCATGCAGAATGCGGGCTTTGAGATTACGCTCGGCACGATGGTCACGTGGCTCTTCGTCGCCGTCCTCGCCGCCGTCGGTAATGCGGGCGTGCCCATGGGCTGCTACTTCCTGACGCTCTCCTTGATGTCCTCGCTCGGTGCGCCCTTGGGGCTTATGGGCGTGATTCTCCCCATCTACACGATCATCGACATGATCGAGACGGCGGAGAACGTCTGGTCCGATGCCGCCGTCTGCGCCATGACGGATCACGATCTCGAAGGAACGCTCGACGACGAAGATGTACACCCAGCGGAAATTTGAAGGAAGCACGAAGGCGCCTTCAGCCGTTTTTGACATTGCTGTAGAAGACGATTGCGCCGAGCGCGTAGCCAGTGAGCATGAGAACTGCCATGGGAATCGCCGTATGGTCTCCTGCGATGCCGACGAGGGGCATCATGACGCCGCCGAGCACCATGGAGAAGAAGCCGATGAGAGCCGACGCTGCACCCGCGTTCCTGCCCTGGCGTGAGAGCGCGAGCGAGAAGCTCGCCGTTCCCATGACGGAGAGCGGCACGACGGTGATGAAGAGCAGGACGATGGTGAGCGCGAGCGGGACGAATCCCGCAAGGAGGGAGGCAAGGAGGAGCGCACTGGAGACGAGAGGCACGAGGAGTGAGGCCTTGAGCATGGAGATGTCCTTGATGCGTCCGGCGAGGCGTGCGGGCAGAAGCCCTGCGAGGAAGAGTCCCGTGCCGATGCCGCCGAAGATCAGGCTGTAGCCTTGCGCCGAGACGCCGTAGATGTTCTGAAAGACGAAGGAAGAGCCGGCGATGTAGGAGAAGAACGCGCCGAAGACGAAGCACTGCACGAGGCAGTGCCCAAGAAAGTAGCGGTCGCGAAGGAGAGTGGGAAAGGCATGGAAACTCGCCGTCATGCTCTTTTGGCGCTTCCCTTCGGCCAGCGTCTCACGCGTCTTGAGCGTCCAGACGGCGAGGAGGACGCCGATAGCGGCGAGCACGGCGAAGACGATGCGCCACGAGGAGAAGACGAGGAGCTGTCCGCCGGCGACGGGAGCGAGGATCGGCGCGAGTCCGTTCACGAGCATGAGGATGGACAAGAAGCGCGTGAGCTCGACACCCTCGGCTACGTCACGCGCGATGGCACGCGCGATGACGATGCCGCTCGCGCCCGCAAATCCCTGCAGAAAGCGCAGTGCGAGAAAAGGTTCGATGGAGCTTGCGTAGAAGCAGCCCGCCGAGACGAGAGCGAAGGCGACCATGCCCGCAAAGAGCGGCCGTTTGCGCCCGTACATATCGCTCAAAGGCCCGAGGAAGATCTGCCCGATGGCCATGCCGAGCAGCGTCATCGTCAAAGTCAGCTGCGTCGCCGAGGTTGAGGCGGAAAATTCTGCTGAAAGCTCGGGCAGAGCAGGCAGGTACATGTCGGTCGCCAGCGGCGCCATAGCCGACATTATGCCTAGAAAAATAGTCAGGCTTATGCGACGGCGTTTTGTCGTTTTCATAAGTACACTTCTTTCTAGCAGATATTCCATTAAAATACAGAGGGAACAGGGTTTTCCAGTTCGAGGGTCGTCGGATTGAAAAAAATTAGAAATCGTTGGCTTTATCCCTTGACTAAACCATTGTCCTAGAGTATAATTAAAAACAAGAACAGAAGCTCCGTCGGACTTCCGGAAAAGCGGGATACGACGGAAGCCCAAGGGATGTCCTCCGCCATAGGGGACAACAATCGGGTGGAGCCGAGGATTGGAACTGACCTCGCACAGCGTGCAGTACATTCGTACAAATCGATGGCTTTCAGTAGCCCGCGTCTCCCTTACAGGAGAAGCACGATGCACACGGCGCGGATCAAGCCGCTCTTGGTACCCGTGGGGAGGACGTCCCATCCAAGACCTCATCTCTTCATTTGCGCCGCGCCCTGCGGCGCCTTTTTTTGTTTGTGCAGAACCGTAAATAGAAAGAAGGGACGGGAAAGCCCCGCCCCTTCCTCGCTTGCCGCCCTGCGCGGCATTTTCTTTTTGTGTGGGCCTCACTTATCCTCGCGATAGAGGCGTGCGATCTCGCGCTTGGCAATCTTTCCGGTCGAGGTGCGCGGCATTTCGGGAATTTGGCAGAACTCGCGCGGCACCTTGTAGACGGCGAGATTCTTCTGCAAGAACTTCTTCAAGGTGCGCATGTCGACCTCTTCGTTCTTCTTGACCGTGTAGTAGCAGGCGCCCGCCTGCCCGCGCAGAGGATCGGGAATGGCGATGACGGCGGCGTCCTCGATGCCGGGGAAGGAGTAGACGAGCTCTTCAATCTCGCGCGGGTAGACGTTCTCGCCCATGCTGATGATCATGTCCTTGATGCGGTCGACGATGTAGACGAAGCCGTCCTCGTCCATGCGCGCGATGTCGCCCGTATGCAGCCAGCCGTCCTTGAGTGCACGAGCCGTCGCCTCGTCCTGATGCCAGTAGCCCTTCATGACGGTTGGCCCTTTGACGAGCAGCTCGCCCGCCATGCCTCGTGCGAGTTCCGTGCCGTCGGTGTTGGCGATGATGACCTCAAGCCCCTTCATGGGCACGCCGATAGAGCCGGGGCGGTAGTGACGCGGCGAGTCCATCGTGACGACGGGAGAGGCCTCGGAGAGTCCATAGACCTCGTAGATCGTGAGGCCGAACTTTTCGCGGTAGGCCGCAGCGATTTCCTGCGGCAGCGCCGTGCCGCCGATGCCCGTCAGGCGAAGGCTCTTGAGGTCTTCCGCATCTGCCTGACGCGTGAGGATGGCGCAGACGGAAGGCACGGCGTACATGATAGTGACCTTCTCGTCGCGGATGGCGCGGATCGTCTCCTTGGGCATGAAGCCGTTGACGATGACGATCGTGCCGCCGGCTGTGAGCGTCGCAAGGACGGAGCACGTCCAGGCGAAGCAGTGGTACATCGGCAGCACGCAGAGAACCTTGTCGTTCGGCGTGATGGCGTGATGCTCCATGACCTGATGCGCGTTCGTGCACTGGTTTCGATGACTGAGTACGGCGCCCTTGGGGGCGCCTGTCGTGCCCGAGGTGTAGATGATGACGCAGGGATTTTCCTCTGAGAAGATGTTCGAAAGCTTCGGCGCGGGCATGGCGCTTGCGGGCTTCATGACGTCGAGGAGGGGCAGCTGATGAAGCTCACCGCCGTATCCCTGCTGTCCGAGGTGGGATTCGAGGGGAAGCTCCTTTTCCGTCACGAGGTGACGCACGCCCGCGTCCTTGATGATGTAGGCGACTTCGCGCACGCTGAGCTGGTAGTTGAGCGGGACGGCGACAGCGCCGAGCGAGTTCACAGCGAGGTAGGCGATGAGGAGTTCGACGCGGTTATGGGAAAAGAGCGCGACGTGGTCGTGCGCACGGATTCCGGCGGCGTAGAAGCGGTCACGCGAGGCTCTCAGGGCTTCGCGCAGTTCGTCGTAAGTGATGCGGCGACCGCGGTCGATGACGGCGATGTCTTCGCCGCGCCCGTTTTGCAAGATTTCGTGCAGTAGCATGGAACACATCCTTTATCTCTGAAAAAAACATTGCTCATAGCTGAATTTTAAGGCCTAAAGGTCTATAAGTCAACTGAAATTATCATTGTATGGATTGACAAAAACGGTGTTCGATGCTAGATTTAAGATAGTATTAAGTTATGCCTTGGATAGTGGAGGTTTATGCCTGTATCAAGGAGTGCGAAAAGGAGAGAGCGATATGAGGAAAATCTTTGCCTTGCTGCTTGCTGCATTCGTGGCGATTGCAGCTGCGGGGTGTACGACGAATGGGCAGGACGCGAGCAAGGTCGGCAGCGCAGAACCGGGTTCCGGAAACCGCAAGATCACGATGGGCTACTCGCAGATCGGCGCCCAGTCCACATGGCGCGCCGCGCATACGGCGTCGATCAAGCAGGCGGCGGAGGATGCGGGCATCGAACTGCAGTTCTCCAACGCGGAACTCAAGCAGGAGAATCAGATTCGGGCGATCCGCTCGTTCATCGCGCAGAAGGTCGACATCATCGCCTTCTCGCCCATCGTGGCGACGGGTTGGGATGAGGTGCTGAAGGAAGCGAAGGCGGCGAAGATTCCCGTGATCATCGTCGATCGCGACCTGCAGACGAACGACGATAGCCTCTACGTCATGCGCATCGGCACGGATTCCGTGCGCGAAGGGCGCGAGGCGTTCCGCTGGCTCGACGGCTACATGCAGGCGCAGGGCAAGAAGCCGCGCGACGGCGGTGCGAAGTTCAACATTGCCGAGATCAAAGGCCCTGCAGGTTCGTCCGTTGTCGAGCGACGCGACACGGGCTTTCGCGATGAGATGACGGCATCGCCGAACAAGGACGCTTATGAGATTCTCGTCGCACAGAACTCGACGTTCCAGAAGGACGGCGGCAAGCAGGTCATGACGGAGATGCTCAAGAACTACAAGGACAAGATCGACATTCTCTTCGCGCAGAACGACGATATGGCGCTCGGTGCGATCGAGGCGATCGAGGCGGCAGGATTGAAGCCCGGACAGGACATCGTGATTGTCTCGTGCGACGGCACGCGTGCGATCTTCCAGGCGATGATCGACGGCAAGAGCAACTGCACCGTCGAAGGCAACCCGCTGCAGGGTCCCCTCTTGATGGAGATGGCGAAGAAGGTCTTAGCCGGCGAGAAGGTCGAGCGCACGGTCTTCGTCAAGGACAGTGTCTATCCGGCAGAAATCGCCCCGATGGCGATACAGGAAAGAAAATATTGATGGGAGGGGCTGTCGCACATGCATTGCTGTGCAACAGTCCCTTTTCGTTGAAAACGGAAAGGGAAATGTGATATAGTGGCAGTTAGGGGAAGATTTTTGAAGGAGGCGGCATGATGGCAACAGATGCAATCACGGATGAAATGGTCGTGCGACGTGTTGATGCGGCGGTGCGTATTGCGCTTGAGAAGAACAAGGCTATGGGGGTGCCAAGCATCGTCTATGATCGCAAGACGCAGAAAATCTATGAACTGAGAAGTGATGGCACGCGCGTCCCCGTGGCGGAGCGTGCGCGGAAGGGGCGTTATGGTGAGCAGCACGCGGAAGAAACCTGAAATTGTCCTTTTCGCCGGCCCTAATGGATCGGGCAAGAGTACGTTTACAGAGGTTCTGCGTCCCATTATGGACTATATCAATGCCGATGAAATCAAGAAGAATCTTAAATGCAGCGACATCAAGGCTGCGCAGATCGCAGAACATCAGCGCGAAGAATGTCTAAGCAAGCTGCGCGATTTTTGCTTCGAAACAGTGCTCTCCACATCACGCAATCTGTATTTGCTTGAGCGGGCAAGGGATGCGGGCTATTTTATTCGTTGCTATTATGTTTTGACTGCAGATCCACGAATCAATGTATACCGTGTGAAGATGCGCGTAGCTTCAGGAGGGCACGATGTTCCAGAAGAGAAAATCTATACGCGCTATGATCGTGCTATGGCTCTTGTTCCTGCGGTCGTAGCGGTGAGTGACATTTGCCATATTTACGACAATTCGGAGGCGCAGGCATTCCGTATTTTTAAGAAGCGAAAGGATGTGTGCTTTTTTGATGAATGCGATGACTGGAGAAGGAAAAATATTGAGATTTTAACAGGGATTGCGAATATGGAGCGGAAAAACTTGAATCATCGCATGTAGTTTGCATGAGAAAGCCAATCGGTCTGCACTTTCGGCTTGACCTCTTGAGGCTTCATAAGAAAAAGGCGCGGCGCTTGATGGCCGCGCCTTTTTCTTGACTTCTCGGGCTTTCATGATAGAATAGTATAATAAGGAGGAGAGGAGAGACTCTCTAATCTGGAGGAGGTTCACTTTTGCTTACGTTATTGATGGTGCTTGATGCGCTTGTCGCCATACTCCTGATTGTTGCCGTCTTGGGGCAGGAGCCTAAGTCTGCGGGCATGGGCGGCTTCGATGGAGGCGGCGGCGATACCGTGTTCAGCGCGAAGGCGCGCGGCATGGATGCGCTTTTGGCGCGTGTGACGGTCGTTCTGGCGGTGCTTTTCGGTGCGATTACGCTCGTGATTGCCAAGATGACGATGTAGGGCGGCCATAGAGCGCAGAGGGGTTCTGCGCTTTCTTGGCAGCTGTTTGCGGCGGACGCTCGGCAAAAGGCCGGGCGTTTCTTTCTATTGGAGGGGCGCGGCTTGTGGGGCTTTTCCCTTCGGCCGTCGAGGGAGGGGTGCAGCGATGATCATCGAGGGAGCGGAGCCTTTCCTTTTGTCGGGCGGCCCGCACGGCGTGCTGCTCCTGCACGGCTTCACGGGCATGCCGCCCGAGATGCGGCTTCTCGCCGAAGCCCTTCATCGTGCAGGTCATACGGTGCTTTGCCCGCGCCTCGCCGGGCACGGCACGAGTCCCGAGGATTTGGCACATACGGACGCTGAGGACTGGTACGATTCGGCTCTCGACGGCTATGCGATTCTTTCAGGGCTCGTGCCGCGCATTTCTGTCGTCGGACATTCGATGGGGGCTTTGCTGGCGCTCCGTCTCGCGGCGCAAAAGCGCGTCACGGGCGTCGTGACGCTCGCAGCACCGATCTTCATTGACGAGGGGCGCGGCATGAAGCACCTGCCGCCGCGCAGCGCGTGCATCGGCAGGTTTCATCCGAAACTGCGCAAGTCTCTGCGCGACGTGCCCGAGTTCTGCAATGTGACGTATGACAGGATGCCGCTCGTCGCCATCCACGAACTCGTCGGCTTCATCGAGCATGTCAAGGCGCTGCTGCCAAAGGTACACGCACCGCTCCTCCTCGTGCACTCGCTGCACGACCGCACGGCGCACAGGAGAAGCCTCCGCTATATCTATGACCATGTGGGGGCGGCCCATAAGGAAGTTCTTTGGCTCGTGCGCTCGGGTCATCTCGTGATGCTCGACGCTGAGCGACGGGCGGTCTTCCGGCGCACGGCATCGTTTTTGCGCGAGATGGGGAGCGTTTGAGAGAATGGGGAAGGAAACGATTTATGCCATACGAAAAGATCGGGCAGGGTGAGGACTACTGCTTTGCCTGCGGACCGAAGAATCCCATCGGGCTTCATCTGGAGTTTCAGCTGGCGGACGGGAAATTCCGGGCGCGCAAGACGCTTGCGCCCGAGTACCAGGGATACAGCGGCATCGTGCACGGCGGCATCGTCACGACGCTGCTCGATGAGGCGATGGGCGGCTATCTCTACGACGGACTCGGCGAGCGGGCTGTGACGGCGCGTCTGGCCGTGCGCTATCGAAATCCTGCGCCCGTCGGCGAGGAGCTTTTGATCGAGGGATGGGAGGAGAGCCGCCGCAAGGGGTTCGTGAACATGCGCGCCAAACTTTCGCTCGCTGATGGCACCGTGCTTGCGGAAGCGACGGCGAAGATGGCGCTGGTAGGAGAAATGAATGGAACAAAATGAATTGCAGGAGCGCATCGTAAACTACATGCGCACGGCGGCGTACAAGCCGCTGACGGCGGACGATCTCGCCGCCGCCATGAATCTCGCGCAAGAAGAACTCGCGCTCTTCTGGACGGCTTTGGAAGAGCTGGAGAAGACTGCGGCTGTCATCAAGACGCGCCACGAACGCTTCGGCGTGCCCGAGCGCATGAATCTCGTCGTCGGCAGGCTCTCGATGTCGGTGAAGGGGTTCGGCTTCATCATCCCCGAGGTGCGCGAGAAGGAGACGGACAGCGACATCTTCGTGCCGGGCGTGAGTCTCGGCGGTGCGATGAACGGTGACCGCGTCGTCGCGAGGATTTCGCCGTCGGAGATTGCCGGACGCTCGCGCGAGGGCGAGATCATCCGCATCGTCGAGCGAGCCAACGAGCAGATTGTCGGCACGTTCGAGGAGAGCCGTCACTTCGGCTTCGTGACGCCCGATGACAAGAAGATCGGGCAAGACATCTTTATCCCTAAGGGCGCCGTGCATGGCGCAAAGGCGGGCATGAAGGTCGTCGTGCGCATCACGAAGTGGCCGGCGGGCAGGAGGAACGCCGAGGGCGAGGTGGAGGAAATCCTCGGCCGCGCGGGCGAGCCGGGCGTCGACGTGCTCTCCGTCATGAGCCAATACGGGCTTTCGGAGGAGTTTCCCGCCGATGTGGCGGCAGAGGCGGCAGCGATCGAGGACGCCGTCTCGCCAGAAGAATTCAGCGGCAGGCGCGACCGCCGCGGTTTTCGCATCGTGACGATCGACGGCGAGGACGCGAAGGACTTGGACGACGGCGTTTACGCCGAACGGCGTGCGGACGGCAGCTTCTTCCTCGGCGTCTACATCGCCGACGTCAGCTGGTATGTGCGCGAGAATTCGCCGCTCGACCGCGAGGCGCGTGCACGCGGCACGAGCGTCTACCTCGTCGACCGCGTGATTCCCATGCTGCCGAAGAAGCTGTCGAACGGTATATGCAGCCTGAACGCGGGCGAAGACCGCCTGGCGATGGCGTGCGAGATGGAGATCGGCGCGGACGGACTCGTCAAGAGCTACGAGATCCTGCCCGTCGTCATTCACGTCTATCGCCGCCTGACCTATACGCTCGTCAACGAGATCTTCGCCGAGGGAGCGGAGGCGGTGCGCACGGAGAACGCCGACCTCCTGCCGCTTCTCACACCTCTTCGCGAGGTGCATGATGCGATGGAAAAGGCGCGGCATGAGCGCGGTTCCATCGGCTTCGACGTGCCCGAGATCAAGGTGAAGCTCGACGAGAGCGGCAAGCCCGTCGCGCTTATCAAGCGCACGGGGTCGCTCGCGGAGTCGATGATCGAGCAGTGCATGCTCGCGGCGAACGAGACCGTCGCGGAGCACATGGAGAAGAAGGAGCAGCCGTTCCTTTACCGCGTGCACGAGCAGCCGTCGGACGAGAAGATCGAGCGCCTGAACAACCTTCTGGCGACGTTCTCGCTGCACCTCGTGCCGAACGAGGCGGGCGAGGTAGCGCCGAAGGACGTGCAGCAGGTCTTGGAAAAGGTCAAGGGAAGGCCTGAGGAGCGCATCGTCAGCGCCGTCTCGCTGCGTTCGATGCAGCAGGCGCGTTATGCCGATGCGCCGCTCGGTCACTACGGACTCGCCGCGCGTCACTACACGCACTTCACGTCGCCGATCCGCCGCTATCCCGACCTCATCGTGCATCGTCTGCTGCGCGAAACGTTTGCGACGGGCACGATCGCGGCCGAGCGGCAGGAGCGCCTGAGGAGCCTCTTGCCCGAGATCGCCGAGCACACCTCGGCGCGTGAGCGCATCGCCATCGAGGCGGAGCGCGAGACGCAGGACATGAAGAAGATCGAGTACATGGCGCAGTTTGTCGGCGACGCTTTCGACGCCGTCATCAGCGGCGTCACGGCGTTCGGCATCTTCTGCGAGCTGGAAAACGGCGTCGAAGGACTCGTGCACGTATCGAGCATGGTCAACGACTACTACGAGTACCGCGAAGACCTCTACGCGCTCGTCGGCGGCGCGACGCACGTCTCCTACCGCCTCGGCGAGCCTGTGCGCGTCGTGCTCGTGCGTGCCAATATTGCCGAGCGCAACCTCGACTTCATCTTGGAGGACAACGGCGTTTTTGTCGCTGCGAAGAAGAAGCCCGAGGAAGGCGGCGTAAAGCGCGGCGAATTTTTGAAAGAAAAGGGCGCGAAGAAGGATGCACGCTCGAAAAAGGGCAGAGGTCGGAAGGCGGCGAAAGAAAAGCGTACGGATGAGATCATCGCCGATGTGAAGGGCGACAAGCGTCCGGAGAAGACATCCGCCCCTGCGGAACCGGGTGAACGCAAGCCGCACGGCAAGGGACATAAGGGTGCGAAGCCGCACGACAAAGGGCGCGGCGCGAAGCGGCCGGAAAGATTCCAGGCGGAAAGGCAGGGCGCTCTCGCCGACGAGTCGAGCAGCAGCCGCCCCAAGGCGTTCTGGATGAAGCCGCCGAAGGACTTGCGCAAGAAGGGCAAGAAGTCTGCGCCCAAGCCGGAAAAGAAGCGCCGCCCGCACAACAAGACGCAGCGCGCGACGGCGAACAGCGATTGATGCAGGGATGCTGCAGGAAGCGGCGATTGCCGCATAAGGAAGCAGGGGGGAAGCGATGGGACGCAAGAACGACGGCGTGAAGATCGTCGCGGAAAACCGCAAGGCGCGTCACGACTATTTCATACACGAAACCTTTGAGACGGGACTCGTGCTGCAGGGCACGGAGGTCAAATCCCTGCGTGCGGGAAGAGTGAACCTCAAGGACAGCTTCGCCTCGATCAAGAACGGCGAGATTTTCGTGGAGAACATGCACATCAGCCCCTACGAGCAGGGCAACATCTTCAACCACGAGCCGCTCAGGAAGCGAAAGCTCCTCATGCACAAGGCGGAGATCGTCAAACTCTTCTCCAAGACGCGCGAGAAGGGCTTCACGCTCGTGCCGCTGAAGCTCTACTTCTCGAAGGGCAGGGCGAAGCTCGAACTCGCACTTGCAAGCGGCAAGCACAATTATGACAAACGCCGCGACCTCGCGGCAAAGGCCGCCAAGCGCGACATCGAGCGCGCCTTGAAGGATCACGGCAAGGGTCGGTGAATACAGCAAAAAGAGATGGCATCCGCCATCTCTTTTTGCTATAATTTCCTTAGCGGAAAGGATCTTGCGACTTGATGTTTGCGGCTTTGCTGAGAAGAGGAATCTATCCATGAAGATACAATATGCAAAACTTGCGGTAAAGAGCATTGAGACGATGGACAGGCCGACGAAACAGCGCATCAAACAGGCAATTGAAGGTCTGCCGCAAGGCGATGTGAAACGACTCAAGGGGAGTGACGAACTCTATCGGCTGCGCGTTGGAGGTTGGCGAATCGTATTTTCATATCCTGCAAAGGATACACTCTTGATTGAAAAAATTGCGCCGCGAGGCGATGTCTACAAGGGAGGTTTCCTGCTATGACGGTAAAAGCTCAGATTGTGGAGATGATAGAGTTCATTCCGGACCGCGAATTGCCGATTCTTCTGGAGGTCGTGAGGCGATTCTTGCCGAAAGAGATGGAGGATTTTGCGTCAGAGGACGACAGGGAGGCGCATCACATCGCTATGCAGGAATATATGTGTGGAAAAACCGTATCGCATGATGATATCGACTGGGAGTAGCCGGTATGTTGACAACTCGATTAAATGCGTTGCTTGCTGGACGGACGGATTTTTCGTATTTGCTGAAATCGCTCGATGAGGGGGGAGTTTTTCTTGACATATAAATCGCTATATCGTAATATATGAATATAACGATTTTGGAGTTGATTCTATGGCAGAAGATCAAGAGCTTGCACGCGCGGCCGAGATGCTCAAGGCGCTCTCTCATCCCGTGCGCCTCTGCATCGCGCGCGGGCTTTGGCAGAGCGGCGGCTGCAATGTGGCGCACATGCAGCAGTGCCTCGAAGCGCCGCAGTCGACGATTTCGCAGCATCTCGCGAAGATGCGCGCCGTCGGCATCATCGAGGGCGAGCGCAACGGGCTGGAAGTCGTCTATCGCCTCAAGAGCCGGGCAGTGGAGCAGCTGCTCGAAGGGCTTTTCTGCAAGGAGAAGAATTATCACGATATGGGCTGATTTCGCTCTTTCGACAAGCGAAGCGCGGCGACACAGAAGGAGGCATATCCGTATGGAAATGAAAAAGGAAAAGGAAAAGGCAAAGCGCTATGTGATCGTCGGCGGCGTGGCGGGCGGGGCGACGGCGGCGGCGCGGCTCAGGCGCTTGGACAAAGATGCGAAGATCGTGCTCTTTGAGCGTGGCGAGCACATCTCCTTCGCGAACTGCGGCCTGCCATACTATGTGGGCGATGAGATCAAGGAGAGCGAGAGCCTGCTGCTCATGACGCCCGAACTGTTTCGCGAGCGCTTCGCCATCGACGTGCGCACGAAGAGCGAGGTCACGCATGTCGATACAGAGAATCGCCGCGTTCATGTGAAAACGGCGGGAGGAGAGGAATACGAAGAACCATACGACGCACTCCTTCTGTCGCCCGGTGCGAAGCCCTTGCGTCCGCCGATTCCGGGCATCGAGAGCCCGCGCGTCCTCGCTCTTCGCAACGTGCCCGATGCCGAGGCTCTGCGCCGTCTGGCGGATCAGTATGCAGCGACGGGGCGCGCCGTCGTCGTGGGCGGCGGCTTCATCGGCGTCGAAATGGCGGAAAATCTTCGTGCGCGCGGCCTTGCCGTCACGCTCGTCGAGGCGGCGCCGCATGTGCTCGCGCCGTTTGATACGGACATGGCGAAGATTGCGGAAAAGGAGATGAACGACAACGGCGTCGGATTGATTCTCGGCGACGGTGTGAAGGAGTTCAAGGAGGAGGCGCAAGGCATCCTCGTGCGCCTTGCGGGCGGGCGCGAGCTGGCGGCGGATTTCGTCGTACTCGCCATCGGCGTGAGCCCCGACACGGGATTCTTGAAGGCGAGCGGCATCGCGCTCGGCGAGCGCGGACACATCCTCGTGAACGAGCGCATGGAGACGAACGTGCCCGACGTCTATGCCGTGGGCGACGCCGTGCTGACGCTCGACCGTCAGACGAAACAGGCGGGCGCGCTGCCCCTTGCAGGGCCGGCTAATCGGCAGGGCCGTCTCGCCGCCGATAATATGGCGGGCAGGCGTCGTGTCTATGACGGTTTCGTCGGCACGTCGATTCTCAAGGTGTTCGGCCTGACGGCGGCATCCGTCGGCAAGAACGAGCGCACATTGATGCGCGAGGGGCTCTCCTATGGCGAGGATTACCGCGCGGTAAAGCTTCATCCGCTCGCACATGTCGGCTATTATCCGGGCGCGCAGACGATGACGCTGAAGCTCATCTACCGCGTGCGCGGGTCTGTCGGCAAGATCCTCGGCGCGCAAATCATCGGTGCGGGCGGCGTGAAGGCGCGCATCGATGTGCTGGCGACGGCGATCGCCATGGGAGCGGACGTGGATTTCCTCACGAGCTTGGAGCTTTCCTACGCGCCGCCCTTCGGCGCGGCGAAGGATCCTGTGAACATGGCGGGATACATGGCGGAAAACGATCTGGCGGGTCTCGTGCGCTTCTTGCCCGCAGACCGTCTCAAGGCGGCGAGGGAAGCGGGCGTGCGCGTGCTCGACGTGCGCACGGCGATCGAGCTGCAGAGTGCGCCCGCCGCATCTGACGCGCAGATTCCGCTCGATGAGCTGCGCGAGCGCTTCTCCGAGCTTGACCGCACGGTGCGCTGGGCAGTGCTCTGCAAGGTCGGGCAGCGCGCTTATAATGCGGCGCGCATTCTCATGCAGGAAGGCTACGATGCGGAAGTCATCGAAGGCGGCTATACGTCGCTGAAGATGGAGGAGTTCGAGGCGTCGCCCGTGGCCGCCGCGCCTGCGAAAGCCCTTTGATGCGGCGCTTATATGATGATATGATGAGAAAAGGACGGCCTTGCATCATCCCGAGGATGGTGCAGGGCCGTCCTTCTTTTTTCTATACGAGATCCCTCCCCTTCTTGCCCGTCAGGTGTTCGATCTTCAGCTCGACCATGTTGAAGGCTGGCCAATGCTTTTTTATCTCTTCATCACAGGCTTCGGGATGGCCGGGATAGTAGGCCTCGCCGAGAAATTCCGCCGTTTCTCGTTTTTCTTCGTCGCTCTTGAGGACGCGCAGTTTGCCGAAGGCGATGACGCTGCGGTATTGCGTCAGGAAGCGGTGCGGCACGACCTTGTCCTCGGCAATGATGCAGAACGACGCCTTGTCGCATCGCTCAATCGCCGTCATCTTGTGACCGACGCGTGCCGTGTGAAAGAGCAGGCAGTCCTTTTCCTCGTCGTAGGCGAAGCTCATGGGCACGGCGTAGGGATAGCCGTTTTCGCCCGCGAGCGCGAGCACGCCCGAGGTCGCTGCCGCGAGGATGTCGCGGGCTTCTTCATCGCTCATCTGTTGATTCTTGCGGCGCATTTCTCTGAACATGGTAATCGTCTCCTTTTGAGGAAGCATGGAGAAAAGCCGTGCTTCCTTGTGCAGTCTTGTTTCATGCGAACTTGGTCAGGGGGCTAAGGCGCTTCATTCTTGCCCAAAACTTGACAACACCCCTACTATATAGATTACAATGAAAGTCCAAGAAGTCAAGCCCGAAGGGCGCAGACTGATTGGCTCTTTCATGTAAGGGCGTGCGCACCATGTCCACGAAGTGGACGTTTGTGCGTTAAGCTTACAATGAAAGTCCAAGAAGTCAAGCCCGAAGTGCGCAGACTGATTGGCTCTTCTGGTCAAGCTGCAAAAGGAGAATTTCATGAACACATTGGCAAAGCATTTCAGTCTCGGCGGACTTTTGCGCTTCGCTGCGCCCGCCGTCGGCATGATGCTCGTCATTTCTATCTATACGGTGACGGACGGCATCTTCATCGGGCGCTATGCGGGAAGCCTCGCGCTCGCTGCATCGAATATCGTCTATCCTGCGTTGAATCTCGTATTTGGGCTTTCCATCATGCTTTCTTCGGGCGGCTCGGCGCTCGTTGCCAAGACGCTGGGCGAGGGCGATGCGGCATTGGCGAGAAGCCGCTTCACGCTGCTCGTCGTTGTTGGTGCAGCGCTCGGCATATTGCTCGCAGGCACGGTGTTCCTTTTCATGGAGTCTATTTTGGCGCTTCTCGGCGCTTCCCCCGAGCTTTATGCCGACTGCCGCGCCTATCTCTCGGCGAATATGTTCTTCGCGCCATTTGTCGTTTTGATGATCATATTCAACGCTTTTTATATCGCGGATGGTCGCCCAGTGCAGGGATTTCTCGTATCATTGACAGCGGGACTTGTCAATGCGGGACTCGACTATGTGTTTCTCGCGCATTTCGGCATGGGTCTCTTCGGCGCGGGGCTTGCTACGGGGCTGTCGGATGTCGTCGCGGCGCTCTTGGGTCTCGTTTACTTTTCGCGCTACAGCCGCACGCTCGCGTTCGAGCGGTTTTCCTTCGCCGTGCGTCCGCTTTTCCAGGCACTTTACAACGGCTCTTCCGAGATGGTCACGCAGCTTTCCGTCGGCATTACGACGTATCTCTTTAACCTCGTGACATTCTCCTATGCGGGGGCGGACGGCGTCGCGGCGATCAGTGTCATTCTCTATGCGGAAATGCTATTGACGGCAATACTCATGGGGTTTGCCAATGGCGTCGCACCTGTATTTTCTTACCAATTCGGCGCGAAAGGATATGTCGAGCTTCTGCGCCTTCTGCGGCTGTCGCTTGGCATTATCTTTCTCTTCGGGATTCTGTCCTTTGCGGCGGCAAATATATTCGCCGTACCGCTGATGACGCTGTTTCTGCCGGATGGAGGACGTGCCTATGCGCTGGCTCTCGGCGGCTTCGGACTGTTCTCGTGGAGTTTTTTGCTCTGCGGTTTCAACCTTTTCTCCTCGACCTTTTTCACGGCGTTGTCGGACGGCAGGATGTCGGCAATCCTGTCCTTTGTGCGCAATCTCGTCGGCATCGTGGCGTTCCTGCTGCTCCTGCCGCGCTTTTTCGGCCTTGACGGTGCATGGCTCGCCGTTCCTGCGGCAGATGCGGCCGCCGTACTGCTTTCCTTCCGCCAGCTTTGGGGGGCGGCGCGTTCCTTTCGCGAGGAAAAGGCAGCGGGTGCCGTGATTTTGGAGCGTTGAGAGGTATGTGTGCGAAAATGAAAGTTTCGAGAAATATCGGGAAGCATGCTGCGTGCTTTTTGGCTGCGGTCGGCGTGTTTCTCGGCGGGACGGATTTGACGGCTGCGGAAGCGGGAACGTCTGCCGCGGCGGTGTTGTCCGTGACAGATGCGGCGGCAGTTTCCGCTCAGCCTGTATTGAAGGCGGAGCTGGCGGACGATGTGCGGGCGCAGACGGAGGAAGATGCATCGCCCGACTACGGCGTGGCGCTCGGCGCTCCCTACGATGACGCCGGCTTCTGGTGCGATGCGGCAGGTGATCGCCTCCTCGGCACGGCAGAGGACGTGGCGCGTCTCAATGAGGAGCTGCACGCGAATCAGCCGAGTCTCGTTTCTCTGGCGGAATTGCCGCGTGCCGTATCGAGGCGGCAGCTCCGACACTGGATGGAAGAAGCCGCGCCTGAGCGTGAAGACTGGTACGCACCGACAGAGCCGCTTTCGGACGCAGCGTATCGGGCGGTGCAGGAAAACTGCGCGTCGGACAAGCTGCCGCTCCGCAATCCTCTGCGCTATGGAATCTGCGTGCGCCGCGCCGACTTGCGCTGTTTACCGACCGAGGAGGCTTGGCTCGACGCGCCCGACGATGTGCATTACGACATCCTGCAGGCGACTGCCGTCGATCCCGCCGAGCCGCTTGCCGTTTGGAGCGAGAGCGCAGACGGCAAGTTCCTCTTCGTTTCCATGCGCTATTATCGCGGCTGGTTGGCGAAGTCGGCGGTCGCTTTCACGCGGCGCGAGAACTGGCTCGCCTATGTGCAGCCCGAAGATTTCCTCGTCGTGACGCAAAATCGCTACGAAGCGCCCGAGGAGGCAGGCGGGCAGCTCTATCAGCTCGGCAGCCGCATTCCGCTCGCAGCGCAGGGCGGGGCGCATCTCGCGCGTCTGCCGCAGCGTGCGGCGGACGGCAGTCTCCAAGAGGTGCTTTTGGCGCTTCCGTACAGCGAGAGAGCGAGCCTTGCTGTGGAGGACGCTGGCGACATGGAAGCCGCCGCGCTCCATCGCGGCAGCCTGCCCTATACGGCGAACAATCTGCGCCGCGCGGCTTTTGCGTGCCTCGGCGACGTCTATGGCTGGGGCGGGCAGGATGAGAGCGTCGACTGCTCCTCGTTCGTCGCCGACGTCTACCGCACGGTCGGCATCGAGCTGCCGCGCGACGCCGATGAGCAGGAGGAGGCGTTTCTGCGGGCGAGTGCCCATGTGGGCGATGCACAGAATGCGGCGCACGGTGCGCGGGGAAAGGCTGCGGCATTCGGGGGGCGTCGGCGCGGCACGGAAGATGCCGCGCCGCACATCTTTTTCACGCCGCTCGACGATCTTACGCCCGAGGAGCGAACCGAAGCGCTTCTCGCCGCACCGCCCGCGAGCCTTCTCTTTCGCCCCGGCCATGTGATGCTCACGCTCGGCTCGGTCGATGGCAAGACGTATGTCATACATTCCTTGAGCGGCTGCTGGGAAAAGACGCAGGAAGGCCTCAAGCGCTGCCGCATCCGCCGCGTGCTCGTCAGCGACGCCTATTTTTTGACGAGCACGGAAGGCAGGAATCTCGACGATTGCACAGGGATGGGCAGTTTCCGATAAGGCATGATGTGGTGACAAACCGTTTGACAGCCCTTGATGGTTTGAAGTGGTAAACTAAAACTGGACACAGAGGGGGTACATACCATGTGCGAGCTGATAGAAAAATTCGGTGAGAGAAAATTGGAAGAGGGACGTCTTGAAGGACGTGTCGAATCGGCTCGTCAGACGGCGATGGCTTTAATTGCTTTGGGGAAACTCACATTTTCCCAGATTGCTGAAGCAACACAGTTGTCCCAGGAAGAAGTTGAACGATTGGCAGGATCAACAGGGGCATAAGCGAGGAGCATTTCCGAGAACGTCACATGGGGCTTGCGGAAGAGGTTCGCAGACGGCAAGTTCTCCGTCGGCTACTCGCGCTTTCTCGGCTACGACAAGGGCGAGGATGGAAATCTTGCCATCAACGAGGAGCAGGCCAAGATCGTGCGGCTCATCTTCCGGCTTTTCCTTGAGGGGATGACGGCTTGCCGAATTGCCAAGGAACTGGCCGCACGGCATATCTTGACGGTCACGGGCAAGGAGAAATGGAACGCTAAGACCATTCGGGGAGTCCTCGCCAACGAGAAATACACGGGCTGTGCGAGGATTCAAAAGACCTTCACGCCGGACTTCCTCACCAAGAAAGCCGTCAAGAACTGCGGGCAAGTGCCAAGCTACTTCGTGGAACAGAGCCATCCTGCGATCATCGACCCTGCCGTGTTCGAGATGGTGCAGCGGGAGAGGGAGCGACGCACACGGGAAGGCGGGAGATACAGCGGCGTGAGCATTTTCTCGGGAAAAATCCGATGCGGCGAGTGCGGCGGCTATTTTGGCACTAAAGTCTGGCACTCAACAGACAAGTACAGACGCGTCATCTACCGTTGCAACAACAAGTATGACGGGCAGAAATGCCAAACGTCGCATGTGACGGAGGATGAAATCAAGGCAGCCTTCGTCAAGGCATTCAATCGGCTGGTGACGGAGCGGAATGAGATTATCACAAATGCACGGCTCGTTAGGCAGACACTTTGCGACACGACGGCACTTGCGGAGGAGAAAGCCAAGCTGCAGCAGGAACTGGCGGTATTGGTTGAGATGACGGAAAAATGCATCCGAGAGAACGCCCGCATTGCACAGAATCAAGAGGAGTATCTGCAGCACTACGAGGGACTTGTGGTGAGGTACGATGCCGCAAAGGCTCGGTTTGACGAGGTGACGGAAGCTATCTCTGCCAAGGAGGCACAGTCCGAGCGATTGGCATTGTTCATCAAGTGCATCAAGGAACAGAGTGCGCCTGTGGCAGAGTTCGACAGCCAACTGTGGGCGAGTATGGTAGAGTGCGTGACCGTGCGTGCGGATAAGGATATGACGGTGGTGTTTCGGGATGGGTCGGAAGTGAGCGTGTAGATGTTTCGAGATTAGGGTAACTCTAATAAATTCAGCAGTTTCATTATGGAATAAGGCTCTGCGAATTTATCTCTTTCGTTGATTCTGCATCCGCTTCATTCGGCAGGAAATTGCTGATGTAAGGCGTGCGTCCCGCGAGCACATCGTCATAGAATCCTTGCTTCCAGTCGATGTAATCGACGGCTTCCTGCAGAGCCTTCATTTTTTCAAGCAATTCCTTACGCTTCCCCTCAAGCATAATCTTGCGCTCCGGGATGGTGGGGATGCCACCGAGACAAAGCGCGAGGTATGCTTTCATTTCGGCAAGGCTCATGCCGCAGTTCTTGAGACAAGTGAGGCTTTTCAGCCATGCAACATCATGATCGTCAAATATACGGTGATTGTTTCGATCCCGCTTGACGTTCGGCAAAAGTCCCTGATTGCAGTAGAATTTCAACGTTTCATAGTTCATACTGGTCGCTTCACAGGCGTCCTTCATTGTATACATGATCGTCCTCCAAAAAATTTCAAAAAAAACTTGTGCGGTAGTTACTACCGCCTGTTATGATAGCATTGTACAACAAAGAGCGGCGTGAAACAAGGAGCGCAACATGACCATTACAGAATTGCCCCTACAGAAAGGAGTGTCTCATACATAGAAAAGAAAGAACTTGGAAACAGCGGTATTTTTGTGTGTCCGATCGGTCTTGGCTGCATGGGTTTCAGTCATGCGATGGGAATACCCGTAGAACGTGACGAGGCTGTACGAACGCTGCGAACGAATACGGCTATGATTTCTTCGACACGGCAGAATGCTATCTCGGCTCGTTTGCCGATGGCAGCATCTCCTACAACGAAGAGCTTGTCGGTGCAGCGCTCAAAGGGCTGCGCGACAAAGTGATCATCGCTACGAAGATGGGCGTCTATCACGACGCGGATCGCACACTCACATTGGACAGCCGTCCCGCAACGATTCGCAAAAGTATCGAGGGAAGACACCAACGGCAAAGGAGAGATTTCATCATGATGTGGAAAACGAAGATTTTAACGGCAGCCGTCATCCTCGGACTGAGTTCCGGTTTCGGCTCTGCTCTTGCCATGACGCATCCTGTCACGATCGAGGATCAGGGCAGCTTTATGGCGGGCGGCGTGAAGATCACCGCGCCCGGCGTATACAAGGACAGCGAACCAACGAACTTTGACGGTGAGACCC
>CAJPOT010000010.1 GCA_905372355.1 uncultured Selenomonas sp. | reverse complement strand
TTGAGACCGATGGCGCTCATGGCGAGCACGATGGCGAACTTGCCCGCTTCCCCGAGGAAGTGCGAGAGCGCTTCGGGCAGGACGCCCGTCGTATTGACGATGGAAGCGACGACGAACCACAGGATGAACATGGGGAAGATGCGCTTGAGGCTGAACCCCTTTCCCTCCGCCTTGGAATCGCGTGCCGCGAAGAGCGCGAAGGCGAGGCACACGGGCACGATGCACAAAGCACGCGTGAGCTTGACGATTGTCGCATAGCTGCCTGCCTCGTGGCTGTAGGAGTAGCCGGCCGCAACGACGGACGAAGTATCGTTGATCGCCGTGCCCGCCCACATGCCGAAGCCGAGATCACTCATGCCCATGAAGTGCCCGAGGAAGGGGAAGATGAAGACGGCGATGACGTTGAAGAGGAAGATCGTCGAGATGGAAAAGACGATGTCCTTGTCCTTCGCGCCGATGACGGGCGCGACTGCCGCGATGGCTGAGCCGCCGCAGATCGCCGTACCCGCGCCGATGAGCGTCCGCGCATCACCTTCGACGCCCAAGAGCCTGCCCGCGCCCCAGGCGACGAGAAATGCCGTCGCGAGCGTCGATGCCATGACGGCAAGCGACTGCGAGCCGACCGACAGAACATGGTAAAGGTTCATCTCGAAGCCCAAGAGGATGATCGCGTACTGCAGGATCTTCTTGCCCGTGAAGCTGATGCCCGCCTCGAAGTTCTTCGGACGCGCAAGGCGCGCGAAGCACATGCCGAGGAGGATGCCGAAGACAGGCCCGCCGATGATGGGGAAGAACTTCCCGAGGACGTATGCGGGAACGGCGAAGAGCAGAGCGTAGGCAATGCCTCGCAAATACTCGCTTTTCATGATGGAAAAACATCTCCTTTGATTGGAAATCCAAGCGGTCAAGCCGAAGGCAAGACCGTGCAGCTTGCAAAAGTCGCCGCATGATTCGGAAAATGCGGCATCTTCTTTAGTGTACTATGAAAGTCCAAGAAGTCAAGCCCAAGGACGACTTATGTCGCAAGATATTCTCCATAAAACTTCTCATCGCAATTTTATGGAAAAATGTGCAAAAATATATTATGAAATGCAGAAAACCGTGCGAAAAGGGCTTGTGGAATACAGAAAAATGTGCAAGAATATAGTTATATTATGAAGAAAATCGTGATGCTTGTCCTGCATGAACCCCTGCGCCCTTTGGGGGCTTGCCTTTCCCGTGGCAGGACAATGCAATCGAACGAGGAAGGAGGCGTTCCGCATGAAGCGCAATGCCATGGCCGCCTTGCAGCAGTGGAAAGACAGCAAGAATCGCAAGCCGCTCGTCTTGCGGGGAGCGCGGCAGGTCGGCAAGACCTGGCTCATGAAAGAATTCGGCAGGACCGCATACGAAGACTTCGTCTATTTCAACTTCGACGAGGACGAGGCGCTCAAGTCCATCTTTGAAACGAACAAAGACCCGCATCGCATCGTCGAACTGCTCTCTCTGATTGTAAACAGGAAAATCGAGCCGGAAAAGACCCTGCTGATTCTCGATGAAATTCAAGAATGCCCGTCAGCGCTGAACGCACTCAAATACTTCAAGGAAAAAGCGAGCGACTATGCGACCATCGCGGCGGGCAGCCTGCTCGGAACGCTCCTTGCCCAGCCGAAGTCGTATCCTGTCGGCATGGTCAATCTGCTCGATCTCGGGCCTTTGACCTTTGATGAATTTCTTGCCGCGACGAATCCGGCGCTTTACGCTTATTACGCGGGCATACAAAAAGGGCAGCCGATTGAGGAAATCTTCCACAACCGTCTGCTTGAAGCCTACGACCATTATCTGATCATCGGCGGCATGCCCGAATGCGTCGCGTCCTGGCAGGAAGCGAAGGATCCCTTGCAGATCGCGCGCATCCAGCATGAACTCGTCGAGATTTACGAAAACGATTTTTCCAAGCACAACGGCAAGGTCAACAGTGCGCGCATCCTCTTGGTCTTCCGAAGCATCGTTTCCCAGCTCGCCAAGGCGAACGAGAAGTTCATGTACGGCGCCGTGCGCACGGGCGGCAGGGCGCGTGATTTTAAAGAGGCCATCGAATGGCTCGTTTCGGCAGGAATCCTCAGCCGCGTCTGCAATGTTTCCAAGATGGAGCATCCCCTAGCGGCCTTCGACCGGCTCGACCAATTCAAGCTCTTCCTCTTCGATACGGGGCTGCTGAAGCACATGGCAAGCGTCGACAACGGTGCGATTCTCCTCAAAAGCGACTTCCAATTCAAAGGGCCGCTGACAGAGAACTACATCCTGCAGCAGCTTCGCGGTCAATTCCCGCTCGCGCCGCGCTATTACGCCGACAAGAACAGCGAGATCGACTTCGTGCTGCAAAACGGCATGGAGATCGTGCCCGTGGAAGTCAAGGGCGGAAAGCGCAAGGCGGCGCCGTCGTTCAAACGCTATATCGCCACCCGAGCGCCGCAGTGTGCACTGCGCTTTTCCCGGCTTGGCTATCAGAAGGACGGCGCCATCACGAACCTGCCCCTCTATCTTGCAGCAAGGGCAAAAGACTTTTTATAATTACGAAATCTCATAGCGGCGAAAGCGCGCGGCTTCTTCTTCGCTCAGACGGACGCGGACGCGCGTGCCGCGCTCGTCATAGTCCATCTGAAGCACCTGCCCCGCCTCGTGCAGGCGCGTGACGGCTGCGTTCTCCGTAAAGGGGATATGAAGCGTAAGCTCGACCTCGCCCGTGCGGAAGAAATCGGCGATCTTTTCCTGCAGAGCGGCAAGCCCCGCGCCCGCCCTCGCAGAGATGGCGCAGCCCTCGCGATCGCGCAGGAGGCGCAGGACGGCGGGCGGCAAAGGCGCTTCTTCCAAGGACGGAATCTCGCCCTCGGAAAAACCGCCCGCCGCGTCACTCCCCGCTGCCTCGTGCCTCGCATCGTCTGCCGTGTCGACTTGCGCCGCTGCGTCGCCTCCGCCCGTGCCGCCTGCGCCGTTCGTCAGGCGATCGAGCTTGTTCAGCACATAGAGCATGGGCTTTTCGGCTGCGCCAAGCTCCTTAAGGACTTCAGTGACGGCCTCGATCTGGAACTCGGCAGCCTCGTTCGACACATCGACGACATGCAGCAGAAGGTCGGCTTCAACGACCTCTTCGAGCGTTGCATGAAAGGCCTGCACGAGCGTATGCGGCAGCTTCTGTATAAAGCCCACGGTGTCAGTCACGAGGATTTCGCGGCCGTCCGCGAGCCGAAGAGAGCGCGTCGTCGGGTCGAGCGTCGCAAAGAGCTTGTCCTCGGCGAAGACCTCTGCGCCCGTCAAGGCGTTCAAGAGCGTCGACTTACCGGCGTTCGTATAGCCGACGAGAGCGGCGACGGGGATGCGCGCGGCGCGGCGGCGCTCGCGATGCAGCAATCGCTCCTTCTTGAGCCGCTCGATCTCGCCCTCGATGTCGTGGATGCGACGACGGATGCGGCGACGATCGACTTCGAGCTTCGTCTCGCCGGGGCCGCGCGTGCCGATGCCGCCGCCGAGCCTTGAGAGCACGAGTCCCTGTCCCAAGATGCGCGGCAAACTGTACTTCATCTGCGCCAGCTCGACCTGCAGCTTGCCCGCCGCCGTGCGCGCTCTCTGCGCGAAGATGTCGAGGATCAGCGCCGTGCGGTCGAGGATCTTCACGCCGAGCGCCATTTCGAGATTCCTCTGCTGCGACGGCGTAAGCTCATCGTCGAAAATGACGAGCGTCGCACGCTCGTTCTGGATGAACATCGCCATCTCTTCAACCTTGCCGCGCCCCAAAAAGAACGCCGTGTCGGGCTTCGCCTTCTTCTGGATGAACGTGCCGACGACGGTCGCGCCCGCCGTGCGTGCAAGCTCCGCCAACTCGGCGAGCGAATCCTCCGTCGTCCACAGAGCGCAAGTCATGGGCGCGTCGATCCCAGCGAGCACGGCACGTTCCTCCTCATCGTCCGTCGCCTGCGTACGCTCCCTCGAAAGACGCCTGTTTATGCTCTGGATGAGCGGCGTCAGGCGGATGCGATTCAGATGATCGGCGCGCACAGGGCCGAAAATCTGCACTTCGAGCGTGCCGTCCTCTTCCTTCTCGCCCGTAAAGAAGCCGAGGCAGCCGACGCTCTCGCCCGCGAGTCGCCCGATGGCCGCCATCGCGTCGAAGCGCAGGCGGCGAAGCGACGAGATGTCGGGATCGCTGAGCTCCGTATCGCCGCTCGGATGCGTATGGATGCAGCGCACGCCCGAAAGACGCACCTCCGAGCGGGCATCGACGGCGGGCAAATCGACCGTCCACGTGTTGCCGACGGAAATTTCGATGATGCGCCCCTTGCGGTCGACGTAGACGGCGACTTCGCGCCCGATTTCCTCCGTGACGGCGATGAGCCTCTCGTTCAGCTCCTTCGTCGAAAGCTGCCCGACCGGCACGCTCAGATCGTAGAGGCTCTGCAGTTCTCGCATGATATGCGGCTTAAGATTCTGAATCTCGCCCTGGAGTTTTTTGCCCTTCATAGCGCTTCCTTTGCTGTAAACTCTGCCGCCGTCATAATTTTCGGCTGCTTTATACCGGATTCTAAGAAGTCCTTATCTCCCGTCAGTATAATATCCACGTTTGCTGCCGCAGCAGCTCGCAGAATCGGACGATCCTTTGTATCTCTTATCCGACGTTCCTCTTTCACGGATTCATCGGGAATTGGAACAATCTCGATTCCATAGAGAGCAACTGCCAAAAAGCGCTCCATCGCAGAGATTTTCTCAGGAAATTTCCGATTGAACACGCGCCTTAACTCATCAATATTCTGCGTGCACACAATCCCACAATTCGGATAGGATACAGCTTTACAGTATGCTTGAAATGGCGTTTTGCTTCCCAATATTGCCGAAATCAATATATTGGTATCAATCATCACGCGCATTTCGCATCATTCCCCTTCGCTGCGGATTTCCGTGACCATGGCATTTATCGCTTCCTCCGATGTCAGACCTGCCCTTTGCGCCTCGCCGAGCATCTCATTTTGCAGTACTTGCATAGCATATACAGCGGAATTTACCATACGAACCGAGCCCTTTTCTACGATAAAAGTGACCCGGCTTCCGTGATCCAGCCCCAGAACATTCCGTACATCTTTCGGAATCGTTACCTGTCCTTTTGCCATGACTTTGGCATTGTCTATAAACGTATCCGGCGCAGTTGCTGCCATCATCGTAAAAACTCCTTTCAAAAAGTAGGAAAAATCCTACTTTGAATGTAGCATATTCGTCGCACTCTGTCTATCCCTAAACAGTAGAAAAGTGTTCTCACCCTCGATTGACGATATTCTGGATCTGCTTGAGCGTGATGGAGATCGTGCCGTCTTCGCCGCGGCGGAACTCGACGAATTCCGTGTTGTCGAAGTAGTCCGTCGGGATCACAAGCTCGATGCCCGTATCCGTTTTGAGCTTGTGATTCTTCATCTTCTTGAGGATGGATTCCTTGTCCATCTCCACGGGCGCAGCGAATCCTGCTTCCTCGATCGCCCGCTCGTAGTCCGCCTGCATCGCGGGATTGCCCTTGAATACCTCTCGGCCAACTTCCAAGGGATTCACGGCATCCTTTTCGGCAAGCTCGCCCGCGACGAAGGATTTGACGGCAGCCGCCGTCTCCACGGCATCGCCGCCGTAGGCTTCGGCGACCTTCTTCGCCGTATCGCTCGCCTTCTTCAAAGCCTCGCGCGCCGAAGGCGCCTGTCCGCATTCCAAGACAAGCTCGGGCAAGACGAAGATGGCGTTGCCGTCGACGCTGTAGCGCTTGGCACGCACATGGACGGCAAGCGTCGCGAGATCGACGAAGGCGAACTCGTCCATCGTCGCCGAAGCGCTCGGCAACAGCGAGCCGCAGGAAGAAAGCTCCGCCGAAAGCCCGCTCTCCGTATCGACGACAGCGGGCGAAAAGCCCGCATGGCTGCGGCAGAGGAAGAAGATGAGCTCGCGCCGCTCATCTTCGTGCGCGTCGAGCACAAAGAGCATCATGCTCGCCGCCTCTGCCGCATGGGAAAACGCACGCAGAAAGCTCTCTGCCAGCGTGCGCGAAAAGGCGAGGAAATCCTTCTCGCCCGCAAGATAAGCGGCGATTTCCTTCCTGCACTCGCTGCCCTCGTAAAATGTCCCCGCCTTCTTGTCGGGACTCTTGCGGCTCTTCTCGATATGCGCGAGAAGGTATTCGCTCGTCTCGCCCGTAAGCGGCAGCTCCGCCGCCGAAAGAAGCGAAGAGCCCGCCGCGTCGAGGATATGAAGCGCCGCCTTGTCGATTGTGGTCATATTGCACCGCCTTTCGGAGAACGACCCGAATCCCTCTGACCTTCCCCTTTATCGTCCATCCTCATTCTATCAGAAAATCTTAGCATCGCCTATAGAAAAAAGAAGGATTTCCCATCATCGACGGGGAATTATAGCAAAAGGGTTTTCTCTGCAGAGCGTACGGCAGAGAGCGGGCGGTCGTGGATTCGCCCCGCACACGATACAGCGATTCCAGGGAACGGGAGAGATTATGCCATGGAAAAGGAGCATGTGACAACAGGCAGGAAGGTATACCTGGGCAATCATTCCATTGAATATGAAGCGTTCATCGCCGAGCCGCGCCTGATCGAGGTCGATCCGATGGAGTGGCAGAAGTATATGTCGGAGCAGGCGAAGCGGCGCTTGAAGAAGGCCGAGGCGAAGGCGCGCAAGAAGGCCGAGGCGGAAGAAGCGGCGCGTCGAGCGGCAGAAGAAGAGCGAAAGCGCGAGGAGGAAGCAGCAGCCAGGGCGGCGGCAGGGGAAGCTGCATCTGGCGAGGAGTCGCCCGAGGACATCGCCGCACGCATCGCGGGAGACAGGACGCAGGCGCAGGCGGACATCTTGGATATCGCCAAGCATACGGTTGAGGATGCTCCACAGGCGGAAGACGTCGCCTCGCGCATCGAGCGCGAGCGGCGCGAGCGTCAGGCGACGCTCCTCGACTTGGCGAAACAGCAGCAGCAGTTGGCGGCAAAGCGAAGCCGATGATCGAAAAGCGGCTTTTGCAAACGGAGCGCTTGGACTTTTCTCAACTCAATATACGCGCAAATGCTCACTTTGCAGGGATTGTGCACGCCTCTTACATGAAAAGTCCATCGGTCTCCCCCTCAGGCTTGACCCCTTGGATTTTTACGGTAAATCGTCAGAAAATCTTGACAAGTCAAACCATTTGCTGTATAATGAAGGCAAGCAAAGGGGGAAAAGGAAGCCGGCGGATGAAGTGACCGGTACCTGCGCTTGACGGGGGCAGTCAAAGGAAGCCTCCGAATACTCGGAAAGGAGGAGAATCCGATGGGACGGTGAGTCTCGAAAAAAAGTCGGATGAGAAGTGAATGACGAAAGAATCGTGCCTGAACGAATAACCGCCGCGCGAAAGCGCGGCGGTTATTCGTTCTTTGCGTTTGCGTCAATACATCGCAGCAATCCGGGCAGGCACAGAGCGATGGCCGCCATCTTTTCGCATGTTCGGCCATGCGCGTCCAAAGCGGTTCAATCCCACTTCGCTATGCCAGCAGTTCGCCGAGATTTCCCATAATCTTCACATGCGGCAGCGCCTCGAAGGCAGCTCTTTCCGTCGTGCCCGTGAGCACGGCGGCGAAGTCGACGCCGGCCGCCTGCGCCGCTTCGGCGTCGACCAAGTTGTCCCCCGTGTAGATGACCTCGGACTTTGCCGCGCCGAAGCGGCGGCAGGCGGCGAGAATGCCTTCGGGCGAGGGCTTGAACGTCTCGACGTCCTCGCAGCCGATGACGAAGTCGAGAAGATGCGTGACATTTTCAGCGATGAACTTCTCCATGATGCGATGGCGCGTCTTCGTCGAGATGATGGCGGTCTTCACACCTGCCGCACGCAATTTTTCGAGGAGCGGCAGCGTCTCGGGATAGAAATGCGTATTCGGCGTCATTTCCTTGTCGGCCTCCTTGCGATAGCTGACGAGGAAACGCTCGCATTCCGCCGCCTCCTCGATGCCCGCAATGCGGCGGATCGCTTCGTCCATCGGCAGGCCGATCGTGCGGCGGATCGCCTCGTCGGGCACGTCGTCATAGCCGAGCTTCCTAAGCGTCGTATGGAAGCAGCCTGTGATGCCCTTTTCCGAATTTGCAAGCGTATAATCGAAATCAAACAGATAATAGCGGTATTTCATTCATTCACCTCAAGATCTTTCTGCAGCCGCTTCTTCCTCGGGGTACTTGACGCCCCAGGCTTCCCGCAGCTTCGTCATGATCTCCATGACGCCCCGCGTATAGTCGAAGCGCATCTCGTTTCCTTCCCCGCGGACGGCGCGCTCCATCGCGAGGACCTCGTAATCGAGCGCTTTTTCCGTCTCGCCCGCCGCAACATCTTCCCGGCGTCCATCCGCCGCCCAGATGATGGAAGCACGGTCGGCACGCGGATAGTCGCAGATCTCGATATAAGCGTCGTCGAAGGAGAACACGGCTCGCTTGGGCTGCTTGGCGTGAAGGGACAGCGTGATGGCGGCCATTTCCTCGGCGCTGTTCTTAAGCACGATGACCGCCTGCTCGTCGACACCGCTCGGTGCAAGACGCGCCAGAGAGACGATTTCCTCAGGGTTTTCCGCGAGGAAAAAACGTGCGCAGGACAAAGCGTAGACGCCGATGTCGAGGAGTGCGCCGCCCGCGAGACGGAGATTGAAGAAGCGGTTTTCCATATCGTAAGGCTTATAACTGCCGAAGCTCAGCTGCGCGAGACGCATCGAGCCGAACTCGCCCGCCTCGATGCGCGAGGCGAGCGCACGATAGAGCGGCATGTGGTAGATCGTCATCGCCTCAGCGAGGACGAGTCCCTTCTCCTCGGCGAGAGAGGCCGCCGTCGCAAGCTCGTGCGCATTGAGCGTGATGGCCTTTTCCGCGAGTACATGCTTGCCGGCGGAGAGCGCCTGCATGATGTAGGGCGCATGCGTATTGTGCGGCGTCGAAATGTAGACGATGTCAATGTCCGGGTCGGCGAAGAGAGCCGCCGGCGTATCGTACGCTTTTTCTATGCCGAACTCTGCCGCGAAGTCCCTCACCTTCTGCGGCGTGCGCCCCGCTGCAGCGCAGAAGCCGCGTCCGAGCCGCTGCAGCGCCTGCGCCATTTCATGCGCGATCGTGCCGCAGCCGATCGTCGCCCAGCGGCAGGTTCTCTTCTTTTCCATAACGTACAACCCCTTCAAGCGAGCATTTCCAGCAAGCGTGCAATCCATAGTCCGAGCGGCGTGCCGATGATGTGTCCAAGGATCGCCAGGAATATGCCGACGGGGATCAAAGCGCCGGAATACAGGCTCGCGAGAATCGGCGCTGACGCTGCGCCGCCGATATTCGCCATCGAGGATATGCACAGCGTGAACATGTCGAGCCGGAAGATGCGTGCGATCAACGCCATGAGAAGGAAGTGCACGCCGAGGATGATGAAGCCCGCGAGCACCCAGGCGGGTGCATCGCCGAACTGCAGCAGGGATGTGCGCGAGGCGATGAGCGCGATGAGCGAGTAGAGCATCACGTTTGCAACCTCCATGGAGCCGGCAATGCGCCCGAGCGGAGAAAAGGCGGCGATGAGTCCGGAGGCTGCAATGAAGAGAATCGTCCAGATGGACTGCGTGAGAAAGGGCATGGCAACGTAAAGCAAGGGGCCGAGATCTGCGCCAACGGAGGAAACGAGGAGCGACGTGCCAAAGATCAAGAAGATTCCTTGAAAAGAAATATCTCCCGTCCTCCTCGCATCATCGTCCTCGATCGCCTGCGATACGGCGTCCAGCTTCGCCGTATCCACTGCCATCCAGCGATTGAAGCGCGGGGCAAGCGTGACGAGCCAGAAGAGGAACAGGACCCAGATCGTATAGTCGATAGAGTCGACGATGAACGCACCTTCCATGTCGATCGTTGGAATGTGCAGCGCGGTCTGAATCTCCATGATATTGTCGTAGCCGCCGATCCATGAGCCGGAGAGTGCACCGAGCGTCATCCACGCGTTGACGCCGAGATGATCCTTCATGGCGAGGAAGGCGACGACGAACCCGGCGGCAATCGTGACGGTCGCAGAGAAGAAGCCGAGGAGCATGCGCGGCCCGATGCGAAAGATCTTGCGGACATCCGAGCGCAGGAGCATCGTGAAGATCATCGCATAGGTCAGGAGCGCCGAAAGCTCGCGATAGACGGGCTTCGTTGCCGCCATGCTCCAGACGCCGAGCGTAGCGAGCAGCATCGAACCGATGTAGATGAAGACGACGCCGGGGACGAAGCGAAAGACCGTCCACCCCGTCACCCTTTCGGCAGCAAGAATCACAGACGCGAAGAACACAAGGACGGAGACATAGGAAAGCCCGTCGGTGATCATCAAATCCCTCCTTTTTTGCAAAAGCGTCGGTATACAGAACTCCCTGCCAGTATACCATAAGGAAAGCGCCCGGACTACTCGCCTTTCGTACAAATCCAAAAAAAGCGCCGCACAGGCGCCTCTTTTGGTCAAGTATTGAGAATTCATGCACACCCCGCACATGCGGGAGACGTGCCAGGCAGCATCAAGAACGTACGGGAAGCTTCAACATCGCCGAGCAGCGCTTCCTTGAGAGTCTCACTGCAGGTTGATTCCGTGAATCTCTTCGGCAAGGCGCTTCAATGCCTCGACCGTGCGCACGCCCGGCGTGATCTCCGAGAGTTTCACCTTGAGGAAGTGGTTTTCCTTGACGGCCTTGACATTCGCAAGCTGAGGATTTTCCTTGATGGCGGCGACCTTCTTCTGGAAGTCGTCATCGTTCCGTATGCCGTTGCTGTAGTCGGCAATGATGATGTACTCGGGATCTGCAGCGACCACGCTTTCCCATGTCGTCGCCGCCCATGTCTTGTCAACGCCGGCGTCCGCCATGACATTTTCCGCGCCGATAAGCTTGAGGATGTTCGTCGTGTAGCCCTTGTAAGCAGTGAAAGGCTTACCGTCCGAGGCGTCGTAAATGAACACGCGCTTTTTCGGCAGATCCTTGATCTTTTCCTGCACGTCTGCGAGGATCTTCTTCTGCCCGTCAACCCATTCCTGCGCCTTCGGCTCGACACCGAAAATCGCGCCAAGCTTCATCATGTCGTCAAACACGGTATCGAGGCCAGCATCGAGCTTCTGCATCGAAGACGGGATATAGATGGGCACGCCCTGTGCCGTAATCGAATCTGCGGGAATGCCGCGCTTCGTGAAAGGCACCTCCCAACCCGTTGCGAAATCGGGCTTTTCTGCCATGAAGGTTTCGTAGGACGGCCACTTTTCCGCGAGCACCTTGACCTTGTCATAAGACGCCTGCAAGGGCGGGTAAATGTCTTCCTCCTTCATCGCCGTGCCGACCATCTTATCCTCAAGACCGAGCGCGAGCATCATTTCCGTCGTTGCCTGCGACATCGAGATGGCGCGGCTCGGCGCCTTTTCCACCGAAGCCGTCACTTCCTTCCCGTCGAGCGTTTCCGTCCATGTGACGGGATAGCCCGCCGCCTTTCCTTCCTCCGCCTTCTTTGCGTCATTGCCGCAGCCGGCGAGCGATGCGAGGAGCAGGGCGGCGAGTCCCGCCGCAGCCGTCTTCTTCAGCCATTTCTTCATAAAGATCCTCCTTTGATATATACCCTTGCCGCAGCGCTTGCCGCGACCATACGACTCATACAAGGAAACGCTGAATGTATCAGTGATTCTTCAATAATTCAAATAGACGCGCCCGTTCTTCTCAAATCGCACGAAGGGAACGCCGAAGATCTCTTCCAAAAGCTCCGTGCGCATAACGGCGCCCGTCTCCCCTTCTTCTCGTATGCGACCGTCTTTCATGACGACGACGCGGTCGGCATACTGGGCGGCGAGCGACAGGTCGTGCAACACGAGGACGATCGTGCCGCCGTAGGCGCGCAGCGTGTTCATGAGCGCGACCTTGTAGCGGACGTCGAGGTGGTTCGTCGGCTCGTCCATAAGGATGAGTTCCGGCTTCTGCGCGAGAACCTTGGCGATCATGACGCGTTGGATCTCGCCGCCCGACATGCTGCCGATGCGGCGCTTCGCCATCGCCTCAATGCCGACCTCGCGCATGGCAGTGCGCGCGATCTCGCAGTCGGCTTGCGTGTAGTCGCGAAACTGCCGCTTGTAGGGGAAGCGCCCCATGACGACGACGTCCTCGACAGCGAAGTCCGCGATGGTTTCGCGCTGCTGCGGCAGCATTGCCGCCTTCAAGGCGTAAGCGTGCGGCGAAATCGCGCTGATGTCTTCGCCGCAGAAAAAAACGTGACCGGGCGCAGCACGATTCTTCCCGAGGAAGGACATCAAGGTGCTTTTTCCCGATCCGTTTGCACCGAGGATCGCCGTGATCTTTTCCGCAGCGAAGTCGACGGACACGTCGTCGAGAATCTTTTTTGCGCCGACCGTGAAAGACAAGTTCCTGACCGAGAGCATGTCAATAGCCTCCGTACTTGCGGCTGATGATCCACAGGAACACGGGCGCGCCAAGTCCCGCCGTCAAGATGCCGATGGGAAGCTCTTCGGGGCGGAAGGCGCTTCTCGCGAGCACATCGGCCCAGACGAGGACGATGCCGCCGAAAAGCGCCGTGAACCACAGCAGCACGCCGTGCTTCGGCTCGCCGAAGAAGCGCGCCGCATGTGGGATGATGAGTCCGATGAAGCCGATGATGCCCGAGAGCGCCACGACAACCGCCACGACGGCGGACGAAAAGAGCACGATGAGCCGCTGCAGGCGCATGACGGACATGCCGAGATGACGCGCTTCCTCCTTGCCGAGCAGGAGGATGTCAAGCTCATGGCGCAAGAGGTAGATGAAGAGCATGAGCGCCGCGAGCGACGCCGCCATGACAGGCACCGCCTTCCACTGGATGCCCGTGAGGCTGCCCATGAGCCAGAACATGGCGCTTCGCACCTGCGCCTCATCCTTCGCTCCGTAAATCGCGAGCATCGTCAGGGCGGAAAAGAGCGCCGAGATGCCCATTCCCATGAGAACGAGGCGCACGGGACTGCCGCTCCTCCCCGTCAGAAAGATCACGAGCGCCGTCGAAAGCGCCGCGCCGAAAAAGGCGCCGACGTAAATGCCATAGCCAAAAAGCTGCTGCGCCAGTCCCGAGACGATGCAGACGACGGCGCCTGTGCTCGCTCCCGCCGAAACGCCGAGAATATAGGGGTCAGCAAGATAATTCTGCGAGACCGTCTGCATCAAAAGCCCCGTGAGTCCCAAAGCGGCTCCGGCAAGCGCCGCAAAAAGGATGCGCGGCAGGCGAATGTCGAAAAGAATCATCGCATTCTTCGATGATTCTCCTGAAAGAGCCGCAGAGATCTCAGCGAAGAGCGTATCCGTCGGCAGTGTCACCGAGCCGAACCCCAACGCGAGCACAATGCTGCAAATGAGCACGAGAACCAAGAAAGCCGCACGCAGTCTCAATGATTTCATCGGTATCCTTTCGTGTTGCCAAGCATCGAAGACCTACCACTTGGCGGAACGCTCCGCTGTCCTCAACGGCGGAAGCGTATACGTTTCATTTCACTAAACCTAATCATACCTAAGAAGAATAGTATTGTCAATGCGAATGTGTCGACAGCACATACTTGCGCCCGCGCTTCTGCCCGACAGCTCGCAGCCTGCCGTCCTCTGTCAGTCGCTTGAGCAACACATAGGCATAATTGTCACTGACGCGCAGGAGATCGGCAGCTTCTCCTCGTGTAATGCTGCCCTGTGCCTGAACGTACCGCAGGATGAGTTCGGGCTGACGTACTTCTTCGATGCCGGCCTGGCGAACATAGGCAGCGGTTTCATTCGCTGCCGCATACATTTGAGCACTGAGCATGTAACTGCGGTTTTTTCCGCTTCCCTTCGCTTCTATCACTCCATTCTCAACCATACGTTCAAGGTTCGCACGGATGCGATGTTCGCTCAGATGTGTCATTTTCCCGAGATCGGCAAACGTCAGGCGGCGTTCCATCTGCAAGGCCGAAAGAATCAGCAGGGCATGGATTGATGGCAGATTCCCCGTACGCTGCTGCTCATCTTGGATGAGCTTCATGAAAGCCAGATTCGGCTTGGCACGCGCAATAAAAACCCGTACGTTGTTCTCCGTTGTCTCGGAGTAATCGGGCCACGGACGACCGTAGATGATGGAACCCGCAAATATGCGATCAATGCCGCGCCCCGTACGCTCGGCAAGCCCTATGCGTTTCATAGCATCGGCAAGCGCCGGATTCCTGCCGCGCGGCGCAGCGGAAATGAGATTGCGCAAAGATATTCCTTCAATAAAGCCGCCGGGGTTTTCGATGGTCAGACCTTCTTCTGTAATTTGCACGAGCGTCATGCCGAGCTGTGCATAATCACGATGACAAAAAGCATTGACAAGCGCTTCGCGAAAAGAGGCGGGAGAAAATTCGGGAATGGCTGTGCGAAACAGCCCCTGCTCGATATCTCGTTCCGGATTCCACGCCTTGAAATATTCTGCATATTTCTCAAAGACGGCAAGCAACGGCAAGCGTGTCTGCTCATTCAATCGAATGGCAGAACCCTCAAGAACTTGAAATGCAGTCTGTGCCGTAGGGATGAAACGTGCAAGGCTTTCTTCCTTGCCGAGGAGAAGCAGTCCGGCAATGGTCGGCAGCATTCTCCCCTCATGCTCAACGGTCAAACGCAGGGCTTCCAAGAGTTCTTGATCCGACAGCTCTAAAAGCTCCGCCTCTCCATGTCGCTGGGCGATAATATGGCGTAAGTGCAGGATCTGGGCGCTGCTTAAGTCAGCGAAGTCAGCATTCGGTACCATTTGCGCAGAAAAATCGAAAGCGCCTAATTCAGATAACCGTATAGGAATCTCAAATGGATAGAGTGGCACATTTTCCGGAGATCCATCCGCCTTCAAGCGACGGCGCAAAATTTTTCCGCTGCCGGTAGCCACGATGCTGCGGCTTTTTGGCACATCGATGCGCAGGACGGGAATGCCGTCCACCCTGACGATTTCCGTGCGCACGGAAACAGAAGGAACCGTATTGTTTGCCACAAAAGCCATGACGGGAAGCACATCCATATGCGCCCCGTGAAGTCCCGTGATTTCTCCGTCATCTTCTACGCCTAGATATAATATGCCGCCATCCGTATTGGCCAATCCAACGACGGCATCGAGCAGAATGCTGTTCGATAAGCATTTCTTGTCGCTTTTAAACTCGACGGACAGACTCTCTTTCGCAGGAATCTTACACATGGGATCACCTCTTTATGGTTATTATATCAAAAATAACGATACTGTGGTTATTTTTTATCGCAGATAACCACAATATCGTTATTTGCAATGACCGCTTCCTTGACGAGCAAGCTATATCCGCGCTCCCGCAAAACCAAAGCCTCATCTATAACACAAAAAAAGAATCGGCAAACAGCCGATTCCTCACTTGTCGAGATGGTGGAGACGAAGGGGATTGAACCCTCGACCTCTCGGATGCGAACCGAACGCTCTCCCAGCTGAGCTACGTCCCCATGTCGTACTACGCAAGTATACTGCATATCGAAAGAAAATGCAAGAAAAAAATCATATTTTCCCAATATACCCAAGAAGGAAGAATATATTTCCCGATGAAGCAGGAGAATTTCATTAGAAGTCGAAGAAGGTGTAGAGCTGAAGGACTATATTTGAGCGCAGAGATGCGACAGGAATCGCAGCTCTGCAGGAAAGGACGTGAAACCATGAGTCTGACAAGAAAATGTCTGCTCTTTCTCCTGACCGTCTTGGGGTGTCTCCTCTTGGCGGGCTGCGGCTCTTCCGGTATCGGGGGATCGGGCAAGGTGATCTACGCGAACCACAACGATGCCGACGCCTTCGCCATGCAGCTCAAGAACACTTTTGCCGAGAAGGCGAAATCGGCAGGGCTTGATGTGGAATTCCTCGACGCCAAGGGCGACAGCAATCTGCAGATCGACCAGCTGAACGAGGCGATCAGCAACAAGGCGGCCGCCATCGTGCTCCTCGCGATGGACGGAACGAGCATCGTGCCTACGGTCGAGAAGGCGCGCGAGGCAGGAATCCCCGTCGTCATCATGAACCGCGACGTGAACGATCCGAAAGTGATCGGCTCGCTCTCCGACGACCGCGAGGCCGGCCGGATGCAGGGCGAGTTCATGGCAAGCCATCTGCCGCCGAACGCCAAGGTCGTCTACCTGATGGGCGAAAGTTCCCTGGGCGTCGCCGTCAAGCGTTGGGAAGGCTTCAAGGAAGCGTGCCTCGACAAGCGTCCCGACGTCAAGCTCCTCGCTTCCGTCGACGGAAGCTGGAGCAAGGCGGAAGGAATGAAGGCCATGACGCTCTGGCTGAGCTTCTTCCCCGAGATCAACGGCGTCGTCGCGGCAAACGATGAGATGGCCTTGGGCGCTATCCAGGCCTTGAAAGCGGCAAACCGTCTCAACGGCTGCCTCGTGACGGGCGTCGACGCTACGCCTGCAGGCCTCGCAGCGGTCGAAGCGGGCGAGCTTTCGCAGACGGTCAAGCAGGACGCCGAAGGACAGGCGGCGGGCGCGGTCACGCTCGTCCAAGGCTTCCTAAGCGGCAAGGCGCCGACCGAAAGCCTTGACATTCCGTTCACGTCCATCACGCGCGAAAATGTCGCGCAGTTCGTGAAGTAAGGGGGGGCTGGGAAATATGAGCAATTTTACTTTGGGCAGCGAGATCCTGAAGGATTACAGCGTAAAGACGAAGGTTGCGATCCTTTCCGTCTTCCTCCTCCTCACCGTGGCACTCGTCGCCGTCGTCGGCATCTATTCGAGCCATTCGGCAAAGCAGGCGCTCGACGAGATGTATCACCACAACTTGATGACGACGCAGTATCTAAACGACGCGAACAACCGACTGCGCAGCATCAACGTCAATGTTTCTTACATCGTGCAGCAGAATTTCACGCAGGAGAATCGTCAGATCCTCCTCGATGACATCGCGGGCAACCTCGCGGGCATCCGGCACGACGTGGAAGAAATCCAGAAGATGAAGCAGAGCGATCGCACAAAGGAAGCGCTCTCCGCACTTGACAAGGATCTCGATGCGGCAGACGCCGCGGTCAAGGCTGTCGGCACACTCGGCACAGCGCCCGAGGACAAGGCGGAAGCGTACAATCAGCTCTCCTCCTTGACGGCGATCGGCGCCAACATGCAGGTTCTGACGCCAGACAACGTGTTCCAGGGCAAGCAGCTCTTCGAGGCGAACAACATCCAGTATGCACGCACGCTGAAGATCTTCGCCGCGATCATCCTCATCAGCCTGATTCTCGGCATCGTCATGTCGCGCATCATCGCGGACAACATCTCGGCGCCCTTGAATACGTCGATCGACCACCTCAATGCCGTCGCGACGGGCGACTTGGACCGCGAGATTCCAGCCGCGCTGTCGAACCGCGCCGATGAGATCGGCGTCGTCGTCAAGGCGCTGATGAAGATGCAGGGCTTCATGAAGCAGGTGCACGAGGAAGCCGAAAAGACGGATGCCGTCGTCGGTGAACTCGAAGCGATGATCAACGCGATGAACAACGAGACGCAGGACATGTCCGCCGTGACGGAGGAGATGTCTGCGGGCATGGAAGAGACGGCGGCCTCGACGGCGAGCATGCAGCAGGTCAGCGGTCACCTGAGTGAAGAGATCCAGCACACCGTGCAGGAAATGAAGAAGAGCGAGGCGTACACGCGCGAGATTGCCGTGCGCGCGACCGAGCTGAAAGCGAAGATGGAGCAGTCGCAGGAAGCCTCGAACCGCGTCTACGCCTCGACGAAGACCTCCGTAGAGAACGCCATCGAAGCCGCGAAGGTCGTGCAGGAGATCGAGACGCTCACACAGGCCATCACAGACGTCGCCGAGCAGACGAACCTCCTCGCGCTGAATGCGAGCATCGAAGCCGCGCGCGCCGGCGAGCAGGGACGCGGCTTCGCCGTCGTCGCCGGCGAAGTCGGCAAACTGGCCGAGCAGTCACAGGAAACAGCGGAGAGAATCAAGAACCTCACCGGCCAGGTCATGGGAGCGATGGAGGCCCTATCAAAAGGCGCCTTCGACCTCCTGCACTTCATCGATGAAGACATCCGCAAGGACTATGAACAGATGGACGAGACCGCCGTGCAGTACAAGGAAGACGCAGAATTCTTCCACAGGACGGCCAAGGGCAGCACGAAAAGCTCCGAAGAGCTCCTCTCCTCCGTGCGCAACATGAACCAGTCGATGGACGAGATCGGACGTGCAACGCACGAGAGCGCCGACGGCAACACGCGCATCGCCGAAAACATCGTCGGCATGGCGGAACGGTACGCCGACATCCTCGAAAAGGTACAGGGATTCAAGGAAGGCACGGAACGCCTCAAGAATCTCGTGACGGCGTTCTCCAAGTGATTTCTGAATCTGCAGGCAAAAAACCGCTCGTTCAAAATCTCCACTTCGTTTCTCCTCAAAAGAACAGCAAGCAAAAAGACTGCCGCGCGCCGAAGCGCGGCAGTCTTTTTGTGCGTGTAGTTCGCTTGCGCGAGAAGGAATCTGCGGCATCTGCCGCGAGGTTGGCGAACCTTCTCAGAGCGCCTTGGCGACGGCTTCGCCGAGATCCTCGCAGGCCTTCACGCCGTCGTCATCGGGCGCATTCTCGACGATCACGCCGTCGGAGACGAGTTTGGCGCCGGCAGCTTTCGTGCGCTCCGCCCAAGCCTCCATCCAGGCGCCAGCGCCCCAACCGTACGAGCCGAAGAGGCCGACAGGAACGCCCGAGAGCTTCTTTTCCGCTTCCGTGAAGAACGGCTCAAACTCGTCCTCTTCCAAGACCTCGTCGCCCATGGCGGGGCAGCCGAAGAGGAAACCGTTGTAGTCGGCCATCTTGTCCGCGCTGAAATCGCTGACCGTGAAGAGCTCCGCCTCTGCGCCGCCCTTTTTCGCGCCCTCAAGGACGGCTTTCGCCATCTCTTCCGTGTTGCCCGTGCCGCTCCAATATACAACCGCTACTTTTCCCATGTCAAAGACCTCCTGATGATTTTTTCTTGCTGCAAAGAACCGCTGACCATCCCTGCGCGCTAGACCGCTTCCAAAAGCTCCGCCATCGGCGTGCCGCGCCCCAGACGCGCACAAAGACGCTCCGTGCAGTCCGTATATCGCTGGAAGAGAGCGCGCGTCTCCTCCTCGTTCGCGTAGACCTTCCAATAGCCCGCGCAAGCGAAATCGCGCCCCTTGTTCTCGATGAAGCCCTCCACGTCCTCCGCCGGATAGCCGAGGAAGAGGCCGACCTCATGTGGGAAACTCTTCTGGAGTTGGATGCGCATGGAAAGATACTCCAAATGCGCTTCGATCGCATCACCTGCACGATAGCCGAATCGCGCCAGAAGCGCGAGCACCGCCGGCTGCTCCAAGATCCGTTCGAGGAGCTTCCTGCGGTAGAATAGCATGAGGACATACTCCTCGCCCTCCGTCAAGCGGACGGGCGTGATGCCTTTGCACTCGAAGCATGTCGCATACGATTCAAGAAGCGCATCGAAATCCTCGAAGCGGCTCTTCTGGAAAGAAACAAGGCTCGCAGGCTTGATCCCCGCGAACGTCGGCGCACAGTGGAAGCAGAGCATACGCTCGAAACCATCCTTACCCAAAATCATCACCTCCAGCAATGTATGTATAGGATAGCATATACGGTAATGATTTTCAATATAAAAATAAAAGTTTTTTGCCCAAGGCGATCGACAAGCATCCCACCCTTTCCGGCGCATACGAAAAGAGCGGCTCTGCACCATCCTTCCACGATGCAGAACCGCTCTCCGGGCATCCCTATGACGCCGCCTCGCGCCAGAAAGGCACGGAAAGACTCAAAGCGACTTCGCCAGCGCTTCGCCAAGCTCCTCGCACGCCTTGATCCCGTCGTCGTCGGGCGCGTTCTCGACGGCGAGTCCATCGCTTACGAGCTTCGCGCCCGCCGTGCGCACGCGCTCCGCCCACGATTCCATGAAGGCGCCGCCGCCCCAGCCATACGAGCCGAAGAGTCCGACCGGCACGCCCGAGAGCTTCGACTCCGCTTCAGCGAAGAACGGCTCGACATAGTCCTCCTGCAGCTCCTCCGAACCCGTCGCCGGGCAGCCGAAGAGGAAGCCGTCATAGCCCGCCAGATCGGCGACCTTGAAATCCTCGAAGCGCTTGAGCTCCGCATCCGCACCGCCCTTCTTCGCGCCCTCCAGGACAGCCTTCGCCATCTCTTCCGTATTGCCGCTGCCGCTCCAATATACTACCGCAACTTTTTTCATGAAAAAACCTCCCATGTTCTCTTTATCAAAGATTTTACAAATAATCATTCTCATATCAATATAGCATTTTTATCTGCTATCGTCAACTTCGCCCAACCCTTTTAGATTTATATATAGGAGTTTCGGTGTCATTCATATACATATATAGTCAGAAAAAGAACTGCGTATCCAGCAAGATAAAAGCCCCGAAGCCATCGCGTGATGGCTTCGGGGCTTTTGCTTTCTGAGCGTCTCAATCCTGCGTCTCGTCCTTTTCCACATGCTCTTTCCAGCTGCCGCTCTCGGCGCTCGGATCAGCTACAGCTTCCGCCACATAGGCGCTGACGGCGTCGAAGTTCCTGCGCACGCCCGATTTCGTGTTGCGGTAAGTCACAGCGTTCTTCTGGTTGACGCCGATGCTCGCCGCTTCCTTCTCCGCGTCGATGTTCGCGCCGAGGTAGATGAAATCCCAGCCCGCCTTCTCCTGCTTGTCGGAAATCATCTGTTTGACCTTCTCGCGCGTGAACTCCTCGCTGGCGTTCTCCAGGCCATCCGTGATGATGACGAAGACGACCTTCGTATCCTCGTTCTCGATGCCCTCCGTGCGTGCGACCTTGAGGATCGTCGAGCCTACGGCGTCCAAAAGCGCTGTCGTGCCGCCGACCTCGTACTCCTTATCCGTCAGCGGCTTGATGCGCCGGATATCTTCGCGGTTATAGATCGTATCGATCTTGTCGTTGAAGAGCACCGTCGTGACATTGACCTTCGCATCGAGCTTCTTCTCCTTCTCGATCATCGAATTGAAGCCGCCGATCGTATCCGACTCCAGCCCCGACATCGAGCCGCTCTTGTCGAGCACCATCACGAGTTCCACGCGCGCGGGCTTCTCCTTGGCCGCCGCTTCAGCGGGTACGGCAGCTCCCAAGAATGCACAGAGTGCAAGCGCGAGAAAGGAAAGCGTCCACTTTTTCCACATGTTCAAAACCTCCTCTTTTCCTATAGTCTCTACTGTTCTTATTATAGCGCATTTTTCTTTGCGGCGGTACTGGTAAGTATGACAGGATGATGAAAATTCGAGAAGGCAACCAGCCGTACGTCGGGGGCTTCTTCCGCGATGTGTTCGAATGTATGACGGCCGGTGTAAGGTTATGCGGCGGATTTATCGACGCAGAGAGGGCGAAAAAGATGCACCCAGATGGCGGTACTGCATGTATCAACGCCTCCTTGATTCTTGCGCACACCCAGGACACAAAAAAGACGTGCCGTACAGAACCATAAGCCTTTGTACAACACGCCCTTTGATACCGTTTTGCAGAGCCGCCTTGCTTTCGACGTAGGGGGATACTCAGAATTTCCAATCCATACGGGCACTGCCCATCCAGCCGCTCCGATGACCCTGCCAGCCGGACAGGTTGACCTCGCAGGTGACACGCCCGTGCTTTGGCGTACTGCGCCAGCCGAGTTCCATGAAAACGCTCGCGCCGGTTGCACTGGAGGCAGGCATATCGTAGCTCTGGAAGTGTGCCGTCGCACCACCCGCCATCTCATATTCAAGCGCGAGCCCCGCATACAGTGCAGAGGCGGAGCCAAAGCGCGTGTAGCGTGCCCCTGCACGCAGGCGATGTGAGTCCGTCGCGTGGAAGTCGTACGTCTCCCCCGTATTCAACCGCGCGGATACGCCATTCGTATGCGACCAGAAGTATCGTGCATAGCAGTCGAGCTGCGCCGCACTGCCCACCGGCCGCGTCTTGCCGACACCGAGCTGCACCGCCCAGTACGGCGCGGTATAGCGATAGGTGGTGAGCTGTGAGGCGTAGACTTGCCCGTGATAGTTTGCCTTGGTGCTGCCGCCGTGCAGGACTGCCTCCATCCACACGCCGTTCGTGCGATCCATCCGCGCCAGAACTCCCGCGCCGAGATAGCTGAGATCCCCGCTGCCATGCGTACCGTCGCCCATGTAGCTGTCATATTTCCCCGTTGCATACTCAACGAAAGGGCTGAACAGGAGTTCTCCGCCCTTTCGTGCAAAGATGCGGGAGACACCGACCGCCATGTTGGACGCATGCAGGTCGATATCCGAGTCGGTCTTCGTGCGCATACTGCTCTTTTGCACGTCGGCCCAGATTCCATACTGCCGCCTGCGCTCGCGATCGTCATCCGCAGCCCCCATGCCGGCGGAGGCGAGGAGATCTGCACCGCGGTTAATCAGCTCGTTCGTCGCTGTGCGCGTCTCGATGAGGGAGCGCGTACGCGGGTTGACGGTACTCGCCCGCAGCGTGGCAACCAGTTCCTCGTTGCCGCGCCGCCAGACATCGAAGGCATAGCTGACGGAGACACCGTGCATGGTCTCAGCTTCTCGCGCCATTCCATTGATGTTAAGCGTCCCGCCCGGCGCGACGCGCAGCAGGCTGACGGTGTCGCCAGGACGCAGGACGAGCGCGTGCCCCTTCACGCCGACACCGACGGAGACCCCCGAGAGGCTCTGCGTCATCGTACGGAGCTGCAAGCGCGTCGGGCTGGCGGGGCTCGCCATCGGATCGAGGTAAAAGTCCAGATGCTGCACATAGATGAGCTTCTCCGCCTTTGCCGTTCCAACGCCATGGATCGCGAGAAGGTTGTTGTTCTCACGGTTGCCGTCGGAGAAGCCGCCAAAGATCATACCGTCCACCTCCGCGCCGTTCTTGAGGTTGACGATGTTCTTCGACCCGCGTGCCCCGTAGCCGCCGTAGACGTTACCCTGCATGATGTGAACGCCGTCGAGCGTGACGACGTTCCCCTCGGCGCTGCCGAGCAGACTGCGTCCGCCATAGACGTCGCCGCGCACCGAGCCACCCGTGATCGCGACACTGTTGTTGTTCGCGGAGCCGATGCCGGAAAAACCGCCGATTACAGCCCCACGAATGTCGCCCCCGGAGATGGCAACGCGGTTGCCATCGGTCTGCCGACCGCTGCCGCCATAGACGACGCGAAGCGTTCCGCCGGTGATCTCGACAGTATTGCGAAGAGCCTTGCCCCGCAGTGAGACACCACCGACTGCGGTACGAACGGTACCGCCCGAGACGACGAGCTGGTTGTCCTCCGCATTTCCTCCGTGTCCACCAGCCTCCTGCGGGGCGACGCCGCCGCCCGCAGTGTTCGCCCAACCGCCGGAGATGTGCACGGTATTGTGCCGTACATTTCCACTCTTGCGCACGCGCCCGCCATAGATCCCCTTCTCGGCGCGTCCACCGCTCATCTCCACAGTGTTCCACTCCGCGTCGCCAACGCGCAGGCCGTTCGTCCCCGTGACATTCCCACCGTAGATCTCATCCGTCACAGTGCCGCCCCGCATGATGACCGTGTTGTGATGTGTTCGGCCGGACAGTGCCGCCCCGTTCAGATGTCCGCCGGAGACACGCCCCGTCAGATGTGCGCCGGGCAGGATGACGAGGCGGTTGCCGTAGGTGTCGCCCCCGCCCTCCGTGTATCCTGCCGCGATATAGCCTTGATTCAGTACGTGCGGAGGGTGGTGCGTACTGTCAACAGTCAGCGTGTTGCCGTAGACGTTGCCGCTATCGCTCTCAGAGCCGATGTATCCCGCTGCACGCGGATTCGTATCCGGCCCTGACCAGTCGCGTGAGGATACGATGTCATGTCCCGTAACATCCGCCGCAGCAACGTACTGCGGAAACAACGCTGCACCCGCTGAAACGGCGAGCCCAATCATCAGCGCTAAACTTCGTCCTTCCCTTTTCCCCATGTAAAATCGTTTCTCCTTTCTCTGTGAAGAGGTCGCTGATAAAATCTATCCATATCCCACGCTCTTTGTCATATCGTTATAGTTCTTACATCCTATCAAAAGACAAGCCAGATGCACAGATATTTTGCTATATGGAGGATTTGCCGAAAATCAAAAGGTGAAAACGATGCGCTAGGATGGAGGCTGTGAATTTATAGCTGATCCTTTAGTCCTATTTCTTGTAGTATAGTAGACTTCTTATCTTTTGTCAACAGAAAAATCCCCCTGCACTAGGCCAAAAGGGGGATTTTTAAAATAAATTGACGAAAAAAGTTTCATTTTGGAAACCGTTCAGTTAAACTTTAGTTGAGAGCCAAAAGCAACTGAAAGGGAAACCATTAAACTTGCAATCTTCCGTTTGCGCGTGTAGTTTATTCTATCGCAATCCCTGGGTAAAAGGCTTTTGCCATCATCTTTATGCCGTCGACGGTATGGCAGAGCGGGCCGTAGGTATAGCTGAGCGGGATGCTGTAGATACGATGGTTTTGCACGCATTTCGTATGCTGCAGGCCTGGATGCTCATAGATCTGCTGCAGGCAGACACCGTACTCGGCGTGGCTGCAGATGACCATCAGTACGTCGGGATCTTCCTTCGCGATGTGCTCAAATGTGATGACGGCAGGTGTCTCGATCGCTTCGGCACCGATCTGTTCCGCCATGTTGCCCGCGAGCTTGCTTTTGTCGTACGAAACGAACGTGCTCATAAGCTCGATCAGCATGACGCGCGGCTTGGGATATCCTTGTGCTTTTTCGTTGATTTCATCAATACAGTCGTAGGTTTCTTGCACGATGTGCTCGGCGGCGGATTCTGCGTGGAAAATACGTCCGTAGTCTCGGATGCTTTCCATCTCCTGTGCCACAGTTTCCTTGATGTAGTGTCGCCTCGGCTGTGAGCTGCTCAGATTGACAAGCGTTTTTACGCCGTGTGCGTTCCAGTAGTCTGTGCTGCCCAAACTGTTCCGCGTAAAGCAGTATTGATTCCCGATGATGAGATCGGGGCGTGCCTGCATGACATATTCCATATGAAGCTGTTGATTCATGGCGCGTGGCAGGGTTTCTAAAATGCGGGCATTCTCCTCCTTCATAGGGAAAGGGCCGTCGTTGTTTGCTGCAGCCAGAAGGATCGAGGAAGCCGCGCCAAGCTCGATCAACGTCTCCGTCTCATTGTCGCCGACGACGAGGACGCGCTTGGGGACTTCGGTGAATACCTGCACATTCTTCCCTTGTACGAAGTAATTGTCGATGCGCAAGTTCTCCACGCGCACAGGAACGCCCTCCGTTGGAGCGCTTTCTTCCCCTGCAAAGGAGCAGCCGAGGAAGAAAGCGCAGACTGCGTTCAGGATGACAGCATACCATGATGTTTTCTTCATGAGTCAGACGCGCTTTCTCTTCAATAGAAGATGCAGAAAAATCGGGCTGCCGAGCAGGCTGACGATGATGCCGATCGGCATATCGCCGTTCTCCAACGCCAAGTGGCTGAAAACATCTGCCCACGCGAGGAAGCCTGCGCCCAAGGCGACGCATACCGGCAAAAGCCGCTCATAGCTGCTGCCCACGAGCAATCGCGCGATGTGAGGCACTGCCAGGCCGACGAAGCCGATGATTCCGGCGTTGTAGACGACCATGGCCACCGCCATGGCGCATAGGAAGATATACCGGCTGCGGCTCTTCTCCAAGCGATAGCCAAGCGTGCTCGCTTCGATATCGCCGAGGAGCATCAGATTCAGTATGCGTGTACGTAACAGGAAAAAGAGGATGATCGGCAAGGCAATGCTGGCGAGATAGAGGTTCTTTTCCCAGCCGCTGCGCTCCAGACTGCCGAGCAGCCAATAGGAGATGTTCGCCACCGTGCGCGAATTGGGTGCAAGAGAGATGATGAGGCTGATGGCGGCACTGCAAACGGCATGGATGCCCAGTCCTGCAATCAAGGTCATGAAGGACTTTCCCTCTCCATAGCGGTGTGTGAGCCACAGCACGAGGAAGGTCGAGAGTCCCGCGCCGATGAAGGCTCCCAGCGGTACGGCGGAGAATCCCGCAAGCACCGTGATGTTTGCGCTCATCATCAGGACAGCGCCCAGTGCTGCACCAGAAGAGATGCCCAAGAAATACGGATCCGCCAGCGGATTGCGAAAGAGCGCTTGCATGACGGCGCCTGTGACGGCGAGCGTACCACCTGCCAAAAGAGCTAGGACAAAACGCGGTGCGCGCATGTACGCCAAGACATCTGCATGAATGGGGGCGATCTGTGGATTCGTCGGATCGACGAGAAACAGCACAACCTCATGGAAGTCCACGTTGACGATGCCGCGCGTCATGGCCGCCAATGGCAGGAGAAGAAGCATGGCAGCAAGCGTTGCATACAATATGATGTTTTCGTTTTGTTCTTTCATAGAGGAGGCCATCCTATACGGTAGTCGTTCACAGTCCCCACGCAGTTCAGATTCACTCGTCTTACATGAAGACGTTATATCTCTGCCGGAATACGAGATAGATGAAGAGCGGTGCGCCGACGAGCGCAAACATCACGCCCAAGGGGATTTCCACGCCGGGAATCGGAATGAGCGAGCGTGAAAGGAGATCCAGAAGGACGGCGGTCATGCCGCCGAGCATGACCGCTGCGGGCAGCAGTACGCGATGGTCGGCGCCCAAAAGGCTGCGTACGATATGCGGAAGTACGAGGCCGATGAAGCCAATCATGCCTGCGTTGTAGACGATGAGGCCGACCAAAAGGCCGTTGCAGAGCAAGTACTTCGTCAAGTGATCCTTGGCATTGACGCCCAAGGTGATCGCCGTGTCGCGTCCCAAGAGGAGGATGTTCAGTACGCGGCTCTGCGTCATGAAATAAAGGAATATCGCGACGACGACGACGCATAAGACGAGCGCCTGAATCAAGGAGGCGTTTGCCACGCTGCCCATGAGCCAGAAGGTTATGGACTCCATGCCCTCCGTGTCGCTGGCCTTGTAGACGAGAAAGCCTGCGAGCGATGAGAAGACGAGTCCCATCGCCAAGCCTCCCAGGAGAAGATTGGACAAATCGCCATTTTCTCGACGGGCAAAGCCGATGACGAGGACGGAGACAAAAAGCGCACCGGCAAATGAGCACGCACCGATGCCGATTGCACCGAACAGAGAGCCCAGTCCGAGGAAGAGGCCCGCCGCCGTGCCGAAATACGCACCTGAAGATACGCCCAAGATATAAGGATCAGCCAACGGATTCTGCACGATCGCCTGCATGATGACGCCTGACAAGGTCAGTCCCATGCCTACGCAAAGTGCGAGGAGCACACGCGGCAGACGAAGCTCATAGAGGATGCTCGCGGTGAGTGCATCGTCGGCATTTCCTGTGAGCATCCCCAAAATGGCAGACATGGAAATATCCGTAAGTCCGGACGAGACCCCCCACCATACGACGAGCAATTGCAGCGGCAGGCACAGCAGAAGAAGCTGCATCGTCCCCATCGTCTTGAGCTTTTCCAGCATCATGGCCTCATCCCTCCATCAGCCTTCAAAACCGCACAACGAAGACAGGCAAACGCAGAAGTCCGTTTGCCTGTCCTACTATCAGATTTCGAAATTCGCTGCGAACGACACCGAGCGCGGCGCACTCAATTGCAAGCTATCCGCTCCCGCGACGGGAATCCAGTAGTCCTTGCCGGTCACGTTGTAGCACATCAAAGTCAGCGTGACGGGGGTCGTTCCCATCTTCGTTTCATAAGAAGCGCCGAGATCGACCTTCCAGGAAGCGGGCACGCTGAGAGTCTCGTTCTTGATGTCGGCTCTTCCGAGATACGAAACTCGGCCGATCAAAGACCATGCCGGATCGACATGATAAACGGCGCCGATCGTACCGGAGAATTTCGACGTACCGCCGACGGCTTTGCCGTCGTTCGCGCCGTCCTTCGTTTTTGACTGCTTGGCGTCGAGATACATCATGCCGCCGACCAGATCGAGGCGCTTGCTGATCTTCCCTGTGAACGCCCATTCAAATCCTGTGTTTTCCTGCTCGCCATCGTTGAGACGATACTTTCCGTCGGGACGCATGACGTCGATCGTATTCGCTTTGCGAATCTTGAAGAGGCTCAGCGTGTTGACGAAATCTCCCTTCTTGATCTTCACGCCGAGTTCATCCTGTTTCGTCTTTGCAGGCGGCAAGACTTCGCCCTTGTTTTTGTAAGAAGCGCCAGAGACGAGCGTCCCGGCGTTGAATGACTCACTGTGGCTGACGTAACCCATGATTTCCGGTGTGAATTTGTAGCTCAAGGCGAATGTCGGGCACGTCGCGTCGGAATCCTGGCGCTTCTGACCGACTCTCGTATAGCTCGATTTATGCCCGTGCAGACCCAGCGTAAGCTGCAGGCGATCATCCATGAACTTCATCGTATCTACGAGATGATAGCCTGTCATCTGCTGCTTGAACTGCAGCGGCGGCTGATAATCGGGCAGTGGCACGCTTGCCCACGAATTGTTGCGGTAGAGATTGCCTGTGCCGCTCCAAAGATCGCCGCCGCCCGAGAAACGGTTGACCCAATTCTTGTCGAAGCCGATGATGTATTCGTGCTTGACATCTCCTGTCTGAAAATCGCCGCGCAGGCCTGTGCCGAAATAGATACGCGTATGACCGAGCGGCCAATATTCGGCATTGATCGTGAAATCACCATCGTTCGAGGTCAGTTTAGGCGTGCCTTCATAGTACTTGTCATAATCGAACTTATGGTGTCCGAAATTGATATATGCCGTTACATGATCGTTGAGCTTTTGCTCATGGTTGAGGATGATCCATGTGTCCTTGTATGTATGGTAGAGCCAAGACGGCGTGTAGCTCTTCCTTGCATCGGGCGCCTTGGGCAGTACTGTCAGATTGCCCACACTGAAGCCGTCACCGCCGCCCTCGTACTTGATGCGGCTATATCCGAGCATCAAGTTCGTCGTTGAGCGTTTTCCCTGATGATCGAAGTTCACGAAGATGTTGTTCTGTTTGAGATTCTTATCCTCCTGCACCGTTTCGCCGCCGATGTGGTTGGCCGCGACGCGCAGGCCAAATGCCTTGTCTGCACCAAAGCGCCGGCCGATATCAACACCTTGCTCGAACGATCTGCCGCCGTTGTAGGAGAGGCGTACATCCGTATTGTCCTTGGTCTGCGCCCTCTTCGACTGGAAGTTGATCGAGCCGCCGATCGTATCGGAGATGTTCGTCCCGTTGACGCCGAGATTGGGCCCTGCGACTACAGTGGCGTTTTCAATCCAGTAGTAAGGCAGGTTGCCTGAACTCATCGCACCAGGAATGCCGTTGATGTACATGGAATAACCGTTTTGCTGGAAGCCGCGAATCGTCACGGAATGAACGCTCTTGCTCGAAGACGCACGCACGGAAGGGACGAGCGAGAGCGTGTCCATCACGCCGCTCTGCGGTGTGGAAAATGTCTCGATCGCTTTCTGGCTGACGGTCGTGACACTGAAGGGCAGTTCCAAGGAATCCTTCTCTCCTAGAATGCCCGTCGTACTCTTCCTCTCGATCATGCCGCCGCGGAAGGTCTTGCGATCTCCTAGAACTGTGAGATCGGGCAGATGATATTCGCTGTCGGCGTTTTCTTGCGCTGTACGCTGTGAATCTTCTGCTTCGACTGGCGTTTTTGCCGCTTCCTCCGCGAAGGCGTCATGCGCTGCGCCGAAGGAACATCCCATCATCAAGGCTGTCAATAAGAGTCGTTTGCTTGCTTTTTTCACGGTGAATCCATGCTCCTCTCCCCATCGCTCGTGGGTCCATCGATGAGCGTCAAACAGGCAGTTCTCCTGGCTCGGCGTCATAACTCCTTTGCCTGCCTTCCCAAAGCTTGCGCCCCAGTGGCAATCGCGGCAAAGTTGCTCGTCCTTACAGTGGCGGGACCGCGTCGGCTTCTACCGACTTCCCTATTAAGCCTCGAGGGCACCTGTTCCACTTATCGTACTACTAGAACTTTTAGTTATACCGCAAATATCGTAATATGTTTCTTATCTTTTGTCAACAGAAAAATCCCCCGCCGCAGACATTCTGTCTGCGGCGGGGGATTTTCTCTGCCGATGAATCGCGTCAGTCGAAGTCGGTATCTCTCTTTAAGATCGTGCCGTCGGTGGCGCGCAGGTCGTATTCGTACTCTTCTGTGCCGCGTTTCAGCTCGATGGAGTAGACAAGCTCGCCCCGCTTCGTGTGCAGTTCCAGCTCGTAACGGTCGAGGTCGTCCATGGAAAGATCGGCGTCTTCCAGCGCAATCCCCATCGCCTCTACGTCTTCGATCACATCGTAGTCGCTGATGACGAGCTTCGTACGCGTGTGCTTCCACGACTTTTCCCGCACGTCGATGATCTCGCCCGTCTTGGCGTCGAAGTCGATGTCCACGCCGCCCGCGTTCGTCTCAAGCTCCACGCGGTAGGTCGGCATGTAGCCGCGCCCGTCGAATTTGATCTCGTAGTTCGTGAGATCGCCCTCATTGAGTCCCGATTCGGCAATCGCCTGAACCTTGATCGTGTCGTAGCCCACGAAGTCGGCTGTCGCCGCCTCAGCGACGGAAAGGAACGGCGTATCGCTTCCCTTCGCGGCGGGAGCTGCGACTGCGGCAGTCCGCAGTGCAGGTGCGTGAAGCGTCGTCTGTCCTTGGAAGATTCCCACGCCGAGCGCGACGAGTGCACCCAAGCTCAGAGCGCCCGCCACGGGAGCTGCCATCTGCCATTTCTTCATTTTTATCTTCTCCTCTCATTGTGTCTGCTTGCTTCAACACGTTCAGTGTATCATGCTGCGCTAAAAGGACGATAACAGACAGATAAACAAAAGATAAACTATTTTCATACGATCCGCTTCGTAAACATCGTGCATCTTCTCTGCAGGAAAATATCTGACCGCAGGCTCAATGGTTCGCCGCCGTATAAATCTTCAAGGCGAGCGCACGGTCGACGGGATGGAATGTGCCGACTGCCTTCGTGCCATTGGCCGTCACGTTGTCGGCGAGCGCTTCCAGTGCGCCGTGCGCCAAGATGCCCGTCGGAAGTTCTCCGAGCGAGGTCGGCAGCTTCAGCGAGCGGAAGAACTCCTCCGTCTTGCGGATGCCCGCACGCGCCCGCTCTTCGGCAGAGCCAGCATCAACGCCCCAGACCTTCTCGGCAAAGCGCGCGAAGCGCTCGGGACGATCTTCGTAGACGGCACGCGCCCACGCACCCCAGAGAGCCGTCAAAGACTCGCCATGGTTCGTGTCGTAGCGTGCCGACAGCGCATGACCGAGCTTGTGCACGGAGAAATCCTTGTCGCGGCCGAGTCCCGTGAGTCCGCAGTGCGAGATCGTGCCGCACCACATGATTTCGCTCATCGCCTCGTAGTTTTTGTGATGTGCGAGGACGATGGGCGCATACTTCGCAACGTTCTGCAGGAGAGCTTCGGCGATGCGGTCAGTGAATTCGTTGCCTTCCGTATGCGTCATGTAGCGCTCAAGCGTGTGCATGACGATGTCGGCGATGCCCGCCGCAAGCTGCGGCGAGGACAGGGAAAAGGCCAGCTCGGGGTTCAAAATGGCGAAGGCGGGGCGGTTGAACGGCGACGGCAGTCCCGCCTTCTCGCCCGTCTCTTCGTTCGTCAGCACGGAGGAATCGCTCGTTTCGCTGCCCGCCGCAGGAAGCGTCAAGATGACGCCGACAGGCAGGCTCTTTTTGAGCTCTTTCTTACCCGACCAGAAATCCCAGATGTCGGTATCGGGATTTGCCGTGCCATGCGCGATGGCCTTCGCCGTGTCGATGACGCTGCCGCCGCCGACGGCGAGAAGGAAGTCCGCCTCGAAGTCAATCGCTTCGCGCACGGCCTCACGCGCAAACGAAAGGCGCGGATTCGGCCGCACGCCGCCCCGAACGGAGAAGGCAAGGCCCGCCGCCGTGATGACGCGCTCGACGCGCGCGAGCAGCCCGCTCTTGATGACACTGCCGCCGCCATAAACGATAAAGACGCGATGTGCGCCGTACTTTCGAAGAAGCTCCGCCGTGCGCTCCTCGACGCCGCGGCCAAATACGATCTCTGTCGGACAATGAAAAGAAAACTCCTGCATGTTCGTACCTCCCCATCTTCAATGCTGCAAAATTCCTGCACGGTGCAGGCGGTCGGAGACAAAAGCTGCACACCGCTGACTCGAATCAGATCCAGCTCGGCTCTCGGCGCGAGGGAGAGATGGGCGGCGTGAGGAACTCCGGGCGGTCACTGTCTTCATCGCTCCAATCATCCCAGCCATCCCAGTCGCTCCAATCATCCCAATCGCCCCAGTCGTCCCAAGGCGTTCGGTCATCGGGCGAGCCGAGAGCACCTAAATCGCCCGGACTGCTCCCGCCCATGCCGATGCCGTCCGCGGCCTTCTTTTTCGCCCGCCAGGTCTTGTCCTGCCAGCCACCCTTCAAGCGGAGCAGGAAAGGCTCTGCCTCGCTCGTGCTGTTTGAGATGATGTACTCCGAGATGCCGTTCGCGTCATAGATGTCCCGCTTGCTGCGCAGATACATCATGCAGACGAGCTGCGTCTTCTTGAGATCCGTCTCGCCCGGCGGCAGATAGCAAAAAGCGATGTCGCGTCCGACGCTATGTTCGCCAAAACGTGCTACGTCATAAATCTGCGCGATTTCGAGAAATAGCTCCGCCGCATCCGCGAGCTGCTTTTCATCCGTCAGAAAAACGGTATCGACGCCGCCTTGGTAGCCGAGATGCGCCGCCTTCTCCTCGGGCGTAATGAAGCGCAGGCCGCGCTTTTTCGCGCACTCCTGCACCTTGTCGTTGAGCCGGTCGAGGCAGCGCGCGGGATAGTCGGTATAGTAGGAGCGTCCGCCCGGCAGGATGATGAAGGGAATCGACGCATTGATGGGCGCGACCTTCGCATGCGCGGTGAACGTGAAGTCGCGCTCCTTGTCACGGAAGGTGTAGTCGACCCGCTTCCACGGCTTCTCCTGCGTGACCGTCTCGCCCAGATATTCAAGCTCGACGGGAAAATCATACTCCGCCTCGATTTTTTCGCGCACCTCGTAGGCGGAATACGGCTCGCTGTTTTCATCGCAGCCGCCCGTGAAGAAATAATATATGCCGTAGACTCCCAAGCCCACAAAGAGGAAAAACGCCGCAAAGCCGATCGCAATCGCCAGCTGCGCGTCCTTTGGCACATTCATAGGCTTCCTCCTCTCCATCGTTTGCTGAATTGTTTTCTCCATTATACGTTTTCTTATGGCGCAGCGTCAATATACGGCTTGTCCGCTGAGGGCACTCGTGCTGTACGCAGGGCGGCAAACGGCGACTTTTATATATAAGCAGCCGATATATCATACGCTGGCGGCAAAGACGATGAACGGCAACCCGATATGCAAAAAGCCCCCGACTTTGCATGTGGGGGCTTTTTCGCTTTGCTGTCTCAGAATGTCATATTTACGCCGCCGCGCCAGATTCTGCCGTCATGGGCGAGGACATCGCTCTCTTTGCCGAGGATATTGTCAATGCCGAAGTAAGCGCTGAAATGATCGTTGATTTTTTTATTGACGACGAGGTTCAGGATGCTCAGGGAAGCGTCCTTGGAAATCGTCTTTGCCATCATGCCGCTTCCAACCGTTTCTTCGTAACGATAGCCTGCAATCCAATCGTTCCATAGCGTCGCATCCCAGCCGTTCTTTGGGTCTTGATAGTGCAGCTGCAGGCTCGCCTTGTGATACGGGCGGCCGGTGAGCCTTATATCTTTGCCGTCACGCGCATCGAGATAAGTGTAGAGGCCGCGCACGTTGAAGCCGCTCCCGAGATCTCGTTTGACCTCAAACTCAAGACCTTGGAGCGTCGCCTCCGTTTCATTGACATAGAAGATGTGATTGATGGACCTCATTGGTGGTGGCATATACTGAAATTGGAAATGCCCGTTGATCAAATCACGGACTTTGTTGTGAAAGTAGGTGATCTTGCCAAAAGTTTTATCCTTCTCCATCTCAAGACCGACATCGAAGTTCAGCGAGGTCTCCGGCTTGAGGTTGGGGTTTCCATGAAACCATAGCTTCACTTTTTCGCCGCCTGGCATACCATCCCAGTCGAAATAAAGCTCGCTTGCCGTTGGTGCGCGATATGCTGTTCCAATATTTGCTTTGAACCGCAGATCCTTGTTGATTTTGTATGTTGTGCCAAGTTTTCCTGTCACTTTGCTGCCGAAGGAAGTACTGTGATCCAAGCGCATGGACGGAATCAGCAGCCAATCAGGATTGAGGAGCCACTCATCCTGCACATAGAATGCCGCATAGTTCACCGAGCTCTTGCCAAACGGACTCACGACCCCCTCATGCGAGATAGAGCCGCTGCCCTTCAGTCGGGTGCTTTCATAGTCTTCCTTACGATATTCGCCGCCAAAGGTCAGAAGGTGGTCTTTCGACAGCTGCATGGAGCGCTTGCCATCGAAGATCAAAGAGTTAAACGTCATATCATCGAACCCGAGAAGGTTATGGTTCGCTCTGTCCCTCTGATACTGATCTTTATGAAAGCGCGTGTAATAGACCTGCATTTCATAGTTGCCGCGTTTGTCGCGACCTGCATATTTAACGCCCGTCGACAGGCGCGTATGATCGTAGTCTCTTCCATGATAGATCGGCGGCTTATTCCTGTTAGTTATCATCCCCTTCATATACTGATCTTCAATCAAATAGTCTGCAAAAACATCGAGCCACTTGTCTTTCGCTACATCCATACGGCCTTCGATATTGAAGAAATACTTCTTGCCGTACATATTGCTCTTAGCATCCGTACCGCGCTCGCGGTAGTCGGACACCTTGAAGCTCGCCGCGATATTCCAATTCCCGTGTTTTCCTGCATCGAAACGAATGCCGGCGTCCTTGCGTCGAGTCGTCCAATCCAGCGTGACGGCTGTCTTCTGCTCGTCCGGTCTTTTCCGGATGATGTTGATGACGCCGCCGAGGGCTTCCGAGCCATAGAGCGAGCTTGCCGCACCGCGCACGATTTCGATGCGTTCGACATCGTCTATATTGATGCGCTCAAACTCATAAAAGTTCATCGTCGAGTCTGTATCCTCTGTGCGCACGCGCCGCCCATCGATGAGAATCAGCGTCTGATTCGTATTCATGCCGCGAATCGAAACTTTATTGCCAACCATGGCGTTTTCCTGCGTATCGATACCAAGTGCCAACTGCAGTGCCTGTGCTACAGACTCCGCGCCCATCTTGTCGATGTCCTCGCGTGTAATGACCTCGACCGAGCTTGGCGATTCCTTGACCTCCTGCTTCGTCCTCGATGCTGTGACGACGACTTCATCCGTCTTGATATGCGTCGTTTCCTCCTGCTTCTTCTCCGCCGCCTGCACGGGGACGCTCATAGCAGCGAGGATGGCTGCTGTCAGCAGCAGGCTCTTCTTCTTTGTGATCTTTTTCAGCATTACTCCATCTCCTTATCCTTGTATTCCTATGAGATATATGGATACAGAGGCCGCAAGGGAGCGAAACGGCATCGCTTCCCTGGCAAGCCTGGAAAAACCTTCCTTATTTCGCCTGTGGATACATGATGTCGGCGAGCACCTCAAGTGCATCCGCCGCACGCACGCCGGGATTGATGGCGAAAAGTTCATAAGGTAGGACATAGACGCGTCCGTTCTTCACAGCGTCTACATCCGCCCACGCCTCGCTCTCCTGCAGGTCACGGCGCATCTTCGGCTCAAGTGTTTCCGTCGGGCCATGCACGATGGCGAAGATGATCGAGGGGTTTTCGCGTGCGACGAACTCCATGGAAAGCGGCAGATAGCCGCCGTCGCCCTCGGCGTGGTCAGCGATATTGCCGCCGCCGAGCAGCTCGATGAGTCCGCCCGTGAAGCATTTCTTCGTGCCCATGTTGAAGCTCTCGGGCGAGCCGAAGACGAGCAGACTCTTGGGCGGCGTGCGCCCTGCGGCACGTTTTTCAACCGCCGCGAGCTTGTCCTTGATCGTCTGCACCTCTTTTGCAGCCGCCTTCTCATCGCCCGTGAGCTTGCCGTAGAAGGTCAGCGCATCGAAGAGCGAGGGCACATCGTCGAGTGCCTGAATGTAAATGGGAATGCCCGCATTGCCGAGCGTCTCTTCGAGATCGGTGTGAAAGGGCACGTTCGTGCCGATGACGAGATCGGGCTGCAGGGAGAGGATCTTCTCGATGTCGGGCTGGTGGATGATGCCGACTTCCTCGGCCTGCGCCGTCTTTTCCTTGACCGTCTCCGACAATGCCTGCGAGGTCGGCTTGCCAACGACGAAGTCTGCGCCTCCCGCTGCGACGAAGAGATCGAGGTTCGAAGCGTTCAATATGACGACGCGCTTCGGGTGGGCGGGCATAGTGACTTCGCGCCCCATGCTATCCTTCGCCGTCAGCTCCTTCGCCTGCGGCGCTTCCTGCGCACGCGGCAGGAAGATGAAGACGACAGCCGCCGCGAGGCACAGGAGCGCGATGATGATACCAAACTTTCGCATAAAAACCTCCTTGAAGTAGATTCGTAGAAACCAAACGGAAAAAGCGCGAATAAAGCCAGCGTTTCCCAAGGAACCACTGATAAATTCAGCCACCCATCTTCACGCATCTGCGCTGTCCTCTCGTCGTCGACAAATCCTCGACGTAGCACCGCTACGCCTCCGGTTTGTCTCCTCGATAGATACAGCGCATCTGCGCAAATCTGGGCGACTTCATTTTATCAGCGTTTCCTAAAACTCCTGATACCGTTTCATGCGCCGGACGCCCCAGCCGAAGGCGAGCGCTGTCAAAAGCGCGAGCACAACGAAGGACGAGAGCGCACCGCCGTCCCAGCCGTCGGCTTGCAAGAGTGCGTTCGTATGAGCGAGCGGCAGCAGCGAGACGAGACGCTGTACGATCTCGGGCAGGTTGGCGATGGGAAAGAAGGAGCCGCAGAAGAACGTCATCGGCGTGATGAAGAAGTTGATGATGACGGAAAACTGCTCCTGCCCGCGAATAGAAAGGCCTACGGCGACGCCGAACGCCGCGAAGCAGAACGCCGTGAGCACGAGTCCCACGAAGCCCGGCACGGCGAGCAGCCGAATGTCGAAGAAGAGCCAGGCGGCAAGGAAGACCGCCGCCCCCGCGAGGATCGCTCGCACGGCGCCCGCAAGCGCGATGCCGAAGACGATCGAGGCGTCGCTCACGGGACTCATGCGCAGCACGGAGAACGTGCGGAAGTAGAAGCGTGCGGCGCTGACCGAGATCGCCGTTTGCTGGAAGCCGTTCATCATGACGGTGATGGCAAGCATCCCTTTGGCGAGGTAGGCGATGTAGCCGCCCGTGACTTCGACGGCGCTGCCGAGTCCCCAGCCGAAGGCGAGCAGGTAGATCATCGGAAAGAGCAGCCCCGAGAACAGGTAGCCCAAGCCGCCGATGCGATGGACGAGCATCGCCATCTCGCGCCGAAAGACCGGCCAGAAGCCAAGCGCAGTCACGAACACCCCTCCTCATGCGAAAGGCGCAGGAACGCCTGCTCAAGATCTTCTGCATCGCCTGCCGCCGCGCGTATGCCATCTGCCGTATCGAGGGCGCGCAGTCTGCCCGCGCGCAGGAAGGCGATGCGCCCGCAGAGTCTTTCCGCCTCTTCCATGTAGTGTGTCGTGAGGAGCAGCGTCTTTCCGGCATCGCGCAGCTTGCGTATGAGCGCCCAAACCTCCTGCCTGAGATCGGGATCGAGTCCCGCGCTCGGCTCATCGAGGAGCAGCACGGCAGGATCGGTCATCGCCGCACGCGCGATGACGGCGCGTCGCTTCATGCCGCCCGAGATTTCTTCGGGACGCTTATCAAGAAAGTCCGAGAGGTGATACCGTTCTGCTGTCTGATGAACCATTTCTTTGGCATCCTTGATACCATAGAGCCGTGCGTAGGCGAGCAAGCTCTCTCCAACAGTCAGCTCGCTCTCCAGCGTATTCTCCTGCGGCACGAGGCCGATGAGACGGCGAAAGCGCACGCTGCGCTTCGCCGCATCCTCGCCGCATACATGGATCGTGCCCGCATCGGGCCTTGCCAGTCCCGCGACGAGACGGATGAGCGTCGTCTTGCCCGCACCGTTCGGCCCCAGAAGCCCCATGACCGTGCCGCTTTCCACGTCGAGCGTCACGTCTTCGAGGATTTTTTTGCCCTTGCGGCTGCATGAGACGCCGGCGATAGCGATTGCCGTGTCCTTTGTGCTCATACAGCTTTCGCTCCATCGGCGACGCGCTCGGGCAGACAGAGCTTCGTGCGCCTTCCCGCAATCGTCACGTCGCGGACGATGCTCTCTACGCCGTAGAGTTCGCGCACGAGGGCTTCGGTGAAGACCGCCTCGGGCGCACCGTCGGCGAGCACCTGCCCGTCGTGGATGGCGATGATGTGATGGCTGTAGCGCACGGCTTGATTGAGATCGTGCAGCACCATGACGACGGTCAGCCCCAGGGACGCATGGAGTTTTTCCACAAGCTCCATGAGCGCCAGTTGATGACGAATGTCGAGGTACGTCGTCGGCTCGTCGAGGAGCAGCACTTCGGGCTGCTGCGCGAGCGCCATGGCGAGCCGCGCACGCTGACGCTCGCCGCCCGAGAGCGCGAGGATCGGCCGCTGAGCGAACTTCTCCATTCCCGTTCGCGCCAGGGCTTCGCGACATGCCTCGCCGTCCTCCTTGGAAAAGGAATCCCAGAACTTCCGATGCGGCAGGCGTCCCATGCGCACAAGCTCCATGACGGTGATGTCGCCGGGCGGCTCGGCGCTCTGCGGCAGAAATGCGACCTTCTGTGCGACCTCGCGCTCCGTCTTCTGCCACAGATCCTCGCCCATGAACTCGACGCGCCCCGCACGCGGCTCCAAGAGACGCGCGAGCGCCTTCAGAAGCGTCGACTTGCCCGAGCCGTTCGGCCCGATGATCGCGGCGATTTCCGCGCGATTTATGGAAGCCGTGACTTCATGGACGATCTCCGCCTTGCCGTAGCCGAGCGAAAGGCCGCATGCCTTCAAGATTTCTGCCATGTCATCACTCCCTTCGAAGGCCCTTCTTGAGCAGATAGAGGAAGAACGGCGCACCCAAGAACGACATGAACACGCCGACGGGAATCTCGACAGGAGCGAATGCCATGCGTGCCGCCGCATCGGCGCCCGCCACAAGAACAGCGCCCCAGATGGCGGCGGCGGGCAGCAGGTAGTCGAAATCCGATCCCGTCAGAAGGCGCACCATGTGCGGCACGACGAGCCCGACGAAGCCGAGCATGCCCGCCGCGCTCACGGCGGAGGCGGCGAGCAGGGCGGCGAGCACGAGCAGCACGAGCCGCGCACGCGCCACATGGACGCCAAGGCTTCGCGCCGTCTCCTCGCCAAGCTGCAGGGCGTTGAGCCAACGGCTGCCGAGGAGCGTGCCCGCGATGCCGACGAGCGTGTAGGGCAGAACCATTTCCACATGGCTCCAGCTGCGCCCGGCGAATCCGCCCGCCATCCAGTTCACCGTGCCCTGCACGCGGTCGGAGTAGAAGACCATCAGAGCCGTCATCGCCCCGCCGAAGAACGCCGCGATGGCGACGCCCGCGAGTACCATGCGCATTGGATGCACGCCGTTGTCCCACGACAGCGCAAAGACGAGCGCGACGGCGATCATCGCGCCGACGAAAGCGCCGAGCGGCACGAACTTGACTTCTGCGGGGAAGAGGATCATGATGCACATGGCGGTCAGTCCCGCACCCGCCGATACGCCGATGATGCCGGGATCGGCGAGCGGATTCTTCAATATGCCCTGCAGGATGCAGCCGGCGAGCGCGAGATTCACGCCCGTCAAAGCGCCCGTGATGATGCGCGGCAAGCGGATGTGGTAGAGAATGCGATAGTCCTCGGGCGTACCGTTTCCCATGAGCGTCGGCACGATGGCCTCGGGCGCGATGTGCACCGCACCCGCCGAAGCGCTGACGATGAGCGCAAGGGCGAGCGCGACAAGACCGAGGACGATGGCGATGCGCCTCTTTCGTGCGCGCGGATGCACTTCTGCCGGAAGGATTTTTTCCGATGCTTCCATTAATTCACCTCATTTATATATATTATTATTCTCATTAGTAGAAGAAAAGAAAAGGAAGTCGTAACACGAACTTCCTATAGTTATTTTCATATTTAATAACATTTTGCATTTACGTTGGTATCTTATCATGAAAATATCAGGAGGTCAAGCGAAATTGCAATCCGCTCAGAAACTAGCTGCGCCCCCTTCTCTGCATCGAATTCCCTATCTGCGAGACTATGGTGTGACGCAGGGAAGTATGCTATACTTGATGCGTTGCCGCCCCTAGACATGGCAATGGAAAGGGGGTGTACTGGTGACTCTAACCGCGTTTCTTCTCTCCATCATGGCTGGCGTGATCGCCAATCGCATCAGCAAATGGCTCGATGAGAGAGCGCATGACGGCGACGAGCCTAGGGATTAAGAGTGGTCAACGTCAACCGCGCATCTGCACCCTTCGGGTTTGATTTGCGGGACGTTTTCACATACGAGTCGTTTCCCAATCGCCTGCACCCCTTGGGCTTGTCTCTTGGACGACTCAGCACCACCTGCAATAAGGGAATAGAAAAGCCCCCAAGACCGCAACTTGGGGGCTTTTCGTGTACTGGTTGTGACTCTAATCACGTTTGCCGACCTTAGTATAGCATATTCAACTGTTCATGTGCAAGGTAAACTTCCAGGACATATGTTCAGCCCTTCTTTGCATCAGAAAATATCGTTCGCACAGATGATTGTCTGATCGCGGTTCGGGCCGACGGAGACGATGCCGATGGCCACGCCCGTGACGGCGGAGAGGCGTTCGAGGTATTTCCTCGCCTTTTCGGGCAGCTTCTCGTAGTCACGGCAGCCCGAGATGTCTTCCTTCCAGCCTTCGAATGTCTCGTAGACAGGCTCGACCCGCGCGAGGACGTTGAGGCTCGCGGGGATCTCGTTCAGCGGCTTGCCGTCGAGCTTGTAGCCCGTGCACATCTTGATCTCATCAAAGCCGTCGAGGATGTCGAGACGCGTGATCGCCATGTAGTCAAGACCCGAGAGTTGCCCCGCATAGCGCACGACGCAGGCGTCGAGCCAGCCCGTGCGGCGCGGCCTACCCGTGACGGTGCCGAACTCGTGGCCGGCTTCACGGATCTTGTTGCCGATGTCGTTGAGCTGCTCGGTCGGGAAGGGGCCTTCGCCGACGCGCGTGCAGTATGCCTTGACGACGCCGACGACCTTGTCGATGCGCCTGGGCGCGACGCCCGCGCCGACACCTACGCCGCCCGATACAGGGTGCGAGGCCGTGACGTAAGGGTACGTGCCGTAGTCGATGTCGAGCATCGTCGCCTGCGCACCCTCGAAGAGCACCTTCTTGCCCGCATCAAGCTCTTCATTCAAAAGAGCGATAGTGTCGCAGACATAGGGTTTCAGGAGATCTGCATAAGCTTCGTATTCTTCGAGGATATGCTCGTAGGAGAGCGGCGCATGACCGTAGATCTTTTCCAGTTCCTCGTTCTTGACCGCGAGGTTTTCCTTCAGGCGCTTCTTAAACTCCTCCGGCTCGACGAGGTCGCAGACGCGGATGCCGATGCGGTTCATCTTGTCCATCGTGCACGGGCCGATGCCGCGCTTTGTCGTGCCGATCTTCCCCTCGCCGCGCGCTTCCTCGGCGAGACCATCCATGATGCGGTGATACGGCAGGACGACGTGCGCGCGGTTCGAGATGCGGATGCCCGAAGTGTCGATGCCGCGCTTTTGCATCTCGTTCATCTCTTCGAGCGCGACCTCGGGATCGAAGATGACGCCGTTGCCGACGACGTTCGTCTTGCCGTGGTAAAGGATGCCCGAGGGCAGGAGACGCAGCTTGAACTCCTCGCCCTTGACGCTGACGGTGTGTCCGGCATTGCTGCCGCCCTGATAGCGTACGACCGTATCGGCCTTCTCGGCGAGGTAGTCGACGATCTTTCCCTTGCCCTCATCGCCCCATTGCGTGCCTGTAACTACTACTGCTGACATAGCGATTCTCCTTCTCTATACGAGGTTTCAGCTTCCGATGTGTGCGCTGAAGCCGTGGAAACGCGTTCGGCTCAGAGTCCGAAGCGCTCGAAGATCTTGTCGATGTGGCGCAGGAAGTATTGATAATCGAAGCAGTTGTCGATTTCTTCCTTCGTCAGATACTTCAAGATGTCCTCGTCCTTCTCGACATTCGTGCGGAAGTCTTCGCCTTCCATCCAGCGCTTCATGGCATTCCGCTGCACCCACTTGTAGGCATCTTCACGGAGAACGCCCTTGTCGACGATGGCGAGCATGAGGCGCTGGCTGTAGATAAGGCCGCCCGTCTTTTCCATATCGGCGAGCATGGCCTCGGGATAGACGAGCAGCTTGTCGATGATGTTCGTGAACTTCTTCGTGCAGTAGTCGACGTTGATCGTGCTGTCGGGCAGGATGACGCGCTCGACGGACGAATGCGAGATGTCGCGCTCATGCCAGAGCGTGATGTCTTCGAGCGCCGCGACTGCATTGCCGCGCACGAGACGCGCCATGCCCGAGATGCGCTCGCAGGTGATGGGATTGCGCTTGTGCGGCATGGCGGACGAACCCTTCTGGCCGGGAGCGAAGTATTCCTCCGCCTCGCGGATGTCCGTGCGCTGCAGGTTGCGGACTTCCGTCGCGAACTTTTCGAGCGAGCTTGCAACGATGGCGAGTGTCGTCATGTACTCGGCATGACGGTCGCGCTGAATGACCTGCGTCGCGAGGCGCACGGGCGTGATGCCGAGCTTTTTGCACGTGATCTCCTCGATGCGCGGGTCGATGTTTGAATAGGTGCCGACGGCGCCCGAGAGCTTGCCAACGGCGACGATCTTCTTCGCGTGCTCGACGCGTTCGATATCGCGCTCGACCTCGGCGCTCCACAGGAGCAGCTTCAAGCCGAAGGTCATCGGCTCCGCATGGATGCCGTGCGTCCTGCCGATGCACGGCGTGTGCTTGAACTCGACGGCGCGGCGGCGCAATACTTCGAGGAGCTTTTTAAGATCATCGATGATGATGTCGGCAGATTTCTTCATCATGATGCCAAGCGCCGTGTCCTTGACATCGCTCGACGTCAGTCCCTTGTGGATGTATTTCGAGTCCTCGCCGACATACTCGGCGACGTTCGTGAGGAAAGCGATGATGTCGTGGTTCGTGACCTTTTCGATCTCCTTGACGCGCGGCAGGTCGAACTTCGCCTTGGCGCGGATGTTCGCCGCAGCTTCCTGCGGGATCTCCCCGAGTTCCGCCATGGCTTCGCAGGCCGCGATCTCGACTTCGAGCATGGTCTCAAACTCATGCTGCAGCGTCCAGATATTGCCCATTTCAGGATTCGTATAGCGTTCTATCATGGATGCGATTCCTCCTGTCATAGAAAGCGTGCCAAGCCTTCGCCGCACGCTGATTTTCCTCGTCTATCATAGCATTTTAATCGCTTCGCTGTCAATTCAACATCTTGCAAAAGAAAAATGCTGTGAGACTGCGTTTTAGCATACATAGCGCCATTTGCTCAGTTATGCTATACTGTATGCGTTGCCGCCCCTACATATGGCAATAGAAGGGGGTGTGCTTGATGAGTATTCTGACGTTTATTCTCTCCATCTTGGCTGGTGTGGTTGCCAACCACATCTGCAAATGGCTCGATGAGAGAGACGACGGCAACGAGCCTAGGCGCTGATCCCTGCCTGCGACATGGGAATAGAAGCACCCCCCAAGGAGCTAGCTTGGGGGGTGCTTCGTGTGCTTTGAGTATTCTCACGTTTGCCACTCATAGTATAGCATGATTCCATGCCACTGCGCAAGTCGAATATCTTCATTTCCACTGTCGCGCTACGAGGATTGACACATCCTCAATTCCGCCAGCGCGAAAACGGCAGGCGCATGAGGCTTGCGTTTAGGTAGCGGCTGTCGTCGGAGACCTCTTCGCCGAGCCAGGTCGGATGCTCGAACATCTCGTCCGCCGTAGAAAGCTCGATCTCGGCTACGACGAGGCCTTCATTCTCTCCCCTAAAGCAGTCGATTTCCCATGTATGCGCACCGCATCGCTCCAGATAGCGGCGCTTTTCAATCCATGGACGCTCGCAGAGGGCGAGCATGGCGCGTGCGTCTTCCGTTGGGATCTCGTACTCGAATTCCAGCCGTTCGACACCCTTCGTCGGCCCCTTGACGGTCAGCCATGCGCGATCTCCTGCCAGGCGCACGCGCACGGCACGCTTCTTATCCGCTGCGAGATAGCCCTGCGCGATCTCGATTCCTTCGTCCTTCGGCCGCCAAAGCTCCCTATGGACGAGGAACTTGCGCTCGATTTCTTTTGCCATATTGCCTCCCGACTCAAAGGAAAGAGCCGCTGCAGGAAGTCTCTCGAACTCGTGCAGCGACTCTTTTTTTGCATTACATCAAGCTGAACTTATGTCCAACCAAAGGCTTTGCTGCAAGCGGCAAATTCCCGCCTTCAGCGCGCGCCGACGATGAACTCGACGAGGTAGAGCACGATCGGGATCGTCACGCAGAAGATGCCGATGAAGTCGATGTAGACGCCCGTCTTGATCATCTTCGTGATGGGCACATAGCCCGACGCGTAGACGATGGCGTTCGGCGGCGTCGATACCGGCAGCATGAAGCCGAGCGACGAGGAGAGCGCGATGCCGACCGCGACGGGAATCGGGCTGAAGCCCGCCGCCATGGCGGCCGTGACGCCCAAGGGGCCGATCATATTCGTAGCAGCCGTGTGCGACGAAAGCTCCGACAGGAGAAGCGCCATGACGGAGAAGATCGCGACCATCATGAAGAGCGACGGCTCGCCGCCCATCCAGCCGACGATGCAGTCGCCGACCCACGTCGAAAGCCCCGTCTTGTACATCATGCCGCCCATCGCAAGACCGCCGCCGAAGAGGATCAGCGTGCCCCACTCGATGCCGGCAGCCGCGTCCTTCCAGTTCAGCGTGAACTCGCGCTCCTTCCAGTTGACGGGCAGGAAGAAGAGCAGGAGAGCGCCCGCCATCGCGGCGATCGCTTCGGGGAAGAGCTTGCTGTACATCTTGAGAATCGGCGAATCGGGGCCGAGAATGATGTTCAGGATGCCCGGCGTGACCCAGAGGATGACGGCGACGCAGAAGCCGACGAGCGTGTTCTTCTGCGCGCGCGTCCAGCCGCCGAGCGCACGGCGCTTCTCGGCAATGAAAGCCTCCGCGCCGTCGATGCGCTTGACATCGGCGGGGAACATGTTGACGAGGATGAAGTATGCGATGATAAAGTAGACGACCATAGCGACGAAGCCCCAGATCATCCATTCAAAGAAGGAGATGTGGATGCCGGCCATCTGGTCGAGGAAACCGAGCATGATGATGTTCGGGGGCGTACCAATCGGGGTTAGGACGCCGCCGATGGAGCACGCATAGGCCGTCATGAGCATGAGGCCCGTGGCGTACTTGTACTCGTGCAGCTCGATCGTCTTGCCGTTCGCAGCGAACATTTCCTTGATCGCTTCCAGAAGGCCGAGCGCGATCGGGAACATCATGGCTGCCGTCGCCGTGTTGCTGACCCAGCCCGAGCACAGTGCGCAGGCGAGACCGACGGCGAGGAAGATGCGCCTGGGGTTCGATCCGACCCAGGACATCGACAAGAGCGCGAAGGCGAACTTTCGGTCAAGTCCGTGCATCATCATGCCCTTGGCGATGATGAATCCGCCCATGAAGAGGAAGATCATGGGATTCGCGAATGCCGCATAGGCGTCCTTCGCCCCCACGACACCGCAGATGACGGCGAGCGTCGGCCCGAGGAGCGACGTCACCGGGATGGGGATCGGCTCCGTGATCCACCAAAGAGCGATCAGCGTCATGATCGCCAGGAGCTTGTGCGCCGGAAGCGGCAGGTCGGGAATCGGCGTGATCATGACGAGAATGGCGCAGATCGGCCCGCAGATCATGCCGAAGGTACGCCTTTTCCGGTCAAACGCCAGCTCGGCTTCATGGATCTTGTCGCTTTGGCTTTTTGTTTCCGTACTCATTTACTAACACCTCCATTGCTGTTTGGGAAGCGCTGATAAGTCGTACTCAATTATCGGTGCTTCCTTTCGAAGAACGGCATGGAGCACCCGTTCCATAACCAGAGACTATCGACGCATAGCACTCCGGAATCGTCACGCTTTTATGATAATATAAATTAGATGATTTTACAATAGGAAAGAGCAGCTTCGAGAGGAAATAATAACCAAAAAAATCCCTTGCTTAACGTCCACATGCTCATGCGCAGGATTTTCCCCTTCTTTTTCGTGAAATCCTCCTAATTCCGCCCAAAATGGAAAAATATCATTTGCGTAAAGAAACAAGACCTTTTATAATAGGAGAAACACCTTGCGGGCGAGGAATCACCCCATGCGTGCCGTGTTCCTTTCGCTTGGGCCTGTACGGACGTCCGCTTTGTAAAAAGCGGACGCCGCCTTGCTGGAACTTGATATGAAAAATGCTGAAAAGAAGGTATGATCTTGCAGAAAAATTCTCCGCCTCCTGCCGTGCCGAAAAAGAAGCGGCGCATCTGGCCTTATGTCGCCGTCGTATTCCTCTTTTTTGCCGCCGCTGCGGCGGGTGCGCTCTTCGCTTCGACGAGCCTCCTGGACAAGGAGAAGCCAAAAGCGGACGAGGAGCATCTCCTGACCGCAAAGGACAAGTCGACCATCATGATCATGGGCGTCGACCAGAGAGAAGACGACGTCGGCCGCTCCGACACCTTGATGGTCACGATGATCGATCCGAAGAAGAACAAGGCAGCGCTCCTTTCCGTGCCGCGCGACACGCGCGTGAAGATCAAGGGGCATGGCTACGACAAGATCAACGCCGCTTACGCCTACGGCGGACATAAGCTCAGCGAGAGCACGGTCGAAGACCTCTTGGGCGTGCGCATCGACCACTACATCATCATCAACACGCACTCCTTCCAACGCATCATCGACGCCTTGGGCGGCATCGACATCAACGTGGAGAAGCGCATGTACTACGAAGATCCGTGGGACGACGACGGCGGCCTCCTCATCGACCTCAAGCCCGGCATGCAGCACATGGACGGCAAGACGGCTGTGACCTATGTGCGCTACCGCGACGAGGAGGGCGACATCGGGCGCATCGAGCGCCAGCAGAAGTTCATGAAAGCGGTCATGGAAAAGCTCACGTCGCCTGCCATCATCACGCGCCTGCCCTCCGTCATCAAGGAGGTCATGGATTCCATCGAAACCGACCTCTCCTTCCGCCAAATGCTTGAGTTCGCGGGCACTCTGAAGGAGGCGCAGAAGAATGGCCTCAAGACCGACATGGTGCCAGGGCGTCCGCTCTACATCTCGGGGATCAGCTATTGGATTCCCGACATCATGAAGCTTCGCCAGACGGTCGCCAACACACTCGACATCGATGTCAACGCCTCGATGCGCGCCGCCATGGAACGTGAGAGCCACGAGTACGAAAGCTCGATCCCCGCGGGCGCAACCGAAGTGCCTGCAAGCGACACCTCCATCGGCCGTCCCAAGCGCGAAAGTTCGGGCAGAAGCGAAAGCTCCTCGAAGAGTTCGACAAGCCGCGAGGACGCGGACGAGAAGGAGTCGAAGAAGGGCGGCAGGGATCGCTCGTCGTCCGCTTCGTCAACAGAGAAGAAAGGCGCGGCACAGGACGCAGACGATTCGCGCACGCGTACGGAGGCGAAGTCTTCGGGCGCATCGCCCGCGGCGACACCCTCTGCTGCACCCACCCCCGGCGCCGAGACGCAGAAAACGCAATGACGCTCCCCATACGAAAGGGGCTGTCGCACAAATCATGTGCAACAGCCCCTTTTTCGTGTGCAAAAGCGCCTTCTTCATCAACCTTGTCTGTCACTGATGCACATGGGAAGAATTTCTGGCGAAGCTTCCGGAATCATGGTATGATAGTAAAGAGAAAAAAAGGAGGCCGCCTGCCATGACGTCATCGAACATCACGCCGGAGGATCTGCTGCTCGGCTATGCGAACCCTGCCTACGATCAGCATGCCAAGCGTTTGCTCGCGCAAAAAGATGTCGTGGCGCGAATCCTCAAGGGCGTCGTTCCTGAATTTCGTCAAATCGATCTTGCAACCATCGTTGGTCGATGCATCGAGGGCGAGCCGGAAATCGGCGTCATCCCCGTCGATATGGACAAGACGAACGCTGCAAGGCGGATTCCGAAGGAGATTCGCGGAGACAATACGGAGAGCGCCAATCCCACGGAAGGATGGATTCGTTTCGACATTTTGTTCCGTGCGAAAGTGCCTCAGACAGGTGCGCGTATCACCTTGATCGTCAACATTGAAGCTCAGAAGACGCAGTCGCACAGCCGTCTCGGTTACGCGCTGCTGCGGCGAGCCATATACTATGCCTGCCGCTTGATTTCCTCCCAGAAGGAAACGGAGTTTGCAAAATCAAACTATAATGACATCAAGAAGGTTTATTCCGTCTGGATCTGTATGGATGCGCCTGATGACAAGAGCGCCATCAACTTCTACGATATGCAGGAGCGTCACTTTCTGCATCGCACGAAAGCAGAAAAAAGCGATTATGATCTGCTGAACATCATCATGATTTACCTCGGTGCGGATGACTCGGGCAATGATCTCGTCCGCTTTCTGAAGCTCTTATTTCGCGATACAGCAAAATCTGCGGCAGAAAAGAAGAAGATTCTCGAATCTGAATTCGATCTTGATGTTTCAAGCGATATGGAAAGGGAGATGAACACCATGTGCAATTTGAGCGAAGGCATCTTCGAGCGCGGCATCGTGCAGGGCATTGAGCAGGGCATTGAGCAGGGAGAATCTGGCATGATCCTTTCCATGCTGAAGAAAGGATACGATCTCACAAGCATCGCCGATATATCTCAATGGTCAATCAAGAAGATCGAGCAGTTGGCAAAGGCGCATCATCTGCTGTAAATACGCGCACAAACGTCCGCTGTTTGGAAAAAGATGCTTACACATTACCCCAAAAAGGGGCTGTCGCACAAATCATGTGCAACGGCCCCTTTTTCGTGTGCAAAAGCGCCTCTATTGAACTGCACGATACCCTTCACCGTACAATATGCTTGCCGCCGTAATAATGCGCATTCCAGTAGTCGCTCGAAAGTTCGTCGATGCGCACGCCTTTGCTCGTCGAGGCGTGGATGAACTTGCCGCCGCCGAGGTAGATGCCGCAGTGCGACGCGCCCTTTTCATACGTCTCGAAGAAGACGAGGTCGCCCTCTTCAAGCTCCGCCGTCTTCGCACTCTTCCCGAGCTTGAACTGCTCGTCCGCCGTGCGCGGCAGCGTCATGCCGTTCTCCTTGAAGACATACTGCAGATAGCCCGAGCAGTCGAACGCCTTCGGCGTTGTGCCGCCGAATTTGTACGGCGTGCCGATGTACTTCTTCGCCGTCGCTATGACGGCCGCCACCTTGGCTCGCTGCAGGAACGGAGCGCTCTCGGGCGCTTTTTTTATGCGCGGTTCGAGTGCGGGTACGTTCTCTTTGCCCGGCGCTTCCGCCGCCGTATCATCGACTGGCTTCACACTGGGAAAGGCGATCGAGCCGCCCTGCGCAGGCTTTGCGGCGGGCGGCGCAGGTGCGGGAGAAGCGTCTCGTGCAGGCTGCTCCTGCAGGCGGCTCCATGTCTCGCGATCGACAACGCCCGTTTCCTTGAGGCTCTGGGCGCGTTGGAACGCAAGAACCGCGCTCTTCGTGCGGCTGCCGAAGATGCCGTCCGGCTCGTCGCTGAGGTAGCCTGTGCGCTTCAGTTCCTTTTGCAGCTTGAGGACGTCGTGCCCATGGGAGTTTTCCGAGAGGATCGGCGCGGCCAAGGCCGTGCCCGCCGACAAGAATACGGCAAGTCCGAAAGCAAGAAAGACCTTGCGCAAACGACAGAGGCGCATATCATCCCATCCTTTCCACGCAGCGGCAATCGCCTTAAATATATCTGTGCTTTTATATCGTTGCTTTCAAGTATACTGTAAAACTCCGAGAAGTCAAGCCTGAAGGGTATCGGCTCTATGTGAGCCCTTTGTCCTTAAAGGAAAGAATCCTATAAGATTTACAGAACATGTGGATAAAGGCTTGCCATAAAATAATGAGTCATATATACTAGTAAAGCAAGTAATTCTAGGCGGATAAATACAGAATTTGCCATATTCACCGTCTTGTTGATAGACAGAAAGTCCTTTGCTAAACGATACACTGCCTGTTGCGTCGGATGGTGAATAAAGGTCAAGCGAATGGAGCCTGAGACAAGAATATGAGTACATGGACGAAAAAAGTGATGTTTGCGGGGCTGCCGCGCTTCTTGGAGCAGCTGCTTGCCGCGTGTTTTCGCAAGGAGGCGTGGGACGTCTCGCGCCTTTCTGCGAGCGTGGAGGAGCGCCCGCCCGCAGGCATGAAGACGTATGACTGCGCCTTGGAGAGCGCTGAGGCGGGCATGGTCTTTGCCGTGGAGAATCTCGATCTCCTCATCTATCGTTTGGAGTGCGATCCCGTGCTGGGAGTGCGACGCCTCGATGCCATGCTGCGCTTTGCCCGCGCCTCGAAGGTACGGCGCGTGTTCCTGCTCTCGGGTGACGAGGTGTTTGCGCCTGGGACAGAGCCGCTGGAAGACGCAGCGCTCCAGCCGCAGGGCGAAACGGGGGCGCTGCTCGCGCGTTTGGAAGCTATGGGGCTCTCCTGGCGTGCGCAGGGACTTTCCGTGTCCATCGTGCGCCTTTCTGAGCTTTATGCGCCGGGACAGACTTCAGACGACGGCTTCATCGGGCGCCTCTTCGGCGCGGCTCTGATGAATCGTCCGCTGCCGCGCTACACTGAGCCGGCCGCCATCTCCTGCGGCTTTCTCGATGCGCGTGACGCAGTCTATGCGATCTATCAGGCGGCGGCACGCGACTTCAATGACGCACATCTGCACATCGGCGCACCTGCGGCAACGACGATGGAGGAGCTTTATGCGATCTGCCGCGAGTTCTTCCCGCGCACGGAGGAGGCGGCACTTCCGCGCGAAACGCAGGGGCGCGCTATCTTGAAAAGCGCAATCGCAGAAAAGGAACTCGGCTGGCGTCCCGTGCGTCCTCTCGCGCAGGGGCTCAAGGAGACGTGGGAGACGATGTGCGCGATGCACGATACGCGCGTCGCGGACGTCCGCGCGATGTCGCGGCGCGCACGTCTCGCACGCCTCCAGCAGCGCTTCATCCCCTACGCGGAGAACCTCGCGGGCGCGGCTTTGACGGCGGGCGTAGGCGCTTTGCAGGGCGGCACGACGGTGAACGCCATGACGGCGTTCGACTTCGCCTTCCTCTACATTGGCTGCATGGGACTTCTCTACGGCAAGCAGCAGGCGCTGATCGCGGCGGTGCTCTCGCTTGCGCTGCTCGTGCACAGCCTTTTGGGGGCAGGCGGCGACCTTGTGGCGATGCTCTACAATCCGCGCGAGTTCCTGCACTTCGTTTCGTACTTCTTCGTCGCAGTGCTGACGGGCTACTTCGCCGATCGCGCGAGCTATCAGCAGCTCGCCGACACGCGCATCAAGCGCCGTCTGAAGAATCGCTATTCCTTTTTGGAAAGCCTTTTCAAGGAAAACCTCGCCGTGAAAGATCGTCTTTATCGCCAGATCGTGAACTCGGACGACAGCATCGGCCGCCTTTACCGCATCATCTCGCGCCTCGATTCCGTCGAGACGGAGAACCTCTTCACGCAGGCGACCTCGGTCACGGCAGACATCCTCGACGTCGAGGATGTCGTCGTCTACGTCGTCGGCGAGGGCGGCTACTACCTGCGACAGAAGGTGCGCCTCGGAAGCCGGACGGGTGAGATGCCGCGCTCTTTGCGCGTTGACGATTATCCGTATCTGCAGGAAATGCTCCGGGAGAAGAAGATCTTCGTCAACCGCGATCTCATTAAGGGGCTGCCCGATCTCGCCGCGCCGATTTCCTACGAAGGGCAAGTGATCGCCGTCCTGCAGATCTATCATCTGGACTTCGAACAGTGGAGTCTCTATGAGCAGAACCTCCTCTCCATTACCGCGCGCCTTGTTTCGAGCTCGCTCGGACGCGCCTACGCGTGGGAGCAGGAGACGGCAGGGCGCAAATACATCGACGAGACGCGCATCCTGCGCATCGAGGAGTTCCAAAAGGTCATCGAGGAGTTTCGCGAGCGCCGCCGCATGCAGGCAGACTATCCTGTCGCGCTGCTGCCCGTCAACGTCAAGGACGAGAACTACCGAGAGATCGATCACAAGATTGCGAACAGCATTCGCGCCGAAGACTTCATCGGCGCGACGACAGACGGCGTTGCCCTCCTTCTGCCCGACGTCGCGGGCAAGACGCTCGACATGGTGCGTAACCGCTTGGAAAAGGCGGGAATTGAAACGGGGGAGAGCCTTTCGCTATGATCAGCGATTTGTTTGCAGGAACAGGACTCCTGCTTCTCGTATACTTCATATTGGTCGCCGTCTATATGGCGATCGAAGGAAAGCTCCGAGGTCGGATCTCAGCGGCGGCCAAGGGCGTCTTTGCCGTCGCTTTGCCCGGTCTCGGGCTTCTTCTGCTGCTCCTTTACGAGCTTTTCGGTCATGCGCTCGGGCTCATGAAGCGCACGGGGTCGGAGGAAGAGGAGGAGGACTTCAGCATGTCCTTCGGCGATCATGCGTACAATGCAGACATCGTGCCGCTGCGCGACGTGTTCTTGATGGACGATCCGAAACTCAAGCGCAAGTTCTTCACCGACGCCATCAAGCAGAACGTCGTGGAGCGGCAGGGAATCCTCAACGAGGCCGTGCATGACAGCGACCGCGAGATCGCCTACTACGCCGTATCGATGATGACGGCGCACATGGAGCAGCTCGGCGAGGAGATCTATGCGCTCGAAGAGGCGATCAAGCGCGGCGTGGATGACGATGCGCTTCTCGACAAGTATGTGGAAAAGGTGCGCGAGTTTCTGCTGCGCCGCTACGGCGACTCCGTGACGCGCGAGCAGCAGCGCATGCGCTACATGGAGATGCTGCGCCTCCTCTCGGAGCGCCATCCCGACCATCCAGCCTACCACGCCGAGCGCATCCGTGCATTGATCCGCGCAAAGCGCCTGAAGGAGGCGGCAGAAGCCTGCGCCGCATTTCGCGCAAGCCTCCCCGAGGCGGAGCTGCCGCTTCTCCTGACGCTTCAAATACAGCAGGCGGCGCATGAGCGCGAGGCGATGGAGGAAACGATCGAGTCGCTCAAGCGACTGCCGATGCGTCTGACGAACGAAGCGATGCAGGCGATCCGCTACTGGGAAGGAGGTGCGGCGCGTGAATAAGCGAAGTCTTTGCCTTTTGCTCTTCATCGCATTCCTTCTGGGCTGTTTCTTCCAATACAGCCGCTTCGACGGCTTTCTTCATCTCGACGCTCGGGGAAACCGCACGCTTGCGGATCGCGTCCTGCGGCCGATGCCGCCCGAAGGGGAGGAAATCGCGCGAGAGAAGTTCCTCATCGTCTATGATCCCGCCGATGTCCTCAGCATGTATGCGCGGCACAATATGGAAAAGATCCTCAAGGAAAAGCGCAAGGACTACGAGAGCCGCACCGTCTACGATACGCGCCCCTTTGACGGCGCATATCAGGGCGTCGCTCTGGCGACGGGGCGCTTGGACGCGGTGAAGATGCTGCCCGCGCTTTTGGACTATGTGCGCTCGGGCGGCACGCTGCTCGCTCTGCAAAAGATCGAGCAGACGCCCGAAAATCCTTTGCCGGCCGCCGTCCTGCAAGATTTCGGCATCGCATCCGTAGGCGAGACTGCCGATGTTCACGGCATCCATATACGGACGAACTTCCTCGTCGGCGGCAAGGATTTCCGCTTTGGCGAAAATTCGGCGTTTACGACGCAAGTCAATACGGTCGATCTGACCAAGGACGCTGCCGTGCAGATCGAAAGCGCCGACGGGGTGCCGCTTCTCTGGGAAAAATCACTGGGGACGGGGCACATTTACGCCTACAACGGCGTTGAGCGTGACGACAAGACGAACCTCGGCATCTTCACGGCGATGGCGGCGCACTGCGGCGAGGATGCGATCTATCCCGTCGTCGGCGTGAAGATCTTCGTCCTCGACGATTTTCCCGCCCCCGTGCCCGAAGGGGATTTCTCGCGCATCTACGACGAACTCGGCGTAGATACGGAGACCTTCTACCGCCAGATCTGGTGGCCGTTCATCCGCCGTCTGGCACAGGAGGAGGACATCCGCTATACAGGCGCCATCATCGAGACGTACGGCGCACAGGTCAAAGGGCCGTTCCGGCCGCTTGGCGGACGCGCGGCGCGTGACGGACTAATCATCTACGGGCGCGAACTTTTGAACATGGGCGGCGAGCTCGGCCTGCACGGCTACAACCATCAGCCGCTCGCCCCTGCGGGCTATGGACAGTCGCGGCTCAACTATGTGCCGTGGGAAAGTCAGGCGGATATGGAGGAAGCGCTGCGCGAGCTGAGGAACTACGTCAAGTCCGTCTATCCCGACTACGACTTCCGCTTCTATGTGCCACCGTCGAACATCATGAGTCCCGAGGGGAAAGCCGCGATCCGCAAGGTGTTCCCCGAGGTCATCGCCTTCGGCTCTCTGTTCGACGGGCCGGCGAATGAGCGCGCCTACTATCAGGATTTTGAGCGCAAGGACGGCGTCTTTGAACTGCCGCGCATCAGCTCGGGTCATGAGGATGACGGGCTCATGCTCTGGCAGGAAATCAGTGCGCTGAACTATATCGGCGTGTTCTCGCATTTCATCCATCCGGACGAATTGTTCTACGAGGAGAGCGCGAACATGACGTGGCAGGGCATGTCGGAGGGGCTGAAGAGCTTCATGCACAAGATCCGCGTGCGCTATCCGTGGCTGACGGCGGAAACGATTTCGGACAGCCTGCCGCTCTTTTCGGATTACTTCGATATGGATTACCGCGTGCGCCGGACGGATGATCGTCTGGAGCTTTATTCGTGGGGCACGGGCGGCGAGCTGCGCTTCCTGCTGCGCACGGCGAAGGAGATCGAACGCACGGAAGGCTGCACGGCTGAATTTGCCGATGACGGCGTTTACCTCGTCCGCACGAGCGAGGCGCGAGCCTGCATCTATTGGAAAGGAGAGAAGTGATGCGCATCTGTCTGTTGGCGGAAGGTTCTTATCCCTACGTCGTAGGCGGCGTGTCCTCGTGGATTCAGATGCTCATGGAGGGGCTTCCCGAGCATGAGTTCGTCGTCTACACCATCGGCGCGGAGATGAAGGATCGCGGCAAGTTCAAGTTCAAGCTGCCCGCGAACTGCGTCGGCATCGAGGAGGTGTTTCTCGACGAGATCCTCTCCCTGCGCGCTTCCGACATGCTTGAGGGCATCTTGACGCACGACGATTGCCAGACGCTCTACGAGCTTGTGCGCGGCGAGCGCGACATCCCGCTCAAGCGGCTGTTGGAAGTCTTCGCCTACGGGCGCTGGAAGTCGCCGCTCGCCGTCTTCATGTCGAGCGACTTCTTCGATGTGATCGTACGCGTCTATCGCGAGCAGTACGAAAATCTGCCGTTCACGGATTTTTTCTGGACGATGCGCTCGATGCTCCTGCCCCTCTTCTACCTGCTGCAGCAGAAGCTGCCCGAGGCGGACGTCTACCACAGCGTCGCGACGGGCTACTCGGGCGTCATTGGCGGCATGGCGGCGACGCGATACAAGAAGCCGTACATGATCACGGAGCACGGCATCTACTCACGCGAGCGCGAGGCGGAAATCTTGAAGAGCGACTGGGCGAAGGCGGACTTCAAGGGCGTGTGGATTCGCTACTTCTACTACCTCGCACGCCTTTCGTACCACAGCGCCGATCGCCTCTACACACTCTTCGAGCACAACGGCAAGATCGCCGCTGACCTCGGCTGCGATCCGGAAAAGATCGAGATCGTGCCGAACGGCGTGCGCATGGAGCGCTTCTCTTCCGTTCCCGAGCTTCTCAATCACAAGGGGCCGATCACGATCGGCGCAGTCGTGCGCGTCGTGCCCATCAAGGACATCTTGACGCTCCTTCGCGCCTTCGCCATCGTCAAGCGCGAACTGCCCGACGCGCGCCTCGTCGTCATGGGCGGACTCAAAGAAGATCCCGACTACGTTGCAGTCTGCCATCGCACGGTGCGCATGCTCGGACTTGAAGATGTGACCTTCACCGGCTCCGTCCCTGTGGCCGAATATCTGCCGAAGATGGACATCCTCGTCCTGTCGAGCATCAGCGAGGGGCAGCCGCTCGCCGTCTTGGAAGGATTCTCGGCGCACCGCCCCTACGTGACAACGGACGTCGGCTGCTGCCGCGAGCTGATCTACGGCGACAGCGGCGACGATCTCGGCACGGCGGGCGCGGTCGTCGCGCCGCTCGACTACGAGGCGATGGCGCACGAGATCGTGCGGCTCGCGAAGGACTACGAGCTGCGCCGCTCGATGGCGGCCATCGGCTTTGCCCGCACGAAGTCGCGCTACACGCACGAACAATTCATTGAGTCGTATCGCAAAGCTTATCAGGACATAGGAAAGGAGGGGGCACATGGCGGGCGTCGGATTTGAACTCAAGCGTCTCTTTCGGGCGCGCACGGCGACGGGGCATCTCAAGGCGTACTCGTATTCCGCCATCGTCACGACGGGGCCGTTCGCCCTCTTGACGAGCATGGTGCTGCTGATCCAGACGCTCTTCCAGCTCCACGGCACGCCGGAGGCGGAATCGGCGGTCTATCTTGGCGCCATCGTCTATTCCTTCGTGTTTTCCCAGCTGCTCTCGTGCGGCTTCACGATCGTCCTGACGCGCTACCTCGCGGACTGCATCACCGTGCAGCACTACCGCGATGTGACGCCGTCGCTCTTCGGCATGAGCGCGATCCTGCTCGTGCTCGGCGCTGCCGCCTCCGCGCTCTTCTTCTGGGACAAGCCGCTCGCCTTCGAGCTGAAACTCCTGTCGTACCTCTTCTTTTCGGAACTGCTGCTCGTCTGGACCGCGAGCGTCTATCTGACGGCGGTCAAGCGCTTCAAGTACCTGATTTGATTCTCGGCTACCTTGCGGGCGTCCTTTTAAGCGTTGCGCTCGCGGCGCTCCTCCTGGAGCTGGCGTGGCTTTCGCCTGCGGCGGCGGCGCTCTTTGCCATGGACGTCGGCATGGGCGCACTCGTCCTCTTCTTCTTCCTCTATGTGACGAGCCGTTTCGGCTTGCCAAAGGACGGCATGATCTTCGCCTTCCTGCCCTATCTCGGGCGACACGGGCGGCTCTTCATCGGCGCGTTCGGCTACACGCTCGGGCTTTTCCTGCCGAACATCCTCATCTGGCAAGGGCCTTGGGGCGTGCTCATCGAGGACACGTTCCTCTACGCGCCGCGCTACGACGTCGTCGTCTTCTACGCGCTCCTTTCCATCCTGCCGATCACGACGATGTTCGTCGTCAAGGTGGAGACGCATTTCTACGAGCGCTACGCGCAGTATTTCACCTCCATCACGCACGGCGGCAACCTTCAGATGATCGAGGACGCGCGAAAGGATCTGCTCTACGTCATGTGGTTCGAGCTGCGTCAGGCGTTCGAGTTCCAGTTCGTCTTTACGCTCGTCTTTCTGGCCTTTGGCAACTATGTGCTGTCGTTTGCCGGACTCGATTACAACTCGGTCAACATGTTCAACGTCATGCTCTTCGCAGCCTTCTTCGCGGGCGCTCTGCAGGTTCTCATGATCATGCTTGAGTACTTCGACTTCCAGAGCGGCGTCTGGCGCATCGGCGCGATTGCGGCGCTCGGGAATCTCGCGCTGGGTCTTTTCTCTCTCTATCTCGGGGAAAAGAGCTACGGCTTCGGCTTCTTCCTCGCGACGACGCTTGCGCTCGCCTATGGCATCTGGGCATTGATGCGCTTCGCCAAGGGCATCAACTACTATGTGTTCTGCGCACAGCCCGTCTTCTATCGGGCGGACGCGGGGATTTTCCAAAAGATCGCATATTGGCTCTACGGAGAGGAGCTTCCCGATCTCGAAAGGATGGAAAAAGCATGAGCATACTACAGAAGATGAAACGTCGCAGGGCGCTCGCACTCCTCAAGAGAGCCTGCACCCTGACGCTCGCTCTCGGCATGACGTCGGGCGCGGCGTCGGCGGCGAGCCACGACGCCCTGCACGATGTCTACGGCTACTTCTCCTACATGATGAACGTCCGAGACGAGATACGATCCCACCGCGCGGCTCTCGCGGCGCTCGCCGAAGCACGGGCGGACGTGGAAAGCGCGCGCGCCAACCTCGTCGAGGCGCAGGAAGCGACGCGGGATGCCGCCGCCAACCTCGCGCTTGCCATCCAAAACCTGCGCGCGGCAGAAGAGCATCTCGCCGCCGTTCGCAAGGCGCTCGCGTCGGCCGAAGAAGCGAGCGCCTTGCGAACGGAAGAAGCGATCGCGGCGCAGAACGCTGAGGCAGACTACGCACCCGAGGTCGAGGCGCAGCGCACGGCACTGGAGTCGCTCTACCGCGAGGCGGACAGTCTCTCGCGTGCGTCAGATACGACGGGCGGGGAGAATCCCGATCGCGAGAAAGTGGTCGCACGCATCCTTGCAGAAGTCGGCTACGAGCAGAACCGCATCGTCGACGCGCAGCGCATGGTCGAAGAAGCCCTTGCTGCCGAGCGCGGCACGACGCCGGACGCGGCCGGCGCAAAGCTCGCGGCCGTCTCCGCCGAGGTCGATGCGGCGCAGGCGAGGCTCGATGCGATGGAAGCGCAGCTCGATGCGCTGACGGCTCTGCGCGAGCAGGCGGAGGACGCGGAGCGCGATGCGCGCGAACTCGTCGCCGACTACACGCAGGAAGCCCAAGCGAGCGAAGCCGACCTCGCCGAGAGCCGCAAGAACAAGGAGGAAGCGGAAACGTACGACGCGGAGGCGAAAGCCTGGGCGCTGCAGGCGGCGGACGAGCAGAAGGCTGCCGAGCGAAGGCTCCTCCAGAGCGAGCACGATCTCGCCTATTTCGGCGAAGGCGCGGGCGCGGAGACGGGTGTCGAGTACTACACATGGCGCGGCGAGAGAGCGGGACATCAGCTCTATCTGCCGCTTTCGTACTTTTCGCGCACGCACGCGGGCAAGACGAAGCTCGACTACGGCATCTCTGCGGGCTACGTCAAATCCCATACGGGATTTGACAGCGGCGTCTCGGGCTTGACGGATACGCAGCTCAGTGTTACGATTCACAATGAAAAGCCTCGGACGAGCGTCCATTATGGCCTCTCGGTCAACCTGCCGACGGGCGAGAGCAAGATTTATCAGCGTGCTGCCGTACCCGAAGGACTCGCACGCTTCACCGACTTCGGTGCGGGCTGGCAGTTCATCCCGAGCGTCGAAGTCACGCACCGTATCAGCGAGCGCGACCGTCTGACGGGGAGGTTCAGCTATGCCATGCGCGGCGGCTACGACTATTCGAAGGAAGTGCCGAATGCGCATGTATCGCCGGGCAACATCTTCGCGCAGGAAATCGAGTACCTCCATGCGGGAGATAGGAAATCGTATATGGTGCAGTTCTACCACAACGCAACGTCGAGCGCCGTACAGGACGCGGTGGACACAGACAGCCGCACGATTACGGGCAAAATGCACTACCGCGACGGCGACGACTGGGAGCTTCGCTTCTTCTATAACGGGATGATTGCCCCAAAAGACGAACTGCGCTTCTATTCCATCTATGCGCTGACTGAGGCGGCCAAGGGCATCGCCTCGCAGGAAGTCGCGCGGCAGTACTACGGACTCGGCCTGCGCCACCGCGTGTCCGACAAATTGACGTGGCAGATCATGGCGCACTATCAGAACGTGAGCACGACCTACGATCCTTTGCGCACAGCACTCAACACGGGCAGCGGCTTCAAGCGCCGCTCGCTGATCGCAGGTCTTGCGTGGAAGGCGAGCGAGCGCAGGAATCTCACGTTCCAAGTCGAACGCTATGTGAGAAGCGACGTGGGCGGCGCGGGCTACAACGGCTGGGGCACTGCGCTCTGGTATCAGCAGTCGTTCTGATTTTGTCATCGCGAAGGAGTGTGTATGGGGAAAATAAAAAAAAGCGTTGCCGCGCTTCTTCTGGGAGCGGCGGGACTCTTCGGGCTGCAGCAGACGCCCTTTATCGCAGATGCGCCGAAGGACGCCGCGGCACGCACCGCCGTCGTGCCGGAAACGGCGATGGTCGATCTTACGCAAGCGCTCGGCCGCTATGCACGCGCCCGTAAGGAAGACTTCCTGCTCGTCGGAAACGGCCCCGTGGGGCTTCTGGAAGTGACGGAGGACAATCCCGAGGAAAACGTCGCACGGCTCATCGGAACGCTCGACGGCATCCTCATGGAGTCGGTCTTCTATGACGGCTATGAGGAAGAAGGAGAGATGCCCGAGCGGCGCGATGCAGAGACGGAAGAATACCTCGCCGCCATGCTGCGAAAGCCGCTGCTCGCAGGACGCTCCGTCTTCACGCTCGACTATGTGAAGGGCGAGAAAATCGCCGAGGTCGGAGCGCTCGGACATGCGGCCGGCTACATCTCTGAAGCCGGTGACCGCCTCTTGGATGTGATTCCTGCGCATGCGCCGCAGGAAGAAAATGCGGCGGATGTCACGCGCCTCAAGCAGGTGAAAAACTTCCTCGCGCTGTTGAACCCCGAGCATTTTCCCACGCGCGAAGCCTACCTCGACGCGCTCACCGCGACGAACTACGACCTCCTGATCGTCGACCTCTACTATGGCGACCGCCCGCTCACACCTGCAGAAACTGCCCGTCTCAAGCACAAGGCGAACGGCGGCCGCCGCCTCGTCCTCTCTTACATGAGCGTCGGCGAAGCGGCGGACTACCGCCCCTATTGGAAAAAGGAATGGGACAGCGAGCGTCCGCACTGGCTCGCCGAGCCGAATCCCGAATGGCCGGGCAGCTACAAGGCGCGCTATTGGTCAAGAGAATGGCACGACATCCTCTACGGCAGGGAGGACGCCTACCTTGACCGCATCATCGCCGCCGGCTTCGACGGCGCCTTCCTCGACGTCATGGACGCATGGCAATATTTCAAGGAATCGGGGATGAAATAGCTCTGTCTGATCGGCGCTGTAAATTTCCATAAAAAAACCGGAAAAGAATTTTCTTTGAAAAAATCTTTCTTTTGTTCTATAATGAAAGAAAGGCTGTTTCACAGCGGTAGGGATTTATACTCGTCTCGAACTGCAGCGGCCGGATAGGAGTTTTACCGATGAAAAGCACCGACATGAGAAGGAAGCGTTCGCTGAAGGTCAGCGGAGCGCACCCTATGGAAACCTTGGGCATTCCTCAGCCCATGCCGCAAGAAGCGAGGAAAGATACAAAGGGGCGGGAGGAGGCGTGCAGAGAGGCGATATTACGCGTCTTCTTGGAAAAGACAAATGTGATCGCTTACCGCTACGAAGTGGCGAAAGATGAAACGACGCTCTGGCAGACCGCTCCTGGCGAAGAAATGAAAGAAGCACATAGGGCAAACTTCTACGACTATTTTACCAATGAAGTGCTCGCGGATGCCGACCAGCGCGAGGAAGTGCTCGCACGCTTGACAGACGCCTGCCGGAGGATTCGCGACGATGTCGTCGAGTATCGGGTCAAGACGAAAGACGGCAGTCCGCTTTGGCGGCGCACGTCGTATCGCAGCCTGGCGACAGAGGACGGACAGATCTATGCGGTCGTCGGACTCATGGAGGAGCTGCACGATACTACGCACATGATGGAGCGGCAGGAGGCACAGCTGAAACGCGATCCGCAGACGAGGCTCTTTGACCGCGAGGGATTGGAGCTTCTCGTCAACCATCAGCTCATGAACCTCTTGCGCGGTGAAAAGGGTGTGCTCTTCATCGTTGGCATCGACGACTACGAAGAGCTTTGTGAAGCGTTGGGTGAGGCAGCATGCAACGGCTACATCGGCACGCTCTCAGACTCCGTTCGTGCGGACTTCCGAGGCGTCGATGTCTTCGGGCGCGTCAAAAGAGACGAGGTCGCCGTCTTCATCTCGGGCCGCATCTCCATCGATATCATCGAAAAGCGCGCGCAGCGCATTCTCGATCTCTTTCTGCGCGTGCAGCCACAGGATCATGCGCCGGTATCGTTCAGCATGGGCATATCGGTCACGGGATCGCCTGCAGAGTCATTTGATCATATGGTCGATGAGGCGGAAGAAGCCATGCTGTCAGCGCGCAGGTTCGGGCCGAATCGTTGCCGCATGTACGACGAAATCAAGGGATGAGGTTTGTTCTTGACATGAAAAAAGAGTGGCTTCCCAGCGGAAGCCACTCTTTTTCTGTCAGATCTGCTGGCGTTCGTTTGTGATCGGCATGCCCGAGATATGAGCGTGCAGGATCTTCCAGCCTTCCTGCGAGGTGCGACGGTACGTCTGGCTCGTGCGTCCCTTATGCTCGATCTCCGTGCCATCGGAGCGCAGCTTGCCGTGAAAGTCCCATGTGTACATGGCAATCGCCGTATCGCGGTAGACTTCGATCTCGAGGTCGCGGAACTCGAAGTGGCGCTCCGTGTAGAGCTTCTGCAGACGATCAATGTAGAAGTGCTGCCGGATGTTCTCCCAGCCGACGTCCTCCCCGCGCGGGTGCACCATGGACGTCTTCGGTCCTGATTGCCAGATGCTGTCTGCAAGCGCCGTGTTTGCATCATTCAGCGTCTTTTTGTAGAGATCGACGAACTGCTCTACGATGGCGGCGTCTCCTTCACGAACTGTCATGGACGATTCCTCCTTTGGATGGGGAGAGTGACCGTATGGAGCAAGAACCCCGTTCGGGGCAAAGGGTCACACTGCCCGATGTTGAAATTTTCCACAATCATCTGTTTTTATTTTACCATGAAAATCCAAGAGGTCAAGTCCGAAGGGCGCAGACTGATTGGCTAAGCTTCGGTAAGATATGTTATACTAGCATTGACGTATCTGGCCCTCTATAGACTTTAGCGCAGAGGAGCCGCTGCCCGAATGCGCCACATGAAGGAAAGGGAAAATCGCATACAATGAAAACACCGCTTCACTATCAAATTTCCGAATACGACTGCGGACCGACATCCATGCTCAATGCCATGAGCTTCCTCTTCTCGCGTGAGGAACTGCCGCCCGAGATCCTGCGCAATACGATGCTCTACTGCCTCGACTGTTACGGAAAGGAAGGACACCCTGGCAAGAGCGGCACCTCGTGCATGGCGATGATGTTCCTGTCGAACTGGCTCGACGGCTTCGGCAGGGCAGGTCTGCTCCCCGTATCGAGCCGCTATCTTCGCGGCGAGGAAGTATTCATCGGGGAAGGCAGCCGACTCAACGACGCGCTGTGTCGCAAAGGCGTCGCCGTCGTGCGCCTGTGGTTCGAGGTCGAGCACTATGTGCTCATGACGGGCATCGAGGATGAGGAAATCCTGCTCTTCGATCCCTATTATCAGGAAGAGCCGTTCAAGGGTGCAGAGTCTTCTGTGCGCATAGATCTGAAGCATCCCCTATGGTACAACCGCCGCGTCCCTTTCTCCTTCTTCAACCGTGAGACGCAGGAGCTGTACGCACTCGGAGAGAAAGATACGCGCGAAGCCGTACTGCTCTTCAACGATACGACGAAGCTCACGGCAGAGAAATCCATCGAATACTTCATCTGAACGATGGATTGACCGCGCAGATCGCATCAAAAAAGCCGCTGCATGTCCGAAAGGTTCATGCAGCGGCTTTCTTTACGGCAAACTAGACGCACAAACGTCCACTTGCGGACAAAAGTACGCCGCCCTTAATGAAAGTTCCGAGAAGCTATGTCATACGGGCGCAGACTTTCATTTTTTCTCCGCCTTCGTCGATGATTTCAGCTGCGCCGCCATCTTCGACGATGATTTCGCCGAAATGTCTACAGAAGACACTTGTTCCTGCAACGGTCTTGCCGCAGGCTGCGGGCGCACTTTCAGTTCAATGCCGGCGCGCGGGTTCATTTCGCTGCGCCCCTTGAAGATACCGCCGTCCTCAATCTGGAAAGCGTTGACCTTGACATCGCCGATGAGCTGCCCTTCGCTGTGGATCGTCAGTCCCTCTTCCGTCTGCGCGTTGCCGTGCACCGTGCCCGATACATCAAGTGAGCGCGCCGAGACGTTGCCCGTGACCATGCCTGTCTCCCCGACGATTACGGAGCCGGAGAGTTTTAGCTCACCCTCGATCTCCCCGTCGATGCGCAGATTTCCCGTGCCGCTGACCTCGCCATGAATCTTCGTGTTCTTGCCGATGATCGTTTCTATATCGCCTGAGGCGGAACTTTCATCGCGCCTTTTCATCACACCAAACATAGACTCCCCACTTCCTATAGATAGCTTGCCGGATTCACCGTCTCGCCATTGACATGGATCTCATAGTGGACATGCGGCCCCGTCGAAAAGCCCGTGCTGCCCATATAGGCGATGACCTCGCCGCGCTTCACATGCTGTCCTTCGTGCACCACGACTTCGGACGCATGACCGTAGCGCGTGAGGATGCCGTTGCCATGGTCAATATCGACCATGTTGCCGTAGCCGCCTCCATTCCAGCCAGCCGTCGTCACGACGCCGTCCGCCGTCGCCACGATGGGCGTCCCCATATCGTTGGCGATGTCGATACCTGGATGAAAGTCTGTGCCGTTCCAACGCCAGCCGAAGGGTGACGATATGTCGCCCGATGTCGGCCAGCCCGAAGGGACATTTCCCGGCACGCTCGTCCGCGCCATCTTATCCTTTTCGGCCGCACGCGCCACCGCTTCTTCTCGCTGCTTCTCATATCTCGCTTCAAGCTCCGCGAGGTTTTCGCGCCGCTCAGGCAGACCACGCGACACCGCATCGAGCGCACGGCGCACCTGCGAGACTTCCGCCGGCACAGCCGGCCCGCCCTGCCCCGTATGCTTGGCAGGCTCGTCCGCCGCCCCCTCGTCGAGCAAGCGGCGCAGCGTCTTCTCACGCTCTGTGAGCTTTTCCATCTCGCTCTGCAGATTCTGCGCCTCCTTGGCAAGCTCCTTCAGCTCCGCCTGGCGGCCCGTCTCAGCGGGCGTCTCCGCCTTCGCGTCCGCCGCTTCGCTCCAAAGGCTGTACGATACATAGCCGAATCCCGCCAGTAAAACCACACCAAGAGCTGCCAGAGCGCACGCCAGAAGCTTCAGCCTCCGAACCGAGAAGCTGTAGCTTCGCACTGTCTCGCCCTGGTGCGGGATGACCTTCAGCGTATACTCACGCTTGTCCGGCTTCTTTCCTTTCGTATTCAAGCCATGATCCCCCAACGATTTTGAAGAATGATACTACTTTTTCTCATACAGTTATCATTATAGCATAGAAGAAAAGAGAAGATCAAACGTTTTAGGGAAACGCTGATAAAATGAAGTTGCCCAGATTTACACAGATGCGCTGTATCTATAGCGGTCAACGTCAGCCAATCATGCGGCGCACTTCGCGCTTGCATTCTTGGGACGTTTTCGCATACGAGCCGTTGCCCAATCGCCTGCGTCCTTCGGACTTGGCTCTTGGACGGCTCAGCA
>CAJPOT010000009.1 GCA_905372355.1 uncultured Selenomonas sp. | reverse complement strand
ATACGTCGAAAGTACTTGGTTGGAGACGACCTGGGAGGATAGAAAGCTGCTGGTTGATGACGCACCCGCAAGGGTGCGTTTTTATTTTGGAATCAAGGCATCTCTGTTTCGACGTTCAACAAGGGGTGTTCCGACATCTTTTGGAGCATGATGTTCGTATCGATTACGCTCATGTGATGGTCGAGGGCATACCACAGGATGCTGTCCCGCGGATTGCGGACGTAGAGTTGTTCCGTTCCTGCATAGTATAGAAGATACTGCGTCTCCTCCGGCGTCAGTTTCATGGCGAGGGCGAGGGAAATGACTTTGTTGCGTGAAGGATTCTTTTTGCGTCCGGCGAATATATGGTAAGTATAGATTCGTTCCAAGCTGGAAGCCCGAACGACATCCATCTTGCTCAGGTGTTTTTCCTCCAGAAGTTGATTCAGATATTCTGCCAGCGTGTATTGGCAAAAGTCTTTCTGATTGTCCACGAGAAAACCTTCCAGCCCGGAGGCCTGGCGCAGATCGTCTTTCAATTCCTCGGTGCTTTTCGGCATGATGCTGTCCTCCTGTGTGATTTGATACACATAGGATAATACGATATGGAGAAGAAAGCAAGGTGGTTTCTTGGATGCCAATATCACCGCATATTTTGAGGAGGTTTTTCAAAAGATACAGCTGCTCAAATCCAGCGACAAGGGCGAGGTGTGGCTGGCATCCGAGAGATCGGGGCGGTCAACGTCAACCAATCGCGTAGCGCCTTCGGCTTGCGCTCTTGGGACGTTTTCGCATACGACCCATGACCCCATCAGCGGCGCCCCTTCGGGGCTTGCTTCTTGGATGGGTCAGCAGCGGTCAACGTCAGCCAATCACGCTGCGCCTTCGGCTTGCGCTCTTGGGACCTTTTCGCAGCGGTTGGTCATATTGAAACGCATCGCTTTGACGGGGCTTCCCTATAGGATGCTCAAAGGGAAGGATTATCTGCTGATTCCCCGCGTCCTGTATTGTATCGAGGACGGCGATGAGACGGTTGTCGTGGAGGAGTATGTGCAGGGAGAATCCCTGCTTGATCGCATCGGACGCAAGGCGTATCTTTCGGAGCGCGAGACGGAGAGCGTTCTTTTGCAGCTATGCGAAGGCCTTGACGAAATCCACGCGCAGGGCATCATTCACCGCGACATCAAGCCGTCCAACCTTATCCTGCAAAGCGGCTGTATCATCCGGCTTATCGACTTCGATGCTGCCCGCACCGTCAAAGAGCACAGCGGCGAGGATACGATGCACCTCGGCACCAGGGGCTATGCTCCGCCGGAACAATTCGGCTATGGGCAGACGGATGCGAGGAGTGACATCTACTCGATCGGTATCACTATGCGGAAAGCGCTGCCAGAGGAGTACGACGGCTATCTCGCCAAGATATTTGCCAAATGCACGGAAATCGATCCGGACAGGCGCTATCGGAATCTGCAAGAGCTTCGCCGTGCGCTGATCTTCCGCAGGTTTTGGGCTGGCAGGGGAAAGCCGGCACTGTGGACGCTGGCCATCGTATCTGTCGTAGTATTTTGCCTTCTGCCAAGGCTTGATGGGACAGAGCCGCTGCCGAGCGCTCCCGCCAGCAAAACGGAGGTCGATTCGCCAGCTGTTCGACTGCCGAGCACTGCGGAAGAAAGCGCAGCCGTGCCGACGCCAGAAACATCTGACGAGAGATTTTCCGTGCAATCGCTTGTACCATCGGACAGCGAGTCTGAACAAGAAGTTGCCGTGCCAACGCCGACGTCATCGATCGAGCCGACTGCGCATGACAGCTACATGCCGCCGACAGTCAGCCAAGAGGAAAGAAAGTCCATAAAGAGCGTGGATGCATTCTTGGCAGAGTTCAAGGATGACCCGGAAAAACTTGCCTATTGGCAGACAAGGAATGTGGTGTTCTCCTCCGGCAATCGTTCGGAGGAGGAACGGCTCGAGGCCATGAAGAACGGCGAAATGGGGCTCCGGCTGGACGCCTTTATAAAAAATCTGCCGCCCATGACCGAGGCGGAACGTAATCGGGCGATCGACGAGTTCGTAGCCGACCAAAAGAGGTTGCTGGACATATAGAATCATCTGCAGCCGTATGACCGCAGCAAAGTTTTCGAAATCAAAAGATGCTCCACTTACCTCGCAGGTAACCAAAGCCTGCGAGGTCTTTGTTATAATGAGGATTATTGACGGCTTTTGCCCGCATTCGCACCCGTTTGTGCGCATAGGAATGCTTGCTGCCGGAGGAATGCGGACGGCGGGAGGTAAGGCGAGATAGAGGTGCTCGGACAATGTGGGCTTATGGATCTGATGCAGGGCATCACGGAAGGAGGTCATCTTGTGGAAAATTTTTGGACGAACTTTGCCCATATTTGTTTTCTGTTTTTTTTGCTTGGCCATCTTCTCCTGTTTCTCGGCCTGCTATATCCGCCTCTTGCCATATGGGGAAATTTGATACAGAAGACGCGTATCCACGTATTTCTCCTTTATAGTTTCATGATTACGACATCGATTATTTTATGGGGTTGTTCGAATAATGCGGCACAAAGAGCGCATGATGAAGCAGTCCGAGCATATGAAGCAAGCCTCACCCCCGAACAAAAAGCGCAACGAGAAGCAGAACAACTGCAGGCGCAATACGATGAATGGATTGCATGGCAAAAGCAAGAGGAGGAGAAGCAGCAGGAAGAAGAAAAGAAAAAGAAACAGGAGGAAGAGCAAAAAGCACAGGCGGAACGAGAGGCGCGGGAGAAAGAAGAGCAGGAGCGCCGCTCGTATCAGACCGTTTACGCTGAAGACATGCTTGCAGCCTATCATTCCAACCCCATTGCGGCAAGAGAACGGTATGAAGGAAAGAAATGCAGAATCCTGCGAGCGGTCATCGAATCAATCGACCCGGACGGATTAATCGAGGTTACATTCTCGAATGATCCTATGGAAACATATAAGTATGGAGGCACGGATTTCAGATGCCATACGAAGTGGAACAATGGCAAGGATCCGGATGGGAGAAGCATCTCTTCCCTGCACAAAGGCGATATGATTACGATCTACGGCAAAATCAATACGGTAGGAAAAATCACACGCAAAGTGCTTCACGAGAAAGGTGTCCTTGAAGACACTTATATGATATACACCATAGGCGATGGATACGACATCAATGTGACACGAATCGAATGATATGAAGGAGAGATATCCATGTTGAAACATTTCACGCGCACCGTCATGTTCTTTTTCTTTTTCGCGTGCATCCTACTCCCTGCTGTCTCGGCAGAGCCGAAAGAGCTTCCCGATGGAGCTTTGGGTTATACATGGGGGACGAGTCCGCGCTTCATGCCTCCGACGGACAATTCTTCGGCACGCAGCGGTTCGTCGTGGTTGGCACAGACATTCAAGCCCTATACCTATAAGGATTACTTGCCCGATGATGCAATGGACAAAAAAACGAAAGTACGACTGACATATAAGGACGAAAAATTTGTCGGCTGCACCATCGATCGATTGGATCCCAAGAAGTATCTGGATGTATACTTGTTTCTTGTAGAGCGGTATGGGGAGCCGCAGGAAACGAAGAAGGCCTATATCTGGAAGAGCGAAAAAACGCAGTTAGAGCTTGAAAAGGCAGAGGCAGGAGACTTCTTCTTTGCCATGAATATTACAGCGGTAGGAAATGTAAAGACAAAGATATTATTCTGACGAAATGAAAATCTTTTATAAAAAGGAGAAAACTGAGATGTTAAAGCGCCATGTGCTTTTTTCCTGCCTACTGATCGGATTGTTTCTCGTATCGCTTACCGCAGAAGGTGCTGCGGACGAGGAATCTTTTTGGGGCAATCCCATATCGGACATTCCTTCTGCTTTTAAGTGAGTATGTCTATCGCATGGCAGAAGTTGCCTTTTACCAAGCGTATCGCATGCGCTACGGCCTTTATGTGCCGAAGTATTTGAATGATATTTTAACATGGTAACGCAAACTTTGCGCATTAAAAATAATAGAAAGTACGCGATGAAAGATGCTGCGGTTCTATGCTTTGGGGCAGAGATCCGCGGCCTTTTGTTTGGAAAGAGCAGTTTTTCCCAGAAGGAAGAAGAAATACATCCCAAAGTCGGATTCTACGAAAGATTTTTATAAAGCGCTTATATTTTATGGAAACTTTTACGATATAATGAAATATAGACGGATTCTTTTTCATGTTTTCTTTTCGTGAGCATTCAAAGCAAAACATGGCTGTCGTCGTTTCTTTGGAGTGCGTAAATAGAGGAGTTGTATTTCCATGGTTTACCCCGATACGATCAAGACGGATCAAGATATTTTGGATGCGTTCATCGCCGTCGCCCCTTATTTGGATCATGTCGTCCGCCAAGATATTGCTGTTGGTATAACGGATAAGGAGTCGATTTTGGCTCTAGTGCCGACTCCTGGTCTTGAGTTTTCGCCTGCGGTCGGCTCGTCTGTTTCGCCTAATACGAAGCACGTCATCGGTACGGGACGCGACTATACAGGCTTGATTGATGAGAAGATTTACGGACCCGGTGTCCGCAGCATGATCACGCCGATTTATGGCGTGAACGGCGACATTATCGGCACGCTTGTGACGGCGATGGATGTTGCGCAGGACATCAAGCTCGCCCATGCGGTCGACGAGGTCACGAAGTCGACGGAGACGGTTTACCATGCTGTCGAGCAGGTCGCGGAGAGTGCGAGCGAACTGGCGAAGTCGGGACAGGAGGCTGTGCAGCAGGCGGCCGACCTCAAAGAGCGCAATGCCGAGACGATCAAGGTCATCGAGTTCATCAACAACATCGCGCAGCAGACGAACCTCCTGGGCCTCAACGCTGCTATCGAAGCGGCGCGCGCGGGCGAGCAGGGCAGAGGCTTCGCCGTTGTTGCAGAGGAAGTCCGCAAACTCGCGGAGCAGTCGCGCGAGGCGACGGAGAAGATTCAAGCGACGCTCGCGGAGATGAACAAGGCGGTCGAGGCGATCTCGAAGACGATTGAGACGACGGGGGCAATCAGCCAGGAACAGGCGGCTTCGACCGAGGAGATCACGGCGAACCTCTCGCGCGTTACGAATGCGGCAGAGGACCTGGGCACCTTTGTCGTGCGTACGGATTGAAAAGAATAAAGGGATGGAAAGAGGGGCTGTGCGCCCCTCTTTTTTCGTCGGCGAGATTGCGCACGGCTTGGTGGAGCTAGGGAAATTTTGAATTATTTTCATTTTTTCTGGATTTTTTTGCGTTCTCGCGCTATACTATAAGTTAGAATAACTTCGCCATTTTGTGGGGATATTGTATGGGGAGTTATGGGGGAGAGGCATTGGTAGTTATGCTTGTCTATCTTGGGGAGGTTATATTATGGAAAGATATAAGACTCCGGTAGCAGGTTACGAGAATCAATGCGTAGAGCTGTTATTGGAAAAACTGGGTGTGGTCACGTTTGACTACGACATTGAGCACGATGTGCTTCTTTTGGCGAAGGCGCGCGACGGTATGACGGAGAAGCGCTTCGAGGGGTTCTGCCGCACCCTTTGCACCGAAAACCGCGGCATGATTCATCCTGATTCGGTCGAGCGGCTTGTGGCGCTTTTCCGTGGGCAGACGACGGGTGTGCGCGAGGTCTTGCTCGACATGGCAGAAGTGCCACAGGGGCGCTATTCGTGGTACGAGGTCGCCGTGAAGCTCCTGCGTGACGAGACGGGACGCGTGCAGCGCACGATCGGCATCCTCTGGGACATCGAGTCGAGCATGGGCAAGATGGAGCAGAGTTTTACGCATTTCCGCTCGGAGCGCGATTCGGTCACGGGCATTTTGAACGGTGCAGGATTGGAGAAAGCGGTGCAGACGTACCTTGCAGGTCATGGCCGCGATGAGAGCAACGCTCTGATGGCCATTTCCTTCGACAATATCTGCCAGCTCGCAGAGCAGCGCGGCAAGCATTGGACGGATCAGCTTCTCGTGCGTATATGCAAGGCGGTCGGCAGTTTCTTCCGTGCGGGAGACGTGCTTGCGCATCTGGGCGATGGCCAGTTCGCCGTCTTTGTCAAGGATATGGAGCGCACGGAGGTCATGGATATGAAGGCACGGGCAATCCGCACGCTGTTCGGCGGCGAGAATACGCAGTTCGGCGGCTATGGCCTAGAGTGCCGCATCGCCGTTTCTTACTATCCAGAGGACGGCGCGTCTTTCCATGAGCTTTTGAAAACGGCGGAAAAGAGGCAGTCACTCGATCGCGGAGATAAGGCGGCTGCAAAGGTGCTGACGATGGCTTGAAACTTATAGGAAGCAGGAAAAGCCGCCCGGCGGGGAAGAGAAGTTTCGCCGGGCGGCTTTTTATGTTATAATACGAGAGGTGCTACTATGACGGTAGGCGGTCAATCTTAGCCCCGGAGAGGGGCGTTGCTTATGACGATAAACGATTTGATTGCGTTGCTCTTGGTGACGCTTTTTATTCTCGTCGTTCTGAAAGCATAAGAAATCCCGCCTCCGGCTTCCAATCGTAGGCGGGTTTCTTACCTCAATTACTGTTGGGGCTGACCGTTTACCAGTAGCACCCTTGCTATATTTATTATAATGCATGATGCAACATACGTCAATCGCCAGCAGAAATGCTATAGCATTTCTGCTGGCGGTAGTGTATAATGAAGCTGTATGATTGTTTCTCTTGAGGAAGGGCAGGGCGTATGGAGCAGTTCACGCAGACATTTTTGGAGTTCATTGATGCCTGGGGTTATGCGGCGGTCGCCGTCTTGATGGCCTTGGAGAATGCCTGTATACCGATTCCGAGCGAGCTGATCCTCGGATTTTCGGGCTATCTGATCTTCGCTGACCGCATGGGTTTCGTCGGGGCGCTGGTTGCCGGCATGATCGGCGGCATGGCGGGGTCGATCTTCGCCTATCTCGTCGGGCGCTACGGCGGACGTTCCTTCGTCGACAAGTACGGCAAGTATTTCTTCGTGAAGAAGTCGCACGTCGATATTGCACAGCGCTGGTTTGACAAGTATGGCGTCAAGGCGGTGTTCTTCAGCCGCATGCTTCCCGTCGTGCGCACGTTCATTTCGCTTCCGGCGGGCTTCGCGCATGTGGATATGAAGAAGTTTCTCCTCTATACGTTCCTCGGCTCTCTGCCGTGGACGGCGCTGATCCTCGGCGTCGGCATGGCGCTTGGCGAGAGCTGGCAGATCATGCTCAAGGTCGGACATGAGGTGAGCATCGCCTTCGTCGTTGTAAGCTGCATCATCGTCGCCGGTCTCTACTGGCGCTATCGCCGCAACCGTCAGCAGAAGGCAAAGGAAGCGCTGATAAAATGAAGGCGCCCAGATTTGCACAGATGCGCTGGTTCTATAGCGGTCAACGTCAGCCAATCATGCGACGCGCTTCGCGCTTGCATTCTTGGGACGTTTTCGCATACGAGCCGTTGCCCAATCGCCTGCGTCCTTCGGACTTGGCTCTTGGACGGCTCAGCAAGGAGACAAACCGCAGGCGTAGCGGTGCTACGTCGAGGATTTGTCGACGACGAGAGGACAGCGCAGATGTGTGAAGATGGGTGGCTGAATTTATCAGTGTTTCCTTAATATGGACGTGGAGTGATCCACGTCCATTTTTTAGGAAGCGCTGCATGTATCGCTTCTGCCTCAGAAGCTGCCGCCGTGCGTCACGTAGAGGAAGAAGAGCGGGTAGAAGAGCAAGAGGTAGATGACGGTCGTGACGAGGAAGCTCGCGACGGTGAGGTCTACGTTGAGCTTGTAGAGCCGCGCGGTCAAGACGGCGTTGATCGCCGTCGGCGCGGCAGCGATGAGGAGCACGCTGCCGATGAGCACGGAGTCCGCAAAGAGCAGGCGGCAGAGTCCGAAGAAGATCAGCGGCGTGAGGAGGAAGCGCAGGGGGATGAGGTCGGCGGTCTTTTTGATGTAGGGAAGCGCGCGCGAAAAGTCGACGAGACAGCCGACGGGGAAGAGCGCTGTCCAGGCGCCGATATGCACGAGCGCTTGAAACGCTGTGCCGAGCACGGCAGGGCGCTCGACGCCGAAGACGTTGAGTGCGAGTCCTGCGATGAGACCGAGCACGGGCACCTGGTTCGGCGTGAGAAAGAGTTCCCTAAGCGACAGGTGGACGCGAGCCCCCTCTTTCGCACCTTGCGCACGGAACATCGCGGCGAGCGGGAAGCAGATGAGCACGAGGAGGCCGACCTGGAATGATGAGACGATCTGCACATAGGCGAACCCCGCTTCGTCGTAGAGGATGAAGGCGGAAAGCCCCGCGATCGTGCCGATGTTCGTAAGCATGGCGCTCATGTAGTAGGCGCCGCGCGAAAGGGAGTCCTTGTGGCGGCGAGCGAAGGTCAAATAGGCGATGAAGCCGGGCACGAGCATGAAGAGCGCACTGAAGAGCGGCAGCCAAAGGAGGCTTCTCGACAGCGGCATGACCCAGAAGCTCAAGACGGCGAGCAGCGTCGCCATGACGATGATGTTGAAGCGAATGAGGGCATTGCATAGTGCGTCGGAGATGCGGCCTCGCTGATAGGCGATGTAGCCCGCGAGAAGGGGCGCGGCGAGATCGCTGAATACGTAGAGGATGCGGAAGAGTTTTTCGTCCATGAGAGGCCTCTTTTGCTGGATTTGGTCAGCAGGGCAAGGGCTTGTCCTGCTGACTCGCGAAGATTTCATTATCGTGCATGTATCGTAACATGCGCACGGCAGGAATACAAGCCCGGGAGAAAGGATGGATCGAATGATATACCCGATGAAGCTTCGAGCGCCGCTCAAGGACTACATCTGGGGCGGCACGCGCCTCAAGACGGAGTACGGCAGAAAGACGTCTCTCGCGAAGGTCGCGGAGAGCTGGGAGCTTGCGTGTCACAAGGAGGATCAGAGCGTTATCGAGAACGGCGCGGACGCGGGTCTGACGCTGGAAGCGTACATCGCGCGCGAAGGGGCGCACGCTGCGCTCGGCTCGCACGGTTCGCGCTATCCGTATTTCCCGCTTTTGATCAAGCTCATCGACGCGCACAACGATCTCTCGGTGCAGGTGCATCCAGACGACAGTTACGCCTTCGAGCACGAGGGCGAGTACGGAAAGATGGAGATGTGGTACATTCTCGACGCCGAACCTGGAGCGGAGATCATCTACGGCTTCAAGGAAGAGATCTCGCGTGAAGAGTGCCGTCGCCACATCGAGGAGAACACGCTCTTGGACGTCGTGCGGCGCATCAAGGTGAAGGCGGGCGACGCCATCGTGATTCCGGCGGGCACGCTCCATGCCATCGGGCGCGGCATCTTCCTTGCGGAAATTCAGCAGAATTCCGATACGACGTACCGCGTCTACGACTATGCGCGGTGCGGCGCGGACGGCAGGCTGCGCGACCTGCATATCGACAAGGCGCTCGACGTGCTCTCGTTCGCGCCGCCGGCGTATGACGTGAACCGTGGCGAGAAGTTCTCCATTTTCGCCGAGCATGAGATGACGGTCGTCGCACGAACAGAGTTTTTCACGGTCTATCACTTCGCCCTCAAGGGTCGCTGCCACCTGCAGGCGGGACGCACGAGCTTCCAGTCCATCGTCGCGCTCGGAGGCCCTATGGAGCTTTCGTGGTCGGGCGGCGAGGAGATTTTGGAGAAGGGCGACTCGTACTTCATACCGGCAAGCTTCGGCGACTACACGATGCGCGGCGAGGGTGCGTTCCTGCTGACGGAGGTCTAGCGAAAATGCGCCCCGAAGAGGAAGTCCTTCGGGGCGCATTCTCGTATTTCTGGAGTCACGGCATTTCGGGCGGTTGGCTGCAAAGCGCCGTGTGGTGCAGGAGGTCTTCGAGGCGCATCTCGATGTCGAGCGCTTCCTTGTGCACGGTTTCCGCCGTGTCGAACTCCGCAAAGTCGTCCGTTTCGAGCGCGTTGACGAAGTGCTCCCAAGCCGTGATGGAAAGCTCGGTGGACTCTGCGCGCAGCTGGCTCAAATAGCGTGCGCCGGGCGGCACGGAGAGTGCCGAGAGCTTTTGCTGGCGCTCTTTGAGGGTCGGGATGATGTCCGTTCGGATGAGTTTCTTCAGACCGTCTTTCTGCGCACTGGAGAGAAGTCCCGTGCCGTCCCATGGCATGTCGGTCAGCACATGGAAACGCTGCTGCTCCTTGGCGAAGCGCTTGTTGTACTGCTCGACGATGGGCGCCGACGCTTCGAGGTACGAGGCGACGTCCTTTTCGAGGAGCGGTGTCAGGCGGTCGAGGCAGTCGCGGTAGTTCTTGATGTAGGAGACCTGCCAATGACCGTCACCCGCCTGCTCCATGGCGAGGAGCAGCGTGAGTTCCGTTCCCGTCAGTTCGTCCTTCGCCTTGACGTGCGCCGTCGCGGTCGCGCCGTCGCGGTCGATGGAGTCGAGTCCGACGATGGTGATGTTCTTCAAGAGGCTGCGCTCGAAGAGGTTCTCGAAGTCGATGCGCAGTTGGCGTCCCTGCAGGAGGCCGCTGGGCTTCTGCCATTCGCCCGTCTCGATGCGGCCTGTGAGCGTCGTGCGCATCCCCGCCGTGACCTGTGGCTTGATGAGTTGGTAGAAACGCACGGCTTCCGTGCGCTCGTCGTTCGTTAGGGAAGTGTCGGCAGCGAAGAGACTGCGCGTGAGATCGTCATAGATTTTGCCCATGCTCAGGCTGACGTTGACGTAGCGCTCGAATTTTTCGGCATCGTGCTTCTCCGCCGCTTCTTGAATCTCGGCAAGCGCGTATTCGGGGCTTCTCGCGTGGATGAAGAAGTACCAGAGCACGGAGCCGACGGCAAGCGCGAAGAAGACGATGACGAGCATCGTGAGCGTGCGATTGTATGAGCTGATCTTTCGGGCGCGCAGCTGCAGCCGCCAAGTATAATCGTCCATAGAAATTCTCCTTATCGTCCTATTATAGCATATATGTCAACGAAAGCAGGAGGTGCGGGCATGAAATGGGTCAGCCATGAGGTTGTGACGGGAATGGCGGTCTATACGCTGACCGGCAGTCTCGTGCCGACGGCATGCGCCATGGCGGGCGCGGTGCTTCCCGATTGGATCGAGGGCAAGGGCGGCGGCGTGCGCCTGCCGTGGGCGGGACTCCTCTCCCATCGCGGTTGGTCGCACTGGCCGCTCCTCTACATCCTCGGCTTTCTCGCTCTGGGCGCTGTCGGCGAGGAACTGGGTGAGGACGCGCGCTCTCTCATTCTCGCGGGGCGTTTCATCCTCCTCGGCGCACTCTTTCATATCGCCGAGGATGCGCTTTGCGGCAAGGTGCCGTTCCTTCATCCGAAGAAGAAGGTCGGCGTGCGCCTCTTCCGCGTCGGCTCATTCGGCGAGTACGCCCTCGCGCTTGTCCTCGTCCTTTTCTTTTATGGAATCGGACGATTGATTTTATGAATTTATATTTATAGGAGAAATTTATTTTTGCACCGCCGCAGGCAAGAAGGAAAGCGCCTTGCCTGCGGGGAAGTCTATAGGCATAGGAGAAGAGGTCACATTGGAGGGGATCACGATGGAACAGGGCACGCAGAAGAAGAACAAGCTCTTGGGGCTTCTCGCCGAGAAGTACCCGACGCTGGAATCCGTCTACGAAAAGCTCATCTCCCTGCAGGCGCAGCTCGGTCTGCCCAAGGGCATTGAGCATTTCATGAGCGATCTGCACGGCGAGTACGAGTCGTTCTTCCACATCTTGAACAACTGCTCGGGCGTCATTCGCGAGAAGGTCGAATACGTCTTTGCTGACCGCATGACGGATGAAGAGAAGGCGGAGTTCTGCACGCTCATCTACTACCCGAAGGAAAAGATCGAGCGCATGCACGCCGAGCGCAAGGACACGCCCGCCTGGTATCGTGAGAACCTCGCGCGGCTCTTGGAGCTGTCGAAGCTCATGAGCTACAAGTACCCGGCGGCGAAGGTGCGCGGCTTCATCCCCAAGCGCTATGAGTCCGTCATCGTCGAGCTTCTTTACACGCGCCCCGAGGAGGACACGGCGCAGGCGCAGTACCATCGCCGCCTCCTCGCGACCATCGTGCAGATCGACAGCGGCGCAGGCTTCATCGAAGCGTTCTGCGTGCTCGTCAAGCGTCTCGCCGTCGATCATCTGCACATCGTCGGCGACTTCTTCGACCGCGGCAGCCGTCCCGACGCGATTCTCAACATGATCCTCGACTACCACGATATCGACATCGAGTGGGGCAACCACGACGTCATGTGGATGGGCGCGGCAGCGGGCAGTGAGGTCTGCATCGCGGGCGTCGTGAGAAACAGCTTGCGCTACCACAACACCGACGTCTTAGAGCGCGGCTACGGCATCAGCCTGCGTCCCCTATCGCTCTTTTCGACGCGCATCTATCCCGATTCCAATGCCATCCGCGCCTCGGAGAAGGCGATCACGATGATCATGCTGAAGCTCGAAGGCCAGCTCATCGCAAGGAATCCCGACTTCGAGATGGAGAGTCGCCGTCTCCTCGACAAGATCAACTACAACTCCTCCTACGTCATGCTCGGCGATCGCCGCTACGAGCTGGAGAGCGCCTACTTCCCGACGATCGACCCGAAAGATCCGTTCGCGCTCTCGGAGGAGGAGGAGCGCATCATCGCCGACCTCAAATCGTACTTCACGGAGAGCGAGATGCTGCAAAAGCACGTCGACTTCCTCTACAAGAAGGGCAGTCTCTACAAGTGCTGCAACGGCAACCTTCTTTACCACGGCTGCGTTCCCGTCAACGAGGACGGCTCGCTTCGCGACGTCATCTTCGACGGCAAGGCTTACAAGGGACGCGCCTACTTCGATTACGCTGACCGCCGCGCGCGCCGCGCCTACCTCTTCCGTGCGCAGGAAGATCTCGATTTCATGTGGTTCCTGTGGTGCGGCAGGACGTCGCCATGCTCGGGACGCGAGGTCAAGACCTTCGAGCGATCGCTCCTAGAGGACGAGAGCACATGGAAGGAGCCGGCCGATCCCTACTACCGCCTGCTGGACGACGAGGATTTCTGCCGCTCCATTCTCGCAGAATTCGGTCTGCCCGAGAGCGGGCACATCATCAACGGTCATGTGCCCGTCAAGGTCAAGAAGGGCGAGACGCCCGTCAAGGCGCACGGCAAGGCCATCATCATCGACGGCGGCTTCTGCCAGGCGTACCACAAGAAAACGGGAATTTCGGGCTTCACGCTCATCTCCAACTCGCGCGGCTTCCGCCTCCTCATGCACCAGCAGGTCGCTGACGTGCGCCAGGCGCTGAAGGAGAACAAGGACATCGAATCCGTCTCCGAGACGGTCGAACTGCAGACGAAGCTCACGACGCTCGGCGACACGGACGAGGGCAAGGATATCCAGGAGGAAATCGCCGACCTCTACAACTTGCTCATCGCCTATCAGAACGGCGTGATCGAGCCGAAGGCATAGAAGTAAAAGCCCGCTCCTTCCCCTGCATGTATGGGGAAAGGGCGGGCTTTTTATGGCGCCTTTGCTTTGGCGCGGCATCATAGCGAGGTGCTGTTCTTGTTCAGAGGTCTTATTCACATTTCGACCAGCCGCAATAGGTGCAGGTCACGCAGTTGCCCTCGGGGCGCAGGGTGTGGCGCTTGCATTCGGGGCATTCTTTGTTGATCGCCTTGTCGTCGCTCTTGTCCTTGTATTTCGCCGTCTCGTCCTTTTGGCATTCGTTGTAGATTTCAGCGAGAGCCGTGCCGATGGCGCTGCCGCACGAGAGCGAGATGTCCTTGCGTCCGCTGCGGATCAGGGCTTGGCAGGCGGAGCAGCGGCTGACGGTCAGCTGCTTGATGATGTCCTTGACGCGCACGCCCGAGCGTAGCGCGAGAGAGGTCAGGCGCGTGATCGTCGCGATGTTCGACTGGCAGCCGCCTGAGGTGTTCGTGAAGAGCTCGAAGACGTCGCCGTCGGAGGTCTTGTTGACCGTGATGTACATCTTGTCGACGCACGACGTATGGCGAAGGAGCGTCACGCCTTCGAGACGCGCGATGTTGTCGCGGCGGCGCGGGCGCACGGTGTCGTAGGCGATCTCCTGCTCGGCGGCTTCTTTGACGCCGAGGATGTTGCCGCGCTTGCAGCCGTCGCGGAAAACCGTGATGCCCTTGCAGCGCGATTTCCATGCTGCAAGGTAGATGTTCTTGATGTCGACGGGCGTCGCCGCATGCTTCAAGTTCACCGTTGAGGAGATGGAGTTGTCGACGTACTTCTGCATGGCCGCCTGCAGTTCGACGCGGTGCAGGTAGGGGACGTCGTGACTTTCGATGACCCACGGGAAACGCTTCTTGATGTCCTCGTTCGTGAGATCGTGCGGCAGCTTGTGATAGTCGAGCAGATCGCTGACGGAGTGGGCGTAGACGCGGAAGGAGCCGCTTCCTTCTTCCATCTTGTGCGTCGTGCGCTCGTAGCTGATCTGATAGAGCGGTTCGCAGCCGCCCGAGAATACGCCCATGAGGAGCGAGATCGTGCCCGTCGGTGCGATGGAAAGAAGCGTGCCGTTCCGCAGGCCGTATTGCTCGATCTCGGCATAGACTTCGGGCGCTTCTTCGGCAAGACGTTGGATGAGCGGCGATTTCTTCGTCTTTTCCCAGTCGTATTTGCCGAAGGCGCCTTTTTCTTTCGCGAGGGCGGCGGAAGTGCGTGCGGCTTCCGTGAACATCGTGCGCAGCACGCCTTGGATGAAGTCGCAGCTCTCGCGGCTGCCGTAGGCGAGCTTCATGGCGACGAAAGCGTCGGCGACGCCGAAGAGCCCGAGTCCGACGCTGCGCCAATCGCGGATGCATTGACGGTTCTCTTCCAAAGGCTGCGTGTCGAAGCCGTAGTCGAGCACTTCGTCGAGCGCACGCACGGCCGTCTGGACGGCGGCGCGGAACTCCTCTTCTGCAAGATGCGGCGCATCGGCGAACTTGTCCTCAATGAAGGAATAGAGGTTGAGGCTCATGAGGTTGCATGAGTTGTAGGCGTTGCCGCCGAACTCGCCACAGGGGTTCGTGACTTCGATCTTGTATTCGTCGTAGCCCGAGAGCAGTGTGTAGTCGTTGAGCCTGTCCTTGAAGAGTGCGCCGGGGTCGCCCCAATCCCACTGCGTCTGACAGTATTCATCGAAGAATTCGGCGGCGCGGATCGTCCGGCGGATCTTTTCGCCCGTCGCCTCGACGTCGAAGGTCAGCTCGTATTCGGTATCATCGACGACGGCCTGCATGAAGGCGTCGGAGAAGAGGATCGAGAGGTTCATCGAGGCGAGTTTCTCATTCTCTTGCTTCATGTGCAGGAATTCGTAGATGTCGGGGTGCTCCGAGTCGAGTGCGACGAGCATCGCGCCGCGCCGGCCGTTCTGGCTGATGACTTCGCCCGTCGTGTTGAAGATCTTGAGGAAGGAGACGGCGCCCGTCGAGCTGCGCGCGACGTTGTTCACGCGGCTGTCCTTGGGACGCAGGCCGCTGATGTTGACACCGATGCCGCCGCCGTAGGAGAAGATCTTGGCGATCTGCTGGTTGACGGTGAAGATGGACTCGATGTCGTCCGTCGGCGACGGCATGATGTAGCAGTTCGACAGGCTGCTCTTGAACTTTCCTTTCGCGCCCGCTGCATAGAGCGTGCGCCCCGCGGGTGAGAGCGCGCCGTCCTCAAGGTAAGCGCGCATCTTTTCGCGCACCTCGGGCGAGAAGATGCCCGCCACGCGCTCGATGAACTCGTGTGGCTGCGTCTCTCCCGCATGATAATATTTTGCCTGCAGGATGTTCCTGCCGATTTCCGTGTCAAACCACTTTTCCAATGATGTGCCTCCTACAATATGTGCTCGTTTCAAAACGCTAGCGTCTATTATAGAATAAAGGGTATTCGTTGGCAAATGAAAAATGCCGGATTTTCGCCTGAAAAACTAGATGTTGTTGTTTTATGGAAAGATTACCAGCATATCTTGATGATTTTCTGCTATTTCTTGTGGGGGTATGAATGGGGAATGCCGCCCTTTCATCCGCAGTAAAGTGAAGCGACGGGCAGGGAAAGGGAGTCGGCAGAGAGAATCTTTCCCTAGGGAAGCGCTGAATTTATCAGTGTTTCCCTAGAATAGGAGGCAGAATCATGCTTGTTTTGAAATCTCTTGCGTATTTCTTTCTGGCCGGATTGTTCGAGATCGGCGGCGGCTATCTGATCTGGCAGTGGCTGCGAAATGGCGCGAGTCTTTGGTATGCTTTTTTCGGCGCGGTCATCCTGATCCTTTACGGCATCGTGCCGACGCTGCAGCCCGAGGGCAGTTTCGGGCGCGTCTACGCCGCTTACGGCGGCGTTTTTATCGTATTGTCACTTCTCTGGGGTTGGCGCATCGACGGTATCGCGCCCGACTGCTTCGACATCATCGGCAGTGCCATCGCGCTCGCAGGCGTCGCTGTCATCATGTATGCGCCGCGGTGAGGCGACGGGTCAATCAACAGAAAGGAACAGTGGTCTGCGCTTTCGGCTTAACTTCTCGGACTTTCACGCTAAAAAAGCCCGCCCTTTTCCGTGCGGTCAAAATTCTTACTCAAACATGCTTCAGCTGAGTAAGAATTTTGACTGGCATTCAAGGAAATGGGTGGGCTTTCGCTTATGAAATCCCGTATTCGTGCCTCAGATCAGTCGTTTTCCGGCGGATAAATCATGAAGCTCAGACTGCTGAAGATCTTGTCGCGTGTCGCTTTGCCGTCGGACTGCGGATAATCCTCTGCGAGTTCGAGACCGATGACATTGATGCTGCCGTTGGCGACGAGAACATTGGCTTTGCCGTCCTTGTCTGTAGTCATTGTCACGGTGTGGTGATTGACGACGTCGGGGATGATTTCAGCGTTTGGCAGCGGCTGACCGTTGTGCAGTACCTGTACGGGCAGATAATCGCCGACTTTGAGCTTGGTGGGATCTTTCAGGGGAACGATCTGGTACGGCAGATCCGGCAAGGGAGCCACCTTGTCGACGCCTTTGAGATAATTGACGCTGTATTTGATGGCATGCGTGCCTACGGTCGAGCCGGGAACTTGATCCATTGGCTTGTTGACGTATTTGCCGTCCGGCCCTTTCGACCAATAGCCGTAGTCAAAATAGACGACAGCGACGGAAACATTTTGAGACGGATTGATCGTGATGTGATTGCCGCCGTCAATGATTTCGAGAGGAACCCGCGTATAGGTTTTATCGAAGCCGACAAGCATCGTGACATCCTTTGGGTCATAAGCATTGTCTTTGTAACCTTCGCCGAGGACGAGCTGGGTCTGATCCAGACGCGGTGCGAACCAGACACCGTGAGCAGATGCGGGGACGGCAGTGGTGAGCATAGCAGCGCCGACAAGGGCGGAAAGAATTTTGGCCTTTTTCAAAATGAACACCTCTTCATGATGATAGAAGTTAACGAACGGCGGTATGGATTCTCCGCAGAATGAAAGCATAAATAATATATATGCTTTCATTCTTAAAACACATGAGTATCTTAGCATCGATATAGGGGAATTGTCAATTTAAGAAAGAAGTGAAATGGGCGAGAATCCTCTAATTTTGGGGAAGAAGGGGGCGCTTGTCAATAAGGGAAAAGTGCGGCGCAAGGCGTTCTTTCCTATATGGAAATATAAGAAGGGCAGTCTCTCTCGACTAAGGTCGAGAGAGACTGCCCTTCTAGCTGTTTATTTTTTCCTAATGCCACATCATGTTTGCTGTTTTGTCAGAACGCCCACTTGACGGATGCGCCGCCCGTGATGCCCTTGCGTTGACCTTGCCAGCCATTGAGGTGGAGGTCGTAGCTCACGCGGCTGTTCTCAGGCATGAAGCGATAGCCGAGTTCGAGCATGTAGCTCGAGCCTTTGAGCGAGGGGCTGGGGGCGGCGTCGCCCTCGTATGTCGCACCCGCCTTGCCCGCGAATTCGTGCTCCCAGGCGAGACCTGCATAGAATTCGCCCGTCGTCTTGTCCTTGAGGCTGTAGCGGAAGCCGAGGCGCAGACGTTGTGAGTTGACACTGCCAAATTCGTAGCGGTCGCCCGTGTTGAGTGTCGCCGTCATGCTGTTCTGGTGCGACCAGAAGTAGCGTGCATAGGCGTCAATGGAAGAGCCTTCCTTGATCGCGAAGGTCTTGCCTGCGCCGAGGTGAGCACCGTAATAGGTGTTCGAGCCGTCGTAGCTCGCCGCCGTGCCGCTGAGGTTGGCGCTGTAGTCGCTCTTGGCACGGCCTGCACGCAGAGATCCTTCGAGCCAGAGACCGTCTTTTTGCGTAAGCTTGCTGAGGATGCCCGCGCCGATATAGCTGATCTTGCCGTTGCCGTGCGTGCCGTCGTCGAGGTAGGAGTCGTAGGTGCCGCGGCCGTATTCGACGAAGGGGCTGAAGAGAACCTTCGCGCCGTCTTTCTGAACATCTTCACGCGCCCAGCCGACACCGAGGTTCCAGCCCTTGGAGTCGACGTAGGAGCCGCTTTCCGCTCGCATGCTGTTCGCACCTGCACCTGCCCAGAGCTGGTAGGCTGCGCCGTCGGAGGCGACCGCCTTGCGCTGAGCGTTCTTGCCGCCCTTGTCGGAGTCGCTTGCGCTGACGGACATCTGGGCGGCGGCAAGGGCGTCCTGCACGAGGTAGTCGGCACCTTGGTTGACGAAGCTGGCGAGTCCTGCGCGTGTTTCGACGAGGGATTTCGCCTGCTCGGCAAAGCCCGCCTTGGTGACGGTTGCCGTCAGATCACCCGTCGCTTCCTGCTTGATCTCGTACTCGTAGCGGCGCGATACGCCCTGCATTCCTTCGACCTTGTTCTGAATCGTGGCGTCCGTCGTGAGTGCGCCCCCCGCCGTCTTCATGAGCAGGATCTTGTCGCCCTTGTTGAGCTTCGGCGCGGCGCCGCTTCTGGCGACGCCGATGTTTAGGCCACGGATGTCCTTCGTCGCCGTGCCGAGCTTGAGCATGGGCGTCGCCGCGCCCGCTGCCATCTCGTCGGTGTAGAAGTGGAGGTTCTGGATGCCTGCGAAGTCGTGCACTTCGGATGGCTTGTAGACGGCGAGCGTGTTGCCCGTGCCGTTTGCCTGCGAGCCGCCTGTGACCGTGCCCGTGACGCGTGCGCCCTTGAGGTTGATCGTGTTGTTCTTCGTCACTGCACCGAATCCGCCGTAGACGTTGGCGGCAGTCGTGACGGCACCGAGGTTCACGGTGTTGCCCGAGGCCTCGCCGTTTGCGGCATAGCCGCCGTAGAGCGTGCCCGTGACCGTGCCCGCCGTGTAGTCGACAGTGTTGTTTAAGCTGTTGTTCTGCTTGTCAGCGGCAGCTTTCGTGCCTGTGCCGCTCGTCCAGCCGCCGTAGACGTTCGCGTAGGTCTTGCTGGCATCGCTGAGCGAGAGCTTGTTGTCCTGCGTCGTGTTGCCCGCCTTGGAGCGTCCCGCCCAGGTGTCTGCGCCGTAGGTCGTCGCCTGCGTCGCGCCCTTGAAGGTGTAGCCTTCGTAGGTGATGGCGGTGATCGTGCTGCCCGACTGGCGAACGTCGATGTTCGTCTCCATCGTGGCGTCGGCGTTCAGCTCGGATTTCACAGCGTCGCCCGTGCGGCCGCTGATGTTGATGCCGTTCGCATTTTCCAGAAGCGTCAGCGGCTTTTCGCTTGCGCTGGCATTCTTCACGGTCAGTGTTTCCCAGTTGACGTCAGTTGCGCCCGTCGTTCGCAGCATCGCTGCGTCTGTAGATGCACCCGTCGCGTCGAAATTTATCTTCTGGAAGCCCGAGATCGTGCCGGCCTTGTTGTCCTTGCCCTTGACATTGAGCGTATTGCCTGTGCCGTTTGCAGCCGAGCCGCCCTTGAGGACGCCTGTGACATTTGCGCCGCCGTTGAGGTTGACCGTATTGTTGTGCGTCGTAGCGCCGTCGCCGCCCGTGATGGAATTGACGGTGGCATTGGCGAGGTTGACGGTGTTGTTTGAGGCTTCGCCTGTTGTGGATTTGCCGCCGACGATATTTGCCGAGAGATTCTTTTCAAGCGTGACTTCGTTATTTTGTGCCTTGCCGCCAGCGACATTGGTGAAGCCGCCGTAGACTGTGCCCGTGACATTTGCCGAGCCGTTGACCTTGACCTTGTTGGCAGTGCTGTTCTTCTGCTTATCGGCTGTCGCTGTCGAGCCAGAGCCGGTCGTCCAACCACCGTATATGTTCGTGTGCGTGCCACTGGCGACGGTGATCGTGTTCTCTGTCGTCGTGTTGCCTGCTTTCGAGCGGCCGCCCCAAGTGCTGGTGACGCCGCTTTCCGTGAAACTGGTCGTCGTATGCTTGCCTTTGAACTGGTAGCCTTCATAGGTGACCTTTGTGATTTGGCTGCCGTTTCTTTCGACGCCGATGCTCTTCTCCATCGTATCGTTCGTTTCGGACTTCAAGACGTCACCTGCAACGGCGGTCGTGAAGTTGATGCCCGCATTGTTTTCAAGCAGGGTGACTTTTCCGGCAGACGTGCCGTTGGCCTTGAGCATGTCTTTATCGACGCCATTCATCGCTGTGCTATCTGTGAGGTGCAGCATGGTATCGCCCTGCGTCACGCCTGTCGCATCGAACACCATTTTTTGAAAGCCTGCGATCTGCCCTGCGCTATTGTCCTTGCCCTTGATATTGAGCGTGTTGCCTGTGCCGTTTGCCTGCGAGCCGCCCTTGAGCGCGCTCGTGACATTTGCGCCGCCATTGAGGTTGACCGTATTGTTGTTCGTCGCCGCGCCTTCGCCGCCTGTGACGTTACCGCTGACGGTGACGTTTTTCAAAGTCACTATATTGCCTGTAGCCGCGCCTGTCGTAGACTGCCCGCCGTGAATGTTGCCGTTCAACGTGCCGCCTGTGGCTGTGACTTCATTTTCAAGTACATCGCCCGAGCCTGCGCTGTAGCCGCCGTAGACGTTGCTGACTGTACCGCCGGAGATGTTCACTTTGTTCTTTTTGACATGCCCCGTGCCTGCGACTTTATTGGCAACGCCGCCATAGACGGCGGTATTCACTGTACCGTTCTTTATCGTGACGGTGTTTTCCTCAGCTTTTCCTGCATCGGTATCGACATAGCCGCCATAGAGGTTATCTGTCGTTGCGCCGTTGCCGTCGAGCGTGACTTCGTTCTTGTAGCTGTTGTCTTTATCCGTTGCAGTTGTACCGGTGCCTGCTGTCCAACCACCGTAGATATTGTCATGGGTGCCGCTTCCGACGGTGATCTTGTTGTGGCGCGTCGAGTTGCCGACGACGGAGCGGCCGCCCCAAGTGCTTGTGAGGCCGCTTTCCGTGATGGTCGTCGACTCCGTCGCGTTTGCAAACTGATAGCCTTCGTAGGTAATTCTCTGGTTGTCTGTGGATTTTTCCAGGATGAGCTCCTTGTCGTCGCTCGTCTTGATGCGGCGATTCTGACCATCTGTAATCGTGATGCTGCCGGGTGTGTTCTGCAGCAGCACGCCTTTGTGTCCGTGCTCGCCGTCCACGTTGAGGTCGCTGAGACTTTCGATCGTCGTTCCGCCGCCATCATTCAAGGTCAGGAAGGAAGCGGATTGATTCACATGCGCATTGAAGTGGAAGTTGATCTCGGCGAAATTTCTGATATTGGATGCTGTCGCATTGCCGTAGACGTTCAGCTTATTGCCTGTATGGTAGTCATTCCCGTAGGTGGTTCCGCTGCCGCCGTTGATAATGCCGGTGATGCTTCCGCCGAAGGCGGCGTTTGCACTGCCGATATTGACGGTGTTGCCCGTTGCGTTGCCGTTCAGAGAACGTCCGCCATCCACATTGCGTACCGAGCCGCCCGTGATATTGACGATGTTGCCCGTCGCATTGCCGCTTGTTGAGAAACCGCCGTAGACATCGTGGCCCGCTGCGGAACCGCCCTTGATGTTGACGGTGTTCTTTACGGCATCCCCGCTCGCAGCAACGCCGCCATAAATATCGCTGCTCAGCGTGCCGCCTGTGAGCGTGGCGGTATTGCCCGTTACCTTGCCCGTGCCATCGGTGTATCCGCCATAGACCTTGCCCGTGATGCTGCCGTCTTCGATGGTCGCCGTATTGCCGAGGACATCGCCGTTGGCGCCGGCTCTTGCCATGCCGCCGTAGATGTCGTAGTTCGTGCTGCCTCCCTTGAGCGTCGCCGTATTTTCCTTGACGATTCCCGTGCCCCTTGTTCTCGTCATGCCGCCGACCATATCGCTGTTGAGAAAATGGCCGTCGAATACGGCATGGTTGTTTTGGACGCTTCCGCCGCCATCTGCGCCGCCGCCGTATATGCCATCGGCGGCTGAGAGAAGCGGAGACACTGACGGGTTGACGAATACCTTGTTCCCCGTGACATCTCCCGTGCCGAACGTGAGGCCGCCGAACAGAGGCTTGTCATAGGGGCTAGGGCCTGGTCGACCGTTGAAGGTCAGTGTGTTGTTCGTGACATTGCCATTGTCGGCTGCATTGCTGATGAAGCCTGCTGCCGTACCAATCGCATTGCTGCTATTGTTGGGGTCGGTCACGTTGTTGCTTGGTGCATGTGCATCGTCAATCTCCACATTCTGCCCATTGACATCGGCAGCGCCCGCCGCTGATGGTGCAAGCAACGCGCCGCTGCCGAGGGCGAGCGCGACGAAAAGCGCCAGCGAAGGACGCGAAGATTTTTTGTTGAACATTATTTTCCTCCTTTAGGACTAAAAACCCAAGACTTTTGCATAATTTGGACTTTTGGATTCATTATAGCAATTAATTGATAATTGGTCAACATTTCTCCTCTTGCGCCCTTTTATTGCGGCTTCGGGCTTTTTTTGCTATACTGCTGTATTGAACTATATGAGTATGAAGGCAGACGGCGGCAGCTGTCTGTATTCGATAAGGAAAGCAGGGGAAGTTTTGGAGCAGAAGCGCAGTTATCGGCGCATTGGGATCCTCGTTGCCGTCTTGCTCGTCGCTGCAGTCGCGGCGGCTGCGGTGCATTTTTTCGGCGGCGGTCTTGCGCGCCGCACGACGGCGGACGGCATGATCGCAGGAAGTTCCGAGATCCACGTGATGATCTTGGGCGTCGATGAGCGAAAGGACGATGTGGGGCGAAGCGACACCTTGATGGTCGCGACGGTCGATCCCGAGAAGGGGACGGCATCGCTGCTTTCGATTCCGCGCGATACGCGCGTTGCCATCGAGGGGGCGGGCTACGACAAGATCAATGCTGCCTACGCCTACGGCGGCTACGCGCTGACGAAGAAGACGCTTGAGCAGCTGCTTGACGTGCCGATGGACTATTATATCCTCATCGACGTGCATGCCTTCGAGCGCATCATCGACGCCTTGGACGGCATCGACATCGACGTGGAGAAGCGCATGTACTACGAAGACCCTTGGGATGACGATGGTGGACTCGTCATCGACATCTACCCGGGCATGCAGCACATGACGGGCAAGAAAGCAATCGAGTATGTGCGCTATCGTGACATGGAGGGCGACATCGGGCGCATTCGCCGCCAGCAGCGCTTCATGCGTGCGGTTCTGCAGAAGGTGACCACGCCCGAGATCTTCGCGAAGCTGCCTGAGATCGTGAGCGAAGTGGCGAAGAGCGTCAAGACTGACCTCGACACGAGCGACATGATCAAGTTCCTGCAGATCATGAAGAAGGTGCAGGAGCAGGGACTCACGGCGGAGATGGCGCCGGGCAATCCCGCTTGGTTCAAGGGCGTCAGCTATTGGATTCCCGACATCGTGGAGATCCGCCGCATGGCGGCGCGCGCGGCGGGCGTCCCGTTTGCAGGCGAGGCGGCGGAGCGCGCTGAGAGCTATGCGGCGAAGTACAAGGCGGAAATGCCCGAGGGCTTCCGCTTCGACGATGCCGGGCCGCAGTCGGGCGAAAAAGCGGCGGGCGGCGATGCAGCGGGCGAGAGCGCGGCAAAGAAGAAGGAAGAGCCGACGAAGCCGCCCGCACCGAGCGCGGTCGTCGTCACGGTCGTCAATTCGAGCGGCATCACGGGCGCGGGAGCGGAGGTCGCGGCGATCCTGCAGGCGAAGGGCTTCGTCATCCGCAGCGTCGAGACGGGCAAGAGGAGCGACCGAGCGCAGACGACGATCACGGCGGCCGGCAGGACGGTAGACCTCTTCTACGGCATGCCGTTTCCGTGCATCCTCATGGAGGGCGGCGCGAAGGACGAGGCGCTCGTGAACATCGGCAGGGATTATGTGAAGCGATAAGATTATTTTGCAAATCATTGTTGTCAGGGAAGCACGGATGAAAAGGAACGCTGATAAAATGAGGTCGTTCAGATGTGCGAAGATGGATGGCTGAATTTATCAGTGATTCCTAAAGTCCCTCGCTGTGTGCAGATGGGGGCGAAACGTATGCGTGCGCCATGGGGAAAAGGGAGTTTTAGGTGAAGGCAGTCGGGCTTGCCAAATCGTTTGGCGTGAAAGAGATTTTCCATGATGTGACCTTTGAGGTGCGCCGCGGCGAACGCGCGGGTCTTGTCGGCGCGAACGGCGCGGGCAAGACGACCTTGATGCGCTGCCTCCTGGGCGAGGAAGAGGCGGATGCCGGAAGCGTGCAGCTCGACGACGGCGCGGCGATCGGCTACGTCGAGCAGCAGGCGGCGTTCGGCGAGGGCACGCTCTACGAGGAGTTTCGCCGTGCCTTTGCCGACGTCATCGACCTCGGCGAGAAGAAGCGTGCATTGGAAAAGGAGATTGCCGCCGCATCGAGCGAGGAGAAGCTCGCACTCTACGGGCGCGTCGTCGACGAGTTCGAGCGGCTCGGCGGCTATTCGTTCGAGAGCCGCATCCGCCGCGTTGCCTTCGGCCTAGGCTTCACGGCGGAAGACTTCGAGAAGGATGTGCATCACTTCTCGGGCGGGCAGAGGACGCGAATATGTCTCGCGAAGGCGCTGCTGCGCGAGCCGGATTTCCTTTTTCTCGATGAGCCGACGAACCATCTCGACATCAAGATGATCGAGTGGCTCGAAGGCTTCCTGCAGGAGTATGCGGGCGGCGTCATCATCATCTCGCATGACCGCTTCTTCCTCGACCGCGTGGCGACGCACATCCTCGACCTTTCAGGCGGCACGGTGACCGCGTACGCGGGAAATTACAGCTACTTTCAGAAGGTGCATGCCGAGCGGCAGAAGTCGCTGCTCGCCGCCTACGAGAAGCAGCAGGAGCACATCAAGCGCACGGAGGAGTACATCCGCCGCTATCGCGCGGGCATCAAGGCGAAGCAGGCGCGCGGGCGCGAGAGCCAACTGCGCCGTATGGAACGCATCGTGCTGCCGGCGGAGAAGGCGAGCTTCAGCTACTTCGCCTTTCATCCGCCTGCCGAGTGCGCCGACCGCGTGGCGGAATTGGAGGATGTGACCTTCGCTTTTGGCAGCCGCGCCGTGTTTTCGCATCTCTCCTTGCTGGTCCGCAAGGGCGACGGTATCGCCATCGTCGGCCCGAACGGCGCGGGCAAGACGACGCTTCTGCGCGTGCTTCTGGGCGAGCTTGCAGCGCAGACGGGGCGCGTGAAGATCGGCAGCCGCGTGAAGATCGGCTATTTCTCGCAGCAGCATGAGGGGCTGAATCCCGAGAATACCTTGGTTGGCGAGCTCAACTACGATTTCGGTATCGCAGAGGACGAGGCGCGCAAGTACCTCGGCGCGTTCCTCTTCCACGGCGACGAGGTCTTTCGCCGCATTGGCGATCTCTCGGGCGGCGAGCAGGCGCGTTTGGCGTTCCTCAAGCTCATGCTCACGGGCGCGAACTTCCTCGTGCTCGACGAGCCGACGAACCATCTCGACATTCCTGCGCGCGAAGCGGTCGAAGAGGCGCTGATGGCATTTCCCGGCACGTTCGTCGTCGTCTCGCATGACCGCTACTTCCTCGACAAGGTCGCGAATACGACGGCGGAGCTTGCGGCGGGAAGTTTGCGCGAGTACGAGGGAAACTACAGCTACTACCGCATGAAGAAGGAAATCGAGGAGAAAGAAGCCGCCGAAGCTGCCGAAGAAAGGGCGGGCGGCGCGAAAAAGGCGGCAAAAAAGAGCGCGGCTTCCGTCGGGCGGCGGGCGGCAGGTGCGGCGTCGGACGCGTCGCCGAAGCCGGCAGGCTCTGCCGCAGGCGCGGCGAGCGGTGCAGCTGCTTCTAAGACGGCAGAGGAAAGCGCCGCTCGGAGCAAGGAGCAGGAGCAGCGCCGCCTCGCATCTCTGTCGGACGCCAAGCGCACCGAGATGCTCGCACGCGCCGAGGCGGAGATCGCCATGGCGGAGGCGGAACTCAAGGGATTGGAGTTCGAGATGAACCGACCCGAGGTGCAGGGCGATCCCGAAAAGAGCGCGGAAATCGCCGAATTGTATGCGGCGAAGGAGCAGGAGATCGAGGAGCGCTACGCGCGTTGGGAAGCGCTCGCCGACTAGGGAAATGCCCGCGGCGAGACTGAGCCTTTGCGCGGAGCGAAGCGCAGGAAGGAAAAGAGCCGCCAAGGGACAGGAGGTGCAGCATGGAAACGCTCGAAGGGACGGCACAAAGCGTCGTCTTTGCCGCGCCCGAGGGGGGGTTCACGGTCTTTCGCCTGCGGCCATCGGGGCGGCGTGGACTCGTGACGGTGACGGCGAACGCGCCCGCACCGCTCGTGGGGCAGGAGATTGCGCTTTCGGGCGAATGGGTACAGCACCCGCGCTTCGGTGAGCAGTTCAAGGCGGCGACGCTTCGCGTTTCTGCGCCGACGAGTCTCGCGGGCATCGAGCGCTTCCTTGCGTCGGGCGCGATCGCGGGCGTCGGCGAGGCGATGGCGCACCGCCTCGTGCAGAAGTTCGGCAAGGAGACGCTTGAGATCATCGAGAAGAAGCCCTCGCGCCTCACCGAGGTCGCGGGCGTCGGCAAGAAGACGGCGGCGAAGATCCACTCTTCCTACATGGAGAAGGAGGAGCTCAGAGAGATCATGCTGTGGCTCGAAATGCACGGCGTTTCGGGCGCGTATGCCGCACGCATCTTCGAGACGTACAGCTCCTTTGCCATCGAGGTCATGGAAAAGCATCCGTACCGTCTGGCACGCGACGTCGCCGGCATCGGCTTTTTGACAGCGGATGCGATTGCCAAGAGCGCAGGAATCGCCGAGGACAGCAAGGAACGCATCGAGGCAGGGCTAGGCCACGCGCTCCTCACCGTCTCCCAGCAGGGGCATTGCTGCATCCCTGCGCCCGCTTTGACGGAGCGTGCGGCGAAGCTCCTCGGCACGCCGACGGAGGAGGTGCGCGAGGTCTTGAAGGAAGCCTTGGCCGCCGAAAGGCTCGCCTTCGAGGAGATCGGCGCGGAGACGCTCATTTATCCGCCGTGGCTCTACCGCGCGGAGAAGCGCACGGCGCAGATGCTTTTCTTCCTGCAGCAGAAGGCTGCCGTGCTGCCTGCAGAAAAGGCGGCGGCCATCGTCGCCGACTGGGAGCGGGCGGCGGGCATCACGCTCGCCGCAGAGCAGCAGCAGGCTGTCGCCGCCGTGCTCGACCATGCGGTCTTCGTGCTGACGGGCGGCCCGGGCACGGGCAAGACGACGGTCGTGCGCGGCATGATCGCAGTTCTTGAGAGCCAGGGGCTCTCCGTGCTCCTCGGTGCGCCGACGGGGCGCGCAGCGAAGCGGCTCGCAGAGGCGACGGGGCGCAAGGCGGAGACGGTGCATCGGCTTCTGGGCGCACAGGGCGGCATAGAGGCCGACGGCTCGCCCGTATTCGAGAAGGACGCGGACGATCCTCTGGACGCCGACGCTATCATCCTCGACGAGGTGTCGATGATGGACATCGTGCTCATGGAGCATTTCCTCGAAGCCGTGCCCGAGGGCGCACGCGTCATACTCGTCGGCGATGTCGACCAGCTTCCTGCCGTCGGTCCCGGCTCCGTCCTCAAGGACATCCTGCGCTCGGGCGCTGTGCCGAGCGTGCGCTTGAAGGAAGTCTTTCGCCAGAGCGGCGAGGGAACGATCGTCCTGAACGCGCACGCGATCAATCGCGGGCGCATGCCGCAGTTCACTGCGGGCGGCGATTTCGAGTTCCTGGAGATGCCCGACGAGGAGGCGGCGGCGCGGCGCATCGTCGCGCTGTGCCGCGAGGAATTGCCGCGCGAGGGATTCAACGCTTTGGAGGATGTGCAGGTGCTGTCGCCCATGCACCGCACGCCGTGCGGCGTCGACAATCTGAACCGCCTCCTGCAGGCGGCGCTCAACCCGCCCGCGCCCGAAAAGGCGGAGTTTCGTAACAGCACGCTCACATTCCGGGTCGGCGACAAGGTCATGCAGACGAAGAACGACTACACGAAGGGCGTGTTCAACGGCGACATCGGCTTCATCCGCGAGGTGTCGGCGGACGGCGTCAAGGTGCGCTATTCCGACGAACTGACAGCGGACTACGAGCCGAACGAACTCATGATGCTCACGCTCGCCTACGCCATGAGCGTGCACAAGAGCCAGGGCAGTGAGTACCCCGTGATCGTCTTGCCGCTCGTCGCCGCGCATCACATCATGCTGCAGCGCAACCTCCTCTATACGGCGGTGACGCGTGCGAAGAAGAAGGTCGTGCTGCTCGGCTCGAAGGCGGCTGTCTTCACGGCGGTATCGAACGACAAGACGCGCAGGCGCTACACATTGCTCGCCGAGAGGCTTGCGGGCGCGGGCGGCGAGAGTCCGCTGCTCTCGTGAGGGGCGCGGCATGGCTCGCCGCCTTGGCGGACGCCGTATCTTCCGTCGTCTTTCCCGCGCGCTGCCCGTCCTGCGGCGCTTACTGCGAGAGGCGCGGCGGCTGGTGCGCGCCCTGCCTTTCGCGCACGGTGCGACCGCATCGCCTCGCACTTTCGGCAGAAGCGCTCGCCGCGCTCGATGATGCGTGGGCGGTCGGCTTCTACGGCGGCGCGCTCGGCACGCTCGTTCGTGACCTCAAGTATCGCGGCAGGCGCGGCGTCCTGCCCTACATCCATGCGGCTCTGGCGGCGGCGAAATTGCCGGAGCAATTTCTCGCCGCCGATCTTGCCGTCTATGTGCCGCTCCATGAAGCACGCGAGAAGGAGCGCGGCTTCAATCAGGCCGAGCTGATCTTCGCCGCTTGGCTCAAGACGAAGGGCATCCCCGCACGCCCCTTGCTGACGCGAATGCGCTCGACTGCGCCGCAGTACGGCTTGGGTGAGAAGGAGCGCAGGAAAAATGTGTGCGGCGCGTTCTCCCTCTCCGAGGCGGGGAAAGGCGGCGCGGGAGAACTTGCGGGGAAAAGCATCGTGCTGCTCGACGACATCCTGACGACGGGGGCGACGCTCACGTCTTGCGCCGCCGTGCTGAAAAAGGCGGGCGCAGGCTCTGTGTATGCACTGGCGCTGGCGAGCGACCGAAGCTAGAATAGGGATGCTTGCATCGTGTTGATGCATGATTCAGCTGCGCAAGCATATAAAAATGCCCCATCTGCCGCATTTTGCGGCGGGTGGGGCATTTTGTGTTATGTGTTTGTGCGAGAGCTTACCCGGGAATCTTCGTCAGAAGCTCCAGGCTGTGCTCTTCGTTCATCGTGCGGCACATTTCGATGAAGGTGTCGAGCGGCACATCTTTGAGCTGCTCGTTCGTGCCGCGCACGTTGATGGAGACGGTGTTTTCCTCGGCTTCCTTGTCGCCTAAGACGAGGATGTAGGGATCCTTGTAGTGCTTGAAGCCCTTGATCTTCTCACGCATGTTCTTGTCGGCGTAGTCGACCTCGAAGCGCACGCGGCTCTTGAAGAGCTTCTGCGCGACCTTCTTGGCGTAGTCGTTGTGCTCGGGGCGGATCGGCACGATGCCGACCTGCACGGGGCTGAGCCAGAAGGGGAATGCGCCCTTGAAGTTTTCGATGAGGACGCCGATGAAGCGCTCCATCGAGCCGAAGATGGCGCGGTGCAGCACGACGGGCTGCTTGTGGCTGCCGTCCTTGGCGATGTACTTGAGGTCGAAGTTCTGCGGCAGCTGGAAGTCGAGCTGCAAGGTACCGACCTGCCACTCGCGGCCGAGCGCGTCCTTCATCTTGAGGTCAATCTTCGGGCCGTAGAAGGCGCCGTCGCCCTCGTTGACTTCGTAATTGCCTTCGCCGTACTTGCGGTCGAGGATCTCCTTGAGCTCTTTTTCTGCAATATTCCACGTCTCGATGTCGCCCATAAAGTCGTCGGGGCGCGTCGAAAGCTCCGCTTTGCAGCTCATGCCGAGGGTCGAATAGATCTCGTCAGCGATATCCATGATGTCGCCCATCTCAGCGGCAATCTGGTCTTCCATGAGGAAGGTGTGGTCGTCGTCCTGACGGAAGAGCTGCACGCGGAAAAGGCCGTTGAGCTCGCCCGACTTCTCCTTGCGGTGGATGACGTCGACCGTGTTGTAGCGAATCGGCAGATCGCGGTAGGAGCGCGTCTTGCGCTGGTAGATCTTGATGGCGTTCGGGCAGTTCATCGGCTTGATCGCGAAGGTGTCGTCCGCTTCGATGTCGCCGTCCGCGCCGGGAATCAGGAACATGTTTTCCTTGTAGTGCGCCCAGTGGCCGCTCGTGACCCACAGGCGCTTGTTGTTGATGACGGGTGCGGAAACTTCCTGATAGCCATGCGCCTCGTGAATGCCGCGCCAGAATTCCAGCAGCGCGTTGAAGAGCTTCCAGCCGCGCGGCAGCCAGTAGGGCATGCCGGGCGCCGTTTCATCGAACATGAAGAGGTCGAGCTGCGGCCCGATCTTCTTGTGGTCGCGCTCCTGCGCGTCCTTGATGAACGCGAGGTGCGCCTTGAGCTCCTCCTTCGTCGGGAAGGCGTAGGCATAGATGCGCGTGAGCTGGTCGCGCTTCTCGTCGCCGCGCCAGTAGGAGCCGGACATGGAGCGAAGCTGCCAAGCGGCAGACAATAGTGCGGCGGAGTTTTCGACGTGCGGCCCACGGCACAGGTCGACGAAGTCATCGCCCGTGCGGTATGTCGTGAGGATCTCGTCGTCGGGCAGATCCTCGATGAGCTCGACCTTGAACTTTTGATTCTTGAAAAGTTCGAGCGCCGCCTTCTTGGAAATCTCCTCGCGCTTCCAATCTTCCTTGCGCTTCAAGATTTCCTTCATCTTCTCCTCGATGGTCTTGAGGTCGTCGTTCGTCGCTGGGCGCGGCAAGAGAAAGTCGTAGTAGAAGCCGTCGGCAATCTCCGGCCCGATGGCGTACTGCGTCTCCTTGCCGAAGACTTCGATAACGGCCTTTGCAAGCACATGTGCCAACGAGTGGCGATAGACGTGCAGGAATTGTTCTTTATCCATGATGTTTCCCCTTTGTTGGACATTTGTGCAGCCGCAGCACAAATGAGGCGAGCGGCAGCTTGCACAGTTTCTTCTATTATAAGGCAAAATGTGCAATCTGTCACGAAACTCTTGCATGCGGGGATTCGAGGCACATCTGGCGGATTGGATGAGGAGGAACTTTATTTTGATGCAAGAGTTTCCAATTTTTTTATAAAATCTGTAGATAGTTTATATCTGTGGGCTCTGCGTGTTGTGTTCATCGTGATATGATCAGCGGGATAGCGTTTGATATGTGTCTGAATTGTTTTTGCGCTTTGCCCAACCGTGCTCGCAATCTCTTTTAAGGTTGCTCCGTCATCTGAAAAAAGATATGCTTGCAGCAGTACAAAATAAATTTTCCAGTCGGCTTTGTTTTTTGCTGTCCCGAAGTAGTGGATTTCAAGAGCTTGAGCCAAAGCATCAAGTTTTTTTCGCCGTTCCTGTAAAATCTCATTGACACGAGTGGTACTTTTCTGAATCAGCCAAAGGAAACCGGTAATAAATGGTGTTAAGTCTCCGTAGTTTCCTGGATGATTAGTATCTTCAAATAATTTATAGTATACGCGAAGGGACTTTTTGATGGTAATGGAGAGACGGATTGCGACCAATGGGTGTAATATTTTGGCAAGGTAATATGATGTAATAAAGCGTGAGGTCCGGCCGTTTCCATCATAGAAGGGATGGATGTAACCAAAGAAATAATGGAAGATGGAAATACGTATTAATCCCGGGATTTGTTCATTCTGTAAAGTTTTTAATGCAGTTTCCATAGAGAGAATAATTTTTTCCTCTGGAATGATGCCGCGATGGATGACTTTCGATTTGGACCATACATCGACAGGTTCTTTCCGAAAGATTTTGCCATCGGGAAGATTAGCAGGATCATCTCTTTTGATTTCGTCTGCTAAAAATTCGTCGTAGAATTTACGCAAGTCATGACTACAACGAAAAGAAATCTCTTCCTGCTGCTGAAGTTTCAGATACTTGTTGACAGTACTCCAGAGACGGGGGCGATGATGAGAATCTGTAGAATCTTGCTCATCGATAGCTGTTTTGATTTCTTTGCGTGTACTGCGAACACCTTCTATGGCGTTGCTGGATTGGATCTCTTCGATTAGACAGGCTCGACGGAAGGATTCAATCGCTATGTGAGGAAGTGTTGCTGTAATGCTTGTCAATTGACGGAGTTCAAGCATGATGGAGGAGAGAATTTGCATGATGTCTTCCGTATAGTAATAAAAGGAGGTAAATTCGTGAGAAGCATTCAGATGCTTAATCGGTATGTCGATGTGATGTGCCAGGACGGAATTGTACAAACTGTGGTAAAGCTCTTGGCTTTTGGGTTCATTTTGGTGATATTGCTTTAGCAGGATGGGTGTCGGCATAGATCATCACCTCGTATGACACGGGAAAAAAAGCAGATTTTTTCTTAGGTGTAGAATGAACTGAGAAAAAAGAGCATATTTTTCTTAGTTGTGAAATGAACTAGGAAAAAACCGCGTTTTTTTCCTAGTTCATTTCGTACAATATCATTTTTTCGACTTGACCTGTGCAAACGCCTTTTCCGCTGCAGCAATCGTGCGGTTGATGTCTTCGTCCGTGTGGGCGAGCGAGAGGAAGAGCGTCTCGAACTGCGAGGGGGCGAGGTAGATGCCCTGTTCGAGCATGGCGCGGAACCAAACCTTGAAGGCTTCCTGATCCGAAGCGGCGGAGCTTGCGTAGTCCTTGACCTTGCCCTCATTGAAGAATATGCTGAACATCGAGCCGGCCTGGTGCGCCTGAATCTTGACTCCCGTCTCGCGTGCGGCGGATTCAAGACCGAGGACGAGATTCTTCGTCTTCAGCGTGAGCGCACGGCTCGCATCGGCTTCTCCTGGTTCGGGCTCTTTCAAGATGAGCTTGAGCGTTTCGATGCCCGCCGTCATGGCGAGCGGATTGCCCGAGAGCGTGCCCGCCTGATAGACGGGGCCTGCGGGCGCGATCTGCTCCATGATGTCACGGCGGCCGCCGTAGGCCGCGCACGGCAGGCCGCCGCCGATGATCTTGCCGAGGCAGGTGAGATCGGGCGTGATGCCGTAGGCAGCCTGCGCGCCGCCCAAGGAGGCGCGGAAACCGCACATGACTTCGTCGAAGATGAGGAGTGCGCCGTGCTTTTCGGTCAGCGTGCGCAAGGTATCGAGATAGCCGTTTTCGGGCAGGACACAGCCCATGTTGCCCGCGACAGGCTCGACGATGATGCAGGCGATGTCCTTGCCGTATTCCGTCATGACGCGCGTGATGGCGTCCGCATCGTTGAACGGCACGGTGATTGTGTCCTTGGCGACGCCCTCGGTCACGCCGGGACTCGACGGCACGCCGAAGGTCGCAAGCCCCGAGCCTGCGTCGACGAGCAGGCTGTCACTGTGGCCGTGGTAGCAGCCGACGAACTTGACGATCTTCGAGCGTCCCGTGAAGCCGCGTGCAAGGCGCAGGGCGCTCATCGTCGCTTCCGTGCCCGAGTTGACCATGCGCACGAGCTGCATCGAAGGATAAGCCTTCTGCACGAGGCGCACGAGGTCGGATTCGAGCGTCGTCGGCGCGCCGTAGCTCGTGCCGCGTGCGGCGGCGTCAGCGAGCGCGGCGACGACGGCGGGATGCGCGTGTCCGGCGACGAGCGGCCCCCACGACAGCACATAGTCGACGTACTCGTTGCCGTCGATGTCGAAGATGTGCGCGCCTTCGCCGCGTGCGATAAAGGGCGGATTGCAGTCGACGTTTCTGTAGGAGCGCACGGGACTGTTGACGCCGCCCGGCATGAGGGTCTTCGCTTCTTCAAACGCTTCCAGGGATTTTTCTAAGTTCAGCATATTTCGCTCCTTTTCAGCCTTGAAGCCACTTCGCCGCGTCGATCGCGTGGTAGGTGATGATGATGTCGGCGCCCGCGCGCTTCATGCCTGTGAGCGTTTCGAGCACGATGCGCTTCTCGTCGATCCAGCCGTTCGCTGCCGCCGCTTTGACCATCGCGTATTCGCCGCTGACGTTGTAGACGGCGACGGGGCGGTCGATGGCGTCGCGCACGCGGCGCACGATGTCGAGGTAGGCGAGCGCGGGCTTGACCATGATGATGTCCGCGCCCTCGGCGAGGTCGAGCGCGACTTCTTTCATCGCCTCGCGTGCGTTGGCGGGATCCATCTGGTAGGCGCGGCGGTCGCCGAAGGAGGGCGCGGAGTCCGCAGCATCGCGGAAGGGGCCGTAGTACGCCGAAGCGTACTTGACGGCGTAGCTCATGATGGAGACATGGGAGAAGCCGGCTTCATCCAAGGCTTCTCTCAGGGCGGCGATGCGCCCGTCCATCATGTCGGACGGCGCGACGATGTCGGCGCCGGCTTCCGCCTGGCTGACCGCTGTCTTGGCAAGGAGCGGCAGCGTCGCGTCGTTGTCGACTTCGTGGCCGCATAGCTTGCCGCAGTGGCCGTGCGACGTGTACTGGCAAAGGCAGACGTCGCCGACGACGGCAAGCTCCGGCTCCGCCTGTTTGATGGCGCGGATCGCTTGCTGCACGGGGCTTTTCTCGTCCCATGCCGAAGAGCCGATCTCGTCCTTGTACTCGGGCAGGCCGAAGACTTCGACGGAGGGAATGCCGAGTGCGGCGAGTTCTTTCGTCTGCTCGACGGCGCGGTCGACGGAGAGGTGGAAGCAGCCCGGCATGCTGGGGATTTCCTCCTTGATATTCTCGCCGGGCACGACGAAGATGGGGTAGACGAAATCACGGACGGAAAGCTCCGTCTCGCGCACCATGGCGCGGATGTTCGCCGTCCTGCGCAGGCGGCGCGGACGAAGGGTTTGCTTCAGCATAACAGCATCTCCTTGATGGTTTCGATGAGTCCTTCGATCGTGTATTCTTTGGCGACGGCCGCAGGCTGTATGCCAAGCTCCTCGCACGTCTTCGCCGTGATGGGGCCGATGGCGACGCATTTGACATGCTGCAGAGGCTCTGCGCCGCCGAGGATGGCGCAGAGGTTCTTTGCCGTCGAAGAGCTTGTGAAAGTCACGATGTCGATCTCGCCGCTCGTGAGTTTTTTTGCGAGAGCAGCGCCGTCGGCCTCTGCCTGCTTTGTGCAGTAGGCGGCGGCGACGGTGACCTCTGCGCCGAGCGCCCTGAGGCTTTCGGGCAGCACTTCGCGCGCTTCTTCGGCGCGTGCGAGGAGGACGCGCGTGCCGCTTCGCACATCGCCCTTGAGGGCTTCGACGACGGCTTCGGCGCGGTATTCGCCGGGCATGCAGTCGGCGCGGACGCCGCAGGCGGCGAGCGCGGCGGCTGTCGCAGGGCCGATGGCGGCGACTTTGGCGCGGGCGAGGGCGCGTGCGTCCTTGCCGACAGTGTCAAGCGCACGGAAGAAATGATCGACGCCGTTCGCGCTCGTGAAGATCAGCCAGTCGTAGTCGGCGATATGAGCGATGGCGGCGGTGAGCGCCGCGCCGCCGTCGGAAGGCTCTTTGATGCGGATCGCGGGCACTTCGAGGCACGCGGCGCCGAGCGCTTCGAGGCCTTCGGTGAGCTTCGAGGCTTGGGCGCGCGCACGCGTCACGAGTACGCGCTTGCCGAAGAGCGGACGCCTCTCGGGCGCGTCGAACCAGCGCAGTTTCTCGCGATAGCGCACGACATCGCCGACGAGGAAGATGGCGGGCGGCTTGAGTCCGGCTCGCGCCACATCGTCAGCGGCGTTTTCGACGGTCGTGATGAGCGTCTCCTGCTCGGGGCGTGTGCCCCAGCGGATGACGGCGGCGGGCGTATTGCCGGCGCGGCCGTGGCGCATGAGTTCGGCTGTGATGGCGGGAAGGTTTCCGACGCCCATGAGGAAGACGAGCGTATCGACGCCCGTCGCGAGTTTCTGCCAGTCTAGCCCTGAGGCTTCCTTCGTCGGGTCTTCGTGCCCCGTGACGACGGCGAAGGAGACGGCGACGCCGCGGTGCGTGACGGGGATGCCCGCATAGGCGGGCACGGCGATGGCAGAAGTCACGCCCGGCACGATTTCAAACGGCAGGCCGTTTTCCGCTAAGAGCAGGGCTTCCTCGCCACCGCGCCCGAAGACGAAGGGATCGCCGCCCTTGAGGCGCACGACGCATTTTCCTTCGCGCGAGAGCTTGACGAGGAGCTTCGAGATGTCTTCCTGCTTCATCGCGTGGTTGCCCGCGCTTTTTCCTACGTAGATGCGCTCGGCTTCTTCCGGCACGAGCGCGAGAATGCGGCTGTCCGCGAGGTAGTCATAGACGACGGTGTCGGCTTTTTTGAGACACGCGTGCGCCTTGACCGTCAAAAGCCCCGGATCTCCGGGGCCGGCTCCGACAAGATATACCATAGCTTCGCTTTCCTCCTTACGGTTGCAGCAGGCCGAGTTCCTGCAGGATTTCTTTGCCGCCCATGGCGAGCAGTTCCTCGGCGAGCGCACGGCCGATTTTCTCGGCGTCAAGGGCGCTGCCCGCCTTCTTCTTGCGATAGAGGCGCTCGCCGTCGATGGAGGCGATGACCGCCTCCATTTCGAGCGCCTCGTCCGCAGCCTCGGCGTAGACGCCGACGGGTACCTGGCAGCCGCCCTCGACGCGTGCAAGGAAGGCGCGTTCCGCTCTCGCAGCCGCACGCGTCGACGCGTCGTCGAGGAAGGCGATCAGGGAGAGCGTCGACTCATCGTCCGCACGCGCCTCGATGGCGAGTGCGCCTTGTCCGACGGCGGGCAGGCAGATTTCGCGCGACAGAACCTCGGTGATGCGGTCATGGAAGCCCAGGCGCTTGAGTCCCGCGACGGCGAGGATGATGGCATCGAAGTTTTCCTCTTCGAGTTTCTTGAGCCGCGTGTTCACGTTGCCGCGCAGGCTGACGATCTCAAGGTCGGGCCTCTTGGCGAGGAGCTGTGCGCGGCGGCGAAGGCTCGACGTGCCGACCTTCGCGCCTTGCGGAAGGTTCGCGAGTGTTTGATAGCGCGGACTCACGACGGCGTCGCCGGGGTCGAAACGCTCGGTCACAGCGGCGAGCATGAGTCCTTCGGGCAGTTCCGTCGGCATGTCCTTGAGGCTGTGCACGGCGAGGTCGATCTCTCCCGCGAGCATCGCCTGCTCAAGCTCCTTCGTGAAAAGTCCCTTGCCGCCGATCTTCGCCAACGGCGCGTCGAGCACACGGTCGCCCTTCGTCGTCATGCGCTTTTGTACGACATGAAGCTCCGGGTATCTCTCCCGGAGCTTCGCCTCTATATAGTCCGCCTGCCAGAGCGCAAGCTTACTGCTGCGCGTACCTATAACGATGGTGTCTTTCTTCACAAGTTCCCGTCTCCCCTATCGTATCAAGCTTGAAGAGGCTTCGCATCGCCTCGATGTAGAATGCCTCGTCCGTCGTCCCCGCCGATGCGTTGAGCTTCATCATCGGCGTGCGCAGGATCTTTCGGACGATCATGCGCGTCATGTGGTCGACGGCACGCTGCTGCTCCTCCGTGAGTTCGGGCAGTTTCGTGTGCGCACGCTGCATCTCACGACATCGTATGCGCTCGCAGCGCTCGGAGAGGAGCGCCATCAGCGGGCGGCACGAGAGGTATTGGAAGCGCTTCTCGATGGAAACAATCTCCTCCTCGACGATGCGCGAGGCCTCGACCGCCTCCTGCTTGCGCTCCTCCATGTGATCGTCGACGACGGCTTCCAAGGCGTCGATATTGAAGAGCTTCACGCCCTTGATTTCCTCGACCTCGGGATCGACGTCGCGCGGCACGGCGATGTCGATGAAGACGAGCGGCCGCCCCTTCCGCTGGGTCATGAGGTGGCGCGTCTCCCACGCCTTGACGACGTAGTGCGGCGCGCCCGTCGAGGTCACGACGACGTCGACGTCCTCGGCTTTTTCCATCGCGCGCTCAAATGGCACGGCCTCGCCGCCGAAGCGAGCGGCAAAGTCCTCGGCCTTTTCCATGTGGCGATTCGCGATGTAGAGCTTCTTCGCGCCGTGCGAGACGAGATGCTCGGCCGTCAGTTCCGCCATCTTTCCCGCGCCGAAGATCAGGACGCTCGACTTGTCGAGCGTGCCGAAGATGTCCTTCGCCAGCTCGACCGCCGCGTAGCTGACGGACACGGCGCTCCATGCGATGCGCGTCTCCGTGCGCACGCGCTTTCCCGTCGCAATCGCGCGGTGAAACAGCGTGTTCAGCACGGTGCTCGTCGCGTGGCCTTCGAGTGCGAGCGCGTACGCCTGCTTGACCTGCGAGAGAATCTGCCCCTCGCCGAGGACGAGCGAATCAAGACTCGCCGCCACGCGGAAGAGGTGACGAATGCATTCTTCGTCCTCGTGCATGTAAAGGTATTCTTCGACGTCCTCGTCGTTTCCCGTGAGGTCGAAGAAAAAGCGGCGCACGGTCTCGCCCGCATGTGCATCGTCCGCCGTCACCGCGTAGATCTCGCTGCGGTTGCACGTCGAGAGCACGACCGCTTCAAGGAGATCGGCATACTCCGCCAGATGCTGGAACCCCTTGCGGATGGCGTCCTTCGGTATGGAAAACCGCTCGCGCACATCCACGGGCGCCGTCTTATGATTCAGTCCCAAAACAATCAAGTGCATGTCTTATCTCTGCCTCCGCCTCATCCAGTCTGCCTTCTTCGACAAGATTCAAAATATGCTCCGAAAGAGCCGCGCGCCAAAACGTCTCGCGTCCTGCACTTCCTTCGATGCGTTCCTTCGCTTCCTCGCGCAGCCCGGCGAGCCTTTCGAGCCAGTCGCCCCAGCTCGCGCCCAGGCGGGCGGCGAGCCGCTTCTTCAGCGTGCGGGCGAGTGCGGGCGATGCGCCGCCCGTCGATACCGTGACGAGGAGATCGCCGTCTCGCAAAGCCGCCGGCAGGAAGAAGTCGCAAAGCTCGGGCGCGGTCGCATCGTTGACGAGCGCGCCGGCCTCTTTCGCCGCCTTGCCGAAGGCGGCGTTCGCCGCACGGTCGTCGGTCGCACAGAAGACGAGGAGCGCACGCGGCAGCGATGCGAAAACCTCCGCCGTCGCAAGCTGCGCGAGCCAAGTGATGCGCCCGTCGGCTGCAAGTGCCACCAAGGGCGGCGAAAGCTTGGGCGCGACGACGGTCACAGCCGCTCCTGCTGCGAGCAGCCCGCGCACCTTTCGATGCGCCACCGCCCCGCCGCCGGCGACAAGCGCGGCGCGCCCTTCAAGGCGCAGGCCCATCGGATACATGTCCAAATCTTGAGAGTCCTTCCAAATTACGAATGTGGTTCACTTTTTCATTTTCTTCTTTATTATATCGTAAAGGCATGAAAAAAAAAAGCCCTGCAGGAAAGTTTGTATGTGTCTTGCTTGTTCATCGCGGAAACGAGAGAAAAAGTCCTACGGAGAAACTTCAATCAACTATTATTCATTATAAAAATTTATTGTCTACGCTATGCACACAAAATGTTTGTAATTATATAAAAACTGAATAAGACTTTCTGAGATTTTTGAAGAATCGTCTTTATGGAATTTCATGTTCATGCTGCCGTGAAAGCTTGGGACGATACAAGACTTGCACAGCTATAGCATTGCGTGATTCATGGCTTTGCTGTGCTCGACACGGAAGGGAAAGTGTTTCCCAGGTGTACGATTGGAAAGGTAGCGGCATTGTCATGGCAAGTTCAAAGGATAAGGCAACAGAGCAAACAATAGCCCGACGGGAAGATTCCCATCGGGCTGTTGTTATTTTCATAGAAGCCTCAGTGTCGGTCAACGTCAGCTGCGCATCTGCGCCCTTCGGACTTGACCTACGGGACGTTTTCGCATACGGCCTATTGGCCAATCAGCTGCGCCCATCGGGCTTGCTTCTTGGATAGGTCAGTATTAGACAATTCCCTGTGCGACCATCGTATCTGCGACGTGGAGGAATGCTGTGATGTTGGCGCCGGCGATGAGGTTGCCCTTCATGCCGTACTTCTCCGCGTTCTTCTTGGAGTTCTGATAGATGTTCTTCATGATGCCCTTGAGGCGATTGTCGACTTCCTCGAACGTCCAGTGCAGGCGCTCGGAGTTCTGGCTCATTTCAAGCGCGGAGACGGCGACGCCGCCAGCGTTTGCCGCCTTCGCGGGGGCGAAGAGAACACCCTTTTCCAAGAGGTATTCCGTCGCGTCGAGCGTCGTCGGCATGTTCGCGCCTTCGCCGACGGCCATGACGCCGTTCGCCACGAGCGCCTTGACGCCCTCGATGTCAAGTTCGCTCTGCGTCGCGCACGGCAAGGCGATGTCGCACTTGACCGTCCAGACGCCACGGCATCCCTCGTGGTACTCGGCGTTCGGACGCTTTTCGACGTATTCTTTGATGCGGCCGCGGCGCACTTCCTTGATCTCCTTGACGAGCGCGAGGTCGATGCCCTCGGGGTCATAGACGTAGCCGTTCGAGTCGGAGCAGGTCACGGGCTTTGCGCCGAATTCGATGGCCTTTTCAATCGCATACGTCGCGACGTTGCCCGAGCCGGAGACGACGACGGTCTTGCCCTCAAGGCTCTTGCCGTTGTCTTCGAGCATCTCCTTCATGAAGTAGAGGAGTCCGTAGCCCGTGGCTTCCGTGCGTGCGAGGCTGCCGCCGTAGCCGAGTCCCTTGCCCGTGAGGACAGCGGAATCAAAGGAGTTGACGATGCGCTTGTACTGACCGTAGAGGTAGCCGATCTCACGGCCGCCGACGCCGATGTCGCCTGCCGGCGTATCGACCATCGAGCCGATGTGGCGATAGAGCTCCGTCATGAAGCTCTGGCAGAAGCGCATGACCTCGTTGTTGCTCTTGCCTTTCGGGTCGAAGTCCGAGCCGCCCTTGGCGCCGCCGATGGGAAGCCCCGTCAAAGAGTTCTTGAACGTCTGCTCGAAAGCGAGGAATTTCAAAATGGAGAGCGTCACACTCGGATGGAAACGCAGGCCGCCCTTGTAGGTGCCGACGGCGCTGTTCGCCTGCACGCGGTAGCCGCGGTTGACCTGAACCTCGCCCTTGTCGTTCTCCCAAGGCACGCGGAACATGACGACGCGCTCCGGCTCGACCATGCGCTCGAGGATCTTGTGCTTCTTGTACTCGGGATGCTGCTCAAGGACAGGCACGATCGAGGTCAGGACTTCTTTGACCACGTTGTGATATTCCTTCTCCTGCGGATCCTTCTTTTCGATAGAGGCGAGGATGTCCTCTACATACTGCTGCATTTCCGTCATGCGTGATTACCCCTTTGCTTTGAAACTTCATAAGAAAAAACTATCGTGCGGCTAAGCACTCATATATAATAACGCAAATGGCAGAAAAAGTATACTGTTTTGCTAAGGTATTATGTATACATAGTTACAGACGAGGAATGGGTTCTCATATGTGGCAGGACTTCCATCTGCTTGTCGGCACTATGAAGACGCGAAGAGCTTTTTCTTGACAGCAGATACCCCTATATGTATAATGAAAATACCAATAGGGGTATCTGCAAAGGGGGATCGTTATGAATGTTTTGGGAAAAGGCGCTCCGTTGTCGCTGCACAAGGGCATGACGGGCAAAAAAGGCTTGGCAAAGCGCTCGTTCTTCGCTACAATGAAGGAAAACTGCATGGCGGCAGATGCGCGCGTGCTGGAGGAAAGCCGCCAAAAGGAGCGAGTTTTCGGCGCGTCCTTCTGGTCTTTCCTCGCAAAACATTCCTGGGGGTAAGAATATGGCGTTTTCCTTTACGAAATGGCAGGGCTGCGGCAACGATTTCGTCCTTGTGAACGGCTTTCGGGAGCAGCTCCCGGATGACCTTGCGGCGCTCTCGCGAAGGGTCTGTGACCGTCACTACGGCATCGGCGCGGACGGGCTGATTCTCGTGCTGCCGTCGCAGCAGGCGGACTTTCGCATGCGCATCTTCAATGCGGACGGCACGGAGGCGGAGATGTGCGGCAACGGCATCCGCTGCTTCGCGGGCGTTGTCCATGCGGAAGGGTTGAGCGACGAGGCGGAATTCACGGTCGAGACGGGCGCGGGCGTCCTCGTGCCGCGCCTGCAGCTTGCGGGCAGCAGGCTCACGGGCGTGCGCGTCGATATGGGCGAGCCGATCCTTGAAGGCGAGCGCATTCCTGTCCTGGGCTTTGGCGCATCACGCGTCATTGAGCAGCCGATCGAGGCGGAGGGCGAGACGTTTTCCATGACCTGCGTTTCCATGGGCAACCCGCACTGCGTGATTTTCGTCGAGGATGCACAAGCCGTGCCGATGGAAAAGTTCGGGCCTCTCCTTGAGCGGCACGAGAAGTTCCCCAAGAAGACAAACGTGGAGTTTGCGGAAATCAAGGACGCTTCCCACATCCGCATGCGCGTCTGGGAGCGCGGCGCTGCCGTGACGCTCGCGTGTGGCACGGGCTCATGCGCGACGCTTGTCGCCGCCGCGCTCACGGGACGCACGAAGAGAGAAGCCGAGGTGCAGCTCGACGGCGGCAGGCTGCAGATCGAGTGGGCGGCGAACAATCATGTCTACATGACGGGGCCTGCCGAGAAGGTCTTTGCCGGAAGGTATGAATGAATATGGGAAAAGGGCGGCGCATCCACCGGTTTTGATGGATGCGCCGCCCTTTTTCTGACGTTGATATATCTCAGAGCCAAGCGTATTTCAAGATGAAGAGCACGGTCAGGATGTACATGAGCCATGTCACGTTGCGGAACTTGCCTGAGGCGACGTGCAGCAGTGTGTAGGAAATGATGCCGAATGCAATGCCCTCGGCGATGGAATAGGCGAACGGCATGACGGCGATGCAGATGAAAGAGGGGATCGCCTCGGTGATGTCCGCCCAAGGAATCTTTGCGACCTGCTGCATCATGAGGAAGCCGACGATGACGAGCGCCGGCGCCGTCGCGAAGCCCGGCACGGCGAGGAAGAGCGGTGAGAAGAAGAGCGCGACGAGGAAGAAGATCGCCGTTGTCACGGCTGTCAGTCCCGTGCGCCCGCCTTCGACGATGCCTGCCGAGGACTCGACGTAGGTCGAGATCGTCGATGTGCCCAGACATGCGCCGAGCGCCGTTCCGCAGGCGTCGGCGAGGAGCGCTCCCTTGACGCGCGGCAGACGCCCTTTCTCGTCGAGCATGTCGGCGCGCGAGGCGCAGCCGATCAGCGTGCCGAGCGTATCGAAGAGGTCGACGAAGAGGAAGGCGAAGATGACGACGATGAAATCAAGCGAGAGGATTGCATGGAAGTCAAATTGCAGGAAGGTCGGCGCGAGCGACACGGGCGGCGCGATGATGCCCGAAGGCATGAGGCTGAAGTAGCCGCGTGCAGGATCGGGGATGTAGATGCCGAGAAGCTCCAGGATGATGCCCAGCCCCCAGGTGGCGAAGATGCCGATGAGGATGTGTCCCTTGATGTTCTTTATGACGAGCACGGCGGTCAGGAGGATGCCGAAGAGCGCGAGGAGGACGGTGATTCCCTCGGAGTGGAACGTTCCTTCTGCCATCGCCTTGGGAAACGAGAAGAGCGCGACGAGCTTCGGACCTGCGACGACGACATGCGCGTTCTGCAGGCCGATGAATGTGATGAAGAAGCCGATGCCGACGGTGACGGCGCTCTTCAAGGTCAGCGGAATCGCATTGAAGAGTGCCTCACGCACATTCGTCACGGAGAGTGCGATGAAGATCAGACCCTCGACGAGAACCGCTGTCAATGCGAGCTGCCACGAGTAGCCCATCTGCCCGACGACCGTGTAGGCGAAGAAGGCGTTGAGTCCCATCGCGGAAGACAGCGCGAACGGCAGGTTGGCGAATGACGCCATGAGGACGCACGAGATGCCCGAAGCGAGCGCCGTCGCCGTGAACACCGCGCCCGCATCCATGCCCGCAGCGCTCAAGATCAGCGGGTTCACGGCGAGGATGTACGCCATCGTCATGAACGTCGTAAGCCCCGCCAGAAGCTCCGTCTGCACCGTCGTGCGGTTTTCCTTCAAGTGAAACACGTTTTCCAGCATTTTTTCCATCGGATTGTCTCCTTTTCCTTGGGAAGATTTGATGAATGACACTTTTATTCTAGCGGAAACAGCAGGAGATAGCAAGGCGTAACACAGGGACTTTCTTCGCGAGTGAGGTGGATGACGGCGATTCTGTTTGATATTTTGAAAAGCTTCGGGCATACAGAAATCTTAATAAAAATCTTGAGAGGTAGGCAGGAATATAGATTGGAGAATAGAAGTATGCAACGTCAGTTTTTATGATGGAGGTGTGAACAGTGAAACAGAAAGCTCGTTCTTTATGTTTTCTTGTATTGGTTTTGTTCTTATGGCAGGGAAGTGGCGAAGCAACAGATTATTATTATGAGACGATGAACTTTAAAGCTGTTGGAAATGTGGATTATTATGTAGATGGTGATAGTATTATCTATCGGACAGATTACAAGGCGATGCGTGTTAAGTCTATTGTACGTGATACGGGCGAGTTAGTTGATATCAAAAAGTATGAATTTCAGCCTGACGTGAGCAATTGGTATGGGCGGTCGTATTTTGTGACTCAATTGCCGGGTCCTTGGAAGCAGGTTAATTTGGATAAATTGCTCTACAAAGCCTATTTGTGGATAGAAAATTTTAAAGGATAAGGTACGTAGCTTTTGACCGTACAAAGGAAGGGAGTCTTCACGATGGCATACGAACTGCAAATGAAGCGCATATACGAAGAGCCTGCGCCGACGGACGGCAGGCGCATCCTTGTCGACCGTCTGTGGCCGCGCGGCATGAAGAAGGAACGTGCTGCATTGAGCGAGTGGGCGAAGGAAGTCACGCCGTCGCCCGAACTGCGCAAGCTTTACCACAGCGGCGAGATGAACTTCGATCTCTTCGGAAAGGCATACCTCGAAGAGTTGAAAAAAAGCCCCGAAGCCGCCGCCTTCGCCGCGAAGTGCCGGGATTGGTTGCAGGAATCCCCCGTGACGCTCGTCTACGCCAACAAAAATGCCGTAGAAAATCACGTCCTCGTACTGCGGCAGTGGCTGCTTGATGCGATGGGGCAGGAATGAAAAGAAGAGAAAAACCGCCCGCAGCAGGAGCTTTTGCTTCTGCTGCGGGCGGTTTTTTAGGGCAGCTCTGAATGTATCAGTGTTCTCTAGCTTTCCAAGGGAACGATGGCAAGCTTCTTGCCCAAGGGGGCGAGAAGCTTCATGACGGTCGAGATGTTCGGACTCGTCGTGCCGCGCTCCAAGCGTGCGATGACAGGCTGGCTGACGCCGCTCATCTCTTCAAGCTGCTTCTGCGTGACACCCCGCTCGGTGCGCGCCTTGATGAGTTCGCCGATCAAGGCGACGCGCAGATTGCTCTCGGCGATTTCTTCGGGGGTCAGAAAAGAATCGATATAGGAAATCGCATCATCTTGCAGTGTATCATTCTTGTTCATAGGTAACGCCCCTTTCGATAAGGATGACCTAAAATATTGAACGATGTACGGGAAAATAGTAACAGAAAGTCAACCATAGTCTAACATATTATGCTATAATACAAGCGGTGCTGCCAAAACGGTAGGCGGTCAATTCTTAGCCCCTGAGCGGTCAATGGCAACCAATCGTGCGATGCGATTTGCGCGTCGATGATTGGGTTGCTTTCGCACTAGACCTGTTTTTCCAATCGGCCACGTCCTTCGGGGCTGCTTCTTGGATAGGTCTGAAAGGGGGCGTTGCTTATGGAACTGTACGATTTTTTGTCGTTCGTTTTCTGCGTGACGATCTGCGTCGTTGCGCTAAAGGCAAAATAAGAATGCCCCGCCTGCAGTCTCCAACTTAGGCGGGGTATTCTTCCACTAACGTTTAGGGGCTGACCGTTTACCGACAGCACCTTTTCCATGCTTATTATACAATACAGTCTGAAACTCGTCAAATTTTTCGAGTAGAAGTCAAGTTAGCAACGGTCAACGTCGTCCAATCGCGCTTCGCCGCTGGCTCGCGTTCTTGGGACGTTTTCGCATACGAGCCGTTACCCAATCAGCCGATTTTCACGACGTGGGAGACGTGGAAGCCGTTTTCTTCGAGCTTCTTTTTCACGGCTTCGCTGTCCGTCGTGTCGAAGCGCACGACGATTTCGTAGCTGCCGTCGTCCTGCTGGCAGGTGACGAGGCTGTCGATGTTGCAGCCGCAGTCGGCGATGATGCCGCCGAGGTCGCGCACGACGCCGACTTTGTCGCCGACGTCGGCGATGGTGAAGCGCGTCTTGCCGTGCGTCAGCCCCATGACGTCGACGAAGGTCTTGAAGATGTCGGTTTCCGTGATGACGCCGACGACGGCGCCGACGCTCGACACGACGGGCAGGCCGCCGATCTTGTGGTTGTACATGATGAGCGCGGCTTCCTCGATGGTCGCGTCATCCTTGACGGAGACGACCTCCTTCTGCATGATTTCGCCGATGCACATTTTCGCCAAGAGCGAGGTGATCTCGTAGCGCGAGAGCGTCGTCGCGGGCGACGGCGAGACGCGCATGATGTCGCGGTCGCTCAAGAAGCCGACGAGCTTGCCGTCTTCATCGACGACGGGCAGGCGGCGGAAGCGGTGCTTCTTCATCAAATCCTTCGCGGCCGAGACCTTCGTGTCCGGCGTGACGGTGAAGGGGTTTTTTGCCATGCGGTTTGCTACAAACATTGTCAGCATCCTTTCTTTAGGAAGCGCGGATAACGGATTTTCCTCTGTTTCAGCCGCCCAAATAGGCTTTTCGCACATCTTCGCTCGCTGCGAGTTCCTTTGCCGCGCCTTGGAGCGTGATCCTGCCCGTTTCCATGACGTAGGCGCGGTGCGCGATGGAAAGCGCCATGTTGGCGTTCTGCTCGACGAGGAGGACGGTCGTGCCCTCGCGGTTGATGTCCTCGATGATGGAGAAGATCTCCTTGATGAGGAGCGGCGCAAGGCCCATCGACGGCTCGTCCAAGAGGAGGAGCTTCGGGCGGCTCATGAGGGCGCGTCCCATCGCGAGCATTTGCTGCTCGCCGCCCGAGAGCGTGCCCGCCTGCTGCTTGCGGCGTTCCTTGAGGCGAGGGAAGCGGTTGTAGACGATCTCGAAGTCTTTTTCTACCCCCGCCTTGTCCTTGCGCGTGAAAGCGCCCATCTCCAAGTTTTCCTGCACGCTCATCTCAGCGAAGATGCGCCGCCCTTCAGGCACCTGTGAGATGCCGTGCTTGACGATCTCGTGCGCGGGCATGCCCGCGATGTTTTCCCCGAGGAAGGAGATGCCGCCGCTCTTGGGCGCGAGCAGTCCCGACACCGTGCGCAGCGTCGTGGACTTTCCCGCGCCGTTCGCGCCGATGAGCGTGACGATCTCGCCCTTATGGACTTCGAGGCTCACGCCCTTCAGCGCGTGGATCGCGTCGTAGTAGACGTGGATGTTGTCGATTTTCAGCATGATTTCTGCCATCTTTACGCCTCCCCGCCGAGATAGGCACGAATGACTTCGGGATTTTCCTTGATTTCTTTCGGTGTGCCCTCGGCGATGATTTCGCCGTATTCGAGGACGTAGATGCGCTCGCAGATTCCCATGACGAGGCTCATGTCGTGCTCGATGAGGAGGATCGTCAAGCCGAATTCCTTCTTGATCCAACGGATCATTTCCATGAGTTCCTGCGTCTCCTGCGGATTCATGCCGGCCGCCGGCTCATCCAAGAGGAGGAGCTTGGGCTTCGCGGCGAGAGCCCGCGCGATCTCAAGGCGCCGCTGTGCGCCGTAGGGCAGGTTCTTCGCGAGTTCGTGCGCCTGCTTTTCGAGGTGGAAGATGGCGAGAAGCTTCATCGCCTTCTCTTCTATTTCGCGCTCTTCTTTGAAATACCTGCCAAGGCGAAGCACGGCTTCGGCGACCGTGTACTTCGTGCGCGTGTGGTAGGCAATCTTGACGTTTTCAAGGACGCTTAACTCGGAGAAAAGGCGGATGTTCTGGAAGGTGCGTGCGATGCCGCGTGCCGTGATCTCGCTGGGCTTCTTGCCGACGATGCTCTTGCCGTTGAAGGTAAGCTCGCCCTCGGTCGGACGGTAGACGCCCGTGATCATGTTGAACGCCGTCGTCTTGCCCGCGCCGTTCGGCCCGATGAGACCGATGAGTTCACCCTTTTCGATGACCATGTTGAAGTTTGACACGGCGCGCAGACCGCCGAAGACTTGCGCGAGACCGTCCGCTTTCAGTAATTCAGCCATTCGTCTGACCTCCTTTGCCGAAGATGCGCTTCAACGGGCCGAATGCCGTGAGTTCCACATAGCCGAAGATTCCCTTGGGGCGGTAGAGCATGAAGAGGATCAAGGCGACGGCGAAGATGATCATACGAAATTCCGGCCAGTCTGCGAGCGCCGCCTGCAGGATCGTGACGAAGAATGCGCCGACGACAGAGCCGGTCAGAGAGCCCATGCCGCCCAAGACGACCATGATGAGGAAGAAAAAGGACTGCATGAACGTGAACGACGTCGGATTCAGATATGTCAGCGTGTGCGCGAAGAGCCCGCCGCCGAGCCCTGCGAATCCTGCGCCGATGGCAAACGCCATGACCTTGTAGCGCGTCGTCGGAATGCCCATGGCCTCGGCGGCGATCTCGTCCTCTCGGATCGCGATGCAGGCGCGGCCGTGCGTGGAGTTCACGAAGTTCTTGATGAAGAACAAGGTGACGAACACGGCGAAGAAGACCCAGGCGAAGTTGGTGTCGCGCGCGATGCCCTTGAAGCCCGCCGCACCGCCGACGTAGTCGATGTTGATGAGCACGACGCGGATGATTTCACCGAGGCCCAAGGTGGCAATGGCGAGGTAGTCGCCGCGAAGGCGCAGCGTCGGCAGACCGATGAGCACGCCGAGGAAAGCTGCAGCGATTGCGCCTGCGAGGAGCGCGAGGGGAAACGGCACATGAAAGTTCGTCGTCAGGATGGCGGCAACATAGGCGCCGACCGCCATGAATCCTGCATGGCCGAGCGAGAACTGTCCCGTATAGCCGTTGATGAGGTTGAGGCTCGCCGTCAGGATGATGTTGATGCCGAGGAACAGGAGGTTCAGCTGCCAGAAGGAGCCGATGACGCGCCCCGTGATCAGTCCCTGCAGAACGGCAAAGAGGATGAGCCCGAAGAGGAAGAAGATGAGATCCTGCTTGCGTAAATTCATGCCGCACCTACACTTTCTCGCGGGTGTTTTTGCCGAAAAGCCCCGCAGGTTTGAAGAGGAGGACGAGGATCAGGATGGCGAAAGCCGCCGCATCGCGGAACGTCGAGGAAACGAAGCCCGAGACGAACGCCTCGACGATGCCGAGGATGAGCCCGCCTGCGACGGCGCCCGGCAGGATGCCGATGCCGCCGAGCACGGCTGCGACGAACGCCTTGATGCCGGGCATGATGCCCATCAAGGGGTCGATCGAGTTGTAGTAGACGCCGACGAGCACGCCCGCGACAGCCGCAAGCGACGAGCCGATCCAGAACGTGAAGGAGATCACGCGGTCGGCATTGATGCCCATAAGCTGCGCCGTTTCGGTATCATAGGACGCGGCGCGCATCGCTTTGCCGATCTTCGTGTACTGCACGATGTAGGTCAGGACGACCATGAGGAAGCATGTGATGCCCAAGATGAGCATCTGCTGTCCGTTGATGACGAGAGAGCCGACGCTGAAGGCCACGTCCTGAAAGAGCGGCGGGAAGGTGCGCGGCGTCGGCGAGACGAAGTACATCATCGCGTACTCCAAGAAGAGCGAGACGCCGATCGCCGAGATCAGCGCTGAGATGCGCGGTGCATGGCGCAGCGGCTTGTACGCGAGCTTCTCGATGACGATGCCCAAGAGTCCCGTGATGATCATCGCGAGGATGAGCGCGGGCACGATGGGAAGCCCGAGGTTCGTCACGGCGAAGAAGCCGAGATATGCGCCGACCATGTAGATGTCGCCGTGCGCGAAGTTGATGAGCTTGATGATACCATAGACCATGGTATAGCCGAGCGCGATCAAGGCGTAGATGCTGCCGAGAGACACGCCGTTGATGAGCTGCTGGGCGATTTGCTCCGAAAGCTCCATGATTTCTCCTTTCTTTTGTGAAACGAAATTTTCTCCAAGTATAGAAAAGACCGCATTTCTGCGGTCTTTTCCCTTGCCTGGAAGCGGAATCAGTTCCCCTCCGGCGCAATCTTCGCCTTGAGTTCCTTTTCGCCGTTCTTCATCTCAAGGATGACCGCCGTCTTGATCGGGTTGTGGTTCTTGTCCATAGAGATGGTTCCCGTACCGACCTTGAGATCCTTCGTCGCCTCAAGCGCCTCGCGAATCTTTTCCGTATCGCCGCTGCCCGCACGCTTCAGAGCATCGACGAGCATCTTGCCAGCATCGTAGCCGAGAGCCGCGAAGACGTTCGGTGCACGGTTGTACTTCTTCTTGTACGCTTCGATGAAGCCCTGCACCTCGGCGTCCTTCTCCGAGTAATGCGTGCTGAAGAAGGTGTTGTTCAGCGCGTCCGCGCCGGCGATGTCGACGACCTTCGTGTCGTCCCAGCCATCCGTGCCGAGGATCGCAGAATTGATGCCCATCTCACGCGCCTGCTTGACAATCTTGCCGACTTCCTCGTAGTAAGCGGGCACGAACATGACGTCAGCGTTCGCCGTCTTGAGCTTCGTGAGCGTCGCCTTGAAGTCCTGATCCTTCTGCAGGAAGGCTTCTTCCATGACGACCTTGCCGCCTGCCGCTTCGAACTTCTCCTTGAACACCTTCGCGAGGTTCTTCGAGTAGTCCGAGCTGTTGTCGACGTAGATGACTGCCGTCTTCGCCTTGAGCTCCTTCGCGGCGAAGGTTGCCATCACTTCGCCCTGCTGCGGGTCGATGAAGCAGCTGCGGAAGACGTAGGGCTTGACCTTGCCGTTCTCCACCGTCGCCTCGGGACTCGTCGCGCAAGGTGCGATGATCGGCACCTTCGCGTCCGTCGCCGTCTGCGTCTCGGCGAGCACGAGACCCGTCGTCGCAGGGCCGACGATGACCTTGACGTCGTCGTCAGAGATGAGCTTCGTCGCCGCATTGATCGACTCCGCCGCTTCCGACTTGTCGTCGACGGAAACAAGCTCGATCTTCTTGCCATTGATGCCGCCGGCCTCATTCGCCTCGTCGATTGCGAGCTGCAGGCCCTCGATCGTGGCGTTGCCGTAGTTCGCGACGTTGCCCGTAAGCTCGAAGTTCGCGCCGACCTTGATCGTATCGCCCGACTCCTTCGAGCCGCAGCCTGCAAAGACGCTGCTCAAGAGCGTCGCTCCGAGAACGGCGCAGGCGAGCCGCAGGCTCTTCTTGCTGAAAATCATGAAAATCCCCCTCCGAAATGCTTAGAAAACGTGCACAGCACGATAACTTTCCCTATTATATGCGATGTTACAGAGTTAGTCAAGAATGGATTCTTTAGGAATGGGCGTTTGTTTTCTTTGAAGAAATTTCTCTGATAGGTCATTTTATACGGGTCACAAAGAGACGTTCCTATAGTATAATATATAATATGAAGCGAGCGAAGAAAGTCCTGCTTGAAACTTTTTGGGAAACAAGGAGGAGATGAGGAAAATGAAAAATGTGTTCCGGTTCTTTTTCGCCTGTGCTTTGGTGCTCGCAGGCAGCGTCCTTGCGGGCAGCGTCGCGAGTGCGCATACGATGCCTGATTCCGAGGCTGTGCTTCTCTATCCGCGTGCGCAAGGGAGCATGGATATCACGGTCGAATTCCAATGCGGCATGTCGCTCGACGAGGTCGAGGCTGTCTTGGGCAGCGATTTTGAATTGCAGGATAAATGTTATGAGTTTCGCATCGTGCGCTATACGTATGGCAACATCGCATTCGGTGCGACCGTCGGCAGGAACGATTCGCGGCCGACAGGTGAGATCCCGGTCAGAAGCATCGAGTGCCAAAGCCCGTACTTCCATACGCCGTCAGGCTTTCGCGTCGGCGGCAACTATGCGGACGTCGCGGCGATGTACGGCGAGGGCGAAGTGTCGAAATATGCCCCGGGCGAGCGCATCTATACGCTTCCATCCTATCGGAGCGTGAGCTTCACCGTCGATGATGCGGATCGCATCACGAAAATCACTATTATAGCGGGCGATGTATGAACTTCATATGTTCAGCCGTGAAGCAGAGCGGCAGGAGTTGCTTTTGACACCGTTTCTGGCGATGGCATCAGCAAGGAGGTTTTGAAAATGAAACATCTGTTCCAGACTGTTTTCTGTGGTGCGCTGCTGCTCGTTGCTCTCGTCTTTGTTAGTGGTACGGCGAGCGCGCATACGATGCCCGATTCCGAATGGGGGCTGCTCTGTGACGCCGTAGGCGGGGACGGGGCGGGCGTGATCGAGTTTGGCGTCGGAATGCCGCTTCAATATGCCGAGGATTTTTTGGGCAGCGGCTTCGACGAGGAGGAAAAAGCAATCGAATCCTTACGGCTCGTATATTACAAGTACCCTGAAATCACGTTCTGCGGCGAGATGCAGAAGAGTGACAAGCGCCCGCCGGGTGAGGCGCCCATCGTTTTCATCGAATGCAGGAGTGCGGAGTTCCGTACTCCGTCGGGCTTTCGCGTCGGAGACGCCTTCGAGGAGGTTGAGGCGATGTACGGCAAGGGCGAGGTAAGCGGTTCGAAGCATGTATATTGGTTCGATGAGGCGAGAAGCGTGAGTTTCACGGTGGATGAGGCGGGTCTGATCGAGGAGATTGGCGTGCATCAGGTCATTTTCGGTTAAGGAAAGTTCGCCAATCGGTCTGCGCCTTCGGCTTGAGCTCTTGGATTTTCACGCTAAAATACCAACGGAAAGATTTTGAGATTGTCTCTTGACTTTTGGCGGGCACTCTTTTAGTATGAGCAGCGAAGCGATACTTGTAATATTTTAGGAAGGAAGTTTACCTAATGGAAACACCGCTGAAAAAAATGGAGTCCGAGTCAGAGCATGTGGAGAAGAAGGCTGCCAATCTCGGGAAGAGCGCCGTGCAGGATAAGATGAAGGTCGTCGGAACGATCGGATCCATTCTGTCCGTGTGCATGTATGTCTCCTATATCCCGCAGATCATCGGCAATCTGTCCGGACATCCGGGCGATTGGATTCAGCCGTTCGTCGCGTTCATCAACTGCACGATCTGGGTGGCGTACGGCTTCTTCAAGCAGCAGCGCGATTGGCCGATCGTCATCGCCAACTCCCCGGGAATCGTCTTCGGTTTGACTACTGCATTGACTGCGCTCTTTTAAGGTTCAGTGCAGAGGGAAGGGTTTTGTCTATTTGTGAAGGAGAAGTGAAGAAATGAAGCTCAGTGCAAGAAATCAGTTCAAGGGTAAGGTTGTATCCATCGAGAAAGGTGCGGTCAATGCCATCGTTGGTATTGAGATCGCGGGCGGCAACGTCGTCACGGCGACCATCAGCATGGGCTCTGTCGAGCGGCTCGGTCTTGCGATCGGCAAGGAAGCCTACGCCGTCATCAAGGCGACTTCCGTCATGGTCGGCGTGGACGACTGAGCGCCCCTTGGCGTTCAGGAACTGCACATAATGAAAAAGCCGCTGTCGGGTTTCCTCGACAGCGGCTTTTTTTTCGTGCGATTCGGCGGTGGTCAGACAGCCTTGCGCTCTTTTGGCGTCTCATGCGAGATGCGGCGGATGCGCTCGAAGGGGATACCCTCGAATGCATAGCGCAAATCCAAATGTCCGTCAGCCAACCTGAATGAAACACGCTTGAGCGTGCGACCTTTCGAGTGCCTTTGGATTTTACGGATGTAGCGCTCCGCTTCCTTAGCAGAAAGAGCGCCGCTCTCGATGATGACGGTGACATTGTCAATCGTCATAAAAATCCCTCCAGCGGTGTTGCAACCGTACCGGAAATCCATTTGAAGGACTTCCTCGAAACAAGATGGAAAGAACGAAACACCGTTCTTCCGAATCTCACGCCCATTATACACCATCGGACAAAAATTGCAAGGTTTTTCTGTTTCCCGCTGAAAAGTCCTAAAAACAATGGAAGATAAAGGAAGGCGAGTAATAGAGGAACACCGAATATACTTGAGTGGAAAAAGAAATTTTTGCGCTTAGATAAAATACATGATGTTTTCCTGAGACTTTTGTCGGTCGGCTTCTTCGAGGATAGCGCAGAGGTTCACGCCTTGAAGCGATTGTCGTATGGCGGCGTCCAGAGGATCGTAGACGCAGTTCGTCAACGCCTGTTCAAGATCCTCCTGTGCATCTCCTGTCGCAGGCCCTGCCTTCTCCGTCAGCGGCAGTTCGATGGCGGCGAGTACGTCCCACGCCGTGATCTCCTGCGCCGCGCGAGCGAGATGGTAGCCGCCCTGCGAACCTTTGCTTGAGGTCACGAGCCGCGCGTGCTTCAGAAGGGAGAATACCTGCTCCAGGTAGATCTTGGATATGCCGAGGTTCTCAGAGATCGTGAGGATCGTCGTCGGGCTGTTCGCCTGGCCGATTCGCGCGAGGAACGCCATGGCAGCCAGTCCGTAGCGCCCTTTGGCGGAAATTTTCATAAAGGAATACCTCTTTTCATACAGTTTATATATGTATTTATATTACCATGAAACCCCAAGAAGTCAAGCCCGAAGGGTGCAGACTGATTGGCTAGGTTTCTGTAAGGGCGGCGCACAATGTCCACGAAGTGGACGTTTGTGCGTGTAGCTTACCATGAAACCCCAAGAAGTCAAGCCCGAAGGGCGCAGACTGATTGGCTAGGTTTCTGTAAGGGCGGCGCACTTTTGTCCACAAAGTGGACGTTTGTGCGTGTAGCTTACCATGAAACCCCAAGAAGTCAAGCCCGAAGGGCGCAGACTGATTGGCTAGGTTTCTGTAAGGGCGGCGCACTTTTGTCCACAAAGTGGACGTTTGTGCGTGTAGCTTATAAGGAAATCGCGAATTTGTCAATTGCATAGCAATGAAATGTGTTTTCTGTCGTGCGATTCCTTAGGGAAGTGCTGCATTTATTCGTGTTTCCTTAATAAGGTGCATCAGAAGAGGCAGCCCTGCAGAGCTTCGGGATTGTGACTGTGCGGTTGGCGAGTGTAAAGATTCGCCGCTGCGAACAATTTTTCAAAAAGCCTATTGACACGCTAGGAAAAACGATGTAGTATATAACATATCAAACAGATATGAAATAACGATATTTGAACTTGAGGAGGAAATATCATGGCAAAGATATACGAAAGCGTTACGGAACTCATCGGCGGCACGCCGCTCCTGCACGCGAAGAATTTCAGCGCGAAGCATGGCGTCGAGGCGACGATCCTCGCGAAGCTTGAGTACTTCAATCCCGCGGGCAGCGTCAAGGATCGCATCGCGCAGGCGATGGTCGAGGAGGCGGAGAAAAACGGCGATCTGAAGCCCGGCTCTGTCATCATTGAGCCGACGAGCGGCAACACGGGCATCGGCCTCGCGAGCGTCGCAGCGGCGCGCGGCTACCGTGCCATTCTCACGATGCCCGAGACGATGAGCGTCGAGCGGCGCAACCTCTTGAAGGCGTACGGCGCCGAGATTGTCTTGACGGACGGCGCGAAGGGCATGAAGGGCGCGATCGAGAAGGCGGAGGAACTTGCGAAGGAAACGCCGAATTCCTACATTCCGTCGCAATTCACGAATCCTGCTAACCCCGCCGTACACAAGAGGACGACGGGGCCTGAAATCTGGGAGGCGACGGAAGGCAGGGTCGATTATTTTCTTGCGGGCGTCGGCACGGGCGGCACGGTGACGGGCGTCGGGGAATACTTGAAGAGCAAGAATCCGAACGTGAAGGTCATCGCCATCGAGCCGGAGAATTCGCCCGTCTTGAGCGAAGGCAAGGCCGGTCCGCACAAGATTCAGGGCATCGGTGCAGGCTTCGTGCCCGAGACGCTCAATACGAGCGTGTACGATGAGGTCATCACGGTGTCGAACGACGACTCTTTCCGCTACGGCAGGGAGTTCGCGCGTACGGAAGGGGCGCTCGTCGGCATCTCGTCGGGCGCTGCTCTTGCCGCCGCCGTCGAGATTGCGCGCCGTCCCGAGGCGAAGGGCAAGACGATCGTGGCTCTCCTGCCCGACACGGGCGACCGCTATCTTTCGACGGATCTTTTCAACGATTGAACGGCAAAGGGCCGGATGCGTGTCGAGATTCCTGCGGGAAAAGAGCCGCTCGCTCACGACACGAAAAACTCGTGAACTGTAAACTTGCAAAGCTGTCGTTTCTGTGATAATATAGAAGCGTTTTCAGCAATCTGCCCCCTTGGCGTCCTTGCTCAAGGGGGCTTTTTCGTAAGGCGGCACGGGATTTATCCGTGCTTTCTGAGTGGAGAAGGAGGCGGGTAATGGACACGTTGGGCTTTCTCGGCCCTCTGGGTACGCACAGTGAGGCGGCGGCGCTTCATTTGAACGGGCTTCTCGATGAGCCGCGCGAGCTTCTGCCCTTTCCTGCCATCTTTCAGGCGCTTTCGGCGGTGGAGGAGGGGCAGGTGCAGGGAGCGCTCGTGCCGGTGGAAAATTCGCTCGAAGGTTCGGTGAACATCACGCTCGACACCTTGAGTTCGAGCGAAGCCTTCGCCGTGAATTTGGAACTCATCTGGGGCGTGCGCAACGAGCTGATGATGAAGTACCCGAAAACCGAGGTGCGAAGCATCATCTCTCATGCGCAGCCGCTCTCGCAGTGTCGCGCCTACTTGAAGGAGCACCATGCGGCGGCTCGCCTCGTTGCAGTCTCCTCGACGGCGGAGGCGGCTCGCCTCGTCGCGCTGAGCCGTCCTGAGGACGGCTCAGCCGCCATCTGCACGGCGCGTGCGGGCGAACTGTATGGCCTTTATCCCGTGGCCGAGGACATCCAGGACACGATGGCGAACTGCACGCGCTTCTTTCTCGTTGAGCGTGCGGGGAAAAAGCCGCCGGCGCTTCGTTTCTCGAATGAGCCTGTGCCTGAGAAGCTCCTGGTAATCTGCCAGATTGACGGCAAGCGCGCGGGCAGCTTGTGCGAGGTTTTGCAGGAGTTCGCCGTGCGCGGCGTGAACATGCTGCGCATCGAGTCGCGCCCCGCACGCACGGAGCTTGGAGCGTATATCTTTTTCTTTGAGTTGGAGGCGGATGCCGTCGGGCTTGCCGCTTCAGTGGAAGCGGTGCGCCAAAAGAGCATCTGGCTGCGCACCCTCGGCGCGTTTCCTGTGCTGACGGCTGCAAATTTGAAAGGAGCATCTTTATGGTCATCATTATGAATCCGGACGCAACGGCGGAAAACATCAAGGAAGTCATCCATGCGATCAACGGTGTGGGACTTGAGGCGAAGATCATGGAGGGCGCACAGCAGAAGATCGTCGGCGTCATCGGCGACAAGCGCCGCATGGGCTCCTTGGCGATCGACGCGATGGCGGGCGTCGAGCAGAGCGTTGCCATCTCCAAGAGCTACAAGCTCGCGAGCCGTGAGTTCCATCCGATGCCGACGGTCGTCGATGTCGACGGCGTCAAGATCGGTGCGGGAACGCCCGTCGTCATGGCGGGGCCGTGCGCCGTCGAGTCGCGCGAGCAGCTCATGGAGGCTGCCGAGATCGTCAAGAAGGGCGGCGCCGAGTTCCTGCGCGGCGGCGCCTACAAGCCGCGCACATCGCCGTACTCCTTCCAAGGTCTTGAAGAGGAAGGCTTGAAGCTCCTCGCTGAGGCGCGCGAGAAGACGGGACTCAAGGTCGTCACCGAGGTCACGGAGGTCGAGAACGTTGGACTCGTTTCCGAGTATGCTGACGTCCTGCAGATCGGCGCGCGCAACATGCAGAACTTCCGCCTCTTGAAGGAGGTCGGACGCGGTACGAAGCCCGTCATGCTCAAGCGCGGCCTCGCGGCGACGATTGATGAGTGGCTGAACGCCGCCGAGTACATCATGAACGAGGGCAATCCGAACGTGATCTTCTGCGAGCGCGGCATCCGCACCTACGAGACGTACACGCGCAACACGCTCGATCTCAGTGCCGTCGCCGCCATCAAGCACCTGTCGCACCTTCCCATCATCGCCGATCCGAGCCACGGCACGGGCAAGTGGCGCTTCGTGCGCCCCATGGCGTTCGCCTCGATCGCCGCTGGCGCAGACGGACTCATCATGGAGATGCACCCGAATCCGGCGAAGGCACTTTCCGACGGCCCGCAGTCGCTGACGCCAGAGAGCTACTACGAAGTCATGCGCGGCGTCAAGAAGCTCGCGAAGTTCATGCAGGACGAGAAAATCGAGCCGATGGATATTTAATTTTGAAGAAATTTTGGTTTTTCCTTTAGAAAAAATGTGGAAAAGACGATAGAAGAATAGAAACGTATGAGGAAATGGGATGCGTGTTCGTGGGCATCCCATTTTTTATCGTGCGATATGTACGGAAAATTTCTATAATTTCTACGGAGGGGAAGGATTATGAAACTCAAACCGAAGATGCTTTCGGGCGTTGGCGTGCCGCTGCTCGTCGTGTTCATCGTCATGGGGGTCATCATTTACTTGATGGCGAGCGCGGGGCTCAAGGCTGCGACGGAGGTCGGCATGGAGCAGCGCGCCAATCGTTACGCCGAAGAGATCGACGGCAACATTCGTGAGCAGGCGGCTCTCGTATCGGCTCTTTCTGTGAGCTGGTCGGCAGGCATGCCCGTAGGAGCAGATCTGCAGGCAGCGGTCGATGAGTTGGGACGCTGCAATGGCGTCTATGGTTTCCTCGTGGGGCGTCCTGATGGTTCATATACGACGAGTCAAGAGATGCCCGCAGGCTATGATCCGCGCACGCGCGATTGGTACAAGAACGCGGCGCCTTCCGATGGCGTAGTGTTTTCCGATGTCTACAAGAACGCGGCGGACGGCGCGATCATCGTGACGCTGAGCAAGGCGGTGCGCGGCCACGACGGCGAGCTTGTCGCCGTCATCGGCACGGACGTTTCGGTCGAATCCCTGACAGGAATGCTCAAGGACGTCAAGGTTGGCGAGCACGGCTCCATCTTTGTCTTGGGAGATAAGAGCGAGTACATCTATCACAAGAAATTTCAGTTTGACGATGCGCCGCTCAACGAACAGGACGGCGGCAAATATAAGGCTCTTGCCGCGAAGTTCCTGGCCGACAAGCCGCAGATGCTCGAAGAAGAGTTCGAGGGCGTGCAGAAGTTCTATCAGATGGTTCCCATTCCCTCGACAGGCTGGCATGTCGTCATCGAGGTGCCGCAGTCCGAGGCGTTCGCTGCAGCGACGAAGATGTCGTATGCGATCTTTGTCATCAGCCTCGCGGCGCTCGCGCTTTTGGGCGGCATCGTCTACTATTTCCTCACGGGCATGATTTCGCCGATCAAAGCCTTGTCTGAGACGATGAGCTTTATCGCCAAGGGCGACCTCACGCACAAGTTGCCCGCAAGCGATCGCGCCGACGAGATCGGCGTGCTGCAGACGAGTTCGAGCGAGATGGTCGCGACGCTTCGGAAGATGGTCGAAGGTACATCGAAAGCCGCAGAGCAGGTGTTAGCATCGTCCGAGGAATTGACGGCAAGCTCTACGCAGACGGCGAACGCGTCACAGTCGGCGGCGGAAGCTGTCGTCGATATTGCCGAGCGCGCGGCAGAGCAAAGCGACATCGCGGAGATGGCGAACGAGGTCGCGCACAACATGGGCGCGCAGACCGAGGACATCGCCAAGGTGGTCGGTGAATCGACGAAGGTTGCTGAGACGACGGCTGAGGCGACGCGCGAAGGCCGCGCTGTGCTGGAAAAGGCGGTCGCGGGCGTCGACAGCCTCGCGGCGAACTCCGTAAAGGTCGGCGAGGCTGTGCAGAACCTCTACGACGGCTCGAAGAACATCGCGGAGATCAACGAGGTCATCACGAACATTTCGGGACAGACGAAACTCCTCGCCTTGAATGCCGCGATCGAGGCGGCGCGTGCGGGCGAGCAGGGCAAGGGCTTCGCCGTCGTCGCCGACGAGGTGCGAAAGCTCGCCGAGCAGAGCGAGCAGGCGGCGCAGGAGATCAGCGCGGTCATCGGCAAGAACTCCGCGCAGATCGAGAACGCATTCACGCTGACGAAATCGCAGGACGAAGAGGTCAAAGAGAGCGTGGAAGAAGTCCGCGCAGCTGACGAGAAGTTTGCGAAGATCGCTGAATCCATCCGTGCCCTGATTGGGCAGGTCGCGAAGGTCGGGACGATCACGGGAGCGCTCGAAAAGGACTGCAAGAGCACGGTTGACACGGTACAGAAGGTCAGCGACCTGTCCCATGCCGTGCAGCAGAAGGCGACGGACGTGTCCGCCGTCTCCGAGGAGCAGGCGGCGTCTGCCGAGGAGATCGCAGCCGCGAGCCACACGCTCGCAGATCTCGCGCAGCAGCTGCAGAAGGGCGTGGCGCAGTTCCGTCTGTAGGAACGGGACGGAAAAGTAAATTATGTCGCTTCGCGTGGCGGCTGAACATATCTTCTGAAAGGCTCGCGTGAAAATATGCTTTTGGGCTAAAGATTTTTGCAAAATGCCCGATAAAGAGAATACGGGAGCGCAGGAAAAGGGAGGGATGAATCCTCCCTTTTCCTGTTGCCGAAACCAGTGCGAATAAGAATCTTTATACGGAGGACAATGAAATGAAGTTGAAACCGAAGATGCTCTTGAGCATCGGCGTGCCCTTGATCATCGTGTTTGCCGTCATGGGCGTCATCATCTATCTGTTGGCGAGTGACGGTCTCAGGACGAGCCGACTCATCGCCATGACCGAGCGCTCCGGCCACAATGCGGCGATCATCGATGGAAATTTGTTGGGAAAAAGCGAGACGCTGGAAGCAATCGCCATGAGCTGGGCAGACAATATGCCCGAAGGCGAGGCGCTGCAGGACGTTGTGTCACATCTGGGCAGCAGACCGGGCGTCCAGTCGTTCTATATTGGCAAACCCGATGGCTCCTATGCGGCGAGTCAGTCGCTTCCTGCGGGTTACGATCCGCGCACGCGCGACTGGTACAAGAATGCGGCGGCCTCCGACAAGGTGGAGATTTCCCCTGTCTATCCGACGGCGTCGGATCATACGAATGTCGTGACGCTGAGCCGCGCCGTGCGAAGAAACGGCGAACTCATCGGGGTCATCGGCATGAATCTCGCGGTCGATCAGATTACGGAGTTCCTTAAAGGCGTCAAGGTCGGCGAAACGGGATCGCTCTTCGTCTTGGGACCGAACAGCGAGTATGTTTATCACAAGAAATTCACGCTTGAAGATCCGCCGCTCAATGAGCTCGACGGCGGCAAGTACAAGGATCTTGCGGCACGCTTCACATCCGATGAAGCGCAGTCCTTCGAAGCGGAATTTCAAGGCGTCAAGAAGTTCTATCGTTCTGAGCCGATCGGGACGACGGGTTGGCACATTGTCATCGAGATGCCGTTCTCTGAAGCGTTTGCGGCGGCGACGCGCATGTCGTATGCAATCCTTGGCATCAGCCTCGCGGCGCTTGCGCTTCTCGGCGGCATCACGTATTACTTCCTCACGGGCATGATTTCGCCCATCGAGATTTTGTCTGAGTCGATGGGCTTCATCTCCAAGGGAGATCTCACGCACAAGCTTCCCACGAGCGAACGCGTCGACGAGGTCGGCGTGCTGCAGAACAGCTCGAGCGCGATGCTCGCGACGCTGCGCAAAATGGTCGAAGACACAGTGAAGGCGGCCGAACAAGTGCTTGCATCCTCCGAGACATTGACGGCAAGTTCGACGCAGACGGCAAATGCGTCGCAGGCTGCGGCGGAAGCCGTCGTCGATATCGCCGAGCGCGCGGCAGAGCAGAACGATATCGTGGAGATGGCGAACGAGGTCGCGCACAACATGGGTGAGCAGACGCGGGACATCGCCAAAGTCGTCGATGCCTCGACAAAGGTCGCAGACGAGACGGGAAAGGCGACGAGAGAAGGCCGCGAGGCGCTCCAAAAAGCAGTTGCAGGCGTCGAGAATCTTGCGGAAGGTGCCGTGAAGGTCGGCACAGCCGTGCAGCACCTCTACGACGGCTCGAAGAACATCGCGGAGATCAACGAGGTCATCACGAACATTTCGGGACAGACGAAACTCCTCGCCTTGAATGCCGCGATCGAGGCGGCGCGTGCGGGCGAGCAGGGCAAGGGCTTCGCCGTCGTCGCCGACGAGGTGCGAAAGCTCGCCGAGCAGAGCGAGCAGGCGGCGCAGGAGATCAGCGCGGTCATCGGCAAGAACTCCGCGCAGATCGAGAACGCATTCACGCTGACGAAATCGCAGGACGAAGAGGTCAAAGAGAGCGTGGAAGAAGTCCGCGCAGCTGACGAGAAGTTTGCGAAGATCGCTGAATCCATCCGTGCCCTGATTGGGCAGGTCGCGAAGGTCGGGACGATCACGGGAGCGCTCGAAAAGGACTGCAAGAGCACGGTTGACACGGTACAGAAGGTCAGCGACCTGTCCCATGCCGTGCAGCAGAAGGCGACGGACGTGTCCGCCGTCTCCGAGGAGCAGGCGGCGTCTGCCGAGGAGATTGCGGCCGCGAGCCACACGCTCTCCGAGCTTGCGCAGCAGCTCAAGCAGGGAGTGGCGAAGTTCCGCCTTTGAAAAAAGACGCGGTACATACATCCGCATGATTTACAGAGGTCTAGCCGATGGGTCTGCACCTTCGGCTAGACCTCTTGGGGTTAAGGAACCATTGATAAATTCAGCCACCCATCTTCACGCATCTGCGCTGTCCTCTCGTCGTCGACAAATCCTCGACGTAGCACCGCTACGCCTCCGGTTTGTCTCCTTGCTGAGCCGTCCAAGAGCCAAGTCCGAAGGACGCAGGCGATTGGGCAACGGCTCGTATGCGAAAACGTCCCAAGAATGCAAGCGCGAAGCGCGTCGCATGATTGGCTGACGTTGACCGCTATAGATACAGCGCATCTGCGCAAATCTGGGCGACTTCCTTTTATCAGCGGTTCCTTAAATATCAGGAATCTTTGCAGGATATTTGAAAATGGAGTAGAAGAGAAGCATGTAGGTTACAAGTTTTGGAAGAACACAGGGAGGAGCACGAAATGAAACTCAAACCGAAGATGCTTTTGAGCATCGGCATTCCGCTCATCGTCATCTTCATCCTCATGGGAACGATCATCTATCTGATGGCAAGCTCGGGGTTGAAAAGCGCGGTGGAAGTCGGCATGGAGCAGCGCGCGGGCCGTTATGCGGCGGAGCTTGACGGCAGCGTGCAGGAAAAGCGCGCGATGGTGGAGACCATCGCCCGGGATTGGAGCGTCGGTTTGCCGCAGGGGGACGATCTGCAGCAGGCGGTTCTTGACATCTCGGCACGTCCCGGCGTCTTTGAATTCTACGTGGGATTTCCCGACGGTTCGTCCGTGGTGAAGGATCAGGCGTCGGAAGGTTTCGATCCGCGCACGCGTCCGTGGTACAAGAATGCAGTAAACTCGAAGAATGTGGAGCTTTCTGAGGTCTATCAGACCGACCCTGACAAAACGCGGGTCATAACGCTGAGCAAGGCGGTCTACAATAAGAACGGCGAGCTTGTCGCTGTCATTGGCATGGATGCTTCCGTCGATAGTATGACGGAGATTTTGAAGGATGTGAAGGTCGGCGAGCATGGCTCGCTCTTCGTCCTGGGACCGGACAGCGAATTCATCTACCACAAGAAATTCACGCTCGACGACCCGCGGCTCAACGAGATGGATGGCGGCAAGTACAAGGATCTGGCAGCGCGCTTCACATCAAAGGATCCGCAGATGTTCGAGGCGGAGTTCAACGGCGTGCAGAAGTTCTATGAATCGATGCCGATCGGCACGACGGGCTGGCACATCATCATCGAGGTGCCGCAGTCGGAGGCGTTCGCATCGGCGACGCAGATGCTCTATGCGATTCTTGTCATCAGCCTCGTTGCTCTCGCGCTTTTGGGCGGCATCACCTACTATTTCCTCACGGGCATGATTTCGCCGATCGAGATCCTGTCCGAGACGATGAGTTTCATCGCCAAGGGGGATCTTACGCACAAATTGCCCGCGAGCGATCGCGTCGACGAGATCGGAGTGCTGCAGACGAGCTCGAGTCAGATGGTCACGACGCTCCGAAAGATGGTCGAGGACACCTCGAAGGCCAGCGAGCAGGTGCTCGCGTCCTCTGAGGAGTTGACAGCAAGCTCGACGCAGACGGCGAATGCGTCGCAGTCGGCGGCAGAAGCCGTTGTCGACATCGCCGAGCGCGCGGCGGAGCAGAGCGATATTGCGGAGATGGCGAACGAAGTCGCGCACAATATGGGAGCGCAGACCGAGGACATCGCCAAGGTGGTCGGTGAATCGACGAAGGTTGCTGAGACGACGGCTGAGGCGACGCGCGAAGGCCGCGCTGTGCTGGAAAAGGCGGTCGCGGGCGTCGACAGCCTCGCGGCGAACTCCGTAAAGGTCGGCGAGGCTGTGCAGAACCTCTACGACGGCTCGAAGAACATCGCGGAGATCAACGAGGTCATCACGAACATTTCGGGACAGACGAAACTCCTCGCCTTGAATGCCGCGATCGAGGCGGCGCGTGCGGGCGAGCAGGGCAAGGGCTTCGCCGTCGTCGCCGACGAGGTGCGAAAGCTCGCCGAGCAGAGCGAGCAGGCGGCGCAGGAGATCAGCGCGGTCATCGGCAAGAACTCCGCGCAGATCGAGAACGCATTCACGCTGACGAAATCGCAGGACGAAGAGGTCAAAGAGAGCGTGGAAGAAGTCCGCGCAGCTGACGAGAAGTTTGCGAAGATCGCTGAATCCATCCGTGCCCTGATTGGGCAGGTCGCGAAGGTCGGGACGATCACGGGAGCGCTCGAAAAGGACTGCAAGAGCACGGTCGATACGGTGCAGAAGGTAAGCGACCTGTCCCGTGCCGTGCAGCAGAAGGCGACGGACGTTTCCGCCGTCTCCGAGGAGCAGGCGGCGTCCGCCGAGGAGATCGCAGCCGCGAGTCATACGCTCGCAGATCTCGCGCAGCAGCTGCAGCAGGGGGTGGCGAAGTTCAGGCTTTGAGCAGAGTCTGAGACAATATAGAGCGAAAGCCGATGCGTGGAGCAAGAGTCTCCATGCATCGGCTTTCAGCTATATTTGCGATGGCATATGGGATAACGACTGTACGAAAGTGATGTGCGCCAACCCCGCCTTTCGCCGCATGGACTTTTTCTGCAAAGAATGCTATACTACTAAGGTTAGATACTGTTCTCGACTATATTTTTGGGGTGAGAGTGTGGATTTTGGCGAGGGGAAGATCGTTCCTGTAAATCTCGCAAGTGAGATGAAGAATTCCTATATCGACTACGCCATGAGTGTCATCGTCGCCCGCGCCTTGCCGGACGTGCGCGACGGTCTGAAGCCTGTGCACCGCCGCATCCTCTATGCGATGCAGGAAGCGGGCATGGGTTCGGGCAAGCCGTACAAGAAGTCGGCGCGCATCGTCGGCGAAGTCCTCGGTAAGTACCACCCACATGGTGATACTTCCGTCTACGATGCGATCGTGCGCATGGCGCAGGATTTTTCCATGCGCTACATGCTTGCCGACGGTCACGGCAACTTCGGCTCGGTCGACGGCGATCCGGCGGCGGCGATGCGCTACACCGAGGTGCGCATGTCGAAGGTCGCGGAGCTCATGCTGCAGGACATAGACAAGGAGACGGTGGATTTTGCGCCGAACTACGACGAGTCCTTGAAGGAGCCGACCGTGTTGCCTGCGAAGTTCCCGCAGCTTCTCACGAATGGTACGGCGGGCATTGCTGTCGGCATGGCGACGAACATCCCGCCGCACAATATGCGCGAGGTCATTGACGGCACGTTGATGCTCATCGACCGCCCCGATGCTACCGTTGAGGAGCTTATGACGGTCATCAAGGGGCCGGATTTCCCGACGGCGGGACTGATTCTCGGCACGGAGGGCATACGTCAGGCATATACGACGGGGCGCGGCGTCGTCAAGCTTCGCGCGCGCGTGCACATCGAGACGACGTCGAGCGGCCGCTCGCGCATCATCGTGACGGAGCTGCCCTATCAGGTGAACAAGGCACGCCTCGTCGAGAAGATCGCCGAGCTCGTGCGCGACAAGGCGATCGAGGGCATCACGGCCTTGAACGACGAGTCCGACCGCAGCGGCATGCGCATCGTCATCGACGTGCGCCGCGACGCGAACGCCAACGTCATCTTGAATCAGCTCTACAAGCACACGCAGCTGCAGGACAGTTTCGGCGTCATCATGCTCGCGCTCGTCGACGGCAGTCCGCGCGTGCTCACACTGAAAGAGGTGCTGCACTACTACATCAAGCATCAGCAGGATGTCATCACGCGGCGCACGAAGTACGAATTGGCGAAAGCCGAGGCGCGCGCCCATATCCTCGAAGGCTTGACCATCGCGCTCGATCACCTTGACGCCGTCATCACGACGATCCGCGAGAGCCGCACGGCGGACATCGCGCGTGAGCGCCTGATGGAAGGCTTCAAGCTCAGTGAGAAGCAGGCGCAGGCGATCCTCGACCTTCGTCTGCAGCGTCTGACGGGTCTTGAGCGCGAGAAGATCGAGGAAGAGTACCAAGAGGTCTTGAAGATGATCGACTGGCTCAAATCCGTTCTCGCCGACGAGGGAAAGATCGACAAGATCATCAAGGACGAGCTTCTTGCCGTGCGCGAGAAGTACGGCGACGAGCGCCGCACGGAAATCACGATCGACACATCCGAGATCAACGTCGAAGACCTCATCGCGCAGGAAGACGTCGTCATCACGCTCACGCATAACAACTACATCAAGCGCATGCCGCTCGACACATATCGTCGCCAGAAGCGCGGCGGCGTCGGCGTGACGGGCATGGGCACGAAGGAAGCCGACTTCGTCGAAAATATCCTCGTCACGACGACGCACCACACGATCCTCTTCTTTACGAACCGCGGGCGCGTTTACTGTCTCAAGGCATACGAGATCAACGAGGCGAGCCGCCAGGCGAAGGGCACGGCGATCATCAACCTGCTGCAGCTTGAGAGTGAGGAGAAGATCACGGCGGTCATCCAGGTCAAGGAGTTCCTGCCCGAACGCTACCTCTTCATGGCGACGAAGAAGGGCATCGTGAAGAAGACGAGCCTTTCCGAGTTCCAGTCGATCCGCAGAGGCGGGCTCAATGCGATCAACCTCGACGAAGACGACGACCTCATCGGCGTCAAGTTCACGGACGGCGAAAAGCATGTGATACTCGGTACGGCGGGCGGCATGGCGGTCGCCTTCGCCGAGGACGATGTGCGCTCGATGGGACGCACGGCGCGCGGCGTCAAGGGCATCAATCTGAAGGCGGGCGATGTGGTCGTCGGCATGGACAACCTCGCGCGCAATGCCGAGGTTCTGACGATCACGGCGGAAGGTTACGGCAAGCGCACGGCGACGAGCGAATATCGTCTGCAGACGCGCGGCGGCAAGGGCCTCATCAACATGAAGGTCACGGAAAAGACGGGCGCGGTCATCGGCCTCAAGGTTGTGCGTCCGGGACAGGAGCTGATCCTCATCACGACGGACGGCATCGTCATCCGCACGAAGGTCGACGAGATTTCCGTCATCAGCCGCAACACGCAGGGCGTCAAGGTCGTGCGCCTCGGCGAGGGCGACAAGGCAGCATCGTTCGCCGTGATGGAGCAGAAGAACAACTGATATGGGAACGTCGACGAGACGGGCGACGCTCGCGGGAATCCCCGTCGAGCTTGAACGAAAGTCCATCAAGAACATCTATCTGCGCGTCGTGCCGCCCGCAGGCACGGTGCGCCTGAGCGCACCGAAGCGCGCGACGCTCGAAGAGCTCGCACGCTTCGTCGCCAAGCATACGGCATGGATCGAGGAAAAGCAGGCGAAGATCGCCGCGAAACCTCTGCCAAGCGTTCGCCGCTTCCTAAGCGGCGAGCGCTTCTTTGTCTGGGGCGAGCCGCTCCGGCTCACCGTAAAGTTCGGGCGTGGCTGCAACATCGTCCTGCGAGATGGCAGCCGACTCATCCTAAGTCTCAAGGCGCAGGAGGCCGAGAGCAGCCCCGCCGAGCGTGAAGCTCTGCTGAACGAATGGTATCGCCGCGAACTCGCGCGAGCCGTGCCGCCGCTCTTGGCGCGAGCTGAGACGATCGTCGGCAAGAGCGCCGCCGAATGGCGCATCAAGAACATGAAGACGAAGTGGGGCACCTGCAACATCCGTGCGCGCCGCATCTGGCTGAATCTGCAGCTCGCCAAATATCCGGTATCCTGCCTCGAATACATCATCATTCACGAGCTTACGCATCTCTGGGAGCGCTACCACAATGTGCACTTCAAGAGTCTCATGGACAAGTTCTGCCCCGACTGGCGCGAGCGCAAGAAGATCGTTAACACGCCGCTTGGGGATTGAGCGGGTCACATGGGGCATGCAGACTGCAAAAACGCTGGTTCTTCGCATAGTTCCGCCATGTGTTCGTTTTGTTCCTTTAATCGGCTGGAAAATCTATCTTTGAATGAAGTGACTGTTTTGGAGACGTATATTCTCATAGCATTGTAGGAGGGAAAATGATATGAAGGACAGGATTAGGGGAGCGCTTTATGGTGTGGCGGTGGGAGATGCCTTGGGAGCGCCCCTTGAATTTATGGAGGCAGAAGAAATCCTAAAGAAATATGGAAAAGCTGTGTGCGAAATGGTCGGGGGCGGATGGCTAAATGTCGCGCCAGGCGAGATTACTGACGATACGCAGATGACTATTGCAGTGGCAGAGGGGATAGTGGAGCGTCCCAAGTCGCCGATCGTATCGATTGGACGGCGATTCCGTGAATGGTATAAAAGCAATCCTAAAGATATAGGCAACACTTGCAGGATGTCCATCGCTATGGCAGATCGTCTCGTCGAAACAGGTCATAGCGAGGAAGATGTCTGGAGAGAAGCTGTCCGTCGTCCCCATGAGGAGGGGGCGGCAGGAAATGGGGCATTGATGCGAACGATATACCCTGCACTTTATTACAAAGATGAAAACGTGGCAGCAGAATTTACGAGAGCAATCGCCTGGATGACGCATCCGAATGAGGCGAGCGCAGCTCTTTGCATGGATTATGTGCGACTCGTGTCAATGGCGCTGATAGCACCGGAACAAGCAATTCAAGAGATAACCCGCATCGTACAAGGGTATGGCGAGAGAAAAGAACCAACGGGGTGGGTAGTAGCAAGTATGGAAAATGCGCTTTATGCTATTATGTTGACAGGGACTTTTGAGGATGCAGTAGTAGAAGCGGTCAATCGAGGCGGTGACGCAGACACGATCGGAGCAATTACCGGCGGATTGGCGGGGAGCGTTTATGGTTTTGAGGCAATTCCACAAAGGTGGGTGTCATGCATTTCGTCGGATGTTCGGTCTACCCTTGACCATCTCGCAAACGAAGCCGTTATGGCGCGCGAAGGTTGATGCAACCTTCCAGCCTCGATGAGTTTCTGGTGATTTCTTGGAGGTGTTTGAAATGACAAAATCTTCTGCTTATCTTGGGCATCTTGATGAGGAAACGGGGCGTGAGCAGCTTTTGTGCGACCATCTGACGGGCGTTGCCGATCTTGCAGGGCGCTTTGCCGTCGCTTTCGGCGAGGAGGCGATGGGGCGGCTCTTGGGCTTGTATCACGATATCGGCAAGTATTCGCGCGAGTTTCAAGCGTATCTGCGTGCGGACGAGGAGGAGAAGAGACGGCGCAGGGGGCGCATCGATCATTCGACGGCGGGGACGCAGGAGATCGTGAGGCTGCGGCAGAGCGCGGACGATGAGCAAAGCAGAAGGCTTGGCAGAGGCATGGCGCAGGTGATGGCGTTCTGCATCGCAGGGCATCATGGCGGCATACCGAACCAGGGTACGACGGCGAATACAGCGGAAGACGGCACGCTTTTGGGCAGGCTCAAGCGACGGAATCTGCCCGATTACCGCGCTTATCATGAGGCCGATCTGCCCCAGACCTTGCCACCGTCGCTCTTGTTGGAGCAGGTCGCCCGCGCACCGCTCTCCGCGATGCTCTATACGCGCATGCTTTTCTCCTGTCTCGTCGATGCGGACTTTCTCGACACGGAAGACTTCATGTCGGCGGGGAATGTCGAACGGGAAGGTTTTGCTTCTGTGGAAACCTTGCTCGAACGCCTGCAGGAGAGCCTTGAAGAGAAATTCTTGCAGCCGAAGACGGAAAAAGAGAAGCGGAAGCTGGAATTGCCGATCAACAAAAAACGCTCTGCGCTCCTCGCCGAGAGCATCGACGCAGGAAAAGAGGCAAAAGGGAATTTATACCGGCTAACCGTACCGACGGGCGGAGGCAAGACGATTTCTTCCCTGGCGTTTGCCCTGCATTATGCCGCTCATGCCAAGAGGAAGCGCAGGCGCATCATCTACGTCATACCGTATACGTCGATCATCGAGCAGAATGCTGCTGTCTTTCGGGATCTGCTGGGGCCGGACAGTGTCGTCGAGCATCATCAGAATGTGGATTATGACGATGTGCAGGATACGGATATGAATCGCAAGCGGCTGGCGACGGAGAACTGGGATGCGCCCGTCATCGTGACGACGAACGTGCAGTTTTTCGAATCGCTTTTTTCCAATCACCCGTCGAAATGCCGCAAACTGCACAATCTTGCCGAGAGCATCGTGATCTTTGATGAGGCGCAGATGATTCCGATTGATTACTTGCGTCCTTCGCTTGCCGCAATCGAGGCGCTCGTGCGGCACTATGCGTGTACGGCGGTGCTCTGTACGGCAACGCAGCCGCCTTTGGGGCAGTTTTTCTCCGATGATATGCAGCCGCTGGAAATCTGCCCGGCGCTCATGGAAAATGCAGCGTTTTTCCGGCGCACGAAGATCGAGCTGCGCGAAGAGGTGATGACGGAAGAGGAGCTTGCCGAAGAGCTGGCGGCTCATGAGCAGGTGCTTTGCATCGTCAATGTGAAAAAGATGGCGCAGAGTGTCTTCGATTTGCTGCGGGAAGACGAAGGAACGTACCACTTGTCCACGAATCTCTATCCTGTGCATCGCGAGCAGGTATTGGAGAAGATTCGCGCACGGCTCAAGGATGGCAAGCCGTGCCGCGTCATTTCGACGAGCCTCGTGGAGGCCGGCGTCGACCTCGACTTCCCCTGCGTCTATCGTGAGATCAACGGCCTCGACAGCATCGTGCAGGCGGCGGGCCGCTGCAACCGCGAGGGCAGGAGGACGGCGGAGGAAAGCGTTGTGCATGTATTTTCTCTGGAAAAACTGGCGAAAAATGCGCAGCTGGCAGCTGAAATCACAAAGAATGTGGCGCGGAGTTTTGCCGAAGACTTGGCAAGTCCCGAAGCGATCCGCCGCTACTTTGAAGAGCTGTACGATCTGAGCGGCAAGAATCGTCTGGACAAGAAAGACATCATGGGGCAGTCGGGAAAATTCGCCTTTGCCGATATTGCAAACGATGTCCGCCTGATCGAGGATCGTACCAAGCCGATCTTCATTCCGCAAACCGAGGAGGGACAGGCGCTCTTGGCGCGGCTGGAACGAGGAGAGAGATCGCGTTCGCTTATGCGAAAGGTCGGACGCTACATCGTGACTGTCTATACGGGATATGCCGAAGCGCCGTTCGAACAGCTTGCCGCGCAGGGAAAGATCAGCATGCTCGACGAAAACCTCGCCGTGCTTGTTGATATGGCGGTATATGACTCAGAAAAGGGACTGTCGAGTAATGTTGGAGAGGGCGAAGGAATGTTCCTGTAGATTCGCTGCATGGAATCGTGTTTCTCCGCACAGACGAAAGCGGGGAGATCTGAAAAATCTCCCCGCACTCGCGCATCATATGTCCTAACAAAAATTTCAATCCTCGTGCAGACATGATCTCCACGACGATGTTAGTTTACCATGCATCTGCAAGAAGTCAAGCCTAAGGCGAGAATTGATGGATTTCGCATAATGTGGTGACTATGGAGCATTTAGAAATTATTGTTTTTATGTATTTTTTCGATTTTCTTAGTGAATTGTAGAATTTCAAATTGACAGAGTTAATTTTTTATGATATGCTTTCTACAAATTAAATATTTCCTAACAAAAGAAAAATATATGGAGGTGATTTTATGGCCTATGGCGTTCGCCTTGAGGTTTGGGGCGAAGCGGCGTGCTTCACGCGACCGGAATTGAAGGCGGAGCGCTTTTCCTACGCCGTCATGACGCCGAGCGCGGCGAGGGGGGTCTTGGAAGCCGTGTTTTGGCATCCGGGCCTAAAATGGCGCATAGATAGGATATTTATCCTATCCGGAATTCAGTTTACCAATGTCCGCCGCAATGAGCTCAAGGCAAAGATTCCTGCGCGTACGGTGAAGGCTTTTGCGGAGAAAGAGCGTGGTGAACTCTATCAGTCCACGAAGGAGGATATCCAGCAGCGTGCCGCCACCATCTTGAAGGAACCGCATTACATCATTGAAGCGCATTTCGAGATGACGGAGAAGGCATCGGCATCGGACAACGAGGGGAAATTCCGTGAGATGTTCTGCCGACGCGCGCGCAAGGGACAGTGCTATCATGCACCGTATCTGGGCTGCCGTGAGTTTCCCGCGCGCTTCCGGCTGTACGAGGAAGCGGAGCTTCCGCCGACAAATGGGGAAACGAAAGATCTGGGTTTCATGCTCTATGATATCGACTACTCGGATCCCAAGAATCTTCAGCCGATGTTTTTCCAAGCACAGCTTGTGGACGGCGTGCTCGACCTTAGGGATTGCGAGGTGTATCGCTGATGCTCCAAGCACTGGTTGAAAGATATGAGACGGAGTGCAAAGAGGGACGGTTGCCCAGAGATGGTTGGGAGAAGCGTAATGTTTCCTTTGCGCTCTTGCTTTCCAAAGAAGGAGAATTGCTTCAAGTATTGCCGCTCATCCAGAAGGTTTTGCGCGGCAAGAAGGAAGTGGATCGACCGCAGGAACTTATTGTTCCGGCAGGAGAAACGAGAACGGTTGGCATAGCCCCGTTTTTCCTTTGCGATAATTCATCGTATTTTTTAGGCGCCGATATGAAAGGAAAGCCCAAGCGTACGGCAGAATGCTTTTCGGCTGCGAAGGCTCTGCACGAGGAGATTCTGGGCAGTGCTGCGTCGGACGCTGCTCGCGCTGTCATCGCTTTTTTCGGGCACTGGCAGGGCGGTGAAACGATGCTGCGCACGCATCCGGCCCTCGCGCCCTATGCCGATGAGATTCTTGCCGGGGCGAATCTCGTATTCCGTGTGGCGAGCACCTTCGTGCACGAAGAGCCGGCCGTGCGTGAGGCTTGGGAAACGCATCTCGATGCGAGCGGCGCTAAGGAAAAACGCCGCTGCCTCGTGACGGGCACATTGGCGCCGATCGCCGTCAAGCATCCGGCGCTCAAGGGTGTCACGGGCGCCCAAGCAACGGGAGCCATGCTCGTCTCCTTCAATGCCAATGCCTACGAATCCTACGGTCACGACGGCGAGCAGGGCGGCAATGCTCCCGTGTCGAAGAAGGCGGCGTTTGCCTATGGCACGGCGCTCAATACCCTGCTTGCTGATCGCGAACATACGAAGATCATAGGCGACACGACGATGGTCTATTGGGCCGAGGAGGAGAGCGAGGCGGCACAAGACTTGCTTTGCGGCATGCTTTTCGGCGATGAAGATAAGATGACCGATGATCTGCTGGATGCCGTGCTGAAAAAGGTGCAGGCAGGGGCGGCGATCGACTACGAGGGCGTGGCAATCTCCTATGCCAATCCCTTCTATATCCTGGGTCTGGCGCCCAATGCGGCGCGGCTTTCTGTACGCTTCTTCCTACAAGGTTCTTTCGGGGATTTCTTGAAGAATCTCGCCCTGCACATGGAGCAGATGAAGATTGTCCGCCCGAGCTGGGAGACGCGCGGCAATGTGCCGTTGTGGGAGCTCCTGCGCGAAACGGTGAATCCCAACGCCAAGGTGAAGATGGCTTCTCCCATCATGGCAGGAGCCATGCTGCGAGCCGTTTTGACCGGCGGCAAGTATCCCGTGTCCGTATTCCAAAACATTTTGCTGCGCATTCATGCAGAGCAGGGGGAGCGGAAAATCAATGCAAGGCGCGCCGGCTTTTTGAAAGCATATTTGATGCGAAATCGAGGGAGGAAGATCGCTGTGGCATTAGATGAAAACTCGACCGATGTTGCTTATTTGCTCGGACGCTGGTTCGCCGTTTTGGAAGAGGTGCAGGAGAAGGCGAACCCTGAGATCAAGGCGACGATTCGCGACCGTTTCTTTGATTCTGCTTGTGGAACGCCGGCGCATGTGTTCCCGATGCTGCAGAAGCTCGCGCTTCATCACTTGAAAAAGTTGGAGACGGCTCCCAGAGTCTATTTGGACAAAAAGTTGTCGGAGATCATGGGAAAGCTGGACGCCAAGGATATGCCGCGTCATTTGCCGCTTGAGGAGCAGGGTGTATTCATCCTTGGTTACTATCATCAGAAGCAGAAGCGGTACGAAAAGAAGGAGGAAAAGTAAATGGCGGAAGCAATCAAAAATCGGTATGATTTTGTCATTCTTTTTGATGTTGAAAACGGCAATCCGAACGGCGATCCCGATGCGGGCAACATGCCACGCGTCGATCAAGAGACCGGACACGGACTGGTCACTGACGTTTGCCTCAAGCGGAAGATTCGCAACTACGTGGAAACGGCGCAGGAAGGGAAGCCGGGCTATCGCATTTACATCAAGGAAAACGTGCCGCTCGCTCAAAGCGACCAAGAGGCCTGTGACCACCTCGGCATCAAGGACATCAAGAAGGTCAAGGCCTCAGATCCTGCAATCGACGGCAAGATTCGCGACTTCATGTGCAGCAATTTCTTCGATATCCGCACCTTCGGCGCCGTCATGACGACCTTCGTGCAGGGAGCGCTGAACTGCGGGCAGGTGCGCGGTCCCGTGCAGCTCGGCTTTGCGCGCAGCATTGATCCCATTCTGCCGCAGGAGATCACCATCACGCGCACGGCGATCACGACGATCAAGGATGCGCAGACGAAGAAGACGGAAATCGGCCGCAAGTTCATCGTACCCTATGCGCTCTACAAAGTTGAAGGCTATGTCTCGGCAAACCTCGCGCGCAAGACGACGGGCTTCTCCGAAGAGGACTTGGCGCTCTTGTGGCAGGCGATCCTGCGCATGTTTGAGCTTGACCGCTCGGCGGCGCGCGGCAATATGGCGACGCGCGAGCTCATCGTCTTCCGCCACGAGAGTGAGCTTGGCAATGCGCCGTCCTACAAGCTTTTTGAGCGCATTCATGTCAAGAAAAAGGCGGCAGACGAGCCGGCACGCAGCTATCAGGACTATGAAGTCACCGTTGACGAAGCCGATCTACCGGAAGGCGTGACCTGCACGCGCATGAGCTGATGGCATATCGCGAAGAGGAGTGGCTGGATGTCGCCGGCATCCAGCATTTCCTCTTTTGCCGCAGGCAGTGGGCACTCATTCACATCGAGCAGCAATGGCAGGAAAACTTGCGCACAGTCGAGGGGCAGATTGTCCACGAGAAATGTCATGACGGCAGCCTGCACGAATCGCGCGGGGATTTGCTCGTGGCGCGTGCCCTGCGCATTTTCTCGGCAAAGCTCGGCGTGAGCGGCGTCTCGGATGTCGTGGAATTTCATAGGGAAAAGACAGGCGCGAGGCTGCACGGGCAGGAAGGATTTTGGCGTCCCGTTCCCGTTGAATACAAGCGCGGCAAGCCGAAAGACGGCGAGGAGGATGTTTCACAGCTCGTCCTGCAGGCGCTTTGCCTTGAGGAAATGCTTTGCTGTCATATCCCTGTCGGTTACCTTTTCTATGATGAAATCCATCGGCGGCAGAAGGTGGAAATCACGCAAGATTTGCGAGAGTTCGTTCTGCATACGCTCGCTGAAATGCACAAGGAATATTCCCGCAGGGCGACACCCAAGGTCAAGGTGACGAAAAAATGCCGCAACTGTTCTCTGAAAGACCTGTGTCTGCCGAAGCTGCAAAAAACGGTGGGCGTTTCCGACTATTATGCAGCTGCCTTGAAGGGGGTGTGAGCTATGCGTCATATGCTCAATACCCTGTTCATTTTGACCGAAGATGCGTATGTGGCTTTGGAAAATGAGAATGTCGTCGTACTGCAGGAAGAAAAAGTGCTGGGGCGGATTCCGCTGCTCACTTTGGAAAATATCCTTTGCTTTACTTATAAGGGCGCGAGTCCTGCCTTGATGGGCGCGTGCGCCCAAGCGAAAATCGGGCTTTGCTTTTTTAGTCCGCGCGGGCGATTTCTTGCCCGCTCCTGTGGGGAAGTGCGAAGCAATGTGCTCCTGCGCAAGGAGCAGTATCGCCGCTCGGAAGATGATGCGGAGAGTGCGAAACTCGCGGCGGATTTCCTTTTCGGAAAGATCTTCAACACGCGCACACTCGTCGAAAGGATGAAGCGCGACCATCCGCTGAGCTTGGATCTGACGGCGCTTGCGCAAGTGAGCGCGGAACTCAAAAGCAGCCTGCAGAGCTTGCATCGAGTGCAGTCGCTTGATGAAATGCGCGGTATTGAAGGAAATGCCGCACATCTGTACTTCTCGTTGTTCAATCAATTCATTTTGCAGAACAAGGACGCATTTTCCCTGGAAGGCCGCCTCAAGCGTCCGCCTCTCGATCGCGTCAATGCCATGCTGTCTTTTCTGTATACCGTGCTGGCGCATGACTGCGCCTCTGCACTGGAAGGCGTGGGACTTGATGCGTATGTCGGCTTCCTGCACCGCGATCGCCCGGGCAGGGAATCCTTGGCGCTCGACCTCATGGAGGAGCTGCGAAGTCTTTTTGTCGATCGCCTCGTACTCACGCTGATCAACAATCGCATCATCAAGCCGGAGCATTTTGAGAAAAAAGAGAACGGCGCCGTCTGGCTCAATGATGCTGGGCGTAAGCTCGTCCTCAAGGAATGGCAGGACAAGAAGCGGGAGCAGATTACGCATCCGTTTCTCAGGGAAAAACTCCCTTGGGGCTTGGTTCCTCATGCCCAATCCCTCCTGCTGGCACGATATTTACGCGGCGACTTGGAGGAATATCCGGCGTTTCTGTGGAAGTAAGTGAGGAAAGATGGAGGGGGACGGCGGCAATGTTGATTCTCGTGACATACGATGTCAATACGGAAACACCTGCCGGCCGCACACGCTTGAGAAAAGTGGCGAAATGCTGCGTGCGCCACGGACAACGCGTGCAGAACTCCGTGTTTGAATGCGTTCTCGATGAAGCACAGTTCTGCGCCCTGCGGCATGAGTTGACAAATTTGATTGACCAAGAAAAAGACAGCCTGCGTTTTTATAACTTGGGAAATAAATACGCAGGAAAAACGCAGCACGTCGGTGCAAAACCAAGTTATGAAGCTGAAGGAACTCTGATGCTGTAGCAGGCATCTCCTTCGCGAGAATGGCCGCAAAATCTCTGTGCGAACCCGTATCACACAGAGGACTTTGCGACGAAAAATGCCTGTAACAGCACGGCCAAAAATGAGGTTCGCGAAAAATATAGCGCGACCGCTGTAATTAAGCCCGTGTAAACAGGCACCGTCGCGCCCCACGCGGGCGCGTGGATTGAAATGACTGCACTTGCCGCCAGACTCCTGTACGTCCCGTCGCGCCCCACGCGGGCGCGTGGATTGAAATTTGCGCTTGCGGCAGCAGGAGGCACAGACCTCGCGTCGCGCCCCACGCGGGCGCGTGGATTGAAATCTCGACGAGCACACGCAGGATGGTAGGCTCTCGGGTCGCGCCCCACGCGGGCGCGTGGATTGAAATGCCATGGTAGATACCACACCCTCTGCGGTCGCGGTCGCGCCCCACGCGGGCGCGTGGATTGAAATAAGGCTGAGAGGAGGTGAAACCATTTGGACACGTGTCGCGCCCCACGCGGGCGCGTGGATTGAAATCGTCGGCGGTATAGCCGACGGTCACTTTTGCGATCGTCGCGCCCCACGCGGGCGCGTGGATTGAAATTTGTCCGCAGTTTTTGCATATACCGTGTTCCTTAGTCGCGCCCCACGCGGGCGCGTGGATTGAAATATCCGTGCCTATGAAATAAAGGACGAAAAAGGGCGGTCGCGCCCCACGCGGGCGCGTGGATTGAAATTCCTTGAGACTCGGTTCGGGATAGAAGAGTTTGCGTCGCGCCCCACGCGGGCGCGTGGATTGAAATTGCATGAAGCTCGGCGTCCCCATCATCCGTATGCGTCGCGCCCCACGCGGGCGCGTGGATTGAAATGAGATAATCGGCAATATCCTTGTCACGCGATGGGGTCGCGCCCCACGCGGGCGCGTGGATTGAAATTGCCCCGTCTCTTTGACGAGCTGCAAGAAGCTCAGTCGCGCCCCACGCGGGCGCGTGGATTGAAATAATCGTGAGGAGGTATGGTTATGCTTGTATCGCTGTCGCGCCCCACGCGGGCGCGTGGATTGAAATGGGCACTACTCTTCGGTGAGCGGAAGGAGAGTTGTCGCGCCCCACGCGGGCGCGTGGATTGAAATGAGAAGGAGAAAAAGATCTTGCAAGAGCATCAAGTCGCGCCCCACGCGGGCGCGTGGATTGAAATATTATGATTGACATAGTTTTTTTGTTATGATAAAGTCGCGCCCCACGCGGGCGCGTGGATTGAAATAAGGGGCTAAAAGGAGGAAAGTCATGAAAGTGTTGTCGCGCCCCACGCGGGCGCGTGGATTGAAATGTCTGCGCCTGTCCACCGGCCGAACGGCCTGCTCGTCGCGCCCCACGCGGGCGCGTGGATTGAAATGCCGCTGACCGTCGGCAGATGCCCGCGAACGCCTGTCGCGCCCCACGCGGGCGCGTGGATTGAAATTCGCACGGGCGCATGGCGATATGGAAGTCTATCGTCGCGCCCCACGCGGGCGCGTGGATTGAAATCTGCCGATGGCACGACAGAAGAAGCCGCAGGAAGTCGCGCCCCACGCGGGCGCGTGGATTGAAATAGGATTGATCGGTTCGCCGGAGCGCGTTGTCGATGTCGCGCCCCACGCGGGCGCGTGGATTGAAATTTTTTGTTTTGATCCAGCTTGAGCGCCGCACCAGTCGCGCCCCACGCGGGCGCGTGGATTGAAATCGGTAGGCTCGCCGTGAAAACCCAGTGCCCCTTAGTCGCGCCCCACGCGGGCGCGTGGATTGAAATACATCTAGCCCCAGCCGCGCTGCCTCTTGCTTGAGTCGCGCCCCACGCGGGCGCGTGGATTGAAATCTTGCCGATCTGCCGCCCAAGGTCAATGGCTGCTGTCGCGCCCCACGCGGGCGCGTGGATTGAAATACGTCGGCATCGTCAAGGAGCTGATTCGACACGGGTCGCGCCCCACGCGGGCGCGTGGATTGAAATGTATAACGTATGCGAGAAGTAAACAATGGCACTCGTCGCGCCCCACGCGGGCGCGTGGATTGAAATCATTTGAATCACCTCCTTTTTAGAAGTATTATAAGTCGCGCCCCACGCGGGCGCGTGGATTGAAATTCGGTGTTCATCACGACGCAGACGGGCGCACCAGGTCGCGCCCCACGCGGGCGCGTGGATTGAAATGGCTTGAGCGTGTAGATGACATCGAGCCTGATGTAGTCGCGCCCCACGCGGGCGCGTGGATTGAAATGGGATAAAACAGTTTGCGCCCCGAAGGAAGTCGGGTCGCGCCCCACGCGGGCGCGTGGATTGAAATGAAGATCAAACGCGTCTGTAAAGGCTTTTCACGTCGCGCCCCACGCGGGCGCGTGGATTGAAATGATCTGTGATATAGTATAAGCTGAGAATTGAGGGTGTCGCGCCCCACGCGGGCGCGTGGATTGAAATCCATACATCTTTGACGCGCGCGAGGCGGAATATCGTCGCGCCCCACGCGGGCGCGTGGATTGAAATCATCTGATAATATAGAGAAGATCGCCAACATCCGTCGCGCCCCACGCGGGCGCGTGGATTGAAATCTTTTACGGCCACGTTGGAGCCGTCGGAAAACAGTCGCGCCCCACGCGGGCGCGTGGATTGAAATATGTTTTGCCAACCGCATTGATGCGCACTGCCAGCGTCGCGCCCCACGCGGGCGCGTGGATTGAAATGCTGTCGAGTGAAGAGCCGTGCCGCCGTTGGTTCGTCGCGCCCCACGCGGGCGCGTGGATTGAAATGTCTCCCGCAAAAGGTTGGGAGACAAATGGGAGAGTCGCGCCCCACGCGGGCGCGTGGATTGAAATTGCAAAACCGCTTGCCCGAGATAGGGGAGGATATGGTCGCGCCCCACGCGGGCGCGTGGATTGAAATGCTGTCGAGTTGATGTCTTATGGCTACGATCCTGAGTCGCGCCCCACGCGGGCGCGTGGATTGAAATTCGACCACTTAGACAGCAATAATCTCTTGCCTATGTCGCGCCCCACGCGGGCGCGTGGATTGAAATTTGGATGATGTAGGATGAAGAGCGCCAAAAAGAGGTCGCGCCCCACGCGGGCGCGTGGATTGAAATCTCGCACTGCAAGCGGAGCAGATCAATGCGGCGAGTCGCGCCCCACGCGGGCGCGTGGATTGAAATACTGTCACAGCATAACGCTGCGCATCATCGTCGCGTCGCGCCCCACGCGGGCGCGTGGATTGAAATAAGGAGCTTGGCGATTACTATGCCGTCGCGCTGCGTCGCGCCCTACGCGGGCGCGTGGATTGAAATTTGGAATCACCCATACCGCCAACGATTTTCAAGCAGTCGCGCCCTACGCGGGCGCGTGGATTGAAATACGCCGGCAACGCTCTTAAAAGCAATGAAGGAAAGTCGCGCCCTACGCGGGCGCGTGGATTGAAATTGTGGAATCCCACGCTACATTAAGCAGCATAACTGTCGCGCCCTACGCGGGCGCGTGGATTGAAATGCATCTCGTCGTCCACCATGATGGTGGTCAGCCGTCGCGCCCTACGCGGGCGCGTGGATTGAAATGGCGCGGTTCGACGACCTGCCCATCGACGCGCAGGGTCGCGCCCTACGCGGGCGCGTGGATTGAAATAACGGCAACGCGAACGGCACGGAGACCTGTGTTTGTCGCGCCCTACGCGGGCGCGTGGATTGAAATGGCAGGCCGCGCACGTTGACTTTGACCGCCTGTAGTCGCGCCCTACGCGGGCGCGTGGATTGAAATTGAGGCAGTCGACCTCCTGCGCCGCCTGCAGTACGTCGCGCCCTACGCGGGCGCGTGGATTGAAATAGCAAAATTGAGACGTATGATCTACGTTGGTTATGGTCGCGCCCCACGCGGGCGCGTGGATTGAAATATCACCTACCCAAGCAGGTGCTACTCTCGGCTAACGTCGCGCCCCACGCGGGCGCGTGGATTGAAATACTGGGGATGTACGAGACGGGCGCACGGATGCCGTCGCGCCCCACGCGGGCGCGTGGATTGAAATTTCGAGATGAAATCCGCATAGAACTCTGCCATCGTCGCGCCCTACGCGGGCGCGTGGATTGAAATACGGAAGCGATGGAAAAAGTTGACGGTGTGAAACGTCGCGCCCTACGCGGGCGCGTGGATTGAAATTGCGCCTTGTGCAATATGTGCTTTTTCTGCGTTTGGTCGCGCCCTACGCGGGCGCGTGGATTGAAATGTCAGCTCAAGCTTGCATCGCCCCGCCTCGACTGTCGCGCCCCACGCGGGCGCGTGGATTGAAATGCCTGGCTCGACGAAATCGCTATGGGTTTGACAGGTCGCGCCCCACACGGGGCGCGTGGATTGCAATCTGAAATACACCGACAAGAAGAACCTCCGCACATGTCACTCTCCACGCGGGCGTGATACACAGATAAGTGCGACACTCAAAAACGCGAGGAATACGGGCTTTGGTAAGCCTCCTGTGAGGCGTGCTTGGTCAAGGATGCGCGACAGAACATTTTGCGCATTGAGTCCTGAAGAATGATTTAAACAAAACTCTTGGCACACCCAGAACTCGCGAAAAAAGGAGAGGCATCATGGAGCAGCGAATCAAATACAATCCAAAGGATTATGTCGACTATCTGGAAGAAAGCATGACGCTTTTCGCCGAAGCGATGCAGGCGGGAGACGTATTCCTCATGGAACACGCATGGCGGCGTATGTACAACGACACGAAACAGGCGATGAAGGAATGCTGTCTCCCAAAGACCGTGCTGAGATGCTTTTCTGTTATGACGAGTTGATTCCGAATGCTCGACATTCTATATAGGATGGCATACGAATCACTAGGACAGTTCGAAGAAACGAGGGATTCATCATGGAAGCAGTCTATAAGTACAACCCGCAAGATTACGAAGATCTTCTTCGCGACTATATGGAAGAATTTTATCGAGCTTATGAAGAAAGGAATCATCTCCAGATGGTTCTTGCTATGCAGAGGCTTCATTCCGAAACAAAATATGCCATGAAGGAAGGCGATATTTCATCAGGCACCCGGGAGGAAATGCTGACATATTTCGGAGGGTTGATTGATGGTTGATCTGACGCATGTGAAGTGGCTGCCGAATCGTTTCGGCGGTTCGGAGAGCAAGTGGACGATGCAGTACAACGACAAGCTCTATATGGTGAAGTTTCCCGATCCCAATCGAGCGCCGAAACAAACATCGCAGCTATACATTAACAATCATTTCTCTGAATATATCGGCTGCCATATATTTCAGATGCTGGGGATTCCGGCACAAAACACTTTCTTGGGACGTGCTACGCCGCCGAACAGCGAAAAAGAGAAGCTTGTTGTGGCGTGCGAGGTATTTTCCCCGAGCAGAGAAGGTATTCTCATTGAATTCAGCAAGTTCTTTTTACATGAGACGGACAGCCAGAAACGGAATAAGACTACGATTGACGATGTTATGTATATCATCGATACCGATGTGACGATAAAGAACAAGATGTTCTTGAAAAAGTTTTTCTGGGAAATGTTTGTAGTGGATGCTGCTATTGGCAATACGGATCGTCATTTGGATAATTGGGGCGTGATGGCATCGTCTGATGGCAAAATATCTCCCGCGCCTGTATATGATTGCGGTTCAGCACTTTCGCCGCTAGTGTCTGACAGGGAAAAAGAGGAACTCTTGGAAGATGATATAAGCTTCAAAAATACAGAGTATAACTTGTGTTCTGTCTATCGCCATCAAGGAAAGCGAATCTTCTACCATGAAATCTTGAAAGCGCCTCCGGCTGACCTGCATCGGTCGATTTTGGAGATTGTCCCGAGAATCAAGTTCGCGGCACCGCGCATCGACGCGCTGATTGATACGACGGAGGGAATGACCGACATCTCCAAAACCTACATGAAGAAATCCCTCGCCATGCGCTTGAATCAGATGCTGCTTCCGGCATGGAAGAAAGCGCAGGAGCGTCAGGCTCGCGAGGATGGGGAAAGCCGCGGCTTCAGCCGCTGACACAAATGGCGGGAGCAGTCCGATGAGCAGCATATACACATACAACGACTATCTGCGCGATCTTTTGAAGGATGCGCCCTGCATCCTCGCATACGATACGGCTGCGGATTATATGGGGCTATGGAGCGGCAGCATGAATCCGCTTACGGCGAAGATTTATGTCTGCAAGCCTCCGCACATCGAAGGAACGACGGAATATCTGATTCCTTCCTTTGAAACTGTGGAACATGAGAATCGCCTCGCTGTCGAGAAGGCGAAAAAAATCGCCGCAGAGCTTGAAACTCTGCGGCAGGGATTCTAGGAGATGTGCGGCGAAGCCGAAGCCGACAAGATGAACGTTCGATTTTGCAGGGGAGTGCCGAAGAAGCACGGATAAAGATTCAGCGGATGGAGAAAGGCAAACCGTATCTGCGGTTACTGCTGATGTGGGCCGTGGCCTGCTCCGTGGCCGCCGCGACCGTGGCCGTGGCCGCCGCCTTTGCCGCGATGCGGACAGCGGCCTTCACCTATGGTGGCATCCTGTCCGTGGCGGTGTGCGTGCGCTTGGCCTTCGCCGTGGTGCTGACCGCAGTGACCGTTGCCTTCGCCATGATGATGCGCATGTCCTTCGCCGTGCCCTTCGCCGTGGTGCTGACCACAGTGGCCTTTTCCGTTACCTTCGCCGTGGCGATGCTGACCTTCGCCCGCGCCGTGCGCGTGGGAGCAGCGATGGCCGCCTTCGGCGTGCTCATGTCCCTCGCCGTGATGCGAGCAGTTTGCTTCCGTCGTATACTCAAGCGTACCGGCGAGATGCTGTGCGACAGCCTCGTCCGCCGCGCCCTTGACGCCGGCATAGACGCGGATGCCGGCATCCGTGAGCGCCTCGATCGCGCCCGCGCCGATGCCGCCGCAGATGAGCGCATCGACTTCATTTTCCTTCAAAAAGCCGGCGAGTGCGCCGTGACCGCTGCCTTGCGTGCTGACAACCTCCGATTTCTCAACGGCGTCCTCCTTGACGTCATAGAGCTTGAATGCCTGCGAGTGTCCGAAATGCTGGAACACCGTGCCGTTTTCATTTTCATAGGGGACTGCGATTCTCATCGTTCCTTCTCCTTTCTTTCTCGGGGGCGAAAAGCGATAGTCTTGACGCGCCTCGGCACGCGGGCAGCATTTGCCGCACGGTGCGGACATGTCGCAGAGCTGGTAGAAGCCGCCTTCGATGACGAGCGGTCTGCCGTGCACGAGGCTCTCGGCGATTTTTTTGCGCGCTGCGGCATAGATTTCGGCGACCGTCGTGCGCGAGATCGCCATGCGTTTGGCGCATTCCTCCTGCTTTAGCCCGTCGTGGTCGATGCTGCGTATGCACTCGTACTCTTCGACGAGCAGGGTGACGGCCTCGCCGCCGGGAAAGCCCGCAGGCGTGAAGCGCTCGTAGGCGGGACGCACGCAGATCCTTCGCCCCCGCGTCGGTCTTGGCACAGTCCTCGCCTCCTTTAAAATATTTTTACGGATTTGTTATCGACATATGTCGGTAACTGTGTTATCATCGTATCATGGAAGGAGCAGTGTGTCAAGCCGTTTTGACGAAAACGGCAGGATTTAGCCCTTTCATGGAGAAAAGAATAATATCGCCCATCAAAATAGAGGAGGGATTCCATGGCAAAGGAAACGATACAGAAGGACGTCGTCATCATCGGTGCGGGCATGGCAGGGCTGACGGCGGCGCTCTACGCGGGACGCATGAATTTTTCGACACTCGTCCTGGAGAATGCCGTCGTCGGCGGGCAGATTGCGAACGCCACGGGCATTGAGAATTATCCGGGCTTTCTGAGCGTCTCGGGCAGCGACCTCATTCAGACAGTGCAGCAGCAGGCGGAGAAGTTCGGCGCCGTCGTCGACGAGTTCGATGCGATTGAGAAGGTTACGCTCGAAGGCGCGGTCAAGCGCGTCGAGACGGAGAGCGCTGTTTACGAGACGCCCGTCGTCATCATCGCCTCGGGCATGAGCCGCAGGAAGCTGCCGCTCGCTGCGGAAGCGAAGTACGCGGGGCGCGGCGTCCACTACTGCCAGCTTTGCGACGGACACATGTATCAAGATAAAATCATTGCCGTCATGGGCGGCGGCAATGCGGCGCTCGATGCGGCGAACTTCCTCTCGCGTTACGCGAAGAAGCTCTACCTCGTGCATCGCTCCAAGCTTCGCGCCGACGAAGTTTCGCAGAAGCGTCTCCGAGAAAATCCCAAGGCGGAGATCTTGCTCGAAACGGAGATCCGTGCCCTGCGAGGTGAGGGAAAGCTCGAATCTATCGAGATTTTCGACAAGAAGGCGGGCGAGGCACGGGAACTTGCTGTCGACGCCATATTTGTCAACATCGGCGTGCAGCCGAACACGGCGCTCTTTGAGGGACAGGTCGAGATCAACGAGAAAGGGCATATCGTCGCGGGCGAGGACTGCCGCACGAATATCCCCGGCGTCTTCGTCGCCGGCGACATCCGTGAGAAGGAGATCCATCAGCTGACGACTGCCGCATCCGACGGCACGACGGCGGCGCTTCTCGCCGAGAAGTACATCACAGGAGGGAAAACATCATGGTAAAGGTCTATTCCATCACGCAGTGCCCTTGGTGCGACAAGGTCAAAAAGTATCTGAAGTCGAAGAACATCGCCTACGAGGAGCACAACATCGAAGAGGACGAGGCGGCGCGCAAAGAGTGCAAGGCCATTTCGGGCGATCTCATCGTGCCGGTGACGACGGTCAACGGCAAGGACTTCGTCGTGAGCTTCGACAAGGCGAAGCTCGATGCGATTCTCGGTATTTAAGGAAGCGCGGATCAATTCAGCGCTTTCTTAAGAAAGTGACTGCTGCCGCAGGCGGCATCGAAAAACGCCCGCATGTGCAAAAGTGCATGTGCGGGCGTTTTTTCAGTCTGCGCCCTCCGGGCTTGACTTCTTGGACTTTCATGGTAAGCTACACGCACAAACGTCCACTTTGTGGACATTGTGCGCCGCCCTTACATGAAAGAGCCAATCAGTCTGCGCCCTCCGGGCTTGACTTCTTGGACTTTCATGGTAAACT
>CAJPOT010000008.1 GCA_905372355.1 uncultured Selenomonas sp. | reverse complement strand
GCTTTTTCTATATATAAAATTTATATGTTGATAAGTTTTTCTGGCGCGAAACGAATGACGGCTGCTGAAGAAGCCGATGCACTTTCGCGCCGCTGCCAAGTCGGGGAGTTTCCCGCACCCAGGAAGGGAGAAAGAACATGAGCAAGAAAACACGCATTGTTGTCGTCGGCGCAGGCTTCGGCGGAGTCAAGGTCGTACGCGAACTGGCAAAGGATAAGAGCCTTGACATCACGATCGTCGACCGCCGCAACTTCCATCTTTTTCAGCCGTTGCTCTATCAGCTCGCGACATCACTTCTTTCGACCGATGAGATCGCCTATCCGATCCGCTCCTTTTTCCGCCATAACAAAAACGTCGATCTCTTCATGGCGAAGCTTCGCGGTCTCGACAAGGAGCGCAAGGTCGTCATCACGAATCACGGCGAGATCCCCTACGACTATCTAGTTCTCGCGGCGGGCGCGACGACGAATTTCTTCGGCATGGAGAGCGTCGAGGAGCATTCCTTCCCGATGAAGACCTTGCAGGAGGCGCTGCACATCCGCAATCATGTCATCCATATGTTCGAGCGCGCCAACAAGATCGAGCATAACGAGGAGGAGCGACGCCGTATGCTGAGCTTCGTCGTCGTCGGCGGTGGCCCGACGGGCGTCGAACTCGCAGGCTCTCTGGCCGAGGTCATCAACCTCATCATGAAGGACGAGTATCACAATCTTTCGCCCGATGAGATCAGCGTCAAGCTCGTCGAAGCGACGGGCGGGCTTCTGCCCATGATGCCGCCCGATCTGCAGCAGGAAACGGTGCGCGTCTTGGAGAAGAAAGGTATCGACGTCATGCTCAATACGCAGGTCGCAGGCTGCGACAAGAACAGCCTGATCTTGAAGGATGGCCGGGTCATTCCGACGAATACGGTCATTTGGGCGGCGGGCGTCAAAGCAGTACCGATCATCAGTAAGCTCGGCTTCGCATGTGACCGCGCAGGACGCGTCATCGTCAACGAGAAACTGCAGGTCGAGGGCGAACGCGACATCTTCGCCATCGGCGACTGCGCCTCCTTCTGCCACGGCACGGAGCGTCCGTTGGCGACGGTCGCACCCGTCGCGACGCAGGGCGGCGTCGTTGCTGCGCGCAATATCAAGCGCCTGATCGCGGGCGACGAAAACCTGGAGACGTTCCATTACAAGGATCAGGGTGCGATGGCGACGATCGGCAGGACGGAGGCCGTCGTCAATATGAACGGCACGAAGATGAAGGGCTTCATCGCCTGGGTCGTCTGGATGTTCGTCCACCTCCTGCGTCTTGCGGGCGCACATACGAATACAACGGTACTCTTGAAATGGACGTGGAACCTCCTGTCAGGTACACGTCTTGGCCGCATCATCACGAATATGCAATACGACGAGTCGCGCGAGCTTCGGCCGATGCCGCTCGATCCAGAGGAGAAGGGTTGAACTTGCAGAAAAACTATCATTGCTATTGGAAAAAAAGTGCCGCCGCCTTGGCTTTGTGCCTTGCGGCGGCGGCACTTTCGCCGCAGGGAGCGGAGCGCGCGGAAGCTGCGGCGACCTTGGGCGAAGCGCACATGACGGCGTATGCCGCGACGAAGGACCGTACGATCGTGCTGGAGCGCGATGCGGCGCAGAAGGAGGCGGGCGCTCCCATGGAGGAGGATGCGAATGCAAAAAATGAACAGATGGACGAGAGGGCGGCGGCAGGCGCAAAGCCGCCGATGTCCGTGAATCCCGAGGGGAAGGAGACGGTGCGCAAGCTGCCGAAGAAGCTGCGCTTTTTGTGGCAGCCCGTCGCCGATGCCGTGCGCTACGAGTTCGTCATCGAAGAAGGCGCGGGCGACAAGGCGAAGGTCGTCTACCACGACACGCATGTGTTCAACAACGGCGTGGAAATCGCGCTCGCGGGACGCGGCTGGCTCGATGCGAACCACTATTGGCGCGTGCGTGCGCTCGATTACGACGGCAATGCACGCTCGGCTTTCACGCCGCCTGCCGCCGTCGAGCTGGCCGAAAAGGATCCGGCAGCGCCACATCCGACGAGCGAGTTCCAGAAGATGGACTATGTGCCGCTCTATCCGACGTACTCGTGGATTCCTGTGCAGGGGGCTGCTGAGTACGAGGTCTCCGTCTGGAAGCGAGGCAGGACGGAACCCGCGCTCCTGCACATGCTTTACGCGACCGACCTCACTTGTTACGATACCTATGGTTTCACGACGCCCGGCATTTACTACTGGAAGGTGCGTGCCCTTGACGCTGCACGCCAGCCCATCAGCGGCTGGTCGGAGAACGTGCCGTTCGAGGTCAAGTCGCCCGTCACCGTCGCCGCGCTCGGCGACAGCATCACGCACGGCGGCGGCGCCATCGTCTACGGCCCTGACCGCGCAATCTACGATTGGGAAACGTACGCGGCGTTCCCCATCAAGAACCTCGGCTACTCGGGCGATACCGTCGAGGCGATGGAAGCGCGTTTCGAGCGCGACGTACTGCCGTTCCGCCCGAAGATCCTCGTCATCATGGGCGGCGTGAACAACTATCGCGTGGGCGGCAGGGCGACGGATATCATCGCCGTGCTCGCACGCATCCGTGACAAGTGCACGGCGCATGGCATCACGCCCGTCTTCTCTACGGTCACTTCGCTCAATCCCGCGAAGATCGCGAAGCTGCAGTATGCGCAGAATCCGCCCGCCAACTGGAGCGACGAGCAGGCGGCGCTCAACCGCTGGATCTTGTCGCAGCCCTACTGCGTCGACATCACGACGGTTCTCTCCGATGAGCGAGGGCAGCTTGAGGATATTTACACGACCGACGGCCTGCATCCCGATAGCGCGGCGAAGCGCTTCATCGGCGAGACGATCAGCAACTACCTGCGCGCGAGGTTTCCACAGGTGGTCGAGCCGATTTTGCGCGAGCCGAGAGTGTGAAGAAGGGCTGTACAGAAGCCGATTTCGGCTTCTGTACAGCCCTTCTTCTATTTCTCGCTTCCAAGCGGCACTCTGCCCCAGACCGTGCCGCGTTCCTCAAAGATGGCTCTGCCCGCAGTGAGGTCTGTCAGAGCCGTCTGAACGGGAGCGAGCTGTCGCTCTTCCAACAGCAGCAGCAAGGTGACCTTTTCCTCGTAAATCGCGTCCTCCGTGCGAAGATTCTCCTGCCGCACGAAGTTTTCGACGAGCGCGAGAAGCGTGTAGTCGACCGTCACGGCGAGACGCGTAAGCTGCAGGCAGCGCACGAGGGAAGAGGCTTCGAGCGCGAGGTGTGCGGCGTGGCCGTAGGCGCGGATGAGGCCGCCCGCGCCGAGTTTGATGCCGCCGAAGTAGCGCGTGACGACGACGACGGTATCGACGAGGCCGCGCTTCTTGATCGCTTCTAAGATGGGATTGCCCGAGGTGCCGCCCGGCTCACCGTCGTCGTTTGACTTCTGCTTTTCGCCGCCCGCGCCGAGCACCCAGGCGCTCGGATTGTGGCGTGCGTCGTAATACTTCTTCTTGCAGGAAAGCAGGAAGGTGCGCGCTTCTTCTTCCGTTGCCGCGTGAGAGGCTTCGGCGATGAAGCGCGATCGCTGAATCTCATATTCGGTTGTGCCGCCCGTTTCGATCGTCGTGAAATTTTCCATGTGCGTTCTGATCTTCCTTATGATTTAATTCCGCAACGTTCTTTGCGGATGCTTATGCGTCTACTATATACTATATATAGTAACACATCTCCCCGTGAAAGACGAGAGGGATCAAAATTCCTGCGATTTCTCAGAAATATTCGCTTGGCATTTCCCTGCGTTTGGTGTAGTATTGTCCTTAAGCTGTATTCGTGCAGAGGGTTTCTCTAGGGGGTTTTAACTTCATCGTACGGAAGGTTGTGTTATCAAGGCCATGAATGGGACGCAGATGAACAGAGGGTTGAAGAACAGGCATGTGCAGATGATTTCGCTCGGCGGGGTCATTGGCAGCGGCTATTTTCTCGGCACGGGGTATGTGCTGGAAAAGGCAGGGCCGGCGGCGATCCTGGCGTATCTTTTGGGTGGGGTCATCGTGCTCTGCGTCATGCTCTCCTTGGCAGAGCTGGCGGTTGCCAAGCCTGTTTCGGGTTCTTTTGTCGCCTATGCGCGCGAGAACATCTCTTCGACGTGGGCGTGCGGCGTGGGCTGGGCGTACTGGCTCAACTGGATGGCGTACGTGCCGTCTGAGATGATCGCCGCGGGCATCATCATGAACAATTTTGTGCCCGAAGTCAGCCAGCTGTGGTGGGCCGTGTTCTTCGGCCTCGTCGTGACTGTGCTGAACCTCTTTCGCGTCGACAAGTTCGGCGAGAGCGAGTTCTGGCTGTCCCTTGTGAAGATCCTGGCCTTGGTTGCTTTCAGTGTCGTGGCGGCGCTCATCTGTCTTGGGCTTTTCGGTGGAGAGGGATTCATCGGCACGCGCATCCTCCTTTCGAGCGGCGGCTTCACGCCGAACGGCTGGTGGGCGATCGTCCTGACGATGGTCATCATCCTCGTGAATTTCCAAGGCACGGAGATCATCGGTCTCGCGGCGGGCGAGTGCAAAGAGCCGGAAAAGAGCATCCCCATCGCCGTGCGCAACGTGACGTGGCGCATCATCGCGCTCTACATCGTCCCGATCTCCCTGTTGATCTCCATCCTGCCGTGGGAAGAGGCGAGCATCTCCGAAAGCGTCTTTGCAGCGGCACTCGCCGCGCACGGCCTTGACTCCTTGGCGGCTGCGCTCGCCTTCGTCGTTCTGACGGCCGCCGTGTCCTGCTCGAACTCGGGTCTCTATTCGAGTGCGCGGGCGCTCTATTCGCTCGCACGCATGGACATGGCGCCGGCCTTTCTCGCCCAGATCAACAGCAAAGGCGTGCCGCGCAATTCCATTCTCATGTCGGTTTCGGCATGCTGGCTCGTCATCCTGCTCTACACGTTCAATCCCGATTCGGCGATCTATACGTATCTTCTTGCTGTATCGGGCTGTACGGGGGCGATCGCGTGGATCTCGATCTGCTGGAGCCAGTATCGCTTCCGCCGCCGCCTCATCGCCGAGGGATTGGAACATACCCTGCGCTACAGGACGCCGTTCTTTCCTTATGTAACGCTCTTCGGCATCTGGGCGCAGGTCTTCTGCCTCGTCGTGCTCGCTTTCACGCCCGACCTGCGGCAGGCCTTCTACATGGGCGTGCCGATGCTCGTCGTGCCGATGCTCTGGCATAGGCTGCGCAGTCTGTACCGCGCACGCGTCGCGGCGGCGAGAAATGGCTGAATGAAATAAAATGGGGGCTTCGCATACGTCCTTGACGTATGCGAAGCCCCCATTTTATTCGTCCTTTTCCGGCGGAATCGTGAGATTTTCGCGCAGTGCGCTGATTTCTTCGGCGAGAAAGAGGCCTGGCGGCGATTCGCGGATCATCGTGTCCTCCAGGATACGGCTCTGCTCGGCGGGATCGCGCGTGAGGAGCTGCGCGGGGTCTGCGGCGTTCTTCGTGCGGCTGATTGCCTGTTGCTGCGCTTCGGCGTAGGCGAGCGTCTTCTGCCGCACGGCGGCGCAGAGATCGTAGTTGATGCCGCTGAGTGCGAGCGGCGGGATGTGTGCGTCGACGGCGTCACGCGTGTGTTTGGCATCCTCGGCGAGCTGCGTGAGACGCACATAGGCCGTCTGGATGTCGATCGCGCCCTCCTTGAAGCTCTCGAGGATGTTGTGGTACTGCTGCCAGTTGTAGTCGAGCTGCGTGATGTTCTTCTTGTGCTCGTCGTACCAGGCGGTGAAGATTTCCTGCTGCTGATGAATCTCGCTGCGCTCCTCCTCCGTCATCTTGGGCGCGGGCGGTGGCGGGAAGCTCCAGAACGCCGCCGCTCCCGCTAAGAGGAGCGTGAGGGAGAAGAGAGCCCAAATCTTTCGGTTGGGAAGCCAGCGGTAGAGCAGCACGAGGGATAGGAAGATGAGAGCGAGCAGGATGTATTTGTAAGATGGCATAGGTTTCTTCCTTTCGCGGAGGGAGGAGCAGCAGACAAAACTTTCCTCCATTGTAACATAAGGAAGTCCTTGCGTGAAGCGATGAAAGCCGTTATACTGAAACAGTGTGGACGTGAGAAAGATTCGCGCGGAAAGGTGGAAGCGCATGCTGACGATCGTTATGCTTTTGACGGGGGATGTGCAGGAAGCGCGCATGGTGCGGGCGTACCTGCAGGAAAATTATCCGGGAGAGGAATATGAGCGCATCCTTGTCTATTGCGGTGAGAATGCGGAGGCCGTGACTTTTTTGGATCAAGACCCTTCTGCGGTGCTCTTCGACGGCAAGGGAGCAGGTATAGCGGCTTCATGCAATGCGGCTCTTCGTCATGCGAGCGGACGGGAAATTTTGTTTTCAGCAGCGCCCTATGTCCTTGTGCCGGCAGCGCTCCGCTCCATGAAACGGGCTGCAGACGGCAGTGGCGGAGTCTCGCTCGTCGTGCCGATGTTGCAGGATCCCGTGGGTGTGGACAAGGCGCAGGAGTTGTTCAAAGACGAGCGCCTCCCCTATCGAGATGCCGAGGGGATGGGGCTCTTTGCTGAAGAGTTGTCCGCGAATCCAGACGTTTCGTTTGTCTCGGCCGTTTTGAAGTTCTGCTTTCTCGTGCAGCGTCAGGTGTTGCTCGATATGGGCGGCTTTTCAGAGGAGTTTCATACGACGCCGTTCCTCATGCTTGACATCTGCCTGCGTTTTTGGCAGGCAGATCGGCCTTGCATTGTAGCGTGCGGGGCGTTTGCCCATGAAAATCCTTTTGAGTTGTTCTATGATGCACAAGATGATGCGAGATTTACGCAAAAGTATGGCTTGAGTTATCCGTACTCTTTCATACCGCGCACGGAACTCTTGGAACATATGGACCTCCAAAAAAATGGACTCAATGTGCTTGAAGTTGGTTGTGCCTGCGGGGCAACGCTCCTTGCTATTCGCAATGTGAATCCTAAGGCGGAAGTCTATGGCATTGAATTCGATAAAAAAGCGGCGGAGATGGCTCGCCATTTCTCCGTTGTCGAGGCGCTTGATGTGGAGACGCTCGATCGGCCCGAGTGGCATGAGAAGTTCGATTACATCATCTTGGGCGATGTCATCGAGCATTTGCGTGAGCCGCAGCGAGCGATGAAGAATCTCGCGCTTCTCCTGAAGCCGGGCGGCTGCGTCCTCGTCAGCACGCCGAACGTCATGCATTTCTCCGTGTTCCGCATGATGCTTGCGGGGCGCTGGAAGTATGAGGAAGCGGGCATTCTTGACCGCACGCACCTGCGTTTTTTCACACGCGCGGATCTCCTTGCGCTTTTGGAGGCGGCAGGCTTGGAACCGCAGGTGGTGTTTGAGTCAAGGGAGGAAACGGAGCACGATCAGGCATTTATCGCGCAGCTTGCCGCCCTTTTGGCACCGGGCGTCGATCCGGAGGAGCTGCATGCTTTTCAATGGAAGGTCGTAGCGAAGAAGAGATAGGGGAGAGTTTGTGGAGAAGAAGAGCGTCTGGCGTATATGCCGCGCGATCGTTCGCGGCTATTGGTTTTCCGAGGAGAAGTGGAAGGCGCGAGGGCTTCTCGCCGTCGTCATCGCGCTGAATTTCGTTGCGGTCGGCATGCTCGTCCTGATCAACGATTGGTACAACGAGTTCTATAATGCCCTGCAGGCTTACGAGTACGAGCTTTTCTGGCCGCTCGTCGGCAAGTTCGCGTTTCTCGCCTTCGTGCATATCGCCGTCGCCGTCTACGCCATCTATCTGCGGCAGATGCTGCAGATCAAATGGCGCACATGGCTCACGGATCGCTACCTCGCACGCTGGATGGAGAACCGCGCCTATTACAAGCTCGAAACGCTCGTCGAGGGCACGGACAATCCAGACCAGCGAATATCGGAGGACATCGGGCAGTTCGTCGAGCTGACGCTCACGCTCTCCGTAGGCTTTTTGAAGCAGCTGACGACGCTCGCGGCGTTTGCCGTCGTCTTGTGGAATCTGTCAGGCGTTTTGACCGTTCCTGTCGGCAGCTGGGAGTTTCACATCTACGGCTACATGCTGTGGTTCTCGCTCATCTACTCCGTCTTGGGCACGGTCGGCGCGCACCGCGTCGGCAGGAAGCTCATTGGGCTGAACTTCGAGAAGCAGCGCTTCGAAGCGGACTTCCGCTTCAGCATGATGCGCGTGCGCGAAAACAGCGAGAGCGTCGCCTTCTACGGCGGTGAGGCGCAGGAGGTGCGCGGCTTTTCCGAGCGCTTCGCGCGTGTCATCGGCAACTTCCGTGAACTCATGCGTCAGACGAAGATCCTGAACTTCTACATCAACGGCTACGCGCAGCTCGCGATCATCGTGCCTCTCGTCATGGCGGCGCCACGCTACTTTGGCGGCGAGATGGCCCTGGGAGGACTCATGCAGACGATCTCGGCCTTTGGTAAGGTGCAGGACGCGCTTTCCTACTTCGTCGAGGCATACGGCTCGATTGCCGAGTATGCGGCCGTCGTGCGTCGACTGAGCGGCTTCACGGCGCACATGGAAGAGGTCGATGCCAAGGAGAGTGCCGTCGCGCTTTCGAAGTCTTCCGGCGGCCTCGACGTGGAAGGACTTTGCGTCTCTCTGCCCGACGGCACGGAGCTTTTGCAAGGTTGCTCGTTTTCGCTTGCACCGGGTGAAGCGCTTCTCGTCACGGGCGCGTCGGGTGCGGGCAAGTCGACGCTTCTTCGCGCCCTTGCGGGGCTTTGGCCGTTCGCGCATGGCCGCGCGGCGTTCCCAGTGAATGAAAAGCGGCTCTTCCTTTCACAGCGCCCTTATCTGCCGCTTGGCACGCTGGCGCGCGCCGTTGCTTATCCTCTGACGGCGCAAGGGCCGCGCGAGGAGATGGAGCGTGCCCTGCGGCTCGTCGGCATGGAAGCCTTTCTCCCGCGGCTCGACGAGACTGCCGATTGGAGCCACATCCTTTCGCTTGGCGAGCAGCAGCGCATCGCCTTTGCACGCATCCTGCTCGTGCGCCCCGCGTGGGTGTTCCTCGACGAGGCGACGAGTGCGCTCGACGAGGCGCGCGAGCAGGAAATGTATGAAATGCTCGCGCACGAGCTGCCCGAGATGGGCATCGTGAGCGTCGGGCATCGCTCGACGCTTCGAGAGCAGCACGAAAGGGAACTTCATCTCGATGGGGCGGGCGGCTTTTCAACGCGCGTGCTCACGGAATCAGCATGAACGAAAAATGAACCAAGAGTGAACCAGAAACAGAAAGCGGGTATCTCCTATATGAATCGCAGAAATTTCCTCAAAAATGCCGTCCTTCTTGCCGCAGGCGCCTATGTCGCGCCGAGTCTCCTCGTGCCCGAGGAGGCGAAGGCAGCCATCTCGAACGGCGTGCATGTCGTGGAGACGAATCTGACGTTCTTGGAGCTCGACAAGCGAAGCTTCACGGACAGCATCATCCTGCACCATATCGGCGACACGGATCGCGAGGTGTCGGCAGCGACGATTCACCAGTGGCATCTGCAGAACGGTTGGTCGGGCATCGGCTATCACTTCGTCGTGCACAAGAACGGCATCATCGAGCGCGGGCGTCCGCTCGACGCCGTTGGCGCGCATTGCTGGCACCACAACGCGACGTCGATCGGCATCAACCTTGTCGGCGATTTTGAGCAGGCGGAGCCGACGACCGTGCAGCTTGATTCCGCCATGCGACTCATCGCGGAACTTTCGCATCGCTACAAGCTAAAGCCCGGCGCGGGTACGGTCTTTGGTCATCGTGATTTCAACTCGACGCTCTGCCCGGGCAAGAACCTCTATGCGAAGCTCTCGGGGCTTTGTGCGAGCGCTTCGCGCCTGTAGGAGGACGACATGAGCGAATCGTATCATTATCGGCGAATCCCGAAGCCGCCACCAGAGGTGAAGGCGCAGGAAAAGACGCGCGGACGAAACACGAAGCGCAACCTCACGCTCGTCATCCTCGGACTTGGCTACTCACTCTACACGCATGATGTGCCGCTTCTCATCGCTGCGGTCTCCATTCTGCTCTTCTTCTTGCAGCCGCTCGCGGAAAAGTACCTCGGGAGTTTCGGCAAGGCGACATCAGGCTTCTTGCGGGGCATCGGCATAGCGCTCTTCATCGGGGCGATCGCCATGCTTTTTCTTTGACGGGCGGCGTGCGGCCGCCCTTTTTATGTGCTGCGTTCCGTGGACAAGCGTTTGAAAAAACGAGAAAAAAACATTTTCCGTGGCTATTACAGCAGGAAATCTTCGTGTTTTGTGGAATAGATATAAAAACGTAAGAAAATACGAAAGAGCAAGACATTCGTTTCCTCCGCATGGGCGGAAAAGTGCGATGGTTAGCAAGGTGAAATATGGGCGCGGCAAGTTGCGCCCCGAGGAGGGATTTTTATGAGAAAAACAGAGTATCTGGCCATGATCTTGGCGGGTGGGCAGGGAAGTCGCCTGGGCGCCTTGACGAAGAAGATCGCAAAGCCCGCCGTACCGTTTGGCGGCAAGTACCGCATCATTGATTTTCCCTTGAGCAACTGCGCCAATTCCGGCATCGACAAGGTCGGCGTCCTCACGCAGTACCGTCCGCTGGAGCTTCACAACTATCTCGGCACGGGAAGCGCGTGGGATCTCGACAAGAAGGACGGCGGCGTCTTCATTCTGCCGCCCTATGCGCGCGAGAAGGGCGCCGACTGGTATCAGGGAACGGCGGACGCCATCTATCAGAACATCAACTTCATCGACATCGTCGATCCCGACTATGTGCTAATCCTTTCGGGCGACCATATCTACACGATGGATTACTCGTGGATGCTTGAGGCGCACAAGGGGCACAAGGCGGAAGCGACGATCGGCGTCATCGAGGTGCCGTGGGAAGAGGCACCTCGCTTCGGCATCATGAACGCCGACAAGGATGGGCGCATCATCGAGTTTGAGGAGAAGCCGTCCGAACCGAAGTCGAACCTCGCCTCGATGGGCATTTACATCTTCAATCGCAAGTTCCTGCAGCAGTACCTGGAAGAGGATGCGAAGGACACCATGTCGAGCCACGACTTCGGCAAGAACATCATCCCGAAGATGCTTGCCGACAAAGCGCGTCTCTTCACCTACGCCTTCGACGGCTATTGGAAGGATGTCGGCACGATCGAGAGCTTGTGGCAGGCGAACATGGATCTTTTGCAGGACGAGCCGCCCTTTGCCCTCGACGGCAATTGGCGCATCTATTCGTCCAATCCGTCGCTGCCGCCGCACTACATTGGGCGCGAGGCGCATGTGAGCCGCTCGATGGTGAGCGAAGGCTCGATGGTCTTCGGCGAGGTGAAGAACTCCGTGATCTTCCAGGGCGTTCGCATCGGCAAGGGCGCACGCGTCACGAATTCGGTCATCATGCCGTTCGCGAAGATCGAGGACGGTGCCGTCGTCGATCATGCAATCCTCGCACAGGGGGCGACGATTGCAGCCGGCGCTAAGGTCGAGGGCGAGGAAGGCGCGATCGCCGTCATTCCCGAGAATGAGGTCATAACAGCAGAGGCCGGAAGCAAGCAAGCGGGCTGAGACACTTGCAGCAAGATTTCGAGGAACGGAGTGAAGCATTGTGAACACGGTCATGGGACTCATCAACCTGCAGGAAGACAGCGGGCGCATCAAGGAGCTGACCGAGAGACGGCCCATCGGCTCCATGCCGTTTGCAGGGCGCTACCGCGTCATTGACTTCGCACTTTCGAGCATGGTCAACTCCGGTATCAGCCATGTCGGCATCGTGCTGCCTGAGCAGTCTCGTTCCGTCATGGATCACCTGCGCTCGGGCAAGGACTGGGATCTCGCGAGGCGTCACGAGGGTATGTTCTATCTGCCGCCCGCAAAGGGCGACAAGGACACGCGTCCCGGCGACCTCAAGACCTTCTATCAGAACATCGACTTCGTCGAGCACAGCGTACAGAAGTATGTGCTTCTCGCAAACGCGAGCTACATCTACAATATGAATTTCGCGCCTGTGTTGCGTTTCCATCAGAATACGAATGCGGATATCACAATGGTCTACAACATTGCCAAAGAAGAGGTGTCGGATGAAAGTGTCGTCATCGAGACGGCGGAGAACGGCCTCATCGAGGACATCGCCATGAAGCCCGTCGTCTATCAAGGCTCGAAGGTGTCGAACGGAGCGCTGCTCATGGAGAAGCGCATCTTCGTCGACATGGTGCGCTCGACATACGAGCACGGCGGCACGGATCTCGTGCTCGACGGCATCATCCGCCGCGCTGACCACTACACGATGTACGGCTGTATGCACGAGGGCTATACGGCGTGTGTCGCCTCGACCGCCTCGTACTACCGTGCAAACATGGAGGCGCTCGAACCTGCGAATTGGGACGAGCTCTTTATGCAGAACGGCTTCATCTTCACGAAGTCGAAGGACGGTGTACCCGTGCAGTACAAAGAATCCGCGCACGTCCAGAACTCGCTCGTTGCCAACGGCTGCGTCGTCTACGGTGAGGTCGAGAACAGCATCCTGTTCCGCGGCGTGACGGTGGGAGAGGGCGTCAAGATCCGGAATTCCATCATCATGGAGAAGTGCGACCTTGAGGATGACGCGCTTGTCGAAAATGTGATCTGCGACAAGAACGTCGTGATCACGAAGGGACGCTGGCTCAAGGGGGCGCCAAACTACCCGCTGATCGTCAGCAAGAATGCCGTAGTCTAATAGAAGGGTGCGCCAGCGGCGCGCCCGCAAGGAAGCCGCTCCTGGGCGCTTGCCTCGTGGAAAAGGTGGGGCGCACGGGGCGGCTTTTCGTCAATGAAATCATGAAGCAAGAAGAGCAAGAAAGCAGTCTGCATTTCGTCCGCGTCTCTGTGCGTCGAAGCGCTCGGGGGAGTTTCACTGCGCGGTGATCCGTTTTGTGAAAGGCGTGTAGATCCAAGTGGCTGCCAATGTAAGTTAGGAGGACTGATCTCATGGCAAACAAGAGGAATGAGCTGGGGCTGGCAAAGGAAGGTTTGAAACAAAGGTTTCTGGCTACGGCGCATATCCTGTGGGGCAGCGATTTCGCCGACCTCACGTCGCATGAGGTTTATGCGACCATTGCTGCCGTCGTGAAACAGTACATCAGCGAGAACTGGGTCAAGACGAACAAGGCGTACACGAAGCGTCGCGACAAGCAGGTTTACTACTTTTCAATCGAATTCCTGCTCGGGCGGCTCATGCGTTCGAATCTCGTCAACTTGGGTGAAATGGAGCTTTTCTCCGACGCCTTGGAAGAGCTTGGCGTCGATTTGGATCAGGTTTTCCCAGAGGAGCCGGACGCGGGTCTTGGCAACGGTGGTCTCGGACGTCTCGCAGCCTGCTTCATCGATTCGATGGCCTCTTTGGGGCTTCCCGGGCACGGCTGCAGCATACGCTATCAGTACGGACTCTTCGAGCAGAAGATCATCAAGGGAAACCAGGTCGAGATTCCCGACAACTGGCTCGGCAATGGCTTTGAGTGGGAGTATCGCAAGGCGGACAAGGCGGTCAACGTCAAGTTCAATGGCAATGCCTACATGAAGGAGGAGGAGGACGGCAGCCTCTCTCTTGTACACGAAGACTACCTGACGGTCATGGCTATTCCTTACGACGTGCCGATCGTCGGCTTCCGCAACAATACGGTCAATACGCTGCGCCTGTGGAACGCCGAAGTCAACCGCGATTTTTCCGACTATGGAACAATGACGCACGAGCAGATCCAGGCGAAGAAGGAATACCGCAACTTCGTCGAGAGCATCACGGAGTACCTGTACCCCGACGACAGCTCCTACGAAGGGCGCCGCCTGCGCCTCATCCAGGAGTACTTCTTCGTGTCGGCGGGCGTGCAGAGCATCGTGCGCCACTACCTGCTCGCGGGCATGGATATCAAGGATTTCGCGAAGAAGATCGCCATTCACATCAACGATACGCATCCGGCGGTCGCCGTCGCTGAGCTCATGCGCATCCTTGTCGATGAAGAGAGGATGGACTGGGACGAGGCGTGGGAGATCACGTGCGAGACGATGGCGTACACAAACCATACGATCATGCCGGAAGCCTTGGAGAAGTGGCCGATCGACATGTTCCGCCCGCTTCTGCCGCGCATCTACATGATCGTCGAGGAGATCAACCGCCGCCACATCGAGGAGGTGCGCAGGCGCTTCCCGAACGACGAGCAGATGGTGCGCGAGCTTTCCATCATCGAGGACGGGCAGGTGCACATGGCGCGGCTCGCCATTGTCGGCAGCCACAGCGTCAACGGCGTCGCAGCGATCCATACGGACATCCTGAAGAAAGACACGTTGAAGTTCTTCAACCGTTACTATCCGACGAAGTTCAACAACAAGACGAACGGCATCACGCATCGCCGCTGGCTCATCGGCGCTAACCCTGAGCTGACCACGCTCATCGACGAGACGATCGGTGACGCATGGCAGAAGGCGCCCGATCAGCTCTCTCACCTCAACGATCATGTGACGGACAAAGCGTTTTTGGCGGAACTTTCGAAGATCAAGCGCCTCAGGAAGGTCGATCTTTCCGACTATATCCACATGCATGGTGGTATCCTCGTCGATCCTGACATGATCTTCGATGTCCAGGTCAAGCGCATCCATTCATACAAGCGCCAGATCATGAACATCCTGCATATCATGTACCTCTATCATGAGCTGAAGACGAACAAGCGCTTCCGCATCCCGCCGACGGCGCGCTTCTTCGGCGGCAAGGCGGCGCCCGGCTACTACATCGCGAAGGAGACGATCCGCCTGATCAATGCCGTCGCCGACAAGATCAATAACGACAAGGCGGTCAGCGATATGCTCAAGGTCGTCTTCATCGAGAATTTCGGCGTTTCCATCGGTGAGATCGTCTATCCGGCGGCCGACATCTCCGAGCAGATCTCGACGGCTTCGAAGGAAGCCTCGGGCACGGGCAACATGAAGTTCATGATGAATGGCGCTCTGACGCTCGGCACGCTCGACGGCGCGAACGTTGAGATCAGTCAGGCGGTCGGCCGCGAGCACTGCGAGATCTTCGGCCTCCGTGCAGAGGAGGTTCTGAACTACTACGCGACAGGCAGTTACAAGGCGTGGGACGAGTACAACACGAACCCCGCCGTGCGCCTCGTCGTCTCGCAGCTCGTCGACGGCACCTACGGTGATTTCCACTCGCTGCGCGATTACTTGATTCAAGGCAACGACGAGTTCTTCGTGTTGAAGGATTTCGGCGCGTACGACAGGGCGCACAAAAACATGAACCGCAAGTACGAGAATCAGGCTGCGTGGCTCAAGTCATCGGCGATCAACATTGCCAATTCGGGCGTATTTTCTTCGGATCGCACGATCAAGGAGTACGCGGACGACATCTGGCATGTGAAGCCAGCGATCATCGTCTGACGGAAGGCCGGTTTGCTGCCCCTTGCGCGAAGCCGCAGGGGCGGCGGTCGAATATCGCATCTGGTCAGTAAGCTGCAAAGCAAGCCGCAGGCCCGGACAGCGGGAGTGTCTTCCCGCATCGAAGCGAGGGCTGACGGAAGTGCGGAAGAATGCAGCGTCGCATCTTGACGCATGCGCGTTTTCTCCGCGTTTCCTAGAGTTTTTCTAAGCTGGGAGGAATTTTTGTGAACGTATCTGCTTTGAGTGAGTTCGATTTATTCTTATACCACCAAGGGACCAACTACCACGCTTACGAGATGCTCGGCGCCCACTTCGTGGAGAAGGACGGCAGGAAGGGCGTGCGCTTTTCCGTCTGGGCGCCTCATGCGAAGTCCGTGAGCGTCGTCGGCGACTTCAACAATTGGGACACGCGCACGCACACGATGGAAAAGATCGGCGACGGCGAGATCTGGGTGACGTTCATCGAGGGGCTCGAAGAAGGCGAGGTCTACAAGTATGCGATCGAGCCGCAGTGGGGCGGCCCGCACATCATGAAGGCCGATCCTTATGGCTTCTACGCGGAGAAGAAGCCCAATACGGCGTCGCGCCTCTACGACTTGAGCAAATATCAGTGGAACGATGCCGCCTGGCAGGAGCGCAAGAAGACGCATCCGTCGTACTCCAACCCCATGCTGACGTACGAGGTTCATCTAGGCTCGTGGCGGCGCACGCTTGAAGGCGGCTATCTGTCGTATCGCGAGCTTGCCGATCAGCTCGTCGGCTACGCGAAGAAGATGAACTATACGCACATCGAAATCATGCCGCTCTGCGAGCATCCGTTTGACGGATCGTGGGGTTATCAGGCGACGGGGTACTACGCGGTCACGAGCCGCTACGGTGAGCCGGATGACTTCCGTTACTTCGTCGACACGGCGCACGCGAACGGCATCGCCGTCATCATGGACTGGGTGCCCGGACACTTCTGCAAGGACGAGCAGGGACTTCGCCACTTCGACGGCATGACGCTCTACGAATCGGACAACGAACAGCGCGCCGAGAACTGGGAGTGGGGCACGACGAACTTCGACTACGGTCGGACGGAAGTGCAGAGCTTCCTCATCTCGAATGCTATGTTCTGGTTCGAAGAGTACCACATCGATGGCCTGCGCATCGACGCCGTCGCCAACATGCTCTATCTGAACTACGGCAGGAAGGACGGCGAGTGGCAGCCGAACAAGTACGGAGACACGGGCAACTTGGAAGCCATGGACTTCATCAAGAAGCTCAACGAGGCGATCTTCAAGTTCCATCCCGACGCTTTGATGATCGCTGAGGAGTCGACGGCTTGGCCTCTGATCTCGAAGCCCGTCTACATGGGCGGCATGGGATTCAACTACAAGTGGAACATGGGCTGGATGAACGACATGCTCTCGTACATGAGCCTCGACCCCATCTACCGCAAGTGGAATCAGGACAAGGTCACGTTCTCCTTCATGTATGCCTTCAGCGAGAACTTCGTGCTGCCTCTGTCGCACGACGAGGTCGTGCACGGCAAATGCTCGCTCGTGAGCAAGATGCCCGGTGACTACTGGCAGAAGTTCGCGGGACTGCGCGGCTTCTTCGGCTATTGGATGGCGCATCCGGGCAAGAAGCTCCTCTTCATGGGCGGCGAGTTCGCGCAGTTCATCGAGTGGAATTACGACGACAGCCTCGATTGGCACCTCGTCGAGGAGTACCCGATGCACACGAAGATGCTCGAATACTCGCGCGCCTTGAACAAGTTCTACAAGGAAAACCGCCCGTTCTGGGAAGTCGACTTCGACTGGAACGGCTTCGAGTGGATCGACTGCAACGACAGCGAGAACTCTATCATCACGTTCGTCCGAAAGGCCGACAATGACGCGGATTTCCTCGTCGTCCTCTGCAACTTCACGCCCGAGGTGCGACATGACTACCGCATCGGCGTGCCGAAGAAGGGCGAATACCGCGAGGTCTTCAACAGTGACGCCGAGGAGTTCGGCGGCTCGGGCGTGAAAAACGAGGGCGATCTTCATACGGAGGACGTCCCCTGGCACGACCGCGAGCAGTCGCTCGTCATCACGGTGCCGCCGATGGCCACGATCTATCTGAGGCACAAGGATACGCTCCCTTTTGTCAAACGCTCCACGCCTGAAGAGGAGACGGAAGTCCTCGTCGTCAAGGGCGCGGAGAAGAAGAAGGAAAAAGAGCCGAAGAAGCCGGCGGCGGAGGTGAGCGATTCGGCGCAGAAAGAAGCGCCGCAGGCAGAGCAGTCGCCCCGCGAAGCGGCAGAGGGGGAGAAGGCGCACGAAGAGAAGGCGGCGTCTTCCAAAACCGAGACGGTGAAGAAGCCGTCTGCTGCCTCGCAGAAGAAGCCGAAGGGCGGCGAGGCAAAAAAGACTGCCGCCAAGGCTCGTCCGCGCAAGACGGAGACGGCGAAAGGCGCGAAGAAGTCGGCGAAACCGCCGAAGAAGAGCAGCAAGAAGAAAGCGGCTGCCCAATGATCGTGGGGAAATGACAGCTTCGTCCGCCTTGGGGAAGGCGCGAGCCTTCCGAGGCGGGTGCGGGCGATATAGAAGATGGTGCGCTGCGGGGCAGGGGCTGGAAGCCCCGCAGAAGAGAAGGGGGTTCATATCATGCGGGTACTTTATGTTGCTGCTGAAGCGGTGCCGTTCGCCAAGACCGGGGGTCTGGCGGACGTTGCGGGATCTCTCCCGAAGGAACTCGTCAAGCAGGGCGTTGACATCCGCGTCGTCATGCCGAAGTTCGGCAAGATCTCAGCGGAATACATCGACAAGATGGAACATCTTTACGACGGCACGCTGAATGTCGCATGGCGTGACAAGTTCGTCGGCGTTGACCGACTCGTCATGGATGGCGTGACCTACTACTTCATTGACAATGAAGAATACTTTTACCGCGAGGGCTTCTACGGCTACGACGACGATGCGGAGCGCTTCTCCTTCTTCGCGCGCGCCGTCCTGAATCTCCTGGAAGCGATGGATTTCTGGCCCGACATCATCCATGCGAACGACTGGCACGCGGGACTCGTTCCCGTGCTCTTGAAGCTTGAGCACATGGGGGATGCGCGCTACGAGAAAATCCGCACGATCTACACGATCCACAACCTCAAGTATCAGGGCGTCTTTCCGAAGAACGTCATGCAGGATGTCTTAGGACTTGACTGGAAGTATTTCACGAACGGCGATCTGGAATTCTACGATGCCGTCAACTTCATGAAGGGCGGCCTAACCTACGCCGACTATATCTCGACGGTGTCGCGCACCTACGCCGAGGAGATCCAGTACGAATACTTCGGCGAGATGCTTGACGGACTTCTTAGGAAGAGGAGCGCGGACATCTACGGCATCGTTAACGGACTCGACTACGACGTCTACAACCCGGCGACGGACAAGGCGATCTACGAGACGTTCGACATCACGTCCATCGACCGCAAGATCGACAACAAGGTCGCGCTGCAGAAGCAGCTCGGGCTGCCCGTAAATCGCCAGATCCCGATGGTCGCGCTCGTCTCGCGCCTCGTGCCGCCCAAGGGGCTCGATCTCATCGTGCGCGTCATGGATGAGATCCTGCAGCACGAGAACATTCAGTTCGTCGTCCTCGGCACGGGCGACAAGGTCTATGAGGATTGGTTCAAGGGGCTCGCGTGGCGTTTCCCGAGCAAGGTTTCGGCGAACATCCGCTTCTCGAACGAGCTTGCGCAGCGCATCTATGCGGGCGCGACCGTCTTCCTCATGCCGTCGAACTACGAGCCGTGCGGCATCGGCCAGCTCATCGCCATGCGCTACGGCACGATTCCCGTCGTGCGCGAGACGGGCGGACTCAAGGACACGGTCACGCAGTTCAGCAACAAGACGGGCGAGGGCACGGGCTACCTCTTTAGCAACTACAACGCGCACGAAATGATGTACGCCGTCAAGCGCGCCATCCGCGAATGCAGTACGCTCGAAATCTGGCAGAAGATTGTCAAGAACGCCATGCAGGCGGACTTCAGCTGGAAGAAATCGGCAGGAGAGTACAAGGCGCTCTATGAGAAATTATTGGCGAAGTGAGATTTGGCAAAGCCCAACGCTTGCGTTGGGCTTTCTTGCCTTTCTCGCCTATTAATTTTCTGCGAAGAAAAGACGAAACAAAGTAGAGAAGGGGAAGAGGGAAGTGCGTTTCTATCGGTGCCTTCCTAGCGGATTTCCCTGCTTTTTCGAAGAATTTAGGAGGCGATATTATGGCGCAACGAGAAGCGGAGCACAACTCGCAAGATGTGTTTTACCGCTCGCCCGTGGGACCCGCCGAGGCATCATCCTCCGTCCAACTCGGCATTCGCATCCGAACGCAGGACGAAGTATCGAAGGTCATTCTGCGCCTTTGGCGAGAAGGTGCGGGGGAAAGGCTCATCGAGCTGGAGGCGAAGTCGGCGGAAGGCGTCCAGGACCGCTTTTATGTCGCGCGCATCGATTTGCCCGATACCGGCTGCCTGCTATGGTATTACTTCATCGTTGTCACGAGTTCCGGCACATGGTATTATGGCAACAACAACGAGCATCTGGGCGGCATGGGCGGCATTTACGACAACGCGCCGCCGTCTTTCCAGATCACCGTGTTCAACAAGGGTGCGAAGACCCCAGACTGGGCGAAGCACGCCGTCATGTACCAGATCTTCCCCGATCGCTTCTGCCGCGAGGGCGATGCGATCATCGAGAAGAAGGGCGCCGTCGTGCACGCGCACTGGGGCGACCAGCCTTGCTACTACAAGGATGTCGATACCAGGGAAATCGTGCAGTACGATTTCTTCGGCGGCAATATCAAGGGGCTGAAGTCAAAGCTTCCCTACCTGAGGGAGCTTGGCATTTCTGTCATCTATCTCAATCCCGTTTTCGAGTCGCCGAGCAATCATCACTACGATACGGGCGACTACCACAAGATCGATCCGATCTTCGGCACGAACGAGGAGTTTCAAGAACTCGTGAAGGCGGCGAAGGCCGAGGGCATCCGCATCGTCCTCGATGGCGTATTCAGCCATACGGGAAGCGACAGCATCTACTTCAACCGCGAGGGCAGCTACGATAGCCTAGGCGCGTTTCAGTCGCAGGAGTCGCCTTACTACAGCTGGTACAACTTCCATAAGTATCCTTACGAATACGACAGCTGGTGGGGCTTTTCCACGCTGCCGAACGTGACGGAGACGACACCGTCCTACATGGACTTCGTGATCCGCGACGAGAACAGCGTGTTGCACCATTGGACGAAGACGGGCATCGGTGGCTGGCGTCTCGACGTCGTCGATGAACTGCCCGCGAAGTTCACGCAAACGTTCTATCGTGAACTCAAGGCGACGAACCCCGATGCGATCCTCATCGGCGAGGTCTGGGAGGACGCGTCGAACAAGATCAGCTACGGCGTGCCGCGCGAGTACCTTTGCGGCCAGGAGATCGACTCGGCGATGAACTATCCGTTCCGCAAGACGGTTTTGGACTTCCTGCTCAACTACGTTGACGGACGCCAGGCGATGCGCCTTTTGGAGAGCCTCCGAGAAAACTACCCGAAGGAAAACTTTTATGTAATGATGAACCTCATCGGCAGCCACGATGTCGAGCGAGCGATCACGCTCTTGGGTGAGGCGCCGTTCTACGACGGCATGCCGGCGATCCATCAGTCGCGCTTCAAACTCGATGCCGAGCACTACAAGCTCGGCACGGATCGGCTGCGCCTCGCAGCGCTCCTGCAGATGACGTATCCGGGAATGCCGTGCATCTACTACGGCGACGAGATTGGCATGCAGGGCTTCCGCGATCCGTACAACCGCAGCCCGTACGCATGGGAGAATCCTGACATCTCCGTGCGCGACTGGTACAAGAAGCTCATCCGCCTGCGAAACGAGCATACGGCGCTTCAAACGGGCGACCTCCTGCCGCTCGCGGGCGAGGGCAACATCCTCGCCTATGCGCGCACGATCCGAAGCGGCACGGACGAGTTCGGCGCACCTGCGAAGAACGAAGCCTTCGTCGTCGTCATCAACCGCAGTCGTACGCAGGAGGAGAAGGTCATGCTCAATGTCGGCGATTTCCTGCAGGGAACGCTGCAGGAAGCCCTCGAAGGGGAGGAACGCGTGCAGGTTCAGCGCGGCGTCCTGACCGTGAAGCTCCCGCCCCTTTCGGCGCGCATCTACGAGGCCGTGCAGGAGGAAAGGCGCTTCCCGCGCGAAGCGGGCGTCCTGCTTCATCCGACGTCCCTGCCGTCGAAGTACGGCATCGGCGATCTTGGCGGCGACGCTTATCGCTTCGTCGATTTCCTCGCCGCTGCCGGTCAGAAGGTCTGGCAGGTTCTGCCGCTGTGCCCCGTCAGCGATTTCGGCTATTCGCCTTATCAATCGCCGTCGGCGTTCGCGGGCAATCCCATGCTCATTTCGCTCGACATGCTCATCGATGACGGACTGCTTGCGGCGCGTGACGTGAAGGCGGCGCCCGACAGCGCGACCGCTTTTATCGATTATGAGCGGGCGTGGGCGTTCAAGAAGAAGCATTTGGAACGTGCGTGGAAGAACTTCCAGAAACAGGGAGAAAGCGACGCTTTCCGGGATTTCTGCGAAAAGGAGGCGGCATGGCTTGATGACTACGCGCTCTTCGAGGCCTTGAAGACTGAGAACAAGAAAGCGCCGTGGTTCGAGTGGAAGCCCGAGCTGAAAGAGCGACAGAACGCCGCTCTTCGTGCGGCGCGAGAGCGCCTGGCGGACGAGATCGGCTGCCAGAAGTTCTGGCAGTATCTGTTTGACAAAGAGTGGAAGCACCTGCACGAGTACGCGCACAAAAAGGGCGTCAAAATCATGGGCGACATGCCCATCTTCGTCTCGCACGACAGCGTCGACGTCTGGGCGAACCAAAACTTGTTCTCGCTCAACGAGGACGGCACGGCGAAGACGGTCGCGGGCGTACCGCCCGACTACTTCAGCGCGACGGGACAGCTGTGGGGCAACCCACAGTACGACTGGACGGCGATGAAGGAAGACGGCTACGGCTGGTGGAAGGCTCGCTTTCGGAAGCTTTGCTCGCTCGTCGATATCGTGCGCCTCGATCACTTCCGCGGCTTCGAGGCGTATTGGGAGATCGACGGCAAGGCGAAGACAGCGGTCAATGGCTGCTGGCGCAAGGGTCCCGGCAAGGCATTCTTCGAAGAGATGGAGAAGTCGGTCGAGAACCTTTCCATCGTCGCCGAGGATCTTGGCATCATCACCAACGAAGTCGAGAAACTGCGCGACGACTGCGGCTATCCGGGCATGAAGGTTTTGCATTTCTGCCTGAACTTCAACGAGATGCGCCGCGTCGGAATCGCCGTGCCCGAAAACTCCATCGTCTACACGGGCACGCACGATAACAATACGACGGTCGGCTGGTTCACGCAGGATCTCGACGCCCCCGAGCGGGCGGCGGTAGCGGAGCTTCTGAACGCACGTATCGACCGGCCGAAGGACATCTGCGATAAGCTCGTCGAGTTTGCCTATGCGTCGAACGCGCGTCTCGTCATCATCCCCATGCAGGATGTACGCGCCCTCGACAGCCGCAGCCGCATGAACGTGCCCGGCACCGTCGGCATCAACTGGCGCTGGCGGCTCAAGGACTTCGCGCATGCCGAAGAGGACGCGAAGCGTCTCCGGGGCTTATGCGAGCTGTACGAAAGGTAGCGTATGCAATGGGACGGCGGAAAAGATCCGCCGTCCCTGCAGATATATGATTACAGCAAAGGAGATCTGATACAATGGCTGAAAAGGATTATCTCTATGTGGTGAAGAAGCCCTGCCCGATCTGCAGCATGGAAACGCGTGCGACGAAAGTGCGCTCGCGCCTTATTACCGAGACGGTCGACAACGACCTCTGCACGCATTACAAGGACATCAATCCTTACTACTACCGCATCTGGGTCTGTGAGCACTGCGGCTACGCCGAGGACGAGCGCCACTTCCTGAACGGCGTCGCACCGAAGGCGAAGAAGGAGATTCAGGACTTCCTCGCCGGGCATCATGGGACGAGCGAGTTCAAGGAGCAGCGCACGCGCGACGACGCCATCAAGGCGCTGAAGCTCGCGATCTTCTACACGAAGTTCACGACGGAGACATTCGCCCACAAGGCGGGGCTGAACCTCACGCTCGCATGGATTTACCGTGAGGCAGGCGACAAGGAGAACGAGGAGAAGTTCCTCGCGGAAGCCGGCAAGCTCTACATCGAGTCGCGCTCGCGCGAGGTTTTCCCACAAGGACAGATGACGGAAGCCGACTGCATCTACCTGATCGGTGCGATCCATTTCCGCCTCGGCGACTACGATACGGCTGGCCGGTATCTGTCGATGCTCATGCACAATAAGGAGCTTGAGACGAAGGAGCGCGTGACCGTCGACCGCGCGAAGGATCTGTGGTCAGATATGCGCGACAAGATGAAGGAAGAGCGTGTCGAGACGTCAGACGATGCGGCTCCCGCAGAGTGAAAAGAAGGGAAGTGCAAATTGCAGAAAACGTATAAGATCTTAGCGCTTTTGCTCGCGCTCGCCTTCCTCGTTCTGCCTGCCGCTGAAGCGGGCAAGAAGGACAAGGCAGAGGAGATGTCGCGCCAGAAGCGCATCATGTTCATTCCGCACGACAACCGTCCGATCTCAGACAAGCAGACGGCGGACGTTGTGCGCGAACTTGGCTACGAGGTCATCGTGCCGCCCGACGACATGCTCGGCAGCCGCACCGACCTCGGACATCCCGAGGAGCTTTGGACTTGGGCGGAGGAAAATGCGTCCGGGGTCAGTGCCGCCGTCATCTCGTCGGACTCGATGCTCTACGGCAGTCTCGTAGGCTCAAGAAAGCACGACTGCACGCGCGGTGAAATCGTGGCACGTCTCAAGAACTTCCAGGACTTCCGCGCAGCGCATCCCGCGCTGCCGCTCTACGTCTTCGGCTCGATCATGCGCACGCCGCGTTCGGGCGAGGCGTCGGGCTCGGAAGAGCCAGGCTACTACAAGAACTACGGCGCGGACATCTTTCGCTATACGCTCCTGACGGACAAGCAGGAAGTCGAAGGACTGACCTCCAGGGAAAAGAAGGAATACGCTTTCTTGAAAGAGCTGATTCCCGAAAAGTCCATGGAAGACTGGATGAGCCGCCGCACGAAGAACTTTGCGGCGAATGAAAAGCTCATCGACTATACGAAGAGCGGCGTCTTTGACTACTTCGTGCTCGGGCGCGACGACAATGCGCCGTATTCGCAGACGCACATGGAAGGCCGGAAGCTCCTCGCCTACAGCGCAGGACTCGGCTCCTCGAAGTTTCAGACGATGTCGGGCATTGACGAGGTGGGACTTCTCCTGCTTTCGCGTGCCGTCAACAATATCGAGCACAAGATGCCCTTCATTCACGTTCGCTACAACAAGGGCACGGGCGGGCGCACCGTGCCCGCCTACTCCGACGAGCATATCCAGGACTCGGTGCGTGCCGCCGCCACGGCTGCGGGCGCCGTCCTCATTCAGCGCCCTGAGAAGTCGGAGTACGTCCTGCTCGTCAATACGAATCCCAACGGCAAGACGTATGAAGCGAACGACCGCACGAACGACGGCAAGGTGCGCGACGGCACGCAGTACTTCCTCGACCTGCTCAAGGACTACATCGCCAAAGGTTATCCCGTCGGCATCGCCGACGTCGCCTATGCGAACGGCGCGGACAACGCACTCATGGAAGGCCTGAAGCGCGAGGATCTGCTGTTCAAGCTGCGCGCTTACGCCGGTTGGAATACCCCGACGAACAGCACGGGCTTTGCCGTCGCTGAGGGGCTTCTTGCCGAGCGCATGACGGACGACGCGCGGGACAGCCTGCTGCTCACGCGCTACCTCGACGATTGGGCGTATCAGGCAAACGTCCGCAACAAGATCGCGCGTCAGCTCGGCTGGCTGCGCGGCAGCGGCGTCTACATGAGTCTCGACGACAAGATCCTCGGCGTTCAGTACCGCGCCGACCGCATGATGCGCGAGTTCGCCGACAACAATCTGCCGCCCCTGCCCGCACTGCGCGAGATAAAGGTCAACTTCCCATGGAATCGCATGTTTGAAGCTGACATCGTGACGGCACAGTGATGTAAGAAAAGCGTATAAAAGAGCCGCCCGAAGCTGGATTCCAGCTTCGGGCGGCTCTTTTACGCAAGTCAACATTCATCGAAGTTCGATTTGAAGTTCTTTTCCAAGCGAATGTGCTGTACGAATCAGGAAATCCAACGATGGATTATATGTGCCGCTTTCCAAGCGGCAGATGTTCGAACGCTGCGTGCCCATGCGCTGAGCCAACTCGCTCTGCGTCATATTCTGCTCGGTGCGGGCGGCTATGATCTGGGCGATCAGTTTATAGCGCGGCTGCAGTCGCTCATATTCTGAAGCAAAATTCTCATTCTCCAGCAATTTTTCGCGAATATGCGACAGGCTCACTCCTGGCTTCATTTTCTAGACCTCCTCTCATAGTCTGCTTTGTATTGCAAGGCGCGTGCCAATTCCCTTAGCGGAGTTCGCATCGTTTTCTTTTTGAATCCGTGGAGAAGGACAATGATAAAAGTCGATATTCCAAGACATGCTTCAGCCTCCTCGGTTCAATGTTATCATATACGATAACGAAAAACAAGACAGAGAAGCAAGAACCCGCAGTTGAAAATCAGCTGCGGGTTCTTGCTTCTCTATACATATCTCAGTTTTCCTTGCGGAACTTCTGCATGAAGTCGACGAGGGCGGCTACGCCTTCGTAGGGCATCGCGTTGTAGATCGATGCCCTCATGCCGCCGACGGAGCGGTGTCCTTTGACGCCGCCGAGTCCATATTCTGCGGCTTCGGCGACGAATTTCTTTTCAAGCTCCTCGCTAGGCAGGCGGAAGGTGACGTTCATGAAGGAGCGGCTGTCTTTGTCCGCATGCCCCTTGTAGAAGCCGTCGGAGCTGTCGATCGCATCGTAGAGCAGCGCCGCCTTCTTCTCGTTGCGCTTCGCCATTTCGGCGAGGCCGCCCTGCGCCCTGATCCATGCGGCGACCTTGCCGACCATGTAGATGCCGAAAGCGGGCGGCGTGTTGTAGAGGGAGTTCTTCTTGTAGTGCGTCGAGTAGCGCAGCATCGTCGGCAGCGTCTCGGGGCTCTTTTCGAGCATCGACTTCTTTGCGACGACGAGGCAGGTGCCGGCAGGGCCGAGGTTTTTCTGTACGCCCGCGTAGATGAAGCTGAATTTCTTGAAGTCGAGGGGACGCGAGAGCATGTCGGACGACATGTCGGCGATCAGTGGTACATCGCCCGTCTCGGGGATATAGTGATACTCCGTGCCGTAGATCGTGTTGTTGTAACACAGATGAAGATACGCTGCATTCGGATCGAGTTTGATCTCCGCCTGCGTCGGTACATGGCGAAAGCCGCCGTCCTTCGAGGAAGCTGCAATCTCGCCGACGCCGAGGAGCGCGGCCTCGTCGTAAGCCTTCGTAGCGAAGCTGCCCGACAGCACATAGCTGCCCTTCTTCTCCTTCGTCGCATAGTTCATCGCAATCATGGCGAAAGCGAGGCTCGCGCCGCCCTGCACGAAGAGCACGTCGTAGTCGTCGCCGAGTCCCATGAGCGAGAGGATGTCTGCCTTCGCCCGGTTGTGCACCTCGTCATACGCCTTGGCGCGGTGTGAGATCTCGAGGATCGACATGCCCGAGTTGTCGAAATTGAGAAACTCCGCCTGCGCTTCCTTGAGCACCTCAAGCGGCAGAGTGGCAGGGCCGGGATTGAAATTGTAAATGCGATTCGCTTCCACAGAAAGACCTCCTGACAGAGTGAAAAAGTGACTCCTATACAAATATACACTCAATTCTACCCCCTTTTTCGTGTTTTCGTCAAGTGAATCTTTGTTTTCTCGGTAAGTATGCTTGCCATACGATTGTCCACTGGATAAGTTGCTGGAAAAATGATATGATATTACTATGAAAGTCCAAGAAGTCAAGCCGAAGGCGCAGACTGATTGGATAACTTTCATTAAGGGCGGCGCACAATGTCCACAGAGTGGACGTTTGTGCGTGTAGTTTACTATGAAAGTCCAAGAAGTCAAGCCGAAGGCGCAAACTGATTGGATAACTTTCATTAAGGGCGGCGCACAATGTCCACGGAGTGGACGTTTGTGCGCGTAAATTGCTTATGGAGTGAACATCTAGTCGTAGAGGAGCGATGGATATGAAAATTCTCGTAGCAGACGGCGTATCTCAGAAGGCGATTGACATCCTTTCCCCGAAGTTCGAGGTTGTCGAGAAGCCGAAGCTTTCGCATGAGGAGCTTCTGGACATCATCGGCGATTTCGAGGCCGTTATCGTGCGCTCGGCATCGAAAGTGACGAAGGATGTCATCGACAAGGCGGCGAAGCTCAAGATCATCGGCCGCGCGGGCGTCGGCGTCGACAACATTGATGTGGCAGCGGCGACGGCGCGCGGCATCATCGTTATCAACTCGCCGGGCGGCAACACGATCGCGGCGACGGAGCATACGATGGCGATGATGCTCGCGATGAGCCGCAACATTCCCATCGCCAACGAGACGATGCAGAAGGGCGAGTGGAATCGCAAGAAGTATGTCGGCGTCGAGCTGCGCGGCAAGACGCTCGGCGTCATCGGCATGGGGCGCATCGGCTCGGGCGTCGCCAAGCGCGCGCTTTCCTTCGATATGAACGTCATCGGCTACGATCCGTACATCAACGAGGAGCGTGCCAAGGCGATGGGCGTCGTCGTCGGCACGCTCGACGAAGTGATCGAGAAGTCGGACTTCATCACGGTGCACATGCCGCTCAATCCCGATACGAAGGACATGCTCGACAAGAAGGCGATCGCACGCATGAAGAAGGGTGTGCGCCTCGTCAACTGCGCGCGCGGCGGCATCATCAACGAGCAGGATCTCGCCGACGCCGTGAAGGCTGGGCATGTCGCGGGCGCGGCGATCGACGTCTTCACGAGCGAGCCTTTGGAAGAGGGCAACCCGCTCGTCGGCGTGCCGGGCATCATCCTCACGCCGCATCTTGGCGCATCGACGGTCGAGGCGCAGATCGGCGTCGCCCTCGACGTGGCGGAAGGAATCCGTGCGGCGCTTTCAGGCGAGCCTGTCTTGACAGCGGTCAACATGGCGCCCGTGTCGGCAGACGTCATGCACGTCATCCGCCCCTATCTCGACCTCGCCGAGCGCCTTGGCTGTACGGTATGCTCGCTGGCTGACGGCGCGATCACGGAGCTTGCCGTCGAGTACAGTGGCGACATCACGGAGGTCAACACGCAGATGCTCACGACGGGCGTCATCAAGGGCATGCTGAACCCCGTCCTAGAGTTCAACGTCAATTACGTCAACGCACCGAGCCTTGCCAAGGAGCGCAGCATCAAGGTGCGCGAGGTAAAGCACAAGGAGTCGCAAGACTTCCAGAACCTCATCGCCGTCTGCGTCAAGACGGCGAAGGGAGAAACGGTTGTCAAGGGCACGCTCTTCGGCACGGAAGGCCGCATCGTTTCGATCAACGGCTATCGCGTCGACGTCGATCCGCACGATCGCATCCTCATCTGCCCGCACATCAACCGTCCCGGCGTCATCGGCACGGTCGGCACGATGATGGGCGAGCGCGGTGTCAACATTTCGAGCATGCAGGTTGGCCGCACGGACAAGGAAGGCACGAACGTCATGGTGCTGACCGTCGATCACGACATCCCCGAAGATCTGCTGCAGCAGATCACCGCCGTCGACGGCATCTTCGGCGCACGCCTCGTGAACTTCCATGCGATCTGAGGGGCAGAGTTGCTTCGATACCCTGCGTCCTGCCTGTGTGGCAGAGTTTCGGTGCGATGGCAGCATTTGCAACTCGAAGTGCTGTCATGGCTGGAGGGTTATTGTAGATGAAGAGCATCATTCGCTCTATCAGAAAATCCCGAACACCAAAATTCGGCGGCGTGTTCTCTCTGCTGTCGAACGAAGCGAAGATGGCAATTATGTCATGAAACTGCGCGATGAAGAGGGAGAAGCCTGCGCACTGCTTGAGGCCGATGGGCTTTGTTTCCTGCAAAAAAATCTGGGGGAGGAATATCTGTCGTCGACCTGTGCGTTTTATCCGCGAGTGACGTATTTGTTTGACAATATGGCGTCAGGCTCTTTGACGCTTACCTGCCCGATCGCGAGGAAACTTCTTTTGCTCGGCAAGAATCCTATGCGCCTGGAGCGCGTGCAGGCGCCGCTTTTACGCGATGCTTGCTGGGCAGTGCAGCCGAAGATGGACGCGGGCGCTTTTCGCATCGTGCAGGAGACGGCGCTTGCTCTCCTGCAGCAGCGTTGCTATACGCTGGATGATCGCTTGGCTCTCTTGGGTTTCTTCATTGACCGTGTGGACGAGTCGCTCGACGCGGGGACAGAGGAGCGCGAGTTGTCGGGCATCGCCGAGTTTTATCTGACGCCCTCTGCCGCAGAGCTTTTGACGTATGTGCCGTTTGACAGTGCGGCGTACATGCGTTGGCTTTTCGGCTGGATGGATGAGGTCAAGAGACGAGACTGGGATGTGCTCTTTTGGGGTCGACGCGCAGATATGGAGGAAGCCTCCTTCAATCAAGTGGCAGAGGTCTACGAACTGCAGGGAGAGAACAGCCTCGCACGATTGGAGGCTCTTTATGCAGAATATCGGGCGCTTTATCGTGAGAAATTCTTGCCTGCACATGGCCATGTTTTGGAGAACTACCTTGTCAATGAAATTTTCCTCATGGCGTTTCCGTGTAGATACGAGGGATCACTTCTCGTCGACTGGCGTCTTCTTGTCGCGCGTTGGAAACTCTTGGAGTTTTTCCTCATCGCCTGGGTGAAGCGCTACGAGGGGGATGTTGGCGAGGAAGAGGTTTTGAGCCTCATTGATTGTGCAGAGCACAGCACGATGCACTTCCCACGCTATACAGAGGCATGGAATGCCTATATTCAAGCGGGTGAGCAGGAACTTCTCCCTTGGATGCGGCAGATGCTCGTCTGTGGCGAGTGCTGACGCAGGCTGCAGGTGTGATGAAAAGCAAGATGGGGAGAATATTCCTCAGAATGGAGGCGGCATAGGCATGTCGCCTCTTTTCTTGTGCCCTTATATCGTTTATAATGGAGGGGAAAGAGAGAGGAGGCCATCATGAATTTGAGAAAAGCAATGCTGATCGGCGCTGTCTTGCTGACTGTCCTGGCTGCTGCGGCGTACAGTCTGCAAGGTTCCTTTGCCGGTTTCGGTTTTGGCGGTCCTAAGGTGCTTGTCGCGTATTTCTCCCGCGCGGGTGAGAATTATGCCGTCGGCCGCACCGAGAAGGGAAATACGGCGGCACTGGCGGAGATCATCGCCGACGAAACAGGCGGCGATCTTTTTGAGATCAAGACGAAGGAGGCGTATCCGGAGAAGCTCAAGGAGGTGCTTGAGGTCGCACGCCGCGAGCAGAAGGAGAACGCGCGTCCAGAACTTGCGGAGAAGGTGAATCTCGCCGACTACGACATCATCTTCCTCGGCTACCCGAACTGGTGCAGCGATATGCCGATGGCGGTCTATACATTCCTCGAAACGAATGATTTCGAGGGCAAGACGATCATTCCGTTTTCGACGTCCCTGACGGATGCTCTGACGGGAAATGAGAAGAACATCCCGCTCCATGCGAAGGGAGCGAAGGTTCTCGACGGTCTCGGCCTTGAAGGGAAGTTTGTCCACGATACGCCGCGGCTCGTGAAGCCGCTGGTCAAGGAATGGCTCGACAACCTCAACTGGAAAGAGGCTGCGAAAAGCGAATAGGGACATGGGAAAGGGAAGAGGCGTCCTCTGCGCGCAGAGGACGCCTCTTCCCTTTTTATATGTAGTATTCCGTCTTGTCGGCGGGCTTCAGGGAGAATTCGCGGAAGATGCGGTCACGGATGTGGAGAAAGTCGGGGCTCGTGCGATCACGTTTGCCGTGGAGGTCGACTTCGATGATGCTCTTGACCTTGCCGGGGTTCGGCGTCATGACGACGACGCGGTCGGCGAGCACGACGGCTTCGTCGATGTCGTGCGTGACGAAGATGATGGTCTTGCCCTGCCTGCGGCAGATGGCGGAGATCTCGTCCTGCAGGCTCATGCGCGTGATGGCGTCGAGGGCGGCGAATGGTTCATCCATGAAGATGATGTCGGGATCGACGGCGAGGGCGCGCGCGATGGCGACGCGCTGCTGCATGCCGCCCGAGAGTTCCGCGGGATGGTGCGAGGCGAAGCGCTCCAAGCCGACGAGGGCGAGGTAGCGGCGCGCGATCTTTGCGCGCTCTTCGGGCGCTGTGCCGAGGCTTTCGAGCCCCAGTTCGACGTTCTTTTCTACCGTGCGCCACGGCAGGAGGCCGTAGTTCTGGAAGATCGTGACGTTCTTGATGCTGGGCGAGGTGACCTCTTCGCCTGCGATGCGCACGCTGCCGCTCGATACGCGGTCGAAGCCCGCGAGCGCCGCGAGGAGCGTGCTCTTGCCGCAGCCCGAGGGGCCGAGGAGGCAGATGAATTCGCCGCGCTCGATGGCTAGGTCGACGTGGGAGAGCGCCGTGAAGCGTGTGCCCTTCTGTTCATAGTGGCGGCAGACGTCTCGTATTTCGATGTAGCTCATGATTTCCCTCCTCGTATGCCCCAGGCGCGGTAAAGCTGCCTCTCGGCGAGGTTCATGGCGCTGTCCAAGAGAAGTCCGAGAAGTCCGATGGTGAGGATTGCTGCCATCAGGAGGTCGGCTCTGAGGTTGTTTCGCGCATCGATGATGAGGAAGCCCAGCCCCGACTGAGCGCCGACCATCTCGCCCGCGACGAGGAAGACCCAGGCCGTGCCGAGGGCGAGGTGAAGCCCCGTGGCAATCTGCGGGAAGATGGCGGGCAGGATGATCTTCGTGAAGACGGCAGGCTCTTTGATGCCGAAGTTTTGCGCGACCTTCAGATAGACGGGGTCGAGCTTCTGCACGGCGGCGACAGTCGCGAGCAGCACGGGGAAGAACGCTGCGAGGAAGATGATGACGATGGCAGGCGCTTCGCCGATGCCGAAGAAGAGCACGATGAAGGGCAGCCAGGCGACGGGTGAGACGGGGCGAAGAACCTGCGCGATGGGGTTGAGGTACGCCCATACCTTGGAGTACCAGCCGAGAATGAGACCTGCAGCGAGCGCGAGGAGGACGGAGGCGAGGTAGCCGACGGCGAAGCGCACGAGGCTCGCCGCGACGTCCTCGAAGAGCACACCGTCCTTGATGAGCTCGACAAATCCCAGGAAGGCGGCGAGAGGTGAGGGGAAAAGCGCCTCGTGCCAGCCGCCGAACGTACAGATCGCCTGCCAAAAGAGGAGCGTGACGGCAGCCGCGCCGATAAGATGCCGGACGTTTTTCATAAATCACAAACCTTTCAGGGGAGAAGGCTTCGGTCGACGAAGTCTTCGTAGGGCGGCGCTTTCTGCAGCAGCCCCGCCGCTTTCATGCGTGCGGTCAATGCATTGTAGGTTTCTTCGCTGATGGCGAGATCGTCGTAGGAGATCCAGTCGAAGGATTTTTCCAGTACGGCGGGCTTCGTCTTGAGAAAATGGCCGGCGATCTCTGTCCGGCTTTCGGGATGTTCGCTCAGATGCTCGCTCGCCTCCATGTATGCCTTGACCGTCGCGCGTGCAAGCTCCTCGTTTTCGCGCACGAAGCTGCCGTTGAAAACGAGGGCGCAGCACGGGCTTTCGTTCCAGAGTTCGTCATCACGCGCGAAGAGCTTTCCCGCGCCGAGAGCGATGGCCTGCGAGCCGAAAGGCTCGGCAACGCAGTAGCCGGCGATTTGTTTCTGCGCGAGTGCGGCGGGCATTTCGGGCGGCGTCATCTCGACGACTTTCAGATCGCGTTCCGTCATGCCGTGGGCGGCGAGAAGCTCGTCGAGGAGCAGCTTGTGCGTCGATTGCTTGTGCGGGATGGCGAAGACTTTGCCCTTGAGGTCTTCGACGCGTTCGATCTCGGGCAGGGTGACGACGATGTTGCCGTCCTTGTGCCCGAGGGTCGCCGCCTTGAGATCGATGCCCTGTTCGCGCGCTTTGACGGCAAGCTCGATGAGCACCGATGCGCCGTCGACGCGCCCCGTGTTGAGCGCGTCCATAAGCTCGGGCCATGAGCCGTACTTGATCAGCTCGATCCGGACGGGACCGTCGGGCGATTCCATTTCCTTTTGGGCAAAGAGCGGCAGGGCATGGGTGGTCGGCAGGTAGGCGAGGCGCACGGTGCGCACGTCTCGCGGCTCGGCTTCGCTTCGGTAGCTGCCGAAGGCGGCGAGTGCGCCGACGACGGCGAGGAGCGAAGCGAGGACGAGGATGCGCTTTCTTGCTGCTTGTTTCATGCGTTTGCCGCCTTCGCTGCCGGTATGGAATCCGTCTCGTCGCTCGCTTCTGGGGCGGAAAGCTGCAGCGGTGCGCACGCTTTCCAGCCGAGCGCCCGACGCGCTTCGTCAATGTCTTCGAGCATTTTCTTCGCGAGCGCCTTGGGATCGGTGATGACCGTCATGACGGCGCCGAGCGTTTCCTGCGTGTCCTTCTTGAGGAAGTTCTCGACGTTCGTTGAGCCTTGTACGGGCGGTTCGACGCAGTGGTAGGAGTTGATGCCGAAGAGGCGGAAGGCGAGCGAGGCGTCAAGTCCCTTCTCGTTCGCCCACTCGGGACTCGCAAACGCGAACGGCATGTCCTTGATGTCCTTGCCTGCCGCTGCTGCCGTGCCGCCGAGGATCGTCGAGGCGCGCGTGTTGTCGACGCACTCGCCCATGTGCCATACGGGCGGCTGGTCGTCGCCGAGAAATTCGCGCAGATTCCTGCCCGTCTTGGCGAGCGCCGAGAGGCTGCAGTAGCCGAGCTTCAAGAGTGGGAACGAGGCGCAGCCGTTGGTGAAGATGAGGACGTCGTTCTTTATTAGCTCCTCAGCGATGTCGATGATGGCGCGCTCGTAGACGACGCGCGGGTTGTTGCAGCCGACCATGTTGACGATGCCGCGGATCTTGCCGCTCTTCAGCGCTTCTGCAATCGCGCCGAATCCCTTGTAGCGCTCGCTGACAGATTCGGCACTGAAGCCGATCTCTGCTGTGACCTCGTAGGCTGGGATGAATACGGGCACATCGCGCCGCGCGGCGAAGCTCTCGATGGCGCGCGTGACGATCTTGCGTGCGATTTTCTCCGTGTCGGCGACATTCGAGTGATGGTGGTCGTAGGCGTAGTGCTCCGCGCCGGGCAGACGAGCCGCATCGCTCGTCGTGACGACGGTCGTCTTGAAGCAGCGCGCCACGTCCATGATGGAGGGGAAGACATCCTGCACGTCGGCGACCCAGAGATCGAGCGCACCCGTGCCGAGCACGAGCTCTGCGCCGACGGCGTTCGAGAGCGGGATGACGCCTTCGTAGCGGTACATGGCGGCGAGGCACGAACAGCAGATGCCGTAGAATTGGATGCCCTCTGCGCCGTGCTTCTTCGCGAGGTCGATGAATTCCTGCGTGCGGCCGATGCGCACGATTTCGCTGACGAGCGTCGGCAGATGGCCGTGCACGGCGATGTTGACCCAGCCTTTCTTGAGCGCTCCGACGTTGACCTTCGAGGTCGCGCGATGACCGACGCCGAAGAGCGCGTCGGTCGCGATGTTGGCGGCGACGACGCCCGTGTAGCAGAAGGCAAGGCCGCAGCGCAGGAATTGCTTCATGACGCTCTGCCAATCGCCGTCCGTGCCGCAGCCCGTGCGGTGGAAGGCGTCGAAGACCTCGTTGTAGGCGCTGATCGGCAGGATGTCGAGCTTCTGCCAGACTTCTTTTCGCTCGGCGGGCGCGAGCGCGGCGATGGAGCGATATTCTTCGGGCAGGGCGCGGGAGAGATCGGCGAGCAGCACATCGGCAAGGCGGCTCGCGAGGCGGCGCGTGCTCTGACCGCGCGTATTGATGCCGAAGGCACGGCAGACCTCGCGGATGCGCTTTGCTCCGAGAAGAGGCAGTTTGAGCTTGCCTTCGGCGGCGAACTTCAGCGACAACAGCACTTCGCGCGCGTGTGCGCCGTGTTGGGCGACGCCGCCCGCAGCGCTCCGAAGGAGGTTGCGCGAGACGATGAGATCGGCATCGGCGCCGCAGACGCCGCGCGGGCTCTTCGCCGTGATCTTGCACGGCCCCATGTTGCAGTTCTTGCAGCAGACGCCAGCGAGGCCGAAAGAACACTGCGGCTTCTGCTGATCGAAGCGGTCGAACGCCGTATCGCAGCCGATCTGTTCCATGTGCAGCAGCATCTCGCGCACGGCGGGATCGGGCGTCTTGTCGAGCACATCCTGCTTTGAGGCGAACGTCTTGCGGTAGGCGGAGACGGCCTGCATATAGTCGTTGACGCCGCCGTGCGTGTGCGGATGCGCCGCATCGTGCGTGTGCGGCTGCCAGGCAGGGTGTGCGTGGTCGTGATCATGTGTGTGTACATGATCATGCGTGTGGACATGTTCGTGGTCGTGGCTATGGTCGTGGCTGTGCGTGTGCTCGTGGCTGTCAATCGTCTTCTTCATGGCGGCGCTCCTTTTTGTAGAATGTATTATTCATACATGTTTAGTATATAATAAAGATAATATAACATACTGGATTACATGTCAATGGGGGCGAAAAAATTCTTTTTGCTGCGCATTCCTTCTAATCTATTGACAATGATTCTTGCGCGGGGTAAGATAAAAGTGGAATTATGAGACCGATTTCATAGAAAGGGGAATGGGAATGGCGGAATTATTGTTGGAAAGCCCCTTGGAGGGCGAGCTCATCGCCCTCAAGGAGGTCAACGATCCTGCGTTCGCCGGCGAGCTCATGGGGCGCGGTGCTGCGGTCAAGAATCCGCAGGGCAAGGTTCGCGCGCCGTTCGACGGCGAGGTCACGGTGCTCTTTCCGACGAAGCACGCGATCGGCCTTCATTCGACGGCGGGCGTCGACCTGCTCATTCACGTCGGACTCGACACGGTGAACCTTGAGGGAAAGCACTTCACGGCGCATGTGGAGCAGGGGGCCGAGATCAAGAAGGGCGATCTCCTCATCGAGTTTGACGAGGCGGCGATCCGCGCGGCCGGTTACGATACGACGACGCCCGTCGTCGTGACGAATGCGGCGGACTACGGCACGATTACGCTCTCTTTGGGCGCACAGAAGGTCTCCTCGCCGGGCGAAGGCGAGGAAGAGGCAAGCGAGGCGGCAGCGCCTGCGGCGGCGGGAACACCTGCAGCGGTTGCAGCGCCGGCAGGGCCGAATCCCGCCTATGCCTCGATGCCTGCCGAGGAGCGCGTGGCGCGAGAGATTCTCGACCACATCGGCGGCATGGCGAACATCCGCTCCGCCGAGCATTGCGCGACGCGCCTGCGGCTGATCTTAAACGACAAGGATAAGATCGAGGACAAGGCGGTCGAGAACATCGACGGCGTCAAGGGGCAGTTCTTCGCGGCGGCGCAGTACCAGATCATTCTCGGCACGGGCTTCGTCAACAAGGTCTACGACGTGCTCGTCGGCATGAATCCCGCGCTCGCGGGTGGCTCTAATAAGGAAGCTGCATACGAGCAGATGACGACGGCGCAGAAGGTCTCGCGCACGTTCGGCGACGTCTTCGTGCCGATCATTCCCGTGCTCGTCGCTACCGGTCTTTTCATGGGTTTGCGCGGCATGCTGCAGAACCTCGGCGTCGAGATGAGCGACAATCTCGTGCGCATGAGCCAGATCCTGACGGATACGGCGTTCGCCTTCCTGCCGGCGCTCGTCTGCTGGTCAACGATGAAGAAGTTCGGCGGCACGCCTGTCATCGGCATCGTTCTCGGACTCATGCTCGTTGCGCCGCAGCTGCCGAACGCCTACGCGATCGCGAGCGGGGAAGCGCAACCCATCTGCATGAATCTCTTGGGGCTTTCGATTCCCGTCGTCGGTTACCAAGGATCGGTCTTGCCGGCGCTCGTCCTCGGCATCCTTGCCGCAAAGGTTGAAGCGGGACTCAAGAAGTTCATCCCCGATGTCGTCGACCTCATCTTCACGCCGTTCCTCACGCTCTTTTCGTGCATGATCGTCGGCCTTCTCATCGTCGGCCCCATCATGCATACGCTGGAACTCGCCGTGTTCGGCGCGGTGCGTGCGTTTCTTGAACTGCCGTTCGGCATCGGCGGCTTCATCGTCGGCGGCCTGCATCAGGTCATCGTCGTCAGCGGCATCCACCATGTATTCAACGCGCTTGAGATTCAGCTCCTCGCCTCGACGGGGCGCGACGCCTTCAACGCGATCATCACGGGCGCGATCATCGCGCAGGGCGGCGCTGCCGTTGCTGTCGCGGCGCGCACGAAGAACAAGAAGAAGCGCACCCTCTACATCTCGTCGGCGATTCCGGCGTTCCTCGGCATCACGGAGCCGGCGATCTTCGGCATCAACCTGCGCTTCATGAAGCCGTTCCTCTACGCGCTCGCGGGCGGCGCCTGCGCGGGAGCGGCGTCGGGCATCATGCACCTCGCAGGCACGGGCATGGGCGTGACGGTTCTGCCGGGCACGCTGCTCTACATGGATCATCTCCTCGAATACTTGATCGTCAATGTCATCGGCTTTGGCATCGCTTTCGGCCTGACGTACACGCTCTTCGATCCGAAGGAGTGAGATCATGGCAAACGAAGCGTTCGACAAGGCGTTTGACAAGGAAGCGATCGACGCGAAGGTGCGCGAGGGATTTCCCTTGCAGCATCGCTGGCACAACGACTTCCATCTCGAAATGCCGTTCGGCCTCGTCAACGATCCCAACGGGCTTTCGTGGTACGCGGGAAAGTACCACATCTTCTTTCAGTGGAATCCCTTGGGCGTTGAGCACAAGCACAAGTGCTGGGGGCATGTGGAAACCGAGGATTTCGTGCATTATCGCCTGCCCGAGCTTGCGCTCTGGCCGAGCGATGTGCATGACAAGGACGGCTGCTACTCGGGCGCGGGCTTCGTCGAGGACGATGCCCTGCGCCTCGTCTACACGTGCAACCGCAAGGAGGACGGCGCGCGCACGCCTGCGCAGAGACTCGCCACGTGGCAGCCGGAAAAGGGGATCGCGCAGAAGGATGAAATCATCATCGAGCACGAGCCGAAAGGCTATACGGCGCATTTTCGCGATCCGAGCCGCTTCGTAAAGGACGGGCGCGAGTTCCTCGTGCTCGGCGCTCAGACGACAGAAGAGAAGGGACGCGCCGTGCTCTACGAAAAAAAGGAGGGCGCGTGGCAGCTTGCGGGCGAGATTGAGACGGAGCTATCGGACTTCGGCTACATGTGGGAGTGCCCGACGCTCCTGCAGCTCGCGGAAGGCGACGTGCTGCTCTTCTCGCCGCAGGGGCTTGGCGCCGAGGACTATCGCTGGCAGAACCTCTACCAGTCGGGCTACGTCGCAGGGAAGCTCGACGTCGATTCACTGAAGCTGCAGCACGGCGCTTTTCATGAGCTTGATCGGGGATTTGACTTCTATGCGCCGCAGGCATTCGTGCACGAGGGGCGTGCGATTCTCTTCGGCTGGATGGGAATGCCCGAGCGCGAGGAAGAGTACCCGACGCGCGAAGAGGGCTGGCTCTTCTCGCTGACGATGCCGCGCGAACTGCGCCTCGCGGACGGCAGGCTCTTCTACGCGCCGCTCGAAGAGATGAAGGCTCTTCGCAACGGTGCGGCGCAGAAGTTCGGCGCATCCCAAGTGGAGGAGCTTGGACAGGAACTCGCGCCAAAGTCGGAAATCGAGCTTGAGGTTGCTTTTGGTGAGGCGCAGGAGGTTCACATCGATTTCGCTTATATGGAAACGGGCGAATACATGCGCTTTTCCTACGCGCGGCGCACCGCCGTCATGACGCTCGACCGCACGGGAATGCGGCTCGGCGGGCGCGGCGTGCGCCGCTTCCGGCTCGCTGTGCGCGATTCGCTGAAACTGCACATCTATCAGGACAAGACCGCCGTCGAAGTCTTCTTCCAAGACGGCGAGGAAGCTGCTTCCTTCTTCGTCTTTCCGACGAAGAAGGAAAAGCCGAAGCTCGTGATCTCGGCGGATAGGAAGCTCGAACGCATAGAGGGAAGTTTGTGGGAATTGGAGGGATTTACATGGAACGCAAGGTGACGATCCAGGATATCGCAGCGATTGCCGAGGTGTCGAAAAGCACGGTTTCGCGCTATTTGAACCATGGCTATGTGAGCGAGGAGAAGGCGGAGCGCATCCAGAAGGCGATCGCGGCGACGGGATTTTCCTCGAACGCCTTCGCGCGTCGGCTGAAGGCGAAGAAGAGCGGCGTGATCGGCATCGTCATGCCGCGCGTCGATTCGCCGACGGGCGGCAAGCTGCTCACGGGAATTGCGAAGGCATTCGACGAGGTCGGCTGCCGGACATTGTTCGAGTCCTCGTTTCTGGAAATGCCGCGTGAAATCAAGAATATCGAGCATCTCGCGCAATTCGGCGTCGACGGCATCCTCGTATCTTCTCTTGGCATCACGGACGAGCATATCGCGCTTGTCAAGGAACTGAAAGAGCAGGAGATTCCCGTGCTCTTCATCGGGCAGCAGCATGAGAAGGTGCACTATATCAAGGCCGACGATTTCGGTGCGGGTCGTCTGCTCGGTGACTACATCCGCCGCATGGGGCATGAGCGCGTCGTCTTCGTGGGCGTCACGGAGAAGGACAAGGCCGTCGGCGTCGCACGCAAGGACGGCTTCGTCGAGGTCTTCTCGCGCGGCAACCGCAACGCGAGCGTGAACTTCGTGGAGACGGACTTTGGCTTTGAAGACTCCTACAAGAAGAGCGAGGAGATCCTAGCCTATCGCCCCAGCGCCGTCATCTGCGCGACGGACGGACTGGCTGTCGGCATCATGCGTGCGCTGCATGAGAACGGCGTCGCCGTGCCCGGAGAAGTCTCCGTCGTGGGCTTCGGCGGGTACGAACTGGGCGCTGTGACGTATCCGCCGCTGACGACCGTCGCTTTCGACTACGAAGCGCTCGGCCGCCGCGCGTCGAAGATGCTGTTGAAGATACTTGCAGGAGAAGTCGTCGAATCTGTCAGCGATTTCCCCGCCCAACTCATCGAGCGCGGCAGCGTCAGCAAGGTGCTTTGGGGCAGCGAGGGATAAGCAAGGCGCATGGATGTTATTTGACGAATGACGCATTGTGTCGTATAATGAGCATAGAAAAGGTGCTACCGGTAAACGGTCAGCCCCAATGATAAGTTTGGTTTAAGAAACCCCGCCTACGATTGGTTGCCGGAGGCGGGGTTTCTTATGCCTTCAGAACGACGAGGATAAAAAGCGTTACCAAGAGCAACGCGATTAAATCGTTAATCGTCATGGGCAACGCCCCTGCTGACCTATCCAAGAAGCAAGCCTAAAGGGCGCAGCTGATTGGATAATAGGTCGTATGCGAAAACGTCCCGCAAATCAAGCTCGAAGAGCGCAGATGCGCGGCTGACGTTGACCGCCAGGGGCTAAGAATCGACCGCCTACCGTTTAAGTAGCACCATGTATAAGTATAACACATGATGATTGTGGACTCAATTTTTAAAGTTGAATAAAGATTGCTGAATGAAACCATCGAGAATCTCACCCAGTTTTATGCTACAATGAATGTATGAATGAAAGGAAGCGATAGCATGATGGGTGTTCAAGAGTATCTGGAAATCCTGCGCAATATCCGCGACTGCGCCTTTGCGACCGTTGATTGCACGGGAGCGCCCACCGTGCGCATCATCGACGTGATGTTGGTGGAAGAGGGGCGGCTTTACTTCTGCACGGCGCGCGGCAAGGATTTCTATGCCGAACTTATGGCGAATCCCGCCGTCGCTGTTACGGGACTCAACAAGGAGTGGCAGACGGTACGTCTTATGGGACGCGCCGAAAGGCTTGCGGACGGCGAGCAGAAGGCGATGATCGACCGTATCTTTCAGGAGAATCCCTCGATGGAGGGCGTCTATCCGGGCGAGGCGCGTTACATCCTCGAAGCCTTCGTCATCGCGGAGGGTAGACTCGAATTTTTTGACCTCGGCAAGAGTCCAATCTGTCGTGAGAGCAGTTCCTTCGGCCGTGCAGAGCGCGAAGAAAAGGGCTTTCGCATCACCGAGGACTGCATTGGCTGCGGCACCTGCGCGGCGGTCTGTCCGCAGCAGTGCATCGCGGAAGGCGAGCCGTACAAGATTGCGGCCGCACACTGCCTGCACTGCGGACTTTGTTTTGAAAGCTGTCCTGTGGAAGCGATCGAAAGGCTGGACAGCGAGGCGCACTGACTGAGGAGGAATCCCCATGTTTGCAGAGATGATACGACTTTTCCAGGAGCGCAGCGATTTTTTCCTGCAGCTTACGTTGGAGCACATCGCCATATCGCTGGTGGCGATCGTCCTCGCCATCGTGATTGGCGGCGCGATGGGCATTTTGATCGCCGAGGTTGACCGCATGGCGCAGCCGACGCTTCTCGTCGTCAATTTTCTCTACACGATCCCGTCGATCGCGATGTTCGGCTTTCTTCTGCCTTTTTCAGGCATCGGCAATACGACGGCGATCATCGCCTTGACGCTCTACGCGCTCTTGCCGATGGTGAAGAATACGCATACGGGCTTGAAGAATGTCGATCCGCTCCTCATCGAAGCGGCGGTCGGCATGGGGTCGACGCGCTTCCAGGTGCTCAGGCGCATCGCCCTGCCGCTCGCCATGCCCGTCATTCTCGCAGGCATCCGCAACATGACGACGATGACGATCGCGCTCGCGGGCATCGCGTCCTTCATCGGTGCGGGCGGCCTCGGCATCGCCATCTACCGCGGCATCACGACGAATAATGCAGCGCTCGCCTTCGACGGCTCGCTCCTCATCGCCTGTCTGGCGCTCCTGGCTGATACCGTTCTCGCTCGCCTCGAAAAGCGTGTCGTTCTCCGCCGAAGCGATACGAGGGGGCGGAGGAGACGTTCGTGGCGGCGTCTTACGGCGATTTCTCTCGCGCTCGTCGCAGCAGGCGGCGCTTATGCGTTCTTTCAGAGCACGAAGGTGGCTGTCATCCGCATTGCGACGAAGCCGATGACGGAGCAGTTGATCCTCGGCGAGATGCTCAAACTCGTCATTGAGCAGGACGGGCGGCTCAAGGTCGCCCTGACGCCGGGCGTCGGCGGCGGCACGTCGAACATCATGCCGGCGATGGAGCATGGCGATTTCGACATCTATCCCGAGTATACGGGAACGGGCTGGCTGCAGGTTTTGAAACGCACGGACGCCTACGACGAATCGCGCTTCGCCGAATTGCAGGAAGAGTATCGCAATCGGTATCACATGGAGTGGCTCGGCATGACGGGCTTCAACGATACCTTCGGCATCGCCGTGCGGCGTGATCTCGCCGAGCGGTATCAGCTCAGGACGTATTCCGACCTCGCACGCGTCGCAGACAAGATGAATTTTGGCGCCGAGTACGATTTCTTCGAGCGCGAGGACGGCTTCCCTGCAATGTGCCGCGCTTACGGCATGAACTTCGCTTCGACCGTCGATATCGACATCGGTCTCAAGTATCAGGCGCTCGATGAAGGAAAGCTCGATTCGATGATCGTATTCACGACGGACGGGCGGCTTTCCAAGGTCAATGGAATCGTGCTTGAAGATGACAAGAAATTTTTTACGTCCTACGAATGCGGCATGGTCGTGCGCGAAGAGGCGCTCTCGGCACATCCCGAACTTCGCGCCTTGCTCGCGCATTTCGACGGACTGATTTCGGAAGCGGAGATGGCAGAGATGAACGACGCGGTCGAGTCGGGCGGCGAGGAGCCGCGTGCGGTTGCGCGTCGCTTCTTGGAAGAAAAGGGGGTGCTCCGATGAGTGCGGTCATCACGTTTCGCAATGTAAGCAAATCGTATGGAGGGGCGGAGGCCGTCCGTGACTTGAGCCTTTCCATCGAGGCGGGCGAATTCATCACGGTGCTCGGGGCATCGGGCGGCGGCAAGACGACGTTCCTCAAGATGATCAACGGACTCGTCGAGCCGACTTCGGGCGAGATCACGGTGCTCGGCGAAAGCCTCAAGACGGCGGATCTCGTGCAGCTGCGCCGCAAGATCGGCTATGCGATTCAGGGCAGCGTGCTCTTCCCGCATCTGACGGTCGAGGAAAACATCGCCTATGTGCCGAACCTTTGGAACAAGAGCGACAAGGAGCGCACGAAGAAGGCCGTGGCGAAGTGGATGGCGATCGTCGGCCTTGCCAGAGAGCTTGGCGAACGCTATCCCGCTGGGCTTTCTGGCGGGCAGCAGCAGCGCGTCGGCATCGCGCGCGCCTTGGCGGCGTCGCCCGAGCTTCTCTTGATGGACGAGCCTTTCGGCGCGATCGACGCTCTCTTGCGCCGCCAGCTGCAGGACGAGATCCGCGCCATTCACGCACGCGGCGGTCTCACGATCGTCTTCGTCACGCACGATGTCGAAGAAGCCCTGCGCCTCGGCACGCGCGTCCTCATATTGAAGGATGGCTGCATCGAGCAGTTCGCCGCGCCCGAGGAGATCGAGGAGAGTCCTGCGACGGACTTTGTGCGGCAGCTTGTGGAAAAAGTGTAGGGCGGTATAGGCAGGAAGCGCTGCCTGTGGTACGGCGGCGCTTTTGCGCCATGAGGATCTTATGACATCGCAATGAGGCGAGAAATGGTATCGGAACATCGAAATGAGGGAAAGTAAATGGCATCGAATCCTCCGATGGTTCAGCAGATCGAGCGCCTGCGGCAGGCGCTTTTTGAGGCGGAGGCGGTCGTCGTCGGTGCGGGCGCAGGGCTTTCAGCGGCTGCCGGTTATCTGTACGACGGCGCACGCTTTCAAAAGCATTTTGCCGACTTTATCGAGCGCTATCACTTCCGCAATATGTACGAGGGCGGCTTCTATCCGTTCCCGACGCTTGAAGAAAAGTGGGCGTATTGGAGCCGCCATATCTGGATCAACCGCTACGAGGAGCGACAGAATGCGCTCTATCAGCGTCTCCTTTCGTTGCTTTACAGCAAGGACTTTTTCGTCATCACGACGAATGTCGATCACTTTTTTCAAGACAACGGCTTTCCGAAGGAACGGCTCTTTTATACGCAGGGCGACTACGGCCTTTGGCAGTGTTCCGTGCCCTGTCACGATGCGACGTATGACAACTATGATACGGTGCGCCGCATGGTCGCTGAGCAGGAGGCGATGCGCGTGCCGCGAGAGCTTGTGCCGCATTGCCCTCGCTGCGGCGAGCCGATGGGGATGAATCTGCGTGCTGACAGCACCTTCGTCGAGGATGCGGGCTGGCATGAGGCGGCGAAACGGTATCAAGAATTTTTGCGTGCGCATCAGACGGGACGCGTGCTCTATTGGGAATTCGGCGTCGGTGCGAATACGCCGGGTATCATCAAGTATCCGTTCTGGGCGCTGACGAAGGAGAATCCCGCAGCCGTCTATTGCGTGATGAATCAGGGGGAAGCCGTCGCGCCGCAGGAAATCGCCGTGCAGAGCATCCTCGTCGACGGCGATATCGACATTTCGTTAAAGGTGCTGCAGGAGGCGATAGAAAGGAGTGCGGGGCATGGCGATTGAAGCGCAGGAAAGAGCGGAAGGCCGCAGAGAGAAGGTCGCGTTCCTCATCGAGCATCTTCTGACGGAGATGCCTGCCTATCGCGAAGAAGCCGCGCGTATTCCTCGCGATAGGCAGGCGCAGCGCGACTTCCTGCGTGCTTTGATGAACGTGCGTCCGCCGATTCCCTTGCAGGCGGATTTCTTGCGCGTGCAGGACGCTCTGCTCACCGAAGAGCGTGAGGTGCGAGGCGTCGTCGACGGTGCGGCTCTGCCGACGGTGGCGGAGGAGCGGTGCACGGCTATGGCACGCGGCGCGGCGAGCGGTGCACGCCTGAACACTGCGGATGAAAACTTCGTGCTCTGGCAGGGCGACATCACGCGCCTTGCCGTCGACGCCATCGTCAATGCGGCGAACTCCGCCCTGCGCGGCTGCTTCGTGCCGCTGCACCGCTGCATCGACAATGCGATCCACTCGGCGGCGGGACTCGCCCTTCGCGCCGCCTGCGATGAAATCATGCGGGAACAGGGGCATCCGGAGCCTGCCGGACGCGCGAAGATCACGCCGGGTTTCAATCTGCCTGCTCGCCATGTGCTTCATACGGTCGGCCCGATCATCGCGCCCGTGGGAAGTCATGTCCATGAGCCGGGTATATTCGCGGGCGTCACGCACGAGGCGCAGCAATGTCTCGCCTCCTGCTACCGCGCGTGCCTCGACCTCGCGGCGGGGCATGGGCTGACCTCCGTCGCCTTCTGCTGCATATCGACGGGCGAGTTTCACTACCCGCCGCAGGAAGCCGCCGAGACAGCTGTTGCGACCTGTCGCGCGTGGCTTCAGGCGCATGATGCGCCGATGCGCATCGTGTTCAATGTGTTCAAGGACGAGGATTTGGCGATTTATTGCAGGATCTTTCAGCTTTGATTTTTGATGCTTTTTGAGAAATTCTGCGCGTTGGTCAAATTGCACGCACGAACGCCCGTGGTCTGTGCAGAAATATTGGACATAAGACGATGAAAGTCGTTGGGATAAACGGGGAAGCGGAAAGGAGCGATTCGCATGTATGGAGCAATCTTAGGCGATATGATCGGTGCACCGTATGAATTCGACCGCGGCGGCAAGACGAAGGATTTTCCTCTGTTCAGTCAAGGCTCGCGCTTTACGGATGATACGGTGATGACGATCGCCGTGGCCGACGCCTTGTTGGAAGTGGGAGAAGAGGCGGACGAAGCGGCGGTTTGTGCGGCGATCGTTCGCTCGATGCAGCGCTGGGGCAGGAGGTATCCTCGCGCCGGCTACGGCGGACTCTTCCGCCGCTGGCTGGCAAGTGATGAGCCTGAGCCGTACGGCAGTTTCGGCAACGGCTCGGCGATGCGCGTCGCCGCTGCGGGCTGGCTCTATGATACACTCACGAGAACGCGCGAGGTCGCAAGGCAGACGGCGGTCGTTACGCACAACCATGCGGAGGGAATCAAGGGCGCGGAGGCGACGGCGAGCGCCATCTTCCTTTCGCGTGAGGGCAAGCCGAAGGAGGAGATCAAGGAATATATCGTGCGGGAGTTCAGCTACGATTTGTCACGCACGCTCGATGAGATTCGTCCGCATTACTCGATGGACGCTACATGCCAAGGATCTGTGCCCGAGGCGATTATTTCGTTCCTCGAAAGCACGGATTTCGAGGATGCCGTGCGAAATGCCGTGTCCCTCGGCGGTGATACGGACACGGTCGCCTGCATCGCGGGCAGCATTGCCGAAGCTTTCTACGGCGTGCCCGAAGCGCTGAAAGCGGAATGCCGCCGCCGTCTGTCGCAGGAGATGCTCGCGGTGCTCGATGCGTTTGACGAGGCGCGGCAGAGGTGAGCGCGTTGGATGGGGATGAAGAAGGTAGGGTTTCAGCAGACTGAAATCGATTTTTGAAAGGGAGAGTGAACCTCATGCGTAAGTTTTTTTCTGCAATCGCTGTGCTCGCATTGTTTTCGACGATGAGCGCGGCGTCCGCTTCCGTGCCCGATGAGGAAGTGTCGCTCGGCGGCATCCCTTATGGGGCGTCGGTGGATTATGTGCGCGGTATATACGGTGCACCGTCGAAGGTGTCGACGACGAGTCAGCATCCTCTTTGGCGGGGCTGGGTCGACACATATCATTATGGAACGAGCGTGGATGTCATTTTTTGCAATGACGCAATGGTGCACGCGGACTGCAAGGGAAATAACGGCTGGGCCACACCTGCGGGCATCGCGGTCGGCATGACGAAGGAAACGGTGCTGCGCATCTATGGCGAGCCGGACAGTCAAGGGAAAGGGAGCTTCTTTTATCAGAGCGAATCCAATGGCAATCTTGGCATCAAGTTTCTGTTCAATGGGGCAGGAAAGATCACGAGCATCCATGTAGGCGCTTTCGATTGAAAAAGTGCTGGAAGCACAATTGAAAAAGCCCTCGATGATTTTCGTCGAGGGCTTTTCTGTGCGAACTTTTCTGTTGGATGTTTCGTCGGTGTGTTTTCGTGCGGTACGAAAAAATATTTCTCGTGCTATCGTTCGCACGAAAATGGAACGATAGAAATTTTCGTATCATTTGCGTGCGGCAGGAAAAATTTTTCCGTGCGATACGATTTTTGGCAGCGGACGCGGCACGAAGTACGGCAGACGGTGATTTTTCTCCTCGCATGGTTGACGCGACGTGCTTCCTGTAGTAATCTACCAACGAAGAGAAAAAGTTGCAGGCTGAGGAGGTGCTGTCTTGGTTCGCGTGGAAAATCTTGTCAAGGAGTTTCGTCATACCGATGCTGCGGGAAAGGCAGCGGTGAAGCGTGCGGTAGACGGGCTTTCTTTTGCTGTCGCACGCGGGGAGATCTTCGGGCTTTTAGGGCCGAACGGCGCGGGCAAGACGACGACGATCCGCATGTTGACGATGCTCACGCAGCCGACTTCGGGTGCAATTTTCTACGAGGGCAGGCCGCTTGCTGGAAATGAAGCGGCGGTCAAGGAGCTGATCGGCGTCGTGCCGCAGCAGGTGAACTTCGACCAGGATTTGACGGCGGGCGAGAATCTTGAGCTGCACGCGCGCCTGCATCATATCGGGGCGGCAGAGCGCCGCGCACGCATAGAAGAGCTGCTCGCCTTCGTCGAGCTTGAGGGCGTGCGGCGCGATCCCGTGCGGCGTTTGTCGGGCGGCATGAAGCGCAGACTTCTCATCGCGCGCGCCCTCGTGCACCGCCCGCGCATCCTCTTCCTCGACGAGCCGACGGTCGCGCTCGACCCGCAGGTACGGCGGCGCATTTGGGAGCTGATCCGGCAAATGGCGCACGAAGGTGTGACGGTGCTGTTGACGACGCACTACATCGAGGAGGCGGAGAGCCTCTGCGCGCGCGTCGCCATCATGAATCGCGGCAAGCTCGCGGCGCTCGATGCGCCTGCCGCCCTGCGCGAACGGCTCGGCGATTTCGTCGTCGAGTGGGACGGCGAGGCGGGGCGTGAGTACCGCTACTTCGCAGGGCGCAAAGACGCCGCCGCGTTTGCCGCCGCGCTCGACGGCGCGGCGAGCATCCGCCGCTCGAATCTGGAGGACGCCTTCATCGAGCTGACGGGGCGAAAGGAGGGGCTGTGATTGCTCTATGATATATGGACGGTCTTCTGGCGCGATTGGATTGTCTTGAAGCGCCGCTTGGCGAAGTTCATCCTGAGCCGCATGGTCGCACCGCTCCTCTACCTCGTCGCCTTCGGCTGGGGTCTGGGCAGGAGCATATCGGTGTCTTCCGGCACCTATCTCGACTTCCTCGTGCCGGGCATCCTCGCGCTCAATTCCATGAACATCAGTTTCAACAGCGTGATTCCCGTGCATGCCGAGCGCATTTACCACAAGAGCCTTGAAGAGTACCTCGTCGCGCCAATCCGTCCGGCAGCCTTCGTCATCGGCAAGGTGCTTGCGGCCGTATTGCGCGGACTCATTTCCTCTGCCATCATCGTCGTGCTCGCCTGCCTTTTCGGCGCGAAGCTCGCTCTTTCCCCGCTCTTTCTTCTCGTGCTCGTGCTGAACTGCGTGATCTTCGCGGAGATTGGCTTCATCGCGGCGATGAAGATTGAGACGTACGAAGAGATGGGACAGGTCAATACATACATCCTGCTGCCGATGTCATTCCTCTGCGGCACGTTCTTTTCGACGAAGGCTTTGCCCGAGGTCGTGCGCGTCCTCATCGAGCTTCTGCCGCTCACGCATACGAGCGTGCTCCTGCGTGCACTCGCGGGCGGCGAGGCGGCATCTGCGCTTTCTTTCGGTGCGCTCGTTTTCTACGCGCTCCTTTGCTTCTGGATTGCGAACCGGTCTTTCTCCCAGTTGACGCGCTAGGCGCTTTCGCGTTCCCGCATTTTTATCTATGCTTCCTTAGAAAGGGGCGTCTCCTTGTTCAAGAATATCTTGCATCACCGTGCGCGTTCCGCGGACGACTGCGGTCATCTCTGCTGCACGAAGATCGAAGACTTCGCCGTATCCTTCGGGCGCGTGGAAATCTTTTCGGGCGTGAACCTTCACGTCCACTGCGGACAGCTCACGGCGCTCATCGGGCCGAACGGCGCGGGAAAATCGACGCTCCTTCGTGCCATCCTCGGCGAAGTGCCGCACAAGGGGAGGCTCTCCTATGCGGACGCGGCGGGAAGGCGCACGGGGCAGCCCGTCATCGGCTATGTGCCGCAGTACCTGCGCTTCGACGTCAGTTCGCCGACGAGCGTCATGGACATCTTCATGGCGTGCCTCTCGCGCCGCCCCGTTTGGCTCTTTCCCGCGAAGTCCTTGCGGCCGCGCGTCTTGAAGAGCCTCGCGCGCGTCCATGCCGAGCACCTCATCGACCGGCGGCTCGGCGCACTGTCGGGCGGCGAACTGCAGCGTGTGCTTCTTGCGCTCGCGCTCGATCCCGTGCCCGACCTGCTGCTCCTCGATGAGCCTGTCTCGGGCGTCGACCAGAACGGCTTGGAGCTTTTTTACAATATCGTTGCCGAGCTTCGCGCCCAAGAGGACATGGCGATCATTCTGATCTCGCACGATCTGAACCTCGTTGCAAAGTATGCTGACCAGGTCGTGCTGCTCGACCATAAAGTTGTCACGAGCGGCACGCCCGCCGAGGTCTTCGGCGACGCACGCACGAAGAAGATCTTCGGCATGCTCGCGGGCGCAGCGCCGCAGAAAATGGAGACGGCGCCCGATGCGCTGCAGGATGAAGCTCTGATAAATGAGTCACTGCAGGCCGAGTCGGAGAAGGAAAGCGGGGCGATGCACTGATGGAACTCCTCTATGCGCTTCTCAGCGCTCTGCCCTTCGACTGGCTGCAGCACGGCTTCATGAAGAATGCCTTTCTCGCCGTGCTGCTCGTGACGCCGCTCTTCGGGCTTCTGAGCACGATGGTCGTGTCGAACCGCATGGCGTTCTTCTCGGACTCTCTGGGACACGGCGCTTTCACGGGGCTTGCCGTCGGCGTGCTCTTGGGTTGGCTCTCGCCGCTCCTCTCGCTCGTCGCCTTCTCCGTTGTCTTCGCGCTCCTCATCACCTACATCAAGAACCGCAGCAGCGCGTCGACGGACACGATCATCGGCGTCTTCTCGTCTACGGGCATCGCGCTCGGCCTCATGCTCATGAGCCGGGGCGGCGGCTTCAACAAATATTCCTCATACCTGATCGGCGATCTTCTTTCCATCTCGCCCGAGGAAATCGGCTCGCTCTTCTTCGTCTTTCTCGCCGTCGTCCTCGTCTGGGCTCTCGTGTTCAACTCGCTTCTCGTGCTCTCGATCAACGCGTCGTTCGCTAGAAGCCGAGGCGTCGCCGCCTTCCTCACGGAGGGGCTTTTTGCTTCCGTGCTCGCCGTCGTCGTCGCCGTCAGCATCCAGTGGGTCGGGCTTCTCATCATCAACTCGCTGCTCGTGCTGCCCGCAGCCGCCGCGAGAAATATCGCGCAGGACGTCAAGAGCTACCATCTGCTCTCCGTTGCCATCGCGCTCCTTTCGGGCGTTGCGGGACTCTTGCTCGCCTACTACTGCAACATGGCGGCGGGCGCGAGCATCGTCGTCGTCGCCGCCGCCGTCTTTTTCCTCACATTGCTGTTGAAACCGTACTTTGTGCGCTGAGGCTGCGCTCTCGCGGCAGTTCTTTTTTTGCGGCGGCTCACCGCACTATGGGAGGTGCTTTTCTTGCAGTTCTATACCTATGCTTACATCGTGCAGCACAGTCAGATCAACGACGCTGTACGGTACGGCGTGTCTTTTCTCATGCTTTTCGCGCTGCTCGTTGCCATCATCAAGTATTTTCGCAACCGTCTCGTCACGCGCTATCGCGACCTCATCGTCATCCTCTTCCTCGCCGTCGCCTTCCTGGGCGGTGCACAGTGGAATAGCTTCAGCCAGACGAAGAGTGATCGCGAGCAGACTTCGCGCATGGCGGGATTTTTGCACAATCTCGGCGAGGAGATGGAGGTGCCGCCCGAGGAGATTCGCACGAGTTCCACCCATCTCAAGCAGGGACTTCTCGTCGAAGCGGAGGGCAAGTATTACGAGATCACGTTCAACGGCGATTACACGTCCTTCAAGTACGAGGAGACGCATCTGATGACGCGTGACGTGAAGCTTGTTGACAAGGATTCTTAGGAGGGACGCGCAATGCTCACATATTCGCTGGTCTTGGCAAAACTTGCGCTCGGGCTTCTGTGCCTCGTGCTGCAGATGAATCTCCTCGGCAAGGGAAATCTCGCGCCTAGCTCCGCGACCGATCAGGTGCAGAACTACGTTCTCGGCGGCATCATCGGCGGCGTCATATACAACGAGAATATTTCTTTCATGGACTTCATCCTCGTGCTCATCGCTTGGACAATGCTCGTCCTGCTCCTGAAATACATGAAGTCGAACAGCAGCGCCGTCAAATCCTTCGTCGACGGACATCCCGTGCGCATCATCGAGCGCGGCAAGCTCGACGTCGAAGAGTGCATGAGGCGGGGACTCCTCGCGCACGACATCCATCTGAAACTGCGCACGGCGGGCGTCTATTTCGTCAAGGACGTCAAGCGTGCCGTTCTTGAGCCGAACGGTCAGCTCACGGTCATCCAGTACGGCGAGCAGAACGCACGCTATCCCGTCGTCGTCGACGGACAGGCAGATGAGGAAGCCTTGGAACTTGCCGACAAGGATCGGATCTGGCTCGACGCGGCGCTTCGAGAGCAGGGATATGAACTCAAGGATGTCTACATCGGCGAGTACAAGGAGGGCGCACTCACGGTCTATCCGTACGAGGCGCGGGCGTGAAAAGGCACGAAGGAGGAATGTGACGGATATTCAGGGGGGAAATAAGGTGGGAAGAGCGTATTATTCCAGTGAAATCCAAGGTTTTCTTGCATGTGAAGCAGATCAGATTTTGCCTATCGGGTTCTTCTGACGAGAGCGAGACAGGGACTGGTCATTTTCATACCGCAAGGTGACTTAAGTGATGCTACGCGTAGACCAGAATATTATGATGGAACATATAATTATCTGCGCAGGATCGGGATTTGTGAGATATAAGGGATTTGTAGAGAAGAAAACGAGCGACTGTATGAAACGGGGAGATGTCTCATACAGTCGCTCGTTTTTTTCGGAAGGAGGCTATGGCTTAAAGATATGACCACAGCGCATGCAGATGAAGAGTTTTTCCCACTCCGCAAGACGGCGCGTATATTCTTCCATGGCCTGATCATATTCTTCTTTCCGTGCGCGATTTTTCTTGTTTGTAGTTCTGCGGTCGTTCCAGAGTTTCCAAATGACGAGTGCCGCAGCGATATAGGTCAAGGTATTTTCCAGACCCGAGAGCTTTGAAAATTTGTAGGCCACTAGGCTTATGACAAGCGACAGGATTGGTAGCAGGCAACCAAAAGAAACGCAGCCAACCGTCATAGTGTCATGTTCAAGTTGCTTGAGCTTTGGCTCGGGCGGCGGAGCGATCTCACGGGCAAGATCCGTGACCGTGTAAGTTGGGCGCGTGACATCGCCGTAGACGGCATGCCGGCCGGTCTCTTCTGTTTTTTTCGAGCCGTCTGAATAGGTGGTTGTCGTCGTTTCTACGTCGTAGCCGACGATTTCCTTATGCGTTGCCGTTCCCGTGGCGTGGCCTCTCTTGTACATGAGAGGAACGGATACTGTGTTTTCACTGCCGCAGTTGGGGCAGGCGAGGTTGCTGATTTCCATAAAAGTCCTTTCTATCGCCCGCGCACGGCCTGCGTGATCGCGCCGGCCATCATCGCGAGCGGCAGTTGGCGTTCGACTGCTCCCAACTCGAAGGCCGCGCGCGGCATGCCGTAGACGACGCATGAGGTTTCGTCCTGACCGAACGTCATGGCGCCCGCGCGGCGCATGGCGAAGAGTCCCTTCGCGCCGTCCGCGCCCATGCCCGTGAGGATGACGCCGAGCGCTGCGTCGCCGACGAGTTCTGCGACGGTGAAGAAGAGGACGTCGGCGGACGGGCGCACCCAGTTCACGGGGTCGCCCTTCGTGCATGTGACGATGAGCCTGCCCGAGCGCCTTTCGAGCTTCATGTGCTGGCCGCCGGGCGCGATGTAGGCGGTCGAGTCCTTGATGGCTTCGCCGTCCTCGGCTTCTTTGACTGTGAGCTTCGATATGGCGTTGAGTCTGTGCGCAAAGTGGTTGCTGAAGATGGGCGGGATGTGCTGCACGATGACGATGGGAGGGAGCGGCGGCGCGAGGTTCTTGAGGATGGCCGCGATCGCTTCCGTACCGCCCGTCGAGGCGCCGATGGCGATCAGCTGCTTTTCCTTCGTCGATGCCGGAGGCATGGCGACAGGAAAAAGGCTCGTCTTGCCACTCTTATCGCTCTTGCCGCTTTCCATGTCGCTTCTCCTCCTTTCATTCATGCTTTTATCACCCGAAGGAATGGCTTTAAGTGTCCAGCTTTTCCTTGACCTCGCGCACGAGGCGCAGAAATTTCTCGCGCCCGATCTGTACGAAGCGCCCGCAGCCTTCGCATTTGAGGCCGAAGTCCGTGCCTGTGCGCAGGATGCGCCAGAGGTCGCTGCCGCACGGGTGGCGCTTCTTCATGCGCACGATGTCGCCCGGTTCATAGCGCTGCATGGCTGCACTCCTTTCCGTCATTCATATCCGCTCGCGTCCTCTTCGGCTGTTTTTCTCCTGCCGCGCATGAGCGAGGCGATGACGCCGGCAACGCATGAGACGGTCAGACAGGAGAAGATGAGGCGGATCGCCGCTGAAAGTTCCTCCGTCCAGTCGGCGGCTGCGGGAAGTGTCGCTTGTGCGAGCAGCAGGGTCACGACCGCCATGGAGACAGCCTGTCCCGAGAGGCGCATGACCGAGACCATGGAAGAGGCGACGCCGTAGAGCTTCTTGGAGACGGCACCCATGATGGCATTGTTGTTTGCCGGCGAGAAGAAGCCGAAACCGATGCCGATGATGACGCAGGCAGCTGCGATGAGGGGAAGCGGCGTCCCGGCATCGAAGAGCGAGCAGAAGAAGATGCCCGCGGTCGTCAGTGCCATGCCGAAGCTCGCGACGAGGCGCGGCTCGTGTTTGTCGGAGAGCGCTCCCGCGATGGGCGAGAGGATCGCCATCATCAAGGGCTGCAGGAGCAGGACGACGCCCGCCGTCGAAGCGTCGAGGCCGCGCACGAGCTGCAGGTAGAGCGAGAGCAAGAAGCCGATCGCATACGTCGCGCTGTAGTTCAAAAACGCGGCGAGGTTGCTCATGGCAAAGACCGTGTTCGCAAAGAGCGAGAGATGAAGGAGCGGCGTGCTCGCCCGCCGCTCTTGCCAAAGAAAGAGCGCGAGAAAGACGAGTCCCGCGAGCAGTACGAAACGCATCCAGGTGAAGGCGGCGAGAGAGGAAAGCCCGTAGAGCGTCAGCGTGCTCGCTGCCGTGTAGAAGATTGCGCCGGGCAGATCGAAGCCGCCTTCTCGCTCGCCGTACCAATCTTCTTTGATCGTGCGCACGAGCAGGCTGCTCACGAGGATGACGATGGCTGTGAGGACGAAGAGAAGCCGCCAGTCCAGGTGCTGCGTGACGAGACCACCGATCACAGGCCCCAAGGACAGTCCGACGTAGGTGGCGGCGGCGGAGTAGCCGATGGCGCGCCCGCGCTGCTTCGCGGGATGTGCCGCCACGAGGAGCGCCATGCCGCTCGAAAAGACGAGTCCTAGGGACAGTCCCTGCAGGGCGCGCATGGCGATGAGGAAGGAGACCGAGGGGGAAAACGCCGCGACGAAGGAGACGGCGGCCATCGCCGCCGTGCCGATCGCGTAGATGCGACATCGGCCGAGGATGTCCGCCATGCGGCCAAAAGGCAGGAGCAGGGCGACGGCGCCCAAGAGGAAGGCGGTCGCGAGCCACGAGAGATCCGTCGCGGGGCACGAGAACTCCACGGCGATCGTCGGGATGGCGATGTTGATGCAGCTGCCGAGAAACGGCCCCATGAAGGATGTGAGCAGGACTGCCGCAAAGATCCGCTTCTGTGCTGTCATGGCCGCCGCCTCCTATTGCGATAGAAATAGATCGGGGAAGCGGCGCACGCGCCCCGTCCCCAGTATCACGCGCTGCAAACTCACACGTTGAAGCGGAAGTACGTCACGTCGCCGTCCTGCATCACATAGTCCTTGCCTTCAAGGCGCACTTGCCCCTTTTCGCGGGCGGCCGCCGTGCTGCCCGCAGCGACAAGGTCGTCGTAGTTGACGATCTCCGCGCGGATGAAGCCGCGCTCGATGTCGGAGTGGATCTTGCCCGCCGCCTTGGGCGCTGTCGTGCCGCGCACGATCGTCCAGGCGCGGCACTCGTCCGGTCCTGCCGTCAGGAACGTCAAGAGTCCCAGAAGCTCGAACGCCGCCTTGATCAGACGGTCGAGTCCGCTTTCCGTAAGGCCGAGTTCTTCGAGGAAGGCCTTCGCATCTTCTGCGTCGAGTTCGGCGATTTCCGACTCTACGCGCGCTGAGACGACGACGACTTCCGATCCTTCCTTTGCCGCGTAGTCGCGCACGGCGGCGACGTGCGCATTTCCCGCGCCGTCCTTTGCCGCCTCGTCCTCGGCGACGTTGGCGACGTAGAGCATGGGCTTCAAGGTCAGGAAGTTCATCTCGCGGATGAGCGATAGCTCGTCCTCCGTGAGATCGAGGCTTCTGGCCGACTTGCCCTCTTCGAGGCAAGCCTTGATGCGGCGCAGCACCTCGTCCTCCGCTTTCGCCTCCTTGCTGCCGCTCTTGGCGAGCTTGGCGAGCTTCATGATGCGCTTTTCGAGGACTTCGAGATCGGCGAGGCACAATTCCGTGAGGATCGTCTCGATGTCGCGCACGGGGTCGATCGTCGCCGCGACGTGCGTGATGTTCGTATCCTCGAAGCAGCGCACGACGTGGGCGATGGCATCGACCTGCCGGATGTGCTCGAGGAACTTGTTGCCGAGTCCTTCGCCCTTCGACGCGCCAGCGACGAGGCCGGCGATGTCGACGAAGCGCACGGAGGCGGGCGTCGTCTTCTTCGACTGGTACATCTCGTGCAGCACCGCAAGGCGAGCGTCGGGCACGTCGACGACGCCGACGTTCGGCTCGATCGTGCAGAAGGGATAGTTCGCCGCTTCTGCGCCCGCCTTCGTGATCGCGTTGAAAAGGGTGCTCTTGCCGACATTCGGCAGACCTACGATACCTACGTCCAGATTGCTCAATGTGATTTCTCCTTGTTCCTGTCTTTCAAAAAAATGACTTTTTGGCGTGAGGCCTTCTTGCGCTCTTCCTTCTTGGCACGTGCTGCCTGCTGTCGCTCCTTGATCTCGTTCGTCGTGAAGCCGCGGTTCGCGACGGAGCGCGTGCTGTCGTGCAGTCGGTTCAGCAGGCGGCGCAGGGTGACGTCCTGTTCCTTCGTCAGAGCGTCGAAATAGCCGTCGTCCTTGAGCATGTCGCGCACGAAGGAAACGGGAGCGCCCGCGAGCAGTGTCCAATGGATGTGCCGCATGATTTCCACGGTTTCCTCCTCATCGTAGGAGAGCGTTTCGTGGAAGAAGAGACCCAGCGCCTGCTCGTCGGTCGGATCGGAAAGCGCAAGCCCCTGTGCGAAGAGAGGGATTTCCTCTGTGGCGGGGATGTAGAAGTCGCCGTCGCCCTGCGATTCCAGGATGACGCGGATCTCCTCTTCGTCCAGCCCTTCGGAGATGAAGACGTCGCCTCGCTGCCAGTAGCCGGCGAGGAACTCGGGAGGAATCTTTTCCATTTCCTTTTTGAGTTCCGCAGGCTTCAGGTCGCCGATGCCGCCTTGGTTGTAGATGCGGCACAGGATGTCGAGCGGCGTCACGCTGTAGAGGACGTTCGCCGTGAGAATCGTGTTGATGAGCCATGTGCGCCTTCTGCGCCTGTTGTAAAGCTCCTCTCCCATGTCCACGGCGAAGGGGATGAACCCTGCGGCGACGTCGCGTGAGATAACGAGTTCAAATTCGGGCGTTTCGGCGATGTATCCCGCGGTCGAAAGGGTCTCGAAGTTGTGCTCCGATTCTTCCTCGAAGTCGTCAAGGTTGGCGAGCAGCTGCTGCAGGGAAAAGACCTCTTCGTCGCTCAGGCAGAGGAAGTACTCTTCCATGACGTGAGGATCGAGCATCTTCTTCGTCAGATGACGGATGATGTCCTGCTTGCGCATGCCGTGGCGCACCTCGATGCCTTTTTGCTCGGCAATCGAGAGCAGCTCTTCCTTGGCGAAGCCTGCGAACATGTCGCGAAGCGTCGGCGGCACGCGCTCTTCGTCCTTCGTATCCTGCAGGCGCTGGTGGAAGACCGTGGAAAAGAAGGCCTTCTGCGCTTCCGGTGTGGCGTTCGCTCCTTCGATGGAGCGAATTTTGTACTTGTAGGCGGAAAAGCCGTATCTCCCCGCTTCCATATCCTCGTACAGCTTTGCCAGCGGACGATCTTCGTAGCGCCGTCGGTCGAGGCGGCACCAAAGGGCGAGCTTCTCGTTCACGGCGTCCATATCGTAGCGGACGTCATCAGCTGCATCTTTCCCGCCGCCGAGCACCGCTGCCGCCGTGCGTGCGCCGCTCCATTCGAGCACCTGTGGCGCCCTGCCGCTCCACGGCTCGACAATCTTTTCCAGAGACACGTCGTGGCGCATCTCGCGCCGGTTCGCGTAGAGGTAAAGAAAGGCGCCCGCACGTTCCAGATGGCGGCAGATTTGCACCACGGCAGCTTCTTTCAGCCGCTCGCCATGCGCCTGCTCTTCCGACAGTTCGGTGACGACCATCTTCTTGTGCGGCAGCAGGAAGGAGAACACCGTCTCCTTCTCCCAACCCATCGCCAGGTTGAAGACGAGCGCGAGCTGTGAAAACGTCAGCTCCTCGGGCACGAGAACGCGCCGCCAAACCTCCGGCGACTGCCCGCGCAAAGCGATTTTCAACTCATAGGCCTTCATGTAACTCTCCCTTCGGACGGCACACGACCCCAAATTATACTTCTTCTATTATACTCCATCGCGGGCAGTTATTCCAGTGGGACGCACAAGACTTCTTCACGCGTCTTTTGGGAAAAGGGCTTTCACGCGCTGTTGTCTGTGCATGAAAGCCCTTTTGTGTCAATATTCGCGGAACATGCGCTGGATTTCGTCGCGGTCATTTGTCTTTAAGAGCGCGAGAGCGAGCAGGATGCGCGCCTTGGCGGGCGGCAGCGTGTCGGCGTCGATGAAGCCCGCGTCAGCGTAGGCGCTCTCGGCGAAGAGAACTGCACCCGCGCCCGTGCGGCTCGCGCGCACGACGCCGATGCCTTTTCCTGCGGCATCGGCGAGTGTCGCGAGCAGCGCTTCGTGTATGCTGCCGTTGCCTGTGCCCGCGTGGACGATGCCCGCCGCACCGCTGTCGATGGCGGCGCGGGCGAGACGGGCGTCCGCGCCCGCATGGCCGTAGAGGATCGGTACATAGGGAAGAGCCGTCACGCCCGCAAGGTCGAATTCGCTCTCGCGTGTATGGCGCGTGAGCACGCGTCGGCGAAAATGCGGTATCCCTTCTTCCATGCGGCCGAGCGCGCCGACATCGGGCGAGGCGAACGCCTGCACGGCCGTCGTATGCACCTTTTGGACGTCGCGTGCGCTGTGGATTTCGCCGTTCAGCACGACGAGCGCACCCTGTCCGTGCGCTTCGGGGCTGGCGGCAAGGCGCACGGCGTCGAGGAGGTTCAAGGGGCCGTCGGCAGATAGCGCCGTTGCGGGACGCATTGCGCCCGTCAGGACGACGGGCTTTTCGCTCTTTACGACAAGATGCAGGAAGTACGCCGTCTCTTCGAGCGTATCCGTGCCGTGCGTGACGACGATGCCCGCCGCGCCCGCAGCGAGCGCCGCTTTGATGCGGGCGGCAAGATGCAGCCAGACCGCCTCCGTCATATCCTTGCTGTCGATGGCGGCGACCTCCTCGCTCTCGATGGCGCAGACGTCTGCAATTTCGGGCACGGCGGCGAGAAGTTCGTCCGCGCCGAGTGCGCCCGCGCGATAGCCTGTGAGCGCATCGGAACGCGCCGCCGCGCCTGCGATCGTGCCGCCCGTCGTCAGTATGCAGATTTTCGGCTTCATGCGAATTCTCCTTTCCTCGTGCGCGTCAATGCAGCGGAGCGCCCTTGAGCGCGAGCGGAATCTCCCAGACGACGGCGGCCTTCTCGCGCATCTTGGCGGGACTCATGCGCTGCCAGATGCTTTGCACGAGCACGGCGAAGTCCTGCGGCGCGAGAGGCGCTCCCAAGGCGGAAAGCGTGTGGCGGCGCAAAAAATCGGCGAACGGGGCGGGCATCTGCGCCTCGCGCTGTGCGAGCAGCAGGGAAAGCCGCGCGTCGACGAGGCAGAGGTGCAGCGATGCTCTCGCGAGCGACTCCTCTGACGGCAGATGCCCCTTGGAAAGACCGCCGAAGGAAAGCGGCGCGTCCCCCCAGCCGTCCTTGAAGATGCCGGGAATCCGATAGAGAAGGAAGAGGACGCCTTCCTTCTCGTAGAGGGCAAGCTCCATCTCTCCCGTGCGAAAGGCCTCGATGGCGATGATGTCGCTCTTGGCGAGCTGCAAAATGAACATCGCGCCGTTCGCATCGACTTGAAAAAGTCCGCCCTCGCCTTGCTGGCGGATGGGCAGGGGAAATTTCTCGCCGATTTGAAAATCTGTATATGACATGGAATCCTCCTTTACTTTTTATGGAAAACAGGCGCAAGGCAAGCACGCTTGCCTTGCGCCTGTTTTTTCTTATCGCGGGCATGAGATGCGTCCGACTCGTTCAACTGTGTGGTGCAGTTCCTCGACGAGCGGCGTCTCGGCCGCGCGGTAGTACATCTCCTTGCCTTCGCGCCGCGAGGTGATGAGGCCGCTCGCCTTCAAGAGCCGCAGGTGGTGCGAGATCGCCGGACTCGACATCTGCATGTAAGCGGCGATGTTGATCACACATTCCTCGTAATGGCACAGGAACCAGAAGATATGCAGCCGCGTCGCGTCACCGAGCTGCTTCATGGCCGCCGATACCGTGGCGAGCGTATCCGCATCGGGCATGTGCGGCAGGGCGGCCCCTTGATGGCCGTGATCGTGCGGCAGGCGCACGGGAGTCTCCTGCATGGTTTCCAGTCCCTTCAAGTGAATTTCAGCGTGCACCGTCATTCTTCAGCGCCGTCATTCCTCGACCTTCTTTTTGACGATGCCGAGGCAGAGCGCACTGAGGACGGCGCCGGCGAAGATCGCGACGAGATAGAGCAGCGGGTTGCCAATCGTCGGCACGACGAAGATGCCGCCGTGCGGGGCGCGCAGCGTGCAGTCGAAGAACATCGACAGGCCGCCCGCCGTCGCCGAGCCGATGACGCAAGACGGAATCACGCGCAGGGGATCGGCTGCTGCAAACGGGATCGCGCCCTCCGTGATGAATGAAAGCCCCATGATGTAATTGACGACGCCCGATTTCCTCTGCTGTTCCGTGAAGCGGTTCTTGAAGAATGTCGTCGCAAGAGCGATGGCGATCGGCGGCACCATGCCACCCGCCATGACCGCTGCCATGATGCCGTATTCGCCCGATACGAGCATGCCCGTGCCGACGACGTACGCCGCCTTGTTCACGGGACCGCCCATGTCAACCGCCATCATGCCGCCCATGAGGACACCGATGAAGATGCGGCTCGACGTGTCCATGCCCTTCAAGGTCTCGATCATCCAGTTGTTGATGCCCGCGACGGGCGGGTTGATCACGAAGATCATGATGACACCCACGAGGAAGACGCCGAGAAGCGGATAGAGAAGCACGGGCTTGATGCCTTCCAAAGAGTGCGGCAGATCGGCGAAGACCTTCTTGAGCGCATTGACGACGTAGCCCGCGACGAAGCCTGCGATGAGCGCCCCCAAGAAGCCCGCGCCGCTCGAAGAGGCGAGCGCGCCGCCCACGAAGCCGACGGCGAGTCCCGGCCTGTCCGCGATGCTCATGGCGATGAAGCCTGCGAGCACGGGCAGCATGAAGCCGAAGGAGATGCCACCGATGTCCATGAAGGTCTTGGCGTACCAGAGATTTGAGCCGAAGTTGCCGGGGTTGGCGGGGTCGAAGGTGTCAAGGAGGAAGGCGAGGGCGATCAAGATGCCGCCGCCGATGACGAACGGCAGCATGTGCGAGACGCCGTTCATCAGATGCTTGTAGATTTGGCGCGTGATGCTCTCGTCATCTGCCGCGCTTTCCTCCGCTGCAGCCGCGCCGCCCGCATGGTGGTAGATCGGCGCTGTGCCGGAGAGCGCCTCGTCCAAGAGCGCGTCCGCCTTGTTGATGCCGTTCGCGACCTTCGTCTGAATGACGGGCTTGCCGTCAAAACGCGCCATCTCCACGTTCTTGTCCGCCGCGACGATGATGCATGCGGCGTCGGCGATTTCCGCCGCCGTCAGGATATTCTTTGCGCCGCCTGAGCCGTTCGTTTCCACCTTGATGGGGATGCCGCGCTTCTTCGCGTGCTGCTCTAGGCTTTCCGCTGCCATGAAGGTGTGGGCGATGCCCGTCGGGCACGCCGTGACGGCGAGGATCTTCTTGGTGATTGCCGCAGGAGCCGCAGTGCTTTCGACTGGTGCGGCTGCCTGTGCGCCGGCTTCTGCTGCGGCGGGCGCAGGCTCTGCCGCAGCCTCGAATTTGCCATCTTCCTTCGCGTCGATGAGCGAGAGGAACTCTTCCTTCGACTTCGCCGCGACCAAAGCTTCCTTGAAGTCGGGATCCATGATCATCGTCGCGAGTTTGCTCAGGACTTCGAGATGCACATCGGCTGCTGTGTCTGGCGCGGCGATTTCAAAGAAGAGGCGCGAGGGATTGCCGTCCATCGCCTCGAAATCCATACCCGCCGGCACCGTCATCGCTGCAAGCCCCGGCGCCTTGACGCCCGCGCTCTTGGCGTGCGGCGTCGCGATGCCGTCGCCGAGTCCCGTCGTGCCCGACGCTTCTCGTGCGAGCACGTCCTTTTCGTACTGCGCCTTGTCCGAGAGATTGCCGCCCTTTTCCATCAGTCCCGTCAAGATGGCGATGGCGTCACGCTTGTCCTTCGGTTGTGCGCCGAGCATGATGCTCTCGCTCTTCAATAAGTCCGTAATACGCATATCGACCGCTCCTTTCTTTCAGCCGGCGTTCAGCCGATGGCCTTCAATAGCGCCTCGACTTCGGGGCGCCGTGCGAGGTTTTCGGAAAATGCCGACGCAGAGCCTGTCGCGACGCCCATGAAGAAGGCGTCACGCCACGAGCCGCCCGACTCCTCGTAGCCGGCGAGGAAGCCCGCGACCATCGAATCGCCCGCGCCGACAGAGTTCACGAGCGTTCCCTTGGGCGCGGGACTCTTGAAGGATTCTCCGCTTTCCGTCAGGAAGAGCGCGCCTTCGCCCGCCATCGAGATCAGCACGTTCTTCGCGCCCATCTCCTGCAGCTTCTTCGCGTGCGCGATCAGCTCCGCTTCTGTCTTGAGCTCCGTATCGAACATCTCGCCGAGTTCGTGGTTGTTCGGCTTGATGAGCCACGGCCCGTACTTCAAGACATTGAGGAGCAGCCCCTTCGTCGCGTCGACGATGATGCGGATGGAGCGTCCTCCGAGTCGTTCCATGATGCGTTCATAGATGTCGTCGGGCAAAGTGTTCGGTATGCTGCCCGCCAGGACGAGCGTATCGCCCGCCTGGAGCTGTTCAAGCTTTTGGAAAAGCTCCTCCTGCGCCGCCTCTGTAATTTGCGGCCCTTGTCCGTTGATTTCCGTCTCTTCCTTCGCCTTGATCTTCACGTTGATGCGCGAAAATCCTTCTGCGAGGTGTACGAAGTCCGCCTCGCAGCCGAAGCTCTCGAACTGCTTTTTGACAGCCTCGCCCGTAAATCCCGCCACGAATCCCAGCGCACGGCTCGCGTGGCCGAGGTTCTTCAAGACCATCGACACGTTCAGTCCCTTGCCGCCGGGCAGGATATGCTCGTACGTCACGCGGTTGATCTCGCCTTTTTCGAGCGAGTCGAGCCGCAGGATGTAGTCGAGCGACGGGTTGAATGTCACGGTGTAAATCATATTCTTCACCTCAATCCAATATGACACCGATTATCACGATTTCAGTATACCTTAGGGACGGATGAAAAGGCAAGAAGAATCGAAGTCTTTTGCGTCTCGGACATTCGCGGCAAAGGCGTGTGCGGCAGATCTTTCTGCGCTCGTTTGCACGTCAATGTACCTCGCGCCTGTGCCCGAGGGCGAGGGAGAGGATGACGAGCCGCTCGTCCTCAATGGCGCAGATCAGACGGTAGTCGCCGATGCGGTAGCGCCATTCGCCCTTGTGGTTACCCGTGAGTGCCTTGCCGTGCGCACGAGGATTTTCCGAGTTCGTGAGATTTTTGACAATCCAGCCGCGAATGATGCGGCGCGTATAGCTGTCAAGCTTCTTGAAATCCCGATCGAAGGCGGCGGTCGTCTGCACCGTATACGTCATCTTCAAGATCCAGCTCCTTCCACAAATCTTCAATCGGTCTTGCCTGCTTGCCGCTACGCAGATACTCCTCATACGCCTCGTCGGCAAGCGCGATGTCGTACTCGTCCTCGATCTTTTCGAAGAGCGCCCGCTTGAATGCTTCGGCGAGCGAGAGCGCGTGCAGCTTCGCGTAGCTTTCAGCGAGCGCCCGCTCCGTGTCCGTCAGTCGGATTGAAAAGCTCATTTCCATCACTCCTTTCGTTAATTACAATGTACTACATCAGTATGAGACTGTCAATTCCCTTCCTTATAAATAATCCGTGCAGGCGCAGACAGATGGCGCGATTTCCCTTGAATCCCCGCTCCGTTGTGCTATAATGGAGATTACTATGAAAGTCCAAGAAGTCAAGCCCGAAGGGCGCAGACGGATTGGTAAACTTTCATTAAGGGCGGCGCACAATGTCCACGAAGTGGATGTTTGTGCGTGTAGTTTGCACATTGAAATAGTGGCTTGGATAGTCTTTGGGGAGGCGTCTTTTGACCTTGTGGCATGACTTTTTGCGCGGCCTTGCGCTTGCCGGCGTATTTTTTGTGACGAGCGCAGGCGTCTGTCTGGCGAACCATGCGGTGCGCGTTTCGGATCTCGATGCGGCGGCCTTTGTCGCGCGTTACAACGATACGGCTCAGCGCGAGGATTCCGTCGTGCGCCTTGCCGCGCCGTTTCTGTCGAACGACGTGAAGCTCAAGAATTATCGCGTTTATGAGGCCGAACTCCTCGGCATTGAGGAGAAAGGGAGGCTTTTTTTGAACGTCAACGAGGCGGGGGCGCTTTCGAGCATCGTCATGAAGAGCGAGAAGGCCCCTGTGCCGCGCTCTTTGGCTCTGCGGCGCGTACTGGCGCTCGCCTTGGAATCGCTGGGGCTGACGGAGGCGGAGCGTGCGGACTTCTTCAGCTCGGAAGAGAAGTCGCCGGACAAGGGCGGTGTGCTGCGCCATGCGTGGTGCAAGGCGGCGGGGCGCAAGATTGTCGCCTTCTACGACGCCGTCCATGCGCCCGACATCCTTGTGCTCTACGCATGGGATGAATGATGAATATAAGAGATAAGGCGGGTGGATACGCTGTGTGTCCACCCGCCTTGCTTGAAGAAGGAGGAATTTTCCCGATGAAAGATACTTTGGTCAAGGCGATGGCGGGCGACTTCCGCATTTATGCGGCGCGCACGACGCATCTCGTCGGCGAAGCCGTGCGCCGCCACGACTGCCTGCCCGTCGCGGCGGCGGCTCTCGGCCGCACGATGACGGGGGCGCTGCTCCTCGCGGCGAACCTCAAGAACGAGGAGGCGCTGACCGTGAAGTTCGCGGGCGCAGGACCCTTGGGCGCCATCGTGGCGGATGCCGTGCCCGAGGGCTTCGTGCGCGGCTATGTCGAGCATCCACATGTAAATCTGCCGCTGAACGCGAAGGGAAAGCTCGACGTCGGCGCGGGCGTCGGCACGGGACTCTTGACGGTCACGCGCTTCACGGGACTCAAGGATCCTGTCGCCGGCTCGTCCGAGATCGTCACGGGCGAGATCGCCGAAGACTTGACGCGATACCTGTATGATTCGGAGCAGACGCCGTCTTCCGTCGCGCTCGGCGTGCTCGTTGCGCCCGATCTTTCGGTGTTGGCGGCGGGCGGCTTCTTTGTGCAGCCATTGCCAGGTGCGTCGGAGGAATCGCTTTCCCAGTTGGAGGAGAATCTTGCCGCGCTTCCCGCCGTTTCCGACATGGTGCATCAGGACATGACGGCGCACGAGATCGCCGGGCGCGTCATGCAGGGCTTGGGCGAAATGCAAGTCCTCGCCGAGACCGAGCTCGCCTTTCGCTGCTCATGCTCGAAGGAGCGCGTTGAGTCCGTGCTTCTGAGCCTAGGTACAGCGGATCTCGCGTCCCTCGTCGCCGACGGCAAGGCGGAGGTCTGCTGTCACTTCTGCGGCGAGAAGTACGCGTTCATGCGCGAGGACTTGGAGGCGCTGCTCGCCGAGAAGGAGCGGGCGGCGAAGGGGTGAACGGCAAGGGAGCGTCGCCGCATCTTGCCAAAATGCCATTCTTATGGTATCCTTTTGTCGGTAAAGGCGATGAGGAAGAGGAGTACGCTGCAAGCGCCGCTTCAGAGAGGGGATGGCTGGTGAGAATCCCTGCGGCGGGCGGCGGAAGGTCACTTCGGAGCTTTCGGGCTGAAGCCGCATGGCGCATTTTGCTGTTCGGTGTGTAGGCGCGGGCGCGGCGGCGGCGTTATGCCTTAGAGCTGCAGGGTGTTTCGCCTTGCGGGAAGTTAGGTGGTACCACGGAAGCAGGCTCTTCCGTCCTTTCGGACGGGAGAGCTTTATTTTTTGTTTGCGGGAGGTTTATGCGGGCTGCGGGGATTTGTCTTGCGGCTGTCCGTGCTTCCTGCAGGGGACTTTTGCGTCAATGCGACATGTATGGAGGTTTTTTCATGGCAAAGGATAATATCCCGAAGGTTTATGAGCCGCAGTCGTTTGAGAAGAGATGGTACGAGTTCTGGGAGGAGAACGATTTCTTTCATGCCGAACCCGAGGAGGGAAAGAAGCCGTTTTCCATCGTGATTCCGCCGCCCAATGTGACGGGGCAGCTGCACATGGGGCACGCGCTCGACAATACCTTGCAGGACATCCTGATCCGCTGGCGGCGCATGCAGGGCTATAATACTCTTTGGATGCCGGGCTGCGACCATGCGGGCATCGCGACGCAGGCGAAGGTGGAGGCGGCGCTTCGCGCAGAGGGTACGAACCGCTACGAACTCGGGCGCGAGAAGTTCACGGAGCGCGTCTGGCAGTGGAAGGAGGAGTACGGCAGCCGCATCATGTATCAGCTCCGAACGCTCGGCTCTTCGTGCGACTGGGCGCGCGAGCGCTTCACGATGGACGATGGCTGCTCGCGTGCCGTGCGCGAAGTTTTCGTGAGCCTTTACGAGAAGGGGCTGATCTATCAGGGGACGCGCATTACGAATTGGTGCCCGTCGTGCAATACGGCACTCTCGGACATCGAAGTCGAGCACGAGACGGAAGCGGGTCATCTCTGGCATCTGCGCTATGCTTTCGAGGACGGCGAGGGCTATGTTGAGATCGCGACGACGCGCCCGGAGACGATGTTCGGCGATACGGGAATCGCCGTGCACCCCGATGATGCACGCTACAAGGATCTCGTCGGCAGGAACGTCATCCTGCCCATCGTCAATCGCCCGATTCCCATCTTTGCCGACGAGTACGTCGATCCCGCCTTCGGTACGGGCGCGGTCAAGGTCACGCCTGCGCACGATCCGAACGACTTCGAGATGGGGCTGCGCCACGATCTGCCGCAGGTGCGCGTCATAGAAAATGACGGCACGATGTCGGAAGGTCTCGGCAAGTACGCGGGACTCGATCGCTACGAGTGCCGCAAGATGCTCGTCAAAGATCTCGAAGAGGCGGGCGTTCTCGTCTCCACAGAGGAGCATGAGCACGCCGTCGGCCACTGCTCGCGCTGCCATACGACGGTCGAGCCGCTCGTCTCCAAGCAGTGGTTCGTGAAGATGGAGAGCCTCGCAAAGCCGGCGATCGAGGCGGTGCAGGACGGCCGCATCAAGTTCGTGCCCGAGCGCTTTACGAAGATCTATGTGAACTGGCTCGAAAACATCCGCGACTGGTGCATCTCGCGCCAGCTTTGGTGGGGGCATCGCATCCCTGCGTGGTATTGCGAAGACTGCAAGGAGACGGTCGTCTCGCGCGAGGACGTCGAGACCTGCCCGAAGTGTGGCGGCCATCATCTGCACCAAGATGAGGACGTGCTCGATACATGGTTCAGCTCGGGACTCTGGCCGTTCGAGACGATGGGCTGGCCTGATGCCACGCCGGAACTCAAGCAGTTCTACCCGACGAGCGTTCTCGTGACGGGCTATGACATCATCTTCTTCTGGGTCGCACGCATGGTCATGATGGGCTTGGAGTTCGGCAAGGACATCCCTTTCCGCCACGTATTCATCCATGGTCTCGTGCGCGACAGCGAGGGACGCAAGATGTCGAAGTCGCTCGGCAACGGCATCGATCCCGTCGAGGTCATCGACAAGTACGGCGCGGACACCCTGCGCTTCATGCTCATTACGGGCAACACGCCGGGCAACGACATGCGCTTCTACTGGGAGCGCGTCGAAGCGGCGCGAAATTTCGCGAACAAGCTGTGGAATGCCTCGCGCTTCATGCTCATGAATTTGGAGGACTTCGATGCGAGCTTCACTCCGACGGCGGAGGACTATACGCTCGCCGACCGCTGGATCTTGTCGCGCTGCCAGAAGACGGCGGCGGGCGTGACGGAGAATCTGGAGAAGTTCGAGCTGGGCGAAGCGGGGCGCATGATCTACGAGTTTATCTGGAGCGAGTTCTGCGACTGGTACATCGAGTTGGCGAAAGCGCGGCTCTATGACAAAGATGCGGCGGGCGAGCGCTCGAAGAAGACGGCACAGTATGTCCTCTCGTACGTCTTGGAGCGCACGCTTCGCCTGCTGCACCCCTTCATGCCGTTCCTCACGGAGGAGATTTGGCAGCGCGTGCCGCATGAGGGCAGGAGCGTCATGATCGCGCCGTGGCCCGAGGCGGACAAGGCTCTCGTCGACGAGGCGGCGGAGCGCGAGATGGCGAGCATCATGGAAGTGATCGTGCGCATCCGTAACATGCGCGCCGAGGTTGAGGCCGCGCCAGGCAAGAGGAGCGAGGTCATTTTGCACTTCGCGGACAAGGCGCTCGCGCCCGTATTCGCCGCGCACGCCGCGTACTTCGCCGCGCTCTCGTGGGCGGAGCCTCTGACCGTCTTGGAAGACGGCGCGGCGAAGCCCGAGAATGCCATGGCGGCGATCGTCTCGGGTGTCGAGGTCTACCTGCCTCTGAGGGGGCTCATCGACGTCGAGAAGGAAAAGGCGCGTCTGGAAAAAGAATTGGCAAACCTCGTCGGCGAGGAGAAGCGCCTCGGCGGCAAGCTCGCGAACGAGGGATTCGTCAAGAAGGCGCCGCCCGCCGTCGTCGAGAAGGAGCGCGAAAAGCTCGAAGCGGCGCGGGAGAAGAAGAAGGCGGTCGAAGAGCGTCTCGCCTACCTGGCGAAGCTCTGAGGAAGGTGGGGAAATGGACTACAAGGAAAGTCTTTCTTACCTCGAAAGTCTCAACGTCTTCGGCTCGAAGCTCGGCCTTTCGCGCATCGAGCGGCTCACGGAGCTGCTCGGCCACCCCGAAAGGCGATACAGAACCGTCCATGTCACAGGCACGAATGGCAAGGGCTCAGTCAGCGCCATGACGGCGGCGATTTTGACGGAATCGGGCTTTAGGACGGGACTCTACACCTCGCCGCATCTCACTTCCTACACGGAGCGCTTCGTCATCGACGGCGAGCAGGCGAGCGAGGAGGACTTCGCGGCGGCGATCTCGGCTGCAAAAGAGGCGGCGGAGGCGATGCTCGCCGAGGGGCTGGAGCAGCCGACCGAGTTCGAGGTGCTGACGGCGGCGGCGTTCTATTATTTCGCCGAAAAGGACGTCGATTATGCCGTCATCGAGGTCGGTCTGGGCGGGCTTCTCGACTCGACGAACGTCATCATGCCCGAGGTCGCCGTCATCACGAACGTCGCCATGGAGCACGCTGACCGCTGCGGCGGCACGCTCGAAGGCGTCGCGCATCACAAGGCGGGTATCATCAAGCGGGGGGTGCCCGTCGTCACGGCGGCTGAGGGCATGACGCTCGATGTCGTGCGCCGAAAGGCCGCGGCGGAGGAAAGCGAAATCTTCGCCTATGGCGAAGATTTCCGCGCGGCCGCAGGTGCTGAGGGAATCGACTTCTCGTCGAAGGACGGCGGCGCAGCGCACTACGCGCTCGCGCTTGGCGGCGCATACCAGCGGCAGAACGCCGCGCTCGCCATTCGGACGGCGATGCTCCTCGCCGAGAAGCATCGCGCCGTCACGCACGAGACAATCGCCCGCGCCTTGAAGTCCGTCGCCTGGCCGGGGCGCTTCGAGCGCTTTGCGCTCGAAGGCGTGCGCATCGTCGTCGACGGCGCACACAACCCGGCGGGGGCGGCGGCTCTCAAGGAGAGTCTTGACGCGGCATTCGCGGGCGAGAAGCGCGTGCTGCTCCTCGGCATCTTGGAGGACAAGGACTACCGCGCGATGCTTCGGACGTTCGTGCGTGCGGACGATCGCGTCGTCATCACGCCGCCGGATTCGGCGCGCGCGGGCGACCCCGAGAACCTTGCCCGCGTCGCGCGGGAAATCACGCAGGAGGTCGAAGTCGTCCCGGCGGCGGACGCGGCGCTCTCGCGTGCGCTCGACTGGGCGGCCGGACGGCGCATCCTCTGCGCGGCAGGCTCCTTATATCTCATAGGGAACTTGCGGCGTCTGCTTTTGGAGAGGGGGGCGCACCATGACGGCTAAGGACAGCCTGTCGGATTATCTTGCGGGCGGCATCTACTATGCCATCTTGCTCGAAGCCTTCCTCATTGCGCTCTCGCCGCCCCTGGCGACGGCGGCTCTGCTCCTCGGCGTCATCTTCTGGCTCGCGCGCCTCGTCGTCGACAAGGAGTGCCGTCGCTTCCGCCGCCTGCCCTACGACGTGCCTGCCGCGCTCTTCGCGCTTTTGGGCGCGGTTTCCATCTTTGTCTCGCCCGACCGTGGCTTCAGCTTCTACAACTATTATAACCTCGTCGGCGTCTACCTTCTGACGTATCTTCTGATCGGGCAGAACGTCCAGGCGTCGCAGGACATCCGCAAGATCGTCTACGCGCTCGGTCTCTCGTGCGTGCTCGTCGTGCTCTACGGCTTCTACCAGTTCGCCTTCGGCATCGACACGAGCACGATGAAGTGGGTCGACGGTGATGCCTTCCCCGAGCTCAAGAAGCGCGTCTTCTCAACGTGGGAGAACCCCAACATTCTCGCGGGCTATCTCGACGTCGCCATGTGCTTCGCCTTCGCCTTTTTCGTGAAGATGCGCGATCAACGACGGCGCATCGCGCTCGGTGCGGCGCTCGTGCTCCTGGCAGCGTGCCTCGCGATGACGTATGCACGCATGGCGTTCCTCGTCGTCGCCCTGATCTTCATCCTCTACGGTATGTTCCGCGACGGGCGCGTGCTGCTTGCGGTCGGCGTCGTCGCGGGCGCGCTCTTCCTCCTCGACCCCGCGCTTCTCGACCGCGTGACGTCGGTCTTCACGCGCGTCGACACCTCGTCGGAAATGCGCCTTGCGCTGTGGGAAAGCACGCTCGCTATGATCGGCGACCATCCGTTCTTCGGCATCGGCTGGGGTGCCTACTGGATGGTCTACCCCGAATACGACTTCTACCTGCAGGGCGCGGACGTGCTCATCGTCCACGCGCACAACATGTATCTGAACTACGCGGCGGAGATCGGCGTCGTCGGTGCCGTAGCCTTCCTGTGGTTCTTCTTCGGCACGATGGGGCTGGCCTTCTTCTCGAAGGTGCATGACAGTGAGGGCTTCCGCCAAGGGCTGATGCTGGGGGTCAGCCTCGCCTTCTTCTCCATCGCGCTGAACGGCCTCACGGACGACGTGCTCTTCAACATCCCGTCGTCGATGCTCCTGTGGCTTCTTGCGGCGCTCGCCGCCGTCACAGAGTTTGCGGGCAATGAGGAGGACGAGGCCATCGTCATGGACGAACTGGCGGCGAGGAAGCGGCAGAAGCTTCGAGAGCTTCGCCAGAGGGCGAAAGAGGGCGGCGAATCGCCTAAAAATAGCGGCGAAGAGTCCGAAAATTGACTTGACGCTAAAGCGTCGAAGTGGTATTCTTTAGCTTAGGATATAATTGTCGCATAGTAGTACGATAAGCCTCAGTTATCCCATTTTCGCGCGATAGCGAGAAGCTATCATGCGGAAACGGAAGAGGAGGGTGAGTTCGGCTGCGGCGGCAGTTCATCACTGGAAGCCCGGCTCTTCCTGCTTTCCCGGGAGAAGCGGCGGTTTCCTTAGATTACACGGGCCGGACGGCCTTGTGAGGGAGGATGTATTGAATGATTGACATCTCGGATCGCGTACGCAACAAAGACCTGCAGGCGAAGATCGTGAGCGCGGAGGAAGTGGCGGCCTTCATTAAGCCGGGCATGAGCATCGGCATGAGCGGCTTCACCGCTTCCGCTTATCCGAAGGCAATTCCGCTTGCCCTGGCCGAGCGCATGAAGAAGGAGCCCTTCACCGTTGACATCTGGACGGGCGCTTCGACCGGCCCGGAGCTTGACGACACGCTTGCCGCCGTCCACGGCATCAAGAGGCGCTTGCCGTACCAGACGGACGCCATTCTTAGGGGCGAGATCAACAATGGCTCCGTCGACTATCTCGACCTCCATCTGAGTGAGTCCGCACAGCTCGCACGCGTCGGCTACCTCGGCAAGCTCGACATCGCCATCGTCGAAGCCGTCGCCATCACAGAAGAGGGCAACATCATTCCGTCGACTTCGCTCGGCAACGCTGCCTCTTATGTGCAGCAGGCCGATGTCGTCATCGTCGAGGTCAACACGACGCAGCCGCTGGAGCTTGAGGGCATGCATGACGTCTACGTGCCGCTCGACCCGCCGAATCGTCTGCCGATTCCCATCGTGAAGGCGGATGACCGCGTTGGCACGCCGTTCATCCCGTGCACGCCGGACAAGATCAAGTACATCGTGCCGTGCGACATCAAGGATCACACGCGTGACCTCGCGCCGATCGACGAGAATTCGAAGAAGATGTCGCAGTTCACGCTCGAATTCCTCAACGCGGAGATCAAGGCGGGCCGCATGCCGAAGAACCTCTTGCCGCTGCAGTCGGGCGTCGGCAACGTCGCGAACGCCGTCATGGCGGGCTTCGTTGACTCCGACCTCGAAGACCTCACGGTCTACACCGAGGTCATCCAGGACGGCATGCTCGACCTCATCGACGCAAACAAGCTGAACTTCGCCTCGGGCACGGCATTTTCACCCTCGCCGGCGGGCATGGAGCGCTTCTACAAGGACGTCGCGAAGTACAAGAAGTACCTGCTGCTGCGTCCGCAGGAAATCTCCAACAGCCCGGAAGTTGTCCATCGCCTCGGCGTCATCGCCATGAACACGGCTCTTGAAGTCGACATCTACGGCAACGTGAACTCCACACACGTTACAGGCACGAAGATGATGAACGGCATCGGCGGCTCGGGCGACTTCGCGAGAAACGCCTTCCTGACGATCTTCTACACGCCTTCCATTGCGAAGAACGGCGCGATCTCGTCCGTCGTTCCGATGTGCTCGCATATCGATCACACGGAGCACGACGTTGACGTCATCATCACGGAGCAGGGCATCGCGGATCTGCGCGGCCTTGCACCGAGGGCGCGCGCCTTGGAGATCATCAACAACTGCGTGCATCCCGACTACAAGCCGGTGCTGCTTGACTACTACAACAGAGCCGTAGAGGCCACCAAGCATGCACATACGCCGCACATCATCAAGGAAGCGCTTTCCTTCCATGAGAAGTTCATCGAAACGAAATCCATGAAATAAGGCGCAGAAAACATTTTTTTGAACGGATCGGAAATCAATGGGGAAAAGGAAGCGGCTATAGACCGCTCGGACTTCCGCGGCAAAGACACGCAGGAGACGAGCGGATGCGCCCCTTTTTGCATTCCCTGACAGGAGGAAAACAATATGAGCAATGAGAAAATCCAGGCCGAGTTGGAAAAGTACGAGGCTGACCTGAAAAAGACCACCGCGAAATTCCCGCTTCGCCCGCACGTTCCCGAGCAGGGTCTCTACACGCCGCTCGACGTCGAGGGCGAGAACTACGTCGAGGATCTCGGCGTTCCGGGCCAGTTCCCCTACACGCGTGGCGTGCAGCCTACGATGTATCGCGGCCGCTTCTGGACTATGCGTATGTACGCCGGCTTCTCCACGGCCGAAGAGTCCAACAAGCGCTACCGCATGTTGATCGCGACAGGCGCGTCGGGCCTCTCGTGCGCTTTCGATCTGCCGACGCAGATCGGCTACGACTCCGACGATTCGATTTCCGAAGGCGAGGTCGGCAAGGTCGGCGTGGCGATCGATTCGCTCGCTGACATGGAGACCCTCTTCGACCAGATTGATCTCGGCAAGGTCTCGACGTCCATGACGATCAACGCCCCGGCTTCCGTGCTTCTTGCGATGTACATCGCTGTTGCTGAGAAGCAGGGTGTGCCCGCAGACAAACTCACGGGCACGATTCAGAACGATATCCTCAAGGAGTATGCGGCTCGCGGCACCTACATCTTCCCGCCGCGTCCGTCCATGCGCCTCATCACCAACATCTTCGCTTACTGCTCGAAGAACGTACCGAAGTGGAACACCATTTCCATCTCGGGCTACCATATCCGCGAAGCCGGTTCCACGGCTGCTCAGGAAATCGCGTTCACGATTTCCGACGGCATCGCCTACGTCAATGCCGCCATCGAGGCGGGACTCAACGTCGACGATTTCGCGGGCCGTCTCTCCTTCTTCTGGAACGCGCACAACAACGTGCTCGAAGAAGTCGCGAAGTATCGTGCATCTCGTCGCATCTGGGCGAAGATCATGCGCGACCGCTTCGGCGCGAAGAAGGACAAGTCCATGAAACTCCGCTTCCATACCCAGACTGCAGGCTCCATGCTCACGGCGCAGCAGCCGGACAACAACATCGTCCGCGTCGCACTGCAGACGGCGGCAGCCGTCATGGGCGGCACGCAGTCCCTCCATACGAACTCCCGCGACGAAGCGCTCGCGCTTCCGACGGAAGAGTCCGTCTCCATCGCTCTGCACACGCAGCACATCGTTGCGCATGAGAGCGGCCTCGCTGACGTCATCGATCCGCTGGCAGGCTCCTACTATGTAGAGGCCATGACGAACCGGATCGAGAAGGAAGCGATGGAGTACATCAAGAAGATCGACGAGATGGGCGGCGCTGTCGCTGCCATCGAGAAGGGCTACATCCAGAAGGAAATCCAGGACAGTGCTTACGCCTGGCAGATGGATGTCGAGTCCGGCGCTCGCATCATCGTCGGCGTCAACAAGTATCAGAAGGAAAACGAGGAGCCGCCGAAGGACCTCCTGAAGGTCGACGCCTCCGTCGGCGAGAAGCAGAAGAAGAAGCTCGCCGAGGTCAAGGCGAAGCGCGACAACGCAGCTGTGAAGTCCGCGCTCGAAGCCCTCAAGAAGGCGTGCGAGGATGAGAAGGAAAACCTCATGCCGCACATCCTCACGGCTGTCAAGACGTATGCGACGCTCGGTGAAATCTGCGGCGTCATGCGCAGCGTCTTCGGCGAATACGAGGCTCATACGTCCCTGTAATTCGCAGGGCTTTTGGGGAAAGCCGTCCGTTTTTCGGGCGGCCGCACCCTGCATTCCTTTCTCTACTTGAACTTGGAGGTAATTTCAAATGGCAAAAATCAGGGTATTGGTAGCAAAACCGGGCTTGGACGGCCATGATCGCGGCGCGAAAGTCGTCGCGCGTGCTCTTCGTGATGCAGGATTCGAGGTCATTTACACAGGTCTTCGCCAGACTCCGGAGCAGATTACGGAAGCAGCTCTGCAGGAAGACGTCGATGTCATCGCGATGAGCATCCTCTCGGGCGCTCATCCGCATCTTTTCCCCAAGGTTGTCGAGCTTGTGCGCAGCAAGGGAATGAAGGACACGCTGATCATTGGCGGCGGCGTCATTCCTGAGACGGACATCCCCGCACTCAAAGAAGCGGGCATTGCCGCCGTCTTCACGCCGGGCACGCCGACGGGCGACATCGTCGATTTCATCAACGAGCATGTGAAGAAGTAAGAGTTCGATATGGGGCTGGCAGCAGCTCGTCTGCCGCCAGCCTTGCTTTTATCCGTATCATGCGCGAAATTTCGGGAAACAACGGGCAATTCTGTGTTTTTCGAGATTTTCCGGAACAATGGCATAGGTGGTGCATTCCATGGACATAGCCAAGGAACTCCTGCAAGGAAATCGCCTCGCGCTTTCGAGAGCCATCACGGCGATCGAGAACGAGGCGGAAAATGCCATCGACATCATGAAGGCGCTCTACCCGCATACGGGTCACGCCTATGTGCTCGGCATCACGGGGCCTCCGGGCGCCGGCAAGAGCACGCTGACGGACAAGCTCGCGAACGAATACCGCAAGCAGGGCAAGACCGTCGGCGTCATCGCCATCGACCCGACCAGCCCGTTTTCGGGCGGCGCCATCCTGGGCGACCGCATCCGCATGGCGAGTCTGGCGATGGACGAAGGCGTATTCATCCGCAGCATGGGGACACGCGGCAGCTTGGGCGGCCTTTCGCACAAGACGGCGGACGCCGTCAAGGCGATGGACGCTTTTGGCAAGGACATTATCTTTGTCGAGACCGTCGGCGTCGGGCAATCCGAGGTCGACATCGTTCGGGCAGCCGATACGACGATGGTCGTATTGATTCCCGGCATGGGCGATGACATCCAGGCCATCAAGGCGGGCGTCTTGGAGATCGGCGACGTGTTCGCCATCAACAAGGCAGATCTCGACGGCGCGGACAAGCTCGTGCGCGAGATCAACATGATGCTCGATTTGGACGGCGTGATGAAAGACTGGCGTCCGCCCATCGACAAGGTCATAGCAAACCAACAGATCGGCGTCAAGGAACTTGTCGCATCCGTCGACAAGCACCGCGCCTACATTGAGGAGAAGGGGATTCTCGCCGAGCGGCGCACGAAACGCACGAAGGACGAGATGATCGATATCCTCGAAAGCAATATTGGCTCGTACGTCAAGAGCAAGGTCGTCGATTCGGGCAAGCTCGACGCGTTCGTTGCCGACATCAAGGCAGGCAGGACAGATCCCTACACCGTCACGCAAGACATCATGAAAAACATGCTCAAGTGACGGCAGATCTTTCTATATCTAGGAGGTAATCCACATGTTCAAAGTTATGGGTGTAGACCACATCGGTATTGCTGTCAACGATCTCGACGAGGTTGGCAAGTTCTGGACGGAGCAGCTGGGCATCCCGTGCACGGGCAAGGAAGTTGTTGCCGAGCAGAAGGTCGAGACGAGCTTCAACCCGACGCCGAACGGCTCGGAGATCGAGCTTCTCGCGGCGACGGAGCCGACGAGCCCGATCGCGAAGTTTATCGAGAAGAACGGCGGCAGAGGCGGCATCCAGCACATCGCTCTTCGCGTAGACAACATCGAGAACGCGATCGCCGACCTCATGGCGAAGGGCGTGAAGATGATCGACGAGAAGCCGCGCTACGGTGCGGGCGGCGCGAAGATCGCCTTCATTCATCCGAAAGCCACGCACGGCGTCCTCCTCGAAATCTGTGAGCACGAAGACCGCTGAACCCTTGCCGCATAGCCTGCGCCTGTGCGCTTGGGATGAGCGGGAATGAAAGAGTCGGGCTTGACCGCCTGGACTTTCATAAGGTACTATATACGAGAAAGATTCGACATAGAGGAGGAAGAGTATGGCTACAGTTCAGGAAAAAATCGCCCTCATGCACGCCAAGAAGGAACATATCCGACTGGGCGGCGGACAGAAGCGCATCGACAAGCAGCATGAAAAGGGTAAGATGACGGCTCGCGAGCGCATCGAGAAGCTCTTTGACGAGAACACCTTCGTCGAGCTTGACATGTTCATGAAGCATCGCTGCACGAACTTCGGACAGGACAAGAAGGAACTGCCGGGCGAAGGCGTCGTCACGGGCTACGGCACGGTCGACGGCCGCCTTGTTTACGCTTTCGCGCAGGACTTTACGGTCGAGGGCGGCTCCTTGGGCGAGAAGCACGCGCACAAGATCTGGAAGGTCATGGATCTCTCGATGAAGATGGGTGCTCCGTGCATCGGCATCAACGACTCGGGCGGCGCACGCATCCAGGAAGCCGTTGACGCGCTTTCGGGCTATGCGGGCATCTTCTACCGCAACACGGCGGCTTCGGGCGTCGTGCCGCAGATCTCCGTTATCATGGGACCGTGCGCGGGCGGCGCTGTCTACAGCCCGGCCATCACGGATTTCATCTACATGGTCAAGAACACGAGCCAGATGTTCATCACGGGTCCTGCCGTCATCAAGTCCGTCACGGCGGAAGAAGTCACGGCGGAAGCCTTGGGCGGCGCCATGACGCACAACTCGGTCTCGGGCGTTGCGCATTTCGCGGCGGAGGACGAGGACGACTGCATCCAGCAGATCCGCTACCTGCTCTCCTTCCTGCCGAGCAACAACATGGACGACGCGCCGATCGTTGAGACAGGCGATGACCCGTCTCGCATGGACGAGTCCTTGAACACGGTCATTCCCGACAACCCGAACGCGCCGTACAACATGAAGGACGTCATCCGCAGCATCGTCGACAACGGCGAGTTCTACGAAGTGCATCAGTATTTCGCGACGAACATCATCACCTGTTTCGCACGCTTCGATGGTCGCTCCGTTGGCATCATCGCGAACCAGCCGAACGTCATGGCAGGCTGCCTCGATGTCAATGCTTCCGACAAGGCGGCGCGCTTCATCCGCTTCTGCGATGCGTTCAACATCCCGCTCGTCAACCTCGTCGATGTTCCGGGCTTCCTGCCGGGCGTCGGCCAGGAGCACACGGGCATCATCCGCCACGGTGCGAAGATGCTCTATGCCTACAGCGAGGCGACGGTGCCCAAGGTCACGGTCATCACGCGCAAGGCGTACGGCGGTTCCTACATCGCTATGTGCTGCCGTGAACTCGGTGCAGACCAGGTCATGGCATGGCCTTCGGCTGAAATCGCCGTCATGGGCCCTGCGGGCGCTGCGAACATCATCTTCCGCAAGGATCCCGACAAGGATCAGAAGACGGCGGAGTACGTCGAGGAATTCGCTACGCCGTACAAGGCGGCGGAGCGCGGCTACGCCGACATGGTCATCGAGCCGAAGGAGACGCGCCCCTATGTCATCACGGCATTGAACGCTCTCGCCTCGAAGCGCGAAGTCGGGCCGGCGAAGAAGCACGGAAATATTCCGTTGTAATCGGGAGGTTCACTTATGCAAAACGCAAAAGACGTCAAACCTGAGGTCGCTGCGGTCATCGCTGCAGCCGTCCAGATGATGGTTGGCAATAAAGTCGTTGCCGTCAAGATCAAGCGCAACGACGCATGGGCAATGGCGGGTCGCCAGAGCATCCATTAAGAAAGACGTAAGCGAAAACAAATTGAAGACTTGGAGGAATTTACAATGAAAAAGTTCAACATCAAGGTCAATGGCACGAGCTACGAAGTCGAGGTCGAGGAAGAGAAGGTCGCAGGCGCGACTCCGGCTCCTAAGGCTGCCGCTCCCGCCGCTCCGAAGGCCGCTGCTCCGGCTGCTCCTGCCGCTCCTGCCAAGGCAGCTGTTTCCGCTGGCGCCGGCGAAGCTTCCGTCAACGCCCCGATGCCGGGCAAGATCGTCAACGTCCTCGTTTCCGAGGGCCAGAAGGTCAACTCGGGCGATGTCCTCTTGATTCTCGAAGCCATGAAGATGCAGAACGAAATCGCTGCAACGCAGGCCGGCACGGTCAAGGCGATCAACGTCGCCGCTGGTCAGAGCGTCAAGGCTGGCGATCCGCTGGTCATCGTCGGCTAAGCTGTACGAATGGAACGAGGTTGAACCTCCGCCCTCTATTGGTGGGGGGGCTTCTTAGTCGTCGTCGGTTGAGCTTGTACGAATGGAACTGCCGCACGCATCTGCGTGCGGCAGTTTTGCTTTGCTAAGCGGGCGAGACTCTGTGGTGGTGCTCTTTACAGGAGAGAATAATCTTGCTATACTTGAGCAAGAAAAGGCATCTTGCTTTTGAGGTGAAAAAAGCGTCCTCACGCGCCGCATGCTTCGGCAATGGGCAAAAGAGATGTCGGGTGTGACGCTCCGACCGAAGGCGGCGCCTTTTTGGCATCTTTGGAATTGGAATAGAACCAGCGATGCGCGGCGACCAAGCCGCCGCGAAATGAAGGAGCGAATGCTGTGAAGAAATTTGTCGCCACGACTGTGGCTGCGGCCTTCCTGTTCACAGGTGTCCCTGCTGTCATCCACCCAGCAAAAGCGGAAGCGAGCGAATGGGGCAAAATTATCGGCGATGTCCTCGGCTCAATCCTCAAAGGCGGGAAACAGGAAGGACAAGAAAAAAAGCCGGAGGAGAAGACTCGGCATGGGGAGATCAACAATCGCGTCATCGAGCGAGAGCCGACGACGGATGAGAGGATGCTCTTCGTGGCGATTGAAAAGGGCGATGCTGATACCGTAGGGCGTATGCTCGACAAGGGTCTTGACATCAACGCCTACTACAATTTCAAGACCGCTACGCCTTTGTCCTGCGCGATATACAACGGCAGGCATGAGATCATGCAGCTCCTTCTTGAACGCGGCGCAGATGTGCGCGGGTATGTTACCAGTACGCGCGAGTATCGCGTTCACTCTTATTTCGTGCAAGCAGCAGCAAACGGTAATCTTCCGTTGATGGAATATCTGCACAACTGGGGTGCGCCGATCAATTCCATTCAGGACGTCTATGCTATGGATCGGCGCAATGCGCTCTTGTCCATGCCATTGGGGAGAGATGGTATTGCAATCTGCCGCTACCTTGTCGAACAAGGGATAGATGTCAACTATCGTTCAAACGATGGCACGACGCCGTTGATGTATGTATCTCATACCTACACATCTTCCGAGGCAAGGCACGAGCTTCTACAGATTCTTCTCGATGCAGGAGCGGATCCTTATCGGAAAGACAAGTCGGGGCATACGGCGATTGACTACTGCCTGCTGAACAACGATTTGGAAAACGCCCAACTCTTGCAGCGGTATTGATACTGGGAAAAGGCAGTAGAACCATTGCCCTTTTTCCTGCTTCATGCTATACTGTAGAGGAAATCCCCGCCGCATCAGCAATGACAAGGATTGAAGCGCATTTTTTCAAGAGGTCGCAGCAGGAAAGGAACAAAAAACGATCCGCGCCGCAAACAGCATCTTGAAGCCGCGTAAAATCAGGGCTTGCAAGCCGAGATTTCAAAACACGAACCCCGAAAGGGGACGGAAACTCGCCTTGTTGGCGAGACGAACATACAACTTATCAAATTTCAAAACACGAACCCCGAAAGGGGACGGAAACCGTAGGTTCGAGCAACGTATTAAGTTTTCAAGGTACAAATTTCAAAACACGAACCCCGAAAGGGGACGGAAACACAGGCAGTAATCATGTTATCACCCGCCTTTTATGCGACAATTTCAAAACACGAACCCCGAAAGGGGACGGAAACGTTCTCCCTTCCTATTCGTTCAAGAACACTTCCAGCTCATTTCAAAACACGAACCCCGAAAGGGGACGGAAACGATAAATTCCTCCATTTCATATAAAAACACATTCTCGGCATTTCAAAACACGAACCCCGAAAGGGGACGGAAACTGCTTGAAACGCTTCGAAGCCGCGGTGTCCATGTCGAGCAATTTCAAAACACGAACCCCGAAAGGGGACGGAAACTCGGTAGCAGGGTTATGATTGCAAAGCAACCGCAGCGAATTTCAAAACACGAACCCCGAAAGGGGACGGAAACTTATGGAATCGCATCGTGGAAAGAACCTTGACCTTGTTTATTTCAAAACACGAACCCCGAAAGGGGACGGAAACGCTTAACCGGCCGAGCGAACGATACAGGGAGCAATACATTTCAAAACACGAACCCCGAAAGGGGACGGAAACACAACAAAATTGCTATCATAGTCGGGGAAAAGCTCATTATTTCAAAACACGAACCCCGAAAGGGGACGGAAACTGGTGCGATACCTGCATCTATCGAATTTGTCGCTCATGTATTTCAAAACACGAACCCCGAAAGGGGACGGAAACAGTCGCTTGCACCGTCGATTCATTCGTCAGGGTAGGTCATTTCAAAACACGAACCCCGAAAGGGGACGGAAACGATATGGGCTTCGATGGGCAGATAAGGGAGGTTATATAATATTTCAAAACACGAACCCCGAAAGGGGACGGAAACTCAATCACGAAGGAACGAATAGCGTCGCCGTCGGGAGCTTATTTCAAAACACGAACCCCGAAAGGGGACGGAAACAGGCTGTTGGCTTCCTCCAACGCCTCGCGTGCCTCGTCCATTTCAAAACACGAACCCCGAAAGGGGACGGAAACCCATACCTGCATAGTCTTTATATTCCATTACGTCTAATTTCAAAACACGAACCCCGAAAGGGGACGGAAACAAGGCGTATATTCGCCTTTCGGGCGCGGGTATCGAATTTCAAAACACGAACCCCGAAAGGGGACGGAAACGCTTTGTCTAGCCGAAACGGTCGGCGTGCCGTGCAAGGTATTTCAAAACACGAACCCCGAAAGGGGACGGAAACGTCTCTTTAACACGTTGTTGGTCAACACTTTTTATTTCAAAACACGAACCCCGAAAGGGGACGGAAACTCGCGTCGTCCCCATGCGCTCGGCGCACTCGTTCAAAAGATTTCAAAACACGAACCCCGAAAGGGGACGGAAACGGCGTCATGAGTTTTCGCGCCATGTTGGAGGTCGACGTCGAATTTCAAAACACGAACCCCGAAAGGGGACGGAAACTCATGCAGGCTAGCATGTATAAAAAAGCCGCCAAAAAATTTCAAAACACGAACCCCGAAAGGGGACGGAAACCGGTGAGAAGAAATCGCGGATTCTTCCTAGGTGTGCGGAAATTTCAGAACACGAACCCCGAAAGGGGACGGAAACTGAGAGCAATTTCAGCGATATTTAAGCTGCAATTCGAGGCATTTCAGAACACGAACCCCGAAAGGGGACGGAAATAGGCTATGATTTCTTATTGATGAAATCACAGCCTGTTGTTTATGTGTTGTCTTTACAGTGTATTTTGCTTATACTAAACTGACAGCAAAGGGGTTGATCTATATGGCGCAAACATTGGTCAATATTCGTATGGACACTGAATTAAAGCGGAATATGGAAGCTGTCTGCCGCGATCTTGGAATGAATATGACAACCGCATTCACGATCTTTGCTAAAAAGATGAGTCGAGAAAGGCGAATTCCGTTTGAGGTTTCCGTCGATCCGTTCTATTCCTCTGCGAATATCGCTCATCTTGAGAGCATTGTTACTGACGTTAAAAACGGAACTGCGAAATTTCAGGAACATGCGTTGATTGAGGCAGATGCATGAAGGTTCTGTGGGAAGAGCGCGCTTGGGCAGACTATCTCTATTGACAGATGCAGGATCGAAAGACCCTGAAGAGAATCAATGAACTTGTCAAAGATATGCAAAGGGATGCGTTTCATGGTATTGGCAAGCCAGAACCTCTGCGCGGCTTTTTGTCAGGCTATTGGAGTCGTCGCATTGATGACACGAATCGTATTGTTTATGATGTAGTTGAAGACGTCTTGCGTGTAATTGCTTGCCGAGGTCATTATTCGTAATAGTTTTTGCTGCCGCATTTCAGAACACGAACCCCGAAAGGGGGACGAAAACGCGCGTCTGTTGTGGCAAGTTTTGCCGCCAATCCCTAATTTCAGAACACGAACCCCGAAAGGGGACGGAAACTCGTCTTCCGCCGACCAGTCATATATGGGGTAAAAACTATATAATTTCAGAACATGAACCCCGAAAGGGGACGGTAGTTCTTGGAGGTGTGAGCATGAGTTTTGTCTATATCACGGAAGAGGGAGCTTATGTTCAGAAGCGCGGTGGGAATTTCGTTATCGGTCGCAACCGTGAGTGCATCATGGAGATTCCCGAGGAGGTATTGGAAGGGTTGACTCTGATTGACCGCGTACAAGTTTCCTCACAGGCAATGGTGGAGCTTCTTCGCTTGGGCATCCCTGTCACATGGCTGTCGCGCACAGGGGCATTCTTCGGTCGTCTTGAATCGACACGTCATGTGCATGTCTTTCGGCAGGAGCAGCAGATCTTGCTCAAGGGTTCATCCTTTTATCTCGCGCTGGGACGCAAGGCGATTGCAGCGAAGGTGCATAACCAACTGACGCTTTTGCGTCGCTACAATCGTCGGGCGGAACTCGGCGAGGTTCGTCGAGACATCGAGGAGATTCTCGCCTTGCGCAAGCATATTTTTCAGTGCGAGACGAGCGAGCAGCTTATGGGCTACGAGGGTGTCATCGCGAAGGTGTATTTCCGCGCTTTGGGGCGGCTCGTGCCCGAGGAGTTTTCTTTCTCGCGCCGCAGCAGACGGCCGCCTTTGGATGCGTTCAATGCGATGCTGAGTCTTGGCTATACGCTTTTGATGTATGACATCTATACGGCTTTGAGCAACGAGGGGCTGCATCCGTACTTTGGCTTTCTTCATGCGTTGAAGAACCGTCACCCTGCTTTGGCGTCCGATCTCATGGAGGAGTGGCGCGCTGTGCTCGTCGATTCTATGGTGCTCGCTCTCGTGCAGCACCATGAGATCAAGCCCGAGCATTTTGCGCCGGCGGATGACGGCGAGGGCATATTCTTGACGCGCGAGGGGCGCGGTATCTTCCTGCGCGCCTATGAGAAGAAGCTTCGGACGGTCAATCAGTACAAGCCGGGCAAGCATTCGTACCGCCACAGCCTTGCGCAGCAGGTAGGGCAGTACGCACAGGCGTTGATGGCACAGAATGCGGAGATCTATGAGCCGATTCTTTTGCGATGAGGTGGTGGCATGGCAGACATGGAGCTGGATCTGGAATACGAGGAGATGGAGTTTGTCGCTGCTGACGAGCGCCGTTACATCGTGCTTGTAATCTACGACATCGTGGACAACAAGCGCCGCAACCGCATGGTCAAGTGTGTCGAACGCTATGGGATTCGTGTGCAGAAGTCTGCTTTTGAGGCATTTTTGAGCAAGAAAAAGTACGAGCGGCTCGTCGAGGAAACGAGCCGCTTGATTGATTTGGAGACGGATTCTTTGCGCATCTATTTGTTGGCCGATCATACGTCGGTTCGTTCGTGGGGCGTGGGGGATCGACATATCGAAGATGTCATTATCTTTTAAAGGAATTGCTGAATTTATCAGTGATTCCTAAAAATTGCAGAAAAATCTATGATTGCATGGCAAGGCAAGCAGGAAATTTTCTTTAGAAGCAGAATTTTTCTAATATAGTCTTTATGATTTCGGCAAAGAGAGGAGATGAGGCTATGGATGATTTGTGTGAGCGCGTGGAGCGGGCGGCGCTGCTTCATGATATAGGGAAGCTCGTTTTGCGTGCGAATCCGGCGCAGGAAACGCATTCGGAGGCGGGGGCGAAGTTTCTCGCGCGCTTCTTGCGCGATGAAGATGCGGATATCCTGCGTGCGGTGCGCCATCATCATGCGGATGATTTGCGCGCTCTTCGTGCGGCTGCGGACGACATCAGCTACATCGTATATGAGGCGGACAATCTGGCGGCGGCAAGCGATCGCCGCACGTTGGAGGAGGGCGGCGGCGGTTTTTTAGCGACGGCAAATTTGGAGAGCGTGTTCAATCTTTTTGGCAGTTCGTCGTCACAAGGAGGAAGGCGCGCGTTTTATTTGCGCGGTCTCACCGAGGCGGGCGGGATGCAGTTTCCGCGTGAGCAGGCAGACATGCGGGCGTCGGTCGCCGAGTATCAGGAGCTTTATCAGCATTTGGAGGCGAATTTCCTGCGCCGTTCGCCAAGCGATATGCAGCTCAATGAGCTTCTGCGCGTGTTGGAAGCGATCTTGAGCTATGTGCCATCGAGCACGGCGCGTGCCGAGGCGGCGGATATTTCCCTCTATGACCATGTGCGCCTGACGGCGGCGTATGCTGCTTCGATGGTGCAGTATTTTAAGGCGCATGGCATCACGGACTACAAGGAGCATACGACGGGTGAAGGCGGGCGCGCGATGCGCAAAGAGCCGATGTATTTGCTCGTGTCAGCAGATATTTCGGGCATCCAGTCGTTCATCTATGCGATTCCCTCGAAGGGGGCTTTGAAGAGTCTGCGCGGACGTTCGTTTTATCTGGAGATTTTGCTGGAAAATGTTGCCGATGAGATTCTGACCGCCTGTTCGATGAGCCGCAGCGCTCTGCTCTATACGGGCGGCGGACATTTCTATCTCTTGCTGCCGAATACGGAGAAGGTGCGGGGGGTGCTCGCGAAGTATCATGAGGCGATCAATGATTGGATGATGCAGCACTTCGGCGACGGTCTTTATCTGGCGATGGCATGGACGGCGTGCGCAGGTGAGGAGTTTCGTGCGGGGAGCATGGAATCTTCGGAGGGTATGGAGGGAGGAACGCATGGCACGCAGGCTGTCTTTCAGCGTTTGAGCGATATGCTGGAGGCGGAGAAGCAGGCGCGCTATTCTCCAGCGCAGCTTGCTGGTCTTTTTTCTCCTGCGAGTTCGTGCAATCGTCTGCTCGATGCGGCGCGTGAGTGCAGCATTTGCCATACGTCTTCGACGGAGCTTGTGGCTTATCGCGGTGAAGAAGGAGCGGACGCCTGCCCGATGTGTGCGAATCTCTATCTTTTCGGGCAGCGGATCTTGGAGGAGGACGTTTTTTGCGTTTCGGTGGCAAAGCATGAGGAAGCGTTGCCTTTGCCGGGGTTGGGGCGCGAATTGTATCTTTCGGCAGAGTCTTTGGCGGGCGTCGAAAATTTGCCGTATGATGCAGAGCGTCTTTATGTCAAAAACAAGGTGTATACGGGCGAGAGTCTGGCGACGCATCTGTGGCTCGGCGATTATACGGCACGCAAGGATGGCAGGGTCATGGAGTTCACGGAGCTTGCGGAACTTGCGGGCGGCACGGCAGATGGCTCGGGCATCCGCCGCTTGGGCGTGCTGCGTGCCGACGTGGACAATCTCGGCGCGGCGTTTCGCGCGGGTTTTCCGGCGAAGTATGCGACGTTGACACGCACGGCGGTCTTGTCGCGCCAGCTGTCGCTTTTCTTCAAGCACTATATCAACGCGCTGTGCCGTGGCGAGGTCAATGGAGTCAATGAGAGCGGGGCGGAGGAGTTTTCGCTTTTTGGCAGGGAGAAGAAGAAGGAGCGCGACATCCACATCGTCTATTCGGGCGGCGATGATATCTTCCTGCTCGGTGCATGGGACGAGGTTGTGGAGCTTGCTGTCGATCTGCGGCGGGCGTTTCAGCGATTTACGAGCGAACGGCTGCATTTTTCGGCGGGCATCGGCTTTTTCAAGGACAAGTGCCCGGTTGCCGCGATGGCGCGCAAGGCGGGTGAGCTGGAATCGCTGGCGAAGAGCCGCCCCGAGAAGGACGCGGTGGCTCTCTTCGGTACGATTTCGGAGGAGCGCGGCGCGGGCGCGGCAAAGGAAAGTACGCAGGTCTATGGCTGGGATGATTTCATCGACGGCGTTTGCGGCACGAAGATGGCGTTCTTGCGGCAGAATTTTTCTTTTGGCGATGCGAGAGAGGGCGGTCTCGTGCGATTGGGCAAGAGCGCGGCGTACCGCCTCTTGGATCTCTTGGAGGCGGACAGAAAGTCGGTGCAGCTCGCACGTTTCGCCTATGTGCTTGCGCGGCTCGATCCCGGAGCGGGAGCTGAGTCGCAGGAGGCATATAGGAGGATTCGCAGGCAGCTCTACGAGTGGTATAAGAATACGAAGGACAGGCAGGAGCTTTCTACGGCTTTGCAGTTCGTCATTTACAGCATAAGGGAAAAGGGAGCGAGGACAGATGGCTGAAACGAGAAGGGTGCAGGAGGCGGTCCGCGACATCGCAGGAGAAGCGGAGGCTGTCGTCAAGTCTTTGAATCGCAGGTCGGACAGGCAGGGCCGCGAGCAGATCCAACTGACGAAGAGTCAAATTCGCAAGTTTTTGGCGGCGGTCAACGCGCTGACGAACAAGGTCGCCGTCTACCGCACGCAAAGTGGGCAGGCGGAAATCTTGGACAGCGCGCTTGCTTCCGAGGTCAGGTATTTGAAGGTCAAGCTTGCTTATCAGGCGGCGAGGTATCGTGCGACGGTGGGGGATTTCGCGGAAAAGGCGCACTTGAAGGAGCGTATCGAGGCGATCGGCACGGATATGAAGAAGTACGAGGAGTTCGCGCATTTCATGGAGGCGCTCGTCGCATACCATAAGTTCTACGGAGGGAGAGACTGAGCATGGGGCAGCAGGAAACGAATCAGAAGGCGTTGAAGGGCAAGCTGGATCTGCGGGCGCTGCTTCGCGTCGAGACGGGGCTTCATATCGGGGCTTCATCGGACTTCGCGCCGATCGGGGCGGTGGACAGTCCCTTTTTGCGCGATCCTCTGACGAAGCAGCCGATTTTGCCGGGCAGTTCCTTGAAAGGAAAGGTGCGCACGCTGTTGGCACGGAGTTTTGCCGACGGGTATTTTCTCAATAAGATTGAGGACGATGCGGAGGAGATCTGCCGCCTGTTCGGCTCGGCGGCGAAGGGCAGTGCGGGCGGCAGGCCAGCGCGGCTGCAGTTTTATGACATTCGCATGACGGAGGATTCCTTCGCACGATTCAATGCGATGGAGCTTGATACGTATATCGGTGAGATCAAGTGGGAGAACGCCATCGATCGCCTGACGGCGGGGGCGAATCCGCGCCAGATCGAGCGTGTGCCTGCGGGGGCGGAGTTCGATTTTCGTCTCGTATACAACATCGAGAGTGAAGAAGAGTTGATGGAGGACATGGAGCTTCTGGCGCAGGGTTTGCAGCTTTTGCAGATGGACTATCTGGGCGGGCACGGTTCGCGAGGTTACGGGCGCGTATCGCTGCGTGATTTTTCGGCGTCGTGTTTTTCCTTGGGGGAGAGGCCTGCGCTCGACGATGAAAAGCTGCGTCGCATCGAAGCGCTGCTCGCGAAGGGTGGACGATCGGCGTGAGCTATGCAATTTATCCTTTGGCTTTCGACACGCCCGTGCATTTCGGGCAGGCGGGACATGGCGGCAGGTTGGAGCAGGCGGGCATGGAGTACACGTCGGACGTCTTTTTCAGCGCGCTTTGCAGCGAACTCGCCGCAGCGGGAGAATGGACGGGCTTGAAAAGACTCGCCGCGCTCGTCAAGGCGAGGAAGCTGCTTTTTTCCGATCTTTTGCCGTGGCATAGGGACGGGGAGGATGAGATGCAGTTCTTTTTGCCGCGTCCCTTACTGCGGGCGCTGAATGGGCTGCCGCAGAAGCCGGAGGGCTATGGCGAGGCTTGCCGCATGACGAGCGAGTGCAAGAAAAAGAAGCGGCTGAAGTACGTCCGCGCGAGCCGCATGAAGGAATATGTCGAGGCGGCGAAGTGCGGTGCGCCTTTCGCCGAGGCGGCGGAGTTCGGCGCGGCGTCTTTGCGCCAGCGCGTGAATTGCCGTGGCGAGGAGCCGCTGCCGTATTATGTGGGGCAGTTTGATTTTTATGCAGATGCGGGACTGTATCTTCTCGTCTATGCAGAGGATGAAGCGGATGCGGACTGGATGCAGGAGCTTTTGCTTTGGCTCGGCTGCGCAGGAATCGGCGGCAAGCGCAGCAGCGGCTATGGAAAGTTTCACTTGGCGGAGGACGCCATCTTTCTCGATGAGGCGGGCGTATATGCGGACGATGCAGCGCTCTTTGCCATGTTGGAGGCGAAGGGGGCGCCGTGGCAGATGACGCTTTCTTCTGTATTGCCGGATGATGCTTCGCTCGCTGTCGTTCGGACGGGGCAGTATCGCCTGCGACGAAGCGGCGGCTTCATCACAGCACCGCGCGGCGAGGCGAAGAAGAAGGCGAGCGTTTATCTTCTCGATGCCGGCTCGTGCTTTTCGGAGCGAATCGAAGGCACGATCGCCGACCTCGGCGAGTGCGACGGTCATGCCGTATGGCGCTATGGCTTGGGACTCTACGCGGGGGTGACGGTATGAAGATGAGCGATCTTTTCCACAAGGAGTATGAATTGGAGTGCATCGCTCCTTTGCATATCGGCTCGGGCGAAAAGCTCATGGCGTTTGAGTATCTGTACGACCGCAAGCGGCACGAGGTGCACTTTCTTGACGAGTCGAAGTGGATCGCGTTTCTGGAGAAGCATTCTTTGACGGACAGTTTCGCCGTCTATGTCGAGCGCAGGGATTTCCAACGGAAAAGCCTTTGGGAATGGCTTCTTGGCACGGGGACGAGCGAGGCGGAGCTGCGCTCCTTGGCATCGCGCAAGGCACGTGCCGCGACCTTGACCGCAGAGCGTGATCGCAGGAACACGCTCAACGATATTTCCTGCCAGATTGCCTTGCCGGACGGTGCGCCGTACATTCCGGGCAGCGCGATCAAGGGTGCGCTGCGCACGGGTCTGCTCCATGGCATCATTGGGAAGGAGCCGCAGCGTTTTCGCGGGTTCTGGCAGGAAATCGCAGGGGCGCGAGGCGCACTGCATGAAAAACAAAGGTTGTGGAATCGGACGATGGCGCGTCTTGAGCAGACAGCGCTTCATACGCTGGAGCTGCCGAATACGCGTGCGGGCGATGCCGTCACGAGCGCTTTGCGCGGGCTTCGCGTCAGTGATGCTGTCTGCGTCGCAGGGGAGAGCGAAACGATCGTGCTGCAGAAGGTCGATTTGACGACGAAGACGCGGCAGGGCGAGGCGGGGGAAAACAAGATTTCGCTTTTCCGCGAGTGCCTGCCCGCAGGACGCAGGCTGCGCTTTTCTATTACGGTGGATCGTTCCATGCTGCGGACGCTGGGGATTTCTTCGTTGGAGGAAATCGTCGATATGATGCGCAATTTCACGCGCGAAGGTTTGCGGCTGCAAGAGAGGACGTTTGACAGGGAGTATCGCCCGCTTTTCGAGGAAGCGCAGGAGGCGGACTGCCTTTTGGGCGGCGGCACGGGTTTTCTCAGCAAGACGCTCGCCCATGCGCTTGCGCCGAGCGAGGAGGAGGCACGGCGTTTTATTGCAGGGTATCTCGATGAGAAGTTTACGGAATGGGATCGTGCCGCGAGAAGGAAAAGGCCGGCGCACGATCACCGACTGCTCGATGCAAGGCTCTCGCCGCGCACGCTGAAGATGGCGCGTGAGGATCGCGATGTATGGATCTTGGGGCTTTGCCGTATGCAGGAGGTGCAGCAATGATGCGTCTTTTCGAGATGGCACTCTTTCTGCCCGAGGAAGAGCGTGCAGTCAGCTCTTTCGGCTCGTTGCTGCACGGCGCTTTGATGGAGCGCCTGCCGAAGGAGTTGGTAGAGAGGCTGCACGAACAGGATATGCGCCCGTACAGTCAGAGCGTTTCGTGGGACAAGGCGGGTGGCTTCGCCCGTTGGCGCATCGGCGTCGTGGAGGAAGAGGTCGGCGAGGCGATCGGGGAGGCCTTGCGACAAGGAGATGGCATATTCCTGCGGCAGAAGGAGTATGAGGTTCGTCTGGGAGAGCGGAGGTTGTTGGCGGAAAGCTCTTTTGAGGAGATTGCCGATACGTTCTTCTTGCAGGAGGCGGCGCCCAAGGGGGCGGAGCTTTCTTTTTGCACGCCGACTTCGTTCAAGCGCGAGGGGCGCTATGTGATGCTGCCGGATTTCTTCTTGATTTGCCAGAGCCTTTTGATGCGATGGAATCGCTTCGCCAAGGAAATTTATCTCTATGATGAGGATTTGACGGAGCGGATGGCGCTGGCCTGTCAGCTTTCTAAATACGCGCTTCGTTCCGTTCCTTTTTCTATCGAAGGGCATACGATTCGTGGCTTTTGCGGCACGATGCGCGTGCGGTTTTTTGGCACGGACGGCATGCGGCGGATTCTGGGAATGTTGTTTTCCTTCGCGCCTTTCGTCGGTATTGGCATCAAGACGGCACTCGGCATGGGGGCGGTAGAGACGAAGGTGTGGGAGAGGTGAAGGGCGCGGCTCTTCTTCGCTTGTCATGAGGCGCATGGCGCTGTTTTTCTGCGCATTTATGCGTACTTTTTATATATGAATAAGGAGGATTTTTCATGCAGGAAATGAGAGAATATCAGAATTTGATCCTTGGCTTCGGCAAAGCGGGCAAGACTTTGGCGGGGCTTTTGGCAAAGCGCGGCGAGTCTGTAGCGCTTGTCGAGCGTTCGAAGGAGCGCTACGGCGGCACTTGCATCAATGTCGCCTGCATCCCGTCGAAGTCGCTTGAGTACAGTGCGCGGCTTTCTGCTGCGGCGGGCGGCGATTTTGCGGCGAGGGCGGCGCGCTATCGGGCAGCAATCGCTGAAAAGAGGCGTCTGACGGCGATGCTCCGCCAGAAGAATTACGAGAAGGTCACGGCGGCGGGAGCGGAGGTCATCGACGGTGAGGCTTCCTTCCTCGATGCGCATACGGTGCGCATTGTGACGGAGACGGGAGAAAAAATCGTGCGCGCCGGGCGCATCTTCATCAATACGGGCGCGGCGCCCTTCGTGCCGCCGATTCCGGGGCTTAAGGAGAGTGCGCATGTCTATACGAGCGAGGGAATGATGGAGCTTGACAAGCTGCCTGAAAAGCTTGTCGTCATTGGCGGCGGCTATATCGGTTTGGAGTTTGCATCCTACTATGCAAATTTCGGCTCCGACGTCACGGTCGTGCAGGATACGGCGGAATTCATTCCGCGTGAGGACAAGGAAATCGTTGCCTGCGTGGAGAAAGTGCTTGAAGAGCGCGGCATATCCATCGTGAAGAGCGCGAAGGTGCTCGGCGTCAAGGATGAGGACGGCGTTGCTGTGCTCACGGTCGAGGCGGCGGGCAGCGAGCGTCGGCTCACGGCGGACGCCGTTCTCGTTGCGACGGGCAGGCGGCCTGAGATTGCCGCTTTGCAGTTGGAAAAGGCAGGCGTAAAGCTTTCGGAGCGCGGTGCGGTCGCGGTCGATGAGAAACTGCGGACGACGGCAGAGCATATATGGGCGATGGGCGACGTCGCGGGCAGTTTGCAGTTCACGTACATCTCGCTCGATGATTTCCGCATCGTCAAGGATACGCTGTTCGGCAAGGGCGAACGCACGACGAAGAACCGCGGCGCCGTGCCTTATTCGGTGTTTCTTGACCCGCCGCTTTCTCGCGTGGGCATGACGGAGGAGGAAGCGCGAGCCGCAGGCTTCGAGGTCGCCGTGCGAAAGCTCGCCGTTGCCGCTATCCCGAAGGCGCAGGTGCTGCGAAAGCCCGCGGGGTTGTTGAAGGCGGTCATCGATGCAAAGACGGACAAGATCTTAGGGGCGCATCTCTTTTGCTCGGAGTCGCAGGAAATGATCAATATCATAAAGCTCGCCATGGATGCGGGCATCACGGCGGGTACGCTGGCGGATGCTGTTTACACGCACCCGACGATGACGGAGGCGTTCAACGATCTTTTCGCTTGAATGAAAAAGAGGCAACAAAAAAGGCTGCGCAAGCAGCCTTTTTTGTTGCCAAGCGTCTTTTCAGCGCACGATGACGGAAACGCCGTCGGGGATGACGGTGACTTTTGCGTCCTTGCCTTTGATCTCGAAGGCGCGCTTCAAGGCCTCGTCGAAGGTCAGCGCGTGCTCCATGTGCATGTCGCGAATCATCTGCGGATCGCAGAGATCCGTGACCATGATGACGGTGAAGCGGTCGAGGATGCGCGCGAGGATCTGCATCTCCCACTGGTCGGGCAGCGTATTTTCCTGCGGCGTCGCTTCGATCTGGTCGAGCAGTTCGCGCGGCGTCTTTGCGGCCTTCAAGGTCTTGTAGAAGGACTCGCCGCCGTGACCGTCGTTGCAGGCCGCGACCATGATGATGACACCGCCCTCGTTGCAGTTCGCCTCGGCCGCCGTCATGCCCTTGACCGCCTGATAGATGTTCTGGTCGAGCGGATAGCCGCCGTTCGTCGATACGACGATATCGGACGGGTTGCGCTTGATTTCGGCGAGCGTGCGCACGTAGTCGCAGCCCGTGACGTGCGCTTCCTGGCTGTCGCCGGCAAAGGCGGCGATGACTTCCTTCTCCGCATTGATGACGACGTTCAGAATGAAGGCGAGCTTCGCTTCTTTTGCCGCGTGGAGCATGTCGCGGTGGATGGGGTTGCCGTCGAGGATGCCCGTGCGCGCCTTGTCGCTCTTGATGAACTTGCTGCAGTGGTTCGCCATGACCGTCTTGGCGGAAGCGATGCCGGGCAGGATCGCCTTGCGGCCGCCCGAGAAGCCTGCGAAGAAGTGCGACTCGATGAAACCTTCGGCGATGAGCAGATCGGTGTCGATGGCCGCGCGGTTGATGAGCAGCTTGCCGCCCGACGGCAGGAAGCCGAGATCCGCCATCGCCGCGTCATCCTGCGAATCGTGGATGATGATCTTTTCGTTCTTGACGATGTCCTCGCCGAAGCGATCGACGAGTTCTTCATGCGTCGTCGCGCGGTGGAAGCCCGTCGCTATGAGGATCGAGATGTCGATCTCGGGGTTCGCCTCGCGGATGCGGCGCAGGAGAATCGGCATCGTCACGCGGCTCGGCACGGGGCGCGTGTGGTCGCTCGTGATGATGACCATGCGCTTCTTGCCACGGACGAGTTCTTCGAGCTTTGGACTGCCGATCACGTTGTCGAGTGCGCGCTCGACGATTTCCGCCTGTGTGCCCGGCTGTTCCTTGCCCTCGGGGTGCGATTCGAGTACGCCGAGGAAGTTTTCGTCCGGCACATCGATCGTCATCTTGCCCTTGCTGTAAGGAATTTTCAACTGCATTATTCCACGCTCCTTTTGTATTGTTTATGTCTTAGCAGGTCTTATTATATCATAGAGGGAATCGCTTGGGCAATGAAAGGAATTGCGCTTGCGAGAAAATTCCATTATAATGAAGGCGATACAGAGGAGTGCAGGATATGTGCGCCCCCTGCGCTAGGATACGAGAAGGATGGAGGGCTTTTGAACGATGGCACAGAGATTTCATACTTTGGAAGTGGCGGGCGTCCGCAGGGAACTGCCGATCTTGAATGTGACGGATGAGCTGGCGATCGCGGGCTTCATCATGCTCGGCGACGTCGAGCTTACGGATGCTTGTGCAAAGGCTTTGGCTGAGAAAGTACCGAAGGAGACGGAAGTCCTTTTGACGGCAGAGACGAAGGGCATACCGCTCGCGGCGGAACTCGCGCGCTGTCTCGGTATGAAGCGCTACGTCGTCGCGCGCAAGTCGGTCAAGGCGTACATGGAGGACGCCATTTGGGTCGAGGATCGCTCCATTACGACGAAGGGCGTGCAGAAGCTCTGCCTCGACGGCGTGGACAAGGCGCGCATTGCAGGGAAGAATGTGTTGCTTCTCGACGATGTGGTGTCGACGGGCGGCTCGATGAAGGCGCTGACGGAGCTTGCAGACAAAGCGGGCGGCAAGATCGTCGGTGAAGCGTGCGTGCTGGCGGAGGGCAAAGCGGCAGAGAGGAAAGATTTGATCTTCCTGGAAGCACTGCCGCTCTTTGATGCGCAGTGAATGGGAGAGTTGCGAAAAGCATCAGAAAAGGTATTGACAAACGAGGCGAGAGCCGCTAGAATATACTCTGTCAGTCAGCGCGTGCGTGTGCGGCGGGCAAATCAAGCGGAAGTAGCTCAGTGGTAGAGCACCACCTTGCCAAGGTGGGGGTCGCGAGTTC
>CAJPOT010000007.1 GCA_905372355.1 uncultured Selenomonas sp. | reverse complement strand
CGCTTCTTCAGCATTTGCCCCAGTTGCCTCGACTTCGTCGGTCGCTTCTTCAGCATTTGCCTCAGCCGCCTCGACTTCGTCGGCCGCTTCTTCAGCAGTTGCCTCGATTGCGTCAACTTTGCCGACTGTCGTCTTGTCGGCATCGGTTTCGTTGGTTTCCTCCGCCTCAGGCTCGCCGCGTATATCGGCAGAAGCTGCAAGACGTTCTTTCTTCAGCAGGCGAGCGTTGTAAAAGGTGACGCCCAAGGATGCTGCAAGTACGAAGATGAGGATGATTGCATAATGCGTTGCCGTCAAGAAGGATGAGATGTTGAGCGTCGCAAAATTCACGAGGAAGGCCATGACTGCGCAGAGAATCAAGGGTTTGTACTTGATGGGGCAGTCAAAGAAAATGGCGATTCGGTGAAGAAAGAGGATACTCGCCGCCATGATGGCGACAGCAAGCAGGAAAAACGTCAATACCTATCACCACGCTTCGTTTCGATAAGTTTTTCCGCAGACGCCTTTGCGTCCGCAGGGGCTGGGGGCTGCTTGCAGAACCCCTGACATTAGCTATTTCGACGCCTATCCTTGAATTCCTGCCGCAGTTTTTGAAAAACTGCTTCGTTAAAGTCTTTTGATAAAATTTTTCTCTGCAAAAAGGGAATGTCGGACGGACGGCGAATATTATACATTAAATAGGATTCACGGGACAGTGCATCTTGTTTGGAAGCTGCGCTGTTTTGGTGATGTGAGGTTTTGCTTTGTTCTTTTTTGGTAAGGAGAGATTCAGATGACAGAGGCAACATTGACGATTGAGAACAAGACGGGAATCCATGCGCGTCCGGCTTCCGTTTTTGTACAGACGGCTGCAAAATTCAAGTCCAAGGTGCAGGTCAAAGCGAAGGGCAAGACGGCGGATGCCAAGAGCATCCTCATGCTCATGAGCCTGGGACTTGCCAAGGGAACGGAAATCACGATTGAGGCGGACGGCCCCGATGAGGCAGATGCTGTGGCGGCTCTCAAAGAACTTATCGTAACGAAGTTCGGCGAGGAGTAATCAGGGAAGCTCCGGGGAGATGTTCGTTTATGCCCCGGAGCTTTTTTATAAGAATTCATCAAAATCGTTGTGCGACATCTGAACGATCCATGAATGGGGGAGAAGCATATGGCAGAAAGTTTGCGCGGCAAGGGCGTCATCGCCGGCATTGCGATCGGCACGATCATGATGGCAGGACAGAACATTGACGGCCACCTTAAAGGATATACGCCCGGCAACAAGGACATTGAGAACCAGAAAATCAAGGATGCCATTAAGGCTGTTGTCGCCGTATTGCAGGAGAATATCAAGACGCTGCAGGCGAAGGGGATGGCGGAGCAGGCGGCTATTCTTGAAGCGCACCGCATGCTCGCTCAGGATCCGATGATGGAAGAAACGATGCACACGAAGATCGAAACGCTCGCGAATGCTCCTCTGGCGGTGCTCGACACGGCGAAGGAACAAGCGGCAATTTTCGAGCAGATGGACGATCCGTATTTCCGCGAGCGCGCTACCGATATCCGCGACGTCGGCAAGCGCATCGCAAAGTACATTCTTGGCGTCAAGGAGCCGGAGATCGGCGACGATCCCGTGATCCTCTGCGGGCACGAGATCGAACCGTCCGTCATCGCCAACATCCCAACGGACAAGATCGCCGGCGTGATCTTGGGACAGGGAAGCACGACATGCCATGCCGTCATCATCGCCAAGGCGCGCGCGATTCCGACGGTCGTCGGCATTGGCGAGCGACTGGCGGAGATCCCTGATGGCGCATGCGTCGTCATCGACGGCGAGCGCGGCGACATCCTCGTGCGCCCCGACGAGGTGACACTGGCGGACTATCGCGAGAAGATCAAGCAGCAGGAGGAGCGCAAGGCGTACTATGCCGAGCTCGCGCCTCTGCCTGCTGTCACGACGGATGGTGTGCGCGTCGAACTGTGCGCCAATATCGGCAATCACATGGACGTTGACGCGGCGCTCACTTATGGTGCAGAGGGCGTTGGGCTGTTCCGCTCGGAATTCGTATTCATGGGCAGGCAGGACATCCCGACGGAAGACGATCAGTTCAAGGCGTATAAAGAAGCCGTCGAGAAGTGCGGCGGCAAGATCTGCGTGATCCGCACGATGGACATCGGCGGCGACAAGCCTCTGCCGTACCTCAATATTCCTCCCGAGGACAACCCGTTCCTCGGTTACCGTGCGCTTCGTATCAGCCTGCAGCGGAAGGATCTCTTCTTGCCGCAGCTCAAGGCGATTCTTAGAGCCGGCGTCTACGGCAAGGCGGCAATCATGGCGCCGATGGTCATCAACGTCGCGGAGTTCAAGAAGGTTCTGGAGTTCGTCGACGAGGCGAAGCTGGAGCTTTCGCACGAGGGAAAGGCATTCTCCGAAAACGTGCAGGTCGGCATCATGGTCGAGACGCCGGCGGCTGCCATCATGACGCCCGAGCTTGCCAAGTACGTCGACTTCTTCAGCATTGGCACGAACGATCTCGTGCAGTACACGCTCGCCGTTGACCGCGGCAATTCAAGCATCTCGTACCTTTATAACCACTTCAATCCTGCCGTCCTGCGCCTCGTCGAGCGCACGGCGCGCGCCGCGAAGGACAATGGGATATGGTGCGGCATGTGCGGCGAGATGGCGAGCGATCCCTACGCTGCCGTCCTCTTGATGGCGATGGGGCTGACCGAGCTCAGTATGAGTGCGCCGTCGATTCCGCGCGTCAAGGAAAAGCTGCGCGCCGTTTCCGCTGTGCAGGCCAAAGAGATCCTCGCCGACGTCATGAAGATGGAAGACGGGGATGAGATCAAGGCGTACCTGCAGAAGGTTCTCGCCTGATGCTGCGCTTTACAGCAAGCAGGAAAAAGATAATTCGAGGTCTGATCGCGGCGATGTTTCTCGCCGCGATTCTCGTTTTTGCCGACCTTTTCGTGTTGAGCCGCAGCGCCGCGCTGATCTTCAACCATGCGATGGCCGAGCAGACGATGCTGCGCGGCACGGTGACGGTAGAGAAGCTGCATGCGAACGTCTTCGGGGAGGTGCGCTTTGAAAATCTCGACTGGAAGGATCCGGAGGGCAATACGATCCTTTTTGTGCCGCGCGGCAGTTTTCGTGCGCGTCCCTACGATGTCCTCACGGGAAATTTGAAGTCGACGACGATTCAGGAGCTGACCTTGGACGGCGCCGTGCTCTCGATGGCCTTGGACGACGACATGCAGTTCGATTTCCTGCGCCATTCGCCGGAACTTGACGCGTTGGAGGAGGCAAGACTCAAGGAGAAGGAGCGCGAGGAAAAGGAACGCGCCGAAGAACGTAGAGCGAGGCGCGAAGACATGACGGAGGCGGAGCTCAAGGCGCTCGGCGAGGCAGCGCGAGCCAAGAGGAAGGAGGCGATGAAGGAGCGCCTGAAAAACTTCAACCGCGAGGGCAAGAAGCTGCGTCTGAAGCTCGATCTCACGAACTGCCGCGGTGAGCTTTTCTATCGTCGCCGCCATTACCTGCTGCAGGGCATGGAAGTACATGCCGACATCAACACGTCAGAGGAAGTCGCCGTCAAGGGATCGGTCGTGGGACTCGGCGGCACGATGAGGGGAATCGGAATGACGCTCAATGGCGCGGTCGATATGCGCGAGGCAGATCGCCCTGTCGCCGACCTTTCCGTGCTCGTCAGCGAGGTCGATCCGAGTTCGTTGGGATTCGGCATGGACATTCGCGACAAGATGACGCTCTCCGTGCGTTTCACCGGGCCTTTGGAAGCGATGGAGGGCAAAGGCTTCGTGCGCATGAAGAAGCTCCGTATCCCGGGCATTGAGTTCAGAAACGTTGAGGGAACGGTGCGCTGGCATGATGCGCGGCTCGACTTCACCGACGTCACGGCGGACGTCTTCGGCGGCAAGCTGTACGCCTACGGCGACTACGACCTCGACACGCGCTATTGGAATCTTTACGGGAAAGGCGAGGGATTGGAAGCGGCGGAAGGCTTCCCGAGCGCATGGCTCGACTGCAAAGTGGAGCTTGACCTCACGATTCACTCGTCGGGCAGTTCGCGGCGCACCCAGTACAGCGGGAGCTTTCGCTCAGGCGCGGGGACGTACCGTTGGGTTGTGCCGTTTGCGAGCCTTTCGGGTACTTTCGACAGTGCGTGGCACGACCTTCGGCTCGGCAACCTTGAGATCGATCTCGGCGATGGTTACCGCGCACGCGCCGAGATGTTCCGCAAGAAGGACGGCAAGACGACGCTCTCGCCGATCGAAATCTACGACGCCGACGGCAAACGCGCCTCTTTTGGCTGGAAGGAAAAGTGGTAGAGGACAGGCGGGGCTGCTGTATGGAGATCACCGTGCAGCAGCCCCGCTTTTTATGCGAGGACAGAATTATATTAGATTTATATCTCGATAAAAGGAAATTATTTTCCGAAGAAGGATTTTCGTCGCGCATAGCGAATACAATAGGCGCAAGGCGGAAAAGCCCTATTTTTTTGCGCCGTGGTCAAGAGGAAACGCGTGAAAAGCAGAATTTTTCCGAAAAAAACCAGAAAAATCTTATTGCCTATTGCGCGGGTTTATAGTATCATAAACGATGTAGGGCTTTTAGCGATGTTATCATAAACGGAGGGGTAATTGTGGAAATTCTCGTATGTATCAAACAAGTCCCGGGCTCGAACAAGGTTGAAGTCGATCCGGTGACGGGCGTCTTGAAGCGCGACGGCGCTGATTCCAAGATGAACCCGTACGACCTGTTTGCTCTCGAGTGCGGCTTGCTTCTCAAGGAGAAGTACGGCGGGCGCGTGAGTGTCATCACGATGGGACCGCCGCAGGCGAAGGCCGTCATTTACGAAGCGTTCGCCATGGGTGCGGATGAAGGCGTCATCATTTCCGACCGCTCGTTCGGCGGTGCGGATGTTCTGGCGACGAGCTACACGCTTTCGCAGGGCATCAAGAAGTTCGGCAAGTTCGACCTGATCATCTGCGGCCTGCAGACGACGGACGGCGATACGGCTCAGGTCGGGCCTGAGGTCTCCGAGGCGCTCGATCTGCCCTGTGTCTGCAATGTCAAGAAGATCAAGGGCGTCGAGGACGGCGGCATCTTGGTTGACATGGAGATGGCGCAGGACGTCGAGCACTTGAAGGTTCAGTTCCCGTGCCTCATCACGGTGCAGAAGGACATCGTGCAGCCGCGTCTGCCGTCGTACCTCAAGAAGAAGGCGACGGAGACGAAAGAGATTCCGATGTTCACGCTTCAGGACATGGCGGACAAAGACAAGAACCATTACGGTCTGAACGGCTCGCCGACGCAGGTGCAGCGCATCTTCCCGCCGACATCCGACAAGGAGCAGGTTTCGTGGACGGGCACAGCGGAAGAAGTCACGGACAAGATTATGGGCATGCTGAAAAAGAAGAAGTTCATCGCCTGATCGTTTGAACCAAGTCGAAGAAACTGCCCGCATGGCGCGAAAGACGCGCCTTGGAGGGAGTCGAACAAGAACTGGAGGAAATGCACATGGGGAAACTCATTGTTCATCAAGACAAAATCACCAGCGCGGAGATTATGGAGGCAGTCATCGCCGTCTGCCCGTTCAATGCACTGGAAAACAAAGACGGCAAACTGGACATCAACGCGGGCTGCAAGCTCTGTAAGCTGTGCGTGAAGAAAGGTCCTGCGGGCGTCATGGAGTTCGTCGAGGATGAAGTGAAGCCCTCGGTCAACAAGGACGATTGGAAGGGCATCGCCGTTTACGTCGAGCATGAGGAAGGCGTGATTCACCCCGTCACGTTCGAACTCATCGGCAAGGCGAAGGAACTCGCGGCAAAAATCAACCATCCTGTGTATGCAGTATTCATTGGCAGCGACATCAAGGGACGCGTCGATGAACTCAGGCACTATGGTGTGGACAAGGTGTTCTGTTGCGACAACCCCGAGCTTAAGTATTTCAAGATCGAGACGTACACGTCGGCATTTGAAGCGTTCATCAACAAGGTGAAGCCGACGGCGATCCTCGTCGGTGCGACCTCGGTCGGTCGTCAGCTTGCGCCACGCATCGCAGCCCGCTTCAAGACGGGACTTACGGCGGACTGCACGATTCTCGACATGAAGGAAAACACGGATCTCGTCCAGATTCGCCCGGCGTTCGGCGGCAACATCATGGCGGAGATTCATACGCCGAACCATCGTCCGCAGATGTGCACGGTGCGTTACAAGATTATGAACGCGCCCGAGAGGAGCGCAGAACTTTCCGGCGAGGTTGAGGAGTTCACGGTGGCGCCCGAGAAGCTCAAGAACCGCGTCGAAGTGCACGGCACGACGAAGAAGCCGAAGGAGCAGAGCATCGAGAACGCCGAGATTCTCGTCGTCGCAGGCCGCGGCGTCAAGAAGAAGGAAGACCTCGCGATGATCGAGGAGCTGGCAGAGCTCTTGGGCGCACAGGTTGCCTGCACGCGTCCGATGATGGAAAGCGGCTGGTTCGATGCGAAGCATCAGATCGGTCTTTCGGGTCGCACGGTTCGCCCGAAGCTCATCATCACCTGCGGCGTATCGGGCGCGATTCAGTTCGTCGCTGGCATGAACAACTCGGAAAACATCATCGCCATCAATTCGGATCCGAAGGCTACGATCTTCGATGTGGCAAACTACGCCATCGTCGGAGACATCTATGAGATCGTTCCGCAGCTGATCGAAAAGATCAAGAAAGGGGAGGCCGTTGTAGCATGAGTAACTACAAGACTTTCGACGAAAAAGACTTCGAGGCTCTTGCCCAGATCGTTGACCGCGAGCGCCTTCTTTGGAAGGATGAGATCAAGGAAGAGTACAGCCATGACGAGCTGAGTGCCGAGGCGCATTATCCGGACGTCGTCGTGCGCGTGCTCTCGACGGAAGAAGTTTCCAAGGTCATGAAGTACTGCTATGACAACAACCTGCCTGTGACGCCGCGCGGCGCCGGCACGGGTCTTGTCGGTGCAGCCGTCGCCGTGCACAAGGGCGTCATGATTGACACGACGCTCATGAACCACTTCCTTGAGCTTGATGAAAAGAACCTCACGCTGACGGTCGAGCCGGGCGTGCTCATCATGGAAATCTATGCTTACGTCGAGCCGCATGGTCTTTTCTACCCACCTGATCCGGGCGAGAAGTCCGCGACGATCGGCGGCAACATCTCGACGAACGCCGGTGGCATGCGCGCCGTCAAGTACGGCGTCACGCGCGACTATGTGCGCGCCTTGGAAGTCGTCATGGCGGACGGCACGGTCATGAACCTCGGCGGCAAGGTCGTCAAGAACTCGACGGGATACGACATCAAGGACATGATCATCGGCTCAGAGGGAACGCTTGGCATCGTCACGAAGGCGACGCTGAAGCTCATCCCGCTGCCGAAGAAGACGGTCACGCTGCTCGTGCCGTTCCCGACCTTGAAGCATGCGATCGATACGGTACCCATTATCATGAAGTCGAAGGTCATCCCGACGGCCGTCGAGTTCATGGAGCGCGAAGTCATCATGGACGCGGAAGAGTTCCTCGGCATGAAGTTCCCCGACAAGACGGCGGACGCTTATCTGCTGCTGAAGTTCGACGGCAACTCGACGGAGGAGATTTCGGGCACTTACGACGATATCGCGAAGATCTGCCTCGATCAGGGCGCGATCGATCTCTTTATCGCCGATACGGAAGAGCGCGAGACGCCGATCTGGAAGACGCGCGGTGCGTTCCTTGAGGCGATCAAGGGTTCGACGACGGAGATGGACGAGGTCGACTGCGTTGTGCCGCGTGACTGCGTCAACACGTTCGTCGAATACGTGCATCAGGTGCGCGAGGACATGGGCATCCGCATCAAGAGCTTCGGACATGCGGGCGACGGCAACCTCCACATCTACATCCTGCGTGACGACATGAACGACGAGCAGTGGAAGAAGAACCTCGGAGATGCTATGGACCGCATGTATAAGAAGGCACGTGAGCTCAAGGGTCTCGTTTCCGGTGAGCACGGTATCGGCTTCGCGAAGATGTCCTACATGGGCGAGAACTATACGCCTGAGAAGATCGAGCTCATGCGCGGTATCAAGAAGGCCTTCGACCCGAAGGGCATCCTGAACCCGACGAAGCTTTTCTAAGGAGCTGCAGTCAAGGTGCATTTACATCTTTGGCGACTAAATGATGAAGTTTTGTGGAAGCTGCAGCTGAAAGCAGCGCTTCCCGACAGACAATCCAGCTTATGAAAGCCCCTTTTCCCGCCTTGCTGCGAAAAGCGCCGTGCGGGCCGCCTCCTGCACGATCTTGAGCGGCAAGCCCGGGAGAAGGGGATTTCTTAAGAAATAATATATACTATTTATTTTTAAAACAATTTAATCAAGGAGGATGGACCATGCTGAAAATCTGTCAGGATTGGCCCAAGGAAGCATTCGATGACAAACTCATCGATGCGAAATATTGGGACGATTTTGAGAAAAACGCCACTCTGGCTGCTGCGGAAGTCTTTCGCGTGAAGGATCTGGCAGCGGCGAAGGCGAAGACGGCGGAACTCATCAAGGAGTTCGAGTGTAAGAAGGTCATCGCGACGTGCGGCGACAATAATGCGGGCATCAAGAAGATCTACGAGGAGCTTTCTACGCCCGAGGTGCCGATCTATACGGACAAGTTCGAGATTGCGGAGAATGCACCGACAGCCGACCTCGGCCTTTCTGTCGCGGAATTCGGCGTCGGCGAGACGGGCGGCGTCTGTGTCGATACTTACTCCTATGAGGCGCGCGTCACGGGCATGCTGCCGCCGGTACATGCCGTATACATCAATGCAAACTATATGACGGAAAACCTCACGACGGCTTTGAAGATCATCTCGCGCGTCTACAAGCGCGGCTACGTCGGATTCATCACGGGACCGTCGCGCACGGCGGACATCGAGCGCGTGCTGACGCTCGGCGTTCATGGCCCGAGCCGCTTCTTCGTCATTGCGATCGAAAATATGGAAGGGAGTGAGGGCTGATGGCACGCGATCTGCGCAAGGAAATCAACGAAAAGCTTGAGGACCCGATTCTTCGCGGCGCTCTCGGCAAATTCGCCGAGCAGTATCCGGGCGCTCGCTTGAAGTCGTACGAAGGGTATGACATCGAGGCTCTGCGCGAGGATCTGCGCGCGATGAAGCACGATGCCGTGCAGCACATCGACCAGCTCGCCGACCAGTTCGAGGCTGCCGTCCGTGAGCGCGGTGGCGAAGTCTTCCGCGCGAAGGACGGGCAGGCGGTCAAGGACTACCTCCTCAAGATCTGCAAGGAAAATAACGTCAAGCGCATCGTCAAGTCGAAGTCCATGGCGAGTGAGGAAATCCGCCTCAACGAAGACATCGAGGCGCACGGCATTCACATCCGTGAGACGGACTTGGGCGAATGGATGCTCTCTGTCGCGGGACAGCACCCGTCGCACATGGTCATGCCGGCGATTCATTTGAATCGCGAGCAGTGCGCGGGCTTCTTCTCCAAGGAACTGAAGAAGGACATCCCAAGCGACATCCCCTTCATGGTTCAGACGGCGCGCCAGGTGCTGCGCGAAGAGTTCCTGCAGGCGGATCTCGGCTTCACGGGCGCGAACTTCGGTGTCGCCGAGAACGGTGCGACCGGTCTCGTGACGAACGAAGGAAATGCGCGCATCACGACGACTTTGCCGCGCATCAACGTCGTCCTCATTGGCTATGAGAAGCTCATCCCGAAGGTTGAAGATATTTCCAAGATTCTGCGCCTTCTGCCGCGAAATGGCACGTGTCAGAAGGCGACGAGCTACGAGACGTTCATCTCGGGGCCGACGCCCGTCATCTACAAGAAGGACGGCAAGTGGGTAGAGGAAAACCGCAAGCTCTATGTCATTCTCTTGGACAACGGCCGTTTGGACGCTGCGCGTGACCCCAAGCTCAACGAGGTCTATCAGTGCGTGCGCTGCGCCTCGTGCCTCAACGTATGTCCGATCTGGACACTCGTCGGCGGCAACGTCTACGGGCATATCTACTCGGGCGGTATCGGGGCGATTCTCACGGGTCTTTTGGACAACGGTCTCAAGGATTTCTCGAAGTTCAGCGATCTCTGCATAGGCTGCCGCAAGTGCGTGCAGATTTGCCCGGGCAAGATCCCCATCCCGGACATCATCGATGAGCTGCGCTCGAGGAACGTGAAGGAAAACGGCATGCCGTTTGCAGAAAAGACGGTGTTCCAGAACATCCTCACGAACCGCAAGGTATTCCATACGCTTCTGAGGATCGGCGCGAAGGCGCAGAAGCCGATGACGAGCGGCAAGTTCATTCGCCATCTGCCTCTGTTCTTTGCGAAGATGACGGACAACCGCAGTCTGCCCGCCATCGCCGATACGCCGTTCCGCGACCGCGCCAAGGCGCTCGAAAAGGACAACCCGCAAAATCCGAAGATGCGCGTCGTCTTCTTCACGGGCTGCAATATGGACTTCGTCTTCCCTGATTCGGCAGTCAACGCCGTGCGCGTGCTGCAGGATGCCGGCGTCGCCGTGACCTTCCCGCAGGAGCAGAGCTGCTGCGGCAAGCCTGCGATGGGCATGGGCGACCGTGATACGGGAAGGAAGCTCGCGAAGAAGAACATCGAGGCGCTTCTCGCGTCGAACCCCGATGCCATCTTCTCGGCTTGCCCGACCTGCACGGAAACCTTGGAGAAGACGTACGTCGAGATCTTCGAGGACGATCCTTCCATGCTCTCCAAGGTCAAGACGTTCGCAAGCAAGGTTCGCGAGTTCACGAGCCTCGTTGCGGAGATCTACGAGAAGGAAGGCCGCCTGATGCCGACGTCTGCCGGTGGACAGAAGGTCACGTACCACGATTCGTGCCACATCCGCCGCGGTCTCGGCATCTACAAGGAGCCGCGCGCGCTTCTGGAGGCAACGCCGGGCATCGACTTCGTCGAGATGAAGGACGCCGACCACTGCTGCGGCATGGCGGGCGCCTTCGGCGTCAAGTACGTCGAGATCTCGATGCCGCTGCTTGAGAAGAAAGTCAACAACATCAAGAACACGGGTGCCGAGGTTTGCGCGGTCGCGTGCCCGGCCTGCATGATGCAGATCGGTGGCGGTCTCGACAAGCAGGCACCGAACATCAAGGTCAAGCACGTCGCCGATATCCTTGCGGAAAATATCGCGACGCGGGGAAGATGAGCTTGATGTAGACCGCAGTTTGGCAGCGTTCGATGCTTCCTGCAGGCAGTCTGCGGGTAGCATCGAAACGACTGCGATGCCTAGGGACGCAAGTCGTCCCGAATCTTTGAAAACTGGATAGGAGTTGAAATTCATGTTAGCTTTGCTCGCAGCAGTACCTATTCTGCTGACCATCGTGCTGACCGTTGTGTTCAACATGTCAGCGAAGAAGGTTCTGCCGATCGCTTGGGCAGTCATTGTCGTCATCGGTTATTTTGCCTGGGAAATGAAGGTTTTGGATATCGCCGCGTATTCTGTGGCGGGTTTCCTCGGCTCTATTGATACGCTCCTCATCATCTTCGGCGCGATCCTGCTGATGAACATGCTGGACAAGGCGGGTGCCATGCACCGCATCCAGGGCATGTTCAACGGCATCACGGAGGATGCGCGCATCCAGCTCGTCATCGTTGGCTTTGCGTTCAGCGCCTTCATCGAGGGTGCGGCGGGCTTCGGCACGCCGGCGGCGATTGCGGCCCCTCTGCTGATCGGCTTGGGCTTTCCTCCGATGGCAGCTGCGATTTCCTGCCTCATCCTGAACTCGACGCCGGTTCCCTTCGGTGCAGCTGGCACGCCGACGAATGCGGCAGCTGACATCGTCAAGGAGATGCTGCCCACGATCGGCATCACCGACTTCGAGGCGTGGAAGCTCGGACTTTCCTTCATCTCGGCGCTCGGCATGGCCGTCGGCGCGCTCCTCATCATCTTCGTTGTCGTCGGCATCATCACGCGCATGTTCGGCAAGAACAAGTCTTTCATGGATGCCATGCCTGTGCTGCCGTTCTGCCTCTTTGCCGCTGTCGTCTTCGACATCTTCTTCCTCCTCCTTGCCAAGTTCATCGGCTCGGAGATCACGTCGCTGACGGCTGCAGCCATCACGATCTTCGTGCTCATCGGCGCAGCGAAAGCCGGCTTCCTCATGCCGAAGACGGTCTGGCGCTTTGAGAGCGATGAGAAGAAGGATAAGAAGACGGAAGATATTCCGCACATGTCGCTCTTCAAGGCTTGGATTCCGTACCTCTTCGTTTCTCTGTGGCTGATCCTCACGCGCATCCCGCAGCTCGGTCTCAAGGGACCCATCAAGAGCGTCGTCATCTCTGTCAAGGGCATCCTCGGCGTTCCGGAAGCCGCATGGAACTTCGCGATCCTCAACAACCCGGGCGTCGCGCCGTTCATCCTCATCGTTCTTCTCTCGATTCCTCTCTATGGCCTTTCTGGCACGCAGGTCAAGGAAATCTTCTCGAAGTCCGCAAACCAGGTCTATGGTGCGACCATCGCCCTGATCTTCGGCTTCGGTCTCGTCTACATGTACCGCTATTCGAGCATCAACGGCCTCGGCCTTGACTCCATGCTGCTGACGATGGCGAAGGGCGTTGCAGAGCTTGCGGGCGGCAACTACTTCTACTTCGCAACCTTCATCGGTTCGGTCGGCGCGTTCATGTTCGGTTCGAACACGGTGTCGAACATCATGTTCTCTCCGCTGCAGTTCCAGACGGCGCAGCTCCTCAACATCCCGCCGACCGTCATCCTCGCCTTGCAGAATCAGGGCGGCGCGATCGGCAACATGATCTGCATCAACAACATCGTTGCTGCTGCCGCCACGACGGGCGTCATCACGATCAAGGGTATCGAGGGCAAGCTGATCCGAACGGACATCGTGCCATGGGCGATCTACTACGTCATCTGCATCATCACGATGCTTATCGCCATGCAGCTCGGTATTGCACCGACGGTTTGACGCATCATCAGTCGCACACCATACGAAATAGAAAAGAATCCTCAAGTCTCTGGCTTGGGGATTCTTTTTGCTTCAAGCATTCAAAGGGGGAGAGAACGTCAAACGGGAGAGAGACTTCAATTTTTGAGATGGAAGAAATTCTTGATGAGGTTCTTCTTTTCCGTGGAGGCGGCCTCGTGCGCCGCGCTGCTGTTTGCACTGTTGTAGAAAGCGTGCGACCCCATCTTGCTGCTCGTCAGCCATTCCTCGGAAAAGATGGGTTTGTTCATGACAAGCGTGGCAATCTGGTTGCGGATGGATTCAAGATCTGCATCAGGCAGTTTCTTTTCCAAGGCGGTACTGAGGAGAGCGCCGATATCGGCAATCTCTTTTTCCTTCAAGGAGCGTATGGTTGGCGTCAGACTCGAAAGGCGCAGAGCGGGAAGGAAGATGTCCTTCGCCATGGTCGGTACGCGGTCTGCCTTGACCTGGAAACCGGCCTTTCCCAGATACTCCGTTATATCGATTTCCTGCAGTTCGGCAGGGAGCAGCGGCAGGACGAGATGCGTGTCCGTGCCGTCACAGAGGAGGGGGATTTCGCTCCTTTCCAAAGCATGTTCGAGCTCCTTGCTGTTGGCGAGAACTTGTTTGCCGTATTGACGAAAGGTTTCTGTTCCAGCTTCCAAGAGGGCCGCGGCCAATGCCGCCATATGATTGATATGGAGCGAGGTATGCCCCGTATTGATGACGGTTTCATCGAGCTTTTGACTGATTTCCTTCGTGGAAAGCACGATGGCGCCGTCCGGACCGTGCAGCGAATCATTCGTGGGGAACGTGACGACATCGGCAAACGGCACGGGGGAAGGAAGGAGTCCGGCCGCGACGAGTCCGACGCTCTGCCCGATGTCCACCCACAGGTATGCGCCGACTTTTCGTGCAATCTCAGAGAGGCGGCGATAATTCGCGTTGCGCGGGTAGCTGACGGGAGAGAAGATGATCAGATGAGGTTTTGTCTCATCCGCCGTCTGCTCGACCTCATCCCAGTCGAGAACTTGTTTTTTTGCGTCTATACCGAAGTTTTTGAATGTGAAGCTGAGGCCGCTGCAATGTTCTGCTTTGCGCAGATTGAAAGAAAGTACGCGGCTGTTTGGCTGCAGCAATGCGAGGCAGACGACGCGCGAAGCGGCACCGATATTGCCGAGGCGGACGATGGCATGCTCGCTGCCGAAGAGTTTTTTCGCCCGCTTGATGGCAATCTCTTCGAGATTTGTGCTGTTTGCATTCGGATTTTGTGCATCGAAGGCGCTGTTGGCGAGCAGACTGCCTTCCAGATAGTGGGCGAAGGGCGACATGGCATTGTTGTTTGGCACGAGGGAGAGCATGTAGCGCTGACGCTGGATTTCATCCTGCAGCAGGGCGAAGATTTCGGGATCGAAGGCTTGCAGTTTGCTCAATAACAGCTCTTTTTTCATATAGAAAGCTCCTTTCAGCTAAAACGGCCATACCACGGGGATGATAACAGCGCATACGATGAGAGAAAGTACAGCGAGCGGCACGCCGATCTTCACATAATCCATGAAGCGGAATTTGCCGGGGCCCAGGACCAAGGTGTTGGGCGGCGTGGCGACGGGCGTCGTGAAGGCGCAGGAGGCGGCGATGCCGATCGCCATGAGCACGGGGTGCGGCGACACGCCGATCGATTGAGCGATGGAAATGCCAATGGGGGCGAGGAGCGCCGAAGACGCCGTATTGGACATGAACTGCGTGAGTCCGCAGGAGAGCAGGAACATGGAGACGACGATCAGCATGGGCGCAGGATGCGTGCCGATGAGGTCGAGGACGCTGTGCGCGATGAGCTTTCCCGCGCCGCTCGTATCCATGGCCTTTGCCAGGGGAAGCATGCCGGAGAAAAGGAAGATCGTCGTCCAGTCAATGCCCTGATATGCCTGCTTTTCCGACACGCATCCCGTGAGCACGCAGGCGAGGGCACCGACGATCGCCGAGGTCTGCATGGGGACGTGGATCTGCTTTTCGAGCACCATCGCGATGACCGTGGCGATGAGGATCGCCGCGCAGATGATCATCTTCCGCGCATCTTTGGGTGCTTCGGAAGATTTGTCGTCCATCTCGCTTTCTGACATAGTGTGCGGGCAGAGGCGACTGCCGATGAATACCATGTAGAGCACGCCGATGATGGATAAGGGGATGCCAATCCAAGCGAACTCGAAGAAGCCGAAGGGCGTCAGGCCGTTCGCGTCCAAGGTTGCGCTCATCAAGATGTTCGGCGGTGTGCCGATCATCGTGATCGTGCCGCCAACGTTCGCAGCGATGGCGAGTGCCATGAGCTGAGGGGCGACGGGAAGCCGCGCGGCGGCGCAGATCTGCATGACGACGGGAATCAGGCAGGCGACGGTCGCCGTGTTTGACGAAACCGAGGACAGGGCGATCGTTATGACCATCAAGGCGATCATCAGCTTCTTTTCGTCCGTACCCGATTTTTTTACAACCTCTACGCCGATTTTCTGTGCAAGCCCCGTCTGGAACATTGCCGCGCCGATGACGAACATGCCCGCGAACAATACGACGGTGGAATTCGACAGGCCGGAAAATACTTCGGCGGGAGTCAGCACGCCGAGAAAGCCCAGTGCGATTGCCGCTCCCATCGCCGTCACCGCCAGCGGGATGATTTCCGTGGCGAAGAAGAAGGCGGCAATGCCGAGTACCGCCAAGGTCAATGTTGCTGCATCCATTTTCTTATCATCTCCTCTTCTGAAAGGTACATCTTTATGGACGCTTTTCTGAGTAGTTATATCCTTCTGTTTTTTCTGAACATATCCTGCCTGATTTGGGAATCATATCCTATGAAATATCTTTATAAGATAATAACTAAAAAGAATTATTTTGTATAAGAACATCTTTCTTCCTATAAAATAGAAATAAGACTGCATTTCATCAACAAGGTGAGAGAATGCAGTCTTTGAGATTGTTTGCTCAGCCCTGCCAGCCCATGGCGTGGGAGACGGCGTTCTGCCAGCCGTCGTAGAGGTGTTCGCGCTCTTCTTTGCTGAAGTGGGGCAGGAAGCAGGCGTCCTCTCGCCAGAGGGAGGCGAGCTCGTCGGTGCTCTGCCATATCCCTGCCGCGAGGCCTGCCATGTAGGCGGCGCCGAGCGCCGTCGTCTCGCTTTCGACGGGGCGGCGCACGGGAAGGCCGAGGATGCCCGCCTGCATCTGCATGAGCAGATTGTTGCGGCTCGCGCCGCCCGATACGCGAAGCTCCTCGATGGGAAGAGCCGCATCCGAGCGGATCGCTTCGTAGACGTCGCGCACCTGGTATGCCATGGCGGCGAGCGCCGCGCGAACGAGATGAGCGCGGCGCGTGTCCTCAGAAAGCCCGATGAGCATGCCGCGCGTCTCGCTGTCCCAATAGGGTGCGGAAAGGCCGCGGAAGGCAGGTACGAAGTAGACGCCCGCCGTGTCCGTGACGCGCTTGGCGATCCATTCGGATTCTTCGAGCGAGTCGAGGATCTTGAGTCCGCGCCGCAGCCATTCGAGTGCGACGCCTGCCACGAAGATGCTGCCTTCGAGCGCGTAAGTGACATGATCGCCGAGCTTCCAGGCGACGGTGGCGTTGAGTCCGTTGTGCGACTGCACGTAGCGATCGCCCGTGTTGAGGAGGAAGAAAGAGCCTTCTCCGTAAGTGTTCTTCGCCGTGCTAGGAGTGAAGCAGCACTGTCCGAAGAGGTCGGCCTGCTGGTTGCCGAGGATGCCGCTGATGGGAATCTCCGTGCCGAATACAGCGGGCGAGGTCATGCCGTATTCGTGTGAGGATGGATGAATCTCCGGCATGAGGGCGTGCGGGATGCGCGTATGCTGCAGGAGCGTCTCGTCCCATGTGCCATGTGCGAGGTGGTAGAGCATTGTGCGCGAGGCATTCGAGTCGTCCGTCGCGTGCACCTTGCCGCCCGTGAGCTTCCACAGAAGCCAGCTGTCGATCGTGCCGAAGGCGAGGTCGCCTTTTTCCGCCAGCTCGCGTGCGCCGGGTACGTTGTCGAGAAGCCAGCAGATTTTGCTGACGGAGAAATACGGCGAGAGCACCATCGCCGTGTTCTGACGGAACTCTTCCAGGAGATCGGCGTTCTTGCGGAAGCGCTCGACAATCTCCTTCGACTGCATCGACTGCCAGCTGATGGCGTGGTGAATCGGCCGCCCCGTATGGCGATTCCAGATCACCGTCGTCTCGCGCTGATTCGTGATGCCGATCGCCGCGATTTCCGACTTTTTGATGCCCGCCTCGCGAATCGCCTGCTCCGCCGTCTGAATTTGCACCGCCCAGATCTCATCTGCATCCTGCTCGACCCAGCCGGGCTGCGGGTGATAGACGCTTAATTCCTTCTTCACGAGGGCGACGAGATTCGCCCGTTCATCAAAAATCGCCGTGCGGTTCTTCACCGTGCCCGAATCGAGTGCAAGGATGTATCTCCTGCGCATAGGAAAAGCCCCCTTCCGTATGATGCCGTCACAGACATTATATCATAGGAAGGGGGCTTTGTGGTTTTTATGTGCAACGAGACGATATTATATACGCATAGAGGATTTGACGTATATCGTATCCCATTGTATAATAAGTGTAGAAGAAGGTGCTACTGGTAAACGGTCAGCCCCTCGTGAAGATTGAGTAAGAAACCCCGCCTACAGTTGTGAGCCGAAGGCGGGGTTTCTTATTTTGCCTTTAACGCAACGATGGAAATCGTTACGAGGAAAACGAACGACAAAAAATCGTACAGTTCCATAAGCAGCGCCCCCTTTCAGGGGCTAAGAATCGACCGCCTACCGTTCTAGCAGCACCAACTATATTATAACATATAGTTGGTCTTAGGTCTGTTCTTTTTTCTGCAAGGGAGAAATTTGGCTATACCTCTTACAGCATGCCGATGCCGTGCGCTACGAAGTAGGCGGCGGCGGCGCCGGCGAGGGGGGCGACGACGGGAATCCAGCCGTAGGCGAAGTCGCTGCCGCCCTTGCCCGCGATGGGCAGGAGGAAGTGGGCGAGGCGAGGACCGAGGTCGCGCGCAGGATTCATCGCGTAGCCCGTGGGGCCGCCGAGGCTCAAACCGAGGCCGACGATGAGGATGCCGACGATGTACGGACCGTAGCCGGGTACGAACGGGCCGTTGACTTTGGCAAAGATTGCCCAGATCATGAAGAGCAGAAAGAAGGTTGCGATAAACTCGCAGAGGAAGTTCTTCCAAGCGCAGCGAATCGCGGGCGCCGTGCAGAAGAGGCCGAGCTTCGTCGCCTTGTCCTGCGTCTTTTCAAAATGGGGCAGATAGGCGAGCCAGACGATGGCGGCGCCTGCGATACCGCCGAGAATCTGGATGACGGAAGTCGCGAGGAACTGCTGGAAGTTGTAGACGCCGGCAAGCATTTTGCCGATGGTGACGGCAGGATTGAGGTCAGCCTGCGGCGCACCGAGCGAGATGGCGGTGAATACGCCGAAGGTCACGGCAAAGCCCCAGCCAAAGACGATGCAGATCCAGCCGCCTCCCTTGCCCTTGGAGCTTTCGAGGGAGCATGTGGCGCAAACGCCGCAGCCGAAGACGATAAGGACCAGCGTGCCGAAAAATTCGCCGAGAAGATTATCGTACATCGTACATCCTCCTATTCTTCATCCGCGAGCCAGTTCGCGGCGTGCTTGACAGCCTTCCTCCAGCCCTTGTAGAGCTTGTCCGCATCTTTCTTGTCAAGGGCGGGCGTAAACCGCGTGTCGAGCTGCCAGCTCTTCTTCAGCTCTTCCTTCGACGCCCAGACGCCTGTGGCAAGACCTGCGAGGTAGGCGGCGCCCAAGGCAGTCGTCTCCGTGATCTGCGGGCGGTCGACGGGAACGCCGAGGAGGTCGGCCTGGAACTGCATGAGGAGGTTGTTGGCTACAGCGCCGCCGTCTACCTTGAGCGTGGCGAGACGGTTGCCCGAGTCGGCTTCCATCGCGCCGAGCACGTCGCGTGTCTGATAGGCGAGGGAGTCGAGCGTGGCGCGAACGATGTGCGCCTTCGTCGTGCCGCGCGTGAGGCCGATGATCATGCCGCGTGCATTCATATCCCAATACGGTGCGCCGAGTCCGACGAAGGCAGGCACCATGTAGACGCCGCCGGCATCGGGAACTTTTTTCGCAACCCATTCGGAGTCGGGGGCGGAGTCAACGAGACGCAGACCGTCGCGCAGCCATTGGATGGCGGAACCGCCGACGAAGATCGAGCCTTCAAGTGCATATTCGACCTTGCCGTCAAGTCCCCAGGCAATGGTCGTCACGAGGCCGTTCTTCGACATGCAAAGATCTTCGCCCGTGTTCATGAGCAGGAAGCAGCCCGTGCCGTAGGTGTTCTTCGCCTCGCCGGGGGAGAAGCAGTTCTGACCGAAGAGTGCCGACTGCTGGTCGCCCGCCATGCCTGCGACGGGAACGGAAGCGCCGATGATAGAAGGAATGGTGTGCCCATAGACCTCGCTCGAAGGGCGAACCTCGGGCAGGAGGCTCTTCGGCACGGTCAGGTGCTTCAGGAGTGCCTCGTCCCATTCGAGCGTCTTGATGTTGAACATCAAGGTGCGCGAAGCGTTCGAGTAGTCCGTCTTGTGCTCCTTGCCGCCCGTGAGCTTCCAAAGAAGCCATGTGTCGATCGTGCCGAAGGCAAGCTCACCCTTTTCCGCGCGTGCGCGTGCGCCTTCCACATGGTCGAGGATCCACTTGACCTTCGTGCCCGAGAAGTAGGCGTCGATGACGAGTCCCGTCTTCTCCTTGAACTCATCGACGAGACCTTGACGCTTGAGATCTTCGCAGATGTCCGCCGTCTGGCGCGACTGCCAGACGATGGCATTGTAGATCGGCCGTCCCGTCGTCCTGTCCCAGATGACCGCCGTCTCGCGCTGGTTCGTGATGCCGATGGCGGCGATGTCACTCGCGACGAGTCCCGACTGCTCGAGAGCTTCTCGCATGACTTCGTGCATGGAGCTCCAGATCTCTTCCGCGTCGTGCTCGACCCAGCCGGGCTGCGGGAAATGCTGCGTGAACTCCTTCTGCGCGACGCCGACGATCTTGGAATCCACATCGAAGATGATGGCGCGGTTGCTCGTCGTGCCGGCGTCAAGCGCCATGACGTATTCCTGTCCCATATTGCCACTCCTTTTCGTTCGTTTCTCGACTCTGTTCCCCTTGCCCAGCGCCGTATTGCTGCATCGCCGGGCAGACCTCGTTGGATGAAACTGTGTGGTGATGCCTTCTTCGCGTTTCTTGATGACCGCCTCCCTTCCGGGTGAGATTTCTTCCCTGACGGCTCGTCATGTCGGGCTGCGGGGGACTTGAGGAAGCGAGGATTGCTTCCTTATTTATATCCATACGCTTGCGCGAGGATTTCGATGGGGTGGCACGTCGCCTTGCCCGAGCCGTGGCGGATCTGCAGGCGGCAGGTGCCGCAGTCGGAGACGACGGTGTCAGCGCCGACCTCGGCGATGCGCTCGAAGACCTTCTCGCCGACCTTCATGGAGATCTCGTACTTGTCGCCCTTGAAGCCGAAGCTTCCCGACATGCCGCAGCAGCCGGCAGCGAGGTTTTCGATGGAAAGGCCGGGGATGCGCTGCAGGAAGTTGAAGGACGGCAGCCCGATGCCCTGGGCGCGCAGATGGCACGGCGCATGATAGGAAAAACGCCGCTCGATGGGGGCGAAGTCCTCGCTGAGTTCGCCGCGCTCCTCCATGATGTCGAGGAACTCGAAGGCGTCGTAAATGCCCGAGGAAATCTCGCGCATTTCGGGGTCTTCGAAAAGCTCGTGGTACTCGCTCTTGAGCATCAAAGAGCAGCTCGTGCAGCAGGCGACGACGGGAATGCCCTTCGCCTTCCAAGCGAGGATGCGCTCGGCGTTCTTCTTCGCGTTCTCGTGCGCCTCGTCGAGGTAGCCCGAGGCGACCATGGGAGCGCCGCAGCAGATGAAGGATTTGTCCGTGATGACCTCATAGCCGTTCTTCTGCATGACGTTGATGAAGGCGCGGCCGATCTCCGGCTCGTAGTCGTTGATGTAGCAGCCCGGATAGAAGACGACCTTCTTCTCCGACGGCTTCTGCTCCATCTTGGCGAAGATGCTGTAGAAAGAATCAGGCGCGAAGGCGGGCATATCGCGCTCGCCTGCGATGCCGACGGCGGCGAAGACGCCGAGCGCCTTGCCGATCTTCATGCCGATGTTGGCGCATGTTGCGCCAAAGGGCAGGGAGCGCACGAGCTTTGCCATGCGCTCGCCGTGCGCGAGCATGTCGTCCCTCTGCGAGTGCTTGTGCGTGCGGTAGTATTCGCCGCGCTGCAGCATGTTGAGCGTTGCGACGCGCACGCCTGAGGGACAGGTGATCTCGCAGTTTTTGCAGTTCGAGCAGTACTCGAGACTGCGCTCAATATCGTCCTCGGCGAACTTCATGCGGCTGTGTGCGGGACCCGTGAGCTTCGGGCCGGCAAAGGCGCGCGTGGCCTCCGTCACGGGGCAGTTCGCGATGCAGCAGGTGCAGGCGATGCAGTGGTCGGCGGTGTCCGGCGTGTTTTCATGCAGTTCAAAAGTTTTTTCCATCAAATTCCGCTCCTTTCACGCCTGTGCCGCTTTGTAGGCCGACGCCAGCGCCACGCCGTTGCCTGAATGCTCGCGACAGAAGTCGCATCCCGCAAGCTCGCGCCCGATGACGTGGACATTTTCGAAGACGAGTGCGCCTCTTTCATCGACGGGGCGAAGCATCTCGTCCGTGCGGACGCCCGCCTTCATGAAGGGCTGCGCATCAAAGATGTCGGCAGCCGTCCACTTCTCGGGGTCTTTTTCGCACGCGACGGGCAGGTTGAAGATCGGCTCATAGGCTTCCCCGGGATTCTCGGAGATGAGTCCGGCGCTGTAAAAGCCGCCCGTCGCGAGGATGAACTTCTCGGCGCGGTAGTCCTTCTCGTGGACGCCTGTTACGCGGATGGAAAGGCAGCGCTTGCCGTCCGCCGAAAAGCCCGTGACGCGGGCGTTTTCGAAGAATTCGACGCCCATGCGGCGCGCCGCCTTCATGAGCACATCACGCAGGCGCATGCCGTTCGCCGAGGGCGGCATGGCGGTCGTCTCAAGGATCTTTCCTTTCATCGCCGCCTGTAGCTTCTTGCAGACCCTTTGTCCACGCACGCCGATGATCTGCGGGAAGATGAAGACGCGGTTTGCGCCGTCCTCGGCGGCGAGTTGGCGGCTGACCGTCGTTGCACCGTCGCCCTCAAGCCAGCGTGCGGCGTCGAGGATCGAGAGATCGCGCTCGGCGACGGCTTCAGGCATGACCTCGAACGTGCGGATGCTCGAAGCTTCCTTGAGCGCATCGGCGAGGTTCGCCGCGATCATCTCGGGGTAGCAGTCCTTGAGCCCCTTGACGCCGACGACGATGACGTCCTTGCCGGTGAAGTCCGGCGCCTGCATGGATGAAGGCACAAGACACGAGGGCTTCAAGGTGCCGACGGGCGTCACAGCGGATTGTTGCTCATGCAGGCTGCCGCAGTAGGGGAAGCCCTCCTCTTCCATGAGCTTGAGGAAGAAGCCGGCGGCCTCCTCGATGGAAGCGTTGCCGATTCTATGGTAAGGATGCTCGGCGGGCAGCTGCTCGATCGCCGTCAGGGGATCCTTCACCCATGTGCGTGCTTCGTCGTAGCCGAGGAGGTCGATGAGTCCGCTGTTCAAGGGGAAAGAACCCGAGCCGTAGAGGAATACGCTCGCTTTTTTGCCGTTCTTGGCGCAGACGATGGCGGCCATGAGACCGGCAAAGCCGCCGCCGATGATTGCTACGTCCCGTTGTTTCATGCTTTCTTGCCTCCATTGACATTAAAGGAAAGCTCGTAGAGAGCTCGCGTCATCTCCGTCTCGCGGATGTTGCGCCCCATGAGGACGGGACGCACGCCCTTCCAGCGACCCTGCAAAAAGCCCTTGAGCTGGCCGAGCGAATCTTTCGCGCCCGCTGTGCTGCCGACGCGTCCGAAGATGCCGGCGGCGCGAAGGCTGCAGAAATTGCCCTGGCACGTGCCCATGCCAAGGCGCGTGCGGCGTCGGATGTCGTTGATGATGTGGCTGTCCGCGCTCTTGGCGATCTCTTCGATCTCTGCGAGCGTGATGTTCTCGCATTCGCATACGAGCGCGCGCGACTCCGGCTCCTCTTCGAGGCGCTTGGCGACGCGCTCGAAGGCGTCGGGGCCGAGGCGCGTCGCCGCGAGGTTCGTGCCGAAGGACGGGAAGTACTTCGCCGCCTTCTTCTTCGCCTCCTCGCTGACCTCGGGCACGAGCGGCTCGTCGGCCGTGCGGCACGGCGTCTTGACGCCAAGCTTCTCGGCGATCTGGTCGCTGATGCGCTCCGCCATCAGACGGTACGTCGTGAACTTGCCGCCGACGATCGTCATCATGCCCTTGAGCCCGTCTTTTTCGTGGTCGAGAATCACGAAGCCGCGCGACGCGCCGCGCCCCGATGCGCCCGGCTGCTTGTAGAGCGGGCGCGAGCCAGCGAAAGCGCGCAGAATGCGGTAGTGGCGCAGATCCTCGAAGGTCTGTTCGCCGATCTTCATCAATGCCTCGATCTCCTCGTAGGACGAGCTCGTGTCCTCGGGATCGTCGATGCTCATCGACGTCGTGCCGAGGATCGTGATCGAGCCGTGCGGCACGAAGATGTCGCCGTCCGACGGCTTGTGCAGGCGATTGACGACGTGGTTCGCGAGGCGCTGGTTGAAAGCGATGAGCGTGCCCTTGTCGGGCTGCACGGGGACGTTGAGTCCCGCAAGCTCGGCGACCTTCTCGCACCAGCCGCCCGCCGCATTGACGAGGATGTCGCAGGCGATCGAGTATTCCTCGCCCGAGAAGCGATTGCGCACGCGCACGCCTTCGAGTTCGCCGTTCTTCTGCAAGATGCCGACGACTTCGGCGTACGTCTTGTAGCGCCCGCCGTAGCGTACGGCGGAAGCGACGTTCTGGCACGACATGCGGAAACCGTCGATTGCCGCGTCGGGCACGGCGTAGGCCGAGACGATATGACGCGACAGGCGCGGCTCCATGCGGAACGCTTCGTCGAGCGTCAAGGGGCGCGCCTCGATGCCGCTCGCCCGACAGCCCTCGACCCAGCTCGCCTCGAAGTCCGCATCGTCCGAGTCGAGACGCACGAACATGCCGCCGATCGGCTCGACGCACGACGTGCCGATCTTTCGGAGGATCGTGTTCTCCTCGATGCACTCCTTTGCAGCCTCCTGATCCTTGACGGCGTAGCGTCCGCCGCTGTGCAGAAGACCGTGGTAGCGCGAACTCGCGCCGTTGACGAGATCTTCCTTTTCGAGGAGCAGCACGTCGATGCCGCGCATGGCGAGATCGCGCAGGATGCCGACGCCCGTGGCTCCTCCTCCGATGACGACGACCGTTGCCTTCTCCATATCGTTCTCCTTTCTTCAAAAGCACGGATAAGATGAAGCCTCTCCGTGTCTGCCGATCTGCCCGAGCGCTGCCGCACATCGCTGTGCTCTGGATTTGCACCGCGCAGGAAATATTCTTGGATATGAAACGAAATTTTACCACGAATTGACAAACAATACGATTTTTCGTTTCCAAGAGACGCAAAAGTCTCTTTTTCTTGACAAGTTCATGGTATCATAAATTTTCAGATTTATCAATATAAAATCGAGGGATTTCCAACGAAAAAAGAAAATTATTGCAGTGACATTTTCTTTTTTCTTTTTTGCCTGTATAATGGCTATGGAATCAAAGGATGCAAAAAGGAGGCGAAAGCGTGACGCGTGAGGACTATGTCAAGTCGCTGATCAAATCGAACGGCTGCAATCTCAAGGAATTCGCGGCGAAGATCCACATGCCGTACACGACGCTTCTTTCCATATTGAATGGCTCCATCGGCGGCGCGGCGATGGACAACGTGCTGAAGATCTGCCGTGCGCTCGATCTGACCGTCGAAGAGCTCAACAATATCGTCGCGAAGTCCGCACCTGCGCGTGGGCAGGAAGCGGACGGCATCGACCCGCATTTATTGGAGTTGATCCGCCAGCTGCCGATGGAAAAGCAGCTGGCGCTGAAGCTGCTCTTGGCAGATATGTGAAGGTGCAGCAGGAAGGAAAATCCTTCGTGAAGAATCTGCGCTCTTGAAAGCTGCTGTGCTCCCTGAAAGAGCGGGCAGCTTCTTTTTGCGTCGTTTTCGGGCACAAAAAAACGCCGCAGATGCGGCGTGATTTGCATGGCTGGGGTAGCTGGACTCGAACCAACGCATGCGGGATTCAGAATCCCGTGCCTTACCAACTTGGCGATACCCCATTGACGAGCGTTGCTGTCAACGTTGACTATTATAGGAGAAAATACGTATACTGTCAATCCCTTTTTTATAAAAATTTATGATTCAAAGATTCTTTGGCTGACAGGAATATAAAAACAAGCTATAATATAACTGGAGGGAATGGCACAGAAAAGGGGAGGATTCTTCATGCAGACAATCGAGGATTTCTACCGTGAAGCGCTGAAAAAGGCCACAGGGCGAGAGGAGTTCGAGTACGATCCCGAGCAGCTCAACTGTCTTTTCCATCCGACAGTGCATGAGCCGGTCTGGGGCGAGGAAAAGCTTTCGGACGAAGGGCAGAAGAAAGCGCTCACGAAGGATGCGCATGCCGTCTTGGAAGATGTCCTCGCGGGCAAGCGGGTGGGGCGCAAGGCGTACATCCTGCTCGCGCCGGCGTTCCTCGGACAGTATCACGATGTCAAGACGGGACAGATCCGCAACGCCTTCCGCAAGATGGGGTTCGACGGCCTCGTTGAGGTCGCGCTCTTCGCCGACATCCTGACGCTCAAGGAAGCCTTGGAGTTCGACCGCAACATTCAGTCGGAGTCGGATTACATGCTCACGAGCTGCTGTTGTCCCATGTGGGTGGCGATGATCAAGAAGAGTTTTAGGCATCTCATGCCGCATGTGCCGCCGTCCGTCTCGCCGATGATCGCTGCAGGACGCACGGTGAAGAAGCTCTATCCTGACGCCTTGACCGTGTTTTTAGGGCCGTGCATGGCAAAGAAGACGGAGGCGAAGGATCCTGACCTCGTTGGCGCCATCGACCATGTGCTGACGTTCCAGGAGTGCAAGGACATCTTTGACCGCCTCGGCATTCATCCGCAGGATCAGTCGGACAAGAAGCGCGTTTACTCGTCGGAAGCGGGACGCATCTACGCCTACGCGGGCGGCGTATCCCAGGCGGTGCAGATGACGCTCGACCGGCTGAGTCCCGAGCGTGCGATCAAGGTGCGCTCGCGCCACGCGAACGGCGTCGCCGAGTGCAAGCAGATGCTCAACGATCTCATGGAAGGAGAGGTCAAAGCGAACTTCTTCGAGGGTATGGGCTGTGCGGGCGGCTGCGTCGGCGGCCCGAAGAAGCTCATTCCGCAGGAAGAGGCGAAGGAGCATGTCAAGGCGTACGGCAAGCGCTCGCCGTACCGCACGCCGCTCGACAATCCCTACGTCTTGGAGCTTCTGACGCGCCTCGGCTTCTACACGCTCGAAGGGCTGTTGTACGACGAGACCTTCTTTTCAAGGAAGCGCTTTGCCTGACGAAGGAAGCAGTCGAAAACTGAGGATGGGACGGTGTATATGCCGCATTCGGCATATACACCGTCTTTTTGTGCCGCGATATCCTCCGAATCTGTCTTGCCGCCGTTTGTAGCGGGCGGCAGCTGCAGGAAATATTTCAAGAGGAGCGCTGCATGAGAACACTTGCCAAACGTATGTTCTATATGCTATACTGATTTAGCGAACAGATGTTTGGATAAGATGGGAGGAAGAAGGAATGAAGCATTGGGATTTGCCTGAGGATTGGGAGATCGAGGCGGCGCTGCCCGAATATGTCGATGGGGAGGGCGACGCCACGCGCCTTTTCTTGGCGGACGGTACGGATCGTCTCGTGCGGGCGCGTCTGCGCACTGTGCTGGAGCGTTTGGCAAGGCGTCATTGCCGTTCTCTGCCGCTATTGCGTGCGTGGGCGAAGGAGCGCACGGCGCTTGCGCAGACGGCGCCCTTGGCGATTGCATCGGAACTCGTGCTCGTGCCCTTTCGCGCACGGCGGCCGCGCATTCGAGGCGATGCGGCGATGGGCGTCGTGAATGCCATGCACGCGCAGCTCGTTCGCGCTGAAGAGTCGGCTGAGATCGAGCTTTCCTGTGGTAGGCGCATCCGTGCGCTTTGGGGCGCGGCAACCCTCGCCGCCCATCTTCGCGCGGCGGAAATCCTGCGTCAAGACCTCGATGCAAAGACCGAAGCTGCCGTACTGCGCCGTCTCTTCTGGCAGAAGGCATGGAATCGTGCCGCTTTAGGGAAGCACTGATAAATTCAGCCACCCATCTTCACGCATCTGCACTGTCCTCTCGTCGTCGACAAATCCTCGACGTAGCACCGCTACGCCTGCGGTTTGTCTCCTCGATAGATACAGCGCATCTGCGCAAATCTGGGCGACTTCATTTTATCAGCGTTTCCCTAGGAAGGAAATAGAAGAAAATGAAAGAACGTGCGTAGAGCGCCGCAGCGAAATGGGCTGCGGCGCTCTTTGCTGTATGGCGTGAAGAATAGAAAAGCCCCCCAAGCTAGCACCTTGGGGGGCTTTTCGCGTACCGAATTTGATCACAACGTTTGCCACCCACAGTATAACATATTCCGTAATCGCATGCAAGGCACACGCGTCGTCTTCTCCTGTCGCCGTTCGTGTACGCGTCGTTCCTCCCAAACTTCCCAGCGAGTCAACCATCACTCGGCTTTTGCGCCCGCCGCATCCTCTTCGCTACAATAGCGGCAAGCGCTAATACATAGAGGAACCGGTTCCTCGCCCAAGGGTGAGGAAAATGACGATCAACGAAATGGTTTTGCAGTCGCAGAGGGGAAATGGCGAAGTTCTGGCAGAGCTTTGCGAGAAGTTTCAGAGGATGTTCTTTCGCGCGGCGCGACAGCGCCATCTGCGCACCGTATTTGAGGACGCTTTGCAGGCGGCACGCGAGAGCTTCCTGCGCGCCGTGCGCGATTTCGACGCGGCGCTCGGCGTGCCGTTCGAGGGCTTTGCCAAGCGCCGCGTCTACGGCGATCTGCATACGTTCTTCCGCCGCGAGCGCGCCTATTGGCAGCGCGAGGTGCATCCGGGAAATGACGAGGAGGGCAAGAGCTTCTGGGAGTCTGTCGTAGATGAAGCCGCAGGCGGCACAGCTGCAGACTTCGCGCTCAAGGATGCGCTCTTCGCTGCGATGAGGACGCTGTCGGAGCGCGAGAAGGAGCTTCTGTCGCTCGTCTATCTTGCGGATTGGAGTCTCAAGGAAGCCGCAGCGAAGCTCGGCCTCAGCGCCGCTTATGCCGCCGTGGTCAAGCGGCGTGCGCTGCAGAAGATGAAGAAGCTGCTCGTGTGATCGGAGAATATGGGAAAACGGCGAAAGGTCAGCGCCTTCGGCTTGACCTCTTGGGGCTTCATGGCAAAAAAAATCATCGCTTTGCTTAAGGAAAATGGAGGAAGCTACGATATAATTGCTGTAAAGTGATAGGGAGGTCGGCGGAGACCTCTGGGCATATCAGGGAAGACAGTCGCAGCGTAAGGAAGCGCGTTTCTTTGGCTGTGGCGTCAATGATCAGGGAGGTTTTTGCTGTGCCACTAGTAGTAAAGAACAATATGCAGGCAGCGAACACGCTGAACACGCTGAACAAGAACGAGAAAGACCGTGCGAAGAGCCTTGCGCAGGTTTCCTCAGGCATGAAGATCACGAGCGCCGGCGACGATCCCTCGGGCCTGTCGATCTCTGAGCGCATGCGCGTGCAGATTCGTGCGCTCGATCAGGACAACCAGAACACGCAGAACGGCAACAGCATGATGAAGGTCGCCGAGGGCGCTGTCGCCTCGACCGTCGAGATTTTGCGCACGCTCAAGGAAAAGTGCATCAATGCGGCGAACGACACGAACACGGACGATGACCGCGCGACGATTCAGAAGGAAATGGACGCGATGGTCGATCAGATCAACGACAACGCGAACATCCAGTACAACGGCAAGATTCTGATGAGCGGCACGTACAATAACCAGGTGCTCCCAGATGGTGGCGGCACGAAATCCTCTTGGGCGAATCAGTCGTTTGCCGAGGGGACGAATCCGTCGGGTACGGCATTGACCAATTACAAGGATCGTAATGGGAATAGTTTGGGGATTTTGCCAACGGACTGGATGACTGTTTCCTATGTCAAAGATGGCAAGACATACGAGAAGACGTTCCGCGTCGGAAGCTTTAACTTGACGGCTTGTTTTACTAATACTGCAAGTGGAACTGGAAAGTTTGTTCCAGATCCGGGCAATACGGATTTGGAGGCTTATCAAGGCCCGGCACCTAATGGATTGTCCAAGGTTGGTATTGATCAATATGGACATGATGTTGTTACAGCGGACGGCAAGGATGCTCTGACGATTCGCGCGAAGAATGGCGGCACGACGGGTCAGATTGGCGGCGTGACCTTCTGCCTGACCGATTCACAGGGCAATATCAAGAAAGCGCAGAACAATATGTTCGACAAATTCCAGATGACAGTGCGCGCCCAAGATCCGACGCCCGACAACGCCATGGTCTTCCAGATCGGCACGCGTTCGAACCAGGCGGTCAAGGTCGGCTTCACCGACATGCACGCGAAGGCACTCGGCATGATGGGGTCTGACTCGAAGGCGATCCAGGTCACGACGCGTGCACGCGCCAATGCGGCGGTCAACGTCATTGAGAATGCCATCGGCATGTGCCTCGACCAGCAGACAGTGCTTGGCGCAGCGCAGGCTCGCCTGCAGTTCACGTCGTCGAACATCATCACGGCGAGCGAGAACACGCAGAATGCCGAGTCGACGATCCGCGACGCTGATATGGCGAAGGCGATGACGGACTACACGAAGAGCAATATCCTCACGCAGACGGCGCAGGCAATGCTCGCACAGGCGAACCAGTCGTCGAGCGGCGTGCTGAGCTTGCTGCAGTAAGATACAGGTGGCTTTTGCCGCCTCAATGCCCTGCCGAGGCAGGAGTCGAGAAGGAAAGAAAGCCACCACATCTTGTGGTGGCTTCTCTTGCGATAGAAAGGAAGATAAGAAATGAGAGGAATGAGCAAGAAGGACGCCTTGGCGTGTCAGGTCAGCCTCGGTCTCTTTGCCGGCCTCCTCGGCATTGCCTCGACGGCGCACGGTGCGCCGATTGCTGACGGCGGCGGCCCAGCGAATAATGGCGTGCGTGCAGGCAGTGCCGCGATCAGTCAGTCAGGAACGACGACGAACATCACGAGCACCACGACGAACAATGTCATCGGCTGGAAGGATTTTTCCGTCAAGAGCGGTGAGACTGTGAAGTTTGATGGCGGCGCAAAGACGAACAATTACCTCAATATTGTCACGGGCAATGTGACGTCACATATCGACGGCGAGATGAAGGGCGGCAACAATGTCTATATCGCCAATACGCATGGCGTGATCTTCGGCAAGGATGCGAGCGTCGACGTCGGCAACCTCTATGTGACGACGCAGGATTTGACGGGGGTCGACTATTCGCAGGCGGCGAACAGCAGCAAGATCGGCAATGGTACTGTTATTGACACGCCGGCAAACGGGAAGGCGGCTTCGTCGGCAAAAGCCGATGTCGTCAGTCTCGTCGATAATGTCTCTGGGAAGAACTTGAAAGCAGCTAAGATTGTCCTCGAGGGCAGGAGCGTTCGCATCATGAACGATGCGAATATCGAGTCGAGCGAGGTATATACGCTTGCCAATATAGATCCACTGAAGGTGGAGGCTAATGGCACAAAGACGGTGCGCCCGTATACGGGCTATGTGCATGTCGGTCATACGAATATCGGCATACCGACAGACCCTCTGCCGACCGTAGGCGCGGCGGGAAAGTACAAAAACTTGACGGGGGACAATCTGTACAAGTTGATCGGTTCGGAATCTGATCTGGACCTCATGGAAAAGAACAAGAACTATATGCTGCGCAGCGATATCACCCTGACCGGCACGCATACGCCGTATGGCACGAGCACGGATCCGTTCAAGGGCAAATTCGATGGCATGTTCCATGAAATCTCGGGTTTGACGCTTGGCGCGGGCACGAGTGCGGAATATGTGGGACTGTTCGGCACGACAAAAGGCGCGACCATTATGAACGTCGGGCTGAAGAATGCAAATCTTTCCTCTGTTCAATATGGCGGCGGTCTTGTCGGTCATGCCAAAGAAAACACGGTTATTAGTGCCGTCTATAATGAATCGACGACAAGTATTGGTGCGGGAAGCTATGCAGGCGGCATCGTTGGAATGTTGGATGGTTCATCATTAGATCATGCCTATAATGCTGCGACTGTGACGCAAGGGGGAGGACTGGCTGGAGCTATAACTGGCAATGTTAAGATATATGCTGTTTATAATACTGGGACAACTACAGGTGGAGTTTCTGCTGGTGTTTATCAGGTTTTGGACAATTATGTTGCAGGCAGTTTTATTAAAGACGCATATACTACGACTGCCGATTTGACTGCACCAACGACCCAAAATTTTATTTTTAACTCCTATACCAAGAATTCTAATGGTAAAGCAACCCTTGTTGTACCTAGCGGTACACCAGTGGAAAAGGATGCCAAACAGGCAGCAACCTACGCTGGTTGGGACATCTCCGACGAGGGTGGTGCGAACAAGACATGGCGCATCTTCGCGGGGCAGTCGACGCCGCTTCTTACCGCCTTTATGAAAGGGACAGTGCAGGCGGAGTATTCGTATGCCGATTTTCAGCAGGCGAATCACGGGCATTCGGACAATATCGCTTCCGGCTATACGGTGCAAGCGGAGGACAAGACGAACGGCAGCTATGTCAAGCGCCCAGGTACGGAGAGCAATGGGGGCAAGGACATCACCAAGCGCACCTACAATGCCGACTATCTGAAGATCGCGCATAAGGACGGCGACAACTACACGCCCGTCACGAGCGTAGGTACGACGGATGATGACATCAAGCTCTACGGCGCGAAGGATCGCAGCCTTGTGGAACTGAACAAAGCGGACTCGCAGGGCAAAGGCGGCGGTGGCGGCCGGCGCAATGCGGGCAAGGAAGCCATGCTCGTCAGCGGGCAGCACGGCTACGACATCGCGGGTGCGAATCTTCATATCGAGAAGCGCAAGGTTATCGGCGATGTCGGACAGATGGGCAAAATCGAGCGTGAGTACGACGGCACAGCGAACGCCGGAGATGCGTTCAAAGCAGCGCTCACGGCGGGCAATGTTGTCGTGCGAACCGAAGGGCTCGTCGACGGTGATGGCGCAACGATGACCATAAATACCAACGGCGTGACGTTCCGCGAGAAAGGCAACTGGACGTCAGGCGCGGCTCTAAGTCCCAATGCTGGATACAACAAGTCGATCTATGTAGACAGCTCCAAGGTGCATTTCGGCAACGCCGACGGCAATTACGAATTTGATGCGACGAAGATCAACGACAAGAAGCTCACGGGCAATATCCTTCAGAAGACGATCAAGGCGAAGCTGACTACGGATACGGGGATCAACAAGACGTATGACGGCACATCGGCTGTCATTGGCGCTGCTTATCAGCCGAATCCCAATCTTGTTTTGGATTCGGCGACGCCGCTTGTGGCATCGGGTGATGTAAAGCTAAACCAGGCTGATGTCACGGCGAAGTACAAGACGAAAGCGACGAATGAGGAAGCAAAGAACGCAGGCGCGCACGATGTCGCATATGAAGGTGTCAAGCTTCAGAATACTTCCGACCCAGCGAAGACGAAGAACTACAAGCTCGTCGATCAGGAGGGCAATATCCTTTACCGTGAGGCCATTGACGATGATCCGAATGCAGCTGCCGCCGTGACTTCAGGCGGCACGCTCTGGGGGAAAGGCACGATTGAAAAGCGCAAGCTCGATGCAAGCCACTTCAGCATCACGGGCGCTTCGAAGGAATACGATGGCAAGGACTACCTCCTCGTTGACGGCACGGAGCATAAGGTGGAGGTTGCGGTCGATGCGAATGCCGGCACTGCTACGGACACGCAAAAAGGTCTTGTCGAAAAGGACAAGAACAACCTCCAATTCACGATCAGCGCCGCAGACGGCAAGGCATACTACAAGAACGCCAGCAATGCCAATACGAAGGATGTTTACTCAGCTACGAGCCCCAACGGCGCGCAGTTTCTTTCCTATACCCTTAAAGCGAGTGGCTCGGCGCTCGAAAACTATGCGTTCGAAGATGGCGCCACGACGAAAGACCTTACGACTACAGACACGTATGACATCAAGAATACAGCCACAATCAAACCGCGCACGATTACGCTCGATCTCCTGAAGAAGACGGGCATCGACAAGGTGTATGACGGCAATGCGGACGTCCTCGCTGCCGACAAAACCTTCGGCACGAACTTCGACTATGCCGCGGGCGCGACGGACAAGCACAAGCTCGTCGCGGGCGACGGCGCGAGCATCACGGCGACGTCTGCCGTCTACAAGAAGAAGGCGAGCGGATTGGAGGCCGGCGACAAGGACGTCTCGCGCACGGCGACGGGCGATGTTATTGAAGATGGCAAGGACGTCGAGTACAAGATCGGCCTCGCGGGCACCAACGCTGCGACGAACTATCGCCTGAAGTATGGAACGAGCACGACGAACGGCGGCGCAACCGATACCATCACGATGACGGGCACGGGCAAGATCACGCCGAAGAAGCTGACGCTTACATCTACTTCGACAGTCACGCGCGGCTACAACGGCGGCTCTGACGCTTCGGCGTCGCTGCTGAATGGCAAGCATACCCTCGACGGCAAGATCTCGGGCGATACGGTCACGCTCAATACGGGCACCGGCACTACGATCACGGGAACGTATTACAAGGATGCGGCGAAAACCGAAAAAGCCGTGAACCGCGGCACGGGCTATACCGTGGCATATACGGGCATCTCGACGGCTCTCACGGGAGCGGACAGCGGCAACTATGAGATTGACGATGCGTTCGACGTCCTCGGCGACATCACGAAGATGGCCCTGACGAAGGACAACCTCAAGATATTCTTGAAGAGCAAGGTCACGAAGACGTACGACGCGAACAAACGCGCCGAGGCGGACGGACTGCAGAAGCTCACGGTCGATGGGACGGAACTCAAGCCGGGCATCGGCTACGAGATTGAGCGGGCGAACTCCGTATACTACAAGACATCTGCCAATACAGGAAACTTTATGGCACCGAACGCAAACGCGCAGGAGGATGATGGCGCTACACTGCACGCAGGTGCCGCTGCCTATGGCGTCAAATATAAGATCAAGCTTCTCGGAGATGCCGCAGGGAATTACGAGCTTGGCAACTGGCACGATGGGAATGCGGCGACAACAGGAAAGTACACGGTGGACGTCAATGGCATCACCTTCGAGCAGGACGGCGTCGGCTACATCCAGTCGCGCAAGATGTATGTGAGCCTCAGCGGCAACGCCAAGAACCCGGAAATGACCACGAAGTCCTACGACGGAACGACGAAACTGATCCTCCAGGGCGCGACCAGCGGAGATCCGTTCCTCAGTCTTGGCAATGGCGGACAGAAGGACGCGGGATTTGCCAAGAATGAGAACGGCTTCGATGATGCGTCCAATATCTCGACGGGCGCTTATCAAAATCGCAATGCCGGCGATGCAGCCGACAAGGTTCTCTATACGCCGAAGGTTACTGGTGTGCAGACGAACTATGTTTTCTACCATGCGCCGGATGGTGGCTCGACGTATGCGGGACAGAAATGGGATGCTGTGAATGCGCCGCTTACGGGCAAAGGCACGATCACCCAGGCGGATCTTCTCGTCAAGGCTCCTACGGATGTCCAGCGGCAGTACAACGGTGATGTCGATGTAGCGACGGGGCAGGGAAAGCTGGAATTGGCGAGGCCGAAAAAGCACGAATCGGCGCCGGGAGCAGACGATGCAGACCGCTCCACGGGTGTACTTGACGACGTCCAGCTCAATGAGATCGACCCGTCGAAGGACGGCACGGGCGCAGGTCTTTCGGACAAGTACTATCGCCACTACAATGCTGCGGATGTCAATGTGGATGCTGCTGCGCAGGATCAGGCGAAGTATGTGACGTATCGTCGCATCAAACTTACGGGCACGGATGCAGGGAATTATCGTCTGGTCTATGCGGTAGGCGGAGGAGAAAAGCCTCTCGACAAGGATGCGGATTACGCCGGCTACTATACAATGACGGGCAAGGGCATTATAGAAAAGCGCCAGGTCAATAAAGATGATTTCCGCTTTGATTTTGCGGGCGTCAAGAAGGTCTATGACGGAGATACTCCCGTAAAGTACGACAACGATTCGACGAAAGCGGCGAATTACATCACGAAGGTTGCTGTTGATCTTGGCGGCACGATCGGTGAGAAGTCTCTTGGCTATACGCTGGTTGAGGCCAACTATCTGGACAAGAACGTAGCTGCAAATTCGGGTACGGGTAATGTCACCTATAAGCTCAAGCTCAACGATGACCTGCTGAAGAACTACGATTTCGCCGATCTCAACAATACGGCGGGACAGGCTGTGGGCTACAGCTACGACAGTGCGAACAACACCATTACGCGCAAGCTCGGCGTCGGCACGATCACGAAGCGTCCCGTCTATGCACATGTCGTCAACTCCAACGTGACGAAGACGTACAATGCGAAGAAGGACGTCATCGATGAGAGCGGCGCTAAGCTTTCGGGCGACCAGCTCGTGACGTTCGACAACGTCAAGAACGGTGTTGCTCAGGCGGAAGCTGGACTGATTAAGAAGGACAATCTCGGAAACGCGACGACGGCTTCCTACACGGAGAAGAAGGTCGGCGATCAGAACAGAACGATCGACTATACGCTTGCTCTCAGCGGCAATTCAGCGCTCTTCAATAACTATGAATTGCAAGATGAGAATGGCCATGCGACGTTGACGACGCATACGAACACGATCAACCGCCGTGCGCTGAGGCTCAAGGCCGATGCGGTCACGAAAGTATTCGACAACACGCCTAATGTCAAGGTCGGCGGCGTAGATTCCCCGAATGACGGACTGCATTTCTTTGACGGCAATGATAAGCAGTGGGATGACAGTCTCACGCCTGTACAAGATGATGTCAAGATCGACACCGTCGCCCCCAACGTCTATGCGCGTGAATACAAGTCGAAGAATGCGACGAGGACAGAAGAGGATAAGAAGAACAACGTCAACTATACGGGTATCAAGCTCACGGGCACGGATGCAGCGAACTACTATCTCGCCGACAGCGAGAAGAACGCGCTCCAGGGCAATGATACGGCAGGTTACACGATGACGGGCGACGGCGAGATCACGCCGTTCCAGGTCACGCGTGCGAATTTCAATCTGAAACTCAAAGACTTGGACAAGACGTATGACGGCAATGCCTTCGTCAAGGACGGCACGCCTGAAAATCCTGCGGGATGGAAAGCCAGTCATATCGACAAGAGCGAGATCACAGACGGCTCGAACAACCATCTCTACGATCTCAAGGTCGACAAGGTGGCGTCGGCGACGTACCGCAATGCTGCGGATACGGCGGACGACAAGAACGTGGACACGGGCAAGAAGGTGCTCTTCAAGCTCAAGTTCACGAAAGATACGCTGAACAACTTCGATTTCGACGCTCTCAAGACGGCGGATGCCAACGGCAGCCGCATGATTGACGGCGTTTATCATGCCTACGATACGGGCAAGATCACGCCGAAGGATCTGCGCGTCAAGCTCGATGGCTATGCACGCAAGGCGTATGACGGCACGGCGGACGTCAAGGACGTCGAGGATCGCCTGTCCTTGGTGAAGGAGGATATCGTTTCAGGCGACGAGGTTTCTCTCGGAAGCTCGAAGGGCTACTATCAGCAGGGGACTGCCGCCGGATCGCCGAAGGTGGCGAATGCGAACATCGCGCCGGCGGCGGCGAACGCGAACGGCTACGACGTCGCCTATACCGTGCAGAGCGATGGAGCGGACAGGAACAACTATCGCTTCATCAATGCGGCGGACGGCACGGTGGTCGACCACAACGGCGGCAGCATCTATGCCAAGGGCGACATCGAGAGGCGCAAGCTCTATGCGAGCACGAAGCCCGTCGAAAAGACGTACAATGCCGATACGGATGTGCGTATCAACAATGCGCCGGCGAATGCCAATGACCTCGTGGAATTCCACGACGCCGAGGGCAAGAAGGATGTGGTCTTTGCGTCCGGCTCTTACGGCACGAATGCGACGACGGCAGCCTATGTGGCAAATCCCGCCGTCCCGTCTGCCACTGCTTCGGATGCGTCCGATACGGCGAACAAGTGGGTCAAGTACACGCTCAAGATCGACGGTCAGGATGCCGGCGGCACGGACTATGCGAACAACTACGTCGTCTACGACGAGGAGCACCCGAACAGCGTCCTCTATGATGCGGCGGCGGGGACGAACGACGGCCTTACGACGACGGCGAACAAGATCAACCGCGCACCTTTGACGGTGACTGCAGGCTACGCGACGAAGCAATACGACGGCGGCAAAAAGGTCAAGAACCCGAGTCCCAACACGCTCCTGAACATCACGGGAGGCTGGAAAGGTACGGACGGCGGCGATCTGAACCGCACGGACTACACGGCGACGTATCTCGATGAGAATGTCAACAAGGAAGGCGTCAACTACGGCAATATCCAAATCGACCCCACGGGAACGACGAAGGTGTCGAATTATACCCTGTCGTACAACGGCAAGGAAGTCGCGCGAAATGGCGAAACCTACAGTCTGCACGGCGATGGCGAGATCACGAAGCGTATCCTGACGGGTGACGACCTCAAGGCTGGCTTTACGACGACGCCGATCAAGAAGTCGTACGACGGTACAGCGGACGTCAAGAACCCCGTGCAGTATGTCAACTATATGCGCACGCGCTACACGAAGGACGACGGCACGCCGCTCGACCTTAGGGCGGATGGCTATACGGTCGAGCGCGCCGACTATGTCGCGAGTGCGAATACCGCGGCGAAGGACGTCGGCAAGAGAAAGGATGTCAAGTTCCAGTTCGCCTTAAGCGACGGCAACTTTGACTATTCGCATCTGACGGATGCGAAGCGCGGTGCCGATGGCGTCTACCGCTTCAGCCAGAACTATGACCGCGATGCGTCGGGCTTTGGGCGCGGTGAGATCTTTGGTAGGCGCGTGGCGCTGACGCTCCACCTCGTGCAGAAGGTCTACGACGGCACGACGGAGGTCAAGGACGGCTACTATACGAAGGACGAGAAGACGGGCAAGTTCGTTGAACACAATCCGAACCTCGACTGGAAGAAGGTCATCACGCTCGACGGCGACGGCAAGATCGGTGGCGACGAGAACAGTGGCTTTGCACATGGTGAGAAGCTCGACTTCAACGCGACGGGCGAATATACGGATGCTAATGCGAACCGCGACCCGCATTACACGGGGCCGCTGCAGCCGGCGAACAAGGACGTCACCTACAAGATGCGCCTCAAGGATGATGCAGCGAACAAGAACTACACCTTCCAGATTCGCGTCGTCGATGCGGCGGGCAATACGTTGAAGACCGCTGCGTCGGAGACTACGACGTTCATCGATCCCGCGGACAGCACGGTGCATGACGGGCACAAGTTCGACGGTCTCGGCAACATCTGGCAGAAGCAGCTGACGCTCACGAAGACGAACGGCTGGGGCAAGAACTACGACGGTAACGCCAATGTCACGAATGCCGTGAAGAAGGGGCTGCAGTTCGACGGCGTTGCACAGCGTGACACGGGGTTCTTCAACTTCAGTGACCCCGCAAATGCGAGGGCCAACACCTTCGCTGGGAAGCTCTCGGGACGCTACGGCGACCGTGCTGTGGAAGGCTCCTTCCTTGACACGCCGGGCAATACGGCTGTCTATAAGCATGTCAAGCGCCCGCAGGGCAATCTCAACGGTACGCCCGAGGCGCGCGACGTCGAGCTTACGGGCATCAAGGATGCCCTTGCCAGCCTGCAGACGCCCGGTTCCGTCGCAAACAACTACTTCTACGACGGCGACAACACCGTCTACGGCACGGGTGTCATCAAGCCTTTGACGCTCGACCTCAAGAAGACGTGGCTGAAGAACGGCGCGGACTTCTCCAAGACGTACGACGGAGACCCGCTTGCCAAGATCGGCGGCAAGGCGCTGAGCCCTGATAACAAGCAGGCCTTCCACGACAAGCTCAAGCTCAGTGTCGATCTCGGCACGGGGGAAAGTCCCATCGAGCTTGACTATACGCTGTACGGCGATGAGAAGGGAGACTACGAGGGTTACCGTCCGCACTACGAGAACCTCTCGGGCGGACATGCGCACCACGGTCAGAGCGACGCCAATGTGAAAAACAGCGCCGATCCGATGGATACGCTGAACAAAGACATCGTCTACAAACTCAAGCGCATCAACGGCGACAAGGCGTGGGCAAACCAAGCTGAAGGCGCTCGCTACAAGGATTGGGAGCTTTCGGAGAACCCGAGCGGCGCCGATCTCCGTCTGAGCGACGCCGCGACCGATACCCGTACCGACAACAAGTCGGGACTCAGGGCGGTGATCACGCCGAAGAAGGTCGAGGTGCAGGCGGACTCCTACAGCAAGATCTACGACGGCACGTCGTCTCTGACCGCGCCTTCCTTGAGCGCCGGCGAACTGGCGAAAAAGCAGCAGGAGCTTCGCTCCAAGCTGCACGTCACGGACGAAGAGGCGGCGAAGATGCTCAAGAACGACGGCATTGACTTCACGGTCGATACAGCTGCTTCGCATTTCCTCAACAAGGACTCGCGCACGGCCGATGCCGATGTGGCAAGAGACCGCGCGGGCAACGTGCTCAAAGACACCAAGGGCAATGTCCTCAAAGACGGAAAACTCGTGGAGTATAGACTCCAGAAGACGGGCGACGCCGTCAAGCAGGGCAACTACGAGCTGCCGTCGGCGGCACTTCCCTCGGGCGTGCAAACCGACACCGTGCTCGGCACGGGCAGCATCACGCCGCGCATCGTGCGCGTAGCGTTCGATCCGGCGAGCACGGCTGCGCCGGACAAGATTTACGATGGCACGCAGTATGCCGTCAAGGACGGAAATATCCACAGCCGAACGTTCAAACTCGTGGATGCTGTAGGCGATGAAGGTGTCGTCGCGGCGGACGCAGGCGATGTCAAGCTCAATCAGACGCATAACGTCGGCAAGTTCGCCTCGCCGAACGTCAAGAAGGACAAGAACGGCGTGCAGGCGCAGGACGTCACCTACCATGACGGCATAGAACTGACCAATCGCAGGAACAAGGCGGGCAATTATAAGCTCGTCAGTGACAATCTCAAAGATACGGCGAAGATCATGCCGCGCCCGATCACGGCGACGCTCAAGAATGAGCCGATCGTCAAGGAGTACGACGGCACGAAGGAAGTTCAGGATCTTCGCAGGTACATAGGCAAGGACGCCAATGGCAAGGATGCGTTTGAAACGAAGACGGCTTTCCGCGAGGGCAACATCAATCTCGTGGACAAGAATGCGAAAGTCACGGGCATTTCCGCCCCCGCACAGCCGACTTGGGAGGCCAAGGACAAGGCGAGGGGCATGACGCTGACAAAAGCGGAGTACGACAATAAGAACGTCGGCAAGAACAGGCGTGTGACGTACGACATCGCCATGAACAGCGACAACTACATGTTGGTCGATGCGGCGGGCAGTTCGCTGATGTCGGGCGACCGCACGGCGCAGATCGTGTCGAACCGAGGCGAGATCGATCGCCGCAAGATCAAGATCGATGCTGCGAAGGACGCCAACAAGATTTACGACGGCACGGCGAACGTCCTCAATCCGCTCGACAATCTGAGCTTCAACTACAACGGAGCGAGTGCGGAGCAGAATGAGGCGAACGGTCTCGTTAAGGGCGAGGGCGATGCCGTGAAGACTGCTCTGGGCGTCCAAGGCGTCTACCGCAACGACAAGGACAGCGACGTTGATGCGAATGCAGCCGACAGCGACGCAAAGGACTACAAGAATCACCCGGTGCGCTACACCTTCAAGAAGGATGAGGAGCACAATCCCGTCCTCGCGAACTATGAAATCACGACGGCAAAGGGCGACAACACCATCTACGGCAAGGGCATTATCCGACGCCGCACGCTGGACGTCCTGCCCGATTGGCAGGCGACGTACGTCGGTAAGGGTGGCATGAACTTCACGGGTCACATCGCGGACGGTTCGGCGCAGGCGAACGAAGGAAGCCCGCTGACGGACAAGGTCAAGAAAGATTTGCAGAGCTTCAACAGCGGTGTGTTCTTCTATGGACCGAAGGGCAGCGTGGACTACAGATCCCCGGATCCGTATGAGATTTTGGGCTGGTACACGAAGAACGGCGAGAAAACGCTGGCGAACGGCAACTACGGCAGCAACTATACGCTGCGTTCCGTGCCGAGCAAGCTCTTCGTCGCGCCGCGCGTCGACAAGGTCGTGCCTGAGCGCACGATACGTCCTGACAGCAAGGTGTATGAGAGGGCAGCTTTCGATGAAAGCAACGCGTTCGGCAAGAGCAAGGATCTTAACGCCGCGCTCGCCTATACGGGCGAGGGCGTCAACATCGGCGGCACGAAGCCGCAGCAGGGTACGAGTACGAATGCCAGCGCTGCGGGAATCCGCCAGCAAGGCACAGGTACGAACATCGGCAGCAGTGCGAGCGTTAGCGGCACAGCAGGCATGAACGGCAAGGTGCAGGGCGCGACGGGCGCGGCGAATGAAGCCGCGCGTGTTGCGGGCGCACAGCCGGGCGCAAGTGTTAAGCCGCAGGGCGCACAGTCTGGTGCAAGCGTTAAGCCGCAGGGCACGACGGGCGGCAACGCCGCGCTTGCCGGCGGCACAGCAGGTCAGGGCGGCTACTACAGCCCGAGCGCACAGCCGGGCGCAAGTGTTAAGCCGCAGGGCGCACAGTCTGGTGCGGCAGTCAAGCCGCAGGGTACGACGGGCGGCAATGCCGCGCTTGCCGGCGGTACAGCAAGCTCGGGCGGCTACTACAGCCCGAGCGCACAGCCGGGTGCAAGTGTTAAGCCGCAGGGCGCACAGTCTGGCGCAGCTGTCAAGCCGCAGGGTGCAACGAGTGCTGTCGGTTCTGCGGGCAGAACTGGCGGTGCAGAAAGCGTCGTTGATCGCGGTCTTGCCGCAGCAGCGGGCGTGAGCGTCGGTTCTTCGAGCGACGCTCGCACGGGCGCGAGCGGCAGTCTGCGTAACTCGGGCTCTTCGAGCGGTGCAGGCTCCTATGCGGACGGCTCTTCAAAAGCTGCCGACCGAGGCCTCGCCAATGCCTTGGGCAAGGGTGTGGGCAGTGCCGGCTACTACAGCGGCAAGGGCTACAGCCATACCGACGATGACGAGGAGGAGGAAATCAAGAAGAAGACGAAGGCATCAGCATGATCGCCGCGCACGTCTGAGCATAAGGAAGGAGGCTCCCGCCGCAGCGGGAGCCTCCTTCTGCTATGTGCATGGCAGAACGTGCCGAAGTATGCTATACTTTATACGTTGCCTCTCCAGACCGGCAAGGGAAGGAGGTGCATTTGCTGTGGAGGATATCGTTACAACCTTCCTTCTCTCCGTCACGGCAGGGGTGGTCTGCCACTACCTTTGTCAATGGCTTGACGCGAGAGCGAAAGGCAACAAGCCTGAGCCTTAATCCCAGCTCGCAAGAAAGAGGATAGAAAATCCCCCCAAGGTACCATCTTGGGGGGATTTTCGTGCATGTACTATGGAATCGTTACAACATTCCTGCCATCTACAGTATAACATATCTGTTTGTTGTTATGCAAGTCATTCTATCGATGGCATAGAAGTGAAAATTTGATTCGGACGATAGGAAGAAGATATTACAAGTTTAGCGAAGCAGAGCCAGGGCAGAGTAGTGGGATGCCATCGTGTTCATCTGCGCTTTCTGCGCGAAGAGGAAGAGCTTCTGCTGCGTATCGTTGTTCTTGAACTCGCTCGCGGCCTTTGCCATGTCGGTGCCGTTGCTCGTTGTCGAGGCGGCCATGAGGTTTTCTTCCTGCGTGACGAAGTTTGCCGACTGGTAATTGAGGCGCTGCTGTGCCGCGCCGATGGTCGTCGCCTGGTCGAGCGTCTTGTTGAGCGCCGTCGTGACCTTGTCGAGGGCATCGGCGATGCCGGCGTCCGTGCCGAGGTTCAGCGTGGACTTGCCGTTCGCGTCCGTCAGGCCGAGCGCGGAAGAGCGCATGTCGCCGAGGTTCGTGATGCTCGTCGAGCCGTCGAGGGAGGCGACATTCGCGGACTTCGAGCCGTCGAGGAGGTTCATGCCGTTGTACTGGATGCCGGCGTTGTCATTGAGCGTGGCGATCGTCTGATCGACCATCTTGCCGAGATCGCGGCGGTCGGAGTCGCTGTTCGTGCCGTTGGCGGCGTTGAGGAGCGTCTGCTGCAGCTGGCCGAGTGCTTCGACGGACGAGCTTACGCCGCCTTCCGCCGTTTTGAGCATGGCGTTCGTGCGCTGCGAATTGGCATCCGACTGGCTGACGGCGGCGATGTTCGCATTCATGCGCATGTCGATGGCATAGGCGGAAGGTCCGAATACGGCGGACGGGTGCTTCGTGCCGCTCGAAATCTGACGCGCGAGGTTGTTCGATGTATGGTTGATGCGGTTCAAGGTCGAGTGCTGGATGAGGTTGTTTCCGAGTGTGATCGCCATGAGGCAGCACATCCTTTCGTTGGTGACGATATGTTCATTCGTATACGTTCATTATAAAAGAAATTGAAAAAGAAAGCAAGACCTTTTAACTAGAAAAAGCAAAAGTAGGCGCAGGCGGCAAAGTGTGGTATACTATAGGGCAAGGAAAAGAACGCATTTCCGAGGCGCGAGGAGGGGTGTGCCATGGGCAAGCCAATGACGAGTGCAAGAAATGAGGAAAAGATGGAGAGAAAGACGAGCCGGACGAGCCTCGAAGCGGCAAAGCTGATTCGGCAGGCTTCCATAGAGCTGATGAAGAAGAACGCGAAGCTCTACAAGGAGTTGGAGAACCGATGAGCAAGATTCAGTTGGTGGTGGATGATGTGCTCTACTTCCACGAGGAGATGGAACGCACGTCCCGCATGGAGAAGGGCGTGCGCGACATGGGGCTGCTGACCTCGGCGGTCAACGCACCCTTCCAGAGTTTCGGCGGCGTGGAGCTTTATCCGACATTGACGGAGAAGGCGGCGCGGCTGTGCTATGGCATTGCGAAGAACCACCCGTTTTTTGACGGCAACAAGCGCACGGCGCTTCATTCGATGCTGGTGTTCCTCGCGGTCAATGGCTGTGCCTTGGAGGAAGAGGACGCTGTGCTCGAAGAGGTCATCATCGACGTGGCAGCGGGCAATATGGCATCCGATGAGCTGGCAACATGGCTGAGCGAGAAGGTGCGGCGTCGGGAGATGGAAGGGATGTGGCATGGATGAAGGCATTGCGGCTGTACGGGGCGCGTGATCTGCGTCTGGAGGAAGTGGAGCGCCCCGAGCGCACGAAGGACGAGGTGCTGCTTGAGGTCAAGGCGTCGGGTATCAGCATGTCCGACGTCAAGAGCGTCTACGAGACGGGCGCGCCGGAGGGCAATGTGCCGCAGATCCTCGGGCATGAGTTCGCGGGGCGCATCGTCGAGGCGGAGGATGTCGCTCTCGTCGGCCGCGCGGCGGCGGCGTATCCGATGCTTTTTTGCGGGCGCTGCATGGCGTGTCTTGACGGGAGGCCGCGCGACTGCGGCGAGATGCAGCTCTACGGCGCGGGGCGTGCGGGCGGCATGGCCGAGTTCGTAGCGGTGAAGAAGCAGAACCTCGTATTTTTGCCGCCCGACGTGAGCTTTCGTGCGGCGGCGCTGACGGGAGCGGCGGCGGTGGCCCTGCATGCTTTCCGCAAGACGGGCGTAGGTCCTGGCTCGATGCTCGTGGTGTTCGGACTCGGCTCGATCGGTCTGGCGCTGGCGAGCTGGGCGCGCGAGGCCGACGTCCGAAACGTTGTGCTCGTGGCGCGAACGATGGAGAAGGCGGCGTTTGCTCGCTCGCTGGGCTTTTTGCAGTCGGTTGACATCGAGGGCTCGGACGTCTACAACTACGTCATGCGCCTGACGGGTGGGCGCGGCGCCGACGCGTGCATCGAGGGTCTCGGCGAGGGCGGTGCGCTGGAGACGGCGCTGCTGTCCGTGAAGCGCGGCGGGCGCGTCGTCGTCATGGGAAGGCCGGAGAAGAGCCTTGAGATGACGGGCCTCATGTACGATCTCTTGCTGCAGAAGGAGGTCGAGTTGCACGGCGCATGGAAGAGCAGCCTCAACACACGCCCTGCCGAATGGCTCGACGCGATGAATGCGATGCGCAGCCATGCGGTCGATGCTGAGGCGCTCGTGACGCATACCTTTCCGTTTGAAAAATACGAGGAGGCGTTCGCCTTGCTGCACGACAAGCAGGAGATGTACTGCAAGGTGCTCTTCGTGAACGGGGAGGAAGCGCATGGCTAAGCGCAGCAAGCGTCAGAAGAGGGTGCAGGGCGGCTCAGCGAAGAAGCCGCTCTCTGCGTTTGCAGGCGGCTCGCCTGCCGATTTGCTCGGCGAGGCGAGCCGCCTTTTTGCCGCCGCGCGGTATACGGATGTGCGTGCGCTGCTCACGCCTGCGTTTGCCTCTTGGACGAGGGCTTCTGCCAGCGAGGCGGCGGCTTTTCACGATCTCGTGGAACTTCGCTATGTGTTGGCGGCGTCTCTCGTGCAGCTCGGCGACTATGAGGCGGCGCGTGCAGAAATCGCCCGCATTCGCGAGAGCGCTCCCGCGCATCCGGGCGCGGCGCTGCAGGAGATTTACATCGAGAAGGCCGAGGGCAGGACGCGCACGGAGCTTAAGCATCTCGCGGCGCTCATCTCGTATTTGGAGGAGCGGCTTGCTGAGAAGCTGCCCGCCCCGCTCGCCGCCTACTATCGAAAGTTCCTTGCGGAAAGCTATAGCCTCAGGGGTTCTGCGCTGACGCTTGCGGGAAGTGCTGCAGAGGGCGTCCATGCCTTTCTCGCCGCGAGCCGAATGGAAGCGGATGAAGCGCAGGCCATTGCGGAGTACAGCAATGCGCTCTTCGCGCTCAACTATGTCGCTGTGGAGGAGCGTGCGCCTTTTGTGGGACTGGCCGAGGACTTCGACGGTTTCTTTTCCGATGTGGAGCGCATGACGCACACGCGGGCGCGGCATGCGCACGCGCGGCTTCGCATCGGCTATATCTCGCCCGACCTGCGCCATCACCCCGTCGCCTTCTTCGTGCTGCCGCTCCTTCGCGCTTTCGACCGCGAGCGCTTCGAGGTCTTCTGCTATGCGAACAACAGCGAGGACGCTGTGTCGCGCACGATGGCGCAGCAGCCGGGCGTTCACTGGACGAATATCCTCGGGCTTTTGCCCGAGGAGGCGGCGCGGCTCGTCGCGGCAGACGAGATCGACATCCTCTGCGACCTCTCGGGACACACGAAGGACAACTGCCTCGCCGTCCTCGCGCGAAAGCCTGCGCCCGTGCAGATTACAGGGCTAGGCTACATGGGGTCGACGGGGCTTTCGACGATCGACTATTTGCTTGGGGATCGGGTGCTGGATGCGGCGGGGGAAGCGGAAGACGCGGCAGCCGAAAGGTGCCGCCTCGCGGTGGAGGACGGCGCGTCGCAGGGCACGCGGGAAGAGCGGAGCGAGCGTCCGCTCTCCCTGCCGCACAGCCACTTCTGCTACCTGCCGTTCGTCGCGATGCCGGACGTCGCGCCGCCGCCGTGCCTTTCGCGCGGGTATGTCACTTTCGGCTGCTTCAACAACTACAGCAAGGTCACGGACGCGATGCTGCTTCTATGGTGGCAGCTCTTGGCAGATGTGCCGGACGCGCGGCTGCTCTTGAAAAGCCGGCTCTTTGGGAGCGAGGAGGGGTGCTCGATCGCCGTCGAACGCTTCGGCAGGCTCGGCCTCGATGCGTCGCGCATCGAGCTGCGCGGCTTTTCTTCGGATTACCTCGCCGAGTACGCCGACATGGACATCGCGCTCGACACCGCCCCCTATACGGGCGGCTTGACGACGTGCGAGGCGCTCTGCATGGGCGTGCCCGTCGTGACGCTCAAGGGAGGGACGCACGGCGCGAGGTTCGGCGCGAGCCTCTTGGAGAATGCAGGGCTTGCCGAGCTTATCGCCAAGAGTGAGCGAGAGTATACGGAGATTGCCAAGATCCTCGCCGGCTCGCCCGAAACGCTCCAAATGCTCCGAGAAAAACAGCGCGACATGCTCCTCGCCTCACCGCTGATGAACTTTCGCCAATATGTGCAGGAAGTCGAGGCGGCGTATGAAAAAGTATGGCGTCGGTGGGAAGATGGGGAGTGAAAGAAAAGAGCCGCCCTCGCCGCTGTCGCGGAAAGGGCGGCTCTTTTCATCTGCCGTGGAAATGCTGCCTGTCCGATGTTTGCACGCCGAGGTAATTCTTCAAGGATTCTTGCAGCAGATGGGAGTAATTGATCTTTTCCTTGCGTGCGAGGATGTCGAGCCAGCGAGGAATCGTGACGGTCTTGCTCGTGGACTTGTTGAGCATCTTTTCACGAAACGGCGGCATCCAGGCGTCAATCATGGCGAGGCTTTCCCCCTTGCGGCAGGAGAGCGAGGCGAGGCGGCTTGGTTCGGGAATTTCCTCCGCATCCTCCTCCATGCCGTAGAGATGCAGCTGCAAGGCTTCTTTCGCGTTGCGGAAGGCTTCTTCCATTGTCTGCGCACAGGGAAGGCAGCCGGGAAGGTCGGGAAAGTGAATCGAAATGCCGTCGGAAGCCTCGTGGAATATGGCGGGAAATGTATATGCGTCTTTCATAACAACCTCCTAAGGCTAATTCAGGGCAAGTCGATGCCGGCTTGCTCGGCGATGCTTTTCAATGTGTCGAGGGGGAAGTCTCTGCGCGGGTGCGTGACGGTGACGCGTCCTTTCTTCGTCGGATGTTTGAACTGATGATGATCGCCGACGCAGTGGACTTCGTACCAGCCGTCTTTTTTCAGCAATTTGATGATTTCGCGCGACGAGTAACTTTTCATGGAGGACTCCTTTCATATTTAGTTTAACACATAGAATAATACGTGTCTACATGGAATGACGCGCCCTTGGCGCAAATTTACAGTCGAAAAATATGTTTGAAGGTGGTATAATGAATCTAGAGATACGGGGTTATGGGATAGCGGTCTTTCCAAAAGAGAAGCTCACGCAGTATGCCTTGAATCCGGCGAAAGACAAGCATAAAGCGGAGGCGTTCTATTCCGCCCTCGGGTATCAGATACAAGATGCAGAGGAATTGATGCGGAATGTTTCTCTGCATATCAATGATTTCGCAGCGGTAGAGAAGCCGGACAACGGGTATGGCAAGCGGTTTCAGATTCGGATGGCGCTGACAGGCAAGAATGGAAAGACTGCAAATGTAATGACTGCATGGATTCAAGATAAGGATACAGAGGTCGTTCGATTGATTTCGATTTATGTGACGAGGTGATACTATGGAAATCAAATTGTATGACAGAGTACGTCTTAAGAGCGGTGAGACAGCCAGTATTGTGGAGATTTATGAAGCTGGCGTTGCCTATGAAGCCGATATAGACCGTTCGGATGGCAGAATCGAGACCGATACGATACAGCATGAGGATATTGCAGCTATGATTTCAGAAAGTGCAGCATAAAGGAAGCACAAAAATATGACATTCGACTCCTCGAATATTTAAGCCGCCGCAAGGCGGTTTTCCTTTTTCCTGCACCCTTCTCATTTGACACCTTTCCCTGTTCTATGCTAAACTGAATCACGATTGAGGCGGCTCGGCCGCTTGGGGAAAGCGAGGCGGTTTCGTGCCGATCAAAATACCGAACAGCCTGCCAGCGGCGCATGTGCTGGAGAGCGAGAATATCTTCGTCATGGATGCGGAGCGTGCCTACAGCCAGGACATCCGACCGCTTAGGCTTCTGATCCTGAACCTCATGCCGAACAAGTCGGTGACGGAGACGCAGCTCCTGCGCCTTTTGGGCAATACGCCGCTGCAGGTCGAGGTCGACTTCATCTATACGGAGTCGTATGTGCCGCAGCATACGTCGCAGGACTATCTTGCGGAGTTCTACGGCACGTTTGCCGAGGTGCGCCACAGGAAGTATGACGGCTTCATCATCACGGGCGCGCCCGTCGAGCAGATGGCCTTCGAGCAGGTCGCCTACTGGGACGAGGTCGCCGAGATCATGGAGTGGAGCAAGAAGCACTGCTATTCGTCGTTCCATATTTGCTGGGGCGCACAGGCGGGGCTCTACTACCACTACGGCATCGACAAGCAGGCTACGGGGCAGAAGGTCTTCGGCGTCTACAAGCATCACCTTTGCGTCGAGCACGAACGCCTTTTCCGTGGTTTCGACGATGAGTTCTATGTGCCGCATTCGCGCCATACGGAGATAAAGAAGGCGGACATCGAGCGCGTGCCCGAGCTGACGATCCTCGCGGAGTCAGAGAGCCGCGCGGGCGTCTATGCGATTGCCAATATCGAAAAGAGGCAGTTCTTCATCACGGGTCATGCCGAGTACGATCCGCTTTCCTTGAAGCAGGAGTACGACCGCGATGTGGCGGCGGGGCTTCCGATTGAGATCCCGCAGAATTACTACCCGGAGGACGATCCGACGCGGACGCCCGTCGTGCGCTGGCGCTCGGTAGCGAACCTCTTGTTCGCGAACTGGCTCAACTATTATGTGTACCAGGAGACGCCGTATGAGCTTGACGGGCTTTACCGTGCGTCGGATGATTGAGATTAGGAAGCGCTGATAGAATGAAGTCGCTCAGATGTATGAAGATGAATGACTGAGTTTATCTGTGATTCCATCAGAGAAGGAGTGACGGAAAGACAAGATGAAGATGAAACGATGGCTGGCGGCCGCCCTTCCCCTCGTTTTTCTCGCGGCGACGGCAGAAGCGGCGCCTCATGTGTCGCCGAATATCTACGAATGGGTGCAGTCCTCGGCGCGTGCCAATTACTTTTTCAACAAGCGCGTCATGCACTATGAACTTCTTGAGGGCGGTGTGCTGAACCCGCGCGTGCTTATCGTGCCGACGCTGCAGACATACGATGATGTGGCGATTGCCGATGTCGTTGCTAAGAGGCGCTGGCGCGGCGAATCGCTCGCGGGCTATGACAACCTCGTGGGAGAGGCGGAATACTTGCGCATCGACCTTGCTGCGGGAACTTCGACCCTGGAGCGTGCCGACGACCTCGACGGCACATGGTCGTCCATTACGACGACGTTTCCGAAGAATGTGACGGTCATAAAGGATCTGCCCGAGAAGAGTTTGGAGCGCAAGTTCCTTGAGGCGATCTTGGCTTACGAGCGTGGGCATCGCATGGAGATTGCTGCGCAGACGAAGAAGACGCTGACGTCGGACGATCTGAAACGGCTCGAAGAGCATGAGCGCGAGGATCTGACGACGGTATGGGTGGACGAATCTGCTGGCGCAGCAAAGGAGACGGATTCGAGAGACCATGGGACAGAGGCTGATTGAAAAGGCGGAGAATGAGCATAGCTTGTGCGAGGAGGAGCTTGCCGAGCTTTTGACGTCTTCTGCTGCAGAAGAGCCTCTTGCTGCCGCTGCCGACCGCGTGCGGCGAAAGTATGTGGGCGACGGCGTGCATCTTCGCGGACTCATCGAGTTTACGAATATCTGCCGACGCAGCTGCTTTTACTGCGGTCTGCGGCGCGAAAATGAAAGGGCGGAGCGCTATCGTCTGCGCCCGCGGGAGATCGTGCGTCTGGCACGAAATGCACGCGGCTATGGCTATCGGACGGTTGTGCTGCAGGGGGGCGAGGACGGCTATTGGCATGTCGAGCGGCTCGCCCCGATCCTGCGCGAAATACGGGCTTTGGGGCTTGTCATCACGCTTTCCATCGGCGAGCGCACAGAAGAGGAGTATCGTGCGCTCAAGGAAGCGGGGGCAAGCCGTTTTTTGCTTCGTATCGAGACGACGGATCGCGAGCTTTACGAAAGGTTCGATCCAGGCATGAGCTGGGAGGCGCGCCGCGCATGTCTCGCCTCTCTGCGTGCGCTCGGCTACGAGGTCGGCACGGGTTCGCTCGTGGGACTGCCTGGGCAGTCAGTCGAGTCTCTGGCTCGCGATATTCTCTTTTTCCAGGAGCTCGATGCGGACATGGTGGGCATCGGCCCCTTCATACCGAACGGCGATACGCCGCTCGGCGAGGCGGCGGCGGGCGACATTCACTTGACGCGGCGCATGGTTTCACTCTTGCGGCTGCTCCTGCCCGAGGCGAACATTCCGGCGACGACGGCTATGGAAACCTTGGAGCGCGGCGCACGTTCGCTCATCCTGCGCTCGGGTGCGAACGTCGTCATGCCGAATGTGACGGAGGGAGATTTTCGCCGCAAGTATGCGCTCTATCCGGGCAAGGCGTGCGTCAAGGATACGCCCGAGCATTGCCGCGCGTGCTTGGGCGCACAGCTTTCGGCCATCGGCCGCTTCGTCGCCGAGGATGCGGGTTTTCGGCGCAGGAGAAGTATAGATTTGTGAGGTGTTTGCTTTGAAGATGAATGGGGCGCAGGCGGTTTTGGAAAGCCTGCGCAAGGAGGGCGTGCGCGTTGTTTTCGGCTATCCGGGCGGCGCGGTGCTTGACCTCTACGATGCGATTTACACGGAGAAGTTTCCCCATATCCTCGTGCGTCACGAGCAGGGAGCGGCTCATGCGGCGGACGGCTATGCGCGTGCGACGGGCGAGGTCGGCGTGTGCCTGGCGACGTCCGGCCCCGGCGGTACGAACCTCGTGACGGGCATCGCGACGGCGTACATGGACTCTGTCCCGCTCGTCTGCATTACGGGGCAGGTCGGCAATCCCTACATCGGCAAGGATTCCTTTCAGGAGGCGGACATCTGCGGCATCACGACGCCGATTACGAAGCACAACTACCTCGTGAAAGCGGCGCAGGATTTGCCGCAGGTGCTGAAGGAAGCATTTTTCATCGCGCGCACGGGGCGTCCGGGGCCGGTCACGGTCGACATCGCCAAGGATGTCTTCACGCAGGAGATAGATTATGTCTATCCCGAGAAGGTGCAATTGAAGGGCTATACGGCAGACTTCACGGGCGAGACGGCGGAGGTCGAGGCGGCGGCGGCGGCAATCGCCGAGGCGAAGCGGCCGCTTCTCATCCTCGGCGGTGGCGTGACACTCTCGAACACGGCCGAGAATGTGCGCGAGATTCTAGATCTCACGGGAATTCCGTCGGTGACGACGCTCATGGGCATCGGCTGCGTGCCGGCCGCACGCGAAAACTTCCTCGGCATGGCGGGCATGCACGGCACATATGCGGCGAACATGGCAATTCAGGAGTGCGATCTGCTCATCGCCGTCGGCATGCGTTTCGATGACCGCGTGACGAGCCGTGTTGCAGGATTTGCACCGCGCGCAAAGATCGTGCACTTCGAGGTCGATCCTGTCGAGGTGAACAAGAATGTCGTCGCTGACTGCCGCGTGCTCGGCGACCTGCGCTGGTCGCTGCCGCTCCTCAAGGAGAAGCTGGCCGCGCTCGGCGATCTGCGCGCACGCTTTTCCGGGTGGAGTCGCTACACGGTCGAGATGAACAATGAGCAGCCGCTTTCCTACAAGAAGAAGGAAGGCTGCGTCATGCCGCAGCAGCTCATTGAGACGGTCAGCGAGCTTGCCGCTGACGATGCGATCATCGTGACCGACGTCGGACAGCATCAGATGTGGGCGGCACAGTACTACGATGCGAAGGAGCCGCGCCGCTTCCTGACGTCGGGCGGTCTCGGCACGATGGGCTACGGTCTGCCCGCCGCCATCGGCGCGAAGGTCGCGCGACCCGGACAACAGGTCATCCTCTTCACGGGCGACGGCAGCATCATGATGAACTGTCAGGAGATGGCGACGGCGGCGGCGAACGGCGTTGCCGTGAAGATCATCATCGTACACAACCGCGTGCTCGGCATGGTCACGCAGTGGCAGCGCATGTTCTATGACAAGCATTACTCCCAGACGCTCCTGCCGGGCAGCACGGACTTCGTAAAGCTCGCCGAGGCGATGGGTGTGGGGGCTTGCCGCCTCCAAGATCCGGCAAGTCTCAAGGCGGATCTGGCAGCGGCCTTGACAAGCGATGCGCCGATGCTCATCGACGTCATAGTACCGGGCAACGTCGACGTCCTGCCGATGGTGCCGGGCGGCAAGAGTCTCGATGAGATGGTTTTGGAGAGCGAGTAAGGGAGACACTGGGATGAATGAGGAGGAGCTGCGGCTGATCGGTCAGCTGCAGGAGGCGGCTGCTGCGGGAAAGGCAGAAGCATTTCGGATAGCGGTTCTGGCGCTCATGGAAGCGTACAACCGTGCGCCCGATGAGGCCCTTTTTTCTCTGCTGCATGATCTGCTCTATGTGCCGAATGCCGATGCTATGCGCGTGAACTATGAAAGAGCACGCACGGCACTTTTCGACAGGGCGGTGAGACTGTCGGAGGTGGTGTCATCTCCGCAGGAATTTCCCGCATATGAGGAACTGCCGTGTCGCTTGTTCCCCATCGATGCGGATGCTTCCGTGTTCTTCTTGAATGATGGGAATCGCTTCTTGCTGCATGAAAGTGGTGCGCGTCTTTTGGATGCTGTGCAGAAAATGCTGCTTGATGCGCCGGAGGCCGAGCTTCTTCCGCTCATGGCAGACGCTTTGCGCGAACAGCGCGTGATCGGCATACGGCACCAGCTTTTTCTCTGGTTTGAGCATCGCTCTTTTCCTCCGCAGGCGAAAGAGCTGGTGGCAGAGTTTGCCGCCTTGAGCCATGATGCGTCTGCGCCTTTGCATATCGAAGCGGCTCTTCGCTTTGCAGCGGACGATTTGACCGGAGCGCGTGAACTGGCCGAGCGCGCATACGCGCTTCGCGTTGCCAACATAGATCTGTGGCGACTGCTCGTTGACATCTATGATGCGGCGGGCGAGGAGGAGCGTGCCGCGCGCTTCAAGGGGCTTTGCCACAAGCATGCAGGCGATCTTCCTGGCTTGGCGCTTCGCCTCGAAGATCCGGCGGTGCGGCGGGCGTTCTGCATGGGCAGGCTCACGCCGGTTCACGCGCCCTTTTACGAGGAGGTCGCATGGTCCGCGGCGGGAGAGCTGCAGACGCAGCTGCGCTCTTCAGCCGGAGATTTCCTCCTGCAGTCCGGCGGACGGGACAGAGGTCTGTGGTGCGGACTCTACAACACGGACGTCTTTTTCCATGTATGGAGCACGCGCTTGGCATGCTTGGAGCGTACAGGCTGCAGAAATATCGACTTTTATTCCAACATCACTTTCGATCTTCGCAAGGCTGTCGTCGCGAGTTCCTTGACGATTCATGCATCGCATGAGACGCCTGTCGTCGCCGCTGCCGCGCCGCTGGAAGAGGTGCCGCCTGTTGCATTGAGCGACGCGGAGGGCGGCGGGGATTTCTATACGGGCAAGGCGGAGTTCGGCTTTTTGCGCATGGAGAGCGATACGCGCCTTGCTGCTTCTGCAGGGAAGTTTGCCGCAGCGGAACCGGTGCGGCTCGAACATGGCTCCAAGCGCAAGCGTCTCATACTGAACCTTTTGCTCGACGGTCTGTCCTGGCCAGCGATGCGCCGTCATGGATTTCGCGCCATGCCGAATCTCATGAGCTTTTTTTCCAAGGGCGTGATTTTTGACCAAGCGTTCTCGGTGGCTGAGTATACGTTTCCTTCGCTCGGCACGGTGGAGACAGGGCTGCACATGCACAGAAGCCAGATTTTCCATGATGAGGTGTGGATGGAGCTTCCGCCTGAGAAAAAAACGCTTTCCGAGCGCATGAGGGCGCTTGGCTACTGCTGCGTCCAGACCATGGGGGATTCTTCGGGCATATACAGCGGCTATAAGCGCGGCTATGGGCGCATTCTTGCAGCGCCGTACATCACGTTTCCGGCGTACGAGGGCGTCAAGCGGACGATCGATCATCTTGACGCTTTTGATGAATGCGACAATTATGTATTCCTGCATGTGTCGGACTCGCATCCGGTCGTTTCCTATGCCATTCCGCCCCAGCCGAAAACGCAGGCGAAGCTTCCTTGGCAGGAACGTGTCTACGAGGGCACGCCTAGGGAAAGGGCATTTGATCTCAATGGAAAACTGCGCAATGTGTATGACAACATGGCTGCCATCGAGCGCATGGACAGGGCGCTCGGTGAGCTTTTCCGCTATATCGAGGATCACTACGGGGAGGATGAGTACATCATCAACGCCTATTCCGACCATGGAGTTTCTATTCACAGCGAAGACCCGTTCTTCTTTAGCGACGAGCGCTGCGGCACGGCGTTCATGATGCGCGGTGCGGGCGTTCCTGCCCGCGGCATGACGGATGAGCTCGTGAGCCTACTCGATCTTCATGCCGTCGTTATGCACGAGGCTGGACTGCCCATGGATGAGACGCTCGATGCGAACCTGCCCGCCGCGTTTGGCGGCCGGGCGCGCGAATATGTGATCTCGAATTCCATCTTCCCGGGGCAGACGTACAAGCTTGCAATCCGCACGAAGGAACATGAGTTTCGTTTGGAAACGAAGGAGTTTACGCGCATGGACGGTACGATCGACATGAGCGCCTATGTATGGCATCTGTATGAGCGAGAGGGGCATCGGGAGATCTGGAGCGACGCCTTGCGTGATAAGTTCCTCGCGATTGCGTGGCAGCATGTGGCATCGTTCGCCCATGTGTGATATGATGAGAGTGTCGCCTGAGATTCCTCCAGGCGGCGGGAAGGGCGGTTGAATCAAACATGATGCAGAAATTTTTCCTTGCGGCGCTCCTCGACAACAAACCGGGCGTCCTCACGCATATATCGGGGCTGATCAGCCGCCGCGCGTTTAACATCGAGAGCATTTCGGCCGGCTATACGGAAGAGCCGGACGTGACGCGCATCAACATCGTCGTGTCGGTTGAGGACGAGCGCGAACTCGCGCAGGTCACGACGCAGCTCGCGAAGCTCATCGACGTGATCAAGATCGTCAACCTCAGCGAGGTTGACTCGATCAAGCGCGAACTCGTGCTCATCAAGGTGCGGGCGACGAAGGAGACGCGTGCCGACATCATCAACGTCGTCAACATCTTCCGCGCACGCATTGTCGATGTGAGCAAGGAGAATGTCGTCATTGAGCTGACGGGCGAAGGTGACAAGATCGACGCTTTGTCCGAGGTGCTTTCGGAGTATGGCATCATCGAGATCGCACGCACGGGCGCCATCGCACTGTCGCGCGGCCCCGTGCCGGTCAAGGAGATGTGAGGGGAGCGCCGGATTTATCGGCGTTTTCGTAAGGAGGCAGTTCTTTTGCTGGGATGTAAGGATTTCTTCTCTTTTCGTGGTTTCAAGCCGGGCGGCGTGCGCCTTTTTGGACGTCACGCTTTGCGCAGGACTGCGGCGGCGCTCGCGCTTTCGTATGCGCTGCTGGGGGGCGTGCCCGCGCTCGCTGCGCACGCGCCCGTCGCGGTCGGCGAACGTGCGCACGACGTCGGACAGACCGAGGTGCACACCGAGCGGCAGCATGCTGGCTCAGCGCGGCGCACGATTGCCTTCGGGAAGCCGTCGCGGGAGAATGCGCCGAACGCTGAGCCAGCGACAGTTGAAGCCGCTGTGCCCGGCACCGCCCCAGCCACTTCCCTTGCGCCGTCTGTGCCGCCCGCAGCACTCGCCGCGCCGCCCGCCTCTGTGCGCTCGATGACGGCGGATGCGGCGATTCTCATGAACGCGCGTACGGGCGAGGTGCTCTACGAGAAGAACGGCGACAAGCGCGAGTATCCTGCGAGCATGACGAAGATGATGACGTGCATCCTTTCGGTCGAGAGCGGCAGATCTGACCTCGCCGTGACAATCACGCCGTTTGCCGCCGACGTCGAGACGACGCGCGTGCGCCCCGGCGAGCAGGCGCGGCTTCGAGATCTCACGCGCCAGATGATGCTGATTTCCGACAACGGCGCGGCGCTCGCCATCGCCGAGACACTCGGCGGCTCGGAGGCGCAGTTCGCGGCGATGATGAATCGGAAGGCGCGGGAGATCGGCGCTTTCCATACACATTTCGTCAACCCGAACGGCATGCCCGATGCGAACCACTATTCGACGGCGCATGACATCGCCTTGATCGCTGCCTATGGCCTCCGAAATCCCGAGTTTCGAAAGATCGTCGGCACGAAGGCGAGCACGATCTACTACCTGCAGCCCGCAGGCTACAAGACGTACTGCGAGAACACGAACGCGCTGCTCTACTCCTATCCGGGCTGCACGGGACTCAAGACGGGCTGGACGCGTGCGGCAGGGGGCTGCCTCGCAGCATCCGCCATGCGCGGTGATACGGAGCTGATCGCCGTCGTCATGCACTCGAACGACGAGGATACGCGTGCATCAGAGGCCGCCGCACTCCTCGACTACGGCTTCAGCGCCTTGGAAGAGGGCGGGAAGCAGGAAAGATCTTGAGGATGCAAGGGGGCATAAGCATGACAAAGTACGATCCGAAGTCCGCGCGTGCCGAGGAGTTCATCAACCATGAAGAAATCCTCGCCTCGCTCGCGTGGGCGGAAGAGAACAAGGAAAATCGCGCACTCGTGGAGCAGCTTCTTTCGCGTGCCAAGGACTGCAGGGGACTCACGCACCGCGAGGCGGCGCTGCTGCTCGCCGTCGACGCGCCTGATCTCGTCGAGCGGATGCTCGCGCTCGCCAAGGAGATCAAGGAGGAGCTTTACGGCAAGCGCATCGTGCTCTTTGCACCGCTCTATCTGTCGAACTATTGCGTGAACGGCTGTGTTTACTGTCCCTACCATGCGAAGAACAAGCACATCCATCGCAAGAAGCTCACACAGGACGAGATTCGCCGTGAGGTTATTGCGTTGCAGGATATGGGACACAAGAGGCTTGCGCTGGAGACGGGAGAAGACCCGCTGCATAATCCTTTAGAATACGTTCTGGAAAGCATCAAGACGATTTACTCGATCAAGCATAAGAACGGCGCGATCCGCCGCGTGAATGTCAACATCGCGGCGACGACGGTCGAGGACTACCGAAAGCTCAAGGAAGCGGGTATCGGCACTTACATCCTTTTTCAGGAGACGTACCACAAGGAAAACTACGAAAAGCTCCATCCGACAGGCCCGAAGCACGACTACGCGTGGCACACGGAGGCGATGGATCGCGCGATGGAGGGCGGCATCGACGACGTGGGCTGCGGCGTGCTCTTCGGTCTCAATATGTACCGCTACGACTTTGTGGGTCTGCTGATGCACGCCGAGCACTTGGAAGCGCGTTTCGGCGTCGGCCCGCATACAATCAGCGTGCCGCGCATCCGGCCGGCGGACGACATCGATCCGGGCGCGTTCTCCAATGCCATCGACGACGATACCTTCGCAAAGATCGTCGCTGTCATCCGCATCGCCGTGCCCTATACGGGCATGATCGTCTCGACGAGAGAATCCGAGGAGAGCCGCAGGCGCGTCCTCGATCTCGGCATCTCGCAGATTTCGGGTGCATCCTCGACAAGCGTCGGCGGCTACGAGAAGAGGGAGAGTCCCGAGGAAAATTCGGCGCAGTTCGACGTCAACGACACGCGCACGCTGGATGAAGTCATCGAATGGCTCTTAGACCTCGGCTATGTGCCGAGCTTCTGCACCGCGTGCTACCGCGCGGGACGCACGGGCGACCGCTTCATGAGCCTGTGTAAGAGCGGGCAGATCAAGAACTGCTGTCTGCCGAACGCTCTGATGACCTTGAAGGAATACTTGGAGGACTACGCGAAGAAGACGACGCAGGAAAAGGGCGAGCGCGTCATACAGGAGCAGTGGCAGGATATTCCGAACCCTGCTGTCAAGAAGAAGGCGGCGCTCTACCTCAAGGAACTCGGCGACGGCATGAGAGACTTCCGCTTTTGAGGGGGTGCAGGAAAGAAAAAGGCGCTGCTGCATGGAACAAACACATTCCATGCAGCAGCGCCTTTTTCTTTATAGGAAACTCACCTTTCCACCGTCATGGCGGCGGCGAGGGCGGCGCCGAGGGCGGAGCCGGTGTTTTCAAGGACGATGTGGATCTTTTCTGCTTCGTCGCCGAGGAGGTCGGTGAGCGCCTTCTTGAGGTTTTCGGCGACGAGGGGCATCTTCTCGTAGACGGAGCCGTCGATGGCGATGTGCTGTTCCTTGATCTCCGCGCCATGTGCGCGATGGCGCACGATGCCGGTGAAGGTTGCGGCGACGAGGCGGGCGGAGCGCGCGATGATGACGCCCGCGAGATCTTGCAGCAGGTTCAGCTCAAGTGCGTTGAATTTTTCGCCCGTCTTTTCTTCGAGGATGGCAGCGGCTTCGTGACGGTCGAGGTAGGCATCGGCGACGATCGTGGACAGGTCGATGCTCGTGAAGGCGAAAGGAGCGGCCTTGCCGAGGATGTCAGCGAGTGCCTCGCCGTAGATTTCGCCGAGGTAGCGTCCCGAGACCATCTTTTCGAGGTGCTGTGCGCCGGGCTTTTCGGAGGTTTCGTCGATGTGCCTGTCATACTTCGTCGGGCGCAGTTTGCCGAAGCCGCCCGATTCCATGTTGATGACGGTGGACGTTTCGGAGCCGTCGGGAAATTCTTCGAAGTAGCAGGTGTTCTGCCCCGTGGCGTAGATTGAGCCGATGTAGGCATTCGGCTTCTTGTAGGCGGCGGCGAGGAGCGTGGCGACGGTGTCATTGATGACGGCGACGGGGATGACGTTTCGTGCGCCGCGCCGTGCGAGAGCTTCTTTCAGAAGGTCGTTGACGACTTTGCCCTCGACACCCTGCGTCGCGAACTCCTTCGTCCAAGTGATGAGCTTGGCGTTGTAGAGGTCGGTCTGCACCGACGGGAAGGAGAAGGTGTGACCGAGCAGGTACGTCGTCGATCGATTGCTCTCGATGGCCTCGTCGATGAGTTCGGCGAGAAAGTCGAACATCTCCTCGGCGGTCGCGCTTTCCGATACGTAGTCGTAGATGCCCGGCTCGGTCAGGGGCTTCGCCACCTTCTTGATGACTTGGTATCTGCCGCCTCCGTGCAGGAGGATGTGCAGGGCGCGTACGTTCGTGCCGCCAAAGTCGAGCGCGAGGAAATCGCCGATTTCCTTGCCTGTCGGCAGGGCGACGTAGGAGCGCAGCATGCGCAGCGTGGAATCTTTGCCCTCAAGTCCCGCCTGCATTTCCGCCTCGAAGTCGGCGGAAATCTTCTGAAGCTCGTCGTCACTGATGCTGAATTCGGCGAGCACCTCGTCGTATTTCTTCTTGTCCATGGTCATGGCTGCTCCTCCTTTAAAATGAGGGTTTCTCCGCTGAGCGGACCCCGGGTGGTCAACGTCAGCCAATCGCGCTTCGCCTTCGGCTCGCGTTCTTGGGACGTTTTCACATGCGACCTATTGCCTGTGCGGCTGCGCCCTTCGGGCTTGCCTTACAGATAGGTCAGCATCATTGCGCCGACGCTCGGGAAAACTTCCTTCGCCTGCTTCTGAATCGCTTCTCGCGCCGTCGTCAGCGTATAGCCGTCGAATGCCTTGAGCATCGGCAGGTCGTTCGTTTCGTCGCCGATGGCGAAAACTTCCGCGCCGTCCCAGCCCATGACGGAGAGCAGTGTGCGTATGCCCTGATCTTTGCCGACGCCGACGGGCGTGATGTCGAGGCTGCAGGCGTTCGGGTAGGCGTGGATCTTATCGCCTAGCCTCGCGTTGAGTGCGGCGGCGCAGGCGTCGGATTCGGCGGGAAGCGGGAAGCCCATGGAGAACTGCTGGATCTTCTTGAGCGTGCCGATCTCGGATTCTTCAATGTAGATGATGGGATAGTCCCATTCCTTTGCTTCGCGCTCGATCCAAGAGCCTTCCGATTGGTGGCAAAGGTACGTCACGTCGGCTGCTGAAAAGGCAAAGTGGAAGGATTTCGCCGCCAGAGGCTCTTCGGCAATGGCGGAGAGGGCGGCCGGTTCGATCTCGGCCTGGAAGCGCACCGTCTCTTTCGCGTCGCGGATGATGCCGCCGTTGTTGCAGACCGTGTAGTCAAATTCCAGCCCGAACGCGAAGAGCTGCGGCACGAGCATGCCGTAGTCGCGCCCCGAGATGACGCCGAACTTGTTGCCCGCCGCACGCCACTTCTTGATGGCCTGCAGCGTTTCCTCGTCGATCTTGCCGCCCCTGAGGAGCGTTCCGTCGTAATCGCTTGCAGCTACCTTCATTGTATCTCCTCCTCGTAAATCACGGCTTCCAATGGACGAAGCGAAGTCGTCGGCGCGTCCGCATAGCTTCCGGCAAGGCGCGTGCCGTGGAGGAAGTCTGCGGGAAGCGCCGCGTCCTTTGTGCTGAAGTTGACCGCCGTCTTGATGCGCGTCTTTCCCAGTGTGCGCGAGAACGCATAGATCTGCTCGTTTTCTTCTAGAAGCTCTTCATATACGCCGTCTAAAAGCGCGGGAATCGTCTCGCGCAGCTTGGCGAGATGACGGTAGAAGTGCAGTACGGAGTCAGCGTCCTTTTCCTCGGCGGCAGCGTTGAGTGTGCGATAGTTCTCGTTGACGGGCAGCCATGGCGTGCCGCTCGTGAAGCCCGCATGTCTTTCTGCCGTCCACTGCATCGGCGTGCGTGCGTTGTCTCGGCTGTTGAAGTGGACGAAGCCCAGTGCTTCCTCCTTGGAGAAGCCATCTTCCAAAGCGAGCGCGTACTGGCCGTGCGACGAAATGTCGTCGTAGGCGTCGATGGAATCCCAGGCCACGTTCGTCATGCCGAGTTCCTCGCCCTCGTAGATGAAGGGCGTGCCGCGCAGCGTGAAGAGGACGGCGGCGAGCGCCTTTGCCGCGAGCTTCTTGTCCGCGCCCTTCGGGAAGAAGTAGTTGACGGAGCGTGCGCGGTCGTGATTCTCGAAGTAGATGGGAAACCAGCCTTCCTTGGCGGTGGCGTGCTGGCTTGCCGTGAGCGCGCGCTTGAGCTTCGTGAGAGGCCACGGCTGCGCCTTGTGCCAGCATTCGCCGCCTTCGTAGGGCACGAGGACGTGGCTGAACTCAAAGAGCATGGAGAAGACGCCGTTTTCGCCGACCCACAGCGGCAGTTCCTCGGGCGTGACGCCGTTCGCCTCGCCGACGGTGAAGATGTCGTGCCCGTCGAAGACGCGTGCGCGGAACTCGTGCAGGAAGTCGAGGATGCCCGGCGTGTTCGCCGTCATATCGTGGACGCTCGTCATGCCGTCCGCCGCGTCCGGCTCGCCGTCCGCAAAGACGGCGGGCTTCTTGATGTAGGTGATGGCGTCGATGCGGAAGCCGCCGACGCCCTTTGCGAGCCAGAAGTTTGCGGCGGCGAAGAGCGCCTCCCTGACCTCGGGATTCTCCCAGTTGAGGTCGGGCTGCGCCTCGGCGAAGGTGTGCAGGTAGTATTGGCCGCGCTCTTCGCTGTACGTCCACGCAGAGCCGCCGAAGATGCCGCGCCAGTTCGTCGGAGCGCTGCCGTCCTCCTTCGCGTCGCGCCAGATATACCAGTCGCTCTTTGCGTTTGTGCGGCTCTTCTTCGACTCCAGGAACCACGGGTGCTGGTCGGAAGTGTGGTTGTAGACGAGATCCATGACGATGTGCATGTCGCGCTTCTTCGCTTCGGTGATCAGCTCCTCCATGTCGGCGAGTGTGCCGAAGTCGGGATGGATGCTGCAATAGTCGCTGATGTCGTAGCCGTTGTCGACCATGGGCGACGGGTAGACGGGCGTGAGCCATAGCGCGCCCGCGCCGAGCGACCTTAGATAGTCGAGCTTTTCCGTGATGCCGCGAATATCGCCCGTGCCCTTGCCGCGCGTGTCGTTGAAGCTCTTCGGATAAATCTGGTAGACGGCGGTGTTCTGCCACCAATGCGTTGCTTTCATGCGTTTTTCCTTTCCATTCAGCCCCCTGCCGTGCGGACAGGGGGCTGCGAGATTTGCCGTGCGTCAGAAGGTCAGGACGTCCGTCTTGCCGGCTTCTGCCGTCATGCCCGTATGCTTTTTCATCAGCGGGTATTCGCCCGAGTTCGTCACTGCCATGATGACCGTGTCCTGGTAGCCGGCTTCCTTGATGGTCGCGCGGTCGAACTTCACGAGCGGCGTACCCTGGCCGACCTTGTCGCCCGCACGGACGAGAAGCTCGAAGCCCTTGCCGCCGAGCTTCACCGTGTCGACGCCGATGTGGATGAGCATTTCCGCGCCGTTCGCGAGACGCAGTCCGACGGCGTGCAGCGAATCCTCCATGACCATCGTGACCTCGGCATCGGCGGGCGCGACGACGAGATTGCCCGTCGGCTCGATGGCGACGCCATCACCCATCATCTTCTGTGAGAACATCTCATCCTTGACCTCGCTCATGTCGATGACCTTTCCGTCGGCGACTGCCGTGAAGGAGAGGGATTTTTCCGTGCCGACGGCGAGCTCCGTCGCATCGGACGCAGGCGCTGCGAGAAGCGCCTCGAAGCGCTCGCGCACCTGCGGCACGGAGAGGCCGACGATGACCTGGAACGCATGTCCGTTCCGCACGAGGCCGTGTGCGCCCGCACGGGTGAAGACGGCGACCGGCTGCACGAGGTCGGGATCTTCTACCGTCACGCGCAGGCGCGTCGCGCAGTTCGTGACATCCTTGATGTTCGCAGGGCCGCCGAGCCCTTCGAGGAAGACCTTCGCCTTCACGTCGCGCTCGTCGAGCTTCATATCGGGGGCAGCACCTGCAGCGGCGCCCGCAGCGCCTGCCTGCTTCGCCTTGTAGTCGGCTTTCGTGAAGAGCTTGTCCTCGACATCGTCGTCCGTTCTGCCCGGCGTCTTGTAATCCTTGAAGCGGATGACAGCGCGGAAGACGAAGAAGTAGATGGCGGTGAAGCACAGGCCGATGCCGATCTGCGTGAGGTATGTCGCATAATGGTAGGAGAAAAGAGGAATCCAGTTCTGCACGAAGCAGTCGATGAGACCGCCGCCGAAGTTGCCCGAAAGCCCGATGGCGTAGAGCGTTGCCGAAAGCGTTGCCGAGAGGATCGCGTGCAGAAGATAGAGCAGAGGAGCGACGAAGAGGAAGGTGAATTCCAGAGGCTCCGTGATGCCGCAGAGCATCGCCGTGATCGTCGCAGGGATCAAGAGAGCCGCTGTCTTCTTGCGCTTTTCAGGCTTGGCGCACGCGTAGATGGCGAGCGCTGCGCCCGGCAGGCCGAAGACCTTGCCGCTGCCGTGCAGTGCGAAGCCGCCCTCGGGGAAGAGGTCACGCAAAGACTGCGCGCTCGTCATGAAGTCGTTGATATGGCCGAGCCAGTAGGCTTGGATGCCGCCGTCGACGACCGCAGGGCCGAACATGAACGGCAGGTAGATGAAGTGATGGAGGCCGGCGGGCAGCAGAATTTTCTCCGAGAACGTGTATGCCCAGACGCCGACGATGCCGCTCGTCTTGAGGAAGAACTGGAACTGCTCGATCGCGTGCTGTACCATCGGCCAGACGCAGCAGAAGATGAGGGCCATCGGGATCATGACGGCGAAGCCGACGGCGACGACGAAGGCAGGGCCTTTGAAAATGCCGAGCCAATCGGGGATGTTCGTGTCGTAGAAGTGGTTGTGCAGATACGCCGTGCAGCACGCGATGAAGATCGCGCCGAGCATGCCCATGTCGAGCGTCTTGACGTTCGCGATCATGGCAAGTCCCGTGCCGGGACCTGCCGCCTGGCTGTAGTCGACGCCGAATGCGCTGCCGTGCAGCGTGAGGATGGCCGAGATGAAGTAGTTGAAGAGCATGTAGATGACGAAGGATTCCATGGCGCAGCGTGCCGGCTCCTTCTTCGCGAAGCCGATGGGCACGGCGATGGCGAAGAGAATCGGCATCTGTGCGAACACCGTCCACGCGCCCTGCTCGACGATGTACCAGAAATCGTACCATAGCGTGCCTTCGGCGGCGATCGCGCCGAGCAGCCCCGTGTTCTTGCAGACGATGGACACCGCCACCGTCAGACCGAAGAACGCGAACAGGATGACAGGCGTATACATCGCGCCGCCAAACCGCTGCATGTTCTGCATGAAGACGTCCTTGCTGAGTGACATGAGCTTACCTCCTCTGAAACACTGAAAACCTTTGTCTATTACGATAAAGGAAAATCGTTGAAAAAGCAAGCATTTTGCGCCATTCGGGAGGCATGTACAGAGGTTGCAAGGAGGTACAGGCAGTGAAACTTGTTACAGAAGCCCCAAGAGGTCAAGCCGAAGGCGCAGGCCGATTGGCCAGGCTTCTGTAAGGGCGGCGCACAATGTCCACGAAGTGGACGTTTGTGCGTGTAGTTTACAAGAAGCTAAAGGCGCAGACCGATCGGCTAGGCTTCTGTAAGGCTATTTTCCTGCTCGCTGCGGTAGAGGCGGTAGTGGACGTAGAAGATCTCAAGCAGCAGGAAGTAGGCGAGCATGGACTTGAAAGGCAGCCGCTCCTCGCTCTTGGGCAGGTTGAAGGCAGCGGGCACGACGTAGAGGTTCTCCGTCGAGCGGCTCGCGAGCGTGTTGTGCTGCATCTGCGTGATGGCGAGAAGCGGCACGCCCTTGAGGTTCAGCTTCTCGGAGAACTCCTTGACGCGCTCGGATTCGCCCGAAAGCGAGATGAAGACGAAGAGATCGTCCGGCCCTGCCGTTTGATAGACGGAATAGAACTCCTCGCGCCCTGCGATTTCGCAGATGAAGACATTGTCGTAGAGGAAGAGGCGCTTGAGTTCCTGCATGACGTTCGTCTGCACATAGCCCGAAGCGTAGGCGAAGACGCGGTGCGCCTCGTGGACGAGGCGGCTCGCGCCGCGGTAGTCGCGTGCCATGAGTTCGCGCCACGACTGGTCGTAGAACTGGCTCAGAGATGTCAGGATGTCGCGGTCGGGCTTTCCGCGCTCTTCGAGTTCCATCTTGAGCACCGCCTTCATCTCGCCGAAGCCCTCGAAGCCGATCTTCTGTGCGAAGCGCACGACGGAAGCGCTCGAAACGGCGCAGAGCCGCGCGAGGTCATGGATGGAGGCGCGGCATGCCGTCTCCTTGTGGCTCTCGATGAAGCGCCAGATGCTCTTATCGGCATCGCTGAGTTCGTTCAAGTGGAGATTGATGCGCTCAGGAAGCTGCATATTGCTCCGCTCCTTTCGTCGGTTTTTTGCAAAAAAGCTTTGTACTTAATTAATCTTAACGTGTTTTCAGACGGCAGGCAAGTCACAATGCAAAATTTCAGAGCATATTTCCCAGTATTTGCGAAATGAATCGAAATTGTTTGAAATTCATGAAAAATTACTGGACAAAGAAGTTAGGAAAATGGTATGATTTGTGATATTGAAACTAAAAGTCATTACCTGTTAGGAGTTCGTCAGGTATGACAAAACGCAGGGGCGGCAAGGATTTGCCAGGACACTTGGGGGCAATCGTCCCTTTGAATGCACAAGGAGGAATCGTATTCAATGGTCGGTAAGGGGAAATCAAGAAGACGGCTCGCGCTTATGGTGGCGCTTGCCCTGTCCACTGGGGGGGTGCTTGACCTCAGTGGACGGCGGCATGATCTGGGGGATGTCGACGGCGTATGCGGCGGAGCATGAGTATACGGAGACGGCGACCAGCATCAATGGTCTTGAGGGTACGGAAAAGACTCATTCGATGAACGACAACAAGATCACGCTTGGCACAGAAGGCGGTCCGACGGATAAGCCGCAGAATACCTACGGTGCGATTTCCGCCGGCGGGAAGAAGGATACTGCGGCGGATGTCAAGGGCAATACGCTGACGATTCACGGACTTCGCTCTGCCAACGCTGGCGGTGCCAGTTTCATCTACGGCGGTGTCAGTGGCACTGGCGCGGTCACGGGCAATAAGGTGATTTTCAACAACGGTTACAGTGCGGATGCCGTCATCGGCGGCTACAGCGCTTCTCTTACGAAGAGTGTGAGCAATAATACAGTAGAGGTCAAAGCCGGGAAAATCGAGGAAGACATTATCGGCGGCTGGTCGGACAAAGCAGCGAGCACGGGCGCGGTGTCGGGCAATAAGGTCACGATTACCGGCGGCACGCTTGGAAGCTATGGGACAGGAATCATTTACGGTGCGCGTGTTACGGGCAACGGGTCAGTGACGGGTAACAGCGTCGAGTTCTCGAATGCGACCTCGAAGAAAGCCGTATATGGCGCGGCGGGTGACGATGCGGCAAGCACCGCGGCAATCAAAGAGAATCACGTGACGATCAACAGTGGTACGCTCAGCAGCGACGTGTTCGGCGGCTATACGACAGGCAAGGGCGCAGTCACGGGAAACTCCGTTACGATCAAGGGCGGCAGTCTCGGGAATGAGGCTGCGGGCGGCGTTATTGGCAACTCCGCGAGCAGCGCAAATGCCTCCGGCAATACGCTTACGATCTCGGGCGGTGCGTTCACAAAGAGCGGCGGAACGAATGTTTTTGGTGCTTATAATGCAGGCAGCGGCAAAACTATCAACAACATTGTTAACCTCGGCGACGGCGAAAACGCCATGGCGTCGGGGTTCAATCTCACGGGCATAAAGATCTACGGCGGCAACAAGACGAATGATGTCACGGGCAACACGCTCAATGTCAATGCCTCAGGCATCGTAGTCAGGACGGCGCAGAACTTCGAGAAATACAACTTCAATCTCACGAAGGGAGTTGCGGCAGGTTCGACCATGCTCAAGGTGACGGACAGCGGTGGCTTCGGCTCTACGCCCAATGTCCAGTGGAGCAAGATCACGATGAATGCCGAGGGCTGGAATGCCGATACGACGAAGTATGGCCGCCTCGGCACGATGGAACTGCTGCGCACGGGAAGCGGCGCCGATCTGAAGATATTCAACACCGAGGCGCTTGATCGCAAAGCGACGAGCGGCGACTTCGAGTATCATATGTATACGGATGTGACAACGCCTCCGATGTCGTTCTTCGGATATAATATGGTGAACTATGTGCGTGCCGACATTGATCGCTTCCAGAACGCCGATGCAACGGCAGATAACGTCACAGGCACGGCGGCCTATGGCGGCTATTCGAGTCTCGGCAATACGACGACGAACAACAAGATCAAGATCACGAATACGAACAACACGAATCTGACCGTCTACGGCGGCTATACGGCGGGCGCAGGTGATTCGACGAACAACCATGTCACGATCACGGCGACGGGCAAGGTAAAGGCGGCGTACGGCGGCTATGCGACAGCGGCGAACAGCAAGGCAGAGGGCAACAGCGTCACAGTTGAGAGTGGCGCCTCGCTCAATGACTCGATTTATGGCGGTTGGGCGAAAAAAACGGCAAACAACAATACCGTCAAGCTTGCGGGCGGTACGTTCCAGAAGAATATTTACGGCGGCTATGCAACAGCAGCGAACGGTACGACGGAGAACAATATCGTCAATCTCGGTGACGACACGCATACGGATCTCTCGGGTGCGACACTCACGGCGAGTGATATCTACGGCGGCAATAAGGCGACGACGGGCAATACGCTCAATATAAATGCGAAGAATATCGCGGCGAAGTCCGTCAACAAATTCGAGAACTATAAGTTCAAACTGAACAGTGAGACTGCATTCGGTGATACGATGCTGACCGTCGCGAATGCAGGTGCGTTCGACGGAACGGGCGTTGCCATGAATAAAATCACCGTCGACCGCACGGGGCTGTCGGCGGACTACCTCGCGACGCAGCACGGCATCAAGCGCATTACTCTCTTGAAGCGCGGCAATGCCGCCGATATGCTGACGTTCGCGAACTATGCGGCGAAGAAGGCTGCGGATGCGACCGATACGCACGAGTTTCGCCTGATCACGAATAATGATACGGCGACGGCGAACGCCCTCATGCTGGAGGCGAACCGCTTCAAGGGTAGTCGTGTCACTTATGACGGCACAATGGCATCGTATGGCGGCGAGATTTACGGCGGTATTTCCCGCGAGGGACATACGACGACGGACAATCAATTGACGGTCACGGGCATCCACGGCACGAACGATCCGAAGTTTGCTTTCGGTGGCATCAACGAGGGTGCGACAGGCGATGTCACGAACAACCACGCGACCATTAACCTGCCCAATGCAGCGGACGAGATCAAGGAGGTCTATGGCGGCTTCATCACGCACGAAGATAATGCGGGCGAGGTCTCCGGCAACAGCGTCACGATGCAGAAAGGCACTGTGGAGAAGGCTTTCGGTGGATATACCGCTGGAACGGGCACGGTAAAGAACAATACCGTCAATTTCAGCGGCAGTGAGTCGACCGATCATGTTGCGGGCGGCTATATCGAGAAGGCTGCCAGCACTGCCGAGGCAACGGAGAACAAGGTTGTCTTTACAGACGGTACAGCAGTCAATGTCAACGGTGTTGTGAGTGAGGGTACAGGCGCGCTGAAAAAGAATAATGTTACGCTTAGCGGCAATGGCAGCGAGGCGACGAATCTTCGCGGTGCATTCTCGAAAAATCAGGGACGCGTCGAGGAGAATAGTGTCACCGTATCCGGCGGCGCTGTCGGTAGTGTCTTTGGTGCGGTCACGAGCGGCACGGGTGTGGCGCAAAAGAACTCTGTGGTAATCTCCGGCGGCGAGGTAAACGGCGAAGTTGTCGGCGGTGTTGGGTACGAGGCAATCGAAAACACGGTCACGATTTCGGGCGGTCAGGTTAGCGGCGAAATTTACGGCGGCAAGTCGGCGGGTCCCGGCAGCAGTACGTCGGGGAACATCGTCAATCTCGGTGCAGAGGACGGTACGTATACGGCGAATCTTACGAATGCGGCGCTCTACGGCGACAATAATTCGGGCACGGAGGCGACGCTCAATGTTCGTGTGAAGAATATTACGGCAAAGTCGGCCGACAAATTCGAGAACTACAAGTTCCACTTGAATGATGACATCGCGAAGAACGGCGGCTCGATGCTGACGCTGACCAACGGCTTCAATGGCGGCAATCTGTTTGATTGGACGAAGCTCGATGTCGATACGTCGAAGCTCTCGGGCAGCACGGTCATCGGCAAGGCGACGCTTCTCACAGGTACGGCGAACGGGCTGAAGTTCTCGAACTACGCGGGGCGCAATAAGACGACCGCCGCGACGAACGGCGACTATGAGACGGCTTTGCGCACGGACACGAACGCGGCGACGGCGACAAAGGTCATCCTCGACTACAACCGCTTCCAAAATAATGCCAATGCGATGTACGATGGATCGATTCCGCCGACACAGCTCGCGGACGGTTCGACCGAAGTCTACGGCGGCATTTCTTACGCGGGAAATACGACCGCGAACAACCATCTGACCGTGACGGGCGTGCAGGGCAACTTGACTTCTGCCTACGGCGGCAAGACGGCGGGCGCGAAGGGCGACGCTGTGAAGAATCGCGTGACGGTCGAGCAGACGGGGACGGGCGCAATCTCCAATGTCTTTGGCGGCTACACTTCCTCCGCGGAGGCGACGGCAAAGGCGGAGGACAATACCGCGACGATCCAGGGCGGAACTTTCGGCGCAGTCTACGGCGGCTATGCTGAGAATGCGGCGAGTGCGACAGGCAACCACGTCTTCATCGAGGGCGGTACGGTGCAGACTGCAGTCGTCGGCGGCGGCGGCAAAAGCACGGCGACGGGCGCGATGTCGGGTAATGACGTCACAATTACGGGCGGCACGGTCACGGGCTACGTCATCGGCGGCGATACACGCCTTTTGGCGAGCACGTCGAACAAGAATATCATCAACCTCGGCGATGATGCAGGCAAGTATGCAGCGAATCTTTCGGGTGCAGAGGTCTGGGGCACGAGCTATGGCAGCAAAGTCCTCGCCAATGCGAACGCGAAGATCGCGGGCAATACGCTCAACGTCAAGGCGAAGGACGGCGTGACGCTCAAGAAGGTGTGCAACGTCGAGAAGTTCAACTTCCAGCTCGTGGACGATACGACGAAGACGGCGCCGCTGCTGAATCTGACGGAACTGGGCGGTTTCGACAAGGTCACTGCTGACAACTCGGACGTCAAGGTGAAATGGTCGAATGTCACGGCCAACATGTCGAAGGTTACGACGGAGAAGGATGCTGCAAAGATTCAGGGAAAGAACACCTATATCTTGATGCGGGCGGCCGATCCCACGCTGAAGTTCAGCGACTACGCTGCGCGCTACGATACATACGGCGGCGTCTACGAAACAGGGCTGCGCACGAATACGAACACCGATACGGCACAGGAAGTGCTCTACGATGTCAATCGCTTCAAGGATGGTCGCGTCACTTATACGACGACCTCGACGGGCGAGGCGCTTGGCGGCTATTCCGCCTTTGGTAGCACGACCGAGGGAAATGAGCTGACGCTTACGGGCGTGACGGGAACGCTCGCGGCTGCCTACGGTGGACAGACCGCAGGCGTGACGGGAGATTCGGCAAATAACAAGGTCACGCTCAAAGGCACGGGAACAGGCTCGATCGTAAACGTCTACGGTGGTGCAATCACGAAGGCGGCGAACAGCAGCAATGCGATGGGCAACACGGTCACGCTTACGGGCGGTACGGTCACGGGCGCGGTCTACGGTGGTTATACCGAAGGAAGCGGCAAGACCACAGGTAACACGGTGAATATCGGAGACGGTACGGCGGCAACGCTTGCAGCCGGAACGAACCTTGCGAATGCGATGCTTGCGGGCGGCAACAAGTCCGAGATGACAGGCAATACGCTCAATGTCATGGTCAAGGATGCGGCGGCAAAGAAGGCGCAGAACTTCGAGAACTATACGTTCCATCTGACCGACCATATCGCCGCCGACAAGCCGAAGAGCGGGGTCGTCGACGATGCCTTCACCAAGAGCCGCGGCACGATGCTGACGCTTGCAGAAGGTTTCGACGGACAGACGGCGGACTGGAGCAAGGTCACGGTCGACACGTCGAAACTCTCGGCCGACAAGACGCTCGGCGCGATCACGCTGATGAAGAGCGCGGCAGCAAACAAGCTGAAGTTCTCGAACTACGCGGCGAAGAATCATGCCGTGAGCGGCGACTACGAGGTCGTCCAGCGCACGGATACGAATACGGGTGTGGCGAACGCCGTCCTCATCGATGTCAATCGCTTCCGAAACGGCGACGTCACTTATCATAACGGCGACAACAATGCCAAGACCTACGCTGGTGTTTCCTACGGTGGGAATACGGCGGAAGGAAACGCGTTCACGCTCAAGGGAATCTCCGAGGGTAAGACGCTCCAGTACGTTTCGGGCGGACGCTCGGAGGGGACTGCGGGCGGTGCAGTCAAGAACACCGTGAACCTTTTGGGCACGGGTAAGGGAACGCTCGAAGAGGTCTACAGCGGTTACGTTGGCAATGCAGCGAATGCGGCGGATGTGACGGAGAATACCGTTAACATCGCGGGCGGCACGGCAAAGAACGTCTACGGCGGCTACACGCGCGGCACGGGAAAGACGGTGAAGAACACCGTCAACATCGGCTATACGGACGAGGCGGGCGTGTTCCATGATGTCGCTGACGGCGCGAAAGTCACGGGCACGATCTACGGCGGCAGCGGCAGCGACGCCACGGGTAATGTCCTGAATGTCAGTGGCAAGATCGCGGCTGGCAACATCAAGAACTTCGAGAGCGTCAAGTTCCATGTCAGAGACACGATGGCGAGCGGCACGACGCTCCTGACGCTCGACGGTGCGGCTGCGACTGAGGGGCTTGACTGGGCGAATGTCACGCTCGATGGCGAATTCAATCCCGCGGCCAAGAGTTACGAAGCGTACCGCCTGACGCTCATGGCGAATGAAAAGGGCATCGACTTCCGCAAGGGCGGTGTTGACACTTATGCGCCCATCGGCGCCAAGGGCGTGACCAAGGGCGATTACGAAGCCGCCCTCGATACGGACACGCATGCAGCGCAGGCGAAGGCTGTCAACGCAGAAATCTATCGCTTCCATGGCAACACGGCGACATACGGCGAAGCCGACGGCGCACACGATGCAGCATGGGGCGGGCGCTCCGTACTCGGCAACGATGCGACGGACAACGCTCTGACGATCTCGGGCGGCACGCTCAAGGACGCCTACGGTGGCTGGTCGACGGGTAAGAAGGCCGACGGCACGTCGGGCAAGACCACGGGCAACACCGTGAACTTCACAGCCGGTACGGTCACGGGTACGATCTATGGCGGCAACAACGGCGCGGCGGGAAATACGCTGAACGTCACGGGAACACAGAGCGCGGGAGACATCAAGAATTTCGAGAAACTCCACTTCGACACGAGCATGGCGAAGGCCGGCGATACGATCTTGACGCTCAACGGCGGCAAGAAGACGACGGGGCTTGATTGGCAGAAGGTTGAAGCCGCAGGCCTTGACGAAGCCTCCCTTGCGACGCGCACGGGTGTGGCGCGTGAAGAACTGTTCTCGCTCATGGCGAATGACAAGGGGATTGACTTTGGCACGAGCTATGACAAGGCGAAGGAAAAGACCGTCGGCGACTACGAGTATGCGATCTCCAAGGAAATGGATGCGGCGAAGGGCGCAGCGGCGGAAAAGGTCGTCGTGCGCGGCTTCCGCTTCCAGAACAATGCGGATGCCGTCTATGAGACGGGCGACAACAAGGCGGCTTGGGGCGGACGCTCCATCGTCGGCAACACCGTGCAGAAGAACAAGCTGACCGTCAAGGGCGGCACGCTGACGGAGGCGGCCTACGGCGGCCTGAGCGCCAAGGGCGTGGTCACGGGCAATACACTCGTACTCGCCGGCGGCACGCTCAAAAATGCCTACGGCGGCTTTGTCGAGGGTGCGGGCGACGCCACGAAGAACACCGTCGAGGTGCAAAAGGATACGCAGGCGCAAATCTATGGCGGTCATGCCGCGCAGGGCGAAGCTTCGGGCAATATCCTCAACCTCGGTGCCGTCAACATCGGCGCGAATGTCTACGGCGGCTCGGGTAAGAAGACCGACGGCAACGTGATCAACCTCTTCGGCACGAAGATCAAGGGTACGGTCACGGGCGGCACGGCGGCGGACGGCAAGGCAAACGTCCTCGCCATCCGCGCCGCCGGCACGGAGATCGGTGACTTCAAGGGCATTCAGAACCTCAAGTTCTACCTGCCCGAAGGGGCGAAATCCTCCATGGCGACGATGCTGAGGCTCGGCGTCAAGGACAAGGACATCAAGGGTCTGAACGTCGACCTCAACCTCTCGGGCGCGGCCAAGACGCTCAAGCGCGAGGATGTCTTCAGTCTCATGAAGGTTGCTGAAGGCGGCACGTTGACGACGGACGAGAAGATCAAGGGCGAGGTCACGGGTACGCAGGGCGTATCGCTCGACTACAAGTTCCGTGTGCAGAAGAAGGGCGCGGATGAATTGATCGCCGCTGTCGAGAGTGTAAAGATGAAGGACGCGACGAAGTCCCTCGCGGAGACGAGGACGACGGCGACGGACGTCTTGGGAGGCGGCATGACGATGCTCGCCGATGCGGGCGTCTCCGCCGCTGTCCAAGCAGCAGCCTCCGCCAATGCCAACACTCAGGTCGAGGCCGCTCCCATGGCGACAAACAAGGCGCCGAGTGCGAAGGCGGCATCTGCAGCAAATGTGCAGTCGGGCGCGTACACGGCATGGGCGGCGCAGGGAGGCTCCTCCATGCGCATCCATTCGGGCTCCTACGTCGACACGCACGGCTACACGCTGAATGTCGGCTTCGCAAGAAAGCAGGATGGCAAGGACAGCACGCTGACCTTTGGGCCATTCGTCGAATACGGCAGGGCGAGCTACGACTCCTATCTTGAGGATGCGGCGGGCACGCACGGCAGCGGCAAGGTCAGCTACATCGGCGCAGGTGTCCTCGCAAGGCAGGATCTGAAGAGCGGCCTCTACCTCGAAGGAAGCGTGCGCGGCGGACGCATCAAGAGCGACTACGAGGGCAACATTTCCGGCACGTCCACGAGCTACGACATCTCGAACCCCTATTATGCGATTCATCTGGGCGTGGGGAAGGAGACGAAGCTCAAGGCGGGCGATGCGCTCGAAACGTACCTCAAGTACTTCTTCTCGCATCAGAATGGCACGAGCGGCAAGCTCTCGACAGGCGAGGATTACGACTTCGATGCCGTCAACTCGCACCGCCTGCGACTCGGCGCTCGCTACACGCACGATATGGGCGAAGAAGGCAAATTCTACGCGGGTCTTGCATGGGAATACGAATTCAACGGCGAGGCGCGAGCCACCTATCAGGGCATGGCGACGCCAAGCCCGTCTCTCAAGGGAGGCAGCGCCATGCTCGAACTTGGCTATCGCTTCACACCGAAAAAGAGCCGCGTCAGCTACGACGTCAACTTCAGCGGTTGGCAGGGTAAGCGAGAAGGATTCTCTGGCAGTGTAGGAGTAAACTGGGCATTCTGATTTACAGGGTAAAGATGAATTAAGGAAGAAAAAAGGAACCGGATGCGAAGCCACAGGGCTTTGTATCCGGTTCCTTTGCATTCGCCGAGGTTATTTGTGCTCTTTCCCGCCGAATATTTCCTTTGTCGTGCCGCGAAGCCACTTCCAGTTCCAAGCGAGGTGAAAAATGACGCCGATGGTCAGGAGATATGAGACATAGATATGAATGTTCTTGTTGACGATCTTAGCGGGGCCGTTGGCAAAGACATGGAGATACATGAAAGTGCCCGTCACAAGGCAGATGAGCATGCCGACAGCCAAGCCAAGAATCAGATAATAATTTTTTTTCATTGTTATTGCCTCCCAATGCAGACTGCTCCTTCAAGAGAAGGAATATCAAAATCATTTTAGCACAAAATCTTTTTTGTGTCATAAAAATACGGCAGTTTCTTCCAAAGTTTCGTCCAATTTTCCGGAATATGATTTTCCTATGATTTACCGTGCATAGAGAGAGGGAATTTGCACCGATTTTTCGCTTGACAGCCTGCAGAAAAGTCGCTATAATGACAATGCTTCGTCTTGTACGGGGCGTCCATGGGTAGGTGCCCGAGTGGTTAAAGGGAACAGACTGTAAATCTGTCATCTTCGGATTACGATGGTTCGAATCCATCCCTGCCCACCACCGGCGGCATAGCTCAGTTGGCTAGAGCATGCGGTTCATACCCGCAGTGTCCGGAGTTCAAATCTCTGTGCCGCCACCATGAAATGTAAAGCCCCCGCGCCGAAAGGTGCGGGGGCTTTTGTGATTCTTAGAACTTCACTTCAGGGACGGCGTCTGCGCCCTCCTTCGCTTGGAACTGAGGCTTCTTCGTCATGCCCATGAAACCGGCGAAGAATACGCCGGGGAAGGTCGAGATGCGCACGTTGTATTCGCGCACTGCCTCGTTGTAGTCGCGCCGCGCGACGGCGATGCGGTTCTCCGAGCCGGCCAGCTCGCGCATGAGTTCGAGGTACTGCGTGTTTGCCTTGAGGTCAGGATATGCCTCGGCGATGGCGAAGAGGCGGCCGAGTGCGCCCGTGAGTTCGGCGTTCGCCGCATCGATCTGCTCGACGCCCTGCGCACCTGCTAGTTTGGCACGCGCATTGACGACTTCCTCAATGACAGCCTTCTCATGCACGTCATAGCCTTTGACCGTGTTGACGAGGTTTGGGATGAGGTCGCTGCGCCGCTGCATTTGATTCTCGACCTGTCCGTACGCTGCATCGACGCTGATCTCCGACTCTTTCAGCCCGTTATAGAGAGAGAAGACTCCGCCGAGGATGAAGATAATGACGACGATGACAGCGCCGAGCGCGATCAGTCCTTTGTTCATGTTGAAAACTCCTTTCTGTTTCTGCCGATGGAATGACTGAGCAAATATAGAATGGTTCACCATGAAGCCCCAAGAGGTCAAGCCGCAGGCGCAGACCGATTGGCTAGGCTTCTGTAAGGGCGGCGCACAATGTCCACAAAGTGGACGTTTGTGCGTGTAGCTTACCAGCCGTCTGATGCGCCGCCGCCGCCGGAAGAGCCGCCGCCGTAGCCGCCGCGCGAGGAACTGCCGCCGGAAGAGCCGCCGCTGTAGCCGCCGCCGTAATCGCCGCTCGAGGAGCCGCCGCCAGGGCCGAGCGCTTGGTTGAGGAGGCCGAGAAGCCAGTTCAGGATGACACCGAGCAGGATCATGCCGACGATGGCAAGGAAGAAGATGAAGACATTCATCAGGATGCTCGGTTCCTCTTCTTCATGCGTGGACGATTCTTCAAGCGTCTCGCTCACATCAGCGCCCGGTGCGACTCCTGCAGCACGGTAGGCGTAGGCGGCGAGCTTCTGATAGGCATTGAGCACGCCCTCGGAGTACTTCTCATCGCGAAAGTACGGCTTCATCTTGTCGAGGATCTCGCCCGCTCTGCCGTCCGTGATTTCACCTTCAAGCCCGTAGCCGACTTCGATGCGGAACTTGCGATCATCTTTGGCGATGAGCAGAAGGACTCCGTTGCTTTGCTTCGCATCGCCGATGCCCCAGCTGCGAAACAGCTCGTTTGCGTACGATTCGATGTCTGTGCCGTCCAAGGTGGCGACGGTCACGACGACGATTTCCGCCTTCGTCTTTTCGCGCAGCTCTTCGCCGATCTTCTCGATCTGTGTGCGATCCTCTGCTGAAACGATGCCTGCCGTGTCGACGATGTATTCGCGCTGCGAGGGCTTGGGAAGCACGGCAGCGTCGGCAGATGAGCCAGCAAGTGCGAGGAGGCTGACGATGATGAATAGGAGGGCGCACAACTGTTGGCGCGCGCGGGGTGTGTTCATTCGCCTCACATCCTTTCGTAATGCCTGTCTCCTGTGGGGAGCAGGAAGAGAGAAAACTGGTATGAATAGTATACGATAATTTTCGTTTATTATAGCATACGGGAAAAGGATCGTATATCGGACAGAGTTCTTAATGTATCCATGGCTTGAAGTGAATTCCTTGCCGGTATCCTGTTTTCGGACCAAATAAAATTCTATTATACTCGAAGAGGAGAATTTGATTGTACCGATATCCTTGTGTTGACAAAACAGCCCGCCAAGGCTTTGCGCCTTGGCGGGCTGTGTGCGAGTCATGAGGGTTAGCGTGTGATCATGCGTCCGAGACGCGTGCCGAAGAGGTAGTTGAAGAACCATTTGAACGTGACGGAGACGTTGGCATGGAAGCCCGCCTTCGTCAGGAGGTGAATCCAAAGCCATGCCGACCACGCGAGGAAGCCTCTGCCGACGAGAGGGCCTGCAGACATGACGGCCTCGCTGTTGCCGATGATCGCCATGACGCCCTTGCTCTTGTAGTCGAGATGCTCAAGCGGCTCGCCCTTGAGCTTGTGCAGGATGTTGGCGGCGGCGACGTCGCCTTCAGCGAGCGCGACGGGCGCGAGCGTCGGCAGTGGGCGTTCTTCGCCCGGTGGCGTGAAGCTTGAGCAGTCGCCGGCGGCGTAGACGTTCTCGAAGCCTATGGCGTGCATTGTGTCATCGACGATGATGCGGCGGCCGCGGTCTTTTTGCACGTCAAGTCCGTCGAGGCAGTCGACGGGGCGCACGCCCGCCGCCCAGACGACGGTGCGCGTCTTGATTTCCTGCAGCGGCGCGTCCTTGGGAGCGCTGAAGGGCTTGTAGCGAAGCGTTTCGCCGTCGTAGTCCGTGACCATCATCGAGCACTGCACGGCGACCTTTTTCTTTTCAAGCACGCGCACGGTCTCGTCGCGCAGCTTCTCAGGCATCATCATGAGGACACCGGGATCTGCGCCGATGAGATGGATTTCGACCTCGCTGAAGTCGATCGTATGGTACTCCTTTTGAAAGACGTCGTAGATGAGCTCTGAGAGGCCGCCCGATCCTTCGACGCCGATGGGGCCCGCGCCGACGAAAACGAAGGTCAGAAGAGCCTTGCGCTTTGCCGCATCCTTTTCACGCGAGGCTTCTTCGAAGACCTTGAGGACGTGGCTGCGAATCTCGATGGAGTCGACGAGCGTCTTCAAGGGCAGGGAGTTTTCCTCGATGCTTTTCGAGCCGAAGAAGTTTGGCGTCGAGCCGAGCGCGATGATGAGATGATCGTAGTCGATCTCGCCCTGGTCGGTGCGCACGGTCTGCGCCGCCGCGTCGATTCCCTCGATTTCGGCGAGCAAGAAGTTGACGTTCGAAGCGCTGCGGAAGAAGCCGCGGATCGGATAGATGACCTCGTCCGCCGAGAGCATCGAGGTCGCCACCTGATAGAGCAGCGGCTGAAAGACCTGATAGTTGTTGTGGTCGATGATGAGGACATCGACCGCCTCGTTCGCGAGCTTTCGCGCCGCGCGTATGCCTGCAATGCCGCCGCCCAAGATGACGATGCGTGGTTTCGCTGCCTTTTCCGTCATGATTCATACCGCCTTTCCAGAAAAGTTTGTGGGGAACATTGTGAATCTTATGTGCTTTTCATTATACATCGTTTTTATGAAAATGTAACATATCAATAATTTATATTAATATAAATGGCGACGGAAAAGGAATGAAGAAGCCCCCAAGATTGCGGCTTGGGGGCTGTCCTCAGGCGTTCGACTGTTCGATGAATTCCTGCAGTTTCTTCTCTGCCGCACCGCTCTCAATGAGCGCGCGGGCTTTTTCGACGCCTTCCTTGATGGAGTCGGCCTTGCCGCCGATGTAGATGGCGGCGCCGGCATTCAAAAGCACGATGTCGGTCTTCGCGCCTTGCACTCCCGTGAGGATAGCACGCGTCACAGCGGCGTTTTCTTTCGCCATGCCGCCGACGATCGCCGTCTTCTCGGCACGCTCAAGGTCGAAGTCCTCTGGAGCGATCGTATACGTCTTGTACCAGCCGTCCTTGAACTCGGAGACCCTCGTCGGGGCGCTGATGGAGATCTCGTCGAGGCAGTCCGTGCCGTAGATGACCATGCCGCGCTGAACGCCGAGGTCGATGAGCACGCGGGTCAGCGGCTCCAGCAGATATTCATCGTAGACGCCGAGGATCATGCGCTCGGGACGCGCGGGATTCGTCAAGGGGCCGAGAATGTTGAATACGGTGCGGATGCCCAGTTCCTTGCGGATGGCGCCGACGTATTTCATCGAAGTGTGATACTTCTGCGCGAACATGAAGCACAGGCCGATGCTCTTGAGAAGCTTTGTGCATGTTTCGGGCGCGAGGTCGATGTTGACGCCGAGGGCTTCGAGGCAGTCGGCGGCGCCGCTTTTCGATGACGCTGCGCGGTTGCCGTGCTTGGCGACGGCGATGCCGGCGGCGGCGATGATGAAGGAGGCCGTCGTCGATATGTTGATGCTGCCCGCATGATCGCCGCCCGTACCGACGATTTCAAGCACTTCGATACCAGGATGTTCGACGGCGAGCGCATGCTCGCGCATGGCGGCGGCAGAGCCGGCGATTTCTGCTGTCGTCTCAGCCTTGGCGCTCTTCGTCGAGAGTGCGGCGAGGTAGGCGGCGTTCTCAGTCGGACTCGTTTTGCCGCTCATGATTTCGTTCATTACGCAGTAAGCTTCTTCGTAGGTCAGATCGTGCTTGCTGACGATCTTTTGGATGGCTTCTTTTATCATGGCATAGCGCTCCTTTTCTGTTGGATATGTCCCTGCATTTTGGCACGGCAGGGTTGAATGTCATTTAGTATACTATGGCGGTAGGTTTTTTGCAACAAAGGGCGATGCGGAGGAAGGCGCTCTTTACAAAAAGATGTTTCCTTGCTACGATTACGATGAACAGAAAAGTGGCAGACAAGCGGATAGTAGGAAAATTTTAAAAATTCTAGGATAAATCCCCTATTGTGGAAGAAAGTGCTGCTTGTTACAATAAAGGAGAGTACAATGATGTTTACAGGGAAGACAAAAAATCTTGCCGTCATCGGCTCGCCGATCGAGCATTCGCTTTCGCCGGCGATGCAGAATGCGGCGATTCGGGCGGCGGGACTGGATTATGCCTATGTCGCCTTGCTCGTCCTGCCCGAGAGGCTGGAAGACGGCGTGCGCGGCCTTCGTGCGCTGGGGTTTCGCGGCTTCAATGTGACGATTCCGCACAAGTCGGCGATCTTGCCTCTGCTGGATGAGGTGGATGAAGCGGCGCGTGCCATTGGGGCGGTCAATACGGTCGTGTGCGAGGCGGGACGTCTCAAGGGCTTCAACACCGATGTGGAGGGATTCCTCGGTGCGCTTACGGCACGCGACTTTTCCGTCGAGGGAAAGCGCGTCGTGCTCTTGGGCGCGGGCGGCGCAGCACGCGCGGCGCTCTACGGTTTGCTGCGCTCGGGCGCGGCTGAGGTCACGCTCGGCGTGCGAAATGCCCCGAAGGCGCGTCCCTTGGCTGAGGAGTTTGCGCAGTACGGCGAGGTCTGTGCTCTCGACTGGAACGAGACGGCGTTCGAGGAAGCCGTCAGAAAGGCGGATCTCGTCGTCAATACGACGCCGCTCGGCATGGCGCCGCAGACGCAGGCGATGCCGCCCGTCCCTTGGCAGGCAGTGCATGAACGGATGTTTTTCTACGACATCATCTATACGCCTGCGAGGACGCAGTTCCTGCAGCGTGCGGAGTCGCTGGGCTGCCCGACGCTGAACGGCGAGGCGATGCTCGTGGGTCAGGGGGCGGCGGCGTTTCGCCTGTGGACGGGACGAGAGGCGGATTTTTCCGTGATGACGCACGCCCTGCGCGAGGCACTGGAAGGAAAAAGGAAGTAACGCAAAGAAACAAAACAAAGAAGCAAAATAAAGAAAGTCAGCACGAAAGCCGAAGCAAGATGTTCATGGATAAGGAAGCGCTGATCAATGAAGTCGCCCGAATGTGTGAAGACGGGTGACCGAATTTATCCGTGATTCCGCAGTCTTTTGGAGGCTCGAAGATGCAGAGGACAGAAGAGGATTCGTATCAGAGGCTGATCCATCGCCTCGTACAGAGCGTGCGCACAGGAAGTGCAAGCCGTGCTCTGCCGAGGCAGGGAGAGCCGGGACGCGTGCCCGTCGTGGAGTTTGTCGATCGCATGATCGCGGAGGCTCTGCGCCTGCGGGCGAGCGATATCCACATAGAGCCTTTCGAGGGCGCCGTCCGCATCCGTTACCGTGTTGATGGAAGTTTATTGGAAACGCATGCACCGATCCCCCGGGAGGTGCATGCGTTTTTGCTTGCGCGATTGAAGGTCATGGCACATCTTGAAAGCGTGGAGCGCCGCATGGCGCAGGACGGGCGCATATCGTACGTGCCGCCTGAGGGCGGTGAAGCCGTCGATCTTCGTCTGGCGACCTTGCCGCTCCTCGCGGGGGAGAAGGCGGTTCTTCGCATCTTGAACCGCTCGCACGCGCTTCTTTCCGTCGGGAATCTCGGATTTTCCGTGCAGAATGAGATGATTTTCCGCCGCTTGTGCCATCAGCCCGGCGGCATGGTTCTGATTACAGGGCCGGTCAATTCGGGCAAGACGACGACGCTCTATGCGGCTCTCTCGGAGATCAATACGCCCGAACGCAACATCATGACGATCGAGGATCCGCCCGAGTACCGCATCGAGGGCGTCAATCAGATCCAGGTGAACAAGAAGACGGGCATGACGTATGCTGCAGGGCTTCGCGCCATGCTGCGCTCGGACATCGACGAGATTGTGCTCGGCGAGATCCGCGATGCGGAGACGGCGGAGATGGCGGTGCGTGCTGCGCTGACGGGTCATCTGCTCTTTTCGACGCTGCATACGAAGGACGCGCTTGGCGCGGTCTTCCGTCTGCTCGACATGGGCGTGCCCGCGTATCTTCTCGCGGCGGCTCTGACGGGCGTCGTCGCGCAGCGTCTCGTGCGCCGCTTGTGTCCGCACTGCCGCGAGCCGTCCGAGGAGGCGCTTCCCGCATGGGCCGAGGGGGCGTCGTCGACAGGACGGCTGTGGCGAGCGGCAGGCTGCGCATCTTGCGGCGGCACGGGCTTTTCGGGGCGGCTCGCGCTGCAGGAACTGCTCGTTGTCGACGCGGCTCTGCAGCAGGCGATCGTGCATAGAGCGGGGCTTGAGGAGATGCGCGAGCTTGCCGGGCGGCAGGGCATGAGGACGCTGGCGGAGGACGGCATAGAAAAGGCGCTGCAAGGCCAGACGACCCTTTCGGAGGTGGTGCGCGTGCTCTACGGCGAGGCGGACGCAGCGGATTTTTCCGGAACTTTTTCGGGAGTGGCGAGAGGGGATTGCGGAGGGGTTGACGATGGCGGCGTCTAGGATGGCGGACATCTTCGCCGAAGGCTTTGCGCGAGGGGCGTCGGACGTGCATCTCGCGGCGGGGCAGCGCCCGTTTCTGCGGCTTGACGGCGAGATGACGCCGCTATCGGAGGATTCTTTGACGCAGACAGAGATGCAGGATTTTCTCGCGTCTATTCTGACCGAGGTGGAGCATGAGCGTCTGCGGCAGGAGAAGAGTCTGGATCTTTCCCTCGTGCTCGAAGAGAGGCACTGTCGTGCGCATGTGTACGGCATGGGCGGTTCTTGGGCGATTGCCGTGCGCCTCCTGCCGCGAGAGATTCCGGCGCTTTCGAGCCTCGGCGTGCCGCCCGTGCTTTTTTCGCTTCTTCGGGCGCGAGACGGGCTGATTCTCGTCGGCGGGCGCACGGGAGCGGGCAAGTCGACGACGCTTGCGGCATTTATCGAGGAGATGAACAAAAGCCGCGCCGCGCACATCATCACGCTGGAAGATCCCGTCGAGTACGCTTTCGTGCCGAAGTGCTGCTTCATCAGCCAGCGCACGCTCGGCAGGGATTTTCCGTCGTTCCCGACGGGGCTTCGGGATGCTTTGAGAGAAGATCCCGATGTGATCCTTATCGGAGAGATGCGCGAGCGCGAAACGGTGCGCATCGCGCTGCAGGCGGCGGAGTCGGGATGTCTCGTTCTGGCGACGCTTCATACGAGGGATGCGGCGGAGGCGGTCCTTCGCATCGAGGGGATGTTCGCGGGCGAGGAGCAGCAGATGCGCCATCAGCTCGCGCTCGTGCTTCGCGCCATTTTCTCACAACGGCTTCTGCCGCAGGCGGGCGGCGGGCGCGTGCTGGCGGCGGAAGCGCTCGTCGCCGTGCCCGCCGTGCGAAACCTCATTCGCACGGGCAGGGTCGCGCAGCTCCGAGGCGCCATCCTCTCGGGCGGGGCGCAGGGCATGCAGACGATGGCGCAGTCCGTCGAGGGACTGCTTCGCACGGGCAAGATTACGCGCGAAGCGGCAGAGGCGGCGCTTGCCGACGGCGACGCCTTTGGCGAGGGGCGCTAGTACAGGGGGCTTACGCGAAGGGAGGCGGCGATTTGGCGTCCTTTTCTTATACGGCGCGGACGGAAGCGGGAGACTTGCGGCGAGGCGAGGTGGAAGCCGCCACGCGCACGGAGGCGGCGCGGCTCATCCAGGCGCACGGACTCTTCGCCGTGGCTCTGCGGCGAAAGTCTGCGCTGCATCTTGCCCGCCGCCGCGCGGCAGATCGGAAGTACGCGATGGTGTTCTGCCGCGAGTTGGCGCTGATGCTTGCGGCGGGACTTGCCGCGAACGAGAGCCTGCAGCTCCTCGCGGCGGATGCGCCGCAAAAGAGGCGGGCGATGCTTTCGGATATGGCGCGGCGCATGGCGCATGGCTCGACGCTCGCCGAGGCGATGGCGCAGCACGGCGAGGTGTTCCCGCCGACGATTTCCTCCCTCGTCCGCGCGGGGGAGGCGGGCGGCAGTTTGGAGCCTCTGTTGAAGCGTCTCGCCGACAAGGAGGAAAAGAGCTGGCGCGTGCGGGAGAAATTGCAGACGGCGCTCGTGTATCCTGCGCTGCTCGCATTGGCGGCGGTGTTCGCCGTGACATTCATCTTCCTCTTCGTGCTGCCGAACTTCGTCCACATGCTCGACGGTCTTGCCGTGGAGCTGCCCTTGCCGACGCGCCTCGTGCTCGGAATCGGCAGTCTCTTCGAGCGGCACGGCGTCGCAGTCCTTGCGGCTCTTTTCGTTTTCCCCTTGGCGCTTCGGCTTCTCTATCGCGAGAGGCGGCTGCATTTTTTCGCTGACCGCCTTCTTTTGCGCCTGCCGCTTTTCGGCAGGCTGCGCCTCGACTTGGAGCTTATGATGCTCTTCGACACGCTCGCCGTCCTCATGGAAAGCGGCAGTGCGCTGCACGAGGCGCTGGCCGCTTCTGAAGGCGTCGTGCAGAACCGTTTCCTCGTCGCGCTTTTTTCGAGGGCGAGGCGCGAGGTCGAGCGCGGCGGCACGCTGGCCGCAGCCTTGGCGGGCAGCGTCGTGCCGCCGCTCGTCTGGGAGCTTGTGCGTGCGGGCGAGCATACGGGCGAGCTTGCGGCAATGCTCGAAAAGGCGGCGGATTTCTGCCGTTTTGCGGGCGAGATGCGCGCCGAGCGCATGGAGGCGATGTTGGAGCCTCTGCTCGTGCTCTTTCTGGGAGCGGTCGTCGGAACAGTTGTACTTGCAGTAGCTCTGCCATTGTTGGAGATGATTGGCTCTTACGGCTATTGAAAAGGATTGCATCGTATGACGGTTGAAGATTTTGAGATGGGAGGGATGTCGTATGTACGGATGTATGCTGCTCAAAAAGAAAATACGGCAGAAGGAGAGTGGGCGGCAAGGGGCGATGGCCGGCGCATTCGAGGCGCGGGACGAGAGCCGATGCAGGAGCGGACGAAAGAGGAGCCGCCCCTTAGGTGAGGAGGGCTTCACGCTCCTTGAAATGCTCCTCGTCATCTGCATCATCGGCGTGCTCGCCGCAGTCGCCGTGCCGAAGTTCTCGCAGTCGATGACGCTCGCGAATACGTCGAAGATTCAGGCCGACCTCAGCACGCTCAACACGGCGGTGGGGCTTTATCGTGCGGAAAAGGGCGTCAATCCGAAGACTTTGGATCAGCTGAAGGAGTATGTTGTCAATCTCGACGCACTGAAGCCGCCATCGGGAAAATATTTTCTGCGCGATGAAACGGAGGCACAGCAGGCGGGTGCGAGTTACGCGCTGAAGGAAGTGGATGGAGAACTGCAGGCGACGCTTGACGAGCACCCCCTTCAGGCGTTCGGCAGGGCGGAAAAGAAAGAAGCGTCGGGAACTTGACGATGCACGGTTTTCAGCGCGTGAAGCCGCTGTCGTTTTGCGGTGAGGCGGCATTCGTCGGTGGGACGCTCTGTGCGGCGTTGTTTCTCTGGCGCATGGACGGTTTCGGCATGGTGTTCTTCCAGCGCTGGTTTTTCTTCGCATTTCTCTGGCGCATCTCCCTGCTCGACTGGCGGCACGGCCTCGTTTTTGACCGCCTCGTTTTGCCGTTCGGCATCATCGGCATTGCGTTCTCGCTGTTTTCAGGCGCTCTGCCGCCGGAAAACTTCGTGTTCGCCGCTTTTCTCGCTGGCGGCTTCCTTTACCTCCTGCGCCTTGTTTCTCGCGGTGGCATGGGCGGCGGCGATGTGAAGCTCGGCTTCGCGCTGGGACTTTGGCTCGGCTTGGAGGGCGTCGCGCTCGCGCTCTTCCTCGCCTTTTTCAGCGGCGGACTCGCAGCCTTCTGCCTGCTGCTCTTCGGGCGTGAAAAGCGCGGGCGACGCATCGCCTTCGCGCCGTTTCTTGCCTTGGGCGCGGTTCTTTCCCTGCTTTTTGCCGACGATCTTCTTGCCTTTTATGGAGGGCTTCTGTGATGAAGGAGGAAGGCTTCACCCTGTTGGAATTGCTCGTCGTCTGCCTCATCCTCGCGCTCGTTGCGGCGCTTTCCGTGCCTGTCGTACGCGTGACGGAGCGCATGCGCTTGGAGCGCGAGGCGGCGCTTCTGGCAAGCGATTTTCGCTATCTGCAGGAGATTTCGCGCACGGAGCGCACGGCGGACGGCAAGGGCGAATGGAGGCTGCGCCCGAAACTCGTCGTGGAGGCGCATCGCTATTACTTCCTTCTGCCGTGGGCGGCGGGAGAGGTTCTGACGCATTCCTTTCCCGAAGACGTCTACGCCGTGCCGAGCGGTTCGGGTGCGCAACCTGCGGCGACGTATTCGTTTGACTCATCGGGCGATCCGAGCGGGACGAGCGCCTTGGGGCACACGATCGAGCTGCAGTCGCCGCACTATTCGCTCGACGTCATCATCGATGAGGCGGGGCGCGTGCGCACGGAAAGCAGGCGATTGCCATGAAGCGGCTGGACGAGGGCGGCTTCCTCGCCGCAGAGGTCGCCGTGCTCGCCTTCCTGCTGCTTTTTGCCGTGGCGTCTCTCGCGGCTTTGGAGCGCTCTGCCGCCCTCTTGGCTCACAGCGAGGCGGAAACGAGTGCGATGTTCTTGGCAGAAGGCGAGCTGGCAAGGATGGAGCATCAGGCGAGGGCGCAGGGAAGCGGCGCGTCGTTGGGCGAGCGGCAGCCGCATGAAGCCGAGGCGAATGGCAGGAATTTCACTTTGACGCCGAAACTTTCTGCTCCGGGGGCGAGTCCTTCCGTTTGTCAGGCGAGCGTGCGCGTGACATGGCTCGAAAAAGGGGAAGTGCAGGAACTTTCCCTTGAAAGGACGGTGCATCTCGGTGGCGGACGATAGGGGGCGAACCGTGAGGGAGAAATCGTGCGGGACGTGTCGGGAAAGCCGCGCTTCTGCCTTGAAGGATGAGGGCGGCTACGTGCTGCTGGAGTTTTTGACGAGCTTTCCCGTTTACATCGTGCTGCTCGTCAGCCTTTTCGCGGTATGGCTGTTCTTTCTCAAGAGCTATGTCGTGCTCCTGGGCGACTGGGAACTGCAGCAGGAGATGCGCCTGACGCTTGAGCGCATCGCGCAGGATGCGTCGATGGCGACGCACATCGAGTGCAGCGTGCCGTATGAACTCCACGTCGAGCGGTATGTCAACGGGAAGAAATCGACGACGGACTATGTGCTGCGCGAGGGCAGGAAGGGGCAGCCGCCGTACATCAGCAAGAAGGTATCGGGCGAAGACCATGGCTACTACGCGCCGCAGCCCATGACGGGCGGCAGCAACGTCTTCGGCAATCTGGCCGTCGTCGATTTTCAATGTGTGCCGGACAAAGGGCTTCTGCACCTGAGTCTCACGGGGGAGAATCGGCGCACGAAGAAGCGCGTGACGTTTTCGACCGACATTTGCCTGCCGCCGAAAGAGAAGGAAGAGAAGGAGGCGCAAGGTGGCAAGACTTGATGAATGCGGCATGGCATCCGCCTTCGCCCTCGCCGCCGTCCTGCTGCTGCTCGCGGGCACGGTGGCTCTGCTCGTGCTCTCCGGGCACAACCGTCTCGCCGCGCGGGAGGCCGTGCAGACGACGCGCCTTCTGGAAGCCGCGCGGAGCGGTGTGCGGCTGGGCGCGGTGCGCCTCGAAGCTGAGGCGGATTTGCGTCGTCCGTTGGAAACTGGGGCAGCAGAGGTTGAAGCGGCATCTGGATATTTTGAAAAAAATGACGCGTTCTATCGCGTGACGGCCAAGCGTTTGCCGACAGAAGATACGCCAGACGGCGCGGCATATTTGCTGACGGCGGCAAGCTGGCCGAGGGCGGGGAGCGAGCGGCAGGCGACAGTGGAGATTTCTGGCAAGCGTGCGTATGCGGCGGCGCTCTACCGCCTTGAGGGGACGCGGCTCTCATTCGTGCGCTGGGAGAGGTGAGGAGGCGATGCTTTGCGAAACGTGCTGAGAAAGATGCGTACGCTGCTGCGCGAGCCGCAGCGCGGGGCAGTGGGCGTCTCTTTGACGGATGGCGGAATCTGTCTTGCCTGTCTTGCAGGACATGAAAGCAACGCATTGACGGAAGAATTTCAACGCAGGGAAGAGACGCTGCATCTTCCCTTGCCGCCGACAGAGGCGAAGGAGTCGCTTTGGCAGGCGGCGGCGGGCGTCATCCAGGTCGCCCTTGCCAAGCGCGGCTGGGAGAAGAGCCGCATCGCCGTCTGTTTGGCGGAAGACGAGGTCTTTTCCTACAGCAGGGAGTTTCCTCCTTTGTCCGAGCGGGAGATGCGCGAGGCCGCGCGCTGGGACTTGCTCGCGAGTTTGCCGGATGCTCATGAGGAGGCGGCGTACTCGCTGGATTTTCGGCGCGTGGGCGAGAGGGAGGTCGTTCTGGCGGCCTTGCCGCGCGAAAAGGCGCGGGAAATTCATCGCGCTTTCTCGTATGCGGGACTCTGCCTTGCGTCCCTGTGCTTCTTGCCGACAGGAGCAGGGCGGCAAGTGCCGGGTACTTTTGCCGCAGATGGAATGAATTTGGCGGCGGACGATTTGCCGCAGGAAGAGGATGGGGCTGCTTTTCTGGCGGCGCAGGAACTTCTTTCGCGAGAGAAAAATCACTTGGAACTGCTGCCCGAGTCGATGCGTCCGGCGGATTGGGCGTTCGGCAGGCTGGCCGCCCTGCTTGCGGGCATTTTCTTCTTCTGCATGGCGTCGATTTATGGCTGGAACGCTTGGCGCATCCATGAGCTGCAGGGAGAGGTGCAGAAGAATGCGCACGAGATGGCGCTCCTTTCCGCTGAGAGGGCACGCATGGAGCAAGAGGCGCAGGAGGATGGACGTGCTGCGCAAAAGGAGCGTCAGCTCATTTCCTTGTCGAAAGGCGCTTTGCCGTGCCGCAGCCTCTTGGTGCACTTCGGCACGCGCACGGTCGAAGGCGCTTGGATTCGCGGACTGCGCGTCGTCGACGGTCACGCGGTCGAGCTTGAGGGCGCGGCGACGAGCTACGACGCTCTGGCGGATTTTGTGCGCGTGTTGGAGGAAGACAAGGGCTTCTTCCGGGCGGCTCCCGTGCTGAAGAAGTCGGAGCGCAAGCAGGAAGCGGCGGGAGGCTCGCTCATTTATTTTTCGCTGGAATTGAAGATATAGGGAATTTTCAAGAAAGGATGAAGAAATGCGGTCGAAGATGCTTCTCTCGGCAATCTTTGCGCTGGCACTGCTTCTCTGCGCGGCATTCTTCCAACTGTGCTTTTTGCCGCAGCGTGCGGAAATCGCGAGGCTGGAGGAGGAAGCGGCGAAAGAGAAGGAAGCGCTCATCGCCGTGCAGAACTTCATGAACGCGCACGGCGACGGGGCGGAACGCGCAAAAGCGCGTGCCGCACGCAGCTCTGCGTTGGAAAAGCGCCTGCCCGCTCGCATGGGACAGGGCGATTTCCTCGCGCTTTTGGAGCGCGAAGCGCAGCATGAGAAGCTGACACTCGCCGCCGTCGCACCCGGGCAGATCGAAGAGGAAGGCGACGTTTCGCGCCTGCCGCTCGATGTGGAGCTCGACGGCGATTATTTTCATCTGCTCGCCTTCCTGAAGGATTTGGAAAAGAGCGAGCGCTTCGTCCGCATGGAGAGCACGGAGATCAAGAGCGAGGACGGCAGGCTTCATGTGAAGATGCGGCTTTCGATTTTTGCCGAGAAGGAATGAACGTCCCCTCAGCAGATATTTTAGGGGTTGCACAGGGGACGCTTCCTATTGTGCGCCTCCCTTAACGAAAGTTATCCAATCAGTCTACGCCCTTTGGGCTTGACTTCTTGGACTTTCATAGTAAGCTACACGCACAAACGTCCACTTCGTGGACATTGTGCGCCGCCCTTAACGAAAGTTATCCAATCAGTCTGCGCCCTTCGGGCTTGACTTCTTGGACTTTCATAGTAGACTAAATAAAGTTGGAAGGTTGTATTTTTGAAAGTGGGAAATCATATTGAGCACATTGCGTTTTTTAACGGCGGGCGAATCGCACGGCCCGTCTTTGACAGCCATCTTGGAGGGCATTCCGGCGGGGCTTTCGCTGAAATTGGAAAACATCAACCGTGACCTGGCGCGTCGCCAGCAGGGCTACGGGCGCGGCGGACGCATGAAGATCGAAACGGATACGGTGCGAATTCTCTCGGGCGTGCGCTTTGGCGAGACGCTCGGCTCTCCTATTACGCTCTCGGTCGAGAACCGCGATTGGCAGAACTGGCAGGAGCGCATGGCGGCGTTCGGCGAGGCGCACGGCGAGAAGGTGACGGCGGCGCGTCCCGGCCACGCCGACCTCACGGGCGTTCGGAAGTACGCGCGTGAGGACATCCGCGACATCTTGGAGCGGGCGAGCGCGAGAGAGACGGCGATGCGCGTCGCTGTCGGCGCCGTGGTGAAGGAGCTGCTTTTCGCACTCGGCGTCACGGTCGAGTCCGCCGTGCTCGACATCGGCGGCGTCGCCGCCGATGCAGCCAAGCGCGAGACGGGCGCGGCGCATAAGGCGGCGTCGGAACTCAACTGCTTTGATGCTGAGGCTGAAGAGCGCATGAAGGAGAAGATTCGCGCGGCGAAAGAGGCGGGCGATACGCTCGGCGGCATCTTCGAGGTGCGCATTGCGGGCGCGCCGCTCGGACTCGGCAGCCACATCCAGTGGGACAGGCGTCTCGACGCGCGGTTTGCCGCCGCCATGATGTCGATCCAGGCCATCAAGGGCGTCGAGATCGGCGCAGGCTTCGGCTATGCAGCACTCCCCGGCAGCGAGGCGCACGACGAGATGTTCTTGGGCGAGAACGACTCCGTCGTGCGCAGGACGAACCGCGCGGGCGGCCTTGAGGGCGGCATGACGAACGGCGAAGATATCGTCATTCGCGCCGTCATGAAGCCGATTCCGACGCTGATGAAGCCGCTTCATTCCGTTGACATCGAAAAAAAAGCGCCCGTGCTTGCCTCGAAGGAGCGCAGCGACGTCTGCGCCGTGCCCGCCGCCTCTGTCGTCGGCGAGGCGATGGCGGCCTTTGTGCTCGCCGAAGCCTTCATCGAGAAGTTTGACAGCGACAATATGCGCGACATGAAAGCGGATGTCGAAGCGTACAAGAAGCGCACGGAGGAGGCGTGAGATGAAGAACGTCGTATTGATCGGCTTCATGGGCACGGGCAAGACGAGCACGGGACGTGCGCTTGCACAGCGTCTCGGCCGTGCCTTCGTCGATCTCGACCGCATGATCGAGGAAGAGGCTGGGCGCTCGATTCCCGAGATCTTCGCCTCTGAGGGTGAGGCGGCTTTCCGCGCTTTGGAAAGGGAGGCGGTCAGGCGCACAGCCAAGCGCCGCGCTCTTGTGATTTCGACGGGCGGCGGCACGGTCAAGGACGCGGCGAATGTGGCGCTGCTTAAGGAGAATGGCGCGATCATCTGCCTGACGGCCTCTGTCGATGCCGTGCTCGCACGCACGGCTCATGTGGGCGATCGTCCCGTGCTCGATGCGAAGGATGCAGGAGATCGCCGGCAGGCGGTGGCAGACCTCATGGCGGAGCGCAGGGAGCTTTATGACGTCGCGGATTACAGCGTTGACACGAGCGATCTTTCGCCGCTGCAGGTCGTCGACGACATCGCCGGCTATTTGAAGAGGGAAGGTGTTTTTCGTGCGTGAGATGCACAAGGTGCGCGTGGAACTTGGCGCTGCGAGTTACGACATCTTTATCGGCGAGAATCTTCTGCCGGAAATCTCCGATTTCGTAAAGGCGCAGAATTTCTCACACAAGGTGCTCGTCATCTCCGATGAAAATGTCGGGAAGATTTATGGCGAGAGGACATTGGCAGCTTTGCGCGAGGCAGGATTGGAGCCTGCGCTCCATCTCGTGCCCGCAGGCGAAGCCTCGAAGTCGCTTGTCGTTGCCGACGACATCTTCACGCACGCCATCGAGCTGGGACTTGACCGCCGCTCGCCCGTATTCGCCTTGGGCGGCGGCGTCGTCGGCGACCTTGCGGGCTTCATCGCTGCGGCGTACATGCGCGGCGTGCCCTTCGTGCAGCTGCCGACGAGCCTTCTAGCGCAGGTCGATTCAAGCGTCGGCGGCAAGGTCGCCGTCAACCATCGACTCGGCAAGAATCTCATCGGCGCTTTCTACCAGCCCGCCGCTGTTTTCGCCGATCTCGCGACATTCGCCACTTTGCCCGAACGCGAGATCCGCACGGGACTCGGCGAGATCATTAAGTATGGCATCATCTTTGACGCGGATTTCTTCGCCGCTCTCGAAGATCATGCGGCAGACGCACTGCGCCTTTCGCATGATGCAGCGCTCTTCATGGTCGAGCGTTCGTGCGAAATCAAGGCGGAGGTTGTCGCCAAGGACGAGAAGGAAGGCGGCCTGCGCCGCATTTTGAACTACGGGCACACCATCGCTCATGCCATCGAGAAGGAAACGGGCTATGCGCGCTACAATCACGGCGAGGCCGTCGCCATCGGTTCTTTGGGCGCGGCATACATCAGCGAGGCGCTCGGCATGATTGACTCGGCTGACGTCCTGCGCGTGCGCCGTCTGACAGAGCGGTTGGGACTGCCCCTATTCGCCGAAGGCTGCACGGTCGAAGGTCTCTATGCGGCGATCTTCCACGACAAGAAGACGGTCGATGGCAAGGTCAACTGGGTGCTCATGGAAGGCATCGGCAAGGTCTGCGTGCGAGACGATGTGCCAGAGAGCATCGTGCGCGCGGCGATGGCGCGTTGCTTGAGATTTTAGGGAGCGCTGATAAATTCAGCCGCCCATCTTCACACATCTGCGCTGTCCTCTCGTCGTCGACAAATCCTCGACGTAGCACCGCTACGCCTGCGGTTTGTCTCCTTGCTGAGCCGTCCAAGAGCCAAGTCCGAAGGACGCAGGCGATTGGGCAACGGCTCGTATGCGAAAACGTCCCAAGAATGCAAGCGCGAAGCGCGTCGCATGATTGGCTGACGTTGACCGCTATAGATACAGCGCATCTGTGCAAATCTGGACGACCTCATTTTATCAGCGCTCCCTTAGAAAAAATATGGCGTCCTCGTAATCATTTCCTCCTATTTGATTGACAGATTAGATGGTAGGGTCTATAATGAAATTGCGTGAGTATCAGGCGCGGTTCTGCAACACACCAAGAAACAGGAGGAATTACTATGGTTGGTAAGGTCAAATGGTTCAGCGCAGAAAAGGGCTATGGTTTCATCGAGAGGGAAGACGGCGATGATGTTTTTGTCCATTTCTCTGCAATCCAGGGCGATGGGTTCAAGACGTTGGCTGAGGGTCAGGGCGTAGAATTCGAGATCGTCGAAGGCGCACGCGGCCCGCAGGCTTCCAATGTCGTGAAGACGGCGTAAGCTGCGCGAAAGCATGTCGTGCTCCCTCAGAGAACGTTGATTGAACCACGCGTTTTCTGAAGTTTGGCAAAGACCGGCTCCGTTTGGAGTCGGTTCTTTTGTTTTCAAACGAGGGGAACGAGTCGCTGAAAGAGAAATCGAAGGCCGGCACATGGATCGGGGAGTCAGCCAGTGAAAACGCATTGGATGACCCTCGTGAAAATTTTCAGAAACATTCTTTTCCAAAAGAAGGGTTTTGCGAGCGGAGGGAGAATATATACAGCAGAAGATACAGGAAAGGGGACATGTCACTATGGCCACATTCACGGTACGAGGGAAAAACATTGAGATCACCCCGTCGCTCAAGGATTATGTCGAGAAGCGTGTCGGCAAAATCACGAAGTATTTCGACGAGGTGGGCGAAATCTCGGTGCTCCTCACGGTTTCCAAAGGACGCCATATTGTCGAAGTCACTGTGCCCATCCCGGGTGGTGTTCTGCTCCGGGGCGAGGAGGCCACGATGGATATGTACACCTCCATCGACCTCGTCGTCGAGAAGCTTGAGCGTCAGATCCGCAAGCAGAAGACGCGCCTTGCCAAGCGTTTCCGCGGCGGCGGTTTCAAAGAAGAGGCCGTGCAGCAGATGGGTGCGATTCCCGTACAGGAGGAGGAAGGCGAGTTCCCGCTCGTGAAGACGAAGCGCTTCGTCGTGAAGCCCATGGATGTGCAGGAGGCAATCATGCAGATGAACCTCTTGAACCACAATTTCTTCGTGTTCCGCAACGCTGAGTCGGAGGAGATCAACGTCGTTTATCGTCGCACGGATGGTAAGTACGCCTTGATCGAACCGGGAAATTAAGTTTTGTATTCTGTGCTTGACTGCCCGCCGGTGCTTCTGCCGGCGGGTTTTTCAATCAGTCTGCGCCCTACGGGCTTGACTTCTTGGGCTTTCATGATAAACTTGATGGACATATGTTCAGCCGTCGCGCAAAGAGGCGCGGTTTATTTTTTGTGCCCGTTTCCAGCGATGGCGGCATCAAAGCATCTCGCTGTACATATGTCCACCCGCCTTATATGAAAGCAGCCAATCAGTCTGCGCCCTACGGGCTTGACTTCTTGGGCTTTCATGATACAATGGTTCATGAAAAAGTGGAGTGGCTGTTGAAAAGAAACGGTGACGCTTTTGGATGCGTCCTGCGGGTATATAAAAGGGGTGCTGTTTTCCATGCCGAATCACGTTTTGGCGTTCCTCGTCGCCATGGTTGTCGCGGTTGCCGTGACGCCGGCGGTCATTTTTTTTGCGAAAAAAACGGGGGCGCTCGATGCGCCGGACGCGCGCAAGGTTCATAAGAAGCCGGTACCGCGCATTGGCGGAGTCGGCATCTACATCGCCTTTATGGCCGCGATGCTCAGCTTTATGGTCTACGGGGAGCTTTCGGATGAGGTTTTGACTGAACTGGCAGGACTCATGACGGGCGGCTCTCTCATCGTGCTTCTGGGACTCATCGATGACTACAAGAATCTGCCCGCGAAGGTCAAGCTCCTTGGGCAGATCGTCTGTGCCTGCGTGCTCGTCGCTTTCGATGTGCGCATTGACTTCATCACCGATCCGTTCGGCGATTATCTTTACCTCGAGTATCTTGCCATACCCGCGACGATCTTTTGGATCGTCGGTCTGACGAATACCGTGAATCTCATCGACGGCCTCGACGGCTTGGCGGCGGGCGTCGCCACCATCGCGTCTGTGACCATCTGTCTCGTTGCCCTGCAGCAGGGCTATGCGCTCGTTGCCGTGCTGACGGCGGCGCTTGCGGGAGCTGCCATTGGCTTCCTTTTCTACAACTTCAATCCGGCGAAGATCTTTATGGGTGACACGGGCAGCATGTTCCTCGGTTTCATGCTCGCGGGCATCTCCGTCATCGGCGCTGTCAAGAGCGCGGCGACGATCGCTCTCATCGTGCCGATTCTCGCGCTCGGGCTCCCCATCATGGACACGACATTTGCCATCGTGCGCCGCTATCGCGGCGGCGTGCCGATCTTCAAGCCGGACAAGGGACATCTGCATCATCGCCTGCTCGACCTCGGCTTTACGCAGCGTCAGGCGGTGCTCTTAATGTACATTATAAGCGCCCTCTTGGGTCTCAGCGCCGTCGCTTTGACGGAGGTTTCGGGCGGCATCGCGCTCCTCATCTTCGCCGGCGTCGTCGTCTCCGTGCTCTTCGGCGCGAAGAAGCTCGGCATCTTCCGCATGAACGATTCCGCCCAGACGCATTGATGCGGGGCGGAGTTTTTGCCATACTTTCCACGCGTTCGTTCCAGTGAGGGAAAAGGAGAACAAACCTATGAAGAAGATCAAGGTCATGACGGTTTTCGGCACGCGCCCCGAGGCGATCAAGATGGCGCCGATCGTGCTCGAACTCAAGAAACATGAGGCAGAGATAACGCCGCTCGTCGCCGTGACGGCGCAGCATCGCGAGATGCTCGACCAGGTGCTTTCGCTCTTTTCCATCACGCCCGACTACGATCTCGACATCATGGCGCAGGGACAGACGCTCTTCGACATCACGTCGAAGGCTCTCCTTGGACTCGATGGCGTTCTCACGAAGGAGAAGCCCGACATCGTACTCGTGCATGGCGACACGACGACGACGTTTGCAGGAGCGTTGGCTTCTTACTATCATCAGACGGCAGTCGGACATGTGGAGGCAGGGCTTCGTACACAGGACAAGTATTCGCCGTTTCCCGAGGAGATGAACCGCAAGCTCACGGGAGCGATCGCCGACCTCCATTTTGCGCCGACGATGACGGCAAAGGCGAATCTTCTGCGCGAGGGCGTGAATGAAAACCGCATCTTCGTCACGGGCAATACGGTCATCGACGCCCTGCAGCAGACGGTGCGTGAGGATTTTTCCTTCGACGATGCGCTGCTCGACGGCCTCGGCGGCGGAGGGCGTCGCGTCGTGCTCGTGACGACGCATCGGCGTGAGAATCTCGGCGAGCCGATGCGCCACGTCTATAAGGCGCTCAAGGAGCTTGTCGAGGAATTTTCCGACATTGAAGCGGTATTCCCTATGCACAAGAATCCTAAGGTGCGCGAAGTCGCACGGGAAGAGCTCGGCGGCCTCGATCGCGTCCACCTCATCGATCCATTGGACTACGAGCCGTTCGCAAACCTTATGGCGCGGTCGCACCTCATTCTTACGGATTCAGGGGGGGTGCAGGAGGAGGCGCCGGCGCTCGGCAAGCCAGTGCTCGTGCTGCGCAATACGACGGAGCGGCCCGAAGCCGTGGAAGCGGGGACGGTGCGTCTCGTCGGTACGGATAAGGAGCACGTCTATCGAGAAGCGAAAGAACTTCTGACTGACGACGTTGCTTACCAGCGCATGAGCGGCGCCTGCAATCCTTACGGAGACGGTGAGGCCGCGCACCGTATCATTCAGGCGATTCTCTACCATGCGGGGCTTTCCCATGAAAAGCCCGACATCTTCTCTGCTTGCTGATGGAACGGCAAACATCGCCGAAGGAAAAAGGTGCGCTCCGTCAAGCGCTCGATGCCTACCTCTTTTTGAGTGGCATCGGTATCTTCTTCTGCGCCGTTCTCGGCGTTTGCATGTACGTGGGGAGCCTGGTGGATGAGGCCTTCTCTTTGGGACACAAGGGAATCTTTGCGGGAATCCTCGTGGGGTTTCCGCTCGCCCTCTTTTCCGTCTATCGGCGCGTGCGCCGTATGCGCTGACGATGTCGCGGGCAGTTTTCGCGCGGTGCATGAAGGAATACAGAAATAAGAAAATTTTTCAAGAAAACTTAAAAGATGCTTAAGTGTATCTCTCTTTTCTGCGATACATAGGTATAACGTCGTGCTTTCGTATAGCGGAAAATGCTTGCCATTTCGTCGCTGCAAAGAGAGAAGCCAAGGCGAGTCTCTGCCGCGAATATTGACAAGATGAATTTATGAACTTTTCTATAATTTATATTGATTATTTATTTATAAAAAGATAGATATTGTTTATATAATTGTTGTCTATTTTTAGTTATTTTATCATTCTTTAATTTTATGGCGATTTCCGCTTGTTTTCGGCAGGGGAATGGCTTCTTTTGTCGAAACAGTAAAATAGCTGCAAAGGTTTCTTCAGGAATCACTGATAAATTCAGCCGCCCATCTTAACACATCTGTGCTGTCCTCTCATCGTCGACAAATCCTCGACGTAGCACCGCTACGCCTGCGGTTTGTCTCCTCGATAGATACAGCACATCTGTGCAAATCTGGGCGACCTCATTTTATCCGCGCTTCCTTAAAAAAGTGATGCGGCGGTTTGGGAATGCTGAGATGTTCAGCGATTTCTTACAATGATATTCGCACCACGGCGCTTTTTTGCCGAAGGAGGAATATGTGAGGGAAGTCTTATCGGTATATGCGAAGCGGCTCGCTGCATGGCTTCTTGGCTTTGCACTCATGGCGCTCGTTTCGTTCGCCGCCGGCGGACGCGCGGGTCTCATTGGCGCATGGCTCATCGGCTATTTGGCGGCGGCAGTCTGTCTGTGGAATCTCGTATGGCGCACATGGCGGAGCACGACGCTGACCGCCGAACGCGCCAAGCGCGAGATGCGGCAGGGATTCGTTCTGCGGCTCGTCACGATTTTTATCGTGTTCTGGGCTGCTGTGCAGATCTCGACCGAGGTGTTCTTCACTGTGGTTTCGGGCTTTGCCCTATGCTACGTCGTGACGATGCTCCACATCATGCTGCTCGCGCTCGAAAAAGACCGATAAGGGAAAGGCGGACTGAATCCGCGCTTTCCGGGGAGATGCTTTTCGGCCCTCTCCGAGATTTATCCGAAAGGGAGGTAGTTAAACATGCATGAAATCGGTGTTCGCGAAGTTATTCAGTTCGCCGGCATGACCTTCAATGAGGAAACCTTGATCATGACATGGATCACCATGGCGGTCGTCCTTCTCATCGCGATTCTCGCGACGCGCAATTTGCAGCTCATTCCCTCGGGCTGGCAGAATGTGCTGGAGATGGTCGTCGTGTGGCTGCATGAGCAGATGGATGCGACGCTCGGACCGAAAGGTCGCTGGCTCGCGCCAATGATCATCACCTTGTTCATGTTTCTCTTGGTTTCCAACTGGATCGGCCTCGTGCCGAAGATGGCGTCGCCGACGAATGACTTGAACACCACGTTGGGGCTTGCGCTCTTTGTCGTCGCCTTGGTGCATGGCCTGGGCCTCTATATGGGAGGCATGAAGTACATCAAGCACTTCTTTCAGCCAACGCCCGTCTTCGTCATCCTTAATATCATTGAGGAATTAGCGAAGCCCATTACTCTGGCCTTTCGTCTATTCGGCAACATCCTTGCAGGCGAGATACTCATCATCATCCTGCTGAAGCTCTTGCCGATTTGGATGCCTGTGCCGTCCGTCCTCTGGCTTGCTTTCAGTATCTTCATCGGTATGGTGCAGGCCGTCATTTTTACAATGCTTTCGATAGCGTACCTGTCAAATTCTTTCCATGCAAGTGAGGGAGAAGATCATGGACACGGCGTCAACGCCATGAGCGAGGGCGGTGCTCTGCTTGATGCGGCGGAAGCCATCCGCGCAGGCGGGGAGCATTGAAAGTGACGGGGATGGTTCCTTTCTGTTTTTGTATTGTACTTTAAGGAGGAAATTTTTCATGGAAAACGCGATTATGGTAGCAGCCGCTTTGATTGGCGCAGGTATTACGATGGGTCTTGCCGCGATCGGCGCCGGCATCGGCGACGGTCTTGTCACGGCTCGTTTCATCGAAGGCATCACGCGTCAGCCAGAGGCGAAGAATACCCTCTTCACGAACACGCTGATTTCCGTCGGTCTGATCGAGGCTATGGCGATCATCGCGACGGTTGTTGCCCTGATCATGCTCTATGCGAACCCGCTTCTGACGAAATAAGGAGAGCATAAATTCTCTCTATCACAGAAAAGGGGGTACAGCAAATTGATCGATATAAATTGGACCCTTGCGGCTCAGATCCTGAACTTCCTGATTCTTGTCGTGCTGCTTCGCGCCTTTGCCTATAAGCCGATCGTCAACATGCTCCAGGAGCGTCAGAAGAAGATCGAAATGAGCCTCGCCAAAGCGGACGAGGACGTGGAAAAGGCCGAAGCCCTCAAGAAGGAATACGAGGATCAGCTCGCGAGCGCCCGCGTCAAGGCGCAAAGCATCATCGACTCCGCTTCGCGTCAGGCGGCGGAAGAGCGCGATGAGAGCGTCGTGAAGACGAAGCGCGATATTGAGCAGATGAAGAAGTCTGCGGCGGAGGAGATCGAGCGCGAGCGCCGCGCGGCAGCGGAGACGCTTCGCGCCGAGGTCGTTGCCCTTTCGATGGCGGCGGCGAGCAAGGTCATCGCGAAGAACCTCGACGAGAAGGCGAACGAGAGCCTCATCGCCGAGTTCGCCGATCGACTCGGCAACGAAAAGCTTGGTGATCTCTCATGCTGAATCTGCAACTGGCGAAAAAGTATTCGCGCGCCATTTTCGAGATTGCCGCGGATGAGAAGAAACTCAAAGAGTACGGCGAAGAACTCACGGGCGTGACGCGCGCCGTATTCGATGAGCCGATGCTCCGAGGCTTCGCAACGAATCCGCAGGTGCCGCCTGAAGCAAAGAAATCGCTGTTCAAGAAGATTTTCTCGGGCGAACTCTCCTCGGATATTGAGAACTTCATCATGCTCTTGATCGACAAGCATCGCATGGACCTTCTGGAGGTCATAGATGCCCAGTATCAAGATTTTTCCAACGAGGCGCAGGGCATCGTCGTCGCGGACATCACGACAGCGCATCCGTTGACGGGAGAGCTGGAAAAGCTTCTTGCCGAAAAGCTCGAAAAGGCGACGGGGCGCAGCGTGAAGCTCAGGAAGCACATCGACGCCGCCATCATCGGCGGTGCGATCGCCCAGATCGGCGACAAGCGCATCGACGGCAGCGTACAGGGCAGACTTGCAGCACTGCGCGCCGAGATACTGGCGAACAAGTGAGAAATTGGGGTGACAGCATAAGATGAAAATGAATCCGGAAGAAATAACGGCCATCATCAAAGACCAGATCAAGAACTACAACGTCGATCTGAACGTCGATGATGTCGGCACTGTTATCGAGATCGGTGACGGCATCGCCCATATCCACGGCCTCACGAAAGCCATGGCAGGCGAGCTGCTCGATTTCGGCAATGATGTATACGGTCTTGCCCTGAACCTCGATCAGGACGACGTCGGCGCCGTTATCTTGGGTGGCGACACGGAAATCAAAGAAGGTGCGACGGTCAAGCGCACGAAGAAGATCATGCAGGTGCCGGTTGGCGAGAACATGGTCGGTCGCGTCGTCGACGCTCTTGGGCGTCCGATCGACGGCAAGGGCCCCATTCAGGCGGCAGAGCATCGCGCCGTCGAGTTCCCCGCGCCGGGCATCGCGGACAGAAAGTCCGTCCATGAGCCGCTGCAGACAGGTCTCAAGGCGATCGACGGCCTCGTGCCGATCGGCCGTGGCCAGCGCGAGCTCATCATCGGCGACCGCGGCACGGGCAAGACGGCGATCGCCGTCGATACGATCCTCAACCAGAAGGGGCAGAACTGCATCTGCGTCTATGTCGCCATCGGCCAGAAAGCGTCGACGGTTGCACGCGTCGTCAAGACGCTCGAAGACGCCGGCGCGATGGAATATTCCATCGTCGTCGCTGCGACGGCAGCGGACAGCGCTCCCTTGCAGTACCTTGCGCCGTACGCGGGCGTCGCCATGGCGGAGTACTTCATGTACAAGGGCGGTCATGCCCTTTGCGTTTACGACGATCTGACGAAGCATGCCGCCGCTTACCGCGCGATGTCGCTTCTCCTGCGCCGTCCGCCGGGGCGTGAAGCCTATCCGGGCGACGTGTTCTACCTGCACTCGCGCCTTCTAGAGCGCGCGGCGAAGCTCTCCGATGAGCTTGGCGCAGGCTCCATCACGGCTCTGCCTGTCATTGAGACGCTGGCGGGCGATCTCTCGGCGTACATCCCGACAAATGTCATCTCCATTACCGACGGTCAGATCATGCTCGAAACCGACGCGTTCTACTCGGGCATCCGCCCGGCGATCAACGTCGGCCTCTCCGTCTCGCGCGTCGGCGGCTCGGCGCAGATCAAGGCGATGAAGCAGGTCGCGGGCACCTTGCGCCTCGACCTTGCACAGTACCGTGAGCTCGCTGCTTTCGCGCAGTTCGGCTCCGACCTCGACAAGGCGACGAAGGAGCAGCTCGATCGCGGCGCACGCATGGTCGAGACTTTGAAGCAGCCGCAGTACACGCCGCTCGCCGTCGAGGATCAGGTGCTCGTGCTCTTCACAGCCGTGCGCGGCTTCCTCGCGGACATCCCCGTCGAGAAAGTCGTCAAGTTCCAGGAGGACTTCATCAAGTTCATGCACGCAAGCCATGCCGATGTCGGCAAGAAAGTCGCTGAGCAGAAGAAGCTCGACGATGCTTTGGAAGCCGAGATCAAGAAGTGCATCGAGGAGTTCAAGGAGACGATTTCTTACAGGGTCAAAGAATAATAGCGAGGTGATTCATTTTGGCTAGCTTGCAGGATATACGCCGAAGGATCAAGAGCGTAAAAAGCATCCAGCAGATCACGAACGCTATGAATATGATCGCGACCTCAAGGCTGCGCCGTGCCAAGGATGCGGCGACGAACAACCGCCCCTACGCAGAGAAGATGGCCCAGGTGGTCAAGGACATCGCGGCGAATGCCGGCGATTTCAGCCATCCGCTGTTGGAGACGCATCCGGACGGCAAGACGCTCTATCTCGTCTGCGCCGCTGACAAAGGGCTTGCGGGTGCTTATTCGAGCAACGTATTCAAGCTCGTCGCGAGTCTCGTTGAAGACAAGTCGAAGACGACGCTTGTGACCGTGGGCCGCAAGGCGCGCGATCATTTCAAGCACAGAGGCTTCGATGTCGCGGAATCCTACATCGGCATCAGCGAGCGTCCGACTTACGAAGAAGCGCGCACGATCGCCCAAGATCTTACGAATCGCTTCACCGAAGGCGGCATCAAGGAGATCCACATGGTCTACACGCGCTTCATCTCGTCGATCAGCTGTGTGCCGGAAACGATGCAGCTCCTGCCCTTCGCAGGGCTCGGCGAGGCGAAGGAAGGCCCTCATGCGGAGTACATCTACGAGCCGTCGGCAGAGGAAGTCCTGGGCTTCCTGTTGCCGCAGTACCTCGTGACGACGGTGTACGCGGCGCTCTTGCAGTCCGCCGCGAGCGAACTCAGCTCCCGCATGAACGCGATGAGCAACGCGACGGACAACGCCGAGGAACTCATCCGTAAGCTCGACCTGCACTACAACAAAGTGCGTCAGGCTGGCATAACCCGCGAGATCACCGAGATCGTGGGCGGTGCGGAAGCCTTGAAGTAAGGAGGTTTAGCATTGGCTAAAGGTAAAGTGGTACAGGTCATCGGACCTGTCGTAGATATCGAATTTCCAGCGGGAGAGCTGCCGGCCATCCTCAATGCCATTACGATCCAGGGTAAGGTGGAAGACCTCGACATCGACCTCGTCGTCGAAGTCATGCAGCATCTCGGCGACAGCGTCACACGCTGCATCGCCATGAGCTCGACGGACGGTCTCATGCGCGGCATGGAAGCCGAAGACACGGGCGCGCCGATCAAGGTGCCCGTCGGCGATGCGTGCCTCGGGCGCGTCTTCAACGTGCTCGGCCGCACGGTCGACCACAATCCCGCTCCCGTCGGCAACAAGGAGTCGTGGCCGATCCATCGTCCGGCGCCGAAATTCGATGAGCAGGAGACGTCGACGCAGATCCTTGAGACGGGTATCAAAGTCGTCGACCTCATCGCCCCGTACTCGCGCGGCGGGAAGATCGGTCTCTTCGGCGGCGCGGGCGTCGGCAAGACGGTTCTCATCATGGAGCTTATCCATAACATCGCGACCGAGCACGGCGGCTACTCCGTATTCGCCGGCGTCGGCGAGCGTACGCGTGAAGGCAATGACCTCTGGTCAGAAATGACGGAGTCGGGCGTCATCGACAAGACGGCACTCGTCTACGGTCAGATGAACGAGCCGCCGGGAGCGCGTATGCGCGTCGCTTTGACGGGGCTTACCATGGCGGAATACTTCCGCGATGTGCAGGGGCAGGACGTGCTGCTCTTCATCGACAACATTTTCCGTTTCATTCAGGCGGGTTCCGAGGTTTCGGCTCTTCTCGGCCGCATGCCTTCCGCCGTCGGCTATCAGCCAACATTGACGACAGACGTCGGCGCTCTGCAGGAGCGCATCACCTCGACGAAGAAAGGCTCGATCACGTCCGTGCAAGCGGTCTATGTGCCTGCCGACGACTTGACGGACCCGGCGCCTGCAGCGACGTTCACGCATCTCGATGCGACGACCGTTCTTTCGCGCCAGATCGCCGAGCTCGGCATCTATCCCGCCGTCGATCCTTTGGATTCCACATCGCGCATCCTCGACCCGAACGTCATCGGCGAGGATCACTACGAAGTCGCGCGCGGCGTGCAGGCGGTGCTTCAGAAGTACAAGGAACTGCAGGACATTATCGCGATCCTCGGCATGGAAGAGCTTTCCGACGAGGACAAGCTCACCGTTGCGCGTGCGCGTAAGATCCAGCGCTTCCTGTCGCAGCCGTTTGCCGTCGCCGAAGTCTTCACGGGCTCGCCCGGCAAGTATGTGCCGCTGAAGGAAACGATCCGCGGCTTCAAGGAAATCCTCGAAGGCAAGTACGACGATCTGCCCGAGAACGCGTTCTACATGGTCGGCAACATCGACGAGGTCATCGAAAAAGCGGACAAGATCAAAAAGGAGGGATGATTCGTGGCTTCCATCAAGCTCGAAATTGTCTCCCCCGACCGAGTTGTCTACAGCGACGACATCGCCATGCTCATCGTGCGCTCGACGGGCGGCGAACTCGGCATCCTGCCGCATCACGCGCCGCTTGTCACGGGACTGCTGCCCCATGCCATGCATGTGAAGTTCCCCGACCGCGAAGAACTCATCGCTGTCTCCGGGGGCTTCATGGAAGTGCAGCCCGAAAAGATCACGGTGCTCGCCTCGGCCGCCGAAGAGCCGATCGATATCGATATCAACCGCGCCCAGCGCGCTTACCGGCGCGCCAAGGAACGCATCGAGGCGTTCCGCAGCGCCTCGGCATCGAAGGAGATCGACCTCCAGCGTGCCGAAGCAGCTCTGCGCCGCGCCATCGCGCGTCTCGATGCGACAAAGACATCCTACGACAAGTAAAATCATAAAAAGAAGACGGGGCATGAATCCGAAGATTCATGCCCCGTCTTTTTATCTATGCGTCGTTTATTTCATCATGGCGGAGAGGGTGGGATTCGAACCCACGGTGCATCGCTGCATCACCGGTTTTCAAGACCGGCTCCATAAACCGCTCGGACACCTCTCCGTGACTTGCTGTACCATTTTAGCAAAAGGGGCGCAGGCTGTCAATGTATCGAATGTTCTTTTTGCAAGGATTTGATCTTGTCCAGTGATAGGTTTGTAATTCGGGCAATCATATCGAGGGGAAGATTTTCTTTGAGCATAGAAAGTGCTGTCTCCAAGCGATTTTTTTCTATGCCGCGCTCCATACCGCGCTCCATACCGCGCTCCATACCGCGTTCCATGCCCCGCTCATAGATGCCTGTACTCAGGTTGCACATCGTCTTCAACTCCTCTTCTATATCTGTAGTCGTATCAAGATCGAATTCATTTTTTAGTAGGTTCTTCTTTTCTGATGGAGACGTCTTTGTATCCTTGAATAGGATTTTTAGAAAACGGATGAGCCAATCCTCGTTTAGCTGCTGCTCGTCTCCAAGATGGATCGTGATGATGCTTATCAAGTCATAGTCGACGCGATTTTCCTTATGGCAGTGAAGAATGTGATGTTCATTCAGTTCGTAGCGATTGATGGCGCTTTTGCCGTTGGGGGAATCCATGCAGAGCCAGATGCTGTAAACTTTCTTGATATCATCGTAGGAAGACCCAGTAAATTCGGTTTCCTTTTGTGAGGAAATCAAGCGACTGGCATAGTAAATGGCACGACGTAAAAGTGCGTAGCCGAGTTTCGACCTACGCTGTGTTCTCTGCGCCTCGACGTTGACGATCAATGTGATCAATTCTCCTGATTTTGGGACGCGTGCGCGAAATAAGATGTCGAAGCGAATCCAACCTTCGGTGATGGCGACGTTTTCCGTGGCATCGCCAAAGATTTCTTTAGGAGTTTTTCTCACCGTATTCGTCTTATCTCGGTCGATAGGAATCTCACTGATTTGCGGCGTGCCTTCGATGTATTTTTCGGCGATGTCGGAAATGGAGACTTTTTCAAATTCTGGTACGGTTCGTTTGAGAAGGCGCGCCATGATGGCTCTTTGTGAAAGCAGACGTTTGGCATGTTGGTCGTAGATTGGATTTTGGTAAGGAAGCGTATGATCTTTTCCTGAAATCTGTTCCTCTTTTTGCACGAACTCACCTTCTTTCTGTCATTATAGCATTAAAAATCTCTTCTAGCCAGTATACTTGCGTCCTTCATGCTAGAGAATCGGCTCGATCACGGCGCGAAAGCAGCGGTCGAGATCTTCGGGCGTCATCTTCCGGCCGTCCTTGATCCACCATAGTGTCATTTCGACGAAGCTGGCCGTGATGTGGTTGACAAGGAAATCCTGCGGCACGGCGGGATTTTCCCTTCCATGCGCGACGATGTGCAGGCGCACGAGCTCCTTCAAGCTGTCCTTGAAGTAGCGCAGGAAGATGTCGCTGCTCGCGGATGACAGCAGTCCGAGGATATTGCTGTCGTTCTCTTCGAGATGTTGCAGGAGATGCAGGAAGACGGAGTGTGGCGCTTGGCCGTCCGAGTACAGTCCGTGCGTGTGCGTGCGGTCCATCGCACTGCCGACGATGTGGCCGAAAAGCTCTTCGCACAGAGCCTTGAGGAGATCGTCCTTCGTCTCGAAGTGCGCGTAGAAAGTCGTGCGCCCGATGTCGGCGCTGTCGATGATCTCCTGCACCGTGATCTTGTTGTAGCGCTTTTTTGCCGCAAGTTCGCTGAACGCGGCAAAGATCGCCGCCCTCGTTTTTTTCTGCCGTCTGTCCATGGAAATCCCCCTCGCCGTACAAATTTATCGAGATGTTCCGTAAGAAACGCGGCGCCTCAATCATCCGTTGTTTTCTTGCGGACATCTGCTTAGAATAATAAAGAACACTATGTTCTCTATTGCATTTATTGTACGCAAGAGGATGTCATCTTGTCAAGGAAATGGAGGATCTTTATGGCAGAGGCGAATGCATTGCAGGAAAAGAAACCTTTGCAGCCAAGCGGCTATGGCTGCGACAGACTGCAAAGTGCGGCGGCGCTTCTCAAGCGACTCAACGATTTTCTCGCGAGCCTTTCCATGACGCTCGTGGCGGCGGTGTTCCTGCTGCTCGACCTCGTGCCGCATGTGATGGAGGAGTTCGGCGCGGAAGCGACACCTATGCAGATTTTGCCGTTCGACCCCTCATGGGTTACGGTCGTCATCTGCGGCATTCCGCTGCTCTACCTGTCCGTTTGGCGCATCATTTACAATCGCGGCATCAGCAAGATTTCGTCGGCGCTTCTGATCTCGATGGCGATGCTTGCAGCGATTGCCATCGGCGATCTCTTCGCGGCGGGCGAGGTCGCCTTCATCATGGCGCTCGGCGCACTTCTCGAAGAGGCGATTACGGAGCGTGCGAAGAAAGGCTTGAAGAATCTCCTCGCGCTTTCGCCGACGCAGGGCCGGAGAATCCGAAACGGCAGGGAGGAAATGATCGCGCTCGAAGAGATCGTGCGCGGCGATGTGCTGCGTATCCTGCCCGGCGAACGGATTCCCGTGGACGGCACGATTCTCGCAGGCGAGACTTCCGTCGATCAGTCCGTCATGACGGGCGAATCCCTGCCCGTCGACAAGGGCATGGGCGAAGAGGTCTTCTGCGGCACGCTCAACTGCTTCGGCTCGGTCGATGTCGAAGTGAAGGAAGTCGGCGAGTCGAGCTCCCTGCAAAGGCTCATCCGCATGGTGCAGGAGGCCGAGGAGAAGCAGGCGCCGATGCAGCGCATCGCCGACCGCTGGGCGAGCTGGCTCGTGCCCATCGTGCTCGTGCTCGCCGTCGGCGCCTATGCTGCGACGGCGAACATCATCATCGCCGTCACATTGATGGTCGTCTTCTGCCCGTGCGCCCTCGTCTTGGCGACGCCCACGGCGATCATGGCGGCGATCGGACAGGCAACGAAGCGCGGCGTCATCATCAAATCGGGCGAGACCTTGGAAAAGATGGGCAAGGTCGATACGATCGCCTTCGACAAGACGGGCACATTGACCTGCGGCAAACTTTCCGTCAGCGATGTCCTGCCCTTTGCTGAAACTGTCAAAGAAGAGGAACTGCTCCAAATCGTCGCCTCCGCTGAGGCGAGGAGCGAGCATCCGCTGGGCAAGGCGATCGTCGCCCATGCGAAGGCGCAGGACGTCGCGCTTGCGCCTTCGGAGGATTTCCGCATGACGGCGGGCAGGGGCGTCTCTGCAAAGATCGCAGGGAGAAAACTCTTATGCGGCAGCGAAAGCTACCTCGCGGAAAACGGTGTCATGTTGGAAGCGCCGATGCGTGAAGCTTTGGAGCGTCTGCGCGCCGAAGGCAAGGCGCTCGTGCTCGCGGCGGAAGGGGAGCGGTGCATCGGTGCGCTCGCCCTCTCCGATACGCTGCGCCCCGAGGCGAATGCGATGGTCGAGCGCCTGCACACTATGGATGTGCGCACCGTGCTCCTGACGGGTGACAACAAGGAAACCGCGGCCTACTTTGCGAGCCAAGTCGGCATCGACGAGATCCATGCGGATCTTCTGCCCGAAGATAAGGTCGCACACGTCAGGAAACTGCAGGAAAAGGGGCGCAAGGTTCTGATGATTGGCGACGGCGTGAACGACGCACCCGCCTTGAAGACCGCCGACGTCAGCGCGGCGATGGGCGCGATGGGAAGCGATATCGCCGTCGAAGCCGCCGACATAGCGCTGATGCGTGACGATGTCGCGCAGGTGCCCTACCTCAAGCGCCTCGCCAATGCCACGGCGACGACGATCAAGCTCAGCATCGCGCTCTCAATGTGCATCAATTTCGCCGCCATCGTCCTGTCGCTCATGCAGGAGCTCAATCCTACGACGGGCGCGCTCGTGCACAATGCCGGCTCGTGCTTCGTCGTCCTGATCGCGGCGCTGCTCTACGATAGGAAATTTGACTAGATTGGAAGAGCCCATAAGAAAAAGCACTCGCTCGGTACGGCGAGTGCCTTTTCTTATGGTTGACTACATGCCGCCGTTCTTCAATATGCCGAAGAGTACGCCGAGCACACCGGAGGCGGCGAGGATCGTGATGACGCCATATTTGTAGTGCATGGCGATCAGAGCGAAAGCGATGATGACGATGCTGCTCCATTCGGTTGCATCAAAGCTTGTGGGAAGGCTCTCCGTGTTCCAGACGGCGAGCAGGATGAAGTCGATCGCCGCGCCGCAAATGAGAGCGATGACGGCGGGGCGCAGGCCGTTCAGTATGCCGCGGATCGAGCCGATGTCGCCATACTTGAAGAAGAGCTTGGCGAGCGCGATGCCGAGGATCAGCGACGGGAAGGCGAAGCCTGCCGTCGCTGCCACGGCGCCCCCAGTGCCCGCGACTGTCATGCCTGCGAAGGTTGCAGCGTTGATGCCGATGGGGCCGGGCGTCATCTGTGAGATCGTGAAGATGTCGATGAACTGTGCGAGTGTCAGCCAGCCGCGCTCATCGACGACGGCGGCTTGAATGAGCGGCATGGAAGCGTAGCCGCCGCCGACGCAGAAGATGCTGACCTTGGCAAACTCGAAGAAGAGCTGAAGATAGATCATGATTGCGCCCCCTCAGCCGAATTTCCTGTCCTGCATGAGGACGAGGCCGATGATGCCGTCGATGATGATGAGCAGCATGATGTTGACATCGAAGAACACGTTGGCGACGAAGGTAGCGAGGATGATCGCCATGGGCAGCAGGAGGCGCGTTTTCGCCTGTTTGATGAAGAGGTCGATGGCGACCTTTAGGATGAGAGCTGTCGCGCCGCACTGCATACCTTTCAATGCGAGCTGCACTGTCGGATTGCTGGCAAAAGCGTCGTAGCAGCGAGCGATGACAGAAAGCGTGATGAGGGGCGGCAGCACCGTCGCGAGGAGCGCCGTCAAGGAGCCTGCGAGTCCCGCCATGCGGTAGCCGAGGATGATGCAGGCATTGACGGCGACGATGCCCGGCATGGACTGCGCGATGGCGACCATGTCGAGAGCCTCTTTGTCGTCAATCCAACCGTATTCGTCGACGTACTTTGCCTTCAACAGCGGGATGATGACGAAGCCGCCGCCGATGGTGACGGCGCTGATGACGAAGGTGGAAGAAAAGAGCTTCCAGTAAAAATGCTTGGCATCGCGAGGCGATGCAGGAACTTCTGTCTGCTTCATTGGGTTGCTCCTTTTTGAGGATCGGTCGGGTTCTGGCAAATGCGGTGCGAAATGATCACAAAGCCTGCATTTTAGTGTGCGAGTTCTATACAAAAAGAGCTGCCGTTTCCGACAGCTCTAGGTACTCGCATGGAGCGGGCAATGGGAATCGAACCCACCTCCCGAGCTTGGGAAGCTCGTATTCTACCGATGAACTATGCCCGCGAATGCTACGCAAAGTATTGTACCATAGATCGATTGGTGTGGCAAGGGGGAGTTTCAGAGGGCTTCGCCGCGTGCGGACTGCGCCCTGCTTTACGACTGCGCGGCTGTGCCGGGGATGCCGCTGAAGCCCGTGGGAGTCGTGGGCGCAGGCAGGGGCTTGATAACGATGTCGAGGCGGTCGCCGTTCTTGATGGGGTCGGTGAAGACGACGGGACGGCGGTTGACGAAGATGGAGACGCTGACGCGGCTCGTGGCTGGCGGCGGCTCAAAGCCGACAGCGAGCAGAGCTTCGTTGACGGTCGTCGCCTTTTTTTCGGAAATTCTGTAGTAGACGACGCTGCCGTCTTCGAGGTAGGTGCCGGGCGACGCCTTGTGACCGTTGACCTCAAGTTCCAGGGAGGCGGAGGGGATTTCGTATTCCTGATCGTTGTAGGTGATGGTAACGGCGGACTGCAGGCGCGAGATGTCGAGCACATCGCTGAGCTTTGGCTCTGCCGTCATCTGATATTCGATGCGATCGCCTTCGTGAATCGGCTCGGAGATCGTCGCGGGTGCGTCATTCAGCAGAATTTCGGGCGATACGACGTACTGCGCATTGTTGTCGTTGAGCGTGTAGCGGATCTTGCGGCCCGTCGGCGGGTAGCCGGCGGCTTTCAGAGCCTCGCCCAAGGTGCGCGGTTCCTTGCTCTCGATGATGTCGTTGTCGGCGAGCAGTCGATCGGGAGCGGCGGCTTCGCCGTTGACGTAGGCGGCCTGGTGGATGTGCGTCTCCTTGCCGTTGATTTCGAGCGGAAAGTCCGGCTCGATCTGCAGGACGTCGGCGAGGCGCACTTCGGGCGTCTCGCCGTCCTTGCCGTGGGCGACGGTGATGCGGCAGCCCGCCTTGACGAGGGCGTCGAGCGTCGTGTCCTCGCCGTCGAGCTTCAGGATCGCCATGGAGGGAAGCGAGCCGGGGAAGAATTTCTTCTCGCCGTTGACCGTGACCATGAGTCCGAGGCCGGGACGGCCGTTGTATTTCTTGAGTTGGATGCCGGCATTCAAAAGTGCGTCGGATACGGTGAGGTCGCGGAAGTTGAAGAGGTTGATCTCCTGCTCATTGACGTAGACGGAGAGGAAGTGCAGCAGGTTGATCGAGGCAATCTTCAAGATGCCTAAGGGCGTGACGGCATCGGGCGTCTGCAGCTCTTCGGGGATGGCCTCGACGCCGATGACGCTCTCAGGATGGCGCACGGCGACGCGGTTTTCGGGCACGGAGAGAGCTTTTGATACGAGCGCGGCGAGTCCCGGAGTCTGTGAGCCGCCGCCGACAAGCATGACGGCCTGCGGCGAGTCGCCGTTGAGTTCGAGCACTTGACGTGCGATGGAGTCGGCGAGGTTCTGGATGTTCGGCATGATCGGTCCGATGACGTCGGAGGGACCGAGGTCGTATTCCGTGCCGAGGATATCGGTGAATTTTGATTCTCGTCCGGCGGAGGCGTTGCGCTTGACTTCTTCCGCCACGTTGAAGTCGAGGAGGTAGCGCTGGCTGATGGCCTCGGTGATCTCGTCGCCCGCCAGGGGCACCATGCCGTAGGCGATGATGGAGCCGTTCTTCGTGATGGCGACGTCGGACGTGCCTGCGCCGATGTCGACGAGCACGAGGTTCAGGTGGCGCATCGTCGGCGGAATGAGGACATTGATGGCGGCGATCGGCTCCAAGGTAAGCGCGTGCATCTCAAGGCCGACGTCCCTGAGGGCCGACTGCATGGAGTCGATGACCTGGCGCGGCAGGAAGGTGGCGATGACGGTCGCTCTGGCGATCTTGCCGCGCTGACCGACGAGGCTCTTCAAGGGGATGTCGTCGAGCGTGTACTGGATCGTGCTGTAGCCGACACAGTAGTAGCGACCAGGGTCTTCGATGTCCTTGGAACTGGCGAGTTTCGCCTGCGCTGCCTGCACGCCTGAGAAGTCGAGGGCGCGCTGCTGCTCGTCGGTGATGACGCCGTTGATCTCGACGGAGGCTTCAGCGGTCATGGTGTAGAGGGCGCGGCCAGCAGCGGCAACGGAGGCGGACTTCAAAGGTCCTGTCGTCTTTTCCAGCTCGCGCTTGACCTCGCGGATGAGGTCGGCGACTTGCGGTACGTCGTGAATCTGGCCGTCGAGCATGGCGCGCGTCTTGTGCTCGCGGCGCACAGTCGCGAGGATGCGCATCTGCTCGTTGTCGAGTTTTTCAGCGACGATGCCGATGATGCTGCGCGTGCCGATGTCGAGCGCGAAGATCGGCTCGCCGTGCGGCTTCTTCTTCGTTCCTGCAGTCGTGGTTTCGGCAGTATTCTTTTTGGCGGTGCGCTTCGTCGTCTTCTTGTCGGCAGCTTTCGTGCCTTTGGCGCGCGTGCTCCTCGTCGCCGTCTTGGCAGCGGGCTTCCTGCCGCGCTTTTTGGCGGCGGGTTTTGCCGTATCGCTGGGGGCTTCATCTGCAGCGTCGTTCGCTTCGTCCTTTGCGGCGACCGCTGCCGTATCGTTTGCACTGGCAGCGGTTTCTTCTCGTGTCTTTGCCGCATCCGGTGCGGAGAGTGCAGAGGTCTGCGTCCCCGCAGTTTCCGTTTCGCTTGGAGGGATGCTCTCGCCTGAGGCGGCTTCGGAAACAATGGCTTCCGTGGCGAGGCCTTTCAGTTCTTTTGTTTTCGCCGAGGTCTTTCTTGTTCTAGGCATCGAATGACTCCTTTGCTCTTCTCGCTTCCGCACGGCGCAGGCATTTGCCAGTGCTTCTCCTGCGCCTTTCGCGCTAAACTGCACGCACAACGTCCGCTTCGTGGACGTTGTGCGCCGCCCTTACATGAAAGAGCCAATCCGTCTGCGCCCCCTGGGCTTGACTTCTTGGACTTTCATGGCAAACTTTCTGGACATATGTTCAGCCGCCGCGCGAAGCAGCACGAGTCATGTTCTTGCCCGTTTCCTGCGACAGCGCATCAAAGAGGCACGCTGTACATATGTCCACACGCCTTACATGAAAGAGCCAATCCGTCTGCGCCCGCTGGGCTTGACTTCTTGGACTTTCATGGTAAATTAATTGCGGAAATGGATTTATTGAAGTTTTATAGAAGGTTAATTCTCTTATTTCGCGAATACTATAAAAGAATCCTGTTTCTTGCAGGAAATTTTCTACAAATTATTTGAATGGAGAGAAGGGATCCTATGACGGGCAATCGAGAAGTCATTACGGGAAGCGATTTCAAACGCATGTTAAGCGGCGCTTACGGGGAGTTTCTTCTGGAATATGAGGGCATTGACGCGCTTTCAAGAAAGAGGCAGGGGGAGCGCTCAGCGCTTCCGGGTACGCATGTGCTGCGCACGATGGGCGCGGCGGTCATGCCGCTCGTCGACGTGAAAGATGAGAGCATCGGTGGCCTTGCGAGGCGTGTAGCGAGTGCGGCGGTGCTCGGCGCGCGAGGTACGTCGGGCGTCGTGCTCGCACAGCTCCTGCGCGGCATCGCGAAGGGGCTGTCGGGAAAGAATGACACGACTTCGTCAGAATTCGGCAAGGCGTTCCAGTACGGCATTCTCTACGCGCAGCGCGTACTGCCTCCGACAGTGGAAACGGTGCTTGTCGCCGCCGCCAAGGCAGTGGCGAAGGGCGCGTACCATGCGGTGCGCGCAAATCTTCCGATCGCAGAGATCCTGCAGACGGCGATTGACGAGGGACGGAAGGCTCTGGCGGAGGAAAAGCGCGAAGAGCCGGGTGCGCTCGTCATGCAGACGTTTTTGCAGGGTTGTATGAAGGGACTCGATGGGCACTTCGTCTCGCCGGCTGTGAGCCTGTCGCTCGGTATGGGAGAAGATCGGCTTTCGATTCCTGACCCGCGCCGCGACCTCGTGCGCCCGTACTGCGTGACGTTTCGTATCGTCGGAAGCAAGGCGCGTGCGCGTGACGTCGAGCATCGCCTGCAGGAGGATTGCCGCTTCGTCGCCGTCGTGCACGATGAGCGCTCCCTGCTCGTCCATGTACACACCGATCATCCGGGCGCCGTCGTCGAGCAGGCGATCGGCTGGGGTAAGCTGCAGTCGTTCCGTGTGACAGACATGGCGGAGGCGCATGCCTTGACGGCGGACTATGAGTCGCTGCTGCCCGTCGCGCTCCTCGCCGTCGCGTCGGATGCAGCGCGCGGCCTGCGCTTGACGGAACTCGGCGCGAACGTCATCGTGCCGGGCAGGCGCGAGGAATGCCCGTCGGTAGCGGAACTCCTGCACGCGGCGCACAGCGACCTCGCGCGAACGTATGTGATCGTTGCGAGTGATTCCTCAATGGAGCTTGTGCTACGCCAGGCGAAACGCATCCTCGGCGAGCGCGTCGAGCTTGTGCTCGCAAAGGATGAGGCAGAACAGGACAAGGCGGTCGTCCTCTACGACAAGAAGCGCACCGCCAAGGAAAATGCCAAGGCGATGCGCAAATTGCTGGAATGAAAGCCGTATGATTTAGGTAGTGAGAATGTGCCGGGATGCAGCTTGGCTGAGGTGAGCGAGCTATTTGATAGAGGCGAAAAGCTTCATTAGTGCGTAGGTCATGCCGCCCGCGATCAGAGGCCCGACGGCGACACCCTTGAAGAAGCACACGCCGATGATCGTGCCGATGATGAGTGCGGCGACGATGTGCGGATCATTTTTCAGCAGCTCGACGCCGCCGCCGCCCGCCATGGCAGCGAGAACACCACAGACGATGGCGGCTATGCCCAGGGGACTCTTGAAGGCATCGATCATGTTGGCGATGGTCACGTCGCCTGTCGCAATCGGCACGAGGATGGCAGCCAAAAGGAGTACGATGCCCCAGTTCAGCCCATTGACGGAAAGGATGTCGAGCATTGCCGTCAGTCCGAGAAGCTTCAGAACGAGCACGATGATGACGGCATAGGCGACCGTCGTATTGTGACCGATGATGCCGAGGGCGAGGATCAGGAGCAGCATGAGGTATTCGGAATACATGAAGAGCACCTTCTTTGTGTTGATGGAGAGAACATTGCCGCTGAGCCGGCGGATTTTCTATCGTATATATAGTATAGCGGAAAAACGAAGATAAGGAAAGGTGATAAAGCGTGTCAACGACTTACAGCGTAGCGATTCAGTACAAGAAGGATCTCGGCTACATCGAATATGATGCGGAAAAGAAGGCAGCGACCGTCGTCTTGGATGATGAGGACGGCCGTTGCGCCGTGGAAAAATATCTGGCCGAGAAGCATGAGATTGGCGTGCCGCACGAGAATCTGCGCGATTTCAGCAAGGAAATGATCGACCCGACGGCCGATGTCGAGAGCTTCAAGACAGCTCTGACGCGTCTTTGGGAAGCTACGGACGTCCACGTCGATTGGAGCCGTCCCGTCGACTATGTGAAGGAACATCGCAAGTATTGAGGAAAAATCTTCCTCTTCAGGGCGCTTTCGCGCCCTTTTTTGTTGCCTGTATACGATTATTGTATTATAATCGTGTTATATGATCGGCAAGGTTTCTGAAATTCCATACGGAGGGAAGGAGTTTGGTTTCCCCGATCAAGGCTGTTTGGGAAGGCCTCTTTTTGCGCCGCCCTGTGGGATTTTAGGAGGAATCTTTATGGAAATGGTTCTCGGCTTTCTTGTGATGCTCGGCTGTCTGCTCTTCGGCGTGCACCACGGCGGCATCGGGCTTGCCGTCATCAGCGGCATCGGACTTGCCGTCTACACCTTCGTCTTCGGCTACCAGCCGGGCGTGCCGCCGATCTCCGTCATGCTGACGATTCTCGCAGTTGTCACATGCGCGGGCTTTTTGCAGACGTCGGGCGGCCTCACGGTCATGCTCAAGTACGCGGAGAGGCTTCTGCGCAACAACCCGAAGCAGGTCACGATCTTCGCGCCTGTCACGACGTGGCTCCTGACGGTGCTCTGCGGCACGGGGCACGTCGTCTACACGATGTTTCCCATCATCTACGACGTGGCGATCAAGCAGGGCATTCGCCCCGAGCGCCCCATGGCGGTTTCTTCCGTCGCGGCGCAGATGGGAATATGCGGCTCGCCCGTGTCTGTTGCGGTCGTTTCCATCATCGCCTTTATGGCGCAGGCGGGGCACCATGTCTCCGTGCTGCAGGTGCTCGGCGTGACGATTCCGGCGACTTTGACGGGCGTCGTCTGCGCGGCGCTCTGGAGCTACCGTCGCGGCAAGGATCTGGAAAAGGACGAGACGTTCCAAGAGTTCATCAAGGATCCGAAGAATAAAGAGTATGTCTACGGCGACTCGGAGAGTCTGCAGGGGCAGGAATTGCCGCGATCGTATTACCATGCGATGTTCATCTTCTTCTTTGGCATCTTCGTCATCGCGATCCTTGGCAACGATCCCAATCTTCTGCCGCACTTTCCCGATAAGCTCGGACAGATGAAGGCGATCGACATGACCGAGGTCATCCAGATGATCATGCTCCTGATCGCTGCCGCCATCCTCCTTTTCTGCAAGGTGAAGGCGAAGGAGGTCGGCAACAGTCAGGTCTTCCGCTCGGGTATGGTTGCTCTGCTCTCCGTCTACGGCGTCGCATGGATGGCGAACACGTACTTCAGCGCACACATGGCGATTCTCAAGGACTTCCTCGGCACGACTGTGCAGGCTTACCCGTGGGCCTATGCGATCATAGCCTTCTTTACGTCGAAGCTTGTCAACTCGCAGGCGGCGGCCATTGCCATCGTCGTGCCGATGGCGCTCAACGTCGGCGTCGACCCCGTGCTCATCATGTCGTTCATCTCTGCGTGCTACGGTTACTTCTTTCTGCCCACGTATCCTTCTGACCTCGCGTGCATCGGCTTTGATCGTTCGGGTACGACGCGCATCGGCAAGTATCTGCTGAACCACAGTTTCATGATCCCCGGTCTCATAGGCGTCATCTCCGGCTGCTGCGTAGGCTACGTCGTCGCGCATCTGATCTTCTGATTTTGCAAAAACCAAGAAGCGCCCTCATGATACCATTCTTTTTGGTATCACGAGGGCACTTCTTGCTTCGGTTCGAATTTTACGAGTGCTTGATTCTCGAATGGCGCTTGACGTATTCCATGTAGAGCTTCGTTTCGCGCACGATGACGCCCGAGAGCAGGAGGAGCGCGATGAGGTTCGGAATCGCCATGAGGCCGTTCACGATGTCGGCGAGGATCCAGATCGCTTCGAGCTTCAAGAATGCGCCCGAGGCGACGAGTGCGATGAAAATCAGGCGATACGGCAGCACGCCCTTGCGCTCGAAGAGGTAGATAATTGCGCGTTCGCCGTAGTAGTTCCAGCCGAGGATCGTCGTGAATGCGAAGAGCACGAGGGCGATCGTCAGAAGGTGGCTGCCGATTGCGCCGTAGTTTGCCGAGAAGGCGGCGCTCGTCATGGCGGCGCCCGCCGTATCCCCCGACCAGGCGCCCGTCAAGACGAGCGCTAGCCCCGTCATCGTGCAGATGATGATCGTGTCGATGAAGGTGCCCGTCATGGAGATCAGGCCTTGCTCTGCCGGACGCTTCGTCTTCGATGCGGCCGACGCAATGGGCGCGGAGCCGAGTCCCGATTCGTTCGAGAAGACGCCGCGTGCGATGCCGTTCTGCATTGCCATCATGATGGTCGAGCCAGCGAAGCCGCCGACGGCCGCCTCGCCCGTGAAAGCGCTCTGCAGGATGAGGGCGATGGCGTGCGGCAAGGCGTCGATGTTCATGACGATGAGGACGAGAGAAAGCGCGATGTAGGAAAGCGCCATGAAGGGAACGATGGCGGCGGCGACGCGCGCGATGCTCTTGAGTCCGCCGAGCGTGATGGCGGCGATGAGCGCCGTGATGGCGAAGTCCGTCGCCCAACGCGGCACGCCGAACGAGATTTCTACGCTGTCGACGATGGCGTTGACCTGCGGGAAGGTGCCGATGCCGAAAAAGGCGACAAGCACGCAGGCACAGGCGAAGAAGATTGCCATGGGACGCCACGCGCGCCCGAGCCCCTTTTCGATGTAGAACATCGGGCCGCCCGCGATGTCGCCGTGGCTGTCCGTCGTGCGGTACTTGATGGCGAGCAGTCCTTCGGCATACTTCGTCGCCATGCCGAAGAAGGCCGCCATCCACATCCAGAAGATCGCGCCCGGGCCGCCCGCCTTGACCGCCGTCGCGACGCCGACGATGTTGCCCGTGCCGACGGTAGCGGCGAGCGCGACGCACAGAGCTTTGAAGCTCGACACGTCGCCCTCGCCGCGATTTCTTGCGCGGAAGATGAGCGAGAGCGCGAGCGGCAGGTGCACGACCTGCAGGAGACGCAGGCGTACGGTTAGAAAGATGCCCGTCCCCACGAGCAGGGTGATGAGAGGCGGTCCCCAAAGCACCGAATCGATGGAATTGAGAAGAGGTATTAGATTTTCCATAAAATTCCCTCCATTGACAAAGGACAATAGTATATAAAATAACGAACTTTATGGTATCATAACTTACCTTGATTTGTAAAGGATTTGAAAGAGAAAAACTCCCTGCGATGGAAGATTTGTCCTCGCAGGGAGTTTTCTGCTCAGAAGGTGCGGCACGCAGCCGTCATTCGCTATGCGATCGTGCCGTGCTCCTCTGCGCCGCGCACTTCTCGCTGCTGATTTCTTTCGTCGAGCATGACGACGATGGGAGTGTGGGCGCGCGCTTCTTCTTCGGTCATCATGGCGTATGACATGATGATGACGATATCGCCGGGCTGCACGCAGCGTGCGGCAGCTCCGTTCAGGCATACGACGCCGGAGTTGCGTGCGCCCTTGATCACATACGTTTCTAGGCGTGCGCCGTTGTTGTTGTTGACGACTTGCACACGTTCGTGCGGCAGGATGTGCGCTGCCTCCATGAGCGCTTCATCGATGGTGATGCTGCCCATGTAGGCGAGATTCGCTTCCGTGACGGTTGCACAATGGATTTTCGATTTCATCAAGTTCAGCAACATGTTTCTTCCCCCAAGATGATATTGTCGATGAGGCGCGTCTTGCCGATGTATACAGCGACGGCGAGGAGCGCGCGCGCCTCGATTGTCTCGATTTCTTCAAGCTCCGGAAAGGAGTAAAGCTCTACATAGTCGATCTTTGCCAAGGGTTCTTTTGCAAGCTCAACGGCGGTAATCTCCTTGAGTACTTTCGTACGCTTTTCGCCTGTTTCGTAGGCATCGCGTGCTTCTCGCAGACTGCGCGAGAGGACGAGGGCGGCGGTGCGTTCATCGGGCGATAGGTAGGTGTTGCGCGAGCTGAGCGCAAGGCCTGATGCTTCGCGCACGATGGGCGCCATAACGATCTCGGCCGCGACGCCGAGGTCCATGGCCATGCGGCGCAGGACGGCGACCTGCTGCGCGTCCTTTTGTCCGAAGAAAGCCCAGTCTGCGTGCGAGAGCAAGAGGAGCTTCAAGACGACGGTCGCCACGCCGCGAAAGTGCCCGGGACGCTTCGCACCGCAGAGTTTTTCCGTGAGCGTGCCCGTGACCTCGACATAGGTCGCATAGCCTGAGGGGTACATCGCCTCGGGGGCGGGGTGAAAGACGGCGTCGACGCCCGCAGCTTCGAGCTTCTCTGCATCGGCTTTAAAGGTGCGCGGGTAGGCGGCGAAGTCCTCGTTTGGGCCGAACTGCGCGGGGTTGACAAAGATGGAAACGATGACGCGGTCGGCGCTCTTTCGCGCCGCTTCGACGAGTGAGAGGTGGCCTGCGTGGAGCGCTCCCATCGTTGGTACGAGGGCGATTGTTTCCTTTGCGTTCTTGACGCTTTGCGCATAGGCTTGGAGTTCTTTCGGTGTGGTCAGGATTTTCATCAGATTGCCTCCTGTGGCTTATCAGAGGGAAACATCGGCGGAAATCTCGCTTTCGTCGGCATCATGGCGCGTGAACCAGTTCGCTGCAAGCGAGCCGGAGATGTTGTGCCAGACGCTGAAGAGCGCCGCGGGAATCGCGGCGGCGGGATTGAAGTAGAGGAGCGCGAGCGATGCCGCCATGCCAGAGTTCTGCATGCCGACTTCGATGCCGATGGCGCGTCGTTTCGCTGCAGAAAGTCCAAGCAGCCCGGCGAGTGCGTAGCCGAGTACGAGCCCGAATCCGTTGTGCAGGACGACGGCGAGGGCGACGAGTGCCCCGACTTCGGTGAGGCGCGGTGCGCTCATGGAGACGACAACGCCGACCAAGAGGGCGACGAGCAGGGCGGAGATGAGCGGCAGAACCGTCAGCGCGTACGCGACACGACGGCGGAAGAAATGGTTGAGTGCCGCGCCCAGGAGGACGGGCAGGAGCACCATTTCGGCGATGGAAAGCATCATTGCGGGAGCATTGACAGCGATCTCTTCACCCGCTAAAAGGAGAGTCAGAAACGGTGTGATGAAGGGGGCGAGAAGCGTCGTCGCCATAGTCATGGTGACCGACAGGGCTACGTCGCCTTTGGCAAGGTAGGTGATGACGTTTGACGCTGTGCCTCCTGGGCAGGTGCCGACGAGAATTACGCCGACGGCAAGATCGGGCGACAGGGAAAACGCTTGGGTAAGGAGATAGGCGACGAGCGGCATGATGGTAAACTGTGCGAGTACGCCGATGCCCACATCCCACGGGTGACACACCAGATGGCGAAAGTCTTTGAGCTCGATCGTCATGCCCATGCCGAACATGACGATCCCAAGGAGAAGCGGCACCTGCGGCGCAATCCAAGAGAGCGACGCAGGAAAGACCGCACCCGCCGCGCCGACGAGAACGACGAGCCAGACCATGTTCTTGACGATGAAGCGGCCGATGTTTTGCAAATGGATTCCTCCCATCAAAAAAGCCTTCCTGCCAAAAGACAGAAAGGCCGAAATGCATGCAGAACCGTCACGGCTATGTACCGTGTGCGCTGTAATCTTGTGCGAAACCTTGCTGTCTCAGTCCCGAGGGATCTAAGCAGATGTTTACCGCTGCGGTATTCATTTGTGGCAGGGCGTGAAGCAGGGCGGGCGTCGCTCGCGCCTGCACGGTAAATACAGCGAAGTACGATTCCCTGAGGATATCATCTTCGCGACTCTTAAGATAGCATATCAGGTGGGAAAATGCAAGGGAATGTGTCGATCGTCTTTCGACGGAGGGATACGCGCTTATCCGAGTTTAGTGGACTTTTAAGGGAGGATTTCCCCGCTGTTTGCAGAATAAGGCATAAGAGAAATTCTATTTCGTAGGGAAAACTATGTTTGTCATAAAGGAGGAACTTCCATGTTCTTGAAAAAAATCATGAGCACGACTCTTTGCGCCGCGCTTTTTGTGACACAAGTCGGCATGGCGAGCGCCGCAGAGGAGACGGTGCAGGGAAAGCTTGCTGCCGTTGAGACGGAGACGTGGGGCGCGGAGCAGACGGGCGCGTTCCTCGACCGCATCAATCATTTGGAGAAGGACTATCTCGGCAAACACAACAAAGGATCCATGCTCGACCGCGTCAATATCGTCTACGATGACATCTACGACAACACGACAGGGCCCGGCCTCTTGACGCAGCTCAATGCCGTCGAATGGGGACTCATGCACGAGGTCAGCCCCAAGGCGGTGGATAAGCGCGTGACGGAGATGGAGATGGCGGTCGCAGGAAAGACGAGCGCAGGCACTTACAAGAAGCGCATCCAGGATCTCGGAACGGCGGCTTTCGGAGGCTACAGCGTGCCGCTTGAGCAGGTGACCGTGCCGAAGAACACTGTGATCAAGATCGCCTTGACGCAGGAGGTCAATGCGAAGAACCTCAAGGCGGGAGATACCATCCGCTACAAGGTCGCGGAGGATGTCGTGCAGGGTGGTATGCTCGTATTCGCCAAGGGGCAGCCAGGCGTGGGCACAGTGAAAAAGGTCACGCAGGCGCGCAACTTCGGCCGCGATGCGGAGATCGATGTAGACTTCCATACGACGAAGGCGATGGACGGCACTGAGGTAAAGACGTTCGTCGGCGAGGAATCGAAGCAGGAGATGAAGAGCTATGCCATGGCTGCCGGCGCGAGTGTTGCGGGTATGCTGCTCTTAGGGCCGATTGGCATCATCGGTGGCGCGTTCGTCAAGGGGAAGAATATCGAATTGCCGGAAGGGACGGAGCTCTTCATCCAGACGCAGGATGAGACCGTCCTCTATGCGATACCGACGACGGAAAAGTGAGAGGAAATTTCATGAAGATGATGGTTCGGCGCGATTTTCCTCGAAAGAGCGCCTTTTTGGCCGCAGTTTTTGCGACGTCCTGTCTGCCTTCGGTGGCGTTTGCGGAGTACCATTCGTCGACAGATACGGCGGCGGATGTCCTCGACTACATCGAAAACGAGCGGCGTGCGGCAAGGGAGAATCGCTTGTCGGAAGCGCAGGAACAGCTCGTCCGAGATACGGCAGCGATGCAGGCACATCTGCGCCAGCCCATGGAAGCCCACCTGAAGCCTTTGCCCACGGCTTTCGAGGGCGACGAGCTGTTTTATGATCAGGTGACGGGCGAATTCTTCGCGCGAGGCAGCGTGAAGGTCACGGAGATCGACAATCGCCGCGTGCTTTCCGATGAGATCAAGGGAAACGCTCTCACGCAGGACGTGGTCGTCGAGAACGAGGCGCACATACTGCAGGTGACGCCGGACATGGCGCAAGTGGATGTTCGTGGCTGGAAGCTCTCCTACAACTACGGCACGGGCATCGGCAAGATCGAGGATGCTTCGGGAAAGGTTAACCATCAGTACGTCTCAGGCAAGCGCATCGAGGTCTATCCCGACAAGGTCATCATCCACGAGGGTCGCGCGACGAAATGTCATGCGAAGACGCCAGACTACAGCGTGAGTGCCGAGCGCATTGAGATTTATCCGAACGATAAGATCGTCTTCTACAACAGCGATCTTTGGCTCAAGAAGACGCGTGTCGGTCATCGCGACAAGTATACGGCAGACCTCCGTCCCGGGCACGAGGAGGCGCCGCCCTTCCCTTCGGTGAGGTACACGAAGTCGGACGGGCTCATTATCGAGCAGGATTTCGCGTTTCCTGTGGCGAATCGTCTAGACTTCATCCCGACGCTTTTGGTATCGACGAAGGAAGGCGTGCATGGCAGGGCGGAACTTCGCTATGGTGGGCGCTATGGGACGCTGAGCCTGCAGTATGGCTATTGGCAGGACAACGATGACAGGTGGATTCGCCGTGAGCCAAGCCTGCATTACGAGTTTGGCTACCATTTCAAGGATGCGCCGATCGGCTGGGGCATCGAAGCAGACCACGGACGCTGGTACAACGACGGGATCAAGAGTACGCACACCTATGGAAAGATCGGTGTCTACCACGATCCGATTCCCTTGGGGAACGGGGCGGCGCTTTCGTTTGCGGCGGATTATTCCGTGACGAAGGAATCGTACGATCGATCGAAGATCTCGGGGTTCAGTTGGTCGGCTACGCTCGTGAAGAAGTTCAACGACCGGTTGGCGGCCTATGGAAAGTACAGTTACGCACAGATCTATGCAGGGAATTCTCTCTTCTACTACGATGTGGCGGATTACCATCGTGCGCTCTATGCAGGATTCAGCTATCAGCTGACGGAGCGCGACCGTTTCGTCTGTGGTACGGCGTATGACATCGACCGACACACGTTGGGTGACGTCGACTATTATTGGTATCATGATATGCATTGTGTGCAGCTCGTCACGCGCTACCGTGCGAAGCGCGACAGTTGGAGCATCCGGTTGAACTTCACGCCGTGGTGAGCAGAGGAGTGTGGGAATGGCAGCATCGGCAAAAGATCTGGTAGCGGCGGCAGAATGCCTGAGGGGCACACGCGTCTTGATTCTCGGCGATATGGTCGCCGACATCTACATCGACGGGCGCATTTCGCGCATATCAAGGGAGGCGCCCGTGCTCGTCTTGGAGGAGATGGGCGAGCGTGTCGTCGCTGGCGGTGCGGCGAATGTCGCGCACAACGCTGCGACTTTGGGCGGCGCGGTATGCACCTTCGGCATCTTGGGCGAAGATGCGGGCGGTGCGGGAATTTCTTCGGTGCTCTCTCATGCGGGTGTCGATACGGCGGGACTTCTGACTACTTCTGAACGACCGACGATTTCTAAGACGCGCGTCATCGCGGGCGGCAGGGCAACGGTCAGCCAGCAGATCGTGCGCATCGACAAGGAGAGCCGTGAGCCGCTTTCCTCTGCACTGGCAGAGGAGTTGGAAGAGCGGCTCTTGCAGGCGTTGGCGCACGTCGATGCCGTCGTCTTGAGCGACTACGGCTCGGGTACGATCACGCAGGGAATTCGCGAGCGGCTTCTCGTTGCCTGCCGCGGGCGCGGCGTCCCGACGATCGTTGATTCGCGCTACAGCGTGCGATCTTTCTCGGGCGTCGACTATGTGAAACAGAACGACGCAGAGCTTGCCGCCGCCTTCGAGCGTCAATTCGATACGAAAGATGCGCTCGAAGAGGCGGCACGCGAGCTCATCGCCGAACTCGGTGCGAAAGGGGCGCTCATCACGCGCGGCGAAAAGGGCATGATGCTCTTTCTTGCCGATGGTGCAAGGCATGAGATTCCTGTGTCGGACAAGAGCGAAGTTTACGATGTCTCAGGCGCGGGTGATACGTGCGTCGCGGCGTTTATCCTCGCGCTCGCGGGCGGCGCCTTGCCGCTCGCGGCGGCGCAGCTGTCGAACATCGCCTCAGGTATCGCCGTGCGGAAGTTCGGCACGGCGACGGTCAGTGCAGCGGAACTTATGAGGAAGGTGCGGGAGCTTTCCGTCTGAAATCTTGGGGGGATTCACATGCTGATACCGAAGGAAAGGATCGAGGACTTCTGCGCAACGCTGCGCGAAGCGGGGCAGCGCGTCGTCTTCACGAACGGCTGCTTCGACATCCTGCATGCAGGTCATGTGCGTTATTTGGAGGCGGCGCGTGCCTTGGGCGACTGCCTCGTGCTCGGACTTAATACCGACGCCTCCGTGCGCCGATTGAAGGGCGAGACGCGCCCTGTCAACACGGAGCTTGATCGTGCGGCAGTCGTGGGTGCGCTCGTCGCCGTCGACTACGTCGTGCTCTTCGACGAGCCGACGGCGGAAATGCTCATAGAGAAGGTGCGTCCTGCTGTTTACGCCAAGGGCGGCGACTACACGCGCGAGACTTTGCCTGAGGCGAAGATTGTTGAAAAATACGGCGGTGAGGTGCATTTCATCGACCTCGTGCCCGGACGCTCGACGACGAAGATCATCGAGAAGATTCATCAGAGATAGAAACAGGCTTGCAGGAGAAAGGCGGGAAGCTGCATGAAAAACATCCTCGTCGTCAAACTCAGCGCCATCGGCGACGTCATCCATGCGCTTCCCGTCTCCTATGCTGTCAAGGAGACGTTTCCGGACGCACATCTGACGTGGGTCGTCGAGCCGACGGCTTACGGCATTCTGGAGGGCAATCCCTTCATTGACAACATCATCCTCTTTGAAAAGAAGCGTTTTCGCACCGTGCGCGGCTTCCTCGAAGAGTTCCGGCCCTTCCGCCATGAGCTTCGCGCGAGAAAGTACGATGCGGCGCTCGACCTGCAGGGACTTTTCAAGTCGGCGGCAATTGTCGCACAATCGGGTGCGAAACTGCGTCTTGGCACGGCGAACATGCGCGAAGGCTCTGCCTATGTGAGCCACCCTATCAAGGGGGCACACGCCTCGGGGCACATCGTCGAGCGCTACCTCGACGTCGCGCGCGCCCTTGGCTGCCGCGTTGATGAGGTGCGTTTTCCCGTTGCCGTCTCCTCTGCGGAAGCCGCTTCGGCGGACGCTCTGCTTGCCGCCGAGGGCGTGCATGAAGACAACCGCTTCGCCGTTCTCGCCATCGGCGCGAACTGGCCGAATAAACGCTGGCCCGTCAAGTATTTCGCCGTTCTCGCCGATTGGCTCTACAGCGAGAAACTCATCCCCGTACTCGTCGGCGGCGGTCGCCTCGACGAAAGCCTCGTGCGTGACATCGAGGCGCTCACCGAAGTGCCGCCCGTCAACCTCGTCGGGCACACGAGCCTCAAGAAACTCGCGCACATCTTCAAGCGTGCCGACCTCGTCCTCGGCGGTGATACTGGCCCTGTCCACCTCGCCGCAGGACTCGGCACGAAGACGGTCATGCTCATGGGCCCGACCGACGCTAACCGCAATGGCCCTTACGGACAGCAGGAAAACGCCATGGAGATCCCGCGCTCCTGCAAGGCGTGCTGGAAGAGGAGATGTCCCAAGGGACTCGACTGCCTCGCGATCCTCTCTGTCGAGGAAGTAAAGGGGAAGATTCAGGAGGTTCTGGCACGGTGAAAACAGTAATGGCAGACGAAAAGGAGTTTTTTGTCTGCCGCCAGTCATCATAAGGAAGCATTCTATGCAGCAGAAAAACTACGACAACATCCTCGTCATCAACCTCATGCACATCGGCGACCTCATGCTCGTGACGCCCGTTCTCCGAACGCTTCGGACGAACTTCCCGAAGGCGCGCATCACGCTTCTCGCAGACAAGAAGCTCGCCGATCTCGTCGTCTGCAACAAGCATATCGACGGCTGTCTTTTGCTCGACAAGAAGGGAGCGGATAATCATCCGCTCGCTTTTTTGCGCTTTATCCGCCGCGTTCGCCGCGAGCATTTCGACCTCGTCATCAACCTGCACCGCAACGAGCGCGCTTCGGCGCTCGCGGCCTTCTCGGGCGCAGGGCGCATCGTCGGCTACGCAAAGCCCATCTTTTCCGCCTTCTTTGACAAGGTTATGGAAAACAAGAAAGCGGTCAAGCACCAGATCCATTCCCACTTCGATGTGCTGCAAGAAGCCGTCGGCATCGAGCGTATCGACGATGGCGGCTTAGAGATGTGGCTGCCCGAAGGCGCGACAGAAAGCGCTGCGAAGCTCTGGCAGGACGCCTTTTCTGTGGGAGCGAAGGTTATCGCCTTGAACATCGGTGCGAGTTGGAAGACGAAGCGCTGGATTGACGATTATTTTGCGCAAACCGCCGATTACTTTCTGGAAAAGGGTTATGGAGTCGCCTTCTTCGGAGGCCCGATGGATGAAGAACTCGTCCGCGCCTGCCGTGCCAAGATGCGCCATGGCGATCATGCGATGCTGCAGACCTTCACGGGGCGCGTCACGCTCGCAGAACTTGCAGCGCTCCTCAAGAAGTGTGCGCTCTTCATTACGACGGATTCCGGCCCCATGCACGTCGGCGTCGCGATGAACGTGCCCATCGTCACGATGTTCGGCGCAAGCCCCGTGCCAGGGTTTTACCCCTACGACGCCAAGGACATTCTCTTGAAGACGCCCGAAGCCTGCCATCCGTGCGGCAAGCACGAATGTCCGAGAGCGGGGGCAGAAAATATGGCGTGCATGAAGAACATCCCCGTCAAGGAAGTGCTGCGCTATGCGGAGGAACTTCTGCACGAGTATGAAAATAAAGTCGGCCATATCCCCGCGCACGATGGACAATATCGCTGCAAGGTTGTAGAATTATAAGAGAAATCATCTCGTTGGAAGGGAGCTTTCTATGGACATCGAAAAAATGCTTACCCTCGTCGAGGAGCGCCTTTCTCGCTGCAAGATTCTCGTCACAGGCGACGTTATGCTCGACAAATATTACTACGGCGAAGTCACACGCATCTCGCCCGAAGCGCCCGTGCCGATCAACCACATCACGCGCCAGAAGGAGACGCTCGGCGGCGCGGCAAACGTTGCGCACAACCTCGCGCTCCTCGGCTGCGACACGCTTCTCGCGGGCTTTGTCGGCGAGGACTACCATTGCCGCTCCTTGAAGGAAAAGCTTGTAGAAAACGGCATCGACCATGCGGGACTCGTACCGACAAACCGCCCGACGACGACGAAGATGCGCATCATCGGCGGCCATCAGCAAATGATGCGGCTCGATTTCGAGAGCACGGAGCCGCTCGAAAAGATCTACATCGACAAATTCCTCGCCTTCGTGCGCTGCAAGCTCGCTGAGAGTATCGACGCCATCGTCGTTTCCGACTATGCGAAGGGAACGTGCAGCGAGGTCACGACGACGGCGATCATCGAAGCGGCGCACGCGCACGGCGTGCCTGTCATCATCGACCCCAAGGGCGCGAACTGGACGAAGTACCGCGGCGCCGACTACATCACACCGAACGTCAAGGAAATCAACGAGATCCTTATCGACCCCATCAAGAATACGGATGCCGAGGTGCTCAAGGCCGCCCATTACATCATGCGCAAGTATCGAATCAAGAATGTACTCGCGACGCGTTCAGAAAACGGCGTGACGCTCGTGCGCGAGGGTGAAGAGGTTCATATTCCGACGCGGGCGCAGGAAGTCTTCGATGTATCGGGCGCGGGCGATACGGTCATCGCCGTCCTTGCCGCAGGCCTTGCGGGCGGACTTAAGGGCAGGGACGCTGCCTTCCTTGCCAACCTCGCGGCAAGCGTCGTCGTAAGAAAGCTTGGCACCTACGCCGTGAGTCGTGAGGAACTGAAGGAAGAGCTGAGGGAACTGCCGCGCGAAGAAGCATGAGTTTGGCAGGCGCATTCTGTACGCGCCTTACATGAAAAGAGAGAGGGGATCTTCATGATCATCGTCACAGGCGGTGCCGGGTTCATCGGCAGCAATATCGTCAAGGAACTCAATCGCAAGGGAAGGAACGACATCCTCATCGTCGATGACCTCAAAGATGGGGAGAACTACAAGAACCTGCGCGGACTTCACTTCATCGACTACCGTCACAAGGACGACTTTTTAGAGAGCATCGAAGATGACGAATTCGGCGGCAGTGACATCGATGCCGTATTTCACGAAGGCGCCTGCTCCGATACGATGGAGTACGACGTCAACTACATGATGAAGGTCAACTACGAATACTCGAAGACGCTGCTGCACTTCTGCCTGCTGCACCGCGTGCCGTTCCTCTACGCCTCGTCTGCCTCGACGTACGGCGCAGGCCGTCACGGCTTCACTGAGAATGACGCGGCGGAAGACGCTCTGAATCCCTACGCCTACAGCAAGCTCGCTTTCGACCGTTATGTGCGACAGGTCATGCGCGAGAGCCGCAGTCAAATCGTCGGTCTGCGCTACTTCAACGTCTTCGGCCCGCAGGAGCAGCACAAGGGTAAGATGGCATCAATCTTCTACCAACTCTACCGCCAGCTCAAGGAAACGGGCGAAGCGCGACTGTTTCGCGGCACGGACGGCTTCGACGATGGCGAGCAGCGACGTGACTTTATTTACGTTAAGGATGTCGTCAAGGTCAACTTCTGGTTCTGGGAAAACAAGGGGCCGTCTGGTATCTACAACTGCGGCACGGGCAAGGCACATACCTACAACGAAGCCGCCGATGCCGTCATCGCTGCCTTGGGCAAGGGATATATCGGCTACCGCGATTTCCCCGAAGTGCTCAAAGGCAAGTATCAGAGCTTCACTGAAGCCGATCCGAAGAAGCTCCTAAAGGCTGGCTACGACGGAGGCTTCCACGCCTTCCGCACTGCTGTCAAGGAATACGTCGACTTCCTTGAGGACGGAGGCTACTTCTGCTATGCCGAGTAAGGGTGCCCCCGCTGTATTCTTCGACCGCGACGGTACGCTGAATGTCGATATTCATTACTTGCATCGTCCTGAGGATTTCATCTGGACGCCCGATGCTCGCGCCGCCATCCGCCGCCTCAACGAGTGCGGCATCCTCACTGTCGTCGTCACGAACCAATCGGGCGTGGCGCGCGGCTACTACCCGGAAGAGGACGTCCGCCGCCTACATGACTGGATGAATGAAGAACTGAAAAAAGAGGGCGCACACTTGGACGCCCTCTTCTATTGCCCGCACCATATTGACGGCAAGATTCCCGAGTACACGAAAGCCTGCAACTGCCGAAAGCCCGCCACGGGCATGATCGATGCGGCCTGTGCAAAGTACGACATAGACCGGACGCGTGCCGTCCTCATTGGCGATAGCGAAAGCGACATGGAATGTGCGAAAAGGGCAGGTGTGCGGGGCGTGCGGTATGAGGACGGGAGCTTGCTTGAAGTGGTGGAGCGGGTGCTGGGGTGGTTGGAGTAAAACCAGAACCCTTGTCGCTGATCAACCAACGCTATATATTGATGTTTAGGCAAGGCCCCGCTTTTGTCATCATCGAGGGTCGGAGATGCATCTCATAGAAATTAAAGACGAGGTTACCAAAGACGCTTTTTGGCAACTGTAGGATACGTCATTCCAAGGAAAGACTGGAAAACATTTTCGAGTTGCTGAAATTGGTCAAGGTAGGAGTCGAAATTAAAGTACTTGTGGAAAAAGATGACGTGATATGATGCTCGAACGAGTGGGCATTGGAGTTTTAGAGAATCATTTGGGCAGCCGGTGGAAGAGGTTTGTGATGTTGGAGAAAGAAATGAGGCGGGCAATCTCATGAGGCTCTTGTTGGCGAATTTTTCTAAGATGGTGGGTGACACTGGCGGCGTAGCGAAGGTGCATTGCAGCTTTGCAAATGAAATGAAGCGACGCGGTCATGATGTGGCAATGGTATTTTTCGATGACAAGGTGGGTAAGCCATTCTTTCCAGTCGACGATGGCGTTGAATTATACAACTTGCAGCATTACGAAGACACGGATGTCGTTTTTCCGACGTGTTTGAAAGTTAAGCGAGAGATTGTTCGCGCGTTTAGTACGCGAAGAGGGCGTGCTGTGAACAATGAGTTTGTTAAAAAGTATCTGCTTGTTCCGACGAAATGTGTTTTGGAAAGATGTATGCCCGATATTATTGTTACTTGGCAAACAGCTGCCAGTAAGGTGTTTCTTTGTGATTTGGAAACTAAGATTCCTGTAATTACCATGTCGCATGGCGACCCAGAGGATATCTTCCATACATACCCGCAGGAAGAAATCCCAGCTTTGGGCAAGAGTGCAGCATGTCAAGTCTTGCTGCCGTCCTTCGTGGAAGCAATAAAGAAACGTTTTCCCAATATGAAGACGGTGGCCATCGGCAATGTGGTTCCGCAGTATGAAGAAGAAGCAGATTTAGGATGTGAAAAAGAACAATACAAGATCGTTTTCATCGGACGTCTGGTGAAGAATCATAAGAGGCCGCATTTGCTGATTGAAGCTTTTGCCAAGCTTGCCGATGATTTCCCCGATTGGATTGTGGAAATCTGGGGCGGTGGTGCGAAGAAGTCGTATCAAAAAAATCTGGAAGCGTTGATTCAGCGTGCGGGGTTGGAGCAGCGAGTTTTTTTGAAGGGTACGACGCATGATGTTGCTTCTGTTTTGCAAAAGGGGGATTTATTCGTTTTTCCCAGTGCATACGAGGGTTTCGGTTTGACCTTGGCCGAAGGAATGAGCATGGGACTGCCGGTGGTTGGCTATAAGAACTGTGTCGCTGTGAATGAACTGATTCAAGATGGCATCACTGGATTTCTTGCTGAAGATGGTGTAGATGGTATGGTACACAGTATGAAAATACTTATGGAAAATCAAGATTTGCGGGTGAGGATGGGGGTGGCAGCAAGGGAATCAATGCGCCAGTATGAAGCCTCCGTAATTTGGGATGAATGGGAAAGCTTACTGGATGAATGTAGGAAATATTAAGGTGCTGGGAAAATTTCCTTTGCGTAATCATAGTGGATCAATCTGGTAATGCTTATTTTCGTTAATATGACTTCAACTTTAAAAATTATCCATCTCAGGACAGATTCTGCTTTGGACGAAAGAACGGATCGAGGTGTGGGGAATGGCATCTTTATATCCTTTTTGAGCGATTTCTTGGCGTAATTTTTCATGACTTAAGTAATATTTTATTTTTTCTATGAGATCATATTCGTTGAGAAAAGAGATCATAGAATCTGCTCGCAATATGCCGTCATCGATGCCTTTTTTGTAGATATGATCTGTCAATTGGAAAGAGCCTGTTGCTAGAATCTCGAATGTTCGTGGATTTAAGCAAACATGTTCTATTTCACCTAAGTTTAAGCAGATTTTACTGTGCCGATAGATTTTGGCAACTACTATATTGTTAATATAATGATTGATTAAGTAGGGGAATAAGTAGGGATGCTTGTGAGAGTATTGAAATTTTTTCCAAAAATATTTTTTATCATACCACAATCCAGCAACAAAGAGTTTTAAATTCTCTTGGTGACAATATTCTCCCACTTTATCAAGTAATAATACTCGTTGGGGGTTAGGATTGCCGATAAAGCAAATATCTATATCTTTTTTTGTTTTGATAAAGGAGAAAGCATCTTCATCATATCCTAAGGGGCAATAAGAGGTGGGACGTGAATATTTCTCTTGGATATAAAGGACATCTGCTTTTTCGAAACAAAAGATATGAGAAAAATGTGGAATGAGTCTTTCTAAACCTGGAAATCTTTCTATTCCATCCCAAAGCCATAAAAATCTTGGAATTTTTAGACTGGTTAGGTAATCTAATAGCAAGTTATCGATATAAAGTCCGCTGAGAGCGAGTAATAAATCTGGATTGAAATCTTCATAGCAAATTCTCAAACGTTTGCATTGCGCTTCTTCATACTGGTGTTTCAGTGAAGTATAACCTAATTTATAAAGCTTCCTTTGTAAATACTTGCAATCCGAATAAAACTCATTGCAAGTAAAGAGAAGTACGTTGTATCCGAGTTTTTGTAAGGCTTTTTGTACTCCTTGGGGATGTGGAAGTAGGGGGGGGCTAGGAGTAGGATTCTCATGGCGTAACCTCTTTTTGGGACGAAAAAAGAATCTCATCTATTGCATTATGAATCATGTCAACGGTGATGCCGTTTAAACAGCCCATCTTTAAACAGGTTTTCGATTTTTCCGAGTTGCAGGTTGAACTGCATGTCATGTGCATGCTGATGGGATGACAAAAAGGGCCCGCCCATCGTGAAGGTACATCTGTCGTAAAGAGCGCGATGGTCGGCGTTTTCCTTGCACATGCTATATGCATGGGACCGCTATCTGTAGCAATGACTAATTGAGCACGATCCAACAAGGCTATGAGTTCACGTAAGGAGAGACAGCCGCTTAAATCATATATGTTGTTCGTTCCTTCTTGTTGCTTTAATGATTGTAGATATGACAACGGATGATCGTGGGATAAGACAATCTCATAAGGATAGTTTTTTTGAAGATGTTCAATTGCTGCCGTGACTAAGGATGGAGGAATTGATTGAGCGGTTCTGCCTACTGGGGCAAATACAATATATGGTTTCTCCTCGTTCAAGGATCGCCCTAACTGATGAAGCTTCGTTTTTACGGAATGCCACTCTTCTTCTGTTGGAGTAGATACATCGTAATGTGCGTCTATGGACAATTGCATGCCTAAAGCTTGCTCTAACTGATTGGCAATGGATTGGGGGCGATACTGTGTACCATAAGAGTCTAAATGAGGTAAGACGAGATGAAAATATTTCCGCTTGAGGTATTTTTCTTTGCATACGCCTGCACAAAAGGAGACTCTCAGAAACTTCAGCATACGAGCGTATAGCGATTGCCATGTGGTGAAGACGATGATATCTTGTTGGTGCAGTAGTCGAGCCGTTTTTAGGATTCCTGTGACAGATTTATCAATGGGACAAACACGAGAGACGTAGGGTAGACGATCCACCATTTTTAAATTTCCTGGATGTGACATGATGGTGATTTCACATTCGGGAAATTGGTTTTTCAGTTCACGTAAGGCAGGCGTCAGCATAATCAGGTCACCCATGCCAGGAGTACTTTCAACCAATAATCGTACATTGTTCAGATTGATTTCCATGAAGGGGAACCCTCCTCTGTTGTCAAATATCTTGCTCGGGATAGAAATATCTCTTGCATTCGACAAGGAAAGAATCAACGGCATCATCGTTTTCCTTGTGCATCTTATGGATTCGCTCAAACATCTTTTCGCGTGTAGCTAAGGCGTATTCAATCGCCTCTGGTGTATTGCCCCAAGCAATGCCGTAGCCTTCTTCTTCTTTTCCAATGCAATCGGTGCGTGTTTTTCCTTCTTCAAGCATGACGATCGGGATGCAGCCGCACATGGCGGCGATGAGACTGTAGGAAGTGTACATATCGTAACAATAGCAATATTTTTTCTGATTGAGGATTTCTGCAATCTCATGTTTGGAAAGTTTGTCGATGACGGGTCCGTCAAACTGCTTGGGCAAGTCTGCGCGGTCATGTCCTTTGTGCACGATGTAGCAGCAGCCGGAACGCTCTCCAAAATTTGTCTGTTTCCACATGTCTTCGTCTAGAGCTTGTAGATATAATTTGCGTCCAAAAGGGTTTAATGTCTCGTCATTAAACAGTTCATGATAAGTAAAAATGAGAGCATCCTTTGCGTAAGCGTTAGCGTCACCCTTGTAGGGATTGAAAAATAAAAGCCAGTAAATGGTTTTCTTGGCACATAAAGGGTTTCCATAGACGATTTCAGGATAGATTACAATGGTTTCGTCATCAATTGTTGGAAGATACTTTTGCTGGCAGCCTTTTACTGGAAAGTACGCGTAGCCGTTGTAGCGAGGTTTTTTGGTGAACTTCGCCTTGGGAAATAATTGTGCTTTGAGTCGTCGAGGAATATCATGCCGTAAGAAGCAAATATGATCGAATAAAAACGTGGCATAGGATATAGGATATTTTCTGTCAAATGCGGTATAAAAAATTTTTGCATCATGGCCGTGATCCATCAATAGTTTGCATAGGATATGAAGAACAATAGCTCCTCCACTGGTTTGACGTGGACTGACAATGAGAAATTTCATATGGATGGACATCCTTTCGATTGTTGGCTTAATGCTGAATTTCGTTAACTTGCTCTGTTAAGTATAACTAAGAATCATGAATATTTCAATGGGCATGGGGGTGGTGGTATGACTTCGAAACGTGTTTATCAGAACGAGGGCAGTTTTTTGAGTGTTGTTTGCAGCAGACCTCGGAAGTCCCTTTTTTGACAGGGGTTCTTGTGATATACTTTGAGATGACAGTTTTCGACTGCATTCACCATACGAGGAGGCCTGGCATTGCGGCTTGAACGGTTTTTTGCGAATCTGCAGAAGGATTTGAAGGTTTTTCTATTCCTTCTCCTTATTATATGTTTTTATCGTGTATATTTCATGGTATATATGTCGGAATCGATAGCGCCGACCACTTCGATGGGGGAGGTGTTTCTGGCGCTTTGGCTGGGGTTTCGTCTCAGTCTGAAATCAGCGGGGGCGATCGCGCTTCTTGGTTTTGTTTTCTGCTCTTTGCCGGAACTAGTTCTGCCGAAGCTGCGGCTTGCTCGTTTGCGGCTTTGGCTCGGAACGGCGGGGAGTGCGCTTCTTGCCGTGCTCTTTCAGGCGCGGTTTCCGTATTATGAGGTTTTTCATGCGACGTTTGGCAGGGAGATCGTGCAAGGGCTGCACGATGATACGCAGACAATCTTCTCGATGTTAGTTGAATCGTATGCGCTGCCGATGCGCCTTTTGGCAGCCGTTGTTTTGACTGTGGCTTCCTATTTTCTGCTTCGTCGTCTGCTGCGTACGGAAACGATACCTTTGCCGAAATGGTTGAATCGGCGGGCGGTAGGCGTGGGGCTGTTTTTATTCATTCCGATATTTTTTATCTTTATTCGCTTCGGGGGAAGTTTTAATTATGAGCATTCGATCAATTGGGAGAATGCTTCAGTCACAAAAGACCCTTTTCTTAATGAGTGTATTTTGGATGATCTTCAGGCGATGTATCGCGTACGAGATTTTTATCTTAATATGCAAAAGAATGGCGGTCTTGGTCTCATTGATGTATCGCGTGCTGAGGAATATAGTAGTTTCTTAAGAGGAGACAGGGCTAAGGGAGTGGGGCTTGAGGCGAGTCTCATGCGCACGACGAGGGGGGCGCGACTGCCGAAGCCAAAGCATATTTTCATCATCCTTGGCGAAACGTATGCGCAATGGCCGATGCTCCCCGAGTATGCGGATCTTCATGGCGCCGATGGCATTAAGAGTCTGATTGCTGAGGATCGAGCTTTTTATACGCAGTCCTTTATGCCGAACGGTACGTTTACATTGGTGGCGATCACGGGACTTGTCACGGGTCTCAGCGATGTCGGCATGGATTTGAATTATCAGCCGAAGAGCTATCAGGAGGTGTACCTCACTTCGATGGCGCCGCAGTTTCATCGCTTAGGCTATCGTGTGGAGTTTTGGTATGGGGGCTATCCTGAATGGGATTCCATCAAGAAACTGTCACTCGCCCAAGGGTTCGATGCATTTTACGGTGCGCCGGATTATAATGCGCCGCAGCAAAATATTTGGGGGACGACAGACGGTCATCTCTTCGAGGCGCTTTACGATCATTTGGCGGAGGAAGAACCGACGGTTCATCTCATCATGACGATTTCCAATCATCCGCCTTACGATGTCAATCTTGCTGCAGAGGGCATTGATACGGCGGATTTGGAAAGTGCGCTGCAGGGACGCACAGAGCATCCGAAGCAGCTGGCATTGGAAGTGGGGCACTACCGCTATATGGATAAGGTGGTGACAGATTTCGTGCGCAGGACGATGACGGCGTACCCGGACAGCATTTTCGTGATTACGGGTGATCATTCGATTCGCATGGATCCGACAGCGCAGCCGACACTTTTTGAGCACGAAAGCGTGCCATTCGTTTTGTATGGCAACGGCGTGACGAAGGATATCTTGCCCAAGGATGCTGTAGGTGGGCATACGGCGATTGTACCGACGCTGATCGAGCTGATCGCACCTGAGGGCTTTTCGTACACGTCGATTGCACGCAGCATGACGGAAGGAACGAAGTATGCGTTCAACTCGGATTGTTGGATTAGTCGTGAAGCTATAGGCAATATCGATGACGACCGCATGGAGATTTTGCCGGGAATTGCATCGCCGCAGGAAGATCTTGCAGCAGAGCGAGAGGCAGCGCTCTATGAGGTTGCTGCGATGAGGACGCTTTCGCGAATCTTAATTGGGGATAAGGGAAAGTGAGGATGCAGGATATTGGCGATTTACGATTGTTTTACGTTTTATAACGAATATGAACTTCTTGAATGGCGTTTGAAGATGCTTTACGATGTTGTCGATTTGTTTGTCATTGTCGAGGGAAATCGTACGTTTCAAAATAAGCCTAAAGAGTTTAATTTCCCTAAATATGAGATGCTCTTTGCACCTTACGAGAAAAAAATTCGCTATGTGGCGATTGAGGAAGAAATGCCATATGAAAGCGACTGGTCAATTGAGATTTTTCAGCGAAATTATATCAAGAATGCTCTTGTTGACTGCAAGGCCGACGATATTATCCTTTTGTCCGATGTCGATGAATTTGCTACGCCGGAGCTTTTGCAACAAGTGAAAGATGGCTTGGGTGAAGTTCATATTTTTTCTACGTTCGAACGTGTGGCAGAGCGTGAGGGGCTGCGCGGTTTGTCGCGCAATACGCGTTGTTTTTTGCGGTCATTGCCTTATATGAGAAAACGATCGTCCATACGGGAGTTCTTGCGGTATAGCCCTGTGGTATGTGAGCAGACGATGTATAATTTTTTTATCAATTATCAAAGAGATTCGAACTGGTGCGGTTTGATTCTTGCGGAATATGGGCAGATCACGGATATGCAAACGCTGCGTTCACGGCGTAATCAGTTTCCGCTGGTATACGGCGGCTGGCACTTTTCATCTTTGGGTGGTCTGAAGATGATTCGCAATAAGATCAACTCGACATCCGACGGAATGTGCAATCCCATTTATAGTTTGCCAGAAGAAGAGCAGAATCAAGTGATCGAAGAAGCGCTGGAGAAAGGCTATATTTGGTGGCGAGATGAGTATTTGAAAAAACGTACCTTGGAGGATATGGATATTCCGTGGATTGAATGGTTTGCGAAGAAGTATCCGTATATGTATCATGGCTGAGAACCATGATTGAGTTTGATTTTAAAGAAACAATGATAAATGCAGCATCGTATAATGAAATGGGTTTGGATGCTAAGGAGAACAAGCTGTGCAGAGTTTTTGGAGCTTAGGGAAGAAAATATATAACATGTCGAATCCGCGCGAAGCGCGTCGCTGCGTGGTGTTTTGTGCGCGTGCGATGGCGAATCGCTCGCGGATGCGGCAGATTGACGCTTTTTTTCAGCAGGATGCGATCTTGCAGCAGGTGGCAGATGTGTGTCCGTTCGTCTATGAGCAGCCGACGCGGGCGTTTTTCTATAACAAGTCCACGTTTGAGGAACGCGCTGCGCTTGTTGAGACGCATATAAGGTTCTTGCGGAATGTGTTGGCAGAGGATATCCTACTAGATCTTTATCGGCATAAATCCGTGCCGCTCTGGCATGGTGCGGCATGCATGGAGAAAGAACTCGCTGCGTTTCTTCTTTTCGAACCGGGACAGCGCAAGGAGGGGCTTCTTTCCGTCATGCTGCGACTTGGTGAGAGTGCGCTTTATCAGATCATCTTCTGGCTGAATGAAGCGCCGGATGGCGAGATGGCGATGTGGATCGGTGCGATGCAGGGGCCGAATATGGAAAATGCGAAGGATGTCGTCAAGCAGGTGACGAAGGCGTGTCATGCCTACCGCACGAAGAATCTCATCCTCTATATGACGCAGGCAGTTGCAAGAGCTTTGGGGCTTAAGCATATTTATGCCGTATCGAACGAGGGCTATTACGCGAACAACCATATCCGTCGCGACCGCAAGCTCAAGACGGATTTCGGCGCTTTCTGGGAAGAAGCGGGCGGCCATGTGCTGGTGGATGCACGCTTCTATGAACTTCCGCTCGTTGAGACACGAAAGACGATGGAGGAAGTGCCGACGAGAAAGCGCGCCGTTTACCGTCGCCGCTTTGTTTTTTTAGATGATGTGGATGTGCAGATTGCGGAGAATATGGGGAAGCTCTTGAAATAAGGGAAGACGATGTTCTCGGACGAGGATGCAAGATGACGATGCATGGATGTAAGCGAGTGGCGGAATTTGTTGCATATGATTGAACAATGTAACAAAGATGTAAATGTGTGTTATGTTGTTGTGCTGATGTTATAAAATTTAGGTAACAAACTATAAAATGTTATAAACTATATAAAACTATTGAACAAGAATGGTGTTTCTGTTATCGTTTTACCATGAAGCCCCAAGAGGTCAAGCCGAAGGCGCAGACCGATTGGCTAGGCTTCTGTAAGGGCGGCGCACAATGTCCACAAAGTGGACGTTTGTGCGTGTAGTTTACCATGAAGCCCCAAGAGGTCAAGCCGAAGGCGCAGACTGGGAGGTTTTTCGATGAATCTGCCGAAATCTATCCGCGAGGGGAGCGGCAGAGCTGTTATCATTGCAGTATATTGTGTGTTGTGTTTTTTGGTACGCGAGTGCGCGGAGAAGGAGGGGGCTCGATGGGGAAAATCTTAGGTATGGGGATCCAAAACTATGGGTCATTGAAAAATATTAAAATGGGGAAGCTTCTCAGTGATACGAGCAACGAGGAATTCGGCAATATGGTCGCAATTATCGGGCAGAGCGGAAACGGGAAGAGCACATTGGCGGATGCGTTCGGCTTCCTATCGGATTGCTTGTCCACGGATGTGGAAACTGCTTGCGATGCAAATAATCGTGGGGGATATGATCAATTGCTTTCGCAAGGCAGCCAAGAAGCTATCCATTTTGAAATATATTATCGAGAAACATCGAATACACGTCCTATAACCTATGAGCTTACGATTGATAAGGATGATGCGGGCAGACCTTATGTGAAAGAGGAGCGATTGAGGCAACGCCGCATGGGGCATAAAAGCGGTAGACCACTTTCTTTTTTGTATCTGAAAGAAGGCCGTGGCTATGCTTTCGAAGGTGATGATGGTGGTATGGACGATGATTGCGGCATTGATCGCGGCGAGAAGAAAGATGTGCGCCTTGCCGATTTGCGCAAATTGGGGGTTGTAACACTCGGGGCGATGAAGCAATATTCGCGTATTGAAAAGTTTCTGAATTTCTTGCAGAGTTGGTATTTATGCTATTTTACTCCCGATGCTGCGCGTCAGGTACAGACGGTCGTGCCAAGTCCGTATCTGAATCGCACGGGAAGCAATCTAAACAATGTTGCGCAGTATATGTACCGTGAAAACCCCAAGGCATTCAAGAAGGTCTTGGAAGAAATAAAGGGCAAGATACCGAATATCGAGAGAATCGAGCCGCTCAAACTGCCGAATGGTCAAATGGTTTTGGAGTTTTGGCAGAAAGGGTTCGAGAAACCGTTTTTTTCACAAAGAATGTCCGATGGTACGTTGAAGCTCTTTGCTTATTATCTCTTGCTCAATGAGAGGAATCCAAGGCAGCTTGTATTTGTGGAAGAGCCGGAAAATGGTCTGTATCATAAATATTTGGGAAAACTTGCTGAAGAAATGGATAAGAATGTGGGCACGGGATATGCGAAGCAGGTATTTGTGACAACGCACAGTCCTTTTTTCGTCAATGCACTGCAGCCGAAGCAGGTATGGGTGTTGGAAAAAGACTCGCAGGGATTTTCTACAATCAAGCGCGCATCGGATTATCGCTTCGTTAATGCTTTGGTCGAAGAGGGCGTTTGCTTGGGCGATTTATGGTACGATACATATTTTGGTTGAGGAGTCGATCTTGTGCATATTCAATTCATGATTGAGGACTCATCGAGTGCCGCTTTGATCGAGGTGCTGATGGGGAAGCTGAAGGATAGCGTCTCTTTGCTGACGTATGATGTTAAGCATTTTCATGGGATTGGCGGTTTCACTAGGAAAAATACGGTGAAGGAGATAAAGACAGGAAAATTGCTCAATGATCTGGCCACCTATTTGCGAGGTTTTTCTAAAAGTTTGCAGGGCATCCAAGCAGCCATTTTTGTGATTGTGGATAACGATGACCGTGATACGATTGAATTTCGTCTCGCGTTGGAAGAGGTTGCCGTTAAAAACCATATCGCAGTCGACCGAGTGTTCTGCATCGCGGTGGAAGAGGTGGAGGCGTGGTTGTTGGGGGATAAAGCAGCCATCTACAAGGCGTATCCTCTGGCGAAAAAGCAGGTGTTGGACAGCTATGAACAAGACAGCATTTGCGGGACATGGGAAGTTCTGGCGGAAGCGATTCATAAGGGTGGTCTCAGAAGCTTAAAAAAGTCGTGCGCTTCTTATCGGGAAATTGGTTCGCGCAAGAAAGAATGGGCGGAGAAGATCGGCATGTATATGGACTGCGCTACAAATGAATCTCCGAGTTTTCGATATTTTTGGCAGGAATTGCAAAAACGACTTCCTGCTTGCTGAATGGCAGCAGTCTGCAGGCATGGCGGGAGAGGGTGGAAACTGCGAGGGGATGGCGTATGGAATAGGCGCAGACTGGGAGGTTTTTCGATGAATCTGCCGAATACTATTCGCGAAGGGATCGTGCGGCTTGCACGCAAGTACGGCTTGTCGCGTGTTGTGCTCTTCGGCTCGCGGGCGCGCGGGGACAACTGGGAGCGCAGCGATGTCGATCTCGCGGTTGCAGGAGGCGACGTTGTGCGGTTCTCGCTCGATGTGGACGAAGAGCTGCCGACACTCTTGATGTTCGATGTCGTCAACTTGGATGGTCCTGTGCAGCCGGAGCTTTTGGAAGAGATTCAGAGGGATGGTGTTTTGCTCTATGAAAAAGGCAGAGAATTTCTTCAAGGCACTACAGAATCTTAAGGAGATCAAAGGGAAGAAGCCTCCCTATGATACAATTGCGACGGCGGGCATGGTGTCGCTTTTCGAGATATGCTTCGAGCAGGCATGGAAAGCGATGAAGGAACAGCTGGAATTGAGCGGCTATGGTGAGCATAAGAGCGGCTCGCCGAAGAGCGTCATCAAGTTGGCGTATCAGGCGCGGATGGTCAAGGATGAAGAACTTTGGCTTGCGGCCTTACAGGCGCGTAACAATGTGGCGCACTTTTGCAGTGAGCCAATCGCGCTTTCCATTATTCGTGACAGTCAGGAGAAGTTCATCGCGATGTTCGAGCAGCTGGCGGAGGAGCTGCGGGAGAGGTGGCTGTGATAGAAGTTTGATGTTTATAAAATGCTCATTTTAGCAAAGATCAGGTGTAGGAGAAAAGGCGAATAGAGCCTGAGGAACCAATGAAGGAGGAACATAATATGGCATTCAAGGAGATTCAGCCGCAGGATTTGCAGGATAATGTATTTACGCTGATCGGCAAGGATTGGCTCGTCGTCTGCGGCGAGAAGAATGGCAAGGCGAACGCGATGACGGCCTCTTGGGGCGGCATGGGTGTGCTCTGGGGCAAGCCGGTCGTGTTCATCTTCATCCGTCCGCAGCGCTATACGAAGGAGTTCGTTGATGGGGCAGAAGGCTTCACGCTTTCCGTGCTCGACGAGTCGAAGCGCAAGGTCTTGAACTACCTTGGAACGGTGTCGGGGCGCGATGAGGCGAAGATCGAGAAGGCGGGACTTACGCCGCTTTCGGAAGGGGGCTTCACCTACTTTTCGGAGGCGCGGCTGGCGCTCTTTTGCCGCAAGCTCTATGCGCAGGAGCTGCAGCCCGAGTGCTTCATCGAGCGCGAATGCGATGTGAAGTGGTATCCCGAGAAGGATTACCATACGATGTATGCGGCGGAGATCGAGAAGGTTCTCGTTCGCGGCTAAGAGTTCTGGGAGGCAGACATGCGTCAGGAAATCAAGGAGCAGCTCAAGGGAACGAGCCTTGCGCGCGGCATGACGGATGAGGATGTTGAGGCGCTTCTCGCATCGAGCCAAGTGCGTCTCGTGCACTACAAGAAGGGCGAGATCATCTTTCACGAGGGTGATGTGCCCGAGCGCCTTTTTCTGCTCGTCTCAGGCGCTGTGCGCATACTGAAGGACACGTATTCGGGGCGGCAGATCTTCTTAGGGGAGATACGAAAACCCGGAGTGATGTTCGGCGAGGTATATCTCTTCATCGAGCGCCATGCCTACGATATGTTCACGCAGGCGCTCGCAGCGACGGAGCTTTTGGAGATTTCGAGCCGCATGTTGACGCAGGGCGCTGCGGAGGACGATTTCGGCGAGGCAGACGATCCGGAAAGAGCGCAGCGCGTGCGCCTGCAGGGACTCCTGCAGCGCAATCTGCTGCGTGATTTCGCACGCAAGGCGTACCAGATGAACAATATGCTTAAGGTGCTCGCGAGCGGCTCTTTGCGCGGCAAAATCGCACGCTATCTGATGTTGCAGCCGCAGAAGGCGGACGGTAAGATCTGCTTATCGGAGAGCCGCGAGTCTACGGCGATCTATCTCGCAGTGTCGCGCCCAGCTCTTTCGCGCGAGCTGAGCGCCATGCAGAAGGAGGGCATCCTCGCAGTGGAGTCGCGCACGATTCATATCTTGGATCGAGAGAAGTTGGAGGAGTATCTGTAAGTAATAAAAAAGGCGTACAGACCGTGGATTTTGGTCTGTACGCTTTTTTGTCTTGTGTGTACGATGGTTACGCTTCCATGATGATCGGCAGGATCATGGGGCGGCGGCGCGTGGCGTCGAAGATGAAGCGTCCGAGAACGTCGCGGATGGTCGTCTTGATGGAGGACCATTCGGTTATGTGCTCATCCTCGCACTTCTTGAGGGCGCTGAACACGCGCTTTCTGGCGGTATCCATGAGTTCTTCGGATTCGCGCACGTAGACGAAGCCGCGCGACACGAAGTCAGGGCCAGAGACTATGCGTCCGGAAGAGCGGTTGATTGTCACGACGACGATGATGACGCCTTCGCGCGAGAGCTGTTGGCGGTCGCGCAGGACGATGTTGCCGACATCGCCGACGCCGAGGCCGTCGATGAGCACGATGCCTGCTTGCACCTTGCCGTTGAGTTTCGCCGAGTTGCGCGTGAATTCAAGAATGCCACCGTTTTCGTTGAGAAAGATGTTCTCCTTGGGCATGCCGAGGCTCTCTGCAAGCTTGGCATGGCGCACAAGCATGCGGTACTCGCCGTGTACGGGCATGAAGTAGCGCGGGCGGATCAAATTGTGCATGAGCTTCAAGGCGTCCTGGCCGGCATGGCCGGAGACATGGATGCCCTCGCTCCTGCCGTAGACGACGTCAGCGCCGAGCTTCAGGAGAAGATCGATGGTCTTGCCGACGTAACGTTCGTTGCCGGGGATCGGCGTCGCCGAGATGATGATGGTGTCCATCGGCGTGATGTTGACCTTGCGATGTGAGCTCATCGCCATGCGCGTCAGGGCGGACATCGGCTCGCCTTGGCTGCCCGTCGTCGCGATGACGATCTGGTTGTCGTTGTAGCGGCCGATCTCGTCGATGTCGACGATCGTTCCCTCGGGCGCGGTCAGATAGCCAAGTTCCATAGCGATGTTCGTGACGTTGACCATGCTGCGGCCGAGGATCGCCACCTTGCGGCGGTAGCGCACGGCGGAGTCGATGATCTGCTGGATGCGCGAGACGTTCGAGGAGAAGGTCGCGACGATGATGCGCCCGCGTGCGCGCCGAAATACGCGGTCGAAGGCGACGCCGACGGTCGCTTCGCTCGGTACAGGCTCTGTGCGCTCGGCGTTCGTGCTGTCGGCAAGCATGAGCAGCACGCTCTTGTTGCCGATTTCCGAGAGCGTCTTGAAGTCCGTGAGCTTTCCGTCGACGGGCGTGTAGTCCATCTTGAAGTCGCCCGTGTGGAAGATCGTGCCGAGCGGCGTGCGGATCGCGAGCGCCACGGCATCGGGGATGCTGTGGTTCACGCGCACGAACTTGATGGCGAAACAGCCGAGCCGCAGCTGATCGCCCGCCATGATGGGATGGAGGTTCTGCGTTGAAACGCCGCGCTCCTCCAAGCGTCCCTTGAGAATGCCGAGCGTCAGCGGCGTGCCGTAGACGGGCACGTCGATCTGCGTGAGGACGTACGGCAGAGCGCCGATGTGATCCTCGTGACCGTGCGTCAGCACGATGCCTTTGATACAGTCGCGGTTTTCCAACAGATACGTGATGTCCGGAATGACGAGGTCGATGCCGAGCATATCCTCCGTCGGGAACATCAGTCCCGCGTCGATGACGAGGATATCATTGCCGAAGCGCAATACCGTCATGTTCTTGCCGATTTCCCCGAGTCCGCCCAAGGGGATGACCTGTAACTTTTTTGCGTTGGCCGAATGATTGGCAGAATGTGTGTTTGAAGAATTTGAAGCCAAAAAATATACACCTCCGAAAAATTTGTTTTAGGAAGCGCTAAATATATACGTGCTTCCTTTCGTGTCCTGTGTGATAGCTGAACATACGTCCAGCAAGTTTTAGCCGATCAATACACATCTCATAGTATTATATAACACATGAACTCTTTTTGCAAAAGAAAACGGTAAAAAGCCGCCCGTGAAGGCGGCGAACGGACAGGCCTCTTTATGGATTTTCTACTAAGGCGAGGCGAAGTCCCACGCAGTTGGAAATTTTGGCAAAAGTATCGAGCCTCGGCATGGCACCGCATCTTTCAAAACGAGCAATGGAAGATTGTGCAATGCCTGATCTTTGTGCCAAATCTCTCTGCGTCCAACCCTTTTTCTCGCGAGTTTCGATAATCTGCGCAACCAGACTTGCGGCAAGAGACAGTTCACTTTTTTCAGTTTCCGTCAAGGATTGAATTTCCTTTTTTTTGCTTTGCCAACTACGCATGATAAGGACTCCTTTTAGCTGTAGATTTTTAGCGTGATGAAAAATCTTTTTCCCATTGTTGTTTTTTTCGTAATGCTGTACGGATTTCCTGCACAGGCGTCTTCTGTGACTTTTTTGAGAAGGTGTGCAGCAAGACGATCGTGCCGTTCTGCCAGACGAAAAAAATGATTCGATCATCGCCTGGACGCAGTTCCCAAAGATCATCCCGCAGATAACGGCAGATTTTCTTTGGTGCGCGGGTTCCGAGTTGTTCCAATAATTCCAGCTGATAATAAAGGCGTTTCAGTTGCTGCTTTGCCTCTTTGTTTGTCATGGCGTGTTCGTCCAATGAGGCGATATAGTCATCGACCTCTTCTGTCATAAGGATTTCATAAACCGGATTCATTCGCATGACTCCTTCGGATTGGATAATAAAATGATAACATAAAAGTAATCAAAAAACAAGCACAACTGTCGTGTGGCAATAAAAAGCCGCCCATGAAGGCGGCGGGAATGTCATCGCAGTTCGTGAAGTTTCTGCAGGGCAGGGAGTCGTGGACTTACGACTCCCGCTCGATGCGGACGTTTACGTCGTAGAAGGTGCTGCCGCCGCCCTTGTCGGTCAGGCGCTGGCTGGTCAGCATGTTGAGGCCGCGCCTTCCCTTGCAGTAGGCACGCCACCAGACGCCTTCGCTGACGAGCGTGCCGGGGCGGACGCGGCGGCTCAGGGCGAGTGTGAAGCCGGCCGCGCCGCGCTCGTTGCTGCATACGACGGGATCGCCGTCCGCAAGCTCGAGCTTTTCTGCATCGTCGGGATGCATCAGCAGTTCCATGACCTTGCCGCGCGAGAGTTCTTCGCGCTCGTTGAAGGAGGAGTCGAGGATGCGTGGATCGGGAGCGCTGATGAATTGGAACGGTTCGTCGTCGCCGTGGGCGGGGAAGTAGTCGGGCAGGGGCGGCTCTTCCTTCGGATTCAGCAGTTCGATCTTGCCCGAGGGCGTTTTGAAGTCGAGCTTGTAATTCTCGGGCAGAGGAAGGTCGACGGGCAGTCCTGTGGCGAGTGCTGCCTTGTCTACGGGAAGCGGCCAGGCGTCGGTCGAGGCGATCAGCTCGTCGATGAGTTCATCCTCGCTTTTTTTGAAGAACGGGTCGTCAAGCCCTAAGGCATCGGCCAGCAGGCAGGCGACTGCCCAGTTCGGCTTCGACTCGCCGACGGGCGGAATAACGGCTTCGCCGCGCTGGATTGTGTAGTGTCCATAGGCTGCATAGATGTCGCTGTGCTCGAGCGAGGTCGTCGCCGGCAGCACGATGTCGGCGTAGAGCGCCGTGTCGGTCAGGAAGCGCTCGTGCACGACGGTGAAGAGGTCATCGCGCAGAAGTCCCTCGGTCACTTTCTTCTGGTCAGGCGCGGTGCAGGCAGGATTCGAGGAGTAGACGAAAAGGCTCTTGATGGGCGGCTCGGAGGCGGAGGTCAAGGCGTTGCCGATTTCGCACATGTTGACGAGGCGCACGTTTTTCCGCAGGTCGGGGCGCTGCACGATGTCCTTGCTGAAGGCTCGGCTGCCCGGCACGGAGGAGAGGAGGCCGCCGCCCGGCTTCTTCCATGCGCCGACGGCGGCGGGCAGAGCGAGCAGGAGGCGCGTCGTCATCGCGCCGTTCGTATAGCGCGAGAAGCCGCTGCCAAGACGGATGAAGGGCGCGCGCGCCTTGCCGTAGGCGAGGGCGAGTTCTCGTATGGCCTCGGGAGAAAGTCCCGTGACGGCAGCGGCGCTTTCCGGTGTATGATGCGGCAGGACATCTTTTTTCAGTTCTTGCCAGCCTTGGACATGTGCGGCGAGGAAAGTCTCGTCCGTGAGGCCCTCTTTTTCCAGCACATGGAGCAGTGCGAGCGCGAGTGCGCCGTCCGTGCCGGGGCGCACGAAGAAGGCGCGGTCGGCCTGACGCGCCGTTGCCGTCTCGTATGTATCGACGCACCAGATTCTGGCGCCGCGCTTTTTTGCCACCTGCACATCGTGCGCGAAGTGGATGTCCGTCGCGAGCATGGAGAGACTCCAGAGGATGATGAGATCGCTTTGCTGTGCTTCCTGCGGGCGGATGGCGAGGGTCGCTCCCATGACGGAGTTCCAGCCATAACGCTTTGCGGGGGAGCAGATCGTGCGGTCAAGTTCTGCCGCTCCGAGTGCGCGGAAGAGCGCGTGATAGGCGTCGTGCTGCAAGAGTCCCATCGTTCCTGCGTAGGAGTAGGGCTGTATGGCCTCCGCGCCGTACTGCGCGATGATTTCCTGCCAGCGTGCGGCGATTTCCTGCACCGCATCTCGCCAGGAAATCGGGCGGAACTCGCCCGCGCCCTTCTTTCCCGTGCGCTTGAGCGGCGTGAGGAGACGGCGCGGCGAATGGACGGTGCGCTCGTAATGCGCCATTTTCGGACAGAGCGTGCCGCGCGTGAAGCTGTGTGCGGGATCGCCTTTGACCTTTCGTGCCAGCCCACCCTCGACCTCGACGAGAAGGCCGCAGCAATCGGGACAGTCGTAGGGACAGACTGAGCGCAGGATTTCCATGATGATTCCTCCCAACAAGCAGAGTGAAGATAAGGCCGTGCACGAGCGTCCGCAAAGCGGGGCGTGTGCGTGCAGGCTATAAGCATAGCAGACAAAATCGCGGCTGGCAAGGCTTTCCCCGCATCACTCCATGATGCCCGCCATCTTCAGCAGATACTGAGCGTTGCGCGTCGTGCAGCGTCCTTCTTTGATCTTGTAGTCGAAGAGAAGCTTGTCGTCCTCGTAGCTTTCTTCAAAGTGCCAGTTCGTTACGGGAGCGGCGTCGTTCTCTATTTCGCAAAGCTCGAAGTCGTGCGTGGAGACGAGGGTGATGAAGTCCGCGCCTGTGAGGCGCGAAATGGCTTCTCTTGCACCGATGAGGCGGTCGGCGCTATTCGTGCCCTTGAAGATTTCGTCGATGACGATGAGCATGGGCAGGTTCTTTTCCTTGAACGCCATCATGCTCTTGATGCGCAGAATTTCGGCATAGAAGGTGGAAAGGCCGTGCGCCGCGTCGTCCGTCACGCGGATCGAGGTGAAGATGTGAAGCGGCGAGAGGCAAAGGCGTTCGCCCGGCACGGGGGCGCCCGCATAGGCGAGGACGCAGGCGCTTGCGACGGTTCTGAGGTACGTCGTCTTGCCCGACATGTTCGATCCCGTGATGATGCGCGTGCCTGCCGTCGCGTCGATGTCGTTCGGCACAGCCTTTTCCTCGGGAATCAGGAGATGGGTCAAGTTCTTGGCTTCGAGGCGCGGCGAAGCGTCTTCGAGGAGTTCGGGGAACGTGTACACTTCGCGCACGAGTCCCACGGTCGAGAGGGAGAGGAGCACTTCGGTCTCCGCCCAGACGGCGAGCCAGTCGCCGAGGTGCGCGGCGGCCTTTTCCTGCCAGTGTGCGATGCGGTGCGCGAAGTGCAGGTCGCTGAGGAAGAAGGCGTTGGCGAGCAGCAGGAAGATGAGGTTGTGACGCGTGTGCGCATGATCGGCGAGGGCGGCGAGGCGGCGCAGGGAGCGCGCGGCGCCGCCCGCCTTGAGCTGCGCCTGCAGTGCGATAAGGTGCGGGCTTTGGAATGTCGCATCTTCGAGGCGCGAAAAGAGACGCTCGTAGAGGCGCAATTCGCGGTGCATGGCGGCGAGCGGCTTCTGCGCGGCTGCCGTGCGCCTGCCGAGCGCGAAGGCGATGAGGAACTGCAGCAGCACGAGCATGGCGGGCATCGTCCAGCCGATGAGGGAAAGCGATGCGCCGACGACGGCGAGCGCGAGGGCGGCGGGAAGAACCCACGCGATGAAGGCCGTGCCCGCGTAGGGCTTCTCTGTATTTCTTTGCAGCGCTGCGAGGAGCGGCTTCGTATCGTGCCCGTCGGGCAGAAGGGCGGCTGCTGCCGTGAGGTCGAGGACGAGCCTGGGGCGGGCGATCAGTTCCTCGACGGCTTTCTGCCTCTTCCTCGCAAGCGTGAGATCGGCAGGGAAGGGGGAGAGCGCGTCGGCGAGGCGGTCGCGCCCCGCCTTCGTGCGTGCGGCGCAAAGGTACTGGTAGATGGAATCAGCGCCGAAGAGGCTCAGATCCTGCGCCTGCGGCAATTCGTCCCTCAGATATTCCGCGCCCGTCACAGGAAAGTTGTGCCACTCTCCCGAAAATCGTGCGAGGAAGTTTGAAAGCGCGGCGATGTGGCTCTCCAAGAGCAGGCGCTGCTCGAAGAGCCTGCCGTGACGGCGCAGGAGCGCGGTGAAGCAGCAGGCGAGCGCGACGGCGACGAGATATATCTCAAGTGCGCCCGTGTCCCAGGCGGCGGCGAGCGCGAGAAGGCACAGGAAGAACGTCGTGAGGCGCAGCCAGGAAAGCAGCTGTCCGCGCCGATCCAGCCGCCGCTTCTCGGCGAGATCCGTCTCTCGCGCCGCTTGGAAGAAATTTTTGTTCATAAAGCATCGTCCTCGTCTTTAACCGATATGTAATCCGTCTTTCCCTATATTATAAGCGTGAAACGCATCTGCGTCCAGTTCTCAGCCGCAGAATTCGCGAGGAATTTCGTTTGAGGATTCATTGGCAATGGTATATAATGAAAGAAATAAAGCTTATGGAGGTGCGTCGAATGGCACAGGATATTGTTGTATCCATGGACGATGATTTGAAATCGAATTTTGAAGAAGTGTGTGCGGATATCGGACTTTCTGCGCCTTCCGCTATCTTGATCTTTGCGCGGCGCGTCGCGCGGGAGCGCAGGATTCCGTTCGAACTGAGAGCCGCTCCTCTGACGGATTCGCTCTATTCGGAGAAGAGCCTGGCGCGTTTGCGTCGCGGCATTGCGCAGCTTGATGCTGGAAAAGGCGTGCAGCACGATTTGATCGAGGTTGCAGACGATGAATAAGGTCTGGTCGGACGATGCGTGGGAAGAGTACATTGCTTGGCAGATGCAGGACAAGAAAACCTTGAAACGGATCAACCTGCTGCTTAAGGATGTCGAACGTCACCCGTTCGAGGGAATCGGCAAGCCTGAGCCGCTCAGAGGAGAGTTGAGCGGCTTTTGGAGTCGGAGAATTGACGAGAAGAACCGTCTGCTTTATCGGGTGTCGCGAGATTCGTTGGAGATTTTACCATGAAACCCCAAGAGGTCAAGCCGAAGGCGCAGACCGATTGGCTAGGTTTCTGTAAGGCGTGAGGACATATGTACAGCGCGATTCCTTGATGACGCCGTCGTCAGAAGCGGCGGTGGAAGCAAGTCCTGCCGCTCTGCTTCACGGCTGAACATATGTCCTGAAAGTTTGTCCTGTAAAGGTCACTACGATTGACAATACCGCATTCTTGAAATGGTTTGCATAAGCTTCGGCGATGCATTTGTTTCAAGAGTGCGGTTTTTTGATACAAAATCATAGAGAATCATAAAAAAATCGCTAGCGTATGGAAAAAATTATGATATAATATATTCATATCATAAGATAAATTAAAGTGATAACATTTCTTGTTGTGACGAAGTGCGAAGGAGAGTGCTGCCGTTGGAAAATTCCTTGACGCTTTCCTTCGAGGATGCGGGCATATCCTTCGCGGGGCGCAGCGTGCTTCGGGGGCTTTCCTTCCAGCTTGCGGGCGGTACCGTCGCCAGCGTGCGCGGGGCGAACGGCAGCGGCAAGTCCACGCTCCTGCGCCTGGCGGCGGGGCTTCTGCGTCCGACAAAAGGGCGCGTCGCGCTGCGGACGGCGGCGGGAGAGGCCGAGGGAGCGGCGTGGCAGGCGAATCTCGCCTATCTCTCGCCCGAGCTTTCGCTCTACCCGCTGCTGACGGCGGCGGAGAACCTCGACTTCTTCCTCGGACTGCGCGGCATTGCGCTTTCCGATGCGGCGCGGCGGACGCTCCTCGCGCGCGTGGGACTCAAGGGGGCAGAGGCCTGGCGGATGCAGACGGCAAGCTTCTCGACGGGCATGCGCCAGCGTCTGAAGCTCGCCGTGCTGCTCGGCGCGGATGCGCCCTTCTGGCTGCTCGACGAGCCTGGCGCGAACCTCGATGAGGAAGGGCGCACGCTCCTCGCCTCGCTCGCACGCGAAGCGGCGGCAGAAGGCCGGCTCGTGCTCTGGGCGACGAACGAGCAAAAAGAGGAGGTGGCTGCCGATGCAAGGATCTGCATTGCAGGGGGCGCGGCTCATCTTTCGTAGGGAGGTCGCCTGTGCCATGCGCAGCCGCTCCTCCTGGGCGGCGATGTTCATGTTTTCGTTGACGGCGATCGCGGCGCTTTCCTTTGCGCTTCGTTGTGCGCCGCCTGAGCCGCAGGTAGCGGCGGGACTCTTGTGGGTCGTGCTGTTTTTCTCGGCGGAGGCGGGCGTCGGCCGGGCGTTCTACGAGGAGGCGGCGAGCGGCACGCTGCTCGCCCTGCGCATCTATGCCGGAGCGCAGGCGGTGTTCGTCGGCAAATTCTGCTACACGCTCTTCATGCTCACGGCGCTCGCCGTCTTTGACTTGGCGCTCTTCCAAGTCTTTCTCGGCTTTTCGCTGGCGGACTTCTTTGCCGCCCTGGTTTTTCTCCTCGTCGTATTTTTGGGCGTTTGGGGCTTGGCGGCGGCGGGCGTCATCGTCTCGGCGCTGACAGTCGGCGCGGGCGCGAAGAGCGGACTGTTTTCGGTGCTGCTGCTGCCTGTCGTTTTGCCCGTGTTTTTGCCCGCGCTCAATCTCACGGGCGAGCTTTTCAGCTCCCTCCTGCCGTCCTCTTCCCTGCTCGGCGCAATGGCGCTCTACGACATGATTCTGACGCTCGGCGCCTCGTGGCTCTTCGACTTCGTATGGCAGGAAATCTGAAACGGCGGCGAGAAAGGATGCTCGCCGATTCTTTCAAGGGAAGCGCTGATAAAATGAGGTCGCCCAGATTTGCACAGATGCGCTGTATCTA
>CAJPOT010000006.1 GCA_905372355.1 uncultured Selenomonas sp. | reverse complement strand
AAACTTTTGTCCACGGGAAAAATCTAAAACTCATGGCATTTTCCCGAGAATTTCTTCTTTCACTGTAACAGAGTATAGCATGGAAATATGTCCGCTGTCAACCGTGTACATGAGGGCGTCGAGAGCGCTTCGATGCGCAGGATGATGCAGCCGAAACCACCAGCACTCCTTGTCCGGATGGCGCGGCTTATAGTATAATATGATAAAGGGGGCAGTTCGATGAGGAAACCGCAGCGCGCATACAGGGATTCTCTTTTTCGCGACATCTTCAACAACGCAGACAGACTGCCGGAAATCTATGAGGCGCTTCTTGGGATTAAAACGACAGCCAGCGATATAACACTCGCCACGATCAATGAAACGCTTTTCTCAGGCATCAAGAATGACGTAGGTTTCATCGTCGGCAGTCAGCATGTTCTCCTGACCGAGCATCAAAGCACGATCAACGCGAACATGCCATTGAGAATGCTCATGTATCTGGCAGAAATCTATCGTCGCTATGTGGATGCCGATGCGGTCTATCGGAAAAGATTGATCCCCTTGCCTGCACCGAAGTTTTATGTATTCTACAACGGTGAGGTGGAAATGCCAGATCTATGGACGCTGCACCTGTCAGATGCTTTTGATGACTACAGGGGAGACATAGATCTTGCAGTCAAAGTCCTCAATATCAATGACAAACCGAATCGTCCGATCCTGGAAAAAAGCCATGCGCTCAAAAGCTACAGCGTTTTCGTCGCCAAGGTGAGAGAAAGGCTCAAGAGCGGAAGTGCGCTTGAAACTGCTATAAGCGAGTCTGTGCGATACTGTATCGCACATAATTATCTGGAGGATTATTTTCGTCAGAAGCAGGAGGAGGTCTTCGATATGTTGAATTTTGCTTGGAATCAGGAACGCGCCTTAGAGATTCGCGCTGAGGAGGCTAGAGCGGATGGAAGGCAGGAAGGACGACAGGAAGGACGGCAGGAAGGACGACAGGAAGGCTTGACCACCTCCATCCGCAACGTGATGCACAGCATGAATTTTTCCGTGGAAAAGGCGATGGATGTGCTGCAGATTCCGGCTGACGAGCGTGCGAAGTATGCGGCTCTGGTTAGCCAACGTGTTTGACAAAGCAAACTTCAAGCTGATCTACCAGATACTCACGCTTTCAGACAAGTATCTCGACCACGAAGAACCCGACTGGCTGAAGTGGACTGCACCCCAAAATACGGACAGTGACCCATAACAAAATAAGCCCTGCGGCTCTGCCGCAGGGCTTATTTTCATCCTCTTAGGGATTCTGCACGAATCTGTCCTTTTTCAATACCGCAAGCGGTATGGATTGCATGCAATGAAAAAGATCGATTCCGTTTCCGAGGACAAACTCAGTTTCAATACCGCAAGCGGTATGGATTGCATGCAATTTGCATTTCTTAACGCAGTTGCCCAAAGTATTGGCTGGTTTCAATACCGCAAGCGGTATGGATTGCATGCAATACCGTCCCTCACAGCCCTTGGGACAGCTGAACCCAGAAGCGGGTTTTCTAAACGGATCGCTCTTTTTGGCAAATCGCCGCAACCTCGCGGGATTTTTTTGTCGCCAAAATCGGCTGAAAACGTCCGCAAACCCTGTAATATCAAGGAAACTTTTGTCCACGGGAAAAATCTAAAACTCATGGCATTTTCCCGAGAATTTCTTCCTTCACTGTAACAAAGTATAGCATGGAAACGCATTGCTGTCAACCGTGTGCGTGACAGCGTGCGCGGAAGGCACGCCCCCCAGCAAAACAGCCCTGCGGCACAAGCCGCAGGGCTGTTTTCTCCCATCCGTCAAAAGAACGTCGCCGCCACGAAGTTCGTGAGGTTCGCCAAAGGCTCGGGATAGACGCCGAGGGCGAGCGTCAGGGCAACGCTCACGAGGACGCAGGCGCGAAGTGCGCCCGAGATCTTTACGGGTTCTTTCGGGCCTTCGCCGAGGTACATCGCCTTGACGACGAGCAGGTAGTAGTAGACAGAGATCATCGACATGATGAAGCCGACGAAGGCGAGCCACAGGCCGCCCTGATCGACGACCGCCGTGAAGAGGTAGAGCTTCCCGGCGAAGCCCGCCGTCGGCGGGATGCCCGCCATCGAGAGCAGCGAAATCGTCATGACGGCGGCGAGGACGGGCGCAGTTCTCGCGAGTCCCGCGACGTTCGCCATGTCGGGCTTGCCGCGCTGCGCCTCGACGGCGGTCAGCACGGCGAAAGCGCCGATGTTCGCAAAGGCGTAGAGCGCGAGGTAGAAGAGCAGCGCCTTCATGCCCGCCGCATCCGCCGCGACGACGCCGACGAGCATGTAGCCGACCTGCGCGATGGAAGAATATGCGAGCATGCGCTTCACATCGTCCTGCACGATCGCCATGACGTTGCCGCCGACCATCGAGACGGCAGCAAGAATGGCCAAAAGCGAGAGCCACATGCCGCCCAACGGCGGGAATACCGCCAAGACAAGGCGCAGGAGAACGGCGAAAGCCGCCGCCTTCGACCCCATGGCGAGGAGCGCGGCGACAGGCGCGGGCGCTCCCTCGTAGACGTCGGGCGCCCACATGTGGAACGGTATCATCGACAGCTTGAAGAAGATGCCGGCAAAAACGAGCGCCATGCCGACGATGCCGAGCGGCGTGAAGAGCTGCGGGCTGCTCACGACCGCCGCAAAGCGCAGGCTGCCCGCCGCGCCGTAGATGAGGCTGACGCCGAAGAAGAGGATCGCGGACGCCGCCGCGCCCAAGACGAGGTACTTGATCGCCGCCTCGCTCGAAAGCGCATCGCGCTGGCGGAGTCCGACGAACACATAGAAGGAGATCGTCATAAGCTCCAGCCCGATGTAGAGCGTGAGGAAGTCGTTCGCCGAAGCCATGACGCACATGCCGAGCACGGCGAAGACGAGGATCGCATAGAACTCCGCACGAGAGCGCAGAAGCCTTTCGACATAGTCGCTCGAAAAGAGCACGACGAGCGCTGCGCTCAAAATGAAGAGCTGCTTGAAGAAGACGGCGTAATTGTCCACGACGTAAAGCCCCGCGTAGAAGGATGCCGCCTCGCCGCCCCGATAAAAGGAAAAGCCGTAGGCGAAGAGCGCGAGAAGCGCGACGACCGAGATCGCCGCGAGACTCGTGCGCGATTCCTTCTTCGGCAGCAGCACGCCCATCGCCAGGAAGAGCAGGGCGAGCGCAAGAAGACCAAGCTCCATGCCGATTGCTGAAAAATCCATGCTCAGTCCCCCCCTAAAAAGAAGCCGATCCGGCTCAACTGGTCAAGCATTGGCTGCAAAGGCTCCGTCCCCGTCGAAATCAGCCCCAGGAGGAGATGCGGGAACACGCCGAAGCCCACGAGAGCGACGCCCAAGAGCACGAGCGGCACAAGCTCCGCGCCGCGCATGTCGCGGTACGCGTCGAACTTCTTGTCCGCCGGGCCGAAGAGCACCTTGGCGAGAAGCCGCAGCACATAGAGCGCCGTGAAGATGATGCCGGCGATGGCGAGCACCGCGAGAATCGGGAACTCGGCAAATACGCCGACGAAGATCGTGAACTCCGGCACGAAGCCGATGAGTCCCGGCAGTCCCAAGGACGCCATGCCCGCGAGCATGAAGCCCGTCGCAAGGCGCGGCATCTGGCAGGCAAGCCCCTTGAGATCGTCAACCGTGCGAAGATGCGTCTTTTCATAGATGAAGCCGATCATCGCGAAGAAGAGCGCGCTCATCACGCCGTGCGCCACCATGTTGGCAACCGCGCCCGAGACGCTGACGACATTCAGTGCCGCGAAGCCCAAGAGCACATAGCCCATGTGCGACACCGACGAGTAGCCGACGACGTACTTCAAATCCTTCTGCACGAGCGCGATGTAAGCGGCGTAGAGCACGTTGCACATCGCGAGGAACGCGATCAATGGCGCCCAGAACTTCGCGCCCAAAGGCAGCACGAGAAGCCCGATGCGGATGAGGCCGTAGCCGCCGATCTTCTTCAGAACACCCGCATGGATCATCGACACCGCCGTCGGTGCGCCCGCGTAGCCGTCGGGCGACCAGCTGTGGAACGGAAACATGGAAAGCAGCGAGCCGAAGCCGATGAGGAGCAGGAGGAACGCGCCGATCTGGAAGCCCGGGCTGAAGTGTCCTCCTTGCGCCGCGAGCGCGAGCATCTGCATGTCGAACGTACGGCTTCCTGCGGGGAACGCCGTGAGGTAGAGCCAGACGACGCCGACGAGCAGGAATGCCGAGCCGAGCAGCAGGTAGATCGTGAGCTTCATGCCCGCGTATTCCTTCGTCACGCGCTTCGTCGAGCCGAAGAGAATGACGAGAATGTAGATCGGAATGACGACGACCTCGTAACACAAGAGGAAGATGAAGAGATCGTTGGCGACGAAGGTGCCTGTGACGCCTGCGATCAAGATGAGCAGCAGGATGAAGAACTCCTTCGAGCGCTCCTCGACATGCCACGAGGAAAAGACCGCCGACACGCCGATCAGCTCCGTCAGGAGGAGCAGCGGCAAGGAGATGCCGTCGACGCCGAGCGCGTAGGAAACGCCGAGATCGGTGATCCACGGCACGCGCTCCGTATACTGCATGCCGCCCGCCGCGAGGTCATAGCCGAAGTACGCCCAAACGGAAAGCGCGAACGAAAACGCCATGGCGGCAGCCGCCACGATGCGGATGGCGGAGCGCGACTCGCGGTTCAAGAAGCAAAGGAGAAGCGCCGCCGCCAAGGGCGTGAGCAGGATGACCGACAAAACGGGAAAGTCCATCAGAAGCCACCTCCCACGAAAGCTGTGCCGCCCGCACAGTAAACACCCAGAAGCGCGAGCAGGACAGCGCCGACGATGACGACCGTCGCATAGAACTGCGTCTGCCCCGTCTCAAAGAAGGAGAGGACGCCGCTCAAGAGGCGTACAAAGAGAGCGAGAAGGTTCACCAGCCCATCGACGATGTAGATGTCGATCCAGTAGAAGACCCTGCCGCAGCCGTCGACGAAGACCTTGCGAAGCCCCGCATAAATCTCGTCGATGTAGTATTTGTGATAGCTGAGCGTGTAGAAAATGCCGAGCCGTTCTGCGATTGCATCGGCAGAAACGACCTTCTTCACATAGACGAGGTAGGCGATGGCGAGCGCGAGGAGCGTCAAAGCGGTCGAAATGCCGGCGACCGTCGGATCGATCGCGCCCTCGTGCGCGTGCCCAAAGTAGACCCACGAGCCGAAGCCCCACGCATGCCCCAAAAAGCCGCTGACGACGGCGAGCGCCGCGAGGATGAGGAGCGGCAAGCGCATCCACCAGCCCGCTTCGTGCGCGTGGTACGCCGTGCCCGTGCGGCAGTCGCCGAGGAAGGCGACGAAGAGCAGCCGCGCCATATAGAGCGCCGTCATGAAAGCTGTGACGGTCGCGAGGACGTAGAGCGGCGTCGAGACTTCCGCCGCCGCGAAAAGGATCTCGTCCTTCGAGAAGAAGCCCGCGAAAGGCGGCAGACCCGCGATCGCGAGAACGCCGATCGTCATCACGGCGAACGTCCACGGCATCTTCTTCCAAAGCCCGCCCATGCGGAAGATGTCCGCCTCGTCGGCGAGCGCGTGCATGACGGCGCCCGCCGAGAGGAACAGGAGCGCCTTGAAGAAGGCGTGCGTCATGAGATGGAACATCGAGGCCGTCAGCGAGCCGACGCCGAGCGCGAGCATCATGTAGCCGAGCTGGCTGACCGTCGAATAGGCGAGGATGCGCTTGATCTCGCGCTGCGTCAAGGCGATGCTCGCGGCGAAGATCGCCGTGAAACCGCCGACCCAGGCGATCAAATCCATGAGGAAGGGCGACGCCGCGAAGATGAAGTAGGCGCGCGCGACGAGGTAGACGCCCGCGACGACCATCGTCGCCGCATGAATGAGGGCGGAGACGGGCGTCGGGCCTTCCATCGCGTCGGGCAGCCAGACGTGCAGCGGGAATTGGCCCGATTTTCCAATCGGCCCAATGAAGAGGAGGAAGCCCGCGACGGTCAAGAATACCGTGCCGAGCGTCAAGACCTCAAGCGGCACGAGCATGCGCAGGTTCAGAAAGTCGAGCGTGCCGAAATGAATCTGCAAAAGCAGGATGCCGAGGAGCAGGCCGAAGTCGCCGACGCGCGTCGTGATGAACGCCTTCTTCGCAGCCTCCCGCGCCGATACGCGCTGATAGTAGAAACCGATCAAAAGGTACGAGCAGAGTCCGACACCCTCCCAGAAGACGTAGAGCTGCAGGAAGTTCGACGCGAGCACGAGGCCGAGCATCGACGCGACAAAGAGCGAGATGAACGAGAAGAAGCGTCCCATGCCGGGATCGTCCTTCATGTAGCCGACCGAGTAAATCGCGACGCAAAGCGATACCGTCGTGACGACGAAGAGCATCATCGCCGTGATGGGATCGACGAGGACACCCATCTCCAGGACAAGACTGCCGACCGTCATCCAGACGGTCTTCGCGACGTACGGCGCTTCGACCGTGATCGGCGTGGAGAGAACCTCGGCGATCACGCCGCCTGAGAGCGCGAAGCTCGCGGCGATTGCGGCCACGACGAGCGCCGCCGCAAGGCGCCCCAGGGCGCGCAGAAAGCCCGCGAGGACGAAGGCAATTCCCGGCAGGAGCGGTATGAGCCACGCATGGTGCAGGGCGAAAGAGGAAAACATCATGCCACCCCCTAGCCTTTCATGCGCTGCAGCGCATCGAGTGAAATCGTATGACTGTCATGGTAGATGCGGAACGCGAGCGCAAGCCCCACGGCGATTTCCGCCGCACCGACCATCAGAGAGAAGATGGCCAGAAGCTGCCCTTCGAGCGCATCGACCGGCAGGAAGCGGTTGAAGGCGACGAGATTGAGATTCGCCGCGTTCAGCATCAGCTCGATGCTCATGAGCACGACGATGAGGTTTCTCTTTTGGATGAGGCCAAAGAGGCCGATGGAAAAGAGGATTGCCGCCAGTATGAGATAATGCAGGAGTCCTACGCTCATTGTCCTTCCTCCTTTGCCAAAACAATCGCGCCGACGAGAGCCGCCAGAAGGAGCGTCGCCGCCAGCTCGAACGTTATCGCATACTCGCCGAGCATGAGGTCGGCAAGCTTTTCAATCGAGTTGCCGACAGGCGCTTCCATGACCTCCGCGAACGGCGTCACATAGATGGCAGAGAATACAACGGCGAAGAAGAGAGCGGCGGCGACGGGCGCGGCGAACCATCGCGCATTGTCGGGACTCGTCTCCTCGCCCGGCGCATGGCGCGTGAGCATGACGCCCAAGACGATGAGCACGGCGACGCCGCCCGCATAGATCATGAGCTGTGCCGCACCGAGGAAGTCCGCGCCGAGTTGGAAGTAGAGGCACGCGACGCCGATAAACGTGACGGTCAAGAGGAGCGCTGCATGGACGAGCTTCTTCGCGAGCACCACGCCGAGCGCGCCCGCGAGCGTGACGGCCGCCAAGAGATAAAAGGCGCCTGCATTCAGGAAATCACTCATGCGGCTCGCCCCCCTCCTTCTTTTTCTCCCTTTCTTCCGCCACCGCATCGTACTTCAAATCCTCCTTGAAGTACGTCGCAATCGCAAAATTCTTGTTCCAAGTAATCGCCTGCGTCGGGCAAACCTCGACGCATATCCCGCAATAGATGCAGCGTCCGATGTCATGCCAGTACTCCGCCATGTGGCGCTTCTTCGCCTCGTCCGTCACGATATGAAGGTCGAGCGCCTTGTTCGGACAGCTCGTCGCACATAGGCGGCACGAGATGCACTTTTCCGTCTCCATCGCCAGATGTCCGCCGCGAAAGCGCTCGGTCATCGGAATCTTTTCCTCGGGATAGGAAACGGTCTCTTTCTTGCCCCAGAAGTGACCCCATGTCACGTCGAGGCCCTTGATCAATCCTTTGCCCCACAAAGTTCCTCACTCCTTTCGCCGAAACGCTTCCTAAAACATCTGCCAGAGCATCATGCCGACGCCCGTCAAGAGGACGTTGAGCATCGCCGCAGGCAGGAGAAGCTTCCAGCCGAAGGCGATCTGATGGTCGATGCGAAAGCGCGGGAACGTCCAGCCGACCCATTGGAAGATGACGACCATGAGAACCGCCTTGAGGAAGAACCAGAAGATGCCCGGCAGAAAAGCCGGCCCCTGCCAGCCGCCCAAGAAGAGCGTCGTCACGAGAATCGCGATGGAAAGGAGATTCGCGAACTCCGCGAGGAAAAACAGCGCCCAGCGCATGCCGCTGTACTCCGTGAATGGGCCGGCGATGATCTCCGACTCGCCCTCAAGGATGTTGAACGGCGGACGATTGCTCTCAGCGATCATGCAGATGAAGACGATGAGGAACGCGAGCGGCTGTTTGAAGATGTACCAGCAGTCCGCCTGCGCCTCGACGATGCGGCTCATATCGAGAGAGCCCGTGAGCATGACGACGCCCATGAGCGCGAAGCCGAGCGGCAGTTCGTACGTCAGAAGCTGCGCGACGGCACGCATCGAGCCGATGAGGCCATACTTGCTGTTCGACGCGAAGCCGCCCATGAAGAACGGCAGAACCGCCTGCGCCGAGATGGCGAGCAGGAGGAACAGCCCGATGTTCACATCGGCGAAGACGACGCCCGCATCGAACGGATAGAAGGCGTAAATCAAGGCCGCCGGCACGAAGACGAGGATCGGCGACAGACTCCAGACGATGCGGTCGGCGCCGTCCGGCATGATGTCCTCCTTGCTGAGGAGCTTCATGGCGTCCGCCACGGGCTGCAGGAGTCCTCCCGGCCCCACGCGGTTCGGCCCAAAGCGCACCTGGATGAAGGCACAGACCTTGCGCTCGCCGAAGGTGAATACGAGAGCCGCCGTCATGACGATTGCAAGAAGGACGGCGATGCCGAGAAGCGTCATGACGACCTCGGCGAGGAAAGCGTCGCCGAGCGCCCCCGTCAGGAAGAGCCGCAGTTCGTTGATATAGGAATAGACGATGCCCGTTTCCATCTTTGCACCCCCTAGCAGTCGACCTCGCCCATCAGCGGGTCGAGCGTCGAATAGACGACAACGGAGTCGGCGATCAGCGTGCCGCGGCACAGGGAATCGAGCGCCTGCAAGTTCACGAAGGACGGCCGGCGGATATGCACGCGGTAAGGCTTCGCCGTGCCGTCGCTCACGATGTAGAAGCCCAGCTCGCCGCGCGTGTTCTCGACGCGGTGGTAGACCGATCCTTTCGGCGGGCGAAGATTCGGCGATACCTTCTTCTTGAACTCCCCTGCAGGCATATCCTTCAGCGCTTGGCGGATGATCTTCGCGCTCTCGCCCATCTCCTTGAGACGCACCTCATAGCGATCCCAATCGTCGCCGATCATGCCGACGGGCACCTCGAAGTCGAGATGGTCATAGACACAGTACGGTTCGACGCGGCGGATATCGTAGGCGACGCCCGTCGCACGCAGGTTCGCACCCGACAGCGACAAGGACTTCGCCTCCTCCGCCGTCATGGGCGAGACGCCCTTCATGCGCGCATAGAAGATTTCGTTGCCCGTGATGAGATTGTCGTATTCTTCGAGCATTTCGGGCACATAGTCGAGAAATTCCAACGTCTTCTTGATGAATTCGTCCGTCGCATCATAGGAGACGCCGCCCAAGCGGATGTAGCTCGTCGACATGCGTGCACCGCAGAGGAGATCGAAGAGGTCGAGCACCTTCTCGCGGTCACGGAACGCATAGATGAAGGCCGTCGCCGCGCCGAGATCATTGAGAAGCGTGCCGATGAAGACGAGATGACTCGCGATGCGGTTCAATTCCGCCGCGATGACGCGCAGATACTCGGCGCGAAGCGGCACGCGGATGCCCGCGAGCTTCTCCACCGCCGTACACCATGCGAGGTTGTTGTTCATCGCCGAAACGTAGTCGAGCTTGTCCGTATAGGGCAGGCTCTGCGCATATGTGCGTGACTCCATGAGCTTTTCAATGCCGCGATGGATGTAGCCGACAATCGGCTTCGCGCGCTCGATGCGCTCGCCTGAAAGCTCGAGTTCGACCTGCAGCACGCCATGCGTGCTCGGGTGCTGCGGCCCCATGTTCAGGATGTAGGTGCTTTTTCCAGCCATACGAGCTTTCCTCCCTCCAATTTCGGCACAGGCGCGACGAAATCCTTGCGCAGAGGATGCGCGGGATAGTTGTCGGGCATGAGAATTCTTCGAAGATCGGGATGACCCAAGAACTCCACGCCCATGAGGTCGTAGACCTCGCGCTCCTCGAACTCTGCCCCCGGATACAGCAATGTCGCCGACTCGATGACGGGCGCGGCGCTGTCGAGCGCGACTTTCATCTCGAGTTTTACATTCTCTTCCATATTGTAGAGATGATAGACCATCTCGATATGATCTTTCCAGTCGACCGCCGTGAGATTGCCGAGGCGGTCGAAGCCCTCCCTCTCCTTGAGAGCGCGCAGCACGGCAGAAAAGTCCGCCGCCGTGACGATGAGCGCAGGCTCTTGCGCTTCCGCGTCGAACGTCGCTTTGGGGAAGATCTCGACAATCTTTGTCAGTCGCTCCTTGGAAAAATACCGCGTCCTCATCGCGCTTCACCTCCCGCTCGCTTCGCAAGATCGGGATGCTGAATCTTGTCGCGCAGCTTCATCATCGCGTCGATCAGCGCCTCAGGACGCGGCGGGCAGCCCGGCAGATAGATGTCTACAGGAAGCACTTCATCGAGGCACTTGACCGTCGAGTAGGTATCTGTGAAAGGCCCGCCATTAAGGTTGCAGTTGCCCATCGCGATGACGTACTTCGGCTCGGGCATCTCCTCGTAGAGACGGATGAGAGCCGGCGCCATCTTCCACGACAGCGTGCCCGCGACGATCAGGAGATCCGCCTGGCGTGGACAGGCGCGGAAGACCTCGTAGCCAAAGCGCGCGAGGTCGAAGCGCGCCGCCGCCGTCGCCATCATCTCGATGCCGCAGCACGCAAGCCCCGAGGCCAGCGGCCAGATCGAGCGCGAGCGCGCCCACTTGAAAATCGCATCGACCGAAGTCACGATCACATTCTCCCGGAGCGCGGCAGGAACGACGTCCACTACTTCCATGCGAGATCCCCCTTCCTCCATGCATACCAAAGACCAAGTGCCAAGATTCCAAGAAAGACAAACATTTCCAAAAATGCGAAAAGTCCGAGCCGATTGAACGACACCGCCCACGGATAGAGAAACACCGCCTCGACGTCGAAGAGGAGGAACGCGAGCGCGTAGCGGAAGTAGCCGACGTGGTACTGCACATCGCTCGATCCGACCGTATCGACGCCGCACTCATACGGCTTCTGCTTCTCCGGCGTCGGCTGGCGCGGCTGCAGGATGCGCGTGGGCGCGAGAACCAGGAAAGGAAAAATAAGCACCACGACGAAAAAGAGCCCGAGTCCGCCAAATTCTCCCATAGAAACTCCCCCTTTTTATTGATAAATATTGGTTATATCATAATGGCTCGTGATAACTATTAGTATAGGATTTATGAGGAATATTGTCAAGAGAAGCATTACGGCGATTCTTCCTTCGCCGTCTCTTTATCCTCTCCCTCCTGGCTGGCATAGCCAATTACATAAGAAAACGGCTCGATGGGAGGAACGACAGCAACGAGCCTGGGCACTAGCCCCTGTCTTATGAGAAAAGCCCCCGACTCCAACTCGGGGGCTTTTCATGTACCGATGGTGACACGACTTACATTTGCTACGTATAGACAGCATATTCACACCGCTATGCGCAAGATGCCTCACACGGCATGCAGATCTATTCTCTTTGCTTATCGTTTGACTTCCGCCCGCTTGAATACCCGCAACCATGCAGAAAGAATCGTTTCGCGATTTTTCCTCAGATAACGCAACAGATCTCTCATATCACACGCGTCCACGCTTCCCGTATCCCTTGCAAGTTCAACGGAATCAGACATGACCCAAAACTTCGTGGCGTCTTGCCGCTGTCTTTTTTTACTGACGTGGACATGAACTGGCTCTTCTCCGTCTCCAATCCAAAAATAGATGCAGTACCCCATATATTCAAGCAGGGCTTTTGGCATGTTCCCTCATCTCCTTGCGCCAGTCATCCCATATAATGGATTCATTGTCCTGAAGAAATTTCTCTATGACGAGCAAATCATCTTCCGAAAAGCCAAAGGATTTCTCACAGGCGACATCGGGAAGCCGCCACTCGGAAAAAGCATTGTCATCGTCCCCCCGCTCAACACGAATCGCAAGATTGTCCCCCCCGTCACGATCATCATATTGTTTCGTTATATAAAACGACCATGGCACTTCATTTTTATAGAGTCGGCTGTACAACATGAGGATTCTCCTTTCCGCATCACGCCAAATCTCTTCCAAAATTATATAAAAAATCCACCTCGCATGCAAGGGAACGGCAATCAACGCCTTGCGCCTTCACACCTTATCCCGCCGCATCATCTCCAACACCTCGCCGAGCCTTTTCGCCACATCCTGCGCTTCGATCGCCTTCATGCAGGCGTTCGTGCCCGAGGGACAACGCGTCTTGCAGCAGGGAGCGCACGGGTACGGCGACTCGATGAAGAAGTTGCGTCCGTGCAGAGGGCCGTAGATCGTCGGACGCGTCGGCCCCCAGAGGCTCAGCGTCGGCAGGCCGACGGCGGCTGCAATGTGCAGGGGACCGGTGTCGGGGCACAGGAGGAGCGTCGCTTCCTTCATCAGCGCCGCCGTCTCAAGGAGGCTCGTCTCACCTGCGACGGAGACAGCTTTGCCGCGCCATGACGCTTGGAGCGTCTTCCTCGCTTCATCTATGACGGGGCGATCGGCGCCGCTTCCTAAAAAGACGATCTGCACATCTTCCGGAAGAGCAGCAAGCGCGGCGCAGAAGCGCTCGGGCGGCCACTCCTTGCTCTGCCACGTCGTGCAAAGGCTCACGAGCAAGATCGGGCGATCGGGCGCGATGGCGCGTGCGACGAAAAAGGGCGCGGCGAATCCCGCGAGCGCAGCAGGAAGCTGAAGCGCGATGCGCGTTTCCTCATGCACGATGCCGAGCGGTGCAAGGGAAGCGAGGTATCGGCGCACCTTGTGCGGCTCCGCCATCTTCGGCGCCTTCTCCGTCATGAGGAAGCCCGCGCCCTCGTGACGCTCGCGCACGCCAATGCGGCGCGGCGCACCCGAAAGACGCGCGAGAATGCCCGTCAAGAGGAGATCCTGTACGTCAAGCGCGATGTCGAAGCGGCGCGGCGCGAGAAGCGCGCGAGCCTCACGAAGCAGGCGAAAAGCCTCCAGAAAGCGCCCGTGCGCCACGGCGCGGTCGAAGGACCTTCTATCCCAGACGAGCAGCTCGTCGATCTCAGGGCATGCGGCAAGAAGTTCGTCGGCGGGCGGACTCGCGAGCCACGCGATATGCGCCGCAGGCAGCGCACGGCGAAGCGCCCGCGCGACGGGCATCGCATGAAGCACGTCGCCGATGGCGCTCAAGCGTATGATGAGGATGCGTGCGCGGGATAGATCCATGATGTTCCTCCTGCCTCGCTGAACATACGTTCAAAGAAGTCTGCGGCAAAGTTTACGGCGGCGATTGCGTCTGCTATAATAAAAAGATATGACAAGCCGCCCCAGTGCATATACGGCGGCTTCCTTCCATTCTTCAATAAACCATTCTCGTTTTCTATATTACCATGAAACCCCAAGAGGTCAAGCCCAAAGGGCGCAGACCGATTGGCCAGGTTTCTGTAAGGGCATGTAGCTTACCGTAGACGTGCGCCGTGCGCAAAGGAGAGATCGTCTTGCTCAAAGACTCTGCCATACATGAGCTGTCCAACGATATGTCATACCGCAAGGGCTGCCGCTACTTCAAGGATGGGCGCGTGGCGAAGCTCCTGCGCCGCCCCGGCACCTCCATCTACGTCGCGACCGTCGAAGGCTCGGAGGCCTACGAGGTGCGCGTGCGCCTCGACAAGACAGGCGAGAAAATCGAGGCCTACGACTGCACATGCCCCGCTGCCGCCCTCTACGACGGCGCCTGCAAACATGTCGTCGCACTCTTGAAGGTCATACAGGCAGGCCAGCTCGAAGAAGAAGGCGAGAGCGCCGCCACATCCGGGCCGTACCGAAAACCCACAGGACGCCTCTTCGACTGCTTCGCACGCGCCAAGAAGCACGCGCACCTGAACGCACCGAAGAAGCTTCTGCCTGCCGCTCTTCGCGAGGCGCCCATCTTCCTTGAGCCACACTTCTTCTTCGAGCGCCACTACGGCCGCTCCAACTGCTGGCTGGAGTTTCGCATCGGACGAGAGCGGCTCTACGTCATGCGCAGTATGCAGGAGTTCATGCGCTCCTTCCTCGCCGGCACCCCCATCGAATTCGGCAAGAAGCTGACCGTCGACCCGCAGACGGCGGCCTTCGCACCCGGCATCTCGACGATGCTCTGGCACTTCCTGCTCGATCTCTGGAAGGATGAAGTGAGCAGCCTCTACTACGGCGGCGCATACGGCGCGCGCTTGAGCGGAACCATCTTCGAAGGCAAGGCGGTCAAGCTCACGCCGAGCGCACTCGTGCGCTTCCTCTCGCTCATGCAGGAAGCCAATGCTCCCTTTCAAGCGAGGACGGACACGCACGAGGAGCGCACCGTCGAGATCGTCGAGGGAACGCCCGCCCTCGAATTGGGACTTGCCGAGAGGTCGGGCAGCGGCCGCCTCATGATGATGACGGACGAAGTCTGCTATCTGGACGACGACGCGCACTTCCTGCTCGTCGAAGATACGATCTACCATGTACCGCCCTCCTTCTCCGCCGCCCTGCACCCGCTGCTCGAAGCCTTCGGCTCCTCGCGCTCGCTCTCCATCTCCGCGCAGGACATCCCCGCCTTCTTCAGCACAATCCTGCCCGAGATCGAGAAGGTCGCCGAAGTCGAGATCGCGCCCGCCTTCGCCGAACGCTACGAGATCATGCCGCTTTCCGCCGCCGTCTACCTCGACTACTACGGGGACGGCATCGCCGCGCGTCTCGAATTTCACTACGATGAAATGAAGTTCAACCCGCTCGCGGGCAAAGCGCCACAGGAAGCGCCTAGCGGCCGCCGCCTCATCCGCGATGCGGCGGGCGAGGCGGCGATCTTCGCCTTCTTCGACACCTATGACTTCCTGCCCAAGGATGGCCGCTTCGTGCAGAGTGACGAGGCGCAGAGCTTCCTCTTCCTCGACGAAGCCTTGCCCGAGCTTTCCAAGATCACCGACGTCTACTACGCCGACGCCTTCCACGAAAAGCCCGTGCGCCGCATGCCTCCCGTGACGATCGGCGTCTCGGTCAACGACGAAAACCTCCTCGACGTGACCTTTGACGCGGCGCATATCGACTTTGCCGAGCTCATCGGCGTGCTGCGCTCGTACCGCGAGAAGAGGGTCTACCACAGGCTCAAGGACGGCACCTTCGTGACGCTCGGCGACCAGCAGCTCGCAGGTCTCGCCGACTTCATCGAGAGCACCGGCATCAAGAAGGCGACCGACGCGCAGAACATCCGCCTGCCGCTTCGCCAGGCGCTCTACCTCGACGCGCTCGCCAAGGAGGACAAGAGCATCCGCCTCGCGCGAAGCAAGCGTTTCAAGAGCATCGTGCGCGACATCAAGAACCCCGTCGATGCCGACATCGAGCCGCCCAACGCCCTCAAGGGCGTGCTGCGCGACTACCAGCAGACGGGCTTCTCGTGGCTCTCGACGCTCGCCGCCTATCGCTTGGGCGGCATCCTCGCCGACGACATGGGACTCGGCAAGACCCTGCAGGTCATCGCCTTTTTGCTCGCGCACCGCGAGGAGGGAAAGCCGCCCGCCCTCGTCGTCGCGCCGACATCTTTGATGTACAACTGGCTCGAAGAGATCGAAAATTTCGCGCCCGAGCTCAAGGCTTCCATCGTCGCCGGCACAAAGGCGGAACGCGAGGCGGCTCTTTCGCCCGCTCTGAAGGACGCCGACGTCATCATCACGACGTACCACATGCTGCGCCGTGACATCGACCTCTACGAAAAGGAGCATTTCAGCCATATCTTCCTCGACGAGGCGCAGCAGATCAAGAACCCTGCGACCCAGGCGGCAAAGGCGGTAAAAAAGCTCCAGGCAGATGCCGCCTTCGCTCTGACGGGCACGCCGATCGAGAACAGCCTGACCGAACTCTGGTCGATCTTCGACTTCCTCATGCCCGGTTATCTCAAGAGCCGCAAGCATTTCCAATCGCAGTTCGAGACGCCCATCGTACGCGCCAAAGATCCGCACGCGAGCGCCGACCTCCTGCGCTACATCTCGCCTTTCATCCTGCGCCGCCTCAAGAAGGACGTGCTCGAAGAACTGCCCGACAAGGTCGAGCGCAAGATGACGAACGAGATGACCGACGAGCAGCGGAAGGTCTATCACGCATGGTTCGTGCAGGCGAAGAAGGAGTTCGCCGCCGAACTCAAGGCGCACGGCTTCGGTGAATCGCGCATCAAGATCCTCGCGATCCTCACGCGCCTTCGCCAGATCGCCTGCGATCCTGCGCTCTTCCTCGAAGATTACACGGGCGGCTCGGGCAAGCTCGACATGCTCGAAGAAGTCGTCGCCGACGCCGTCGCCGCCGGACACCGCATCCTCATCTTCTCACAATTCACGACGATGCTCAGCCACATCGCCGCGCGCCTCGACGCCATGAATCTCAGCTATGCCTACCTCGATGGCTCGACGCCCGCCCTTGAGCGCATGCGCCGCGTGCGCGACTTCAACGCGGGCGCGGAGCCGCTCTTCCTCATCTCGCTCAAAGCGGGCGGCACGGGGCTGAACCTCACGGGCGCCGACATGGTCATCCACTACGACCCGTGGTGGAATCCCGCCGTCGAAGATCAGGCGACCGACCGCGTCTACCGCATCGGCCAGAAAAACAACGTGCAGGTGCTGAAATTCATCACGAAGGATACGATCGAAGAAAAGATCTACGAATTGCAGGAAAAGAAGAAGGCGCTGATCGACCAGATGATCCAGCCCGGCGAGAACTTCCTCTCAAAGCTGTCGGAGGAGGAAATCACCGCCCTTTTCCAATAAAATGAATCGGGGAAGCCGAAAAGCCTCTCCGATTTCCCTTTTCCCGCACAATGCACAGGGAGGCGAATAAAATGCAGCGCACGATTCTTCACGTCGATATGGACGCCTTCTTCGCCGCCATCGAGCAGCGTGAGCACCCCGAATACAGAGGAAAGCCCGTCATCGTCGGCGGGCTTTCTTCGCGCGGCGTCGTCGCGACCGCCTCCTACGAGGCGCGCCGAAGCGGCGTACACTCGGCCATGCCCATGACGACAGCGCGCCGCCGCTGCCCCGACGGCATCTTCGTACAGGGAAACTACGCGCTCTATCGCGCCGTCTCCGCCGAGATCTTCGCCATCTTCTCGCGCTACTCGCCGCTCGTCGAGCCGCTTTCCATCGACGAAGCCTTCCTCGACGTCACGGGCATGGGGCTTCTCGCGCCCAGCCCGCGCGACCTCGCCCAGAGACTCAAGGCCGAAATCCGCGAAAAAACCGCGCTCGTCGCCTCCGTCGGCATCGCGCCGAACAAGTTCCTCGCCAAGCTCGCGAGCGACCTCGAAAAGCCCGACGGACTCGTCGAGATTCGCGCAGAAGACGCCGTCCGACGCATCGCACCGCTTCCCGTGCGCCGCCTCTGGGGCGTCGGCAGGCGCACGGAGGAAAAGCTCGCCGCTTTGGGCATCAAGACCATCGGCGAGATACAGCAGGCCGACGAGAAGAAGCTCACACGCAGCCTTGGCAGACGCGCGGCGCACGCCTTGAAGGAACTTTCCTTCGGACGCGACGAGCGGCGCGTCGAGCCTGACCGTGAGGCGAAATCCATCGGCAAGGAAGTGACCTTCGAGCGCGACCTCGAAAGCGCCGAAGAAGCCGAGCGCGAGCTTTTGGCGCTCGCCGAGAAGGTCGGCTGGCGGCTGCGCCTCGCAGGCGTCGCCGCACGCACGATCCAGATCAAGGTGCGCCGCGCCGACTTCACGACCTTCACGCGCAGCCGCACGCTCTTTGAAGCAAGTGCGCACGACGAGCCGATCTTCCAGACGGCACGCGACCTCTTCCGCGAGCTCGGCATCAAGAGCGGCATCCGCCTCCTCGGCGTCACGGGCGAGAACTTCGAGCCAAGCGCCCTACCGTCGCTCTTTCGCGACGAAAAAAAAGAGCGCCTCTACGGCGCAATCGACGCACTGAAAAAGCGCTTCGGTGAAAGTATCATCACCAAAGCGCCGCTCATCGACAAAAATCCGAAGAAAGAATAGATGCCCGCACCAACATCCGCTTCGCGGCCATTGTGCATCGTCCTTAGCAAAACCTCGCAAATCATCCTACACCTTCGGCTCGACCCCTTGGGGGTTCACGCTAAGCTACACAAAAAAGCATAGAGCCTGTAAAGCATCCGACTGGAAAGGCTGCTTTACAGACTCCACACAAGGCGAAAAGAGACCACCAGCCATAAATCTTCTAGCGACCCCTTTTCAAAGCAGATGTCCAAAATGTCGTTTGCTTTATATGTCTAAAACCTGCGACTCGCAGGTGGGCATCTTGAGTCTTGTTTCTGCTATTCGCTCGAAGGCGATCCAGCATCCGCAAGCCTAGCCGGATTCCCTTAGAAAACTGTAGGTTAGACATAATGAAAAGCTCACGTGCACCTCAGGCAACTTCTGCTTTGAACATATCATAGCATAACCTTTTTCTCGGCGCAAGCCTTGACAAAGGAATTTCCTTTCATATTTCTCACTCGATCGTGATCTTGTCGCCCAAGTTGAGGCGCGGCGGCAGGCTGCCCTTGACGATGAGCTGTCCGGGCATCGAGCCTTCGGCGTTGATGACGATCGTGCAGTGACCGTCTTTTCGAAGGTTCTCGTTGACCGCCTCGCCGACGGAGACGACCTTGTACTTCCTCTTCGCCCCCATCGTCAGCGTATCGCCGACCTTGACGTCGTCCGTCAGTTCCCCCGCCGTATGTTCGACGACCATCTCCGTGAGGTTCGGGCGCACACCCTCGTCAAGCAGGATGATGCTCGAACTGTTCTCCAAGAAATTCGGCGCAAGGCTGCCGATATTCGTGATCGTGACGTCGTATTTCATGTCTCAGTCTCCTCCCAGCAACACGACTCTCTATCGTATTTCCAGTATATCACAAAATGCCGAGACTGACTAGAACTGCTGCTCGCCATTCGTTTTTCAGCTGCGCCGGATAAAGCAAACCATATTCTGTGCTAAATAATTCCCTGCCTTGCCCCGAAAAGATATGCTATAATATGAAAAAGAGCAACTGGCTCCCCACCTGAACGAAGGGAGGAAAAATGTCAAAGAAAGCACAGATTTTCCAAGCATTCGAGCAACAGCGCTTCGATCCGATGAACGATGTTGCTTTCAAATTTATCTTCGGCAAAGAGGAACGCAAGCAGATCACCATTGATTTTCTGAATGCCGTGCTGCAAGAATCGTTGGAGCATGAGATCCGTGAGATTACGTTTCGGCAAACGGAGATGCCGCCTGACGCCGATGGCGGAAAACTGTCGCGTCTGGACATTGCCTGCGAGCTTGATACGGGCGAACTGGTCGATGTAGAAGTACAGGTCATTAATTATAACGATATGCAGCGCCGCACGTTGTTCTACTGGGCGCGCTTGTACCTTCTTTCTCTTTCGCGAGGTGAAGGTTATCGCGTCCTGCGCCCTGCTATTACGATCAACCTCCTTGCATTTGAGCTTTTGCCGCAGCCGGAACCCGTAGCGATGTACAGTATTTACAATCCCAAAACAGGCGACCGGCTGAACAAGGACATGGAACTGCATTTTATAGAAATTCCAAAGTATATAAAAGCTCCGCAAAAAAAGATCGGCGAATTATCAAAAATGGAACGTTGGCTTGCGTACTTTGCAAACAAACTCACAGATCTGGAAAGGGAGGAATTGGCCATGAGCGAACCTGCAATCAAAGAAGCGATGGAAGCCGAGAAGCTTTTCCTGTGCAATCCGGACGAGTATCTTCGTTACGTCAATCGGCAAATGGCGATCATGGACTATCGTTCCAGTCTGCAGGCTGCCGCTGAGGAAGGCGAAGCACGAGGTGAAGCACGAGGTGAAGCACGAGGCGAAGCGCGGGGGGAAGCGCGGGGGGAAGCGCGGGGCGAAAGCCGTGTCACGCGTCTCATGTCCCTGCTCCTTGAAGCAGGGAAAATCGAAGAAGCGCGCGAAGCGTCCAACAACGAAGCGGTAAGAAAACGCCTTTTTGAAAAATACCGCATTGAATAATGCTAAACGCAAAAACGTCCAAGAGTTCATACCTCTTGGACGTTTTTCTGCGTTACTGCTTGTTCTTGATATAGTTGAGCTTGCCGCCCGCCTTCAGCATCTCGATGTCGAGTGCCGAGAGCGCGTGGTGCGTGCTGAAGCTCCGCTTCTTCGTGCGGTTCTCCACGCGGACGGGCGCATCCGGCGCGAGCGCGGAGAAGTCGAGGAAGAGCACGTCACCCTCGGCGATCGACTCGTAGTCCGCCGCCTCGTCGAAGAGCAGCGGCACGATGCCGAAGTTCACGAGGTTCGCCGCGTGGATGCGTGCAAAACTCTTGGCCAGAACCGCCTTGATGCCCAGATACATCGGCGCAAGCGCCGCGTGCTCACGGCTCGAACCCTGTCCGTAGTTCTCGCCCGCGACGATGACGCCGCCGCCCGCCTTCTGGCAATGCGCCTTGAATCCCTCCTGCACGTCGCGAAAGACGAACTCGGAGATCTTCTCGATGTTCGAGCGGTACGGCAGAACCTTCGCGCCCGCCGGCATGATGTGGTCGGTCGTGATGTTGTCGCCGACCTTAATGACGACTTCCTTCTCGACGCTTGCTGCGAGCGGCGTGTTCTCGGGCAGCGGGCGGATGTTCGGCCCCTGCACGACCTCGACGCTATCGGGATGCTCGCGCTCGGGCGCATAGACCATCGAGTCATCGACGAGGAAGGCTTGCGGCTCAGCGGGCAGCTCGAAGTCGGCCTCGCGCGGGTCGGTGATGACGCCTGAGACGGCACTTGCCGCTGCCGTCTCAGGCGAGACGAGACAGACGTTCGCCGAAAGAGTGCCGCTCCTGCCCTTGAAATTGCGGTTGAACGTGCGCAGCGACCACGCATTCGTCACGGGCGACTGCCCCATGCCGATGCAGGGGCCGCATGTGCATTCTAGGAGGCGCGCACCCGCCGCGAGGATCTTGGCGAGACCGCCCGCTTCCGCAACCATGGAGAGCACCTGACGCGAGCCGGGCGACAAGACGAGCGAGACGTTCGGCGCGACGCGCTTGCCGTCCAAGATGGACGCCACCGTCATGATGTCGCGGTACGACGAATTCGTGCAGCTGCCGATGGCGACCTGGTCGATCGGCTGCCCCGCGACCTCGCGCACCGTCTTGACGACGTCGGGCATGTGCGGCAAAGCGATCAATGGTTCGAGCGCCGCAAGGTCGATGTCATAGCGCTCATCGTAGACCGCACCCGCATCGGCAGCGAGTGCGCGGAACACATCTTCGCGCCCTTCACGGCGCAAAAAGTCGCGCGTCACCTCGTCGCTCGGAAAGACCGACGTCGTCGCGCCAAGCTCCGCGCCCATGTTCGTGATCGTCGCGCGCTCGGGCACGGAAAGCGTCTTGACGCCGTCGCCCGTATACTCGATGACCTTGCCGACGCCGCCCTTGACCGTGAGCATGGAAAGCACCTTCAAGATGACGTCCTTGGCACTCACGCCCTTTTGAAGAGCGCCCGTCAGACGCACCTCGACGACGCGCGGCATGTTCAGCATGAACGGCTCGCCCGCCATCGCGCACGCGACATCGAGGCCGCCCGCGCCGATCGCAAGCATGCCGATGCCGCCGCCCGTCGGCGTGTGCGAATCGCTGCCGAGGAGCGTCGCGCCCGGCCTTCCGAATCGCTCAAGGTGCACCTGATGACAGATGCCGTTGCCGGGGCGCGAGAAGAATACGCCGTGCTTCTTCGCGACCGTCTGCAGATACTTGTGATCGTCGGCGTTCTCGAAGCCGCTCTGCAAGGTGTTGTGATCGACATAGCTGACGGAAAGCTCCGTCTTGACCTGATCGACGCCCATCGCCTCAAGCTGCAGGTACGCCATCGTGCCCGTCGCATCCTGCGTCAGCGTCTGGTCGATGCGTATGCCGATCGGCGCTCCCTTTTTCATCTCGCCCGTCACGAGATGTTCGTGCAGGATCTTTTCCGTCAATGTCAACGCTTTTGCCGTCATAAAGACACTCCCTTTGCCGCCGCCCCGCCGCAGGATGCGCAGCCATTGCGCAGACCTCGGCAAAGCCGCCTTTGCTTTTCCTTTCATTGGAAACGACGAATGCGCCCGCCCTTTCCTTTCGTTAAGTTATCACAAAGCGGCGCAAGCGTCAACACTTCTATGCAAATTTTATTATAGGAGCAATAACCCATTTTATATATTTGAACTGCGTGCTATAATGCATTTGTGCTTTTCGGAAAGACCATTTCCGTGAGCATGGTCATTCCAAGCTGTTCATCTGAAAGGGGACATTGCCATGGACAAGGCAATCCATCTCGCGCAATTTTACGGCAAGTCGCAGAACTACACGACAATCGCCAAAGATCTCTTCAAAAAATACAACGTCAAGCGCGGCCTCAGAAACGAGGACAAGACGGGCGTCTTAATCGGCCTGACGCGCGTCGCCGACGTCGTCGGCTACAAGGTCGACGACGTCGGCCACAAGGTCGACGCCGACGGCGAGCTGTTCTATCGCGGCATCAACATCATGGATCTCGTCAATTCCGCCGCCCGCTCTTCCTATCTCTACGAAGAAGCGTGCTTCCTGCTGCTCTTCGGCTACCTGCCGTCGGAAGACGACCTTCGGCGCTACTGTCAGAGCCTCAAGGAAGGCTACGAACTGCCCGAAGGCTTCCTCGAAACACACCTGCTGCACCATCCGGGCAAGAACCTCATGAACCAGCTCCAGCAGTCGATCCTCGCGCTCTACAACTACGACCCCGACCCGGACGCGACCGACGTCTATCGGACGCTCATCAAGGGCGTCAATCTCATGGCGAAGCTGCCGTCCATCGCGTGCTACACCTACAACGCCAAGACGCACTACTTCGGCCGCGAGAGCCTCGTGCTGCACTACCCGCAGCAGGGCTTCTCGACCGCCGAAAACATCCTTTCCATGCTGCGCCTCGACGGCAAGTTCACGCCGGACGAAGCGCGTCTCTTGGACATCCTGCTCCTTTTGCACGCCGACCACGGCGGCGGCACGAACTCGACCTTTACGAACGTCGTCGTCTCCTCGACCGACACCGACCTCTACTCGGCAATCGCCAGCTCCATCGGCTCGCTGAAAGGCCCGCGCCACGGCGGCGCCAACGTGCGCGTCGCCAACATGATGGACAAGGTCATCGAGGCTGTCGGACTCGATGCCGACGACGCCGCCATCGAGCGCGTCATCGAGCGTCTGCTGAACAAGGAGCTCGACAACCCCTCGGGACTCGTCTACGGCATCGGCCATGCCGTCTACACGCTGTCCGACCCGCGTGCCGAAGTCATCCGCGATCATATCGGCAGGCTCGCGGCGAAGAAGGGCGTCGAAAGAAAATTCGACTTCTTCGTGCGCTTTGAGCGCGTCGCCAAACGCTATCTGAGCGAGAAGAAAGGCGTGAGCATGTCGAGCAACATCGACTTCTACAGCGGCCTCGCCTACGAGATCCTCGGCATCCCGCGCGACCTCTTCACGCCGCTCTTCGTGCTCTCGCGCACAGCGGGCTGGATCGCGCACAACGTCGAGCACAAGCTCTACGACAACCGCATCGTGCGCCCCGCCGCCAAGTACGTCGGCACGATGGTAGACTATGTGCCGAGGGAGGAACGCTGAATGACGAAGAACACCATCACCGTATTCAAAGGCGACGGCATCGGCCCTGAAATCACGGACGCCGTCCTCGAAATCCTGGAAAAGGCGGGCGCAAACCTCGCATACGAAATCTTTAACGTCGGCGAAGCCGAGTACGAGCGAAACGGCGCACTGATTCCGACAGCCGGACTCGCCTCCTTTGAAAAGACGCACGTCCTTTTGAAATCCCCCATCACGACCCCCGTCGGCAAGGGCTTCCGTTCACTCAACGTCACGCTTCGCACGAAGTACGACCTCTATGCGAACATCCGCCCTGCAAAGTCGAACAAAGCCGTCAGGACGCCCTTCCCGCATGTCGACCTCATCACCTTCCGCGAGAACACGGAAGACCTCTATGTCGGCGTCGAGGAAGAAATCGACGAAAACACCATGCACGCAACGAAGATCATCACGCGCGAGAAGAGCGAGCGAATCTGCCGCGCCGCCTTCCGCTACGCCGAAGCGCATGGGCGAAAGAAGGTCACGTGCGTCCACAAGGCAAACATCATGAAACTCTCCGACGGACTCTTCCGCTCCGTCTTCTACGAAGTCGCCAAGGAATTTCCTGCCATCGAAGCCGACGACAAGATGGTCGACGCCGTCTGCATGATGCTCGTCATGCACCCCGAAAACTTCGACATCCTGGTCATGCCGAACCTCTACGGCGACATCGTATCCGATCTCACGAGCGGACTCATCGGCGGCCTCGGCCTCCTGCCGTCGAGCAACATCGGCGATCGTTTGGCGATGTTCGAAGCCGTGCACGGCAGTGCGCCCGACATCGCGGGCAAAGGCATCGCGAACCCCACGGCATTCCTGTGGTCCGCCTGCATGATGCTCGAACACCTCGACGACAACGAGACAGCCGCCCGCATCCACCGCGCCGTCGACGCAACGCTCAAGGAAGCGAAGAGCCTGACCCCCGACCTCGGCGGCACGGCGACGACGCACGAATACACGAAAGCGATCGTTGAAAAGCTTTGAAGAGAAAAAGAGAAGCCGTTCCATGCGTCAAAGCCGGCGCATGAAACGCCCCCTCGTACAGAAAAACCGCAGCCATCCCGAAAGGGTGACTGCGGTTTTCTTTTTGGCTGCCCTATGCTCAATGCGCTGCCTTGCGGCAGGCGGGACACATGCCGTAGAAATACAGCTGCTTGCCCGAAACGGCGTAGCCCGTCTCGTTCTCCACCTGCTCGACGAGATCGCCCGTATCCGCCTTGTAGACATCGTCCACACGACCGCAGCTCACGCAGCAGATATGCGGATGGCTCGTCGTGTTTGCGTCGTAGCGGAAGCTCTCCTCGCCGACGTTCAAGACCTGCACCAGACCGACCTTGCTCAGGATGTCGAGCGTCTTGTAGACCGTCGCCAAGCTCATCGTCGGATACGTCGGCTGCAATTCGCCGTAGATCATATCCGCCGTCGGGTGCGCCTTCGTATGACAGAGCACGTCGTAAACAGCAAGCCTCTGCGGCGTCACCTTGAACCCCTTCTCGCGCAGCAGCGTCGTCACTTCCTGCATCACCATGATGTTCTCCTCCTTGCACACAGGCACATCCGAGTGCGAACGCAAGAGCCGCCCGCGGAAAAGCCTCGTTCCTCAAAGACTGCTTTCTTAGATTCTTTTTTCTAACAATGAATCGTCGTTAAAAAGCAATCTCACTAAGTTTATTTTAGCGCAAGAAAGTGCTTTTGTCAATAATTTCATGCTTCTTGCAAATAAAAAGACTGTGCACAAGCCAACTTATGCACAGTCTCCGTCTCTCTTCCTGTCATATGAACACTCGAATCCCACAGGAAATCAATTCATCGTTTCCTTGCCGCCTGTCACCTGCAGCACCTTGAGCACCTCACGGCGTGGCGCGAGGTCTACCGCCATCGCCGCCATTTCCAAGGCTTCCAGACGCGCGTTGATGTAGGCCGTACTGCGGCGCACCTCCTGCGTCACGCGGCACGCTTCCTGCGTCTCCTTTTCGAGTTCCGAAATTTGCCCGCTCGCCGCCTCGTAACGCGCATTGAACGCCTCGAAGCGTGCGTTCAGCTCGGCGAAGCGGCGGTCGAGCGTCGCGAAATGTGCATCGAACTCCGCCAGCTTCTCGTCGATCTCTGCCAGCTTTGCCTCGCCGCTCGCCAGGCGCTCGCTCACACGACGGACATTTTCATCCAAATTTTCTATATCGTGACGCGTCCATTCGCGCAAATTTGTGCTATCTTTCATTTCTTTCCCTCCGATGTTATTATACCACGACTTTTCTCCCTAGTCCAGAATGTTTGGGGATGAAATAATAAAAAGCCGCTATTTTCCCTACGCGATGGAAAAACAGCGGTATTTCAACGGAAGAACAGCATGACGAAACCGCCGATCGTCGGCATTCCAACGATAGCGGCTTTCAATAAGGGGCGCGGCGCGAGGTGTGTGCATTTTGCTCCGACGAAAGCCCCAATCATCAGCCCAAAGAGTGTCTGCACGAAGATGTCGAGATCGAGCCGCCCGTTCATCATGTAGCCGAGCCCGCCTGCCGCCGAAATCGGCAAAATGACCATCATGCACGTGCCGATCGACTGCAGGAGCGGCACGCCGAAGACGCAGAGCAGCGTGAGCTGGATGAAGGCCGCCGCCCCGATGCCGAACGCACCCGACAGAAAGCCGTTGACGAAGCCGAGCGAAAGCCCGTAGACAATGAGTCTCTTCCCTGCAAGAAGCTCGCCGCGCACATGGAAGATGCGGTCGAGGAACTCGGCGCGATAGACCTTCATGTAGAGCGTAAATGCCGACAGGAGCAGCATCAGCGCCGTCAGAAAGCCAAGCTCCTCGGACGGCATCACGTTCGACACCTCCGCACCCAAGAGTGCACCGATGACGCCGCCCGCGCCGAGCACCGCACCCGTCTTGACAACGACCTCGCCCTCGCGGAAGTGGCTGATGGCGCCCGAGAGCATCGTGAAGAGCATCGATGCGAGCGCGACGCCGAGCGCCGTATGGATCGGCACGCCGAAGCCGACGGTCAGGAGCGTGATGACGACGCCCGCGCCGCCCGCGCCGACGAAGCCGATGAGCGCCCCCAAGATCAGCATCGAGAAGAAAATCATTTTCCTTCCTCCACATCCTCCGTCAGCGCGTGTTGGCCGAGCATCGTCGTCAGATTGTCGCGCGTAAAGCGATAGGCGCTCGAAGAAAAGTCCTGCGTCGCATCGTAATGGTTCGACTGCGCGTGCAAGATGCCGGCGACCGTGTCGTAAATCATGTCGTTCGTGAAGTACTGGCTCTCGTGTCCCCTCAAGGCCTCCGCGACCGCAGGCTCCGCCGCCTGGCAGGCGGGCGACATGTATACGAACATCGGGATGCGCACCATGTGGAAGTTGAACACGTCGGGATTGTGCGAAATCACCAAGTCCTCGCCGTGATCGGAGAAGTAGACCATCGCCTGCAGGTTCAGATTGTCCCGCGCGTACTCGAAGATGCGCCGCAAATTGTCGTCCGTGTAGAGGATGCTGTTCGCATACGACTCAGCATTCGTTCCTGCGCCGCCCGCCGCATTGATCCAGCGCTCGAACGAGGCGGGATAGCGGTTGTTGTAGTAGATGTGGCTACCCATGATGTGCAGCACGATGAAGTTGTTCTTCGAGCCGTCGATCTCGGTCAGATACTGCAGAAGATTCTCGTCGTACTTCTCCGTGAAGAGGTACGAGTCATCGACCCACTCCGCGCGATCCGCCGTCTTCGCGACGAGCGTGATGGCGCTGTCGTACTGCCCGTAGCGCCCCTGGTTGCTGAACCAGTACGTATCGTAGCCCGCCTTCTTCGCCACATCGATGAGCGATGTCGAGTTGTAGAATTCCTTGTCGTTGTACTGGCTCTGCTCCGTCAGTGCACGCTGCAGCACGGGCACCGTCTGTGACCAGCACGAATAGGCGTGGCGGAAGACGACGAAATCGGGATCTTCCATGCGTGCGGCGAGCCACGGCGTATCATCGTAAGGGAACGTCGGCGTGTACGCCTTCATGAACGTGCGCGACGCCGATTCGCCGATGACGACGATCACCGTGCCCGGCGCCTTGGCGGCAAGCGTGTCCTCGGGCGTATCGAGCTTGAGTCCGGCGAAACGCTCGTCATAGTAGGCGCTGTACTCCTGCGTCTCGGCGACGTAGTCGGAGACCTCCTTCCAGCTCAACGCGATCGACGTCTCCGGCAAGACGAAGAACGGGATGTAGACGCCGAGAACGCAGCCGAGCAGGAAGAGAGCCGCCCGCTTGCCCGCCGTCAGCGGATGCGCCGCCAGATGACGCGCTTGGCGCATGTTGCCACGATAGCAGAGCCACAGGAAGACGAGAAAGGCGATGACGATACCAATCAGAGCGGGGATGCCGAGCATCGCCTCAAGGAAATCGACGCTCTCGTCGGGATTCGTCAGATAGAGCGCCATGAGCGACGCAGGCGTAAGACAATGCTGGTAAATCGAGAAGTAGACGATCTGCACGAAGGGAATCGCAAGGCACGCGAAGTCGAGCGCGGCGAAGAGCGCGGCGACAGGGCGCGAGAGCTTTCCGTATGAAAACGCCAGCGACTGCCAAGATGCGAGCAGTAGGAAGATTCCCGTGCCGCACAGAAAGTCGAGCCGTATGAGCGAGACGTACCACGGCGTAGCGTACGACCACGAGTAAAGAAGCGGGAACGTCACGCACCACAAGATGCCCGCGAAAAGATGCGGCGCGTGATTCAGCGAAAAGAGCCGCTTTCGTGCGCCGTACTGGAAGAGCACGAGCGCGCCGATCACGGGCAGAAGCCACGGCAGATAATTGGCCGGCGTCATGTCCTCGCCGATATTGATATAGAAAGAAACGAGCGCAAAATAAAAAACGAAAGCCGCTACGACATACCGCATGCCCTCGTTCTTCTCCTCTATGGAAAACCGCATGGAAAACCGCATCCTTTGTCTATGTTGTAATTTGGGGAAAGAGCCGCCGCACCGCATTGTCAAAGGTCGAAACGGACTCCCCCATGTTCTTCTAAGTATAGGGAAAGCCTCCGCTTTCGTCAAGAGGATTTTCCATAAGGACGTTTTTTGCTATAATGATAAAAAAGTCTTTTCTATCCACATAGATTTCCGTCAGGAGACGCGTATGATTGACATAAAGAACCTTCGCAAGCATTACGATAAAACCCCAAGAGGTCAAGCCCCAAGGGGCGCAGACCGATTGGCTAGGTTTCTGTAAGGGCGACGCACAATGTCCACAAAGTGGACGTTTGTGCGTGTAGTTTACGATGATAGATGATAAATGAAAGAAAGGATGTTACTATCATGACGACTCTTCAAATCAACGTAGACGATGCCGTCAAGGAAGATGCCGATCGGCTGTTCTTCAGCCTCGGCCTTGACACGTCCACGGCCATACAGATCTTCCTCAAAGCCGCCATCGCACATGAGGGAATCCCCTTCCCCATCGCACGCCTGCACACCGGACTCCCTGCGGATCTGAAAGAAGCCATCGAGGACAGCCGCCAACGCCGCAACTTGCATGGTCCCTTCGATTCAGCCGATGAAGCCGTAGCATCCATGCTGGAGGATTAGCATGTACGAGATCGTCTATACGAATCGCATGAAAAGAGATGTCCGCCGCGTGAAAAAGCGAGGCAAAGACATCTCCAAGCTTATCAAGACATTGCAATTGTTGCAAAAAGGCTCGAACATGCCGGAGCAGTATCGAGATCATGCACTTGGCGGAAATCTGAAGGACTTCCGCGAATGTCATATCGAACCGGATTGGCTGCTGATATACCAAATTCATGAGGACATGCTCATTCTTTCAGCAACCGCCACAGGAACACATGCTGATTTATTCGGCGAATAAACCGCTTTCCTAGCCGCTTTTTCAGGCAACATGCTCTCGGCAATTATTTCACCACTTCCACGCGGTCGATCCTCGTGCCGTCGGGCAGGAAGCACTCGACGGCGAGCTGCGCATCCTTCGCTTCCAAGACGAGATAATTGTCCGTCTCGGGCTGCGGCGCGACTGCCTCATCGAGTGCATGGTCGATCCAGAGATTCGGGTAGCGCACATCGCCCGCGACGCCCGTCAGAATGTAGACGGGTCCTTTCGCCGAGCGGCGGAATGCCTCGATATGACCGCGATTGCGATAGGTGTGCAGATGCGCCGTAAGGACGAGATCGACGCCGAGCTTATCGAAAACGGGCATGAACGCTTCGCCTATGTCGGAAAATCCCTCCGTGCGTTCGGGGCGCTGATGAATGCGGTACTGCAGCACATCCTTGTGCAGGAGCGCGACTTTCCACTGCTTGCGGCTCTTTTCCATATCCTCGGGCAGCCACGAGAGCTGCTCCTCCAAAAGCCCCTGCTTGAAATCCGCCGTCTCGTCCATCTGCGTATTGAGCACAGCGAAATGGCACGGCCCATAGTCGAACGAATAATAATAGCGCGAAAACGCCTCGCTGCCGTTGTCCGGCACGGCGAACTCCTGCAAATATGCTTTTGGCAAACGTACTTGCCAATTCCTGTCGTATGTCTCATGATTTCCCATGACGGGCGCAAAGGGAATCTGCTCGATCATGAGCACGACCGCCGAAAGCCACGCATCCCACTGCGTATGATCCTCGCCGTTATCGACGAGATCGCCCATGTTGACAAAAAAGCCTGCATCGGGGTTGCGCTGCCATGCTCCTTGCGCGACGTCTCGCCAGACCGAATAATCGCTCGACTGCGAATCGGGGAAGATCAGCGCCTTGAAGCCATCGCGCTCCGCCGGCGTCTTCAAAGACCGCCAATCGCTCGCCTCCTCGCCGTTCACCAGCCGATACTCGTAGCGCCGCCCCGGCGTCAGCCCCTCAATGCCCGCCGCATGCAGCACCGCCGCGCGCCCGTCGTCCGTGAAATTCTCGTTCGTCGCCACCGCGCGCTGCACCTCCTGCGCATCCACCTCGCGCCACTCGACCGCCGCCGCGCTCTTTACTGCCTCCGACTGCCACATGATCGTGCGCGAAACGGAAGGATCGCGCGTGATGATCTGACGGATGAACTCCGCCTCGATTCTTTGCGGATTCGCAATCTTATCGAGCCGCTTCGCCGCCCGTCCGAGGACGTCGAATCTCTGCGCCAGAAAGCCACCACCCACGATGACCGCCGCACCGCCCACAAGCTTGAGGAAGGTGCGGCGGTTGAATGGATGTTCCGTTGCCATATCCCGCTCCTTAAAACGTCGATGCACTTTCTCTAAAGCATCACCAATAAATTCATTTCCTCATCTTCCTGCATTCGCACTGTCATTATCGGAAAATCGCAACAACGCATCCATCTGCACATTTTATTTGCCCAGACTTCCCACCTACACGCCTTCAGAGCAAGAATTTCCCCTTCCAGTACCGCACAGCAGCTTCACCACTCGATCCACATCGGTCATGGGATTCTGACTCGAACTTCGCAGACCAATAATCTACCGTAATCCTTGAAATGTCAATCCCTTTGGAAAACAAAATCGCATGAGTGACATCCACTTGGTATAATTCTACTATGAAGCCCCAAGAAGTCAAGCCACAGGCGCAGACCGATTGGCTAGGCTTCTGTAAGGGCGGCGCACAATATACAAAAACAGATAGTTTTCGTATTACAATCCCAAAACTATCTGTTCTTGAAACTTTATGGTATAATAATGCAAAGAGCAGGAGCGGAGGCGAAAATATCGTGATCGAGCGTCAAGAATATATGAAGCGATTGATTGCTTTCAAGGACAAACAAGTCATCAAGGTTGTGACAGGAATCCGGCGATGCGGCAAGTCTACTCTTTTGGAAATGTATCAAGATTGGCTGCGCAAGCAAGGCGTGCAGGAAGAGCAGATCATCGCCATCAACTTCGAGGATATGGACTATGAGGATCTCACGGATCGCAAGGCGCTGTATCAATATCTGAAAAGCCGGCTTGCTTCGGGCAAGATGACGTATATCTTCTTGGACGAAGTGCATCATGTCCATGACTTCCCCAAGGTCGTCGACAGTCTGTATATCAAAAAAAATATCGATTTGTATATTACAGGATCGAACGCCTACATGCTGTCGAGCGAGATCGCTACCCTGCTTGCCGGGCGGTATGTCCAGATCGAAATGCTTCCCCTTTCTTTCAAAGAATATTGGGTGGGCGCAGGAAAACCAGCAGAGAGAGGGATTCTCTATACGGAGTATCTGCAAAGCAGCTCGTTTCCCTACGCACTGGCGCTGAAAGACGATCCAAATGCAGTTCGCGACTATTTGGAAGGAATATATAACACCATCGTCGTCAAGGATATTGTAAACCGCAAAAGAATCACGGATGTCATGATGCTGAAGAGCGTCCTGCGCTTCGTGTTCTCAAGCATAGGCAGTCCGCTTTCCGCGAAAAAGATTGCAGATACGATGACTTCAGATGGCAGGAAGATTGATTCCAAGACGGTCGAAAAATATTTGACGTCATTCATAGAAAGCTATGTCATTTATCAGGCGAAACGATACGATGTAAAGGGCAGGCAATATCTGAGGACTTTGGAAAAGTATTATGTAGCAGACATCGGCTTGCGGTATCTTCTCCTGGGCACGCGCGATGTGGATGCCGACCATATCTTGGAAAATATCGTGTATCTGGAACTCCTGCGCCGTGGATATGACGTCTACATCGGCAAGGTGAATTCTTTTGAAGTAGATTTCGTGGCACAGGACAGAGCGGGAGTGGTATATTATCAGGTTGCTCTTACGGTTCGCGACGAGTCCACACTGGAGCGAGAGCTGCGCCCGCTCCGCCTGATTCGCGATCATTATCCGAAGATCCTTCTGACCATGGATGAAGATCCGGAAGCGCAATATGACGGGATACGGCGCATCAATGCCCGTGACTGGCTTCTGACGTGATCCATGTCGCCGTGCAGGCGCAGGATCTTGTTTCGGGCATCATACCGTCTCCCAAACACTTTACTCCGCATCAAAAGCGATCTCTATCCTTACTGCACAAGCGCCTTCGCCGCTGTCAACAGTTTGGCGAACTCGGTTTTGAGCAATGCTTCATCCGTCTCCGCACCCCAACTGAGGCGGATGGAGCTTTCGATCTGTTCCGCGGAGACGCCCATGGCGGCCAGAACGTAGCTCGGAGCGTAGCTCTTCGACGTGCATGCCGAGCCGTTGGAGATGGCGCAGTCGTCCCTTGCGGCGATCATCAAGGCTTCTGCGGAGATGCCGTGTAAAGAGAGGTTGAGCGTACTCGGCAAAGAGAATTCCGCATCGCCGTTGACTGAGTACGCAAGCCCCGCTTCATCGATCATCTGCAGAAGCATCGCTTTGATCTGCTGCAGTTTTCTGCTGTCCTCTTTGTATCGCATGGCGGCAAGCTCACAGGCCTTGCCGCAGCCTGCCGCGAGAGCTGCGGGAATCGTGCCCGGACGAATGCCGCGTTCCTGCTCGCCGCCGTAGAGGATCGCCTTTACGGGAGGCAGCTTATAATCGCGCTTTTTGAGCACGAGCACGCCGACGCCCTGCGGACCGCGCATTTTGTGCGCGCTGAAAGAGAGCATGCGGTATTTCAGCCGCCGCAGTTCATCGACGAGCTTGCCGCAGCTTTGCGTAGCATCCACATGAAAGAGAATCTCCCTCTTTTCCAACTCCGCGCCCAGTTCTTCCACGGGCTGGATAACTCCCGTTTCGTTGTTGACATGCATGAGGCTGACGAGCAGGGTATCCGCTCGCAGCTTTTCCAGGATCTTCTCTTTCGCCACGCGGCCGGACGGCTCGGGTGCGACGATGTCCACATCGAAGCCCCGCCGCCCCATCGCCTTCACCGTCTCCAGAACCGCCTTGTGCTCGATGGCGGACGTGATGATATGGCACTTGCCGCTCTGCTCGGCATATGTCGCAAGGCCTTGGATTGCGATATTGCTGCTTTCCGTCGCGCCGCTCGTGAAGAACACCTCGGCAGAAGTCACACCCAAGAGCGCCGCCACCTGTTTCCTCGCATGTTCCACAACGGCTCGCACAGCCTCGCCGTAAGCATGCGTACGGCTGTCCGCGTTGCCGATCTGATTTTGGTATACTTCCATCATCGTCTCTACGACATCGGACGCGATCGGTGCGGATGCGTTCCAGTCCAAATAGATGCTCATGATTTCTTCACCGCCAGTGCCAATAAGTCATCCATGCTCTTGATGAAGCCCGTGCCCGAGAGATATGCGATGCCGCGCTCAAGGTGCAGGCGAAAATACTTCGCCGCCGTTTCATCATCCGCCTCGATCTCCATGCGCATGCACCACGCCTTGATCAAAGCCTCATAGATCTCGTAATATTCACCGCCGAACGTGTACCACGACATTTCCAGATTGCTGTCTGCGGCAAGGGGAAGATCCGCGGGCACGTTTTTTTCTGCAAGCGAATAGAGAAGCGCCCAGCGACAGAGAATATTCCAATTTTTGATGCCCGTCTTGCCTTTCAAGCGGGAGAGCTGGTCCTTCGCCTGTTGAGAAAGGCGCACTTGTTTAATGATCATCGTCGCGGAAATATCCTTTCAAAATCGTCGTGCTCTTCATCGCCTCATCGTAGTGCAGCGTAAATTCATCGCCGACCGAATCCTTCAGCATCGCGTAATAATTTTCATCGATCTCCGCATCTGTCGACAAGATGATCGTCTGACTTCCCGCCTGCGGAAAATATGTCGTGACAAGCGACATCCGATGCATGGAGTCGAGACGCGCGAGCGGCGTATCGATGATCACGGGGAGCTTTTTCTTCGAACAGATGGCCAACGCCCAGAGGACAGCGATCACCATCAGCTGCTTTTCGCCCGCCGACAGCGAATCCTTCGCCACCTTTTCGCCTCGATCGTCCACGTAGGCAAGTTCCAAGGTATCCGCATCCATGACGATCCGCTCGATCATGTTCTTCTTGTTCGCCAGCTTCTTGTAGCATTCTGTGACGGTATCACCGAGCACGCCGATCTTTCGCCGCTGCAGCTCGACGGTAAATTCTTCCGTGAGCCGCAGAGCCATGTTGGCGTATTTTCTCATGCGCTGCCGATCGTCACGCAGCTCCGCATCGTGCAGATATGCTTCTGCCTGCCTTCGATATTCGGCATCGGCGGCATGAAGCGCCGCGCGCAAAGCAGCCGTTTCCTGCTCCTTTGCCGTCCGATCGATCTTCAGCTGCACGAGCGCGGATTCCTCCTCCTTGATGCGGCTGAACAACGCGCCAAGAGTTTTTTCATCGAGATCCACAGCGAGATGGCGCTCCGCCTCGTCAAGTTTTTTCTGCAGCAACGCTTTTTCGCCCAGCAGCCGCCGCGCCGTTTCCACACTCTCGGCAAGCAGATGATCGAGCAGCGCATTGAGTTGGAACAGAGCATGATCCGACACTTGGTAAAGCGGTTCCGACGCCATTCGCTCCGTCTCTTCGCGGACGTACGCCAAGAAATCGGCGTTCGCCTGCCGTGCGCCTTCGTGCTTGGCGGCATATCCTTCAAGCATCTCTTCCATCATGCCGAGCGCCTGCCTCATGATCAAATCATCGTGCTCATCCTCCGACTGCAGCTTGACCTCGCTGATGAGATCGCGCACCAAGGCGAAGGGCAATTCTCCGGCGGCGCATTCCGCCAGTGCGCCCTTGTTGCGCTCGATTTTTGCCAAAAGATCTGCGCAGCGCTGCATGAGGCTCTGTCGCTCCTGCGCCGCCGCGCCGCCCTTGATCTCATATTGTCGGTGCAGTTCATCGATCGCCGCCTGCCGCTCTTTTGCCTGCATCTCCAGGCGTGCGCCCGCCGCCTCCAGCCCAGTCAGCTGCGCCGCCAAGCGCTCTTTTTCCTGCCGCAGATCCTCCAAGCCGGCAGATGCGTCTTCCTTTTTTCCACCGCGCGCCAAGCGCCGCACGATGCGCGAGAGGTCGCCCTTCAAACCGTCGAGAACGCCGATCCCCAGCATGGAGCGCACGGAGTCCTTCATCTGCACATTGTTTTCATCAAGCGCCAGTTCAGCAATTTTTTCCCCGTCGAAAAAGAAAAAGCGTGCCAGCGCCGACGGGAGAATGTTTTCCACAAACATCGCCCAATTTGCCGTCAAAAATTCGCTGTACGCGCCATTTTCCCAAACGGTGATCGTCTCTCCGTCTCCTTTGGCCGCGGTCCAGGCACGGCGAATCCGATATTCACTCTGCTCGCTCTCGTCCATGAGGAATGTCAGCTCCACCGAGGCACGCTTCTCGCCGCTGCTCTTGTTCACATAGGCGCGCAGGTACTTCCCATACGTTCTGTGCGCACTCTCTTTATAAGCGATGGAATTCGCGCCGTAAAGCGCGAGGAGGATCGCTTCGAGAAAAGTCGTCTTGCCGTGGCCGTTCATGCCGCCGATCAAGACGATGGGGCGCGTATGCGAAAAAGAGAAGGTGTTTTCCCCGGCATAGACGCCGAAATTCTGCAGCGTGAGCTTCTTGATTATCATCGGCTTTCATCCTCAATATCCAAAGGGTCTTGCGAACGGTCGGGCAAGGCAGCATCCAAAAACGCTTCGTTATATTCTGCGCCCAATTCCTTTTTTCGTCTCATGCGTTCCGTATAATACCGCACTGCATCAGCTTCGTCCTTGTAGAAGGATCGCCCGATCGCGGCCTCCATCGCCTCAAGGAGCCCCTTGCGCGCACCGATCCCCGAGGCGCGGTTCTCGAGATCGACAAGCGTATACATCATTTCAAAGGCCAGCTCTTCCCCGCCGTACATGCGCGTGCAGACTTCCGCCAAAACATCCCACTCGTCCTTGGCGAAATTATCCAAGGGCAGCCATGTCGAATCGCAGAACGGCTCTTCCATCACATCTTCATAAATCGTCGGAACGGAATCGATAAATTCATGCTTTTCCAGAACCCAGATGCGACGAATCGCCTGCAGTTCTTCGAGGTGGATCAGCTCAAGATCGTGAAACTCCTCCGGTCCCGTTTCTCGAATTTTCTTCTGAATCTCCAACAGGCGGCGCAGCCAACGTTCGCGAACCTCCCTTTTGTACGGCCCGTGAAAGAGCTGGCCATGACTGCCTTGCAGGTGTCCGCGCATGCGCCGAAAGCTGCGGCGCTCGCGATCGTGCGCCAGATCGCCGAATTCATTTCGAAATTCCAGCAGCGGCAGCATCCATTCCTTCTCCTCGTCGTTGGCGATCATCGCTTCCATCGACTTGTCGCTCTCGACCATGGTACAAACCCAGCAGCCAAAACGGCTCTTGCCGCACGACGGCAAACTCTCATCGAGCATCAGAGGACATTCATTGTCCGCCGTCGCCCCGCGATACATGGTCAAAAGATCCTGATTGGAATAGCCCCAAGGATTCTTGTACTGCATCAGAAACATCCAAACATCATCATTCGACCATGCTTCCAACGGAGAAAACACCAGCTCATTGGCCAGTGTCGGATTGGGACTCAAAAGTTCGCGAACCCGCTTCTTTTCAAGGTTCGTCATCGTGCGATGGCGGCGCGCGCTCTCCGTCTTGCGCGTTCCCAGGACGAGAATGATCTCGCCGTGCTCAGCAAGCTTCTTCTTGATAAAGTCGTTCACGGGACGGATCTTCAGCCGATCCGTGCACCAACGATACTTCATGCGCGGGAATGGGTAACCCCTGCCGAGAAGATTCACCCAAAATGTATGATCGTAGTCGGGCACGAGCCGCGTCGGAATGAAAGGCAGCTGACGCGCTGCAGCAGCCTCGCGCATCGCTGCAAGCGACCTCTCCACCCACTTGGAGACGACCGGCGATTCGACGAGGGTATCGGTATTCATGATATGCACGGACTTCTTCCTCTTCTCCGGGGGGAGATCCTCGAGCGCCAGCCAGACGAGCTGCACGACGGCGGTGCTGTCCTTGCCGCCCGAATAGCCGATCATCCAGGGGATGTCATCGGCCATATAGAGGTCTTGGATCGTCGCCATCATAGAGGCGATATTTTCCTTCGTTACATTTCCCATAATCGTCGTATCGTGCTCCTGTTGTACTATGAAGACCGATTGGCTAGGCTTCTGTAAGGGCGGCGCACTTTTGTCCACGAAGTGGACGTTTGTGCGTGTAGTTTACCTACGAACCAATATCTTTTGAGTATATGAGCTCTCCATGCAAAAGTCAATCAGCGAAGTGCAAATGAGCGCCGCGCATCAGTGGGCAAGAAACGACAGTCGAATCTTCTTTTCCAGTCCTTCCTTGCGAAGCCAGGCCACGACTCCCTCGCTGAGATCGGCCGCCGTAGCTTTGCCCGAGGTCATCTTCGTCAGAAACTCCACCGTCTCCTCTTCCATCTCCAAGCTCTGGATCAAATCAGCGGCACGTTTCATTGCCGCTTTCAAACCTATGAATACCTTCGTCTCTGCAGACCAGTCTTTCGCTGTCTGAATCTCTTCCATACAGCGATCTGTCTTTTCTTCGTCGATTCCTCGAATGACGCGCAGCGTGTTCCATGTACCCGCCGTATAACTGCGGAAATACGTCGTCCACGTCTTTTTCATCTGCCCGTGAAGCACATCATAGCGGCGTTTCGCTTTTTCCACGCTTTCCTGCACAGCGTACCCGGTGCTCACGGCAGCCTCAAGCTCATCGAGCAGCGTCAGGCAGTCTGTCCGAAGCTCCTCCGAAACGGGAAATTCCAGCGTATCGCGAACACACGCCAAGGAGTCAGAAAATCTTTCCGCCTCCTCGACCACGGCACGGTACTTCTGATCGAGAGCCGCCTGCTGCTTTTGGTTCGCCCGTCGCTCTTCCCTCTGGCGCAGAGCTTTCATATCTTTCATTTTTTGATCGAGCACATCGAAGATCATGCCTGCGCCTCCTTCGTGAAGCAGGAACGGCTCTCCTCAAGCTTCTGCAGTTCCTTCTCATAGCGAGCGGCCGAATGCTCCTCAGAATCTTCTTCGCCCAACACCGCCCGCCGCTTTGCCATCTCGGCGTCGATTTTTTTGAAGTCGGCTTCCAATCGCTCGAAGAGGTCGAGCAAAGGCTTCAAGTCCGTCAGAGGATCGCCCGAAAACGCCAGGAGCACCGCCAACGGATCTTTCTCTTCCAACGCACCGCCGACATCACTCAGCGCCTTGGCGATCTGCTTTGCCCCTTTCTTCACCAGATCGGTCGAAAAGAACGCCACGGAAAACTGTGTGCGATTGGCCTCGTCGTAGAAGGCTTTGACGCGTTCCGCCAGCATCAGAAGATCGTCCTCTTCCATCGCCTCGCCGTCATCGAGCTCATCCGCCCCCCAAAAGGCGCGAATCTTTTCCATCATGCCCCGTGCCTTCTCCTGCTCGGCATCGGCGACCTTCCCGACGCGCTCAACGATCTTTTTCAAATGGTCGAACACATCGCGCCTGCGCTTGACGGGATCTTGCATCTCGAAGGCCGTCTCCGGCACAGAGAGCCGGTTCGACTTGACTTTGCGCAGCGTGCGCGTCAGATTCGGCTCATCCAGAACGATCACGGAACCGCCGTCGCCCTGCGCGATGTTAAAATACTGTCGAACCGTTTTCCTATTAACCTCGTCGGCTCCCCTTTGCGAAATCAGCGCAGAGAGCGCACCCCATTCCTGCACATGGTTTTTCGTCTCCGTTTTGGCGGGCTTCTCTTCCAGCAAGTGGCGTGCCGTCAAATTCTTCAAGCTCTTCTCGCGAAACTCGCCGCAGAGAATCTGCCGGTAGATTTCAGCGGAGATGGCGGCTTCGATATAGCCGACGCCTGCATCCGCGTTTTCGCGCACGGCTTTGAGCAGAGCGCTTTTTATGCGCGAAGTCCACGAAGTGATGAAGTACGCGTCTAAATCTGACTCAGGATAAGCCCAGCTCTGCCCGCCATATTCACGCCAACGCAAAAAGGCCGCGATGATGTGCATGGACTCGCGACTGGCAGGCATCGTATAAAGCCCCTGCGTGCGCTCCCTCGTTTGATTCTCAAAATCCACGAGGGGCGCACTGGAATCCTGGATCTTCCCCATCTGATCGAGGGAAATCCCCTCCGCCTGCCACGGAATTGCCGACAGCAAATATTTGGCGATGTCGTCGCGAGCAGCGCGCAGAGCGCCGCTCGTGCCGCCTGTTGAGGAAACGTCAATCGCCTGTCCTTCGACCCATTTGCTCAAAACCGCGACAGCCCTTTCGACCTTTTCCACCCTTCCTACAGAAACGACGGGCGGCTCAACGGGCGTTTCTGCCAGGCTCGCCGCCGGGCTTTTCCCTGCGGCCGATGCGTGAGCGGCGGCAGCGGCAGGAGCGGCGGCCGCTGCAGTCTTGGGCGCCTCGACTTCGGACAGACGCAGGGGCGGCATGGCAAGCTCTTCGAGGATGTCGCTTCGGACGCCCGCCTGATAGACGACGCCGTCTTTCGTGAATTGATCAGGCGTGCCGTCTCCCCAAATGCTCAAAAAGCGCAGGACTCGCGCCGCCTCCTGCTCGTCTCGAATCTGCGACTCGATGCGGTAGCTCAGCGTCGTATTCGTCCGCACAAGCGGCCATTGGATGCTGGGAAATTTTTCCTTATGGCTTAAAATATCATTGACCACAGGCTCGATCACATCGCGGATGATGTAGCGCGGCGTCTGCTGATTCTGCTTCAAGGCGTGCTGATAGAGATAACGAATGCTGTTTTTCGTAAACGGATAGAGGCACAGCTTCTTGTCAAACTCGATCGACACAAACTCCCAATTCTTTCCCTCTTTCACCGTATGCACGGGATAGTCCGCAGGCTCGGCTGCATTTTCCAGCCAGTTGGCGATCCGAGATTCGGGCACGGACATCGCGTTGAGGTAGCGTCCGACGAATTCAAACAGCCCCGCTTCATCGAAAGCGTCGCTCGGAATGTAGACGTACTGCGTGATGCGATCCTTATGATTGTCGCGGAAGTTGTGCTGCAGGTAGTTGCCCGTCGTGCCGATGATCGACGAGATGCGGCAGAGCTTCTCCCCCTCGTTCATGCCCGTATGCTCAACGATCAGGGCGTCGAGCAGCGCATCGTCGACGCCCGTAAAGGATGTGACGTCTTCGATGAAGAGCGTCAGACTCTTGCCGAGCCGAAACAATTCCCTGCGTATGTCGCGGAAAATATCGCGAAAATCGCCGGCGGCAATGCCGGCGCAGCGCTGAACGACGTCGTTGACAAACTGGTTCAGATAGGCGGCAACCTTTTCCGCCTCTTCCCTGCCATCCTCATCCGCCATCAAGGCGCGCACCATCTTCATCGCCTTGGGATCGACGCCGGCGCGCTCGATCTGATCACTGAGTTCTGCCGAAATGAAGAAATCCTCCGCGGTAAACTGCGCGATCGTATCCCTGTCCACGAGGGAATTTTCGGCGATCTTCGAATAAATGCGCTCGATCGGGCCGTCCGCCGCTTCCAGGCGCACGCGCACCACCTCGTTGTTCAAAAAGGCGATCAGACGCTTCCTCTCGATATTTTTCAGATGAATCGAGCGATCTTCCTCGTCGTGTTCCACCTCGTTCAGAACTTCATGGTACAGCCGCCCCTTGAGCTTGTTCTCATCCTCATAGGCCGCCGCTTTCAGCAAGCGGTCATAGGCGTCCTTGTTGGCAATCTCCTGCACCTCGGGCATATCCAGGAGCTGCCGGATCGTACCCTTCAGCGTGTTGTCGCTCCTGCGAATGAAGAGCACGACCTCCTGCGCGGGCTTGTTGTGCCGATACTTGGCTTCAAACCAACGAATCAGATGCGATTTCCCCGTGCCGCTCTGCCCGTATACAGCGATAAATTGATGCTTGTTCTCCTCGTTGAGAATAAGCGCCTTGTATATTTCCTCTTCAGAGTACTCCTTGCCGTCAGACGGTGTGATATCGAACTTATTCATCAGACGAAGGCGTTTGACGGCAACATGGGTCGCCAAAAAATCACCTTGGGAATACGTGATCGAGTCCGGCTTCACGACAGAGGCAAGCCGCTCTCTCGCAATCGTTACATCCACGTCCTGCCCTCCTATTCGAGAATCGTGACGTTCGTGACCGTAGTCTCAACGTCATGCGCCTTCAGCGGGTACAAGCTCCAGATGTCCTGCTGATCGAGAATGTGCTCCATGCGAATGCCGCCGGCATCGTGCAGCGTGCGCAGCCCGTTGGAAACGCCGTAGCTGAGCTGTCGGTTCGACGGATCGGCGTCGATGACGATTCCGGCGCGCGGCAGAATCTTTTCGATAAATTCGCCAAATGAATACGTATGATGCTTTTCAAAATCCGTGCCGTCCATGAGATCGTGCAGAAAAACATCGGCATTGGGCACGAGGAACATCCCATGCAAATACCCAAAGCCGAGGTATACGATCCAAAAGCGCCATGCACGCATCGCTTTGGCATCGAGCGGACGGCCGATCTCTTCTTCGAGCGAAGGCGCAAGATTGGCGACATTCTGCTCCCCGTGCAGCACGTTTGCCCCTCGCGCATAGTAGGCCTTCGTGACCCGATAGAACTGCCCGTCAGCAAACTCTTCCAGCCTGCCGTTGACATATCGCCGCATGTCCGCCATCGAGCGCACGGCCGAAGGGGATGCGGCAAGCTCGACATTCTGATCCGTGACGCTGATCAGTCCCAACTCCTCCGCCGCCTCTCGGTAATCGGCAAAATACGATGTCGACTGCTGCAGGTAATCAGGCTCCATCTTATTTTTCAGCTCTTGCACTGTCAGCGGCTTTTTCTCGACGATCTTGCACAGCGTGTACACGCGCTCGGGGATGGCGGGCGTCTTCATCTTTTCTCGAAACATGTGACCTCCTAAAGAATGGCGCTCACAGGCAGTACAGCGCCGTCCACAAGATCGGCAAAAGACTTGTCCTGTCCTTCAAAATACGTATTCTCCTGCAAAATATGGACGAGTCTGATTTCCTGACGCTCGCTCAGATATTGGGCGACGTATTGCAGCAAGTTCCATACATCCTTCGCGGAGCCGCCGTACTCGACGGCAATGATGCCGGAAATGTAGTAGTATGCTTTCTTCTTGATCAACTCCTGCAAATCCTTCTTGTAAAGAATCATGAAGTGCGTCGGCGCGTTGATTTTCTCCAAGACGGTCTCCGACAGGGCGTCATCGCAGGAAATATAGGCTGCAAGCCGATAGCGGCAAAGAGCTTCCATGAGAGCCGCCCGCTCCTCTGGCCTCGGAATCGTGATGATGCTCTTCGCTCCGGCAAACAAGGCGAGCTGGTCCGCAGCAAATGGTTTCGTCGGCAGCTGCACGGGAACTTTGAGCGGGTAGTCCAAAAAATCAGCGTCGCATACCTCGTCATGTGCATCACAGCCGGCACAGAACTCCGAAACTCTGTCGTATGTCTCGTAAAACATCTCTGACCAACAGTCGCGCCCGCAATTTTTTATCGCCGTTCGCATCGAGCCGAAAGCCTTGACGTAATACGCCCACTCCTGTTCACGATAGCCGCCGATCCGCTCCGTCTGCTCTTCCTCCTCCGCACGGAGCGCGTCATCCGTGATCTCAACGACAAATACATACTTCGACGAATCGGGAATCACCTCACGGATTTTAATCAGTCCGCATCGGCGCAGAAATAAGAGCACGTAGATATTCCAATTCCGATCAGCGTCGGAGGTCGGAGCATCATCGAAAACATCACGGTCGGCATAGCGCGGAGAAATCGACGTGTCGAGATAGACGAGATTGTTCATGCGCCTCGAATGAGGATTTTTATACATGCTGTTCCAGCGACCGACAATCTTCTCCGTCGTCATGACCCGCTTGGAAATGCGCTGGAAGGCCGCCTGTACATCATCATCCGTGCACAGCATGATGCTCAGGCACGGCAAGCCGTCGCGTCCGCCGCGCCCAAGCTCTTGGTAATAGGCATTGGCATTGGGCGGAACGTACAGATGAAGCACCGTCCGCACATCGCCCTTGTCAACGCCGACGCCGAAGGCGGATGTCGCCGCCATGACAGAAAACTGATCGTCCGCCCAGGCATCGATCCGTTCCTTTCGCACAGCGCCCGTCGTCTCGCCCGTGAAGGTCTCGACATTGCGGATCCCATGCGCGCGGAGAAAGTCAGCGACGTCTTCCGCCTCAACAGGTCTTGCCGTATAGACGATCATGGGGTGCGGCATTTTTTGCACGAGCTCGAGCATCTTTCGCTGCTTGTCGGCAAACGATTTCGCCTTGATGAGCATATAGCGCGGCTCATGCCGCAAAGCATCACAGCGTATTTCCAGCCATTTCTCGCCGCCTTCAGAAAAAAAGTCTTTGAGAACGGTGCAGCAAGGCTCATCAAACGTCGCCGACAGAAGAACCGTCCGAATGCCGGGATTGCTCTCCAGAAGCATCCTGCGCCACGATTCCAGACACTGATAATCGACGCGGAAGGACGCGCCCCAGTCGACGACGATATGCGCCTCATCGATCACAAGGTTTCTTAAGTAGCGCGTGGCATTCGCCTTCTTGATCGCCTCGGCGAAACCCTCATTCTTGAGCAGCGCTTCGGGAGATATGAAGAGCATCTTCGCCGTCTTCTTCTCGATCGCCTGTAAGATCGGCGCGATGGCGACGCCGCTGCTGTAAAAGAAGATCTCTTCATCGACATGGGCAGACTGTACAATCTTTTTCGCCGTGCGCACTTGGTCGATCGCCAAAGACACCGTCGGCACAACGACGATAGTCAAGCCCTCCCTTTGATACGCCAGCGTCTGCGTGATGAGGCTCTTGCCGCCGCCCGTCGGCAGGGATATGAGCGCCGCATAGCCGTCTGGCAGATGGAGCGCCCCATATACGGCAAGCTTCTGCGCCACGGATTTGAAGCGGCGAAAGCCCGTGAGCCTGCGAATCAACGGATCCGTATGAAGGGAAAAGCCGCCGGAGGACGTCCTGTGCGATGCCGGCTGTGCCAAAAACACGGTTTCCGCGAACATGCGATTGACATAGTCGGGAAACTGCGCGACGGCATGCCACTTGCCGTCCGAAGCGTCCCGCACAAGCCCATAGGCATTGTCCTCGGGAATCGGAACGTCATCCACGCGGATGCCCCCCTGCAGCGTGAGGAGGTAGCTTCGCAAAGACAGCAGAAAATCCTCCATGCCGTCCTGCCGTCGGTCAGGCGCAAAGCTCTTCAAAAGACGCTTCGCCGCATGGAGCAGAAAACGTTCGTGCGCATCCGCCGCATCGGCAAAATCCAAGATCGGCGGATCGCCTGCCCCGTTCAAATACCGCTCAACAGCTTCATTAAGCTTCGCCTTCTCCATCGCCTTTCTTCACCATCCAAACAAAAGCCGCAGACTCAAGGATAATCCGCGGTTTGCTCATGGCCTCCCACAAGATCTCCTGCTCCTTTTTCAAGGCCTCCATCGCCGCATCATCCGCACCGTAAAAGGCGCGTTCCGCCGCCCTGGCGGACAACGCGCGCTCCATTTCTTCGCGCACCCCTCGCAGGTTGGATCTGCACTTGAACTGATGCAACGCTTTCTCATAGGCCGCTTTATATCCATGCCGGACAATTTTCCGCCATCGCTCCTCGGGATACTTGCGCTTGAACCAGGCAATATTCGCCTTGTCGGCAATTTCCTCCTTGAGATAGCCACAGCCGCCCCCTCTCTGCCCGAGGTGGATCGTCTCCTTCTTGTTCCATCCCGCGCGAATGATGCGCATGTATTCCCGAACGACATCGCCTTCGGCAAGATCATCGGGATTTTCCAAGTCGACGGATACGACAACCTGCTTTGACATCAAGTAGTTTCGATAAGCTCCCAGAGCATACGGCGACAGTCCATGTGCGAGAAGATGCGCTTCATTGGGCGCCATCGACCAAGTGAAAACCAGCCCCGTCCAATGCAGATCGGCATGCACGGCAAAAGCGCTGGCGCGCCCCTTGCAGGAATGCACGGCATTCTTTACGATGCAGTCAAAAATTTCATCGCCGGGAGCGAAGAAGTGCAGATAGTCGTTCTCGATCGCCTGCTTTCGGCTGAACGTGCCGCGGATTGCCCGCTCCTCTGAACGAATTTCTCGACTCTTTTCATATGTCACCTGAACGCTTTGGAGGAAGCGGTTCTGCTCCGAGGACAGGTATTCATTCCATCGCGGCGGAATCAGCTGCGAATTCATCGCCGATTTGGGCGAAAACGACTCCGCCCGATAGGTGAAGACGCCGTCTTCGCCGCCGAAACCGTGAAAGCCTGCCAGACTCGCCCACTTCGTCATGGTCACGGCGAAAAGCTCGTTTTCATTCTGCGCATAATAATCGATCAAGCGCCGCAATTCCTTATACATCGGGCGAAACAGGAAGCCGGCGGCATCATAATTCTGTTCCTTGCGCACGGCTTCCCGCATACGCTCCGCCGATGCAATGATCTTCGGTACGGCAGAAAAAAGACCGTAGGCAAAATCCTTCCGAACCGCAGAGACAATCTCCTCGTTGATGTCCTTCATGATGATTTCCATGCCGCTCAAAGACTGCGTGAAAACCTTCAGTCCCTTGCTCCAAAAATCAAACAGCGCCGCCTCGAACGACTCTTCCGTATGAACGACGACGGACGTGACGACAGACCTTGCCGGGTCACGCTCCAAACGATCCAGACGCCCGATGCGCTGCTCGATGCGGCTGACATCCCACGGAAGATCGATATGAAGGAGGTAATCTGCACATTGGAAATTTCGCCCCTCGCCGCCGGTGAAATCGCAAAGCATCATGCGGCACGCGGCTTCATTCTGAAAGCGATAGGCGTGCAGCTCGATCTCTTCTGCAGGCATGTCTTTCCCGAAGAAGCTGATCTCTTCTGCAGGAAACACAGAGGACAACGCCTTTTGATAGGCAGCAAAAGTCGCCGGCTCATCGGTGAAAAGAACGATTTTTTGATCGTAAAGCTCGTCATAGAGAAGATTCATGACCGACACCATGCGCGTGCAGTAATCCTCTTCATACGTATGCGGATCGTCGAGAATCGCCGGCAAATTCGCCAGGATATGCTCCTCCTCTTTTACCCATTGCGCCGCATGTTCCATCAAGCGGCCATCCGGCTCAATCCCACGCGTTTCCAGGCGCTCAAGCTCCGCGCGAAACGCCCACGACGAGCTGAAGAACGCGCTCAAAAGCGGGCGAAGTACGCCCTCGACGTCGAGGTCTGCCGCCTGCTCCGTCATCCATTCGGTGATGAGCCCATAGCAAATCGCCTCGTAGGTGTTCCGATCCTTGTCGAGCGCATAGGAAACTTCCTGCAATTCGCGCGTGGGCAAGAGGCGCGTACCGTCGTCGCTCTCCTCGAGGATTTTTCGGCGGCTGCGGATGACGTTGCTCTCGACCTGGTAGTTGCCGCAGATATAGGAGATGACGACCTTCATCGCATAGATGCCGAGATCTTCTGCGGAAAAATCCACCTTTTTCAACAGAAGAGAAAGCTTATCGTCCCCCAATTCATCGCAAATCGCCTCCAAATCCGCGAAAATTTCCTCGAACAGTTCCTCGCAATCTTCAAGCGCATGCGGATCCTCTCCATCATCTTCCGCCGCCCGAATCTCGTCCTCATAGTCGCCCAGATCATCCAAAAGCAAGGCCGTCTTTTGAATGATCTTCCCCTGCTTGCCCACGAGAGCGCGAAAGTGCTCCAAATCGCACGCATCGTATTTGCTTGGCAACAGAAGACGCAGCAAGTCGAGATACTCTTCCTCGCGCTGCTGCACGGGAGTCGCGCTCAGAAGCAAGATATTTTCCGCTGCACGACTGATTCCATGCAAGAGCCGCGCAAGGCGCTTGTCGGCAAGACAGCGATGCACTTCATCTACGACGACGAAATCCCATGCCGCATCGGCATCCGCCTCCTTCAGCTCCGAGAAAGACTGCAAAACCACACGGTTGTCATCTTTGCCAAGCCCCACACCGATATTGAACTTCAGCAGCATTTCCGTCTTCCATTGTTCCTTCAGCGGATCCGGAACGAGGAGCAAAACGTTCTTTTTAGCAGAATCCTTCATATAGATTTTCAAGATGGAAAGCGCTTCGATCGTCTTACCCATGCCGACTTCATCGGCGAGCATATACCTGCACGGGCGCTCCTGCAGGCAGCGCATGATCGTATTGACCTGATGCGGCAAAAGATAGATCTTCGCCCCCGCCAGCTCCTTAAAGCCGCAGATGGAATTGTCCAAAACATTCATGCTGCGCGAAACTACGGCATGACCGAAGAACCAACAGGGATTTTGAAATTCATAGTGCAAGAGTTGGCTCACTGGACTGACCTTGCCATGCGTAAACGGAACGACGATGTCCTTTTCCGACACGCGAAGCACTTCCTTAGTCGCCGCTGTCTGCACATAGTACGCATAAAAGCCGTCGTCAAGCTTCTGTCCCGAAAGAATCGTGCAGACCTTCCTCTTGTATACGACTTCCGAGCCGATAAACAATCCGCAATGCTCCACCGAATCCAACGGGCACTCGATCAATCCCTTGGACACGTTTTCAAAGAACAGAGACCAGCCGAACGGATCATGAATTTTCACCGTAACCGTATGTTTGAAATCATCCACCTTCGTGATCTGACCGCACACGAATACGCGCGGATCCGTTTCACTTTCCGGATCTGCGGGGCATCTCACATACATCTTTTCCTGCAGCATAGGCGATTCCCTCACTTCTCCATCCCTCCGCATGGGCGGTGCAAATCTCCTGATTGGCACAGTATCTGCACCATAGATGGGGACTTTTCCAAAACTTCTTCTGCAGGGCGGCCTCGTTCAAGCTCTCGGTGATCTTATCGTCGGACACCTCGTCGAACTTGCCGCGCAGAATATCATTTTGAGAATTTCTTCCATCGGTCAGCTTCTTATGGATGAACAATTCTCGAATCATCATGTACTGCCGCATCTTCGCTGTGATCTGCGGAAAAACCTTCGCCTCCTTGCCGTTCGACATGCGGCCCTTGACCTTGCGCATAATGTCCATGCGGTTCATATGGGAAACAAAGGGGAAGTACGGTCTAAGCTCCTCAAACGTTTCATGCAAACACTCGACGAGGGCGGTTTCACTGCGCACCAGACCCGCCAGTTTCTCCATCGCCTGGTTTTCCAGTATGACCTCGAAATATTTCAACAGCAGGAACGGCTCCTTATATACCGTCGTGCTCTCGATGATCGACTCCAACAAAAATTTATATTTGCATATCCTGTAACGGAAGTAATCGTACTTATCGTACTTTTTCAAGGGTACGCCCGTCGTCTGAATCGCCGACACGTCCTCGACCCACGCATGTCTGCGGCTGTCCTCGAAGGTGCGTTTCTTCGCTCCGAGAATCTTCAGCAGGTAGTACGGCTCACGCTCCTTGTCGCCCGCGCGCCTGACGTAGCTGAGCTTGAACCCGGCACGGTTGAACGCCAGCCCGTAGAGCAGCGCATACCGTTTGTAATTCTTATACTCGCTGCGCGCCTTCACATAGACCTGATGCTTCCAATCGACAGGATCCTGCGCCGCCTCAAAGAAGGAGTCGGTCAGCGGCCACGGAAATTTCGCCCACCCCGCCGCAGCGAGATCCTCATCCGTCAGACAAGCAAAGTGATATATGGTCGGCTCGCCGTTCGTCTTGTCGTTGAGACTGCGCAAAATGTCGCCGTCGATCTGCTCGAAATTGCGCACGATCCACTGTGCGCTTTGCACGGGATTCGCTTCCTGCACGAGGTAGATCGACATCGTCGCCTTGAGACAGGCAAACGAAGCGGACTCCTCAATGTCCTCGACCTCATCGAGACGCACAAGCACGCGACGGAGGATGTCGTTGAACTCCTCGTCCAAAACATGTGCATCGAGCACATCCTGCTGCAAATACGCCTTAAGCTTCTTATAGAAGCTGCTGAAATTATGCGGCTGCCTTTCAAAATCCTCATAGAAATACGCCGCCAATTCCGTCAGCTCCGCCAGCGCTTTTCCGAGCCGGTCGATTTCATCGGGGGCGACATTGTAGTATGTGAGATGGCTCACGTATTCCTTTTTCTCCGCGTCCGTCATGTATCGCTTATTCTTCCGCAGCCGACGCAAACGCGAAAGCATCTCCTCGATCGAAGCGCATCCTTCAAACAAGACGGCCATCCTGCCCCAGATCGTCGACAGCTGTCCCGCATGCTCCTCTTTGAGGATTCCCGCATCAAGACATTCCCGGACATCTCGCGCATCACGAACCACCATCTTGTTTGACGCAATATCCCACATATTCGCTATAGCGACGAAGAAGCGTCCCAGAGGATAGTGGAGGAACTGACGCTCGCCGAACTGTTCGGGGAAATAGATCTTCAAGATCTCATTGACAGAGCTGTCGGCGGCATAAATCTGCTCGCGCATCATCGCCAGCGGATTCGCAGGATTTACGCGTGCAGCGCTTTCAAAAACATCGGCGGCGTAGCCCGCGAACTCCGTCATATTGTCAAACTCAAGGATTTCAAAGGGCGCAGTCTGCACCGGAGCTGAGGCGTCGCCCTCGACCAGCCGCCCGATCTTGTCTGCCAGAAGATTGCCTTCGCGGCTGATCGGATCTTGCCCGATCGGCCGAAACTCTTCGCCGCCGAAGTTCGTCATCAGGCAGTCGAACGACGTATAAATATCAATCCACGTCTGATAAATATTTTGATACTGCTGCTGATAGTTGAAAAGCAGAATGACCTTCTTATGCTTTGCGGCCGCTTCAATCGCGCGCAGCATGATCGGCGTAAATTGATGAACGCCATGAATGACGATACGATCCAGTGGAATGCGGCTGCAGTCAAGCGTTTGGTGAGCTGCCTCCTGCATCGTGTGCAAGAGCGCCTCGTCCATTTCCGCCTCGTCGACATCGCTCGAAAAGGCGAAGCTCTGCCCGCGTTCTGCCGACGACAGCCTAAAAAGCTCGACGACGATCTTCTGCGCCGGCGTAAGCGCCTCCTCGCGAAGCTCTGCGGCGTCGATGCCAAGCTCCACCATCGTGCGGATGCTTTCGAGCACCTCGCCGCGATTTGCGAGGAGCGCCGCCCGCATCTGCGCCTGCTCCTCCGCCCCTGCAGCAGGGAGTGCGCACTCGGCGATCCAACGGTCGATCGCGGCGTGCTGCTTGATTCGACAAGCCGTGCTCTGCCAGTAGGGGAAAAGCGCCTCAATAAAATTCCTCACCGTGGTCACTCGCCCTTGGACAAAGTCTTCCCGATACAGATATTTTAGCCCGTTCACCAGCGTCTGCGCCGCACAAAAGTAGGGACACGCCTTGATCTCGTCCCAATACGGCTCTTCCTTCAATCTGTACGGATCGCTGTACGTATATATGACAATCGACATCTCATACCTCCAGCAAATCACTCCAAGTGACAGCGGCATTGCGGTTCGGACGATAGATCCACACGCAGCTTCGAATCGCCCGTGTCAAGGCGACATAGAGGATGCGCGATTCCTCGGCAATTTGCTCGCGCGTCTCCATGTTCTCATCATAGTGAGAGTTGCGAACCTCGATCCCGTTATCGAACGAGACAATATACGCCAATTTGCCGTCGGAATAATGTGCATCAAGCCCGCCCTTGCTCAAGCCTCCCATGTCCGCATCCGTATAGGGCAGCACGACCGTGCCATACTCAAGCCCCTTCGCCTTGTGCACCGTCGTACAGATGAGCTGAATCCCCTCGTCATCAAAGTCGATGTCGCGCGCCGGCTGCTTCTGCTCGGTCAAGATCGAGACCTTCAAGTACTCCGTCATCTGATGGAGCGTCAGCGCATCCGCGCGAGAAAATCGAATAATGCGTTCGAGCAGATACTCGTAGTTCGCCATGTAGTACCTTTGCTCGGCCTGTTCCGAGCTGTACTTCTTCCATGGCTGCAGCGCTTCGTACAAGTGACGAAGGACAAAAAGAATCGGCTGTGCATGCGCCTCATTGACAACCTCTTGCCACGTCTTTTCCATGTGAATCGTAAAAAACTCATCCAGAATGCGCCGCAAATCGGCAAGACAGGCGGCAGACTCCATGCCGCGATACTTCTGATAATCGAGCCGCAGCCATGTATAATTCGACTCGATGAAGTTGACCAGATGAACGGGATTCGCGCTGTTTTCCAGAGCGAGCAGCAGCTTGTAGAGGTCGAGCGTCGATTCCAGCTGATAGAGCTCGCCGCCGGACTTCGTGTGAAGCTCGACGCCCCTTTTCTTCGCCGCATCCGTCAGCTTCTCTACCTGCCAATTGCTTCTGACCAGGACGGCAATCGTGCGCTCGGCCTTGGAAAGCGGTTGCTGACGCCGCTCCTCGCGCTCCTTCATGAGAGAGGCCGCGATCTCCTCCTGCGCACGCAGAACATCGATAACCGTATCGAAAAACGCCGCCCTCGACGGACACGGAACTGATCCAAACAAATCCCCTTCGGCAATGCCCGTCTCCACACTGCCGAAAAGGCGGTCAGCCTCCTCACGATAGGGAAGATACTGCTGCTTGCCCATGCGGCAAAAGACTTCATGAAGCCGCTCCAACAGTCGCCGGTCGCTTCGATAATTGCGCGTGAGCGAATATGATGCCCAGACCATGTGCGCATCGCTCATCAGTTGCTTAAAGGCACTGAGCCTCGCCCCGCGGAAGCGATAAATGCTCTGCTTCAAATCCCCCACGACGAACAAGTGGCAGTCCGCGTCCACCTTATTTTGCAGCTTGCGGAAGACCTGAATCTGAACGTCGTCCGTATCCTGAAACTCATCGATGAACAAATATCGGCTCTTGAGCGAGCGGAGCTTTTCCGGGCACTCATCCAACACCTGCTGCAGGAGGATCAGACATTCGGTCAAATCCAGCGCATTGGCGGCATGCATTTCCCGCCCATAGATTTCCTCTGCCAAGACTACGACCTTTTCGATCAAATCGTTGAAATACGGGATCGGCTGATCGTCCACGACGCCCATTTGCGACCGCTTGAGCTGCTTTAAGTCAACGCTTTTCGCCAACAGGCGATCCGCCATGCTCATGAGCTTCTTCTTCAGCTCATAGAGCGGCACGGGAATCTCCTGCAGAAAATTCGGATTTTCCTCTTCCATCCTTGCGAGAAAATCGTTCAAACAATCGTCGTAGATTTTCCCGCGCAAATACGCATCCGATGCAATGCGGAAATTCGTCCCCAGACCCGTATAGAGCGCCTCCCCGCGCAAAATGTCAAGGGCAAAGCGATGGATCGTAGAAATATGAGCACGATCCACCTCCTCAACCAGCAGCAAAAAACGCGGCTGCTTCGTCAAGACGAAGGAATGGACGAACATCTGCTTCAGCCGCGCCTTCATATTGTTCGCCGCATCGTTGGTGAAGGTCACCATCGCAATCTCTTCTGCGAGATTCGTCACAGCAGCCGTCTTCTTGCCGCACAAAAAAGCGACGCGGGAAACCATGGAAAACGTCTTTCCTGTTCCCGCGCCCGCCTCAACCAAGATATGTGCATTTGCCGGTGCATGTTCGATCTGATACTGCTGCGCATTGAAGAGCGTAACAGCCGACAACTTCTCTAAAAGCTCCCGCTCCGCCGCCCCCTCCTCGATCACAACATCCGTCGCCGCAATCTCTATGAGATTCTCGGCGAAATAGACCTCGAGGTTGAACGTGCGAAAAGAATCCGTCCCCACAACAAGCCCATGCGCATAGCCGATCTGCAAGCCGTTCGCACTCGGCTCAATATTGCGCCGCTTGAAGCCCGCATCGAAAGCGGCGGCAAGCTGCTCATACGACGTGCGGTCGCCCAAAAAGACAATGCGTTTGATTCCTGCGAAATACTCCGATACGATTCGCTCCGCCTCAGCTCGCCTAAGCGCACCCGGATGGATCGAAAGAAGCGAATATGGCTGAGCAGCCGCCTCCGTCGGTCGGACAGCCTCCGGCAGATTCGGTTCCCAATCCCGCCGCAGCCGCAGAAGAAACTCCGCCGAAAACTCCGCATGAGGAACATGACGCAGCGAATCATACGCTCCATGGATTTTCTCAAGCAGTGCCTCGCGGCTCTCCAAATCCTCCTTAAAAATCGTAAGCGTCTCTTCCGAAACAACATCCAAACGCACAGAAAGATACTCCGCCTTGCTGATGAAGGGATAGCAGACCATATCAAACACACAGGGACTGCTGTTATACTTCTCGCTGATTTTATTCACCAGGGCAAAACGATAGGCACGCGCCTGCTTCTTCGGTGACCTCTGCGGCGCATCAAGCCCCTCCACGAGAATTCGATCAACACCTTCGACAAGCACCTTGTCCGCCAACCACCCCTTGACCTCGATGACCAAGATGCCGACACCCTCGATCAACAAGCAAAAATCAAACTCGCGCCCATTGACCTCACGGTTATTGTAAACCACAACAGAATCCGGCAGCAGCCGCTCCAAACTCTCCCAGACTCTCGCTTCCCCGCGAAAGGAAGGCCTCGCATCGATCATCTTCGCCATGGCTGTTCTCCTGTCCGTGCGTGCAGTTTGTCAGCAATCTCCTAAGACATTTCTCATGATTCAAAGTATAGCATGAATCATGCCTGCAGGCAAGGTACAGAGCCTATTTCCCTTCTACCAAGGCACCGTCCACATACTTCTCGATGAGCAGTCCCTCGATGACAAAACTATTGTGGTAAACTAAAGCTGTCTCAAAAAACCCAACCGCCCAGAATGATCTGGAGCTCATGAAGGAGAATCACCGCTTGCGCGAAGAACTTGCAGAAGCGAAAAAAGAAAATTTTTTCCTAAAAAGCGGCGGCATTCTTCGCAAAGAGAATCGATTAGAGGCCTATCGGTTCATAGACGAATATCGGGGTCTGTTTAGTGTTCGGTGGCTGCTACGACGTTTGGAAATTTATCTTCACGAGTATCAAGATGAGGAGTCTCTCTACCGCGCTGTGGAACATTTTGCTTATACCACATACAACCATGTACGACCGCATTCTTATAACGGATATCGTACGCCATTCGAAGCGAGATATTCGACATAAGTTGATTGAACACTCGTGTTACAAAAACGCTTGACCACGACAGAGTATAGCAAATCCCCTTCTAACGAATCATGGATTCTACTATAGAAACACACCATTTGATTGCTTTATTTTAAAGCAGAAATCGTCAGTATACTAACAACAATAGTTGCTATAATTATGCTTAAGATAAAACAGTCTAAAGTTCTCTGATTCATCTTCAGTTTTTTTCGGAAAATATCATTGAGCTTATATAATTCGGCCGCCATATTATCAATAATATCCTGAGTATTCATCTGTTGAACATCTCGTTTATATATATCAAAAATATAATCTGTCGGAGATTGCTTCCAAAACCATTTCGAGGAATATTCCAACGCAGAACTCTGACCCCGAATAGTTCGCATTCCAAAGATAAAGACTCCCAAAATACTAAAAAAGAGACCCAAGGTAAGCACAACTATAATAATCTCAAGAGCATTATTCTGTCCAACACTAGTATAAGCCGTAAAGATCAAATCATGAAACAAAGCAGCCATAGAGATAATTACTCCTGTAGTCCCCATTACGATTGAGACTTTTGTATCCGTCAAGCGAATATACGATGAAATATCTGCTATCGCATTTGATAAAAAAGTTTGCTTGAGTATAAAAAGGTCACTAGCTTGTTTATTCTTCCGTCTCTTCATAAAAACTCCTTACATGAGATCTTCTGCCTTATATTCGTTGCATTGTATATCCATCTTTATCTGTTCCTTCAAATCTTATCCTTCCAGTTTTTCCTTTAGGCCACTTCTGTTTTATGCGTTTTCCTACTTTCACCTCATTAAACACAGAAGAATATTTAGATGCTTTATTAATACAGTCTCCAAAGGCTTTAACATCGAAAATATCCTTAAAACCTATTTTAGTTACAATGACACGTCCATAGTCTATGCCAACTCCAAAATCAATAGCTTCTATATTTTCTTCTTCCAGTATATGATTAATAATAGATTCTCTGACTTGCAATAAACTTTCTCCACATAACCCAGCATCCTGCACACATATAGAAATCGCCCTCTTTGAATACTTGCCTCCAAACAAAGCCATTACACCATCGCCCATGATATCAATCGGGTATCCATGATGCTCCCGAATTACAGCTATAACCGTCGGCAAATATATATGCATGGTCAAAAAAGTTTTTTCTCCTCGCAAGCGTTCGGCTCTTTGAGTTGATTTTCTCATGTCAACAAACAACACCGCAAATTTATCTTCTTCATAAGCAGCAAAAGGGAGTTCCGATGCATGATAACCAGGAATAGTATCTGACAGGGCGCTTTCACTCAAAGCAAATTCTTTAAAATGCAAATTTTTCTTAGCCTGTTCATATATCCTTCGCACTTCTATCCGTATTTCTTCTTCCCGTATCTGAGTTAACATGATACTCTCCCCTTTTTCGACTAGAGCATATTCAAAATTAATCTGTCTACTCCATACCATTTCGTGCCATATATGCTTTCCTTTGAAAATCCTCTGTGAGAAATGATCGTTCCCAAAACATTCACAATATGGACTTGATTCCTTACTTATCAAAAACTGTCGTTCAAGATCGGAGACCAACACCCCTATGCTTCTGAAGAGCTGATCTTGCCATGTACATCTTTCTCATATTATCGAAGGCTTAGATTTGTCCCCCCACACAATCTTATCCTCCGCATCAATATCCTCACCCGTCTGAATCTCCATCACCTTCAAAAGCGTCTCCGCCCGTATCGTATGAAAAGACCCCCTAGGAATACGCACCGTCTGCCCCTCAGCAACAGCGAACTCATTGCCGTCGAGTTTCACCCAGCCACGGCCTTCAATCACCGTCCAAGTCTCATCACGTCGCTCATGCAGATGGTAGGTGAGTGCACGTCCTGGACTCAGTGTAATCTTGATGGTCAAACTTTCCGTCTCCGCATCGACGATCTGAAACTCGCCCCATGACTTTTCCGTATACATCACCGGCGTATGAAGTCGCTCTGCATAGGGTTTCATTGCGCTGGATCGCTCCTTGTCCGAAACGAGGATGCCTTCTGGGCTCGCTGCCACCACGACATCCTTCAGTCCCATACAAAGGATGGGTATGGGCAACGTATTCACGACATGAGCATTTCTACAAGTCTCATCCATCGTGACACGCCCAATCATATGCTCTGGCATCACCTCAGCAAGCGTGTTCCATGTGCCTATGTCAATCCAAGTGCCACTGTAGCGCTGAACTGCAATATTTTTCTCTTTCTCGACCACAGCATAATCAAAGCTGATCTTGGAAAGCTCCTCATAACGGTTGAAAAGATCCTCGTAATCCGTATAATCCAGCAACTCACGAGCCTTATCAAGCGCATAGCCAAGCTTGAACGCGAAGATGCCGCTGTTCCACAAAGCGCCCTGTTCGATGTATTCTGCAGCCTTCTCTTTATCCGGCTTCTCTTTGAACGACTGCACCATACTCTGCGACTCTTGCGAAACAGGCATGATATAGCCATACTTCTCGCTCGGATACGTCGGCTCGATTCCCATCAAAATGAGATTCGCAGAACCTTCCCTCTCAGATTCCTGAAGTAACTGCACAACGGCACGAAAATATCCCTCATCGACATAAGGATCGGCAGGACAAATCGCCACAGCCTCATCGAGAGGAACACCGCGCACCTCATGCAAATAGGCGGAGACCAACGCTATCGCAGGAAACGTATCGCGCCGGCATGGCTCCACCGAAATGTTCACACCAGAACCAAGCTGACGGCGAATCAATGAGACCTGCTCCCGCCCCGTCGCAACAGTGATGGGCGTACATGGTGCAGCTCCCTGCACCTGCCGACAGACACGCTGAATCATCGATTCCAGCGTCCCATCCTCGCGTCTCAAAATACGAAGAAATTGCTTAGAATAAAGATCATTCGAAAGCGGCCACAAACGTTTGCCTGCTCCGCCAGAAAGTAAGACAATCTGCATATCTGTCCTCGCTTTCATATGCTGAAATACGGGAAACCTTCACAGAGGCTTCCCGTATTCTTCATTTTATTTATCCCTTATCCTGCAAAAACTCTTTAATTGTCTCCACAATCTTATCCAGCTGCTCCCTGTTCAATCCATGATGACAGCCCACATAAAGACCATAATGATCCAACCACTGAGCAACAGGGTACTCTCCCTCGATATTACCAAACAACTTTTTATAAACCGGCTGGTTCAGCAGCGGAAGCATCGGACGAGTCTCAATATTGTTCTTCTCCAAGAAATGCGTAAACTCATCGCGCGTGAAAGGAGCATCTTTCTTTATGACAATCGGATACATCATAAACGAGTGATCGACATAATCCGGATATTCGGGAAGCTGCAGATACTTCTCTGTTCCCTGTAAACCCTCGCTGAGATAATGCGCGTTCTCCTTGCGCGTGTTCATGATATGATCGCGATTTTCCAGCTGACCAAGCCCCAACGCGCCTTCCAGTTCCCCAATGCGATAGCTGTATCCCATACGAACCATCATGAAGCGTTTATCCATTTCCGTCTGCATGCGCAATTTGCAGACCTGCCTGGGATCAGATGCCAAGCAAGTCTCACAAGTGCAGGCACGTCCATGTGCGATGAGCGAGCGGGAAATTTCCGTCAACGTAAGATTATTCGTCGTGATGACACCGCCGATTCCCGTCGTGATCGTATGAGCAACATACGTACTGAATGCTGCCATATCGCCGAAACTGCCGATTTTTTTCCCCTTGTAGGTTGCAAAATGTGCTTCTGCACAGTCTTCCAAAATACGCAAACCATGCTTTTCCGCCACCGCCATGATTGCATCCATCTCACACGGCTGTCCGAATGTATGCACCGGAATCGCTGCGACCGTCCGATCCGTAATGCGTTCTTCCATTTTAGAAGCATCCATGTTATAAGAAATCGGATCCACATCCACAAACACCGGCTTCAGCCCCGCGTGAATGCACGCATTCGATGTCGCAATGAAGGTAATCGCCGGAACAAGAACTTCGCTGCCGTCTTCCCAACCATATACTTCTTTCATTGCCTCCAAGCAAACATGCAAGGCAGACGTTCCACTATTGCAGGCAACACCATACTTTTGGTCATGAAGTCGTGCGAACTCTTTTTCGAACTTATGAACCATCTTTCCTTGCGAAAGCCGCCCAGAATCCAAAGCCTCATTCACATAACGCTTCTCAGCATCACTGACATACGCATATCCTACGCCGATCTTTTCCATGCTCATACTCTCCTGCTAAAATCATTATACTGAAAACTATATTCAGACAATATTCGTCTTATATGCAAACGAATTTTTCCTATCGCGACTTACAATAATCTTTTGCTTGAATAAAAGTTTCAACACAACGTATAACATCTTCCATATGTTTAATAGTTTTATCAACATAATCATCAATTTGTCCCAAGTGAGCATCCTTCCCAACATCTTCAAAAGACAATTCTCCATGTGTTAATTTATTTCTCAGAGACTTGATTGTTTCTAGCGGCTGAGTATGCAAAGAAACTTCTACACCATACCGCCGCAGTACACTTTGAACCTTTTTTCCGTCAAGATTCCCACTGTACAAGCCATAAACAGAATTAAGTTCTGGATAGGTAATACTGATATTTCCTTCTTCTTTTAATAAAAAGATTAAATCTCGCATGATGCTAGCCTGATCATCGCGCCCTCCTTTTTTTTTCATCGATTCGATATGATATGCTAAAAACAGTGTTTGTATCGAATTATTCAGCTTGTTATAGGGTATCGTAGATTCCGTGATAGCATCATGAATCTCATTCAAACAATTAGTGAGGGTAGACTCCACTAAATTGTACAGCATCAAAAGTATAGAGGCTTTGATTGTTTTTTGCAATTTATTAAAATCTACATCTCCAACCTCCATGTTTTTTTCAATACTATCGTTTGTACTCCTTTCTTTTTCCATATACTTTAGATATGATAAGATATTTACAATCTCGTTTTTCCTTTCCTGAAAATCCTCGTTTATCACAGCATAGCCTCACTTCTTTATCTCTTCACAAACAATCCATAAATGAAGTTGATTCTTCCTTCGAGCTTTTCTTTTTTATGTAATTGATAGACAATTTGTGTGTCTTTTCGAAATTGATCCGAGGCAAGTTCTTCTTTCACGCCGTCTTTCGTTATTGATGACAAGGTGCTTTTGGATTGTAATACCTTCCATACGCCCAAAGAAATCGCCTCGAAAACCGATCTTTTAGTCTCTGGGTTATGTCTATGACGATATCCATAGGGGAAATGATCTTTTACAAACTCATTCACCTCATTGATTTTTACTTCATATTCTCCCTGTACTCTTTTCCATTCTCCCTCATCAATATCCGCCCACTCCTTATTCTTCTTTTCCATGTATTTATCCAAGAATGATGCAATCCCTGTGCCTGGGATATTTATTTTGTCTCCCTCCGAAAGCGCAAAGAATCGTAACAGTAACTCCTCTCTTTCCTGTCTTTTTTCTAGCCACTTATTAATCTTAAGTAGTTCTCGGAAATTCTTATTACTTTTACAATACGAATATATGAAGTCACTGAAACGTCCACGATAACTCCCCTTGCGTTTTTCCATGGGTTTTAAAAGATCGCTTCCTCTATTAATTCGATCAAACATATCTTTTTTTACTTCATCCGTCGTTTCTTCATCCAAAACGATAATTCGCAACGCTGTATTATATAACTTCCTTTGTCGACTTGATTTTAAATCAGCAAATTTATAACCATTTAGGCCTGCTAGCTTTTCAAGACCTTGCAAACATAATTCATTTTTCAAGAACGCATGTATGGTTCTAATACGCTGTGAACCATCAATAATCTCCCATGCTCCACTTTCTGTTTCAGCAATAAAAAGAGAGGGGAGCGGTAATCCTAAAACAATGGATTCAATAAGTTTCGATTGGCGTACCTCATCCCATGTAAAATCTCTCTGATATTCCGGAATATAAATAAGCCCCATATGCTCATTCTTTAACGATTCTTCTACCAAGTTTTCCCGAAACTTTTCCGAAATAAATTCCAATGTCATTTCACGAGTATCATACCGTACTTCTTTACGCTTCTCATAAATTTCTTGCTCCAAAGCGTCTTTATTAAGGTTAGGTATATTCCCCATATGTCAACACTCCTTTTCTTTCATATTTAATGATATTCAATAACAAAACCTAAACGCCCTAGCTCATTCTTGGCAGTTACAGTTTTGCCAAGGTTTCTATAAAATACTGATACGAGCGCTCAACGCCCTCGCGTAATGCCACCTTATGCTGCCAGCCAAGTTCATGAATACGCGTAGAATCGACCAAACGGCGCGGAGCGCCATCGGGCTTCTCTGTATCATATATCAACTCTCCATGAAAGTCTACAACAGACGCAATCTCTTCTGCCAATTCCTTCATGGAAACTTCTTCGCCGCTGCCTATATTGATATGCCCTTCTTCATCATAATGATCCATAAGAAAGACACACGCATCTGCAAGATCATCCACATAGAGGAACTCGCGTTTCGGGCTTCCCGTCCCCCAAAGAGTAACGGAATCCGCCCCCTCCATTTTTGCCGCATGAAACTTGCGAATCATCGCAGGGATGACATGTGAACCCTGCAAATCGAAGTTGTCATTTTCCCCATAAATATTCGTCGGCATACAACTGATAAACGGGTCACCGTACTGACGATGGAAGAACTTCACCAACTCCAGCGCCGAAATCTTTGCAATAGCATAGCCTTCATTCGTAGGCTCGGGCTTGCCATCCAAAAAGGCCTCTTCACGAAGCGGCTGGTCAGCAAATTTCGGATAAATGCAGGAACTCCCCAAAGCCAAAAGCTTTTTGACGCCGACTTCATGCGCTGCATGGATGATATTCGCATTAATCATCAGATTTACATACAAAAAATCCGCAGGAAACGTACTGTTTGCCTGTATTCCACCAACCTTCGCCGCAGCGATAAATACATAGTCAGGGCGCTCCTGCTCAAAAAAACTCTTTGTCGACTGCTGATCTGTCAAATCAAGTTCACGATGCGTTCTCAACAGCAGATTTTGGTATCCATTCTTTTGCAGATGGCGCACAATAGCCGAACCCACCATCCCTGTATGCCCGGCAACGTAAATCCTATCCGAAATTTCCACTTGCCTACCTCCCGAAAATTTTATTTCACGACACCTATTATCCTTTTTCCCGAAGTTCATCAAGATACCATGTATAGAAAGATTGGATTCCTTCTCGCAATGTATAATGAGGTTTCCAACCCTGTTCTCGCAAATATGCTACCGACATAAGGCGATCATCCGTCTTTTCAGGCTTATCTTCCTGATAATGCAGCGTACCTGTATAACCGACAATTTCTCGAATGATATGAGCCAATTCATCCAGAGAAACAGCCTCCTCTGATGCAATATTAACCGGCAAAACCTCATCATAGTTGTCCATTATATAGATAAGCGCATCCACCAAATCGTCCAAATAGATAAACTGCCGAATACACTTCTTCCCCGTTCCCCATATATCTAACGCAAGTTCTTTTGCGCCTTCCAGCTTCGCCTGGTGCATTTTTTGCAGCAACTCTTCAACCAGAGTGTTCTTGATACGAGAAATATTCTTCGTTCCATACACATGCGTAGGTAAAACAGAGATACATTTACCCCCAGCAATGCCATGATATTGTTTGCACAATTCAAGCCCTGCGATCTTGGCAACAGCGTATGCCTCCATTCCGCCCTGTTGTATAGAGTCTATCGCCGCTGTCTCTTGAAACGGTGAAGAAGTATGGCTGCCGTAAACAGCCCCACTGCCTACATAGAGTAATTTTTTTACATTGTTCTTGACAGCAGAGTTAATCACATTAGCTTGCATCATAAGATTATTGTAAATAACCGCAGCTTTTTCCTGTACAAAATAATCAATAGTACCAAGAGTACCCGCACAATAAAATACGTACTCCGGTTTTTCTTTTTCAAAAAAATCCCATACGCTCTTTTGATCCAACAAATCCAGCGAATCATGTGTTCTTAAAATTACATTTTCATAACCATCCGATTGTAATTTTTTTGCCAAGCCATAGCCAATTTGACCTGTATGTCCAGCTATGTAGATCCTACTATCCTTCTTCATAAACAACTCCTAGTCAGCCTCGAATAATCCACCACGTACAAATCCCCCTAATACCTCTTCAATTCCTTAAATGCTTTTTCGATATCCTCGGGTTTATTGGGCATATAGCCGTGCATCAAAGGCTTGTCATAAAGATACTCCAACCCTTTCCCCTTGATGGTATCAGCAATAACGCAAAGCGGTCTGGATCTGCGGGGCGAACGACTCGCTTTCAGCACAGGGACAAGCTCTTCATACGTATGTCCATCCGCCTCCTGCACATCCCAGTTACAAGCACGCCACTTCTCAACAAACGGCTCCAAGCGTAGCATATGTTCAGTAAAATCTGAGCAACCGAGCGCATTACGATCCACAATAACAACAAGATTACTCAGCCCCTGATGACCGGCAAACATAGCTGCTTCCCAAATAGAGCCCTCGCAACACTCCGCATCGCCAACGAGGCAATATGTATGCCAATCCGCTCGATTCAAACGTGCGCCTAGTGCTAATCCTGCCGACATTCCCAACCCGTGACCGAGAGAACCGCCATAAAAATCGTAACCGGGCAGAAACAGACTCCGAATATACTCGTAGTCGCCTCCAATGCGAATCATATCATCGGTCTGTTCAGGAGACAGATAGCCAATCTCCTCGAAGATAGGAAAAAGCATTCCCGCCCCATGTCCCTTGCTCAGAACAAAGCGATCTCTGCCTCCCCATTCTGGATCGTCTGCTTGGTAACGCAAAACTTCTTTGTAAAGTGTTACTAAGATTTCCGTTGCCGAAAAAGCACTCGTCACATGACCGAATCCCAATCGCGTAAAAATTTCCAAAAACCGTTTCCGCATTTGATAGGACAATGCATACAACGATTCAAATTCGCGTGCTTCAGTCATTATCCATCATCTCCTCAAAGGTCTTTTGCAGTCGTTTTCCAAGCGATTTTATATCATATCCCATTTCATCATAAATCGCGCTGCGGTTCATAATGCGCCCTTCCCAATGCTTCGGTTCAACACCCAGAGCACGAATCCGTTTGACTATTCCATATGCAGAAAGAGTCTCCATAATCAGGGAACCCAGCCCCGCGCAAGGCGTCTGATCCTCAAGCGTCACTATACATGAAAACGGCTTCAACCGTTCTGCCAGCAAATCCGTATCCAGAGGGAACGCATAGCAATCAAAGAGGCTAGGAGATTCGCCCTGAATCTTAATCGTGTTGATGCTATTTTTCAGCATAGAAGAAAAATTCCCGGTCGTAATGACGGCAAATCGTTCTGATGCTTGCATCTCAAAAAATCCCTTTTGGAAATCCACCTCACGCTCTTGATAATGCTCTTCCATTAGAAACTTATCAAATCGAACATACATCGGCTGCGAAGCCGTCACCAAGTCACGCGCCGCCACTTTCGCAATGGCGGTATCGGACGGATTTACCATCTTGATGGAAGGAATCATGCGAACCATCGCAAAATCTTCGAACGGCATATGCGTATATCCACATTCTGACGCACACGTCCCTGCATTCAATGCCGCAACCGTAACAGGAATCTTGAGATCACCCAAGAAGTTGCGCAGCTGATCGTATGCGCGCGTCACAGGAAACGGATTCAACCCGAAAGCAATCACATGCTTCCCACTTAGCGCAAGACCAGACGCAACCGCGATAAGGTTTTGCTCCGCAATACCAACATTAACAAAGCGATGCGGAAATCTGCGCCGGAACTCATCCAAACTCGGCGCACCTAAATCCGCAGATACGATGACAATATCTTCTCCTTTCTCCGTCATCTGATAGACTTCAGAAAAGAATGCATCTCGTACATTCGGCAATCTCATCCCCGTCCTTTCAGGCGTGTATTTTTTCCAAGTCCGCTGCAACCATCATCTTGACCAGTTCGTCAAATCCGACCTTGCGTCTCCATCCCAACTCATGCTCCGCCTTGGTCGAATCTCCCCAGAGAAGCTCAACCTCTGCAGGGCGATAGAATTGCTCTGACACATCGACAAGGAGCTTCCCTGTCTTGGCGTCATAGCCCTTCTCATTACTCCCCTCACCTTCCCAGCGAATCGGAACGCCCGTCTCAGCGAAAGCTTTCTCAACAAACTCACGCACCGTATGCGTTTCATTCGTCGCAAGTACATAGTCCTCGGGCTGATCCTGCTGGAGTATGCGCCACATGCCTTCTACATAATCTCCCGCAAAGCCCCAGTCGCGCTTTGCCTCAAGATTGCCTAGCGTCAGCTTCTCCTGCAATCCCTTGGCAATTCGAGTGACTGCAAGCGTTATTTTGCGCGTCACAAAAGTCTCACCGCGCCGCGGCGACTCATGATTGAAGAGGATTCCATTGCAGGCAAACATCCCATAGGATTCACGATAGTTCTTCGTAATCCAGAAAGAGTAGAGTTTCGCCGCCCCATAAGGACTCTTCGGATAAAATGGAGTTGACTCGCTCTGAGGTGCCGTCTCTGGCAAGCCACCAAAAAGTTCTGAAGTCGATGCCTGATAAAAGCGTATCGGCAGCCCGCTCTGGCGTACTGCCTCAAGCAGACGAATCGTACCGACACCTGTCGCCTCCGCCGTATACTCCGGCACCTCAAAGGATACGGCTACATGCGACTGTGCTGCCAGATTATAGACTTCATCCGGCTGAATTTCCCGAATCAGCGCATGTGCATTGCTGGAGTCCGTCAAATCTCCATAATGCAGGAAAACACGCTTGGAAAACGCCGAATCATTCAAGATATGGTCGATTCTCTCCGTATTCTGACTGCTCTGCCTGCGAATGATTCCATGAACCTCATAGCCTTTTTCCAGCAAGAGTTCCGTAAGATACGAACCGTCCTGCCCTGTGATCCCTGTAATCAACGCTTTCTTCATTGAAATTTCCTCCCCCGAATCTTACTCATAAGAACGTCCTTCGCCTCAACGGCATACAAACATACGCTGCGGAACTCCTCGCACCGATGAAATACAAGAACCTGCATCCCTAACATTAGCAATGCTGCACATAGGCATTTGACGAATAATCCCGTATACGTTGAAGAGAAAAATGACGCACTCAATATCTCGTTAATCAACATGATTTCCAAAAGAACGACCATGCTCCACCACGCATGACACCACCAATATTTCTTCATGCTTCGGCGAAAAATCACACGAAAGACAAACTGCACGCGGCCATAGACGATGAACCACAGACCTGCAATCGTGCCGATCATCACACCGACAACACCGAGGTAATGCGCCAAGATCACTGATAAAATCAGATTTGTTGCAGCAGATAGAACCATATAGCCGCGATCATTTTCAAACACACCATGCGTACTGCGGAAGTTGTATGCATTCTCAAACTGCATGCCAAGAAAAACATTGACGGCCAAAGCCTTCACATAGGCATCCTCAAGCAAGAATTCTGCCCCGAAGAAGAGCGCCACAAATGGTTGAAGCACAGTGACATAGATGCAAGCGATATACCCTCCGATCAAAAAGTAAGCAAAATCCAGCATACGATAAACACGATAACTTTTTTCCCTATCATCCGTATAAACTAGGTTCGCGACAGAAGGGATGATTCCCTGCAGCATCTTGTACAAGAGTTTGTAAACGCCATCACAGAGAAGGACATAATTTGCCACAAGACCAGCTGTACGCAGTCCCAGTATCGAGGAAATAATGATCGCATCCGTCCCGCTATATACAATATAGGATAATTTGTGAATCAGGAAATTCTTTACATCCACGAAAAATTTTCGTTGTCGCAAATCCTGTATCGTGACCTTGACCGTATGCAGGAATGGATATTCCTTGCCAAGCCGATGCGAGATGATCAGATTCGCCAATATGTTGAATCCAAGCGCGGAGAGCGCATACATCGTATAACTCTGCCAAACAACAATCGCAGCGAACTTCACAAGATTCGCGGCAAATGTACAGACGAGATCGATGCGAACACAGATATAATCCTTCTGATCCGCCGCAAACAATGTGCGTCTATATGCGAGGAAATACGTACTGAGCACTGTACAAATCTGAATCACATAAACAAACTGGACATAACCCCATGAGATACTTTCATCTCGCACAATCCACGGCAACAAGAAAAACAGAACGATGCCGATCAGGGCAACCAACGTGCCTATCAAGAGATAGATATACCGATAGATGTTCATCAGTATATTGACTTCAGCTTCGTTCTTGTTCGCAATTTCCCGATAAAGCCCATAGCTGATCACAGTACTGATTCCCAGTTCCGCAATGGACAAAAGGGCAATCACATTGGTGAACAATCCTTCAAGACCTAAGAGTTCTATAGGCAAATGGCGCGTAAACGCCTGCCGTATCAAGATGCCGAGGACAGCCAACACGACATACAATGTCATGGAGTACATGCTGTTGCGTAATACATTTGCTACTCGCATTGTTTACCCCCGATAGCCTCTTTTATCCAACACTATTTTATATCATATACCACGATGACACCACCTGCATAGCTTATTATTACATATATGCTCTACTGCATCTGGATGATTAAAACGAATATAAGCACGATATGCAGATAGCGGAAGGACTTTAAATATATATCTTAATCCTTGTTGCTTCACTAAGAGAATTAACATTAGTAATGACAATGGTAAATTATCATGTATAATTTTTTTTACATAAGCTCCACCTTGAGGAACAGGTCCATAATAGTCTCGTGGATTCACATGCAATTTTTTGTATACTACAACAGCCTCAGCCTCAACCAAAGCTTGATTCGAACTGACTCCAGAAGTCGAAAAAAACGCGGTATACAGATCACTATACTTAATCCTTATATTTTCATCCATCTGACACTGTATAGAAAGTTTGTAATCACTAATGAGCCTAAGGTTCCGATCAAAAGGATATTTTTCTAGGACATGGCGACCAATAAATGCACCTTCTGTCGGAATGCAAGTCAACCCATTACGTATCCGCTGCGTATTACAAAAGGGATATTGTAATAACGTTTTCTCATCTACATCATATCTACTACACGATAAGAAATCTGGTTTATCTTGAAGTTCCTTTACTACAGCATCAATAATGCAGGGATCTGAAAGAGAATCATCCGAACCAAGAATGTTAATATAATCCCCCGTAGAAAAATCGATCCCTTTTCCTACCGCATCACAAATACCATTATCGCGCTCACTCATCCAGCGAATTCTATCTCCATATTTTTTGAGAATATCAAGCGTCCCATCTGTAGAGCCACCATCTATGATGATATATTCTATATTTTGATACGTTTGATTAAGTATGCTGGATATAGTTTGCTCCAATGTCCTTGCAGAATTAAATGTAGCTGTAATAAATGTAATCTTCGGTTGATACAAGATTTCATGCCCCTTTCTAGCTATCTCATTTTTTACATTGTTCTTCTGTTCATACAAACATTTTTTCAGTTGACCTCTTCTGATTTTATCGACATAAAAAATAGAATTGGAAGAATTATTTTCCCGTCAAAAAAAATTCCACCTTGAATACACGAAGCAACTATCCATATGACATATATCAAAAATACACCTATACGACATCCTTTCGTATACTTCCACACTGTCAATATGTAGTCTCCAATAAAATTTATAACAATAAGAATAAATCCAACAATACCAAGTTGAAACACAAAAGCTAAAATTTGCAACTCGTATTCCCAGAAATTAACTTCATTTCTGATATTATTAACGATATATGCTCCCATACCAGATCCCCAGAATGGATTTTCTATAACCCCATCCATCAAGGAATCATACTGTTGTATACGTTCCAAATTAGATGCATATGTCCGGTCATTCACAAATATGCTTTGAAAGAGATACGATACATCACTTTCAAATAAAAGAACAGAAAAGATAGCAACAACAATCGCAGCCGGCAATAAGATTCTTCCCCAGTATACATTCGATACTTTTTTAATTCTAGGCATTATAGCAATCATCGTAGCCATCACAAAGACAAAAACATCCACTCTTCCATAATCAATAAAAATAAATAAAAGACCTAAAAACCAGACAAAAGGATTTATACCCTTGTTTTTGTAACTATGTAACAACAAAATGATCAGCGGAACTATATTCAAGCCCGTCGATAAGCGTGGTAACATCCCCAAAAAGCCCGTTGTTCCTTGTAAAATATCGCTAACCATCTCTATTGACTGGCCTCTGTTTTTTACCCATTCAGACAACGCTGCTATAATGACACTGTCTGGTATAAAACCTAAAACAGCACCAATCCCTGTAAATACATAGACAGAAAACCAAAGTATCATCACATAATATAAATACTTCTGAATGAGTGCTACATACAGCAATTTATTTTCATACGAAAATACGACGATTTTCCACGACAACCACAAACTAGCAAAGGCAAACATTTCATCAAGGGTATATGGATAAAAACCATTATGTATTCCATATAATGTCGACCAAGACAAATATATAAAAAAGATAATATCATTGACTTTTATCGGAACTAATATTTTCTTTCTAAAGCTAACTAGGAATACAGATAAAAATATAAAAAGCAGATAAAATACTCGACTGAGCATTTTTATATCAGAAGAAAACTGCCCTACTGCATACAATAAAAAAAAGATAATCAAACAAACATTTAGTGTTTTTTTCATGATTCCCTCAATAGAATATATACAACTATAGTCAGCTTAAAATAAGTAATTTAATAAATCAGCAGAAGATATGTCAAGAGTATTCTTATAGTTCACAGACTCTTTCCGCTTGACCCATTCCCAGTCAACATCTTCGATTCGATCAAAAAAATGCATATATCGCTCATCATATAAAGGAAGATTTTTTATATCAGGATTATTCGATAAAAGTTTTTTCTTATAACAAATTGCTTCTAAATATCGAAGCGTCTGTGCTCGCTGACCCTCTGGTAAAATTTCCAAAATACAATTTGTAGATAAAATATCTGCCAAAACAGTAGTATATGGTAATGGCTTTCTCAATGTCTCACCATAATCAATATTTTTCCAGATACTATATATTTTAAAAAGATTGTTTACTCCGTTAATATCACACGCTTTACTTATTTCTCTTAAGATATTTTCACGCCCCTTTAATGAAGAAATATAATACAGATCGGATGAACTAGCAGAAGGGCATATATTATCATAATGAGAGTAATAAGAGAAACCTATATACCGATATCCATACTCGACACAATCATTTTGATCGTAGGATAAAATGATATCCCACGGGAAAAATTGGATTCTCTTTTTTACTTCTCGCATATGTTTCGACTGCCCATGCATCGAATCTACTAAAATTAAAACAAACTTCACTTTCGGATGACTATATTTTAATTTTCTCCAAAAAGATAATGTAGGCAATGACATTGCCATGCTATTTACAAGCAAATATCCATCAGAAGGCAGAAGTCTCTCAATATCTTCATAATGAAACCATACATCGCGATAAGGAAGCCATACATATTCCCCAATTTTCTTGTTAGTATGCAACTTATATGCAATAGATAAAAAGGGGCTGGTGGGTGTGGATATAATATATTTATTTATCATTGGCACTTCACAGAGATCTTTAAATAAATAATATGCACCCGCATCTATAACAACCAACACATTCGATGGACTTACCATAAGTCTCCCTCACCGTTAAAATACTCATAAATAAGATTTAATCATTCTCTCAAACATATCCCTTAGCCCCCAACGAGGTTGCCAACCGAGATTCTGAATCTTTTTCGTATCAAGGTTCATATAAAGCTCTGGAGGATAAATAGTGGCACCAGTTTCATCTTCACGAATAACAACATGAACAGACGAACCGTATTTCTCTCGAATGTATGGCAGATTAGCTACACACTCTGCCATTTCACGAATCGAACAGTAAGTCTCTTCATTTGCCACATTATATGCCTCACTGTTCTCACCACAAAGAAGAACCAGCAATATTGCCGTCATTGCATCCGCTGTATAAAGATATGAGTGTTCTGTTCCCCCCTTTGTTTTGAGGATAATATCTTCTCCCCTCAAAGCCGATCGCATGAACTGTGCAAATACGCGATTCTCATCATCACGTATCCCCGCACCAAATGTCTGCGCAAGGCGAATAGCCTTTGCTGGAACGCAATACTCCGAGGCATAGGCTGAGCAAAGAGTCTCTATCATACGCTTCGCCTCAGGATAAGAACTACGCGGCTGCATTGTATTGACAAGGCTTTCGTTCTCTTCATTCACTTTTTCTCTATGACGAAGCGCACCGTAGATCTCCATACTTGAGAGAAATAGAAAGGACGTGCACTTCTTTACACGCGCAAGTTCCAGAAGCATTCTCGCACCCGTAAAATTTTCACATATGGTCTCTACTGGATGTTCTGCAAAATAACGACTTGCCGTAGGACTTGCTCCATGAACAATATAGTCGATAGGGGATGTAATTCGTGGGAGATCCACAAGATTGCCACGAAGGAAGATAAGAGGGGCACCCGCTGATAGAAGGTCCCGAAAACGTTCCGTCGCCTTCTTTTCATCGCGCACCAATGCGAGAATTTGCATTGGTATATTCCGATACAGTGCCACATAGGAAAGTGCAGAAATCAGATTAAAGCCTAATAATCCCGTAGCTCCAGTAATAAGGATTTTCTTTCCTTTCAAATCTCCCCACGGTAGGAAGGAAGCATTTGCGACATATTCCATATCCTCATGAAATACATGATTCTCAATCCACATAGAAATTCCTCTCTCCCTATACTGCTTCAGTGCAATTAAAATACGCATCGTATCAAGTCAACACTAGCGTTAACTTGATACGATGAAGTTATCCATTACCCTCACAATCCTACAATTTGCATATTCTCTTGCGCGTCAAGAAAGGCACGAAACAAATAAAAATCCGTTGGTGTCGTAATTTTTATATTTTCTACAGGCCCCGTCACAGTATTTAGCGAGAATCCATAATACTGCATCAACATTGCGGAGTCTATAAAATCTGTCCGTTTTTCCTGCTGCGCCTTGATATGCGCTTTGTAAATATCTTGCAAGTAAAAGCATTGAGGGGCACGTGCCATTGCACAATCCGAACGATTAAATATCTTTCCCACATGTTCGCCTTGTTGAACGAATATCGTCTCTATGGCAGGTGTCGTCGTAATGGCACTTCCATATTTTTGCACACTCTCGAGACATGATGAAATCGTATCTGAATCAATCATAGGCCGGACACCATCGTGAATCAAGACAATATCCTCTGCACCTTTCGCATATTTCAGTGCAGCATCTAATCCTCGGAAGATAGATTCTTGTCCTGTATTTCCGCCCGACACCACTTCCAGTACTTTTCGAATACGAAAGTCTACCAAGAGATCTTTTGCGTACTCAATCCACGATTCAATACAAACAAGGACTATGCCATCAATTTCATCGTGTTGTTCGAAATGCTCCAACGTATATATAAGAACAGGCTTCCCATGCATCTCCAGAAACTGTTTCGGCTTCGATCGCGTATTCATGCGTTTTCCTGTGCCGCCAGCAAAGATTACGGCGATGTTCATTTGTCCCCCCCTATACATTCCCATATATACACCCCTAAAGTAAAAACACATTATCCACTTTTTCATTCTTTCCCTGTGGAAAATAATGAATCCCTCGATAATTTTTATATGAATGATTCAAATCGATATAAGCTGTATTGTGCTTAGGTACTTGATCTTCTTGGGGAGGAAGTTTCATATAGTCTCCAAAAACCATTGTCAAGTATTCCTCATAACGCGAAGGAACAGGAATTTGATACCCCTCAAACGGAAGATAACACGGCTTATCCCAAAAATCTTTCGGATATTTTAGCGTCAATCCCTTTAATCCTGTCACTAATTCTGTATAATATGTCCATGAATCTGTCGGAGATAAAAGCATCTTCTGTTCTGCATATCGCCAAATTTTATCTCGTATACGCTTATTGGAGAAAATCCCATACGCAATTTTAGCCAATAGCCGAGTCATGCCGCCTTGATTATCTGGCAGACGCTGTGCATTGAACAGAGAATACACCATCGCCCAAAAGACTTGTTTGCTATGCGAAAGCATACCGTCAGCTCGACGGTCCAAGGGGATTAAATCAATTTGCAAACCTTGATTGATATCATCATTTACACAGTGTTTATTAATGAAAGTCGTATTATTATCTCGAATCGATGCACCTGCATCGTGATAATTTTCTGTTTCGGTCGTCCTGCAATAGGCATATCGTTTCGTGTCTGCAAACGAATTCCATACCTTAGGAAGCCTCTCGTAATCTTCCCGAAGCAGGAACACATCAATATCATCATCCCAAGGAATAAATCCATGATGCCGAACAGCGCCAATGCAGCATCCACTCCCAACATAGAAACGTATTCCATGTTGATCGCATATCTCTTTAAAGTATAGTAATATTTCTAGCGCTTTTTCCTGTATGGCTTTTAGTTGTTCTTTATCATAATCCACGATACTAACTCCCTACTTTCCAAACCGTCAGAAACATCATCTTAAAATTATACAACACCCCTGTTTTTTTTAACGCATCAAGATTCCATTTCATCTTTTGGGGAAGAATCTCATACACATAGGCACAATCTATGTCCTTTGCATCTTGCAACAACCTATCTTCATCTTTATATTGGATACTGGCCGCACTGGTAATTCCAGCAGGCAGCAAGAGCGTTGCCTTCATTTCATCCGTGTAACAATCCACATACTTTTTCACTTCTGGACGCGTACCGACAAACCCCATATCACCTATAAGGACATTTATTAATTGTGGCAATTCATCCAAACGGCAAGCACGTATCATCCTCCCCACTTTTGTAATTCGACTATCATGTAACGTCGTCACCTGTGAACCAATCGCCTCCGCGTCCTTCACCATGGTCCGAAACTTATAGATGCGGAATACCTTCCCATATCGTGTGACACGTTCTTGTCGGAAAAAAACTTCACCATTCGAATCTAATTTTATCCATATCGCCAGTATTAGGAATACCGGCGATAAAACAATCAACAATAAGAACGCCAATACTCGATCTATTATGAATTGCACACATAAACTAATCTTGCGATGATGCAACACATTATAATATGATCGGATTGCTTCAAGCTGCATATCCTCGGGAAGATCTTCCCACTCTTTTAATATCATATCCTCATCTCTTGATAAACTTCCCGAAAGACTGAAACGACATAGTCCACATCCTCATCCGTCAAAGAAGTATGCAACGGCAGGGTGACTTCATTTGCATACTGTGCGTACGCATTCGGATATGCAGTGACGTCAAAGCCAAGATTCTTGTATGCCGTATGCATTGGAAGCGGCTTATAATGAACATTTGTCGCAACACCTTTTTCTGCCATCTTTTCAATAAACAGATTGCGTTTCTTTTCGTCAAAATCCAACAACCGCACGAGATATAGATGTCCGCTTCCTTGTGCAACGTCGGTGAAATGTGGCAGCACCTCCACAGGAAGATCCTTTAGCCCCTTATCGTACTGTGCAATAATTTCACGCCGCCGCACCAGCAACCCTGAATAGCGCTTCATTTGCACGAGACCAATTGCCGCCAAAACATCGGTCATATTACACTTGTAGTATGTGCCCTTAATATCATATTCCCATGCTCCAAGCTTTGTTTTGGCAAGCGCATCTTTGTTCTGTCCGTGCAAGGAGAGCAACTGATATTCATGATAAATCTCTGCATCATCCACACCTGGAATCGACTTCCAAAGTGCTGCACCGCCTTCTGCCGTTGTAAAATTCTTGACTGCATGGAAGGAGAACGACGTAAAGTCCGCAACCGATCCGATCTTCTTCCCCTTGTATGAAGCTCCAAATGCATGCGCACCATCCGCCACAATCGCCACACGCCCAATCTTGCGTTGAATCTCCGTACGCGGGAAAAACTTTTCACGCTGTCGTTCCACAATGCCAAACAGACGGTCATAATCGCATGGGACGCCACCCAAATCCACTGGAATAATGGCTTTTGTCCGCGTAGAAATCGCTTGTTCCAACTGGTCATAATCCATCTCGTATGAACCGGGCTGCGTATCGATCAAAACAATCTTAGCGCCTACATGGTCAATGACACTAGCACTCGCCGTATAGGTATAGGCCGAAGTAATAACCTCATCTCCCACACCAATACCAAGGACGCGCAAGGAAAGTTCCAAGGCTGCCGTGGCTGAATTCAAACACACCGCCATTCCATTCGAACTTTCGCAAAAGGCTGCCACTTCTTTTTCCAACTGCTTGGTGCGCGGTCCTGTCGTAATCCAGCCAGAACGCAAGGCATTTGAGACTTCTGCTATTTCCTCCTCCGTAATATCCGGCGGTGAAAAGGGGATTTTCCTCTCTTTCATGCTATTCATGCTCCTTCTCTAGTGTCTTCCAATTGCTTGCTTTTGTATGTAGGAATCATACATTTTAATGTTTTAAGTATCGTCAGTCGGTCTCTCGTGCTTTTCAACACACCCAAATTTTTCTGAAGAGCACCTTTTTGCATAGGTATAATCTTCGCCCTATAGATCTTCTTGTGCTTTGTGCTCGTCGTTCCCTCTTCATTCGTCAGAAGCTCTTCGTATAACTTCTCTCCAGGACGTAATCCCGTATAAACGATCTTTATATCCTTATTTGGGATACGTCCATGAAGGCGGATCAAGTCGCATGCCATGTCTTTGATCTTTACAGGTTTCCCCATATCGAACAGGAACACTTCACCCCCTTCGGCCAACCCTCCAGCTTGCAAAACAAGCTGCACTGCTTCAGGTATAGTCATAAAGAAGCGTGTCATCTCCGGGTCTGTGACTGTAACAGGCCCACCTGACGCAATCTGGCGTTCAAAAAGAGGCACTACACTGCCACGACTGCCCAAGACGTTGCCGAAGCGGACAGCAACAAACTTCGTTTCGCTATGCTGATTAATTTCCTGCAAAACGAGTTCAGCTGCACGCTTCGTCGCCCCCATTACGCTTGTCGGATTGACAGCCTTATCCGTAGAAATCAGAACGAAAATCTCACTTTTATATGCATCTGCAAGCTCCGCTACATTCTTCGTTCCAAACACATTATTCTGAACAGCCTCCACTGGTTGAATCTCCATCAGAGGAACATGCTTATGCGCCGCTGCATGAAAGACAACCTCTGGCTTATAGTTGCGAAACACCTCTTCCATACGAGCTTTATCTGTGATATTAGCGATAACGGTACGATAGGATTGCTCTGGAAATTTTACTTTCAACTCTTGATAAATTTCATAAATACTATTTTCCCCACGTCCCAAGAGCAAGATTTCCCTTGCTCCGGCATGACTGAGTTGACGAGAAAGTTCCGATCCGATTGAGCCACCCGCTCCCGTTATCAGAACCGTCTTCCCTGCGATATAATGTGTAATTTTATCGAAATCCAGTTTGATCGGATCGCGCCGCAGGAGATCTTCCAAGCGTATTTCACGAAGCTGCTGTAAACCAATATTTCGCTTGCCCATTTCCATCGTTTCATAAAGACCAGGCATTGTTTTGACTTTACAGGATACGCGATGACATATATCTGTAATTCTGCGAATCTCATCACCTTCTGCTGAAGGCGTCGCAATGATAATCTCCTCTACATTTTGCGTCTCAACGATTTCAGGGACTTGATCAATCGATCCCAAGACAGGAAATCCCGACAAACGATTGCCTATCTTCTTCACGTCATCATCTGCGAAACCGACAATACGAACACTCGCCGCATCGTTTTGTTCGATTTCTCGCACAAGCATAGCACCAGCATCACCAGCACCAATAATCAACACTGCCCGTTGTCCTGTTTGAGCGTTGGAAAGCATATCCAAATTAATCTTAAACGCCAAACGACTCAAACCTATACCACCCAAAACGAGCATCCATGAAATCAAAAAAACACTTTTCGGCACATCTTTTCCAACTAAGAAAAGAAGAAGAAATGTTCCAGCCGAAGACAATGTGACCGCTCCGACAATCGCATTGAGATCCCGAATCCGTGCATAATGCCAAATTCGATGATACATGCCAAAAAGGTAAAAAATACCTACGCCAAGAACAGCGGAAGGAAGAAGCCATACATGCAAGACTGTAGCCTCATACTCCGGTAAAGCACCCTCAAATCGCAAGAGCACAGCCAACACTGGCATGACACTTAAAATAACAAAGTCAAGGAAAATAAGTTTAAACTTTTCCTTCACATGAATGAACGACATCATAACGAATTTACGCTTCCTTTCGGCAAAAACTAAATCTCACAAGCAAATACGCAAAGCGAGCGCAAAATACAAAATGATTTTGCCGTTTATTATAAAAGACTAATCAGCTAGATTCTAGTTAAGTTCTAGTAATGTAAAGATATATACACAGCACGCTTTTTGAGGATCCCATCGCTAAAGACAGTCTTGAAAGCCTCTCGTACTCCGTATATCGACTGAATATATATCTTAAAAATTTACAGAAACTATCTCAATCAAAACCATCTATACATCTCTCCTATAAAGAAGCAACCCATATCCCATAGACAGAAGTACACCGACCACGAAACCGACTGCCGTGATCAATTTCTTTCGTGGAGCAACGGGTTTATCCTCATCGGGCAAATTTGCTGGATCGACAATCTGGATATCCATGCTGTCCATCGCCTCTTGAATCTTGCTCTGTTCGCTCTGCTTAACAAGATTCAGATAGACTTCTCCTTTAATCTTCACATCACGTTCAAGTGTCATATATTCCAAAACATCGTTGGGCATATCTCCAATATTTTTTTCCTTTTTGCTGCGAAGTTCCTTGAGTTTACTCGCCTCAGCCTCTGCGACAGAAGCTTTCACGGCCGCCAAAGCATGACTTTTCAAAAGCTCTGACTGTGTCGGATTGAGCGTTGCGGCATTTGAGTCGACACTCGCGACAACCTCCGCATTGAGGCTTCCTTGCAGTTGCTGCAATTCGCTCTTCGCCTTCTGCACGTCTGGATGCTTGTCGGTATAGCGCTGCTCAAGACCCACGAGTTCCACCTGCTTCGCAATAATTTGATCTCGGATTTTCTGCACGACAGCGTTATCAGAAATATTATATGCCCTGCTCCTCATCTTCTGTTCCGCAAGTTTCGCTTCGGCCGCATCAAATTCTGCTTGTGCGGACTTCTGCTGCACCTCGGCTTCGCTGATCGCCTTGTCAAAAACAGCCAGTTGTTCAATCGCTGCCTTGACCTGTTCATCGGGGCTGTATATTTTATGCTCCTTACTGAAGGCTGCCAACTTCTGCTCTGCCTCTTCCGACTCCTGCTTACTTTCCGCAATACGCTTGTCAAGAAACTTCACGAGCAAGGACTGCGTTTCCTGGTTCATGTCTGTCTGCATGAGGAGGAAGTTGTCAACGACCGTCTGCGAAATCATCTGCGCTTCTTCTGGATCTTTCCCTCGTGCAGTAACCTCGATAAGATTCGTTCCCTTAGTGTTTTTAATATCAAGGTACTTTTTTGCGAATGCTTTCGCATCTGGCTTCTTTTCCTTTTCAAAATCCATACTATCGATAATGGGCTCAAGCACCGTACGTGATTTCATCAGTTCAATGTAATTCATCGTCGGCGACGATACAGATCCGCCACCTACCCCAAACATCGCCATCGCTGCGGCAGCACCAGAAACATCAACCTTTCCAGTATTACGCGTCTGCACAAGCGTGGTAGATTCATACTCCTTCGGCAACACAAAAGCAATCACTACCGCCACCGCCGTGCACGCGAACACGATCGTTGTCACGACCTTCCAACGCGCAGCCATGATATGAAAAAGCTTCGAGAGGTCAATCGTATCCTCATTTTGTTCCATTGCCGTTTCTCTCCTATCCACGACTCAATCCGTCAGCGATTTATACATTGCCCAAGCGTTGATATACGGCAGGATATCTTCATTAAATTTAATGCCGTTCGATGCTGGCACATAGACGATGTCGCCGTCTTCCAGCACGACGTTCTGCGTGAGGTCGTGCTTCTTCGTATAGTCTTTCATATTAAGCGTACGGTAGTACATCACATTGTCGCGCACACGAATCACCTGGATGCGCGTGCTGCGCCCGCGATCCGTCCAACTGCCAGCGCTTGCCAGGGCAGCATAGGCATTCATATTGTCAGCGTCCATCTCCTGAATGCCGGGTTTTGTCACATCACCCATGACGTAGACCTTGCGCTTTCCATATGTCGTGACGAAAATCGAGATATCGGGGATGCGCATGTACTCACCGAAGGCTTCCAGAAGCGCTTCCTTCGCCTCATCCAGCGTCATGCCTTCCAGTTTGACACTGCCGACATAAGGGAGCTGCACGCAGCCATCGACACCAACTGGAATCTCTTCAACCTTTATGTCTTCCGTGAAGCCGATGGGCAAAATGCGCATCGTATCCCCTTTGAAAAGCCGATAGTTTTGCACTGTCGACGGACGCCCAAGGGAAGCAATCTCGAATTCTTCCGGCGCCTCAATGTAGCTTGGAGTTACCGCCGTCTCTTTTGTCTTTTCATCCTTCGATGAAGTCGTGCGTTGCGCATATGACTGCGTAGGAGCAGATTGCACAGCGACAGGCGCAGCCGAAGCCGCTTCCGCTGCAGCGTCTTGCGCCGACGACGCGGCGAACGCAGCGCTGCTGCTGAGCGCGAGCGCCGCAGTCAAAGCGAGCAGGTTGCGTTTTTTCATAGACCGACACTCCTTCACGATGATTTCATATATTTCGTTTAGAATACCATACCTCAGGCGCAGTGTCAAAAGTCAATCTTCCCTTTATGCCGAAGACTTTTGACCACCATGGAGCGACATCTCATGCGCATGTCAAACCCTTGCCTTCATCCCTCCATGCACGCGCGGCAGACCTTGCTCGCGCCAATCGGCTGAAACGGAGCGCCGCAGGATTCGCAGCGCGGCAGCGGGATACGCCAGCGCTTGGCGGCGGGGGAGGCGGCGAGTCGCAGGGCGCTCTTCGGGCAGCGTGCGGTGCAGAGTCCGCAGGCAGTGCAGAGCTGCGGCGTGAAGGTGAGCACGAAGTCCTCGGCCTCGACGCTTGCTTGCAGCGCCCCGTGCGGACACAGGCGGGCACAGAAGCCGCAGGCATTGCAGCCGCTGTAGAGCGCGAGATCGGCGTGCACGGCGGCGGGCTGAGCGTCCTGAGCGAATGCCCAGGCGGGAGCGGAGAACGCGGCGAGTGCAGGGGGCATGGAGTCTTGCCCCATTCCCGCTGCATCCGGCGGCAAAACGTCACCCGCCTCTGCCGATGCTGTGCCCGCATGCGTCGCACTTGCAGTGCCGCACGCCATACGCTCGGCAAACCCAACGTCGTGCTCCCCTGCTGCACTCCCCCCCGCACCGCCTGCCGCATCTTCCTGCCCGAACTTCTCCTTCGCCACATCGCGAAAGCGGCGGAAGAAATCGCGGCGGCTGTACTCGCGTGCGGCAGGCGCAGCATCAAGCAAGCGAAGAGGCGCTCGCCCCGCCGCCGCGAGAGCCGCATCGACGGCGGCAGCCTCGCGTGCGAGGTGCGCGTGGACGGCAGGCAGACACGCGCGGCAAGAGCCTATGTCGAGTTGCACTTCCTTCTGCGAGGCGATTGCCCAGAGGATGCCGCGCGTGAGAAAGCCGAGGCACGGAAGCATGGAATCCGGCGCGCTTTTCGCGCATGCGAGGCGCACGCTTGGCGCATCGGCAGCCACGACAGCCGTCAGCTTTGCCGCATAATCAAGCCGCGTCTCGACGGCGGCGGCCGGACAGACGGCCGTGCAAAGGCCGCAGTCGATACAGAGATCGGGATGCGGCACGCCCCAGCGGAACGCGCCGACGGGACAGACATCCTCACACGCGCGGCACGGCGGCTGCAGATATCCCTTGATGCAATTCGCCGCCAGGTGAATTTTCTCCAATGTGACGCGCCCTTTCTCATTCCTAAACGATTCAGAAACTCTTCTATTATATTATAGCAGGACATGGATGATTTTTCACGCATTCTGCGCGTATATGCTTCCAAAACACTTGATTCTCTCCAATTAGTTGCATATAATTGTACTGGGAGGTGCAATTATGATAAAAACAACGGAAATGCTTTTAGCGAAATTATCCGATTATGCTTCCCCAAAAACGAAACTGTCCCGAATGGTTCAAAAAGGAGAATGCTTTCAGATCCGAAAGGGTCTTTATGAAACAAATCAACATGTATCTGCACATCTTCTGGCCGGGAGCATCTATGGTCCGTCCTATATTTCCTTCGAATATGCTCTCTCTCATTACGGATTGATCCCGGAAGCCGTCTATACCATCACATGTGCTACTTTTGAAAAGAAAAAGAAGAAGAAGTATGATACGCCTTTCGGAACTTTTACCTACCAAGATATCCCCTCTGCAGCATTCCCCCTATACATTGAGATCCGCCATGAGGGAGACTACTGGTATCGGATTGCATCCTTCGAAAAGGCATTGTGCGATGAACTATATATTATGCGTCCGGCCAAAAATACAAAAGAACTTGCCTCCTTGCTTTTTGATGACCTTCGAATCGATGAATCGGAGCTTCGGAAGATGAACCTGAAAACGATCGCCGAGTTGTGTGACAAATATCATGCAACAAATATCAGGAAACTCTGTACGTTATTGAGGAGACTATGAAATGAACGCTTCACTGGAACAAATGCTGCAAGCATATAGTGTTGAAAATCTATATGATCGAAAAAATGCTATGAAAGAGATCTTGCAGGAGATTGTTCTTTGCGGACTCTCTCGCGCAGGTTTTTTCAAAAAAGCTGCTTTTTACGGGGGAACGGCGCTGCGTATTTTCTATGGACTTGATCGGTTCTCCGAGGATTTGGACTTTTCCTTAGAAACAAAAAATCCCGCTTTTGATTTGTCAGAGTATTTCCCTATTCTGGAAAAGGAAGTGAGATCCTTCGGTTTAAATATGACTGTTTCAGAAAAAGTAAAAGCAAACGACAGTCATATCCGTTCCGCCTTTTTGAAAGGGAATACAAAAGAACACCTGCTCTTGTTCTACGGAAATGAACAGATTGCAGGAAGTGTTGTGAAAACGGAAGCTGTAAAAATCAAATTCGAGGTGGATGTAGATCCTCCAAAATACGCTGCATTCGAGCACAAATATCGTCTTTTGCCTTCCCCCTATGAGATCAAATTATACGATATGCCTTCCCTATTCGCCGGAAAGATTCATGCCGTTCTGGCAAGGGCGTGGCGAAACCGGATCAAGGGCAGAGACCTCTACGATTATGTTTTCTACCTTTCCCGCGATGCTGCCGTCAACCTTGCACATCTGCACGAACGGTTGATTGATTCCGGTTACATTCGCAAAGAAGACACCTGTACACTGGATGATATAAAAAGAATGCTTCGCGAACACTTTGACGCCATCAATTTTTCACAGGCGAAACAGGACGTGGAGCCGTTTATCCATAATACTTCCGCACTCGATATATGGAACGCGGAGTTTTTTAAACAAATCACAGAAAAATTAAAACAACAGTAAATCCAATAAAATATCATGCTACAAGCTAAAAGACAAGAGGTATTGCCATGAAAGAAGAAAACATCGGCGCGGCTATTGCGCGCGCTTTGGGCATCCGAGCGAAGCAGGCGGAGGCGACGATCGCGCTCCTCGACGAGGGAAACACCGTGCCCTTCATCTCGCGCTACCGCAAGGAGGCGACGGGCGAACTCGACGAAGAGCAGGTGCGCTCCGTCGAGAGCGAGCTTTCGCGCCTCAGAAATCTCGTGAAGCGCCAGCAGGAGATCGAAAAGAGCATCGAGGAGCAGGGAAAGCTCACGCCCGAGATCAAGGAAGCGCTCGACCGGGCGCTGAAGATGCAGGAGCTGGAAGACATCTACCTGCCCTTCAAGCAGAAGCGGCGCACGCGTGCGGGCGTCGCGCGGGAAAAGGGGCTTGAGCCGCTGGCGCTCGCGATTCTCGCACAGGAAGAGAAAAGCGGCACGGCGGAAGAATACGCCGCGCAGTTCATCGATGCGGAAAAGGGCGTAGAAACAGCGGAGGACGCACTCTCCGGCGCGATGGACATCGTCGCCGAGACCGTTTCCGAGGGCGCTGCGCTGCGCCAGAAGATGCGCAAGGAGCTTTGGCAGCGGGCAGAACTCGTGACTGCGCTCGACGAAGAGGCCGAGGACGCGCAGACCTTCCTCATGTATCAGGACTACAAGGAGCCGCTTCGCACGCTGCCCTCGCATCGCATCCTCGCCATCAACCGCGGCGAGAAGAAAGGCTGCCTCAAGGTCACGCTCCAATGCGACCATGAGAAGCTTGCGGCGGAAATCTTCGACGGGCTGGCAAAGAGCGATTCCATCTTCCGCGAATCGCTGAAGGCAGCGATCGAGGACGGCTATAAACGTCTGCTCTTCCCCGCCATGGAGCGCGAGCTTCGCGCTCTTCTGACAGAAAACGCCGAAAAACAGGCGATCCATGTCTTCGGTGCAAACCTCAAGCAGCTCCTCTTGGAAGCGCCGCTCGCCGGCCACACGGTCATGGGACTCGATCCCGGCTACCGCACGGGCTGCAAGATGGCCGTCGTCAGTCCCACGGGGCAAGTCGTCGACCACGGCGTTCTCTACCTTACGATGAGCGAAGAGCGACGCGCCGAAGCGGCAAAAAAGGTGCTCGCACTCATCAAAAAGCACGGCGTGACGCTCATCTCCATCGGCAACGGCACGGCTTCCTACGAAACGGAAGAATTCACGGCCAACCTCATTCGCGAGAACAAATTGCCCGTTCACTACCTGATCACGAACGAAGCGGGCGCGTCCGTCTACTCGGCCTCAAAGCTCGCGAAAGAGGAGCTTCCCGAATACGACGTGACGATTCGCGGCGCCGTCTCCATCGCGCGGCGCGTGCAGGATCCCCTCGCCGAACTCGTGAAGATCGACCCGCAGGCCATCGGCGTCGGCCAGTACCAGCACGATGTGAACCAAAAGGAGCTTGCCGCCGCACTCGACGCCGTCGTGGAATCCGCCGTCAACCATGTCGGCGTGAACCTCAACACGGCTTCGGCGGCTCTTCTCTCTCACATCGCGGGCGTCACGAAGGCGATCGCGAAGAATATCGTCGACTGGCGCGACGAAAACGGCGTTTTCGCCAGCCGCCGCCAGCTCCTCAAGGTGCCGCGCCTTGGCCCTGCCGCCTTCACGCAGTGCGCGGGCTTTTTGCGCATCGCAGGCGGCAAAAGCCCCCTCGACAACACGCCCGTCCATCCCGAATCCTACGCGCTCGCCGAAAAGCTGCTCGACCGCCTGGGCTTCTCGCTTGACGACCTCGGCAACAAGAAGGCTCTCGATACGCTCGGCGCAAAGCTCCGCCTCGCCGATGCCGAAACGCTTGCCAAGGAACTCGCAGCAGGCGCTCCGACCATGCGCGACATCATCGACGCGCTCAAGAAGCCGGGGCGCGACCCGCGCGAGGACTTGCCCGCACCCCTGACGCGCCAGTCCATCGTCAAGCTCTCCGACATCAAGGTAGGCGCCGTCATGCGCGGCACGGTGCGCAACATCACGGACTTCGGCGTATTCGTCGACATCGGCATCAAGACGGCGGGGCTCATCCACATCTCAGAACTCAGCAAGAAGCGCGTCAAACATCCGCTCGACGTCGTATCCGTCGGCGACATATTAAGCGTCATGGTCATCAAGGTCGACGAAGAGCGCGGCCGCATCGGCCTCTCCTTGAAGCAGGTACCGAAGGAGGCAGCGATATGAAGCGAACTGTCGCCCCCCTAGGAGGCGATCTGCGCCGGACGGACGACGCCGGCCTCGTGCACGATACCATTCGCGCCATCGAGCCGCCCGACGATAGAGCAGGCGAGAATATGCAGTGCACCCTGCAGGAAAAACTGCCGCAAGGCGTCGGTCTCGGCGCACTCGCCGCCCTGCTTGACCGCTATGCGCGTGCGACGAAGAGCGCGGCAAAAGCGCTCGAAAAGCCAAAGAAATGCACGCTGATCTGCTGCGCCGATCACGGCGTCGCCGAAATGCAGGTCAGCGCCTATCCGCCCGAGACGACGGCGCAGATGACGGCGAACTACCTGCTCGCCAAGGGCGCGGTCGCCAATGCACTCGCAAACTTCGCCCGAAGTGATCTTCATGTCGCCGACCTCGGCATCAAGGCTCCGTTGCCGCCCTTACCTTCGCTCATCGACCGCAAGATCGCGCACGGCACGAAGAACTCCGCCAAAGGAGCCGCCATGACGCGCGAGGAAGCGCTCCGCTCGCTCGCCGTTGGCATCCGCCTCGCCGAAGACTTCACCGCCGAAGGCTGCCGCTGCTTCCTGCCGGGCGAAATGGGCATATCGAATACGACGGCGAGCGCAGCGATCGCCGCCTGCCTGTGCCGTCTTACGCCCGAGCAGGCGACGGGGCGCGGCACGAACATCTCCGACGAACGCCTGAAAAAGAAGATCGAAGTCGTGCGCCAAATCCTCGCCGTCAACCGCCCCGATGCGAGCGACGGCATCGACGTGCTGCAGAAGGTCGGCGGCTTCGAGCTTGGCTGCATCGCAGGACTGATCCTCGGTGCGGCAAGAAGAAGAGCCGTCGTCATCCTCGACGGCTTCAACACGGGCGCGGCGGCACTGATCGCCGAGGCACTCGCGCCCGCCGCCTGCGGCTGTCTCCTGCCCTCGCACCTCGCAGCGGAGCCGGCGCACGCCGCCATTCTCAAGAAGCTCGGCCTCATGCCTTATATGGACATGCGCTTTCGCCTCGGCGAAGCGACGGGATCGTCCATCGTCGCTGACTTCCTCGATGCTGCGATCGAAGCTGCAAAAAGCCTCTTCGCAGAGGATGCGGCGGCAAGCGACGGCAAGGGAGAGCACGTTTGGAAGCGAAACGCTGCGGCGAATGCAGCGCAAGCAAAAGATGCGCAGGACGAGATGAAGGCGATGCCGTATCGCTTCCTGTCGAAAAGCATGTCCGATGACGCAGATGATGCGCTCGACTACCTCGCTCTGCCTTCGTTCCCCGCGCTCGACACTATCGCCATGGCCGCCTGCCAAAAGCGCATTGACAGTCTCGCCAAGCCCATCTACAGCCTCGGACGGCTCGAAGAACTGGCCGTGCGCCTCGCAGGCGTCACGGGCGAGGCGCGGCCGCCGCTTGGTGCGCGGCGAGCGCTGCTCATCTTCGCAGCAAAAGAGCCTTCCGCGCGGCAGAAGCGGCTCATATCCACCTTTGCCGCGCACGCCGGAGCGCCCGTGACACTCGCGCTGCTCGACCGAGACAGCAAGCCTGCCGAAGCCTTCGCCTTCGGCCAGAAGATCGCGCGGGAGCTTGCCGCAGACGGCTCGCTCCTCGGGCTCGCGCTTGCTGTGGAGACGGACGAGGCGGCACGCGAGAAGGCTGCACGTTATGACGAAGCATTCCGTCCGGCAAAGGAGGGCACAGAGAGCCTCAACCTGCTGCAGAATCTTTCACCCGCACTCCAAAGAGAAGCCGCCGCCATCCTCGGCGCCCTCTGCGCCGCTGCTGAGAGCCGCTGCCTTGTCCTCCTCGACGATTCCGCGACGGAAAGCGTCGCGCACCTCGCCGAAACCCTCGCGCCCACGCTCAAGCCTTACCTCCTGCACGTTCAGTCCGACTATCTCGCGCTCGCCCTTCCTGCAAGCTGCGGCGTCGCGGCCTCGCTCGGCATGCGCCTCGTCGATGCCGCGCTCCACATGGAAAACGATATGAAGACTTTCGCCGAAACCGCCGTCGCCGTAGCCGCAGACGGTCCCGGGAAAGGACGGCAAAGCTGACTTTGACAAGTGCTCTTGCACACAGACAACCGAATATGCTATACTATAGATGGCAAACGTTATTATGGTCAAAACCAGTACACGAAAACCCCCCAAGACTGCAACTTGGGGGGTTTTCTATTCCCTTATAGCAGGTGGGCTTAATCCCTAGGCTCGTCGCCGTCGTGCTCCCTCTCATCGAGCCATTTACTGATGCGATTGGCAATCACGCCAGTCATGATGGAGAGAAGAAACGTTATTATGGACACCAGCACACCCCCTTTCCATTGCCATGTCTAGGGGCGGCAACGCATAAAGTATAGCATACCTCAGCAGATTGTTCCATAAAGCCTTATGGATGAATCGACTCTTCTGCCTAAAACAGATGAAGATGACGCAGGAGAACCGTGATGAAACAGAGGACGGCGAGGAAGAACATGAAGTACTCGATGCACTTCACGGGATATGCGTAATGGAGCGGAATCTCCACGACCTTCGGGACGTTCTCCGCAAGAAGCGAGATAGCGACGGAAGTGTAGAGGATCGTGTTCGCCATGCGCGTTGTCTTGTACGTCGACAGCGCCATGAGGATGAGGCAGACGGCAAAGGCGATGAGAAAGTACGCAATCTTGTCGCCATGATGACGCATGACACCACCTCCTCTTCATTTCAATCCAGCTTGTTTCATGATAGCTTCAAGCGTGCCCGTCTTGACTTACTGTCCATCATGACGCGCGGGGGGAACGTTTCAACTCCGAATCCTTCATACTGCTTCCTTGCTCAAGTCAATAAATTCATGACTTAAATATATACCATGCACCTCCATTTGTAAATGCAGAAATATGAGGGGCACACAGCTAGGATTTCGACAGAATACCTTCCGAATTCGTCTTCGCATACAGCTGGATCAATAGAGAATCGTCTATTTTGTATGAAACATATAAAATAAATTTGTCTATTTTGCATAGATTTGTTAAAATAAATTTGTCTATTTTGATGTAGTAGCAAAAAATCGGCTGTAGGCAGGAACAATCACCTTGTTCAGTCCGGACGGACGAGCACTGGAAAGGAGCATCCTTATGTTTCAGCGCAAGATCTATGAAAAGATCAAAAAATGGAAAACGGAGCAGGATGGTCGTACTGCTCTGCTTGTCGAGGGGCAACGGCGTGTCGGCAAGTCAACGGTTGTCGAGGAATTCGGCAAACAGGAATACGAAAGCTATATCCTCCTTGACTTTTCGACTTGCTCACAAGAGATCCGCGATCTGTTTCGGGATATTTCTGACCTCGATTACTTCTTCCTGCAGTTGCAGCTCCTAACTGGCGTTCACCTTGTCGAACGCAGTTCCTTGATCATCTTTGATGAGGTGCAGCTCTTTCCCCTTGCCAGACAAGCAATCAAATCTCTTGTTAAAGACCACCGTTATGACTATATAGAAACAGGCTCCTTGATCTCCATTCGAAAAAATGTCAAGGATATCCTGATTCCGAGTGAAGAGCAGCGCGTCCTCATGCATCCGATGGACTTCGAAGAATTCCTCTGGACATTGGGCGATCAGGCGACAATTCCCTCGCTTAAAATTTTACTGCAGAAACAGCGGCCCGCAGGGGACGGCGCACATCGACGGCTCATGCGCCTCCTTCGCCTGTACATGTTGATCGGCGGAATGCCGCAGGCCGTCGCCGTCTACTTGGAAAGCAATGATCTCGAAACCGTCGATCAAGTCAAGCGCGATATTTTGCGCCTTTATGAGGACGACTTTTATAAAATCGATGCGACGGGGCGTTTGTCTCAGTTGTTCGACGCAATTCCCGCACAGCTGAACAAGAACAGTTCGCGCTATGTAGTCTCAAATATCCTTCCCCATATGCGCCCTGGAAATTCCCTGAACCTGATCGCAGAACTGATCGATTCCCGAGCAGTTTTGGCAGCATATCATACGAGCCTGCCTTCCGCTGAAATGGCTTCCTATAAAGATTTGACCCGTTTCAAGCTTTTCCTTTCCGATACGGGGCTTTTCACCACGCTGATGTTCAAAAGCAAAAACTTCACCGAGAATGAGCTTTACCGAAAATTGCTCAGCGACAAACTTTCAGCGAATCTCGGATACCTATATGAGAATATGGCAGCTCAAATGCTGACGGCCAACGGCTATGGATTATACTATCATACCTTTCCCAACCCATCGCGAACAGCGAATTACGAGGTCGATTTTCTCATCGCACAAGGCAATAAAATCTGCCCGATCGAAGTGAAATCCTCCGGCTATAAGAGCCATGCTTCGTTGGATGCGTTCTGCAAAAAATATTCCGCGCAAATCGCCAAGAAGTATCTGATTTATACGAAAGATCTGCAGAAAGATCACGATGTCTTTCTCCTGCCCATGTATATGACGCCGCTCCTCTAGGAAGCAGCGATGGGACATGTACGACAGGCCGCAAGCCCAATATTCACAGGGATTACGACCTGTGGCATAGAAAACTACACGCACAAAAGTCCACTTCATGGATATTATGCGCCGCCCTTATATGAAAAAACTAATCGCTCTCTTCCCTTTGAGCTTGACCTCTTGGATTCTCATAGAAAAACCATCGGAATTATCGAAAAAAGTCGCAATTTTCCATTGACAAATACGAAAAATGTGCGATACTTAGATTATAGGAGGTTTATCTCCCTATAGTTTTTATCTATGACTAACACCATCATGAAAGAGGTGCACACTAAATGGAAAAGCAGCAGCTGGTAGAAGAAATGACGAAAATCGTCGGCGCGGAGAATGTTCAGTCGAAGGAAGAGGAACTTTACTCCTACGCCTATGATGCTACGCCCGGCCATATCTACATGCCGGACGTCGTCGTCAGCCCCGGCACGACGGAGGAAGTCTCGAAGGTCTTGAAGTTCGCGAACGAGCACAAGATCCCCGTCTACACGCGCGGCTCCGGCACAAATCTCTCGGCGGGCACGGCGCCTTTGAAGGGCGGCATCGTCCTCTCGATGCTCCGCTTCAATAAGATCATCGACGTCGATCTCGAAAACCTCATCGCCGAGGTCGAGACGGGCGTCGTCGTGCAGGACATCAACGAACATATCGCGCAGTTCGGCCTCATCTACCCTCCCGATCCGGGCACGGTCAAGACGGCGAGCCTCGGCGGCACGATCGCAGAAAACTCGGGCGGCCTGCGTGGATTGAAATACGGCATCACGAAGAACTATGTACAGGGTCTCGAAGTCGTCCTCGCGAACGGCGATGTGCTGCATACGGGCGGCAAGAACGTCAAGGACGTCTCGGGCTACGACATGACGAAGCTCTTCACGGGTTCGGAAGGCACGCTCGGCGTCGTCACGAAGGCTCTCTTGAAGCTCGTTCCTGCGCCGGAGAAGACGAAGAGCATGGTCGCGATCTTCGATACGATCGAGGATGCGGGACGCGCCGTCTCGGGCATCATCGCCGCGAAGATCATCCCTGCGACGCTCGAAATCCTTGACAACGCGACGATCCGCACGGTCGAGGACTTCATGCACGTCGGTCTGCCGACGGACGCTGACGCGATCCTCCTCATCGAGGTCGACGGTCATCCTGTGGTCGTCGAGGACGAGGCGGACAAGGTCATGAAGGTTCTGAAGGAAAACAACGCACGCGAGGTCACGCTTGCCCGCGACGCGAAGCACAAGGAACAGCTCTGGACGGCTCGCCGCATGGCGCTTCCGTGCCTTGCGAAGCTGCGTCCGACGACGTTCGTCGAAGATGCGACCGTGCCGAGAAGCAAGATTCCGGCATTCCTCGCCATCGTCAAGAAGGCGGCAAAGGATCACAACGTCACGATCGGCACGTTCGGTCATGCAGGCGACGGCAACATGCACCCGACGATCGTCTGCGACCTGCGCGACGAGGAGGAGACGAAGCGCGTCCACGAGGCGATGGACGACATCTTCCGCGGTGCGGTCGAGCTCGGCGGCACGCTCTCGGGCGAGCACGGCATCGGCCTCGGCAAGCTGCCCTGGATGGAGCTGCAGCACGGCAAGGAAGGCATGGAGGCCATGCGCCAGATCAAGCGCGCACTCGACCCGAACCTCATTCTGAACCCGGGCAAATTGATTGGAGAGTGCTGACCTATGGCTGAAGAAACGAAAAAGTTTACGGCGGCAGACCTGAACAAGCAGGACACATCGCTCCTCGCGGACATCGAGGACGCGTTGGCGAACTGCATGAAATGCGGCAACTGCCAAGCCGTCTGTCCGATCTACCGCGAGACGAAAAAAGAGCAGATGGTCGCGCGCGGCAAGATCTCTCTGATGCAGGGATATCTTTCGGGCAAGATTCCCATCTCGGCGGAATTTGACCACATCATGGCGATGTGCCTGAACTGCAAGAGCTGCGCGGCGAACTGTCCGTGCGGCGTCGCGGCTGACGAGCTGATCCTGCGCGGCAGGAACGCCGCTGTCAAGGCGCGCGGCCTGCACCCGATCAAGAAGAATGTCTTCCGTCTCCTGCAGAACCGCCCACTCTTCGATGCAGCGCTGAAGCTCGGCGGCATGTTCGGCTGGATGTCCTTCAAGGAAGTGCCGGGCAAAAATGCTGTGAAGTCGCGTCTGCCTATGCCGGGCATGGATCCGAACCGCGCGACCCCGCCCTTGGCCTCGCGCCCACTGCGCAGCCAATATCCCGAGGTCATCAAGGTGGCGAACCCCAAGTTCCGCGTCGCCTTCTTCACGGGCTGCACGATCAACTACATGTACACGGACATGGGCGATGCCGTCATCGACGTTCTCAAGGCGAACGACATCGAGGTCGTTCTGCCGTCCAAGCAGCACTGCTGCGGCACGCCGATTCATGTATCGGGCGCCTTCGACCTCGCGAACCAGCTCGCACGCAATACGATCCGCGTCTTCGAAGCTCTCGACGTCGACTACATCGTCGGCGCCTGCGGTTCTTGCGTCGAAGCCTTGAAGCACTATCCCGAATGGCTGAAAGACGATCCCGAATGGCGTCCTCGCGCCGAGAAGATGGCGGCGAAGGTACGAGAGATCAGCGAACTGCTCATCGAGAAAGGCTTCCGCACCGACAACCTCTCGCCGGTCAACAAGAAGGTCACGATGCACGATCCGTGCCACATGGTTCGCGGCCTTGGCATCACGGAACAGCCGCGCGAAGTCTTGAAGGCCATTCCAGGCTTGGAGTTCGTTGAGATGAAAGAGCATGACCGCTGCTGCGGCTCCGGCGGCTCCTTCTGCATGGCGCACTATGAGATGAGCCGTGAGATCAACGACCGCAAGTGCAACAACATCAAGGCGACGGGCGCAGACCTCGTGGCGACGAGCTGCCCGAGCTGCCGCATGCACATCACGGACGGCGTCGTCCAAAATAACATGCCGCAGGTCGTCTACCACCCGATCCAGATTCTCGCCGAATCGTATCGCGGCGCAAAAAAGCGCACGGAAATCGCATAAACGTCCACTTTGTGGACATTGTGCGCCGTCCTTAAGGATAACATAAGAAAATTCCCCTTGCCGAAATGGCAAGGGGAATTTTCTTATGTTATCCTTTATTTGGCTGTTTCGACCTTATCAAGATCCAAATAATATCCCATCACATCACCTACGTCAGTAATACGACCATATACCGTTACAGCCTGTCCTTTTTGCAGCTTGAGGACGGCATCCTGCAGCTCTTTATTCTTTGACTTGATAGAGCAACGTACATGGAGGAAGGAATAATTCCGATCTGTTCCATTTATCGTTATATATTTTAAATCAGAGTCGATATTTTCCAGAATACCGCCAACGATCTTTACATCTTTCCCCTTATAGTTCTTGTTGGCTGCCGCTGCATTCGTCTTCGCTTCCCGAATAAGCACATTGATGTCAGCATCCGCATAAGTTCTCGCCTGTTCCTGCTTCGCACTCGATGACGAAGAAGGCGCCGATTTACCACCTTGATCTTTCGAACCCCCGGCACACGAGGCAATCATCACACCGATAATGACGATCGCGATCAGACCTAAAATTGCTCCTAAACAACCTTTTGCAACCGTACCCATGATACAACATCTCCTTTGTTGAGTAATGTATATTCTATGAGTATATAATTCCCCCCCGACGGATTTTCCTGCTTGATTCTCATATTTCCTATGCAATTTTTATTTATTTTTTACGCCTCTTTCGGCATCTTCTCTTTTGCGTAGGGATATGCTATACTTTGTCCGTTGCCTCCTCCAGACTGGCAAAGGAAGGAGGTGTATATGCTATGGAAGATATTGCTCTTTCATTCCTTCTCTCCGTCTTGGCTGGCATAATCGCCAATTATATCAGCAAATGGCTTGACGAGAGAGAAAAAGGCAACAAGCCTGAGCCGTAATCCCAGCTCGCAAAAAAGGGATAGAAAATCCCCCCAAGGTGGTGACTTGGGGGGATTTTCGTGTACATGTTATGGAAGTTGCTCTTTCATTCCTGCCATGTTCAGTATAGCATACTCATTATATGTGTGCAAGCGATTCAAGATGGCTAAATTTCTCAACCTCGATAAGTTCAACGAGGAAAAACAAACAACCTCATCGTTTTATCCAATCACTTCGATCTTCGGCTCTTTTCCTTCTTCCAGACATTCCTTCGTGATCGTCACGCGGCGCTTTTCTTCGGACTTGGGGATCTCAAACATCACATCGAGCATCGTGTCCTCGATGATGCCCTTGAGGCTTCTCGCGCCCGTCTTTCGCTCGATTGCCTTCTTGGCGACGGCGCGGAGGGCATCCTCTTCGAAGATCAGCTCGACATTGTCCATCGCGAGCAGCTTTTCGTACTGCTTGACAGGCGCGTCCTTCGGCTCGGTCAGAATGCGCAGGAGGTCGTCCTCGGAGAGCGTTTCAAGCGTGCAGATGACGGGCAGACGGCCGATGATCTCGGGAATGATGCCGTACTGCATGAGGTCTTCGGGACGCACCTTGTGAATGAGCTCGTCGAAGCGCTTCGCCGCGTCCTTCTCCTTGCCCTCGACTTCCGCGCCGAAGCCGATGCCCGCTACGTCCTTCTTAATGCGCTTGGCTATGACGTCCTCGATACCGACGAAGGCACCGCCGACGATGAAGAGAATGTTCTTTGTATCGACCTTGATCGTCGGCGCTTCGGGGTGCTTCCTCTGTCCGCGCGCCGTGAACTCGACGACAGAGCCTTCGAGCATCTTGAGGAGCGCCTGCTGCACGCCCTCGTGCCCGGGATCGGCGGTGATCGAGTTGTTCGCGCCCGACTTTCTCGCGATCTTGTCGAACTCGTCGAGATAGATGATGCCGTGCTCCGCCTTCTCGATGTCCTTTTCCGCCGCATAGTAGAGGTTGCGAACGGCGACCTCGACATCCGCGCCGACGAAGCCTGCTTCCGTGAGGCTCGACGCGTCCGTCACGGCAAACGGAATATCGAGGAGGCGCGACAGGTGCGAGAGGAGCGCCGTCTTGCCGCAGCCCGAGGGGCCGAGCATGATGACGTTCGACTTCTCGATGTCCGTGCCGTCCTCGTTCATGTAGCCGTACTTCATGCGTTTGTAATGGTTGTAGACGGCGACGGAGAGGATCTTCTTCGCGCGGTCCTGATTGATGATGTACTCGTCGAGATACGCCTTGATGATATGCGGCTTGTTCTTCTTCAGGATCTCGTCGAGCTGACCGGCGAAGTCGAGCTTCTCCTTCTCGACGCTCGCCGCCTCGTGCTCCTCGATGAAATTGTATATGTCCTTGACGCAGTCCTTGCAGATGGCAAATCCCGTGTTCGGGTCAAAGATCGGCATATCGTACTGATCGTGCACCGTGACTTTGCGCTTGCAGAAGCTGCAGGTATGCTTGATCGGTTCTTGTCCAGACATCATGATTCTCCCTTCACATAAAAGAAGCGCGGACAGATTCAGCGCTTCCTAAAAAGTGTCTTCCTCATTATCAACGATATGAAGATTTTTTTCAAGGGGAAACTTTGCGGTTACAGAAGCCTAGCCCATCAGCCTGCTGACGAAAGTCACCTACGGCCAAAGAGGCGTCGTTTTTTAATCACAAAGATCTGTTTTTGCAGACTCCAATGCTCGATATTCTTGACGAATCTCTTTAAGCAATTCCTCTTCGCTGGGAAGATATAATTTATATCTGGCCGCAAAAATTTGTGCTTCATTCTCCGGAAGAGTATATCGCACAACTGCATCACTTTTATCTGCACAAAGAACAATGCCGATTGGAGGATTATCCCCTTCGTTCATCAATTCACGCTCATAGTAGTGCACATACATCTGCATTTGACCTAAATCTTGATGAGTTAAATCACCAACCTTCAAATCAATCAATACAAAGCACTTCAGGATATAATTATAAAACACTAAATCAATTCTAAAATGACGTCCATCAAAAGAGAAACGTTTTTGTCTTGCTACAAAAGAAAAACCTCTTCCAAGTTCCAGCAAGAATTTCTGCAGATGGGTGATAAGTGCTTGTTCCAAGTCGTTTTCATAAAAATCATCATTCGGCGAAAGACCTAGAAATTCCAGTACATAAGGATCACGAATAACATCCTCAGGCATTTTTTCTGGTGCTGTATCAAGGATTTCTTTTGAAACGGCATTTCTATTTTTGCTGGAAAGCAAACGCTCATAAAAAAATGTATGAATCTGCCTTTCCAGTTGTCTCGTACTCCACTGTGCTTTCACAGTCTCTTCTAAGTAGAATTGACGTGCTGCTACATTTTCTACTCTCATAAGCAAGCGATAATGCGTCCAACTTAATTCGCTACGCAATGCGTAGCCATTTGGAAATGTCAAATAAAATTGACGCATATTCTTCAGATTCGCCACAGTGAAGCCTTTCCCAAAATCTGCCGTCATACGTTTGGAAAGTTCTTTCAGCAGACCTACGCCATATTCCGCCTTTTTTTCACCGTCTTGTTCATCAATAATGGATTTTCCAATCTGCCAATATGCTTCCACCATTGCAAAATTAGCTGTTTGATATACTTTATTTCTGGCGGATGCCAATATAGATTTAATTCCTTCATAAAATTCTTTTTTCATAAGGGAATCATCCTTCGCGTAAACTTTGCGGACAGATTCAGCGCTTCCTAAAAAGTGTCTTCCTCATTATCAACGATATGAAGATTTTTTTCAAGGGGAAACTTTGCGTCAATTTATTTTACAACTTCCCGATTCGTGCCGTTCAAATGATGCTGCTGTTTTGTTGCTCGTTGTCTGTGGTATAATAAGAAAAAGAGAACTACGCGAAGAAAGGAGCGGCAAAATGGAGCAGCGAATCAAATACAATCCGAAGGATTACGTCGACTATCTGGAAGAAAGCATGACGCTTTTCGCCGAAGCGATGCAGGCGGGAGATGCTTTTCTCATGCGAAGTACTTGGCGGCGTATGTACGCTGACACAAAGCAAGCAGTAAAGGAGCATTTTCTGTCCTCGCAAGAACGGGAAGAAATCCTCGACTATTATGAGGAGTTGACACCAGATGTTTGATCTTACTCATGCCACATGGCGTCCGAATCGTTATGGTGGTTCAGAGAAAAAGAGGACACTTCTTTTTGATGGGAAAATCTATATGGTAAAATTTCCCGAATTGCCTCGTTCCAAGAAGGTATTTGTCAGCTACACTGGCAATCAGTTTTCCGAACATATCGGTTGCCAAATCTTTCAAATTTTGCAGATTCCCGCACAAAATACATTCTTAGCAAAATATTGCGAACCCATCACCAACAAAGAAAAAATCGTCGTTGCTTGTGAAGATTTTTGTCAGGACGGCAGTCGCCTTTTGGAGTTCAGTAAGATTGGGCATCACGATACGGGAAGTGACAAGACATATACTACAACATTTGAGGATGTTTACGAAATCATTGAGCGTTTCGATTTTCCCGTGAACAAGCTCGCCATAAAAAAACGTTTTTGGGACATGTTTGTTGTTGATGCCTTAATCGGGAATGTTGATCGCCATTTGGATAACTGGGGATTACTGGAAGATTCAACGGGCAGAATAAAGCCTGCACCGGTATATGACTGCGGATCCTCTTTAGCGCCGTTGACATCAGACGAGGAAAAAGCTCATTTGCTTACGAATGATAGCTTGCTCAAATCTAACGAGTATAACCTTTGCTCAATTTATCGCCAGAATGGGAAGAGAGTATTCTACCATGAAATCTTGAAAACGCCTCCTGATGACCTGCATCGATCAATTTTGGAGATCGTTCCAAGAATCAAGCTCGCTGCACCGCGCATCGATGCGCTGATTGACGCGACAGAAGGAATGACCGATATTTCCAAAACCTATATGAAGAAATCCCTCGCCATGCGCCTGAATCAGATGCTGCTTCCATCATTAAAGAAAGCGCAGGAGCGTCAGGCTCGCGAGGATGGGGAAAGCCGCGGCTTCAGCCGTTGACACAAATGGCGGGATCGGAAAGGAACAGTCCGATGAGCAGCATATACACCTACAACGATTATCTGCGCGATCTCTTGAAGGATGCGCTCTGCATCCTCGCCTACGATACGGCTGCGGATTATCTGGGGCTATGGAGCGGCAGTATGAATCCGCTTACGGCGAATATTTATGTCTGCAAGCCTCTGCACATCGAAGGAACGACGGAATATCTGATTCCTTCCTTTGAAGCTGTGAAACATGAGAATCGCCTCGGGCTTCTTTGCACGACGGTCAATCAGACCATCAACGATCTCCTGCGTGCTGACGGCGATAATCAGGTCATACAGGAAAGTTTGGCCACGGTTTATTATACGAATGGAGAATCCTTTGACTCTCTTCGCATTGATGACGATCTTTTGCTTGCCTTTGAGCATTATAAGGATTGGGCAATTGAATATGCACTTGTCAACAAAAACGGGACACAAAAATTCCAAAAATAGTCATGAAAATCTGAACGTCAGACAAACCTTATCGAAGCGTTAGACAACCGTTGAAGACCGAGATTTTTATGCTGGTTTGGATGTCTACGAAATCTATTCACAATGACCGCTTATCAAGTGTCGGCTCTTCCGCGCTTGGGCGCGAACCGTTCCCGATACTGCTTTGGAGTAGGGTATCCAAGGGCGTATGCGGGACGCTCTTCGTTGAAGAATCGAATATATTCGGCGACCTGCCCAGGGACATCGTCTGCAGATGTGATGTGCAAATCTGTAAACAACTCGGCCTTTACCCATCCGTTGATGGCTTCCATGGCGGCATTGTCCGTTGGCGTGCCGGCTCTAGACATGGATCTAGTGATGTTATACATGGGCAGGAGTTCGTTGTAGCTTTTGGAAGCGTATACAGAGCCTCGGTCACTATGAAGGACAAGCTCCTGTTTCGGATATTGCTTCTTGAACTCGATGACATCCCGCAAACCATTGAGATAGGTCATACGATCGCCGCGCTTGGACGAAAGCGCATGTGCAATCAGCTCATCATTCCATAAATCCATATACAACGTGAGCTCATAATAGATGCCCCTCACATAAAAGGCAGTCATGTCACTCACCACGCATTCCATCGGACCGGCAATATTGATTCCTGCGAGCAACAGATTCGGGTACGTCTTGAACGAATCCCCGGGCTTCTTGTACTTGTAATGCTTGGAAACGCTCTTGATTCCAGCAATCTTGCAGCATTTATGTGCATAGGGATCGGAAAGGACGATTCCCTTGTCCAACCTGATCTTGGCATTCAACCAACGATACCCGTGAGAAGGAAAGCGGCTATGGTATTGCTGAAACAACTCGATGCTCTTAGCAAGCTGTTTCTTCTGTTCCGATGGATTTTCAACGCTCTTCTTCCAATTGTAGAAACTGCTGCGTGGAATGCCCATCTTTTTGCAAAGCAGCTGGATGGGGAAATCCCCAGAAAGCTCCACGATTACTTGGTATTCTTCTTGCCGATAGGAATGAACTTCTTTTCCGCACCAACTCCTTCCACCAGATAGCCTTTTTTTAAGCGCGCTTCCGTAATCCTAGCCATCACAAGGGCGTCGATCAGCTCTTCTTTCGTCATGGATTGGAGGTCTTCCAGTCCTGCGGGCGTCGGCTTGAATTTCATATTGGCAAGACCGCAGTTACTCTTTGTTCCTCGTTTCGGAGGGAGTCGGTTGGCATTTCGGTACTGCCGCATGTAATTCCGCGCCGTTTCGTCGCTGATCTCATATTCTTCTGCTGCTTCATACCTTGTGAGTTCGCCGTCGTAAATCCGACGGCCTATGTCCAATCTTTGCTCTTTCGTGTACTTCATGTGGCAACCTCCTGTGCGCATCAGAGAGCTAAATTGTCCACCGCTTGTTATCCTGTGTACAGAATACTACAAACGGCGTCTGATTTGTACCCCCTCTGTGTCCAGTTTTAGTTTACCACTTCATTGTTGATGATATAGTGCGTTCTCTGTTAATTGTCTTTCCCCGCAATCGACATTACCTGCATGGCAAATCGCTTGCCATAGGCCACAAACAAGTCCCGGAAATCTTCTATATTCTGGCTCATTCCAACCGGTCCGATATGTATCACCGGCGTTCCGTGAGAACCTCCTCCCGAGTATACCATCATGCCCAGGACCATTTCATGAGTCAACATGATTTGTATTGCGTTTTCTGCGCCGCCGTGAATATACTGCTCCGTTGCATAGGCTCCGCCCAGTTTCCCGGCTAAACCCAACTTGGGAGCCTCCGTCTCCATCCATGTTTTCATGTTGGCAGTGAGCGAGGCAAAATATGTCGGAGATCCCAAGATAACTCCATCGCAAGTTTTTACATAATCCGTGTCCACATCTGCCAACGAAAAAGTCCTTACCTCGCAGATTTCTTTGATACCCTTGGAAACATATTCCGCAGCTTTTGCAGTTGTTCCCGTCTTACTGTCATAGATAATCGCTATCTTTTGCAACGTAAATTCTCCTTTTACTCTTGTACAACAATTGCTTTCACGGTGATATTCAGGCTGTTCAGCACCGGAGAATACTCCAAGGAATGATGCACTATCGCATCCAACTGTTCCTTAGATGCATCCGATTTGATATATAATTTTATGGCAACGTCACCAATGCCATGCCTGCCACCATGTACGGCACCAAAGAACACTCCCATGTCCAGATTGGCGTCTACCTCTGTTTTCAAATCCTGAATTGTTACTCCTTCAAGGCTTGCCCCGATGACGATGCCGATGGAAAAACATCCGGCAATGCCAGTCATAAGATATTCCACGGGGTTGGGCCCTTTGTTCATCCCACCAAGTTCCTGCGGCTCATCCAACGTCAAGGGCGCAAAGTCACGGATGTTCACGTTGCCCATGAGACCGTCCTTTCACGCGAGTTTTGCGTGAAAGGGCAAAACTCCGGTTTGAGGGTCGGCTGCAATTGCCTTTGCAGTGGCTTGGAATTTCTCGTTATCAAAATTATTCACCATATTATCGTTCTCCCTTATGCTACATTTGCCTTTTCAATGGCTGTTGTCAGTGCAATGGAAAGCTGGTCGGCGCAAGACGTGCCGCGCCCTCCGCAATCATTGCCTTTCAGAATGCTTGCCACATTTTTAGGATCGGCTCCCTCCACCAGTTTGCCGATAGCCAAAAGATTGCCGGGGCACCCACCTGCAAAACGCACATTGCGGAGCTTACCCTCATCATCGATGCCAAAGGTTATCTGGCGAGTGCATACGCCTTGGGGCTGAAAGGAATAGTTTTTCATTTCGCATCCTCACTCTCTGTCCATATCTGCTTGCAACTTTCTGTCGATAAGTGTATTATACATGATATAAAAAACTTATCAAGTACGCAGATTTTATTTACCAGATACGAAAAACCTGAGCAAAAGATTGGAGGACGATTTCGTGGAAAAAGAAAATGGGATAGCCTCAGCAACTTGCGGACTACGGAAGACATTGGGCATTCTCGGCGGCAAATGGAAAATCCTTATCATTTGCTCCATAGACGAGGTTGGCGTTATGCGGTACAACGAGCTGAAGCGAAAGGTTGATGGCATAACCAACACCATGCTGGCAAACTCCCTTCACGAACTGGAGAACGATGGTATGGTGCTACGGAAACAGTATATGGAAATGCCCGTGCGAGTGGAGTACGAGCTAACGGATCGCTGCCGCTCGGTCATTCCTATTCTGTTGGAACTTAAAGCGTGGGGGGAGAAAAATATTCCTTAACGTTGCAACGTGTGATTACTGTCTCCAATCCAGCAATATCAAAGCTTCACTGCAAAACCGAGCCTCCCTGCTTGAAGAACGAGCCTCCTATGCCAAAAACGAGCCTCCCCTATGCGGCTCGTCTGGAATAATTAAATTGTATCATTTACTGCATAAATATATCATCGTTATCTCCGTTATCATCGGACGAGCGAAAGGATTTACTACTTAAAGATGAAAATTTGATGAAGATAGAAGAGTATAACTTGTGTTCTGTCTATCGTCATCAAGGAAAGCGAATCTTCTACCATGAAATCTTGAAAACGCCTCCTGATGACCTGCATCGATCAATTTTGGAGATCGTTCCAAGAATCAAGTTCGCGGCACCGCGCATTGACGCGCTGATTGATGCGACGGAGGGAATGACCGACATTTCCAAAACCTATATGAAGAAATCCCTCGCCATGCGCCTGAATCAGATACTGCTTCCGGCATTGAAGAAAGCGCAGGAGCGTCAGGCTCGCGAGGATGGGGAAAGCCGCGGCTTCAGCCGTTGACACAAATGGCGGGATCGGAAAGGAACAGTCCGATGAGCAGCATATACACCTATAACGACTATCTGCGCGATCTCTTAAAGGATGCGCCCTGCATCCTCGCCTACGATACGGCTGCGGATTATCTGGGGCTTTCCAATGGGAGCAGCTTTCATGAAGCTGCCCATATCTATGTACTGTCGCCCTTGCACATAGATGGAACAAGAGAGCATCTCGTACCTTCTTTTGATACAGTGGAACATGAAATGCGCAACGGACTTCTCTGTACGACCGTCAATCAAACCATCAACGATCTCCTGCGTGCTGACGGCGATAATCAGGTCATACAGGAAAGCTTGGCCGACGTATACTTTTCCAATGGAGAATCTTTTGATTCCTTACAGATTGAGGAAGAGCTTCTCCCGCGTTTTGAGAAGTACAAGATTTGGGCAATGGAATACTATGATGAAGCATGAAGCATGAATGAAAATGAAGCTCTTATGATGAAGGTTATGGCAGAACTTGCAATCGCCAAAGCGCCTATTATCTTCAAAGGCGCAATGAATCTGGCCTTGGCTCTTCAAGAATAACCGACAATCCATAAGATTTTGTAAATTCTGTCGACTATAATCGACAAAATTTGATAATACGGATGTTCTGTTCATTATAGATAAACAAAAAAGCGACGCCCTTTCAATGCCCGGCCGGCTGACGAGAGTCAACTGCAGGCGAGAGACGTCGCTTCTTATCTTCATATTATCTTCATAGGAACAACATCAAGCGAGATGCATCGAGCCGAGACCCCTTACTGCCAGACCGCCTCAGCGATCTCGCGGATCAGGCGCAGTTTTTTCCACTGATCGTCCTCTGTCAGGATATTGCCCTCTTCCGTCGAAGAGAAGCCGCACTGCGGGCTAAGGCAGAGCTGATCGAGCGGCACGAACTTTGCCGCCTCTTCGATGCGCTTCTTTATGTCGTCCTTGTTTTCAAGATCCGCCGTCTTGGACGTCACGAGGCCGAGCACGACGCGCTGATCCTTGATGTGCTTCAAGGGTTCGAAGCCGCCGGCACGGTCGGAATCGTATTCGAGGAAGAAGCCGTCGACATGGCAGCCGCCGAAGAGGATTTCGGCGACAGGCTCGTAACCGCCCGAGGAGAACCATGTTGAGCGGAAGTTGCCGCGGCAGATGTGCATCGTGATCGTCATGTCCGCGGGCTTCGCTTCCAGCACGCGATTGATCATCGTCACATAGGCACGTTCGATCTTGTCGAGATCGAAACCGCGCGCCTCGTATGCCTTGCGCTTCTCGGGGTCGCAGAACTCGCCCCACGACGTATCGTCGAGCTGGAGATAGCGGCAGCCTGCCTCGTAGAAGGCACGAACGGCCTTCTGATAAGCGAGCGCAATGTCCTCGAAAAGACGCGCTTCGTCCTTATAGTGCTCGATCGGCACATAGTCCGTCGCACGCACACAGCAGATGAGATGCAGCATGCTCGGCGAAGGGATCGTCATCTTCGCGAGCGTGTCGCCCGCAAGAGACTGCAGATAGCAGAAGTGCTCGATAAACGGATGATCGCCGAAATCCACCTTGTCCACGATCTTCACCGTCGCCGCCTTCGGCTGTGCGCCCTTGAACGCCACGGACCAATGCTCTGCTCCGACTTCTTCGATGCCCTCCAAGGCGGCGAGAAAGTCGAGATGCCAATAGCGACGGCGGAATTCGCCGTCCGTCACCGCCTTGAGTCCGACTTCCTTCTCCTTCGCCACGAGATCGCGGATCGCCGCATCCTCAGCTTCTTTCAGCTCCTCTGCCGCAGCTTTTCCGGCAGCGAATGCCTCGCGCTTTTCTTTCAGCGCTTCAGGGCGTAGGAAACTGCCCACGATATCGTAACGGAACGGCGGTCGATTTTTTGCATTTGCCATAAGAAATCCTCCTCCTAATTTCCCAGTGATGTTTCCATCATAATACCTTTATTATAGAAAATCAATAGGATTTATATATTTAGCAACCTTCTCCTTATTCCTGTAAGAGCAAGTCCGCCCATTTTGCAAGGCGGTTTACCGCTTTTCTGCCCTTGCCGCTTCCTCTGCCGCACGGCGGCCGATGACGCTGTGGGCGCGGCTGTAGCCGAAGTAGACGCAAAGACCGAAGAGAATCCAGAAGCCGAAGCGGTGCCAAGTGGCGAGCGGCAGATTTGCCATGAGGTAGCCGCACGAGAGGACGGCGAGCGGCGCGATGAGCCAGACGGCGGGGCATTTGAAATTGCGCTTGAGGTCAGGCTCGGTCTTTCGGAGCACCATGACGCCGATGGAGGCGATGAGGAAGGCGGAGAGCGTGCCGATGTTTGCCATCTCTGCAATCATGCCGATGGGGAAGACGCCCGCGATGACGGAGACGAAAATCGCGCCGAGGATCGTCACGCGGTACGGCGTATGAAAGCGGCGGTGGATCTTGCAGACGTTCGCCGGCACCATGCCGTCGCGGCTCATCGCGAAGAAGATGCGCGACTGGCCGTAGAGGAGCACGAGCAGCACCGTCGTGATGCCGCAGATCGCGCCGACGGCGACGATGGCAGAGCCGACATTGTAGCCGATGTGGCGCAGCGCGAAGGCGACAGGCTCCGCCGTGTCGAGCATCGAATACGGCACGACGCCCGTGAGGACGGCGGCGACGACGGCATAGAGCAGCGTACAGATAAAGAGCGATCCGATGATGCCGACGGGCAGATCCCTTGCGGCGTTGCGGCACTCTTCCGCCGTCGTCGCGACGGCATCGAAGCCGATGTAGGCGAAGAAGACGATGGCCGCGCCCGAGACGACGCCGCTATAGCCGAACGGCAAAAACGGCTCCCAATTCGTGGCGTCGACATGCGGTGCAGCGAGCACGAGGAAGAGGAAGATCGCAGCGAGCTTGACGAAGACAAGGATGCGGTTGAGCTTGACGCTCTCCTTCGTACCGCGCACGAGGAGAAACGACAAAAAGAGCGTGATGAGGACGGCGGGCAGGTTGAAGATGCCGCCTTCTGCTGGCGCGACGACGAGTTCATGCGGCAGCACGAGTCCCGCCGAGGCGAAGAGGCCGACAACGTAGCCCGACCAGCCGACGGCGACGGCGCTCGACGTCACCGTGTATTCGAGAATGAGATTCCAGCCGACGATGAAGGCGATGAACTCACCTAAGGACGCATAGGCGTAGGTGTAAGCGCTTCCCGAAGCGGGCACGATGGAGGCAAACTCCGCGTAGGCGAGACCCGCGAGCGCACACGTGAGCCCCGAGAGGATGAACGAAAGCGGCACGGCAGGCCCTGCGTACTTGGCGGCAGCGACGCCCGTGAGCACGAAGATGCCCGTGCCGATGACAGCGCCGATGCCGAGCATCAGGAGGTCGACGGCGGCGAGGTTTTTGAGCATGCCCGAGGCCGCAGCCGCAGCCTGCAGCTCGTCGATGCTTTTCCTGCGAAAGAGATCCATGATATTTTTCTTCCCTTGCAAAGAATTTGAGCGCTGAAAAATTTATTCGCAGCACCCAGAAGTGGTATGGAAGATATTATACAGCGAAAAACGTCCGCTGTCACGAAAACTGGACAACAAAAACTCCCCAGACAATCAATCTGGGGAGCCGCATATCCGATATGATGTCGACTGCGATGGATTTCAGCGAAAGGTGACCTTGTTCTTGCCCGCCGTTCGCTTCGATTCGTAGAGAGCCGCATCGGCGCGCTGAAAGACGCTTTCCGGCGTATCGTGCGCACTTGAGAGCGTCACGCCGATGCTCAAGCCGACGGATCTTTTGTCGGGCATCAAGAGAGAGAGCGAAGATGCACCGCGATGGATTCGCTCGACCACGCGCTCAGCTGCTGCACGGTTGGCATGCGTCAGGATGACGAAGAACTCGTCTCCGCCCCAGCGCGACACGATGTCCACGCTGCGCACCGACGAGCGCAGGATGTCGGCGAGCGCCACGAGCGCCTCATCGCCCATGGCATGGCCAAAGGTATCGTTGATGCCCTTGAAGTCGTCCATGTCAAGCATCATGACGGCAAACGGAATATCCGAGGCGAGCGCATCGTGCAGGATGTCCTTGAAAGAGCGCTCCATAGCGCGACGGTTCATCAGACCCGTGAGGGCATCGCGCTCGGCGAGGACGACGAGCTTGCTGTGCGCCGACTCCCACTCTTTCGTCATGGCGTCAACGAAGTGTACGAGGTGGGCAATGATCGAAGTCTGCTCGCCGAACTGCGGCGACACAGGCTTGTAGATCGACGTTTCTTTCGGCTCGCCCTCGCGGAAGCCGACGCTGACCATCATGAGGTTCGTCTTCATGAACTTGCCCCTGCTGCGGAAAAACTCCGCGTAGGAATAGAATCCATGCGTGGGCACGGCACGCGAGATAGCAGCATATTCGTAAATATTATTCTTCTGCAGCATGACGTAATGCCCCATGCAGTTGACGATGAAGACGGCTTCGGGTGAGAATTCGCAAAGTTCCGCATGCGTCCTCTGCGCTTCGCTGATGATGGCGATGGGATCGCCCGACGCGATGCGCAGACGCTCTCCCTCTCGAAGGTCGGCGCTGACATAGACGCAGCCGTCAGCATGAATGTCCATGAGGCGGCGTGCCAGCGTCGCGCCGTTTCGCTTCAGGCACATGGGGAAGGTCTCGACGCTCGCAAGCGATTCCCAGCAATGGCGTATGCCGAGATAGTGGGAGAAGAATTCACTCGCGGGCTTTTCGTCGAGTTCGACGATCGTGCGCTCATCTGCCATGCGCGTAATCTGCACTTCAGGGCCGAAGGGCTTCCAGCCGAATGAAATCTGTGCCTTGGCGTGAAGCTCCTCGCCGACAAAGACGACGGCAAGAAAGCCGCGCGACATCCTGTGTCCCGCGAGATCGATGACAATGCGTCTCTCGTCCATCTGATCGGAAAGAAGGCCGCCGAAGAGCACGATCTCCTCATCCACATCCGAAAGGGCGTCCAGAAGATTCATGATGCCCGGCACCTGCGCCGCGAAGAACAGACCGACAGCCTTCGTCGCTTTTTCCTGCGAGATCGTCTGAACAAGTCCCTTCGCCGCAGCCGATATGTCGGACTGCTCATCGAACGCCAGGGGAATGACACGTGAAGAGGAGAAAAAAGTAAAGGTGACGACGGCGCTCGCCGCATCGGGCAAATCGTCCTCGCCGCTCCACATCTTGCCTTTGGCAAAGCCGCATTCCGCCGCAAGCCCCACGACTTTCGCCTGAGGGAAAATTTTCCTTGTCGCTCGTTTGAAATCCTCCATCGTATGAACGGAAAGTTCCGAGGCGAAAAGCGTCACGAGAAGATCGGAAATGTGCGCCATGGAGGCGACAACATCCTTTGCCTCCTGCAAACACAGAGCAAGATCCTCTTCCTTATAAAGCAAGAAGGAGAATTGCTTCAAGGCGTATCATTCCTTTCTTTTCGATAAAAATCAAAGAGCACTTTGTTCCAAAAATCACAGATGCTATATAGATTCAGCAAATTTGCGATATGAAATTACACAAGTATCATATAATTCCATAGACCTATTGTCAAGTATGCACGGGATAAACTACACAATTTTTTTGTGCAAATGAAGCGGATTCCGTGTATAATAGAAAGAATCAACAAGTCAAGGAAAATCACCTTGTGAAAAGGAGTCAGCAGCGTGAGAATTGTCCGCTATGCGATCTTGTTCTGCGTGCTCGTCGCCCTCTTTACGGGTGCGATGCTCTATTACAGCAGCACGCACCGCGATGAAACGCAGTCAGTGCTCGCACTCCTCGAAGAGGAAACGCTTTCGCCTGAAGAAAGAGAGCAGGAAGCGGCGCAGCGCGAAGCACGCGAGGCAGAACGTCTTGCCGAAGAGGCGCGAAGAAAAGAGCGTGAGGCTCGCATCGAAAAGCTCAAGGAGGGCATGGAACGCGTAGACTCGGGAGCATATACGTGGTACAGGTATCCAGAGGAAAAGAAGCTCACAGGAGGTCTCTACGTCCAGCCGCTCCTCGGGCACAATCGGGACTCGACGTTTCGCTGCAACATCCTTTACTACTATTCGATGCACGAAAGCAGCATGCGCGGCTGGATCTTCGGCGACCATTTCGCCATCGAGGCGGACGGAGAGCGACGCACTTGGGAGATCGAGGAAAAGAAACGACGCGACCATCTCGACAAGGACGTCGAGTTTCTGACGGAACGCTCCCAGATCGCCTTGGGCGAAGAGGGGTCTTTTATCCTTCGCCGTGCGTCAAATGCCCGCACAGCGCGTTTCATCTACTGGTCGAAGGCGGAGGGAAAATCCATCAGCCATACGCTGACGAGCGAGGAGAAGCGACGCCTCAGGAACATGATCGCCCTATACGATTTGTGGCAAGAACCTTAATCTTTATGGTATACTATAGATATATAGTAATATGAGTATCTTTGGAAGACTCCATCCATTCGGTCTTCCTTTGGGAGGAATGCAGCATGAAGGACATCCGAAAGGTTCTGACGATCGCAGGCTCGGATCCGAGCGGCGGCGCAGGCATACAGGCGGACATCAAGACCATCACGGCACACAAGATGTACGCGATGAATATCTCGACGGCACTCACTGTACAGAATACGACGGGAATCCGCGATACCTTCGTCATTCCTCCAGACTTCATCGCGGCGCAGCTTGACGCCCTCTACGATGACATCCGTCCCGACGCCGTCAAGGTCGGCATGGTGGCAAACGACGCAATCGTGCGTACGATCGCCGATAAACTGAGGGAAAAGGACGCGAAGAACATCGTGCTCGATCCCGTCATCGCCTCGACGAGCGGCTGCGATCTGATCACGAGCGACACGCTCTTCGCGATGGTCGACGAGCTTCTGCCGCTCGTCGACATCGTCACGCCGAATTTGCCCGAGGCTGCAGCCATCACGGGCGTCGCCATCACCGACGAAGATTCCATGCTCAAGGCCGCCAAAGTCCTGACCGAGAGGTTTCCGATCGCCGTGCTCATCAAGGGCGGCCACCTCGTAGAGAGCGCCGACGATCTGCTCTATGCAGACGGCAAGGCGCGTTGGTACAAGCAGACGCGCATCGACAACGAGAATACGCATGGCACGGGCTGTGCGCTCTCGACGGCAATCGCCTGCGGCCTTGCAGAGGGAAAACCCCTGACCATCGCCGTTGAGGACGCCAAGGCGTACATCACGGGCGCCATCCGCGCAGGACTCGATATTGGCAAAGGGCGCGGTCCTTTGCTTCACATGTGGGAGTATATGTAAGGAAGCGCTGAATCTTTTCATTCTTCCGAAAGGAGACGTTTATGGCAGAGCCAAGGGTCGGGCACATCCATTTTCTCAATATCCTGCCTCTCACCTGGAGCTTCGCGCACGGTGGAAATCGAGAGCTGCACCTCGTGCCGGGCGTGCCGGCGGAGCTGAACCGCGAACTTCTGGCGGGCAGGCTCGATGTGAGCGGCATATCATCCATCATCTATGCACAGGGCGACGAAAGCCTTGTCATCCTGCCCGACATCTGCGTGCGCACGGACAAGGAGGTCACGAGCATCCTCCTCGTGACGAAAAAGCCTCTGGAAGAAATCAAGGATGACCGCATCATCCTCACGGCGAAATCCGCGACGAGCCACTGCCTCTTGAAGATCATCCTCAAGGAAGGATACGACGCAAGCCCCAACTACTATGTGCACCACATCGTGCCGCAGAATCCTGTGCCCGACGACGCGGCAGGCTCGCTCTTCATCGGCGACGATGCACTCTGGCTCTACCACCACCGCCGCGAAGACCTCCACTACTACGATCTCGGCGCCGAGTGGCACAAGCTCACGGGACTCGGCATGGTCTATTCTCTTTGGACAGCGAACCGCACCTTCGCGAGGGAATCGCCCGAAAAGCTGCAGCTCGTCTACGAGCGTCTCGTCCGAGGCATGGCGGAAGGAGTCGCCAACAAGTACGCGACGATCGAATCCGTGCGTGAAGAAAAGGACTTCACCTTCCAGCAGCTTGAAGAATACCTGCAGGTCATCCGTTGGGATTTGAAGGACGAGCATCTTGAAGGTCTGGAATTGTTCTATCGAAAGGCGCATGAATGGAACCTCATCAACCATGTGCCAAAGCTCTGCTTCGCCGATGTAAAGAGAATATAAACTACGCGCACTTAATGAAAGTTACCCAATCAGTTTGCGCCCTTCGGGCTTGACTTCTTGGACTTTCATAGTAAAATCACATACATGGGAAAAGGCTGTGCAAAAGTCGATGGCTTCGACTTATGCACAGCCTTTTCCTTTTTTGTAGATTACATCACTTCGGCTTGTTGACGATCTCGTCGATCTTCCAGACCGAACCGTGTCTGGTGAGAACGGCTCTGCCGTTGAAATAGCGCGTGCCGCCGGGGTTGTCGACTGCACGCAGCGTATAGGTCACGGCGACACGATCCTGCGTGGCGCTCTGCACTTCGACGTTGAGCGGCGTGCTGCTGACCGTCGTATTGAAGCCCGGCGCCCATCCCTCGTAGGTCATTTGCGACTGCATCTCAGAACCCAATGTATTGTAAGCGGCGCGCAGATTGCGATTCGTGATATTGCGATGAAAGTTTTCGAATGTCCGAACAGCATCCTGAGAACCAGAGGACGCGGGCGCAGGATTCGGAGCGGCCGGCGTCTGTGCCTTCGTCTTGGCAGAAGAAGAATTCGACAGGGCGCCCTTCTTCGCCTTGGACAATGCCTGATCGTTCGCGGAAGAGCCGAGTGCATCCTGCAGCTGATTGATAGAAGACTTGGCGGCCGTTGCAGATACGATGTCCTGATCCTTCAGCGCAGGCAGATTCGTGACGGAATAGAGAGAAAATCCGCCAATGCCCAGAAGCGCGAGGAGGGCGATGAGTCCCAATCCGAAGACGCCGAATTGAAGCGGCGATCCCTTGCGGCAGAAAAAACCGCCGATCAAGCAGCCCAAGAAAACAAGCGTGAGTACGACAGCGATGCCAATCGTGATGTAGATATGCGTCATATTCCAGATGCGAAACGTCGCCTGTATGGACTTGTCGCCTCCATTCATCAAGGCAGAAGCGAGATCCCAGACCAAGGTCGTTCCGCCATCCGTTACCTTGTCCGCATTGTGACTCTCAGGTGCATAGGGAAGAGACAGGGAAACGTCGGCACGCACGGAAGAGAGCATCGCCTGCATCATGGCGCGCTCATCCTGATCCATATTTGCCTGCGTGTCCTTCTTTCCTTCAAAGAGCACATCGACCGCATAGGTGTCGTAGAGCCAGCCCTTCTTTTGCTGCACGCCCTTCGCCTTGCCCTCGACGGTCTTGAACATATTGCCGTCGGCCTTCGCCATCTCGTCGATCGTCTTGTAATGCGTCGTTTCCTCGATCCCAGACATATTGCCGTCCTGAACGTCCTTGAGCGAAGCGTTCGGATGATTCTTCTTTGCCGATTCACGCGCCTCTTGGATCTGCTCCGCAAGAAGAGGCACGCCGACCATCGTGTTTTTTATATCCACACTGCCATCCTTGTGGATGGCGGTATCGCTGCTGATGCGAAAGCAGCCGCTCGCCATGACGGAGATGACGAGGAAAAGAAGAATGAAAAATTTCTTTTTGTGAAACATGACGCGCCTCCTTTATATTGACGAAATATCCTAAATCTTTGTATTCGTCGCAAAAGGAAAAAATCCTATCGTCTCCTGCGCCAAATCGTATAGAAGAGGACGGCGAGGACGAGGACGGCAGGGCAGAGGAGGCCGTAGAGCGCCGCATAGCCGAAGCGGGCGGCGACGAGTCCCAAGGTCGCGGCAGAAAGGCCGACGCTGATGTCGAGCGCCCAGAAGTAGGTCGCCGTCGCAAGTCCCGCGCGCTCAGGCGCGACGCTCGCGACGGCGAGCGTCTGCAAGGCGGGGCTTGCAGCGCCGAAGCCCGCGCCTAGAATCGCGGCGGAAGCAAGAAAGGCCGCAGACGACTCGGCTGCGGCAAAGCACAGGAAACCGAGGAAGAAGAGGAGAAGTCCCGGATAAACCGTATAGTCGGCACCGCGCTGATCGAAGATGCGGCCGATGAAGGGGCGCGTCACGACGATGATGAGCGCGAATATGGCAAAGAAGGCGCTGACGTCCTCTTCCATGCCGAGCGTGCGCGCATAGAGCGGGATGAAGGTCAGGACGCCGCCGTAAGCGAAGAACATGAGTCCGCCAATGAGAGCCGCAGGAAGCGCCTGCCGCTCGACGAGGGAGAATCCCCGGCCTTTTTTCTCTTTTGGCACAACGATCTCATCGGGAAGCTTCCTGCGGTTTGCGAGCCAGAGCGTGAAAAGGGCGCTCGCCGCAAGGAAGACGAAGAGTGCCATCATGCCGAAGGAGCGTATGATGAGGAGGCCTGTAAGAGGCCCGACGACCATCGCGAGATTCGTCGAGAGCGCGAAGTAGCCGATGCCCGTTCCCTTCTTCGCCGCGGGAAGGACGAGCGCCGCCAAGGTGGCCGCCGCCGTCGTGCCGAGCGCAAATTCGATGCCCTGCAGAAGCCGCAGCGTGTAGATCGCTTCTTCCGTATGCGCGAAGCAGAAGGCGAGCATGATGGCGAAGAAGGCGAGCGTCGCGCCAAGGAGCAGTCTGCCCTTGTGCAGGCTGTCGATGAGCCGGCCGGCAAACGGGCGTGAGGAGACGGCGCCGATCTGGAAGAAGGTCATGGCAAGCCCCGCTTCCAGCTCGCCTCCCTTCATCTCGTTCATGATGTAGATGGGCAGTCCGACGATGAGGATGTACTGCGCCATGAGGTGAAAAAAGTTCGTGGCGCTCATGCCGATGAATTCCGCCGTCCAGAGCGTTTCCACATTCCTTGCTTTTTCTTCGTTCAATATCTTGCCTTCTTTATTGTTTCAAGATGTTTAGAAAACACGAATACACCCAGAAGTGCCGTCTGCCCAATGTACTTTTTCTTACAAATAGCTCCACGCGAGCACCATGAGCACGCCGGGGACGCCGAAGATTCCTGCAGCGAGCGACGTGAAGATGTTGATCGTCACATGAAAGCCCAGAAGTTTGACGATGGAGAGCAGCACCGCGCCGACAACGCTGTTGACGATGAATTTCTTCAAAAGGCGCAAGGGCAAGTCTAGGAGCTTCGCCGCAATAGAAAGAAGCAGAATGCCGACGGCGAGCGACGCGATGATTTCGAGCATATTAGATTTCCTTTCTGTTTTCGAGCGCCTTGGCGAGCGTGACTTCGTCAGCGTATTCGAGATCGCCGCCGATGGGCAGGCCGTGCGCGATGCGCGTGACCTTGAGTCCTGCGGGCTTCAAAAGCCGCGCGAGGTACATCGCCGTGGCCTCGCCCTCGACCGTGGGATTCGTCGCCATGATGATCTCCTGCACCTCAGCGCCCGCCTCTCCTTCCAGCCGATGCAGAAGCTCCTTCACGCGAAGGTTCTCAGGGCCTACGCCCGAGAGCGGCGAAAGCGAGCCGTGCAGCACATGGTAAAGACCCTTGTAGTCCTTCATGCGCTCGACGGCGGCGACATCCTGCGGCTGCTCGACGACGCAGATCTTCGAGCGGTCGCGCTTTTCCGATGCGCAGATCGCACAAGGATCCTGGTCTGAGAGGTTGCAGCAGACGCTGCAAAAGCCGATCTTCTCCCGCGCTTCGACGATCGCCTCAGCGAGCGCCCGCGCCTTCGCTGCATCCATGTCGAGGACATGATAAGCAAGACGCACTGCCGTCTTGGAGCCAATGCCCGGCAGTGCGCGAAAGTGTTCAATGAGTTTTGCCAGCGGTGCGATGTACTGCATCTCAGAACATGCCCGGAGGAAGACCGAGGCCGCCCGTGAGCTTGCCCATCTCGCCCGCCATCATGTCGTCGACCTTCTTGACCGACTCGTTGAAGGCGGCCGAGAGGAGATCCTGCAGCATCTCGACATCCTCGGGATCGACGGCGGCGGGATCGATATGAAGCGACTGCACTTCCTTCTCGCCATTCATGACGATCTTGACGGCGCCGCCGCCCGCCGACACCTCGACGGTCTTCTTCTTCAGCTCCTCCTGCATCTTCTTCATGTCATTTTGAAGCTTCTGCACCTTCTTCATCATACCCTGCATATTACCCATGTTTCCCATTCCACCAAACATTGCGTTTCTCCTTTCAAAAGCAGGCGCTTCGCCTGCGCTTTTCCTTCGATTATAGCCGCAAAGCGGCTCTTAGGTCAACTGTTTTCCTCAGATGGCGGCGCATCGCCATCATCCGGCGGCGGCACGTCATCAGGCACCGGCGCATCATCGGGCAGCGAAATGTCATCAAACACCGGCGCGTCATCGAGCGGCGGCGCGTCCTTGCCTTCTGCCGTCTCGGCCACGGACTTGGCGACTGCCTTGCCGCTCGCGGCGAGGGCCGCGATGCGCTGCTCTTCGGGCAGGTCGACGAGATGTCCGCCGAGGAGCGAAACGGCATTTTGCAGACGACTTCGCTCTTCGGGCGAAAGCTCGTTCTCGTCGATCTCCAGCGGCTTCGGTGAAAGCCCTCGCGGCTCGATCTCGTCGAGCGCCGCCAACGGCGGCTTTTTCTTCGGCGCAGGAGGCGGCGCGGCAGGCGGCACAGCTTGCGCTTCGCACGAGATTGCAAGCGGTGTGCCTGAGATCTCGGCGAGCAATTCTTCGATGATCTTTCGGTAGTCGTCGCGCATTGTGCGCCGCGCGAGCAAAGGACTTGAAAAATGCAGGCGAAACGTGCCCGCGCCGTTTCCGGCGAAAGAGGCGCCCTTGAGGCACGCGAGCACGGAGATGCGCTGCTTCTCCTGCAGGCGGGAGAGAAGTTCGGCGTAGATCTTCTCTCCCTCGGGATTCGGCGTGGCCTGTGCGGCAGGAGCGGAAGAGGCAAGCGGTGCGCTATTGCGTGCCGGCGTGCCGGAAGAAGCCGCTTCGTTCGTGCGACTTGCCGCCCGTCTTCTCGCGGTTGGAAGAGGAGATGCTGCAGGCGCGGCTGCTCTCGCAGGCTGCGCCGAAAGCTGCGCCTTGAGGGCGGCAAGCTCCGCCTCAAGGCGGGCGATGCGCGCCGCTTCGGCGGGGGAGGACGCTGCGGCGGGGGTTGGCACTGGTGCACCTTCTGCACTATCTTCCACATTCTCACGGCAGAGCGAAAGCAGCGCGACCTCAAGCGTGATGCGCGGCTGCGGCGTCCAGCGAAGCTCCGCCATCGCCTCGTGCAGACGCGCGATCATCGCCATGATCTGCGCCTGCGTGAAAAGCGCCTTCTGCTCTTCGAGCGCAGCTCCGGTGTCATCCGCGAGATTGAGCGCTGCAAGAGCGCCCGCCGCCTCGTAGATCATGAGACTGCGCAGATGAAGCGTCAATTCCGCCAAGAGCTGCATCGGATCTTTGCCGAGCGCGAGAAGCTCTGCGATCGTTTCCAAGACCTCGCCCTTCGCGCGCTCGCCGATCGCCTTCGTCAGGCGATAGATCGGCTCATGCCCGATGAGGCCGAGGTTCTCCTCGACGCATGCCGCCGTCAATGTATCGCCGTCCAGGCTCGCGCACTGGTCAAGCAGCGACAGCGCATCCCTCATGCCGCCGTCCGCCTGCCGCGCGATGAGGCGAAGCGCTTCCTTCTCGCACGGGATCTTCATCTCCTGCGCCACATAGGCGAGCCTCGCTTCGATCTCCTCGACCGTAATGCGCCGAAAGTCGAAGCGCTGGCAGCGCGACTGGATCGTTGCCGGCACCTTGTGCGGCTCTGTCGTCGCGAGGATGAAGACGACATGTGCCGGCGGCTCTTCGAGCGTCTTCAAAAGCGCATTGAATGCCTCCGTCGTCAACATGTGCACTTCGTCGATGATGTAGACCTTGTAGCGCCCTTCGGCGGGCGTGAATTTCACCTTCTCGCGCAAGTCCCGCATCTCGTCGATGCCGCGGTTTGACGCCGCGTCGATCTCAAAGACGTCGAGCGCCGTGCCGTCCGCGATCTTCGTGCAATTTTTGCAGACGCCGCAAGGCTCGGGCGTCGGCCCCTTCTCACAATTCAGCGACTTCGCGAGGATCTTCGCCGTGCTCGTCTTGCCCGTGCCGCGCGGGCCGGAAAAGAGATAGGCATGAGCGATGCGTCCTGAGGAAATCGCATGGGAAAGCGTCCTCGATACGATCGTCTGCCCCACGAGATCCTTGAAGCTCCCCGGCCGCCATTGGCGGTAGAGCGCGATGTACGCCATATCTTCCCTCCTTGAACGCATAGAAAACTGCAAACGAATCCATAGAAAAAAGCTGCCGCACCAAGCCGAAACTCCGCACAGCAGCAAATACTCCTTTTCCACTTCGGGGCGCGACTCCCAGGCGCCCTCGCGGCACATGAAGCGGTTCGCTTACCGCTGCTTCCTTCCGGACCTGACGGGGTTCACGAGACTCCATTGCGCAAGACCAAGGCGCCGCGCTCCGAACTGGAAAAGGCTTCTCAAAAGAGCAGCATAGAAAACGCCCATTGCGTTCTTTGATTGTAGCATAGACAGGCAGAAGCCGTCAACCGCTGTTCAGGAATCACTGATAAATTCAGCCGCCCATCTTCACACATCTGCGCTGTCCTCTCGTCGTCGACAAATCCTCGACGTAGCACCGCTACGCCTGCGGTTTGTCTCCTCGATAGATACAGCGCATCTGTGCAAATCTGGGCGACCTCATTTTATCAGCGCTTCCTTCATATCCGATTGTACCTGCGTCCTTACAAAAACCTAGCCAATCAGCCTGTGCCCTTTGGGCTTGACCTCTTGGGGTTTCACGAGTAGAATATGAAGTATAAAGGTGGCTGGTCAAAATGAATAAAGCGGATTTTGATGAGATGGATCCGGAGACTCAGGAAATCCTCGACAGGCTCTCCCCTGCGCCCGAAAAGCTGCAGGAAGAGGGCTGGGATAGTCGTGCCCAACAACAGATGATGTTGGAAGAAAACGGACACAACGCATGAGTCTGACGGATGAGACGCGGCAAAAACTGCAAAAGCAGATCGACGCCCTCAAGAAGCGCATGCTCTATGATGCGAACGATCTCGACTATGAGACGCATCTTTTTCTGGTTCGTACCCTGCAAAAGGTGCTCGACCAGGAAAAATTCAAGCCTTGAGGCTCTCTTGAAGTCTGTCTTTTGCGGTTTTTGCTTATGCAAGGGATGCGCATTGATATTTCAGCGCTCCTCTAGAAAAGAAGAGAGAATCATGAATTTTATTCCTTCCCGAAAAAAAATCATTGCTGCACTCATGATGGGAGCTTTTGCCGGCGGCATGGCTCCTATCTTTGTTGCGGGCGCAAACACAGCATGTATTTCCACGGTCTCCGTCGCACACGCAGCGTCTTGCCCTACGCCGACGAAGCGCTATCAGGAGGCGGCACGAGACGACAGTGAGGACAAGGCGGCAGACGCGACAGAAAGCGTGAGCGACAATATTTTCAAGGCCGCTTGGAGAATCGCCCTGCTCGTCGCCGTCGTTTTCCTTGCACGAATCGGCTGGAAGCATTTCCACAAGAAGAAAAACGCATAGAGAAGGGGTCTAAACATGGCCAAAGAAACGACACTCGCCACGATCGACCATCTGATTGAGCGCTATCCTGTGCTCGCTCCCATGGAAGAACCGCTGAAAGCCGCTGTCGAAACGATTGTCAACTGCTACAGAAAAGGCGGCAAACTGCTCATCTGCGGCAACGGCGGCAGCGCAGCCGACGCCGAGCACATCACGGGAGAGCTGATGAAGGGCTTCCTTCTGCCGCGCCGCTTAGGCGAGGACAAGAGGCAGAAGCTCATGGACGCCTGCCCCGAAGATGCAGCGTACCTCATCGAGAACCTGCAGGAAGCCCTGCCCGCTCTTTCCCTCGTCAACCAAATTGCCCTCGGTACGGCGTTTGCCAACGACCAGGCGCCCGACCTCGTCTTCGCCCAGCAGGTATTCGGTCTTGGCAGGAAAGGCGACGTCCTTCTCGCCATCAGCACGTCAGGCAATTCGCAGAATGTTCTCTATGCCGCGCAGGTCGCACGCGCTTTCGGCATCTCCGTCATCTCTCTGACGGGCATGGGCGGCGGCAAGCTGCGCGCTCTGACCGACATTCTCCTCGCCGTTCCCGACAAGGAAACATACCGCATACAGGAACTTCATCTGCCGATTTATCATGCTCTTTGCATAGCGGCCGAAGAAGAATTTTTTGGTACGAATGATAAATGACAGAATAAAAAACGCAAATTATTCCAAAAATATGGTATAATATACCCTGAAGAAAATGGAATGCACCATGGGGGGATTGCCATGATTGCGGAAAAACAATGGATGAAATTGCAGAACGGCAGCGACGTGCGCGGCGTTGCCGTATCCGGCGTCGCCGACGAGCCCGTCAATCTGACGGAAGAGGCCGCAGGCCGCATCGCGAACGGCTTCGTAGATTTCCTTGAAGAGAAGATCGGCAGGAAAGCGCAGGAAATGACGATCGCCGTCGGACACGACTCGCGCATTTCCGCTCCCTGCTTGAAGCGTGCCATACTCGCCGCTCTTCTTTCCCGCGGCGTCCGAGCGCTCGACTGCGGCCTTTCTTCCACGCCCGCGATGTTCATGTCCATCCTCTTCGATGAGACAAGGGCCGACGGCTCCATCATGATCACGGCGAGCCATCTGCCCTACAACCGAAACGGCATGAAATTCTTCACGGAGAAAGGCGGACTCGAAGCGAGTGACATCAAGAAGGTTCTTTCCTATGCCTCGAAGAATCCCCTGGTTCAAGGAGACGAAAAAGAAGCCGAGAAGTTTGACCTCATCTCCGTCTATGCCAACCATCTGCAGAAGAAGATTTGCGAGGGGCTTTCTGCCGCGCCCGAGGAGAAACCTCTTGCCGGCATGCGCATCGCAGTCGACGCCGGCAACGGCAGCGGCGGCTTCTTTGCCACGAAGGTGCTCGCCCCGCTGGGAGCAGACACTACGGGCAGCCGCTACTTAGAGCCGGACGGCATGTTCCCGAACCATATCCCGAACCCCGAGAACCGCGAAGCGATGGCCGCCATCAAGGAAGCCGTCCTCGAAAACCATGCTGATCTCGGCCTGATCTTTGATACCGATGTCGACCGCATGAGCGCCGTCCTGCCCACGGGCGAGGAAATCAACCGCAATGCGCTCATCGCCATGATGGCGGCCATCCTAGCGCCCGACTATCCAAAGTCAACGATCGTCACGGATTCGATCACTTCCGACGAACTGACCGACTTTCTGGAAAACGAGCTTCACCTCCGTCACCATCGCTTCAAACGCGGCTACAAGAACGTCATCAACGAATGTATGCGCCTCAACGAAGAAGGAACGGTATCACCGCTTGCCATCGAGACCTCGGGGCATGGCGCACTTTCCGAGAACTACTATCTCGACGACGGCGCGTACCTCGCCGTGAAACTCCTCATCGCAGCGGCCAAAGCGAAGAGAGATGGGCGCACGCTTCACTCGCTCATTGAAAAGCTCGCGCACCCGTTGGAAGCGCGCGAATATCGCTTGAAGATCGTAGGAGTCGAAGATGCCCGCAGTTATGCGGCAGATGTGCTTGAATCCGTCGCCCGACGCGCCAAGGAGAACGGTATCAAGATGGCCGAACCGTCCTACGAAGGCGTGCGGCTCGTATTCCCCGACGGCTGGGCGCTCCTGCGCATGTCGCTGCACGACCCGAACATGCCGCTGAACATCGAGAGCCGCAAAAAGGACGGTGTTCGCATCATCGCCGAAAAGGTCAGAAGCTTGCTTGACGGCTTTGCTTCGCTTGATTGCAGTGCATTTCAAAGATGATCGATACGAACCATATCGGCTTTGCAATATAGAATGACAAGAGAGAAAGGCGGTACATGGATGAAAAAGCTCATCAACAAGGTGGACGATGTCGAGCGCGAGATGATCGAAGGCCTCGCCAAGGCAGCACCGAAAAAGCTCCGGAAGCTCGACGAAGGAAACATCATCGTGCGCACACCGAAAAAGGAAGGCAAGGTCGCGCTCGTCTCCGGCGGCGGCAGCGGTCATGAGCCGGCGCATGGCGGCTACGTCGGCAATGGCATGCTCGACTGCGCCGTGGCAGGATCTGTATTCACCTCGCCGACGCCCGATCAGATTTATGAGGGAATCAAGGCCGTCGCCACCGAGGCGGGAGTCCTCGCGATCGTCAAGAATTATACGGGCGATGTTCTGAACTTCGAAATGGCGATTGACATGGCGAAGGATGAAGGTGTCAACGCCGACTACGTCATCGTCAACGACGATGTCGCCGTCAAGGACAGCCTCTATACGACAGGCAGGCGCGGCGTCGCCGGGACGATCTTTGTCCATAAGATCGCAGGGGCGCGTGCCGAAGAGGGCGCCTCCCTCACCGAAGTCAAAGCGTGTGCCGAAAATGTCATCAAGAACGTCCGCTCGATGGGCATGGCGATCGCCCCGTGCACCGTTCCCGCTGCCGGAAAGCACGGCTTTACGCTCGCAGAAGACGAAGTTGAGATCGGCATCGGCATCCATGGTGAGCCGGGCACGAGCCGTGAGAAGATGCTCTCGGCCAACGAAGCGGCGAAAAGACTCCTTGATCCCATCCTTGCCGACCTTGACTACTCCGGCAAGGAGGTCGTCGTCCTCGTCAACGGCATGGGTGCAACCCCCTTGATGGAACTTTACATCATCAACAACTTCGTGCAGGATTACTTGAAGGAAAAGGGCGTCAAGGTATACGACACGATGGTCGGCAACTATATGACAGCCATTGAGATGGCGGGATTCTCCCTGACGCTCCTGCGTCTTGACGAGGATATGAAGCGCCTCTACGACGCCAAAGCCGATACGCTTGCCTGGAAAAAATAAACTGGAAACAACTCTTTGAAACGGAACAAAGAATGAAGGGGCAATGTATGGATACGAAAAAGCTGCTGGAAATCATGAAAGCGATCTCCGAAAAAATCGAAGCGGAAAAGGATGTCCTGACCGAGCTCGACAGCGCCATCGGCGATGGAGATCACGGCATCAATATGGCGCGCGGCGCAAAAACCGTGATGGAAAAACTTCCTTCGCTCATCGGAAAGGACAGCGGCGCCATATTCAAGGGCATCGGCATGGCCATCGTATCGAGTGTCGGCGGAGCTTCAGGCCCCCTCTACGGCACGGCTTTCATGAAGGCGGGCGATGCGCTCAAGGGAAAGATGGATCTTTCCGCCGAAGACTTTCTCACAGCATTTTCCGCCTCCGTCGCGGGCATAAAGATGCGCGGTAAATCGACCATCGGGGAGAAGACCATGCTCGACGCCCTTTGCCCTGCCGAACGTGCCATGCGTGAAGCCATAGAAGCGAAGAAGACACTCAAGGAAGCCTTGGAAGCCGCCGCCGTCGCCGCCGAAAAGGGCGCGGAGCGCACGAAGGATCTCGTCGCCACCAAGGGACGCGCGAGTTACCTCGGCGAGCGCAGTCTCGGCCACAGAGATCCGGGCGCTGTATCTTCCTCCTTCATGCTGCGTGCCATGGCAGACGCCATGTAAGGGGGCGAGCATCATGTTCAGCATCGTCGTTGTTTCCCACAGCAAAAAACTTGCGGAAGGCGTCGCCGAAGTCGCCAAAATGATGGCACGCGATGTAACGATCGTCGCTGCCGGCGGCACGGAGGACGGCAGCCTCGGCACAAGCTATGAGAAGATCGCCGCCGCCATCGACAAGTCCTATACGGACGACGGCGTCGCCCTCTTCATGGATATGGGAAGCGCCGTCATGACGGCGGAAATGGTCCTCGAATCCATGTCAGACCGCCGCCTGAAGCTCATCGACGCTCCGCTCGTCGAGGGCGTCGTCCTCGCCGCCGTCGAAGCTGCTTCAGGAACCGCGCTCGAAGACCTGGCGGGAAAGATGCAGCAGGCGAGAGATATGCACAAGATCGAGATATAGGGAAGAGTTATCCAGCAAATAGGGCTGTTCCGACGTCGTGGAGATGTCGGAACAGCCCTATTTCAGTCCTCTTCCAATAACCAGCGCAGGACATTCCTCTTCTTTATGCCGTCGTAATCCGCCGTCGCATTCACTTCGTCCAAGGTCAGAAGATATTTGGGATAATTATCCTTGATCGAGCGCAAGGATTTCAGCTCACGTTCCAAGACCTCCGGCTGCTGGGTCGATTCTGCCACTTGGATGTAGACATGACCTTTTTCATTCTGCGCTACGAAGTCGACTTCGCCGCTCGGCAGAGCACCGACGTAGACGCGATAACCACGCCGCAGAAGCTCCAAATAGACGATATTTTCCAGTACATGCCCCGTATCCTGCCCCTTCCTGCCGATGAGGAAAAAGCGCATGGCAGCGTCGACCACATAGTATTTTGAATTGATGCGCAGCACTTCCTTGCCGACAAGGTTGAAGCGGTCGGCCTGATAGACGAGAAGTCCGTCCTGCAGGCCCTGCAAGTATCGCTCCACCGTCTTGGCGTCGATCTTTCTTCCCACACTCGTCATGGAATCCGCTATCCTCTTGGGAGAAAGCAGGCTTCCTACATGAAGGAAGAGATACTTCGTAACGCTTTCGAGCATCTTGGCGTCAGCAATGCGCAGACGCGCCACGATATCTTTCAAAAGAATCGTGCTGTATATGCCTTGCATGTACTCGTTGATGTCCTTCTCTCGTCCGTCAAGCTGCATGGCATAGGGAAAGGAACTTCCTCTCGTATACTTTTCGTACAGCTCCCACAGACTGAATTTTTCTTGCAGCATCTCGCGGCTGCAGAATTCACGAAAGGACAAAGGAAGCATACGAAGCTCCACATAGCGGCCGGAAAGCAAGGTTGCCAGATCGCTCGACATGAAATAAGCGTTCGATCCCGTGATATAGATATCCACTTTTTCCTTGATAAAAAGACTGTCCACGGCCTTTTCAAACTGCGGCACATGTTGTATCTCATCGAGAAAGACGTAATTCCACTTTCCTGGCACGAGCCTTTCGCATACATAGCGGTACAGAGCATGATACTCCTGCAGGTCTTCAAATTCCAGATTCTCGAAGTTGATGACATGAATCTGCTCTTCTGTCACGCCGTCTTGCAGCAAATGATGCTGGTAGAGGGAAAACAACGTGGATTTACCGCAGCGGCGCACGCCCGATACCACCTTGATGATAGGACGCTCACGATTGCGCTGCAGGAAATCCATATAAGATGCACGCTCGATCAGTTTCATGATATTCTCCTTGTGATAATAAAAAACGGAATCTATTCCTTCTTCATCATTATATCATGATTTCAGAGGAATAGATTCCGTTTTTTCTCTATACACTCTTAAATATCGAGATTTCTCACATGCTTGGCGTGCTCTTCGATGAACTGGCGGCGCGGCTCCACCTTGTCGCCCATGAGGATCGTGAAAAGCTCGTCAGCTTCTTCAGCGTCCTCCATGCGCACTTGGAGCATCGTCCTGCCTTCGGGATCCATCGTCGTTTCCCAAAGCTGCTCGGGATTCATCTCGCCGAGACCCTTGTAGCGCTGCACGGTCGCGTTGTCCCTGCCGACTTCGTTGAGCTTCTGCGCCAGCTCGTCGTCGCTGTAGGTGTACCAGTGCTTCTTGCCCTTGCGAATCTGGTAGAGTGGCGGCTGCGCGATGTAGACGTGGCCGCGCTCAATGAGCGGCTTCATGTAGCGGTAGAAGAAGGTCAGAAGGAGCGTGCGGATATGCGATCCGTCGACGTCGGCATCGGTCATGATGATGATCTTGCCGTAGCGACGCTTCGCGATGTCAAAGTCGTCGCTGATGCCCGTGCCGAACGCCGTGATCATCGTGCGAATCTCGGCATTGGCGAAGATCTTGTCAAGACGCGCCTTCTCGACGTTCAGGATCTTGCCGCGCAAGGGCAGGATTGCCTGGAAGCGGCGGTCACGTCCCTGCTTCGCCGAGCCGCCGGCGCTGTCGCCCTCGACGAGGTAGATTTCCGCCTGCTCGGGATCTTTGATCGAGCAGTCCGCGAGCTTTCCGGGCAGGCTCGACACTTCGAGCGCATTCTTGCGCCGTGTCAGCTCACGCGCCTTTCGCGCGGCTTCCCTCGCGCGAGACGCCATGATCGCCTTCTCGATGACCTTCTTCGTGATGGCGGGATTTTCCTCGAAATACTCGGTCAGTCCCTCGGTCACGATGGAATCGACAATGCCGCGCACCTCGGAATTGCCGAGCTTCGTCTTCGTCTGCCCCTCGAACTGCGGCTCATGTATCTTGAGACTGATGACGCAGGTCAAGCCTTCTCTGACGTCCTCACCCGAGAGATTGCCGTCCTTGTCCTTCAATATCCCCTGCTTTCGCGCGAAGTCGTTCGCCGCGCGCGTCAGAGCGATCTTGAAGCCCGCGAGATGTGTGCCGCCTTCCTCGGTGTTGATATTGTTGACAAAGCTGTAGATATTCTCCATGTAGCTGTCGTTGTACTGCATGGCGATTTCCACAACGGTATCATCCTTGATACCATTGAAGTAGATCGGCGTCGGATGAATGACTTCCTTCTTGCGGTTCAGATGCTCAACGAAGGAGCGAATGCCGCCCTCATAGAAGTACGACTCCTCGCGCCCCTCGCCGCGCTTGTCCATGAGACGGATCGTGATGCCCTGATTCAGAAAAGCCAGCTCGCGCAGACGATGCTTCAAGGTGTCAAAGCTGTACTGTGTCACCGTGAAGATCTCAGGGTCGGGGACGAAGTGAACCTTCGTTCCCGTCTTTTCCGTCTCGCCAATGACCGTCAAAGGAGCGGCTGTCACGCCCTGCTCGAAACGTATGCTGTGGATCTTGCCGTCGCGCTTGACTTCGACGTCCATCGACGTGGAGAGCGCATTGACGACGGAGACGCCGACACCGTGCAGACCGCCCGACACCTTGTATCCTTCGCCGCCGAACTTGCCGCCCGCGTGCAGGACGGTCAGGACGACCTCGACCGCAGGCTTGCCGCTCTCGTGCATGTCAACGGGGATGCCTCGCCCATTGTCGACAACGGTGATGCTGTTGTCCTTTTCGATCGTCACGTCAATATGGTCGCAATAGCCGGCCAGAGCCTCATCGATCGAGTTGTCGACCACCTCGTAGACGAGATGATGCAGGCCGCGCTCCGACGTGCTGCCGATGTACATGCCCGGGCGCTTTCTTACGGCTTCCAGGCCTTCCAAAATCTGAATCTGATTGGCGCCGTAGTCGCCGTCAACCGCCGTGACGTCAGCGCTGTCCATATCCTTGTGGATTTCGACGTTTTCCAAATCAAGGTCATCGTCGCGCACTTCCTCGGCAAACTTCGCCGCTTGCTCTTCGCGCAGCTTCTCCTCGGCCGCATCCTGCTCGGCGCGGTCGAGTGCTTTTTGGAGCGCATCCTTCTCTTTTTCCATCTCTATATTGTCCCTCCATCATTCCTCAAAACATCTATGCCTGCACTGCAAAATCATGCAGGTTCACTCCATAAGCGGGTGATTGTATACGCCTTTTCAAGGACTGCGCGGAAATCACCGAGAAATAAAGCCCTTCATCCGTAACGATGACGGAACGCGGCTCTTTTCTCATCGCGGCACTCTTCGCAATATCCTTCTTCCAGAGAGAATTTCCGGACGCCTCTCGATATATCTCTATGTCAAGAATCGCCAATATGCTGGAAACGGCAACCAAGCTGTCATCGCCTAGGTGCAGATACATGGAATCCCTCCCCGCTCTTCGCTCCCCTTTTTGCCGTCTTTTTCATGACCTCCGAACGCTTGGGGAAGGGACGGAACACCGTTCCTTCTGCCATCTCGCGGCGAAGATCGTAAAGCGTGCGGCGCACGATGTCTTCCGTGAGCTGCTCTGGCCGCAGCGAGCGGTAGAGCATGACGAGCGTCTTCGCCTCCAGACTCTCCCAATCGCCGAATTCGATGCGGCGGGCGAGCTCCTGCACGAGACGCGTACGCTCGGAAGCGACCATGGCGGGCGTGCAACGAAGATGATCTTTGATATCTGCATAGCGCGCCCACGGAAGATCGAGCAAATGGCGGCGGATCGAGCGTCGTCTTTCGCGCCGCTCCCTGCAGGTGCAGGAAGGACACACGCCTTCGCCGGAAAACAACTTGCCGCATTGAGGGCAAGGCTTCTCACCGAGCGCACGCAGCGCTTTCTCACGCTTCTTTCGCCGCTGAGATATATGCCGAAGTTTCCTTCGCAGACGTTCCTCGCTGACGAGAGAAACGCTTCTTTCGCATGCCTCCTGCTCCTCCTCGGTCAATGTCATCTCCTGCAGAGCCTTTCGGTATGCTTCCTGCTCGTCGGCTTCTTCTGCCTGCACACGCCCCGAAGCCTGAAAGAAGGCGACGTCGTCTTTTTTCCAGGAAAAGGCGAGTTCCTTCACCATCTCGAAACCTGCGAAGGTATTGAAGCGCGCGAGTATTGTCATCTGCATGAGCGTGATCTCGTTGCGCCAGGCGGGCACAGAGGCATGGAGCAGGAGCTTTTCGCCTTCTATGCCAATCGGCTGGACGTGCGCGGCGATGCCTTTGCCGACGATTTCCGGCCAACGCGCGAGGACGAAGCGCTCCTGATAGGTGCGCTCGATCTTCTTGCCCAGCGCATGGATGCTTTTTGGTATCACCTGATTGATTTTTTCCATGCCGGGATTGCGGCGATAGGAGCGTTTCATGGTCTGCCTTTCCCAAAAGTAAGGATTTTTTCTGATACTATATGGAAATATATTCTATACAATATCAAAAAAATATCTTTCCTGCTCGCACATGGAAGATATTTCCCATAAATTTTTCCGGCAAATATGCGGCATCCGTCGCCGTGAGCAAGGTCTGTATATGCTCTCTGCCGATGAAGTCCAGGAGTTTCTCCCTGCGCGTGCCATCCAGCTCGCTCATGACGTCATCGAGCAGAAGCACTGGATATTCTCCCGTCTCTGAGCGAAGAAACTCCAATTCAGAAAGCTTCAGGGCGAGGACGCCCGTGCGCTGCTGCCCCTGCGAACCGAAAGAGCGAAGGTTGACGCCGTTCACTTCAAGCCGGATATCATCCCTCTGCGGGCCGACGCTCGTCGAGCCGCGCAGAATGTCAAGATCCAAGGACTCCTCCAACTTCTTATTATACCATGGAACAAGCTCCTCTGTCACGCAAGGCGGCTCTTCCTCTGCACCGCAAAGCTCATATGAAAGGGAAAGATTCTCTTTCCCTGCAGAAATACGCCTTTGCATGAGGTTTGCCAGCATGTTGAGCTTTTTGACGGCGAGAAAACGCTTCTCGACGATATGCGCGGCACTTTTGGCAAGCTGCTCATCCCAGAGGGAAAGCATTTCCTTTCCCGCACGGCGCTCCCGAATCTTCTTCAACAGGCTGTTCCTTTGCGTGAGAATCCGCGTATACTGCATCAGTTCATGGCCGTAGGCGGGGCTTGCCTGGGAGATTTCCCCGTCGAGGAAGCGTCTTCTCTCAGCGGGCGCCCCCTTGATCAGAAAGAGATCCTCGGGGGAGAAGAGGACGGCATTGAATACGCCGAAAAGCTCCTTCGTTTTGATCGGCTCGCCATTCTTGCGGATGGAACGGCGTCTGCCGCGTTGAAATTGAAATTCCAGCGTATTTTCCACGTCAAGACGCTCAAAAAGAAGCTCAATTTTCGCTGCAGGAGCATCCCAAGCGATGAGATCGGCATCTGCATTCGTTCGATGCGAACGACCGATCGCCGCATAGTAAAGAGCCTCCGCAATATTCGTCTTTCCCTGCGCGTTTTCGCCAAGAAAGACGTTGATATTGGGAGACAGACTGAGGTCAAGCTCTTCATAGTTGCGAAAACATTTCAGACGGAGGCTCTTTGCTTTCATCGCACATCAATTCTGCGTGCGCACAGGCGTAACGATGTAAACGAAAGTAGGATTGTCCTCCTCGCGCACAGCTGCCGCCTGCAGGCTTTGATTCAAGAGAAAACGAAAGTTTTTGCTATTGATGTTCTTCAAAACGTCAGTGACATATTTCGCATTGAAGGCGATATTGACATCAGGGCCATCGATGGAAGCAGCGACGATTTCATCGGCCTTTCCTATATCAGGGCTGTTCGACGAGATATGAACTTGATTTCCGCCAAATTCCAGGCGAATGATATTGTAGTCGGCGGAGCGCGAGATCAAGGATACGCGGTCGACAGCGGCAAGGAAGTCTTCCGTGTCGAGCGTTACCGTCGTAGCGAAGTTTTTCGGTATGACGCTGTCATAATTTGGGAATTGCCCTTCGATCAGACGGGACATCAATACGACGTTCTCGAACTGGAAGCTCGCTTGGTTCGATGAGCAGCAGACGTCAACCTCGATGGGCATGTCGGAATTCAAGGCGCGCAAAAGCTCATTGAGTATTTTTGCGGGAATGATGATATGAAGATCGCCCGAAAGGTTTGCAATCACTTCTTTTTTTACAGAGAGACGATGCGTGTTCGTCGCCGCCATCTTCAGAGTTTCTCCGTTGATTTCCATCTGGCAGCCGGTAAAGACAGGACGCGCTTCATCTGTCGAGCAGGCGAAGACCGTCTTCTTGATGATATCTCGAAGCACGTTGTCCTGAATTTTGAAACGGATGCCGTCTTCCAGACGCTTTACCGTCGGAAAGTCATTGGCCGGCATGGAAAGAAGTGTGAAGTTGGAAGCAGCCGATTGGATCTTGCTGATGTTTTCGTCGATTTCTTGGGAGATTGTGACGGTTTCTCCAGGCAGGCGTCGAATGACCTCCTGCATGTAGCGTCCCGATAGGACAAGTTTTCCCTCCTGTTCCACTTCGGAAGGGATGATGCTGATGATGCCCATTTCATTGTCTGTGGCATGAAGTTCCACTTGATTGTTTGTGGCCTCCATATATATGCCTGAGAGAATCGGTGTCTGAGGTTTGTTGGCAATGGCTTTGGAAACGAGTTGAATCGCTTGGGCGAGTTCATTCTTATGGCAGGTAAATTTCATGGGATTCTCCTTTTTGATGAGTCGTTTTATGGGATGCACCTTATTGACTTATAGTACAAGAATATAAAAAAGCATAGCCGTAATAGTAGTAGGGGCTGTGGAAATGTGGAAAAGGCTTCTGCTGCTTTTGATACCAATGGAGAAGCCTTGTGGGAAAGATGTTGATAAGGTGTACTGGAATATCCACATTTCCACAGAGGAAAACGAAAATAGGAATTGTGCACATATTAGACACAGGATCTCACGGTGCTTTTCCACAGGGTTATGCACGGATGGGGAAGGGAATGATTCAGAGGCTTTCGATGCGCTGCATTAGCTGCTCGATCGTGCGGTCAAGTTTGCTGTCCTCTTTTCGCTCTTTGCCGATCTTTTCGCAGGCATGGATGACCGTCGTGTGGTCGCGTCCGCCGAAGGAATTGCCGATTTGTGGCAGGGAGTTGCCCGTCAGCTCGCGGCACAAGTACATGGCGATCTGGCGCGGCATGGCGAGGTTTCTCGTTCGTTTTTTTCCGTGCAGGTCATCGAGGCGCAGCTTGAAGTAGGAAGCGACGACTTCCTGGATGAGTTCCATGGTCACTTCGCGCGTCTTTTCATCCGGGAAGATATTGGCGAGAGATTCGTTGACGAGGGTCGTCGTAACGGGCTGCTGTGTCAGTGAGGCGTAGGCGACGACCCTCGTCAATGCGCCTTCCAGCTCTCGGATGTTGTTGTCGATGCGGTTGGCGATGGAGAACATCACATCGTTCGGCACGTCGAGGTGCTCAAGTGCGGCTTTCTTTCGGAGAATCGCTATGCGCGTTTCGAGATCGGGCGCCTGGATGTCCGTGATGAGACCCCATTCAAAGCGTGAGCGCAGACGATCTTCAAGCGTCTGAATCTCTCGCGGATGGCGGTCACTCGACAGGATGATGTGTTTGTTGGCGTCGTGCAGTGTGTTGAACGTATGGAAGAATTCTTCCTGCGTGTGCTCCTTCTTCGAGAGGAATTGGATGTCGTCGACGAGCAGGACGTCGATATTGCGGTATTTTTGGCGGAAGGATTCGGGATTGCCGTCTCGGATGGAGTTGATGAGTTCATTCGTGAACTTTTCGCTCGAAATGTAGAGGACGCGCATCTGGGGAAATTTTTCGAGGATCTTGTGTCCGATGGCGTGCATGAGATGCGTTTTGCCGAGTCCTACGCCGCCGTACATGAAGAAGGGATTGTATACTCTGCCCGGCGATTCGGCGACGGCGAGCGCAGCCGCATGGGCGAATCGGTTGGAATTGCCCGTGACGAAGGTGTCGAAGGTGTAGTGCGAGTTCAAGGACGAGGCGTCGCCGGGAGCAATCATGCCTGGCGTTTCATAGGCGCGGCTGACGTCTTCTTTTTTTTGCTCTGTATTTTGTGACGGAACGGGAATTTTTTTCGCATCCTTGACTTCCTGCGAGGATGGATTCGTGTCTGTTTCCGTCAGAAGCGTTTCCTGAACAGGAGGAGAATTTGGGGCAGGTTCGATGTTGAGGTTTTTTATTTCGATCTTGAGTTTTTTCTTTGCAATATCGAGTACGGCGTCTTCCAGAAAAGGGATGTAACGTTTTACAATCCATTCTCTGGCGAGCGATGTCGGTGCGCCGAGTACGAGGGTGGTGTCGGAAAGGGAAAGCGGCTTTACTGGGCGCAGCCAGTCGTTGAGAGCAAGTTCCGTCAATGAGCGCTGTTCGAGAACTTTCTGCAGGATTTGCTCCCAAATTGCCTGCAGTTCGGATTGTTCCATGGATCTGTCCTTTCTTGTCAACAAATTTCATGCACATGTGTATAATTTACGTGCATCTTATCCACATCTTTATTCACATACTGTGGATAAGATGTAAAAAAACGAGGAAAGGCGCACGCAGGGGAAATGGCAGGAACGACGTGCAATCAGGCGGAAAAAATATTTCCCTTTATATAATGAAGGAAATGGATAAAAACTCTTGTGGAAATATCTCCTCTGCCTGTGGATAATGTGCATATCTCTGTGTATAAATGGTCAGTCGGCTATGAATATCTTAGCAGACTGCAAAAGAGTTATCAACAGGCAATTCGTTCCTAAAAAGAGGAAAGGCTCGTTTATCCACAAGAAGGACAGGAAAATGCACGGCTTCTCCGCGCAAACCATGGAAAATCCTTGACACTCGATTGTCTCTGGGCTATAATTTAGCGTAGTTAAAAGCGATAGTAGGGGCATTTTGTGCTCTTTTGCATTTTGACTGAATGAATCGCTCGATGTATCGACGATTTATAGAATTCTTTTGGGAGGTGGATCTGAATGAAGATGACGTATCAGCCGAATAACCATTGGCGCAAGAAGACGCATGGTTTCCGCGAGCGTATGAAGACGAAAGGCGGCCGTCTCGTCCTGAAGAGAAGGCGCGCAAAGGGCAGAAAGAAATTGTCTGCGTAAGCACTCGCTAGGTCACTCCGGTGACCTTTTTTCATGAAATGACAAAGCATTTTGATTTTTAATGAAAGGGTTCTTGCATGTTGGGTCTGCCTAGAAGCCGCATCTTGAAAAAGAGGAAGGATTTTCAGGCTGTTTATTCCCGCGGAAAATCGTATTCAAACAGATTTCTCGTGCTTTATGTCTTTCGTTCGCATGGACTCCAAGGAAAAGTCGGTTTTGCCGCAGGCAAGAAGCTCGGCAATGCCGTGAAGCGCAATCGGGTCAAGAGATTGCTCCGCGAGTCTTATCGTCTGCATCAGGTTGAAATCGAGGAGGGTTTTTCCCTCCTGCTCGTGGGCAGGAAGGCGGCTCTCGACATCAAATGCCAGGACTTGGAAAAAGCTTTCCTCGCTTTGGGAAGGAAAGCCGGAATCATGGCAGGAGACAAAGAGGTTTCTAAAAGAGAGAGAAGGCGCGGCAGATGAAAGTCGTGATTCTGCTGCTCATTCGCTTTTATCGCGGTTTTCTTTCTCCTTTGAAGCCGCCTTCGTGCCGCTATATTCCGACATGCTCGGAGTATGCAATGATTGCTGTTGAAAAATATGGGGCGGCAAAGGGCAGTTTCCTTGCCATCAAGAGGATTCTGCGCTGCCATCCTTTTCATAAGGGTGGCTACGACCCTGTACCATAGGAAAATTAGGATGTGGTGATTTGGAGTTTTTATCGTCGCTGTTTCATCCCGTCATTGCGGTGATTCAGTTTATGTTGGAGAATCTGTATGCGTTTACAGGTCTTTTCGGTTTTGAAAATTACGGGATTGCCATTATTTTGCTGACGATCCTCATCAAGGTATGCCTTTATCCTCTGACGGTCAAGCAGGTTCGCTCGATGAAGGGCATGCAGGAACTGCAGCCGAAGATGAAGAAACTGCAGGAAAAGTATAAAGACAATCCGCAGATGATGCAGCAGAAGATCGGCGAGCTGTATAAAGAAGCCGGCGTGAATCCTCTCGCGGGATGCCTGCCGCTCCTCATACAGATGCCGATTCTCATGGGCATGTTTTATGCGCTGCAGGGTTACGCGTATTCGGGGACGCCGTCCTTTCTGTGGCTCGCGTCTCTTTCTGAGCCCGATCCACACTATATATTGCCAGTGCTTTCCGCACTTTCGACGTGGTTCGTGCAGAAACAGACTTCGACGGAAACAAATCAACAGATGAAGATCATGATGATCGTCATGCCGATCTTCATCGGCTGGATCAGCTTGAATTTCGCTTCGGGACTTGTTCTCTATTGGGTGACGATGAATCTCGTGCAGATCGTGCAGCAGTGGTGGATGTACCGAAACGAGGACGGCATGGGAAAGAAAGGAGTTGCCTGATATGGCGGATTTCGTGGAAAGAACCGGAAAGACGGTGGAAGAAGCGATTGAAGCTGCACTCTTCGCCCTGCGTCTCCCGAAAGATCGCTGCACGGTGGAGGTCATTGAAGAACCGTCGAACGGCTTCTTTGGCTTGATTGGAAAGCGTGCGGCGAAAGTGCGCGTGACGGCGAAGGAAGAGCCTTTGCCGCAGCCGCAGGAGTCTTTGCCGCAAAAAGAAGAGCAGGAAGAAGCTCTTGAGGAGCGCCGTGAGGAACGGGAAGAAGAGCGTGCGGAGGAGAAGGAAGAGGCGCCTGTTTTGACGAAGGAGGCGTCCGAAAGTGCGCCCATCGTCTCCCATGATACGACGCCGGGCAGGCGGGAAACCATTGTAGATCGCGGCTTTTCCTACTCTCCCCCGAGGGAGAATCGTTCTTATTCAGAGCCACGCCGCGAGCGTTTCTCTTCGGGCAGACGTTCCTACGCATCCGATTCGGCTACCGGGCGCTTTCGTGAGGAGAAGGTTCGCAATTTCTTGAGTCCTGCAGATGCTGCAGTGCCGATCAAAAAGGCGGAGGATTTCCTGCAGCAGATTTTTCGAACGATGGATCTTGAAGTTGCCATCGAGAGAAAGGATCGGCCTCATTCGATCGAGCTGAATCTCTCAGGACACAATCTCGGCATACTCATCGGCAAGCACGGGCAGACGCTCGATGCTTTGCAATATCTCGTCAATCTTGCGGCCAACCAGGGATTGACGGAGGAGCGCGTGCGCATCATCCTCGATATTGAAGATTACCGCGAGCGCCGCGAGGAGACGCTTTACCGTCTGGCGGCGCGCTTGGCGGAGCGCTGCTGCCGCACGAACCAGCGCGTCGTCTTGGAGCCGATGAACCGCCATGAGCGCAAGATCATTCACCTTGCACTGCAGGAGAATCATCGCGTTTTGACTTACAGCGCGGGCGATGAGCCTTTTCGCAAGGTCGTCATTGAGCCGAAGCATCGCGTTTCGCGTATGGACGGTTCTATGCGTGAAGAGGATTATTGATTGGATTGAAATCGGGCTGTTGCAGCGAGCGACAGCCTTTTTCTTTCCTTGCAGGGGGGAACGAATTGCAGCAGGCAGATACGATCAGCGCCATTGCGACAGCGGCCGGGGAAGGCGGCGTCGGCATCGTGCGCCTTTCTGGTGCTTCTGCCATAGAGACGGCCTCGCGCATGTTTTGTGCTGCGGGCGGCAGGAAGCTCGCCGACGCAGGTGCGAGAGATCTTCTCTACGGTACAATCGTGCGAGAGGATGGCCGCCTCGTCGATGAGGCTCTTTGCCTCGTCATGCGTGCGCCCCATTCTTATACGAAGGAAGACGTTGTGGAATTGCAATGCCACGGCGGATCTGTTTCCCTGCGCGAGGTTCTGGCATTGACGTATCGTCACGGAGCGCGGGCTGCGGAACGAGGCGAGTTCACAAAACGAGCCTTCTTGAACGGCAGGCTCGATCTTGCCGAGGCGCAGGCCGTCATGGACGTGGTGCAGGCGAAGACGGAAAAGGGGCTGGAAATGGCGGTTGGGCATCTGGCCGGTCATTTCTCGGAGCGTATACGCTCGATGCGTGAAGATATTTTGGCTCTTCTTGCTCATTTGGAAGCTGTCATTGATTTTCCTGAGGAGGGCGTCGATGAAATTGTCGTAGAAGAGGCGCGGGAAAAGGTGTCGGCTCTCTATGCGTCGCTGCGCCGCATCCTGCAGACGGCACATACGGGACGCATCCTGCGCGACGGCTTGGAAACGGCGATTGTCGGAAGACCGAATGTGGGAAAGTCGAGCCTCTTGAATGCCCTGCTGCGCGAAGATCGCGCTATTGTCACCGACGTCCCGGGAACGACGCGTGATACCATTGAGGAGTATGCCGATATTGGCGGCGTGCCTTTGCGAATCATCGACACGGCAGGTATACGGGCGACGGAGGATGCCGTCGAGCGCATCGGCGTGGATAAGGCGCGTGCTTATGTGAAAAGCGCCGCGCTCGTGCTCGCCCTCTTTGACGGTTCTCGGCCTCTGGAGGCGGAGGATGAGGAGATCCTCGCCTTGCTTGAGGGAAAGGATGCGCTCATCGTCGTGACGAAAAGCGATCTGCCGCGCGTTCTTGATATCGAACGGCTGCAAAACTTGGTACATCTTCCTCTGATTGAAATCACGACGAAGGAGGAAGAAGGGCTTTCTCCTTTGACGGCCGCCATTTTGGAAAAGGTTTATGACGGTGAGGAAAGGTCGGGAGAAGGCTCGTTCGTTGCCGACCTGCGCACGAAGAATCTTTTGGAAGCGGCGGCAGATCATCTTAGCGCTGCAATTTCCACGATGGATCAGGGACTGGGGCTGGATTTCATCTCCATCGATCTGCGCTCTTCTTTGGAAAAACTCGGGGAGATCACGGGGAAAACGGTGGGAGATGATGTATTGGATGAAATATTTTCGCGCTTCTGCGTCGGCAAGTGAGGTGGCCTTCTTTGTTTATTGCCGGTGAATATGATATCATCGTCCTCGGTGCGGGGCATGCGGGCGTCGAAGCGGCGCTCGCTGCAGCGAATCTCGGCTGCCGCACGCTTCTGGCGACGCTTTCTTTGGACAATATCGCACTCATGCCCTGCAATCCCTCGATCGGCGGCCCCGCAAAGAGCCATCTCGTGCGTGAGATCGATGCGCTTGGCGGCGCCATGGCGATCAATGCCGATGAGGCGGCTCTGCAGTATCGTCTTTTGAATACGGGAAAAGGCCCTGCTGTCCATGCTTTGCGCGCGCAGGAGGATAAGAAAGCCTATCAGTTTCGCATGAAGGAGCGCTGCGAGCAGCAGGAAGGGCTGGAAGTCCGGCAGCTTCTGGCAGAAAAGATCCTCATCGAGGATAAAGAGGCGAGAGGCATAGTGGCAGAGACGGGGGAAGCGTATCTCGCGCGTGCTGTCATTCTCGCGACGGGCACGTATCTCAAAGGGCGCATCGTCATCGGTGAGCATACGACGAGCGGCGGGCCGAATGGGCAGCGAGCCGCAGGGGAATTGTCGCGCTCTCTCGCAGAGAATGGTATCAAGATCATGCGCTTCAAGACGGGGACGCCTGCGCGTCTTGATGCACGTTCCCTTGACTATGCGAAGATGCAGCTGCAGCCCGGGGACGAGGGGGCGCAGAGCTTTTCCTTCATGACGGAGGAAAGGACGCGTGAGCAGCTTCCATGCTATTTGACGTACACGAACGAGAAGACGCATGAGATCATTCGTGCGAACATCGATCGGGCGCCGATGGCGAATGGTATCATCGAAGGGATCGGCCCGCGCTATTGTCCATCCATCGAGTCAAAGATCCTCCGCTTCCCCGACAAGGATCGCCACCAGCTTTTCTTGGAGCCGGAAGGATGGCATACACAGGAAGTCTATGTGCAAGGCATGTCGACGAGCCTTCCCATCGATGTGCAGGAGGCTTTCCTGCATACGATTCCGGGCTTGGAGAAGGCGCGCATCATGCGCCCGGGCTACGCGATCGAGTATGACTGCATCGATCCGCTGCAGCTTCTGCCGAGCCTCATGTTCAAGAAGATTCGCGGACTCTTCTCGGCGGGACAGTCGAACGGCACGTCGGGCTACGAAGAAGCGGCGGCGCAGGGCTTGATGGCGGGCATTAACGCTGTGCATTATATCCGCGGCAAAGCTCCTTTCGTCTTGAGTCGCGCGGAGGCCTATATCGGCGTTCTCATCGACGATCTCGTGACGAAGGGGACGGAGGAGCCGTACCGCATGATGACGTCTCGCGCCGAATATCGCCTGCTGCTTCGCCAGGACAATGCTGATTTGCGCCTGACGGAAAAGGGACGCGCCGTCGGTCTTGTCAAAGAGGATCGATGGCATAAGTTCCTGAAAAAGAAGAATGGTATCATCGAGGCGAGGAAGACACTTGAGAATACCGTCCTTCATCCGTCGGTTGAAAATCTTGCTCGTCTTGAATCGGCGGGACTTGCGCCCATACGCACGTCAACGTCGCTTGCCGATTTTTTGCGCCGTCCGGAGATGGATTATGCGAAGTTGGCTTCGCTCTTTGGCTTGGAGCGCCTTGCGCCTGAGGTCGAGGAGCAGCTGGAAGTCACCATTCGCTATGAAGGATATATCAAGAAACAGCAGGAACAGGTCGAGCGCTTGGAACATCTGGAGTCTCGTCGCCTGCCCGTCGATCTCGACTACGCTCTCGTGCCGAGCCTAAGGGACGAAGCGCGAGAGAAGCTCGCTGCCGTCCGTCCGCTTTCCGTGGGGCAGGCGAGCCGCATATCGGGCGTGTCGCCTGCGGATATATCGGTCTTATTGATCTGGCTGGAGCAGGAACGCCGCAGGAGGAGAGAAGACGATGTTTGAGCAGGAGTTGGAAAGAGCGTCTGCTCTCTATGGACTGCCGCTCGATGCAAAGCAGATTGAGAAGTTCGGCATCTACTATCGTTTACTCATCGAATGGAACGCGAAGATGAACCTCACGGCGATTACTGAACCGCGGGAAGTCGCCGTCAAGCACATCGTTGATTCCCTGACGGCGCTTCGAGGTATCGAGGAAAGGGATTCCCTGCGTCTGATCGATGTCGGCACGGGCGCGGGATTTCCCGGAATTCCTCTGAAGATCGTCCGTCCCGATTTGCAGCTGACGCTTCTCGATTCCTTGAAGAAGCGCGTGCATTTTCTCGAAACTGTTGTCGAGACGTTGGGCTTGGAAGGCGTAGAGTGCCTGCATGGACGCGCGGAGGAAGCGGCGCGGCAAAGCGCTTTGCGCGAGCGCTTCGACATCGCCGCCTCTCGCGCCGTGGCGCGTCTGCCCGTCCTTGCCGAATATCTTCTTCCCTTCGTGCGCATCGGCGGCACAGCGATCGCCCTCAAGGGGCTTCATTCGGAAGAGGAAGCAAAAGAGGCGAAAAGAGCCGTCAAGATTCTTGGCGGAAGAGCGATAGAGTCGATTCCTGTCGCCTTGCCCGGCCTTTCGGACAAGCGTGCAGTTCTCGTCATAAAGAAGGAGAGGCCTACGCCGAAAGCGTATCCGCGCAAAGCAGGAAAGCCGGCGAAAGAACCATTGCTTTGAGTTGCCGTTAAAGATACACAGGAAAAAAGACGATATAAGAAGAGAAGGATTCTGAAAGGATGGTGCTCTACGGTGTGGAAGAAGAAGGTGGCAGCTGCTCTAAGCATGACTTTTTTAGCAGGCAGTCTGACGTTTGGATCGACAGCTTCGGCATATATCATCAATGTCGGCATGGAGGATCTTGCCGCACAAGAAAAAGCAGCAGATTCCGGTGAGAAGCAGGAAAAGAAGGCGGAAAATGCCAAGGAGCATGGCAATGCGAAGGATGAAAAGAAGAAAGAGGTAAAGGACTTCCAGGAGAAGAAGGCGGAAACCTCCGTAAAAAAGGAGGATAAAAAAGCAGAGAACAGCGACACTAAGAAAACCATAGAAGAAGCGGCTAAAGCATCGGTGACACCCGTTCCACAGAAGAGGGAGGAAGAGCAGAAGCCGCTTGTCTCGAACAAGAAGAAAGAGGAGACGAAACCGTCCGTACAGAAGAAAGCCGATGAATCAAAAGTTCCTTTGCAGGGAAAAAAGATGGAAGCGCCGGTGCAGGCAAACAAGGACGCTGTCAAGACGAAGAACAAGAAGAGTAAGGAGAAGGATCGCTTCCAGGAAATCTTCCGCGACGAATCGTTCATTTACTATATGGACACGCGAAGCGTGCGCAATGTTCCTATCCCGAATCGTCAGGATCGCATGATCGATGTCTGGGTGAAGCTCAAGCCGAACAGTTTCTCCGATGAGGAGGATGCCAAGGCGGGGAAGTACTATTTGGAGCATTATTACCTCAATCCAAAGAGCAAGCAGATTCAGTTCCTCTGCGAGTTAGAGGTCACAGGCAGGCCGTCGAACGCCATCAAGGAGCGTCCTTACAGCTCGCAGAATTGGGAAAATCTCGTGCCGGGCAGTGTCGAAGATGACATATACCATGCTGTTGTGAAAAAGGCGAAAAGCTCTTCGAGCATCGGCGGTGTAGCGATTCCTTCTGCGTCGGATGTTCTTGATATGCTGAATATTGGACTGTGAGCCTTGTGGGATTAATATAGACTTATCCACAAAATACGCTATGAATTGGTTCATATGTGGATAAAAATGTGGATAAGTTGCGTAAAATTCCATAGATGGCATAAGAAAAGGCTGTTGCATCATGCAGCAGCCTTTTCGCATACTTTGGTTCGTATTGGTATCAATGATGGAAAAGGCGGATATGCGTCATTGCCATGAACATGCCGTATTTATCTGCCGTCTCAATGACATTGTCATCGCGAATTGATCCGCCGCTCTGGGCGACGTAGGTAACGCCGCTCTTATGTGCGCGTTCGATGTTGTCACCGAAGGGGAAGAAAGCGTCCGAACCGAGTGCGACGCCCGTTGCCGTCTTGAGCCACTTGGCTTTTTCATCGGACAGGAATACAGGAGGTTTCTCCCTAAAGATGCGTTTCCATTCATCTGTTCCGAGGAGATCCATGCACTCGTCGGACAAATAGACGTCGATGGCATTGTCGCGGTCGGGGCGGCGCACATCGCTTTTGAAGGGAAGGGAGAGAGCCTGTGGGCTCTGTCTCAGATACCAAATATCGGCCTTGTTTCCTGCGAGGCGCGTGCAATGGACGCGTGACTGTTGGCCGGCGCCGATACCAATTGCCTGCCCATCCTTGGCATAGCAAACGGAGTTGGACTGGGTGTACTTCAAGGTGATGAGGGAGAGCAGAAGGTCACGTTTGGCTTCTTCGGGCAGATCCTTATTTTTCGTGACGACGTCCTTCAGGCAGTCTTCGGTGATGGCGACATCGTTGCGCTTTTGCTCGAAGGTCACGCCGAAGACGGTCTTCGTTTCCTTTTCTGCAGGAACGTAGGAAGGATCCATCTGTATGACGAGGTAGCTTCCCTTGCGCTTCGTCTTGAGAATCTCCAAGGCGGCTTCGGAATAGGCGGGCGCGATGATGCCGTCGGAAACCTCGCGCTGCAGGAAGGAAGCTGTCTGGGCGTCGCATGGGTCGGAGAGAGCGACGAAATCGCCGTACGACGACATGCGGTCAGCGCCGCGCGCACGGATGTAGGCGGTCGCAACGGGAGACAATTCGATCCCTTCGACAAAGTATGCTTGCTTCAGTGCATCGGACAGGGGAACGGCGACGGCGGCGCCTGCAGGGCTCACATGCTTGAAGGATGCCGCTGCAGGAAGGCCGGTCGCTTCCTTGAGTTCCTGCACGAGCTGCCAGCTGTTCATGGCATCGAGCAGATTGATGTAGCCGGGCTTTCCGTTTAAGACCTTGAACGGAAGTTCGCCGCTTTCCATATAAACACGAGAGGGTTTCTGGTTCGGATTGCAGCCGTATTTCAATTCGAGTTCTTTCATCAGATTCTCTCCTTTGTATGAGTTGTTGTGCAATCAAAAAAGACCGTGGGCATAGTGAGCCATTGCGGCTGCCCAGACGGTCGGCTTTTCCTGCTGCACTCCCTTGTGGTCATCCACTTCCGTCAGTTATGCAGCTCATTTTCAATGTATCATTCCTTTTCTTTTTTGTCAAGTACGTTTATTTCCTAGCTCTAATGTGGTATGATGTAGAAAAGGTTTCACTTTGATTGAGGAAGCGAGGCTTCTTCGTCATGGGTATGGGAGGGATTTTACGATGTTGAATTGTATCGGCGTTTTGACGAGCGGCGGCGACAGCCCCGGCATGAATGCGACGACTCGCGCCGTCGTGCGCACGGCGCTCTTTGAAGGTGCAGAAGTGTGGGGTATACATAACGGGTATCGCGGCATCTTGGACGGTGAGATGTTCAAGATGGAACGAAAGGATGTTGGTGACATCATCCAGCGCGGCGGCACGTTCCTCGGCACGGCTCGTTGCCATCGTTTCATGACGCCTGAAGGTCGTGCAGAGGCGTATGAGAAGCTCAAGGCGAGGGGCATAGAAGGACTCGTCATCATCGGCGGCGACGGCAGTCTGCGCGGCGCGTCGCTCTTGAGCGAAGAACACGGCATTCCCATCGTGGGGCTGCCGGGGACGATTGACAATGATGTCTGGGGTACAGACTATACGATCGGCAGCGATACGGCGGCGAATACGATCATTGATGCCATCAACAAGCTGCGCGATACGGCTTCGGCACATCGGCGCGTCGTTGTCCTTGAGGTCATGGGCCGGCATTGCGGTTGGCTCGCGCTGATGAGCGGTATTTCGGGCGGTGCTGAGTACATCCTCGTGCCCGAAGAGGATTTTGATCTTGAAGAAATCAGTAACGAGATCAAGGAAGCTTATAAGAAGGGCAAGCGTTACATCCTCGTCGTCGTCGCCGAGGGTGCAGGAAGCGGCATAGAGGTCGGCAACTTTATCGCCGAGCACACGGATATTGAGACGCGCGTTTCGGTTCTCGGTCATATTCAGCGCGGCGGTACGCCGTCCGTCATCGACCGCGTGAAGGCGAGCCAGCTTGGCGAGAAGGCGGCTCTGGCGATTCTCTCGGGTCTTTCTAACGTCGTCTTCGGCTTCCATCGCGGCAACGTCGTCGCCATCGACTTGCACGATGCCGTGACGAACAAGAAGAAGCTCGATCCCGAATACATGCGCCTTGCCAAGGTTTTGGCATAAATACAAAAGAAGAAGCCTCCTTTGCGGGAGGCTTCTTCTTTTGTATTTGATGTTTCACGTGAAACATCGATTTCTTTGCATTTGATTGTTCAGGAATATCGTGCTTTTTCCATAGCTGCATGTTTCACGTGAAACATGCTCGTTCTATTCGCCGACGAAGTCCTTGGCAATTTGGACCGCGCTTACACCGTCGTTGGCATAGGCGTCAGCGCCAGCGCTCGTGGCATAGTCTTCGGTCACGGCGGCGCCGCCGACGATGACTCTCGCCTCTGAACCGGCTTCACGCAGTTTCTTGATGACCTTGTCAATCTGTGTCATGGTCGTTGTCATCAAGGCGCTCAGCCCTACGATGTCGGCTTCCTTTTCGAGCGCTGTGCGCACAATGGTATCAGCATCGACATCCTTGCCGAGGTCGATGAGCTTAAAGCCGCTGTTTGAAAGGAGCGCGGAGACGATGTTTTTGCCGAGATCATGAACATCGCCCTTGACCGTCGCCATGACGACTGTTCCTCTGTCCGCCTCCTGCTGTGCGGGCAGAAGTTCCTTGATCTTCTGGAAGGAAGCACGCATTGCTTCGGCGGATAGAAGAACTTGCGGCAGAAAGACGCGTCCTGCTCCGAAGTCAATACCGATATCGTTCATGGCGGCCGTCAGAGCCTTCTCTGTGATCTCATTCGAGGAATGGCCTTCGCGGATCGCTCGCTCAGTCAGCATGGCGATGCTCTCAGAAGCGCCGTCGATGACCGCTTGCTTGATGGCAGCTAGAACATCACCTTCCATAGGCTTGGCTTCGGCTGCCTTCTTCGGCGTCTTTAGGTTCACTTCGTTGCGACTGAAGTCGATGCCGCGCGGATCTTTTCCTATGAGCGCTGCGCTCGCCATCAGGGCTTCCTGCATCTTCTCGTCATAGGGATTCATGATCGGCGCGTCGAGCCCTGCAGCAAGGCACATGGCGAAGAAGGTGCTGTTGATCAGAGGACGGTTCGGCAGTCCAAAAGAAATGTTGGAAAGCCCCATCGTTGCCGGATAGCCGAAATGCTTGCGGTAGAGACGTAAGGTATTTAATACTTCTAGGCAGGCATTTTGATCGGCCGATATGGTCATGACGAGGGCGTCAAGCAGGAAGTCCCCATCCTTGAGACCATTCTTTTTTGCCTCTTTGATGATACCATTGATGACATTGATGCGATCTTCCGCTGTCTTCGGCACGCCGTCCTCTGTGATAGGCAGGCAGAGAATGGCCGCGCCGTACTTCTTCGCCAGCGGAAGGAACTCTTCGATGCGCTCTTTTTCGGCACTGACGGAATTGATGAGAGCGCGTCCCGGATATGCTCGGAGTCCGGCTTCCAGTGTTTTGGTATCACTGGTATCAATCGCGAGAGGTGCATCGGTGATTTGGGACACTTCGCGAATGGCATCATGCATTGCCTTGACTTGGTCGATGCCGCCGACACCCATGTTGACATCGAGAAGGCGCGCTCCCGCACGCACCTGATCGATGGCCTCGCGCTTGACGGAGAAGAGTGAACCATTCTTGATTTCTTCGGCGAGCTTCTTGCGTCCCGTCGGATTGATGCGCTCGCCGATCAGCGTGGTCGCGAGATCTTTGTCGATGATGACAGTCTTGCTGCGACTCGTGAGGCGCAGGCGATTGTCCGGGCTCTTGCGCTCGGTGAGAGGCAGGTCCTTGACAGCAGTGGCGAGCGCTTTGATATGCGCGGGCGTCGTGCCGCAGCAGCCGCCAAGATACGTTGCACCGGCAGCGACGAGCTTTGCGCCCCATGAAGCGAACTCCTCAGGACCCATGGGGAAGATGGTTCTGCCGTTTTCCAATCGCGGCATACCGGCGTTGGGCAGTACGCTGATAGGAACGGAGCAGTTCTCTGCCAGAGTCTTGACGATGGGGACGAGCTCCTGCGGGCCGAGCGAGCAGTTTACGCCGATGATGTCGGCGCCGAGTGCTTCCAAGGTGATGGCGGCCGTTTGCGGGTCAGTGCCCGTGACGGTGCGCCCGTCCTCGCTGTAAGAGAGCTGGCAGATGATGGGAAGGCTTGTCGCATCTTTTGCCGCCAGAAGGCCTGCACGCATTTCCTGTATGTCAATGCACGTTTCAAAGAGCAGATAGTCGGCGCCCGCATCGGCAAGCGCTTTCGCTTGTTCGTAGAAGGCTCGGTAGGCCTCCTCAAATTCGAGATCGCCGAGAGGGACGATGAAGCGCCCTGTAGGCCCCAACGAGCCGACGATCTTGGCACGCCCTTTGGAAGCTTCGTGTGCGATCTTTACGGCCGCTTCATTGATTTCCTTTACGCGGTCTTCCAGACCGTAGTGATCGAGCTTCAAAGCGGAAGCACCGAAGGTGTTCGTCTCGATCATCGTGGCGCCAGCTTCGATATAGGCTTCGTGGATCTTTTGCACGACATCGGGCTGTTCGAGATTCATGAGCTCGGGGCAGCCGCCGGGCTTCAAGCCTCCTTCCTGCAGCATCGTTCCCATCGCGCCGTCAAAAATATGGATCATCAATATCCTCCTTGGTTTGGTATCATAGATTTTTATCCTATTTGATGTTTGGTATTAACAAGATATTGTCTCTGGTATATGGTTCAGTTCTTGCTTTCGCCAGCAGGAACTTTTCTCGAAGGGCAGTCGAACTTATCGCAGGCAGCGCAGCCGTTCGGTGTATGCGCTTCCTTCTCTTTTTGCTGCGGTACGAGGCCGATGATGGCAGTGATGGATTTGCGCGGTACGAGCATGGAGGCGTCGCTGAGATGTACACCGATTTTCTCACTTTCGGCGAGACGTACCATTTCGGGCTGCTGATCGAGTGGCCAATCGCCGTAGCCTGGGCTGAAACGCCAGCGCATCGTATAGCCTTCCTTCGCAACCTTCGGCTCGATGGCTTTTTCCATCGCGTCGGCTACCTGTTCGACAGCCGCCGTGGCGGCAGCATCGAGAATGACGGAGTAGGCGTAGCGCCCATCGGCGAAGTATTTCGTCACATGCTCCTCGATGGCATCGCCGACGCTCGCCGACAGTACGATGACCTTCTGTGCTTTGGCGAGATGCTTGCCAATGAGTTTCCCCTTCATGGTGAAGGGCGGATCGGCGAGTACCGTCTGAGTGGCTGCATCATAGTCGTACATTTGCCATATACCGCGCGGCTCAGCGAGAAGACGCGCTTCCAGGCAGGCTTCTTCGATGAGTTTTTCATCGAAATCCTTGGCTTTGTTCAATCCTGCATAGCGACGCGTTTCCTTTGCATCAATATCAAGCAAAACGCTATTGTAAACGGGCATAAGATTCCTTCTTCCTAGCCAATGTTTCACGTGAAACATCGAAGTTATTCATGGGGCAGAACTTCCCCCCATCAGTATATCATGCTATAATAGGAAAAGAAAAGCTTATGGAGGAAAAGAATGTGGCGAAAATCATAGCAGTCGCCAATCAAAAGGGCGGCGTAGGAAAGACGACAACATCGGTAAATTTGAGCGCCGGTCTTGCCATACTCGGCAAACGTGTATTGCTCATTGACTCCGATCCGCAGGGGAATGCGACGAGCGGATTTGGTATCAATAAGTCGGATTTAACGATTACGATATATCAAGTGTTGATTGACAACCTTGCCATAGAGAAGGCAGTTCTTCATACGGGTTACGAGGTCGATCTTCTGCCGGCCAATATCGAACTGGCAGGGGCGGAGATCGAGCTTGTTGCTGCTATCTCACGCGAGAATCGTCTGAAGCGATCGGTCGATGCTGTGCGCGATCAGTATGACTTTATTTTGATCGACTGCCCGCCTTCCTTGGGGCTCTTGACTCTCAATGCTTTGACAGCAGCAGATACCGTTTTGATGCCGATCCAATGCGAGTTTTATGCTCTGGAGGGCTTGGCGCAGTTGATGAATACGATGACATTGGTTCAGACCAATCTGAATCCTGCATTGGAAGTCGAGGGCGTTCTTCTGACAATGTTCGATTCAAGAACCAATCTTTCGGTTCAGGTCGCTGAAGAGGTGCGCACGCATTTCGGCAGCAAGGTGTATCGGACGGTCATACCGCGCACCGTGCGCTTGAGCGAGGCGCCGTCCTATGGGCAGCCCATCATTGCCTATGACAGAAACTGCAAGGGAGCCATCGTCTATATGGATTTGGCAAAGGAGGTCATAGAGCGTGACAGCTAGGAAGCATCAGGCATTGGGCAAGGGGCTTGGTGCACTCTTTCCCACAGAATTGAAAACCCCCGAAGCATCGCAGCAAGAACCCCCGCAAGTATCTGATACCGATGCTGAGGAAAAGAAGCGTACGGAAGCTCCACAGGAAGCGGAAAAAAGAAGTGCAGGAAACGAGAATCCGCAAGGAAGCGGGAGAATACAGCAAGCTGCCATAGAAGATGATGAAGCAAGTGATGTGATACCAAAAGAAATGAATGGTATCGCTGTGCAGCAAATTCCTTTGCATGAGATACAAGCCAATCGGTATCAACCCCGTCATGAGTTTGATGAAAGCGCTTTGGAAGAGTTGAAAGAATCCATTGTGCAGCATGGCGTGCTGCAGCCGATTCTCGTGCGACAGCTTCCAGCAGGAAAGGGATATGAGCTTGTTGCGGGTGAGCGTCGCTTTCGCGCTTCAAGACTGGCCGGTCTTGAAACGGTGCCGGCTCTTGTCCGTCCTTTGAGCGATGCGGCAAGCACGGAGATTGCGCTGATTGAAAATTTGCAGCGTGAGGATCTCAATGCGATTGAAGAGGCCAATGCCTATCGCAATCTTTTGCAGAACTTCGGGCTTACACAGGAAGCTTTGGCGGAGCGCGTGGGAAGAAGCCGTTCCCATATTACGAATATGATGCGGCTCTTGAAGCTCGACGTACATGTGCAGGAATACTTGGCAAACGGCAGTCTGAGCATGGGGCAGGCAAGGCCGCTCGTCGTCCTGACGAATGCTGCATTGCAGCGGGAGGCGGCGGACATCATCATGGCGCGCGAATGTTCGGCGCGTCAGGCTGAAGAGCTAGTGAAGCGTCTGCAGAAAAATGCGGAAGAAAAAGCAGAAGCGAAGGAAGCAGAATCGCCTGGGGAGACAGAAAAGATCTTCCTGCGGGAAGCGGAAGACAAGCTCAAGATGTTTTTTGGCACGCAGGTGCGCATTCGTTCGCAAGGCAAGAAGAATCGCATAGAGATCGATTTTTCCTCGGAAGAAGACTTGAATCGCATCCTTGATTCCTTGTTGGAGAAGAAGAGCCGGCTGCTGGAGGACAAGAAAGCGGCCTTGCGTCAGTTTTCTGCAGGAGAAAGATTCACGGTCTGATGCATCATGTTTCACGTGAAACATCTTTTGTTTGGCGTGGCGAAAGCTGCAGAGACGATGGGAGGTTCAGCCTTCCCGTGCGGATAGAGGAGAAATGATTGGGATGAATACAAAACAACTGGCGGAACTCTTGGGCAACAACGAGACGTTCCTGGTGATTTTTCTTTTGGTTTTGGTCATTGTACTTTTGGTTTTGGTTATTTATCAGATTTACAGCGTATCGCGCATGAAGAGCCGCTACCAGGAAATGATGCGGGGGGTCGAAGGTGCGAACCTTGAAAGTATGCTGCTCGCACATATCAAGGAAATGAAGGGTGTCGCTGAGCAAAGCCGAAAGCTTAAGGAGGAAAACAAGCGCTTGGATGCGCTGCTGCAGACGGCTACGACGCGCATTGGTATCGTGCGCTTCAGCGCTTTTGCGGATATGGGAAGCGATCTCAGCTATGCTGTTGCCATGTTGGACTCGCATAACAACGGCGTGATTTTCTCCAGTATTTTCGCTCGTGAGGACTCGCGCAGCTACGTCAAGCCCATCGAGGCGGGACGCTCCAGCTACAAACTCACGCGCGAGGAGGCGGAAGCGCTCGAAAAGGCGATGAGCGTGCGGCCGGAGTAGCGATAGCGCAGAAGGGAAGTTTTACCATGAAGCCCCAAGAGGTCAAGCTGAAGGCGCAGACCGATTGGCTAGGCTTCTGTAAGGCGTGAGGACATATGTACAGCGTGCCGCCTTGATGAAACTGTCGCAGGAAACGGGTGTGAAGCAACGCATGCCGCTTCGCATGACGGCTGAACATATGTCCTGAAAGTTTACCATGAAGCCCCGAGAGGTCAAGCCGAAGGCGCAGACCGATCGGCTAGGCTTCTGTAAGGCGTGAGGACATATGTACAGCGAGACTCCTTGATGACACCGTTGTCAGAAGCGGCGGTGGAAGCAAGTCCTGCCGCTTTGCTTCACGGCTGAACATGTGTCCTGAAAGTTTACCATGAAAGTCCAAGAAGTCAAGCCCAGAGGGCGCAGACTGATTGGTTCTTTCATGTAAGGGCGGCGCACAATGTCCACAAAGTGGACGTTTGTGCGTGTAGTTTGTTCAATGGAAGAAGATTCTTCCGTGCAGTTTGGAGATGGGCTTTTGCATAAGGAAAATGGGTTCACCATCAAGATTGTGCCCGATGTTTCTGATACCATTCATACGATACATCTTTCTGCAAAGATGGCGAAGATTGGTATCATCTCTTTCGTCGTCGTTTTGCTGATTTCCTGTGTGACGCTTTCCTATTCGCTCTATACGACATTTTTCGTCAAGGGCGATGACGCCGAATTGGAAAAGATGCGTCAGATCAGCAATATGCAGCAGGAGCAGCTTTTGCAGCTTTCCAAGAAAGCGGATGGTCTGCAGCAGGAATTGGATGAATTGACGCAGATGGAGAACGACTTGCGGCGCATGTCGGGGACAGTTGCCGCGCCCGATACGGCGGGAGCGCCTGCAGATGGAGCGGATGCTGCAGCAGGGACACAGGACGGGCAGGGCGGACCAATTACAAAGCTGCAGGCGGAAAATGTCGATGCGGCGCTTGAAAATATCGAAAAGCGCGTGGCTGTTCGCCGCGCCAGCCTGCAGCAGCTCAAGCAGATTTTGGAGGCGCAGCAGCAGGAGATGGCCGCGCTTCTGCCTTATGGCAATACACCCTATGCCTTGACCGGCGTCTCCGTTACGATTCCTTCCATCTGGCCTGCACGCGGCGAGGTTAGTTCGCCCTTTGGCCTGCGTTGGAATGGTTCGGATTTCCATCCGGGTATCGACATTGCCAACGACTTCGGCACGCCGATCGTAGCGACAGCTGACGGCGTGGTGACAGACGCCGGTTGGAATGCTGGCGGCTATGGCAACAAGGTCGACATCGATCATGGGAATGGTATCATGACGCGTTACGGACACGCGCAATCCATCGTCGTGCGCACAGGTCAGCATGTGCGGCGCGGCCAGATCATCGCCTATATGGGCAGCACGGGATTTTCTACAGGGCCGCATGTGCATTATGAAGTCCGCATCCACGGTGAACCTGTGAATCCGGCGCCGTATCTATAGAGGGCATTGCAGTGAGCGTATTCATTTTTGTATCAAGACAGTTTATATCTGTAGCGATACCAAACATAGAAGGATTATTTAAGCAGAAAGAGGAGGTTCGGAAAGGATGGAAGTAACCAAGGATTTTTCTACGCGCCATTGGAAGATTCACGAGGTGGCGAAGGCAGGCGACAAGGCGACAAAGACGGTCTTCTATACAACGGATTCGACGAGCGGTTCGGTCTGGCTTGTGAAGCCTGGACAGGAGGTCAAGGCGCATGAGCATCCGGCTGGTGATGACTTCTGGGTCTGTATCCAGGGGAAGGGTATATTCTTTCCGGAGCTTGGCAAGGAGGTTCCCGTCGAGAAAGGCGACCTCATCATCACGGGGAAGGGAACGTGTCACGGCCTGCGCAATACGGGCGAGGAAGATTTCATCTTCGTGAGCATCGTCGCACCAGTACCGCCTGGATACAAGGAATTGTGAATGCAAGAAAAATATAGCCGTAGAAGATGAGATATGCTACAATATAAACAGGATTTTTTATGCAGAAAGAGGAGGTTCGGAAAGGATGGAAGTAACCAAGGATTTTTCTACGCGCCATTGGAAGATTCACGAGGTGGCGAAGGCAGGCGACAAGGCGACAAAGACGGTCTTCTATACAACGGATTCGACGAGCGGTTCGGTCTGGCTTGTGAAGCCTGGACAGGAGGTCAAGGCGCATGAGCATCCGGCTGGTGATGACTTCTGGGTCTGTATCCAGGGGAAGGGTATATTCTTTCCGGAGCTTGGCAAGGAGGTTCCCGTCGAGAAAGGCGACCTCATCATCACGGGGAAGGGAACGTGTCACGGCCTGCGCAATACGGGCGAGGAAGATTTCATCTTCGTGAGCATCGTCGCACCAGTACCGCCTGGATACAAGGAATTGTGAATGCAAGAAAAATATAGCCGTAGAAGATGAGATATGCTACAATATAAACAGGATTTTTTATCTTGAAGGAGGAGATATTGTGGCAAAGAGATTTTTCATTTGCAAGGAGTCTGGAGACATCGTCGGTCTGATTCATGACGGCGGCGGCAAGCTGTCTTGCTGCGGCGAGGATCTGAAGGAACTGAAGGCGAATACGACGGATGCGGCGCAGGAGAAGCATGTGCCCGTAGCGACGTATGACAAGGCGGCGCGTAAGGTCACGGTCGTCGTCGGATCGGTCGCGCATCCGATGACGCCTGAGCATCTGATCTCGTGGATTCACCTTGAGACGAAGAAGGGAGCGCAGATCTGTCATCTGACGCCTGAGGACAAGCCCGAGGCGGTCTTCTTCCTCGCCGAGGGAGATGAGCCGGTCGCGGTCTACGAGTACTGCAATTTGCACGGCCTTTGGAAAGCAGATCTCTGATTTCTGAGCTGTAAACAAAAAAAGAGTCGAGTCAAAACTCGGCTCTTTTTTCGTTTGACTACCACCCCTTCGATACGACGCTCCAGATCGTGTAAATGCAAGTGGCATAGAGGACGAAGAAGATCAAGCGGCGCAAGAGGCTCGTGGGGATGAAGCGCGCGAGCGCGTGCCCGAGGGAAAGTCCTGCGGCGAGGGCGGGAAGGAGGTAGATGAACTCGTGGACGGCAGACGTCAGCGGGTGTCCGCCGATCAGGTAGCCGATGAGCGACGTTGAGTTGCAGCAAAGGAAGAAGACGAAGCATGTGGCGCGGAAGGTTTCGGCGCTCATTTTCGTGTAGGCGAGGTAGATGAGGAACGGCGGTCCCGCCATGCCCGTCGTCATGGAGGAGAAGCCCGAGCACATGCCCGTGATGATCGTGTTGCGCCTTGATTCCGGGATGTGACGATGGGAGATCTGCATGATGAGGAGCGAGAGGAAGACGACGGTGCTGATCCAGACCTTCAAGGTGTCGCTCGACACATAGTCGAAGACGAAAAAACCGATGGGGATGCCGAGCACGACGCCGATCACGAGGTGACCGATCAGAGGAAGGTTCGCCTTCTTGCGCATCAAATAGGCCTGCACGGTATTGCCTGAACATGCGAGAAGCAGCATGACGGGCACGACGATCTTCGGATCGTAGAAGAACATCAAGAGGGGCGCCGCCACGATGACGAGTCCGAAACCCGTGATCGCCTGCAGGAAGGCGGCGAAAAAGATGGCGAGCAGGGGGCCTGTATGGGTCGCGAGCGCCGCAAGGTAATTTTCCATAAGGCAAAGTCTCCTTTATAAGCTACACGCACAGGAGCTGCGTCAATAGATCTTTGTGACGGGCAGCCCCTCTTTTTCCAAGGCGGCGGTCAGTCTTTCGATATGCTCGCGGTTGTGCGTCTCCACGGTGACTTCGAGCTGCACCTGCTGGAAGCTGTCGGTGACGCTCGCCTGGTTGTGGACGAGTTTGATGACGTTGGCGTGCTCACGCGCGACGATTTCTGCCACTTTGAGGAGCTGGCCGGGCTTGTCGGGCAGCTGCACGGCGAAGCAGAAGATGCGGCCGCGCGCGATGAGGGACTTGCTGATGAGCGCCGATATGGTCGAGATGTCGATGTTGCCGCCCGAGAGGATGGACACGACCTTCTTGCCTTGGAAGGGCAGCCGTGTGAGCGCCGCGAGCGAGAGGACGCCCGCGCCTTCGGCGATGAGCTTGTGCTTTTCGATGAGGAAGAGCAGGGCGCTCATGATCTCCATCTCGGAGACGGTGATGATGTCGTCGAGATACTTGCGGCAGAAGGCAAAGGTCAGGTCGCCCGGCGTCTTCACGGCGCATCCGTCGGCGACCGTCTCGACAGAGGGCAGCGTCGAGACGTGCCCTCGGCTGAAGGAGGCGGCCATGCAGGCGGCGCCCATAGGCTCGACGCCGATGACTTTGACCTCGGGGCGCACGGACTTCGTCGCGAAAGCCACGCCCGAGGCGAAGCCGCCGCCGCCGATGGGCACGAGGATGGCGTCTACGTCCTTGAGTTCGTCGATGATTTCGAGCGCCGTCGTTCCCTGCCCCAAGAGCACGTCGCGGTCGTTGAATGGATGGACGTAAACATAGCCCTTCTCCGCCTGCAGTTCGAGCGAGCGCTTGTAGGCGTCATCGAAGGTGTCGCCTGCAAGCACGACTTCAGCGCCGTAGGAGCGCGTCGCCTCGACCTTGAGGAGAGGCGTCGTAGCGGGCATACAGATGACGGCTTTGACGCCGAGTCGCTGGGCAGCGAGCGCGACGCCCTGCGCGTGATTGCCGGCGGACGAGGTGATGACGCCCTTGGAGCGTTCCTCATCCGTCAGATGAGCGATCTTGTTGTAGGCGCCGCGCACCTTGAACGAGCCGGTGTTCTGAAGATTCTCGGGCTTCAGATAGACGTCGTTTTGGCTCAATGCGGAAAAAAAGGGGCTGTCGAGGAGCTGCGTTTTCTTCGTCACGCCGTCCAGGGTGCGTGCCGCCTCATATACGCCGGCAATGGTCGTTTCCTGCAGGATGGCGGAAATATCGTTCGCCGGTGAGTTCTTCTTCATGGAATTCCTCCTAGATTCATGCTCAATCGCATGTTCTGCGCATGGTCAAGGGCAAGGGCGTTTCATGCAACGCATTCCCCCGGATCAGCGCGTTTGTCTGCGTTTCTATTATATCACGCGAAGGGTGCGATTGGCAGGTTTTTGCTTTGGAGTGTAGAGGAAAATCAGCGAAAATCAACGAAAAATTTCCAAAAAATTTCTAAAAAGGGAGAGGATTTTCCTTCTCTTTCACGAACTATACAGGTAGAAAGACAGACCATGGTGGAAGGAGGTGCCAAGGTGAAGGATAAGATGAAGTTCCTCGTGCCGGTGGACGGCTCGCTGCATTCCAAGAAGGCGTTGGAGATGGCGGTGAAGCTCGCAGAGCCGGTCGGAGCGCATATCGACATCCTCTTCGTGTCCTATTTCGAGAGGGAGACCGACGGCGACCCCGATCATCCGTCGTGGCTTCCTTTGAGCGTGATGGCGAAAGGCGTATCTTCCGCCGAGGAGGTCTTGGAAGAAGCGCGGAAGGAATTGCCCGCGGGCTTGGATGCCGAGAGTCATGTGGTGGTCGGCATGCCGTCCCGCAAGATTGTGGAATTCGCGGCGGCAAACGGGCACGATCTCATCATCATGGGTGGCCGGGGGCTTTCTCCTGTCACAGGTTTCCTGCTGGGCAGCGTGAGCCAGGAGGTCATGGAGGAGGCGAAATGCGCCGTCCTCATTGCCAAATGAGTCAAGGGCGGCGCATGGCGCAGCTTTGACAAAGGCTATTGGTAGAAGGAGGGTTTATACCATGTTGAAGAACATTCTCGTCCCCATTGACGGTTCGGAAGGCTCGGATCGCGCCGTAGCGGAGGCGATCAAGCTCGCGGAGGTTTGCGAGGCGAAGCTGAACTTCCTCTACATCGCGAATATCAACCAGCTCGCGATCAATGCCTGCTTGTCCGACGTGGTGCTTGAAGCGGTCACGAAGGCGGGCAACGTGATTCTCGATCGCGCCATGCAGATGGTGCCGTCGGGCATCAAGAAGGAAGCGTTCTCGGAGACGGGTTCGCCCGCCGTCGCCATCCTCGATTTCGCGGAGCACAGCGGCACGGATCTCATCGTCATGGGAAGCCGCGGCCTCGGTGTTGTCAAGGGCGTGCTTCTCGGCAGCGTGAGCCAGTACATCGTCGAGCAGGCGAAGTGCCCTGTGCTCGTCGTCAAATAGCGGCTGATTTTCCAAGGGGCTGTGGGGAAATGCGAAAGTATTTTCCCCATAGCTCCTTTTGTCGTCATAGGAACTTTGCCGTAAGCGCCCCGCCTGTGCTATAATACGAAGATAAAACGATTTGTGGCAGATATTTTCTGCCAATGGGAGGATTCGACATGCTGGACATCAAATTTGTCAGGGATCATATCGACGAGGTGCAGGCGATGCTCGAAAAGCGCTGTAACCCGCTGAAACTGAGCGGCTTCAAGGAGCTTGAGGAGAAGCGCCGCACGCTCCTGCAGGAGGCGGAAGAACTCAAAGCGCGGCGCAACAGCGTGTCGAAGGAGATCGGCGCGAAGAAGAAGCAGGGCGAGGACGTCACGGCGATCTCTGCCGAAATGCGCGAGGTCGGCAAAAAGATTGCCGATCTCGACGCTCGGACGCGCGAGGTGGAAGACGAGCTGCACACCATCCTCCTGAATATCCCGAACATGCCGAAGGACGACGTGCCCGTCGGCAAGGACGACACGGAGAACCCCGAAGTGCGCCGCTGGGGCGAGCCGCGAAAGTTCACCTTCGAGCCGAAGGCGCACTGGGATCTCGGCGCCGATCTCGACATCCTCGACGCCGAGCGTGCGGCGAAGGTCACGGGCGCACGCTTCACCTTCTACAAGGGACTCGGTGCGCGGCTCGAACGCGCCTGCATCAATTTCATGATGGATCTGCACGCGACGAAGCACGGCTACACGGAAATGCTCGCGCCCTACATCGCGAACGAGGCGAGCATGATCGGCACGGGACAGCTGCCGAAATTCGCCGAGGACATGTTCAAGCTCGAAGGCCTCGACTACTACCTCGTGCCGACGGCGGAAGTGCCGACGACGAACTATCACCGCGACGAAATCCTCGACGGCAGGAAACTGCCCGAGCGCTACACGAGCTACACGGCATGCTTCCGCGCAGAAGCCGGCAGCGCGGGGCGCGACACGCGCGGCCTCATCCGCCAGCACCAGTTCAACAAGGTCGAGCTGATCAAGTTCACGAAGCCCGAAGAATCGTGGGACGAGCTCGAAAGCATGGTCGATGCGGCGGAAGACGTGCTGCGTATTTTGGAGATTCCCTATCACGTCGTGCTCCTTTGCACGGGCGACATGAGCTTCACGTCGGCAAAGACATACGACATCGAAGTCTGGATGCCCGCACAGAACACCTACCGCGAGATCTCCTCGTGCTCGAATTGCCTCGACTATCAGGCGCGCCGCGCGAACATCAAGTTCCGCCGCGAGCCGAAGGCGAAGCCCGAGTTCTGCCACACGCTCAACGGCTCGGGGCTTGCCGTCGGGCGCACGGTCGCGGCGATCCTCGAAAACTATCAGCAGGAAGACGGCTCCGTGCGCGTGCCCAAGGCGCTCGTCCCCTACATGGGCGGCGTGGAAGTCATCGAAAAGCCGTGAAAGTAAACGTATGCGAAAATCACGCCCATCAAAGCGAAGGGGGCTTTCCCATGAGCAAGCGTGCCGTCTGGACTGAAATCAGTCTCGAAGCGATCCGGCACAATTACCGCGTGATCGGCGAGGCGCTCTGTGGCGGCGCAAAACTCTGCGCCGTCGTCAAGGCGAACGCTTACGGGCATGGCGCTCTCACCGTCGCGAAGGAGGCGATCGCGGCGGGCGCGGCGTACCTCGCCGTTGCCACGCTCTCGGAAGCTGCCGAGCTTCGCCGCGCGGGGATTGGGACGCCGCTTCTCGTCCTCGGACTCATCGACCCTCTTGAAGCCGCCGAAGCTGTCGCCCTCGATGTGACGCAGACCGTCGCGAATCTCGCGCTCGCCAAAGCCATTTCCACCGAAGCCATGCGTCAGGAAAAGACGGCGAAGCTGCACCTCGCCATCGACACGGGCATGGGGCGCATCGGCTGTACGAGCGAAGAAGCTCCTGCACTCGCGCGTGACATCGCTGCCCTGCCGAATATCGAGCTGGAAGGCGCGTTCTCCCACTTCGCCATGGCAGACGTTCGAGACAAGGCGCACGCAAGAGGACAGCTTGCGCTCTTCCTACGTGCCGCAGAAGCCATAGAAGAGGCGGGCGTTCATCTGAAGCTGCGCCATATCGCCGAGAGCGCGGCGATCCTCCAAATGCCCGAAGCGCATCTCGACATGGTGCGTGCGGGCATCATCCAGTACGGCATGTACCCGAGCGAAGAAGTCGCTCGCGACGTACGCGAGAAGTCGCCGCTTCGCCCCGCGATGGCGCTCAAGGCGCGCGTGCTGTTTCGCAAGAACGTGCCCGAAGGCTTTGCCATCGGTTACGGCTGCACCTGGTGCGCCAAGCGAAAGAGCCGCATCGCGACGCTCCCCCTCGGCTATGCTGACGGCTACATCCGCGCTCTCTCGGACAAGGCGCACGTCGAAATCCTCGGCAAGACCGCTCCCGTCGTCGGGCGCATCTGCATGGATCAGTGCATGATCGACGTCACGGACGTCGAAGGAGTCGCCGAAGGAACGGAAGTCACGCTCTTCGGCTCGGCGACGCTGAGTGCCGACGATGTTGCCGATTGGATCGGCACGATCAACTACGAGATCCCATGTCTCATCGCATCGCGCGTGCCGCGCGTCTATATCTGAGCTTTCAGGACATATATTCAGCGGCGTCCCGTTTCGCTTGAAATGGGACGCCGTTTTTGTTTGACAAAGAGCCACATCACGCATCGGCTTGACGTGTAGGGCACGGAAAAGGCGAAAGAAGCCGCTGCATCCCTTGAAATAAGGCGGTTTCTCGCCCGACAGCAGAAAAACCGCCTTATCCCACGAGATAAAGCGGTTTTGCGGCATCGGAGCGCTTTCTGAAAAGAACTGCGGCATGAGATCCTCTGTCCGTCGGTATCAGCGACTCCATTCCTCTTGTTCATCGTCCTCTTTTTCTGCATCTGTTTCCTTTGCAGAAAGAGTTTTCGCCTCTTCCTCCGAATAGAGAAGATCCAGCTTTTCAAACATCTTCAAATAAAGTCCTGCCAATGTGTCCTTATCGATCAGTGCATCGTCCTGCGTGGAAGTGACATAATCAAAATAATCAAAGCCTTTATAGGTCAAAGCGTCCTTCAGCTGCTCCTTTGCAGACTCCGACAAGTCCTCAAAGTATCGATCGCAAATGAAGCAGATGTCGTAGAGATCGCGGATCTTATCCCGTCCCTGGTACGCGCCTGTTTTCAACTGGCAAATTCGGTCGATTGTGTAGACTTCTATTCCGTTCACGCGATGATGCGTATTCGCGGGAATGCTGCGGCTGCGATAGGAGATTTCGATTTTTAATGGTTTCTGTATGGATGGATCATATGCCAGCATGAATCGCTCGACGGTCGGCGTATTCTTGGCGATACGGAAAGAAAATCCATGCTTTTGGGAATAACTCTCGATGAATCCCTTGAGACGCCGTTTCTCTCCATCCAAGTCAATATCCTCGGAAAAACGATCCAGTCCATAAGCAAGAAGAAGGCTCGTCCCGCCTTTCAAGATGAACGTATCGGTTTCCTTGTTGAGTTCTGTCAAGAAATTACGCATGATTTCTATATGACGCATTCGTGCGGTATTCATTCGCCTCTTGCTCCTTTCTGAAAAGAATCCACTTCATTCGATACTCTTTTTCCATGAATCGGTCGATGTCTGCCCAGTGCGCTGTCTTGTGCAGTTTCCAAACAGCGGCAAAAATATCTGCGTCATAAATATCCGTGCAGATATAATCGCGGCGCATACCTTGCAAATTGGAGAAGTCTCCTGCCAAGAGCAGATCAAGGCAGGCTCGGATGTGGTTGGCAATGTAGAAAGTCCCTTTTTTGCCCATAAGACTTTGATGCCGTTCGATCCCTTCTGTGCCAAACGGCGATTTCTCCGTATTCCATAAGGGAATGGTTTCCCATGACAAAGACAGCGTATGCCAATCGCCGCTCGTTTCCAAACGGCACGGAATGTTGAGCGCATGAAGCCCCGATATGTATTTCATGACAACGCTCCTTTCCTATGGCGGGCGACCCTGCGCGTGCTATATCTTCTCTTCTTGTTCATATTATAGCATCTTCGTTGCCTTTTGGGCATTCGATTGTACAGAAGGGGATGGAAAGATTGCAAGTTTAATTGTCGCATCGTTCTGCTAAAGAAAGATTGTATTTCTATTGTACCAAGAAGTGAGGCTTTACTATGAAAGTCCAAGAAGTCAAGCCCGAAGGGCGCAGACTGATTGGGTAAC